>NZ_RHUM01000017.1 GCF_003937915.1 Erwinia sp. 198 | reverse complement strand
CGGTTAGCAATCGCTTCGCCCGCGGCGTCGTCTTTTGCGCTGTTGATACGCAGACCGGAAGAAAGACGCTCGATAGCAGTGCTCAGAGAAGCCTGTGATTTGTTCAGGTTGTTCTGAGTGGTCAGGGACATGATGTTAGTATTGATAACGGACATAATCGTTTCCTTAAAGTTTAACCAGGGTTCGGATACGGCGCCAGGATGCCCGTCACCGTCTGTATTATTTATCGTCACACCCTGAAAAAACTTTAAACAGTTTTAGCATAAAACCTGCACAAAACGGCTTATTCTTCTACTTACCAACGTTATCAACAGGTTACTAAAATAACTGGCTGAAGCCTCGCTAATATTTCATCAATAGCACAAAATGAATTTAAACATTTAAATGTTTAAATATAATGGCGGCTCTTATTACCTGAGCGAGTAGAATTATGAGTAAGCAAACCCTGTTTACGCCTTTACAAATTGGCGATCTGACCTTACGCAATCGTATCGTGCTGCCGCCGCTGACGCGCTGCCGCAGCGACCAGCCGGGCAACGTGCCGGGCGAGATGATGGTGGACTACTATCGCCAGCGCGCCAGCGCCGGTTTTATGATCACAGAAGGCACGCAGATTGAACCGCGCGGGCAGGGCTACGCCTGGACGCCAGGCATCCACAGCGCGGAACAGATTGCGGGCTGGAAAAAGGTCACCGAAGCCGTCCATCAGGAAGGCGGAACAATTTTTTGTCAGCTGTGGCATGTAGGACGCGTTTCACATAGCGAACTGCAGCCGGGCAAGCAGCCGCCGGTGGCGCCGTCTGCCGTGCCTGCAACGGGCGTACGCGTCTTTATCGAAACCGGGCCGGGCGAAGGCATTCTGACCGCGCCGGATGTGCCGCGCGAACTGACCACCGCCGAAGTCAAAGAGATTGTCGGGCTGTACCGCACGGCGGCGCAAAACGCGAAGGAGGCCGGGTTTGACGGCGTTGAGCTGCATTCAGCCAACGGCTATCTGATCAATCAGTTTATTTCCGAACACAGCAATTTCCGCACCGATGAATATGGCGGCTCGCTGGAAAACAGGCTGCGTTTCCTGAAAGAAGTTACCGAAGCGGTCAGTTCCGTGTTTGGCAGCCACCGCGTCGGGGTCCGCTTTGCGCCGCTGTTTACCAGCACGGATGAAGAGCGGGTTTACCTGGGCCTGGTGGAAAGCGATCCGCAGACGACCTACACCGTAGCGGCGGCGATGCTGAATACGCTTGAGATCGGTTATCTGTCAATCGCAGAAGCCGACTGGGATAACAGCCCCGATCTGCCGGAAACCTTCCGTATTGCGCTGCGTAAGGCCTGGCGCGGGCCCATTATCTATTCCGGCCGCTACACGCAGGAAAAAGCAGAACACGTGCTGCAACAGGGCTGGGGCGATCTGTTTGGCTTTGGCAGAACCTTTATCGCCAATCCCGATCTGCCGGAACGTTTTCGCCACGGGTATCCGCTGAACGCTGTGGATGCCGCTTCGCTATATGGCGGCACGCGTAAAGGGTATACTGACTATCCTTTTTACGGTTCCTGATTTTGTGAGGCTGGATGACCCCTGAAAACGCGATGAAGCTGCTGGCCAACCCGACACGCATGGCCGTGCTGGCCTGGCTGAAAAACCCCGATGAAGCTTTTGCCGGCTACAGCCAGCTGTATGACTTCGACCGTTACGGGGTGTGCGCCAGCCTGATTCAGGACAAGGCGGGCTTATCGCAGCCCGCCACCTCGCTCTGCCTGAAGGTGCTTCAGGAAGCGGGCCTGCTTGAGGCGAGCAAAGTCGGCAAGTGGACCTACTATCGCCGCTGCGAGCCGCGTATCCGCGAGCTTGCCGAGACGATAGGCCACTTCCTGGGCGCGTTATAGTTTACGCGCCCGGTCGCGTCACAGGGTGGCGCAGCGTCCGCCATGAATAAACCGCATTAA
This sequence comes from Erwinia sp. 198, assembly GCF_003937915.1. Classification (GTDB taxonomy): domain Bacteria; phylum Pseudomonadota; class Gammaproteobacteria; order Enterobacterales; family Enterobacteriaceae; genus Erwinia; species Erwinia aeris. The sequence continues at coordinate 71,486 of NZ_RHUM01000017.1, read as the reverse complement.
AAAGCACAATGGCGGCCCTCCCCATCAGCACCATCACTCTTACCATATCAGGCGCCGACCGCAGCAGCATAATTTTGCGGCCTTTACGATAGGGCAGCCCATCCCAGAAAGGCGAGGCAATAGCGGAAAACAAAAAGGTCATGCTGAATACCACCCCCGACCACAGGTTCAGCGACTGCGGATCGGTTGCGCCAGGTCGTTCGACGTAAAGCGGCAGAAAGGGCATCACGAGGCTGAAGGCGATGCCGGGCAGAAAACAGCCGCATCAGGCGACAAAGAAGTTTTTTTACCCGTTAAGCGGGGGAGGGGAAAGCAGCAGTCACAGCCATAAACGCAGCCTGGCAGTTTGTTAGCAGACTAAGTATGTGCCTGAAGCTCACGACTTAATAGCACCCGCCGGGGAAAACGCGGGGGAATTAAGCCGTGGTTAAGAAACGGGCGGGGTCGATTCCGCCCGCAGCATCAATACAAAGAGGGTTCGCCTGCAGGGCGCGTTTTAAAGCGGCGGTGCAGCCACATATACTGCTCAGGCGCCATCAGCACGCCGTGCTCGACGACTTTATTCATCCGCGCGGCGGTAGCAGCTTCATCATCCAGCGGCATATTTTCCTCCGCTGGCAGGATCACCATCTCATAGCCTTTGCCGTGCGGTAAGCGACGCGGCACAAAAGGGATCACGGCGGGCTGGCCGCTGCGGATCAGCAGATAGCTGCCTTTGGTGGAGGCCGCTTTTTCCACGCCGAAAAAAGGCACGAACACGCTGCTTCTTGGGCCATAGTCATGATCGGGCGCGTACCAGATAATATCGCCGTTTTTCAGCGCGCGGATCATGCCTTTCAGATCCTTGCGATCCAACATGCTTTTATTGGATCGCATTCTGCCCCAGGTTTGCAGCCAGTCCAGTAGCGCGTTGTCGTTAGGACGATAAACGCCGATACCGGGATTATGGATGCCGAAGATGCGGGCGCCCAGTTCCAGCGTCAGAAAATGCATCCCGATCAGCAGCACGCCTTTGCCTTCCTGATGTGCTTTGTCGATATGTTCCAGACCGCTGACCTGAAACCATTTGCTGATGCGCCAGTCTGGCCAGAACCAGGCCATACCGGTTTCGATTAAGCCCATGCCGACGGATTCAAAGTTGCGAACAACCATCGCCTCGCGCTCCGCTTCCGGCATTTCCGGAAAGCAAAGTTCCAGATTGCGTCGGGCTACCGTCACGCGGCGAGTGATAAAGCGCATGGAAAGACGACCCAGGCCGCAACCGAGGCGATAAAGCAGGGGATAGGGCAACAGCACCAGCACGTAGAGCAGACCAATACCCAACCAGGTAAACCAATAACGGGGATGCAACAAAGCGCGCGAAAACTGAGGCAGCTGAGTCATGAGTTTCCAGATCGTAAAAAAGGGGCACCATTATGCTGCCCGGGATTTATTATTTATGACCTATTGTGCCATTTTTTGACAGCGAACTGAAATAATGCGTTGGGATTCAGAAGGTTTAAACGCCAGCGCGCGGGCGCGCGCTGGCTAATATGGACTATGAGTTAAACAGCCCTTTGACTTCATGGGGTTCACAACGCCAGTATTGCTCTGGCGCGTCCACCTTCGCACCCAGCTCGGCGGCGGCATGCCACGGCCAGCGCGGGTTATAAAGCATACCGCGAGCCAGCGCGACCATATCCGCTTCGCCTTCCACCAGCACCGCTTCCGCCTGGCGGGGTTCGGTAATCAGCCCGACCGCAATCACCGGGATGGCGACTTCTTTTTTAATCGCCGCAGCGAAAGGCACCTGATAGTTCGGGCCGACGGTGATTTTCTGCTGCGGTGCCAGGCCGCCGCTGGAAACGTGGATATAGGCGCAGCCTTCCGCCTCCAGCGCTTTACTCAGCGCGATGGACTGCGCCAGATCCCAGCCGCCGTCTACCCAGTCGGTAGCGGAAATACGCACGCCAACCGGCTTATCTGCCGGGAATACGCGACGCACCTCGCGGAACACTTCCAGCGTCAGGCGCATACGGTTTTCCAGCGAGCCGCCGTACTGGTCTTCACGCTTGTTGGAAAGCGGGGACAGGAACTGATGCAGCAGATAGCCATGCGCGGCGTGAACTTCAACCAGATCCAGACCAAGGCGATCGGCGCGAACAGCGCTGTCGACGAAGGCCTGTTTGATCTCTTCAATACGTTCGGGCGTTAGCGCGACCGGCGCGTTATCGTCATCGTTGAAAGGCACCGCAGAAGGCGCGAAGGTCTGCCATCCGCCCTGTTCCGCCTTCAGGAAGCCGCCGCCGCGCCATGGCACATCGGTAGAGGCTTTGCGGCCGGCATGGGCCAGCTGGATACCAATCGGCATCGTGGAATAGCTGCGTACATCCTGCAGCACGCTGCCCAGCGCCTGTTCGGTTTCGTCATCCCACAGGCCTAAATCCTGCGGCGTAATGCGGCCGGCGGCTTCAATGGCCGCCGCTTCGACGATCAGCAGGCCGGCGCCGGAAAGCGCCAGGTGGCCCAGATGAATGCGGTGCCAGGCGGTGGCTTTGCCTTGCTCGGCGGAATACTGGCACATCGGCGCGATGGCGATACGGTTTTTAAGCGTTAACTTGCCCAGCTCGATTGGGGTAAATAGCTGACTCATGCAATATCTCCGTAAAAAATTAAGTCGCAACAGGCTAACTATAGGCGGATTTTTTTGTGATGTTGGTCCGGATATGCTTTTCCGCCTGTTGCAGACTCTCACTTTCCTGAGACGTAATTTTTACGCTGCGGCCCGATTTTGGTTTGCTTCTGGCGCTATTCAGGTATGATATCGCCCGCAAAATTTCTTAAAAGCCGCAGGAACGTACACCATGCCAGTGTTACATAACCTTGTTTCGAATGAAGAGCTGAAGGCGCGGATGCTGGCCGAGACCGAGCCGCGTACCACCGTCTCTTTTTACAAGTATTTCACTATCACCGATCCCAAAGCGTTTCGTGATGCGCTCTATATCGCCTTAACCAAACTGAAAGTGTTTGGCCGCGTTTACGTTGCTTCGGAAGGGATCAATGCGCAAATCAGCGTGCCGGCCAGCCATTATGAAGCGATGAAGACAATGCTTTACGCTTTCGACCCGGCGCTGGACAACCTGCGAATGAATATCGCGCTCGACGATGACGGAAAGTCGTTCTGGGTGCTGCGTCTGAAAGTGCGCGAGCGCATCGTTGCTGACGGCATTGCAGACGAAACCTTCGACGCCAGCGACGTCGGTGGTTATCTGAAAGCGGGCGAGGTCAACGCCATGCTGGACGATCCGGATGCGGTCTTTGTCGATATGCGTAACCACTACGAGTATGAAGTCGGGCACTTTGACAACGCGCTGGAAATCCCGGCGGATACCTTCCGCGACCAGCTGCCGATGGCTGTGGATATGCTGCAGGACAGCAAAGATAAAAAAATCGTGATGTACTGCACCGGCGGGATCCGCTGTGAAAAGGCGAGCGCCTGGATGCGGCACAACGGTTTTGAGAACGTCTATCACATAGAAGGCGGCATTATTGAGTACGCGCGCCGCGCACGTGAGCAGGGGCTGCCGGTACGCTTCAAGGGCAAAAACTTTGTTTTTGATGAGCGGATGGGCGAACGTATTTCCGATGACGTTATCGCGCATTGCCATCAGTGCGGCACGGCCTGCGATACGCACGTGAACTGCAAAAACGACGGCTGCCATCTGCTGTTTATTCAGTGCGCCAGCTGTGCGGAAAAGTATCACGACTGCTGTAGCCCAATCTGTATGGAAGAGCTGGCGCTGGCACCGGAAGAACAGCGGGCACGTCGCGCCGGTAGGGAAAACGGCAATAAAATTTTCAACAAGTCGCGCGGATTGCTGAATATGACGCTAAAAATCCCAACGCCCGATAACTGAGTGACCGCCAGACAGCGTTCAGGGCCGGTTTTACCGGCCTTTTTAGTCTGTAACCGCTTCAATTCTCTGTTTTATCTCTTTTTGTGCCTGCTGACGCCGCGCTATTCCGTTATTGGCTATGCATAGTTACAACATACTAATAATCCTCAGGGAAATGTAAACATCAGCAGCCGGGCAGGCGTCAGTACCGCTTTTTCAGGCAGGTCGTCCTGCTATCTTCAGACGCCATAACGCGATACACACAGCAGTAAAATGGCTATTACAGCGATTTCTGTCACAAACTTGATAAAAAGAAGACTGTCGTATAGAGTAAATTCCCGTAAAGAAACGTTTTTAAGCGCCGTACTTTTAATCTTCGCTGCTTTATAGCTTTCATTCCCTTCTTTCTCTACAGGCTCCACCGGCAACGAAAGCTATGATGCTGCCAGTCATTCTCATTAAGGGGACTGCATGAGCACGCACTCAGAAAACAGACATAAAAAGCACTTCTGGCAGAAAAAACAGAAAGAACTCACCGTAGACGATATCACCATCGTGGATAACGACATGCTGAAGCGTGCCGTAGGCGCAGCCGCGCTCGGTAACGCGATGGAATGGTTCGACTTTGGCGTCTACAGCTATCTGGCCGTCACCATTGGTAAGGTCTTCTTCCCCGGCGGCAGTTCGGCGGCCCAGCTCCTTGCCGCCTTTGGTGCCTTTGCGGCGGCCTTTGTGGTGCGTCCTATCGGCGGGCTGGTGTTCGGGCCGCTGGGCGATAAAGTTGGACGGCAGAAAGTGCTGGCCGTCACCATGATTATGATGGCCATCGGCACCTTCTGTATCGGCCTGATCCCCAGCTATGACAGCATCGGTATCCTTGCGCCAATTTTGCTGCTGGTCGCTCGCCTGGTGCAGGGCTTTTCCACCGGCGGCGAATACGGCGGCGCGGCGACTTTTATCGCCGAATACTCAACCGATAACCGTCGCGGCTTTATGGGCAGCTTCCTGGAATTCGGTACGTTAGGCGGCTATCTGCTCGGCGCAGGGCTGGTCACCGGCCTGACGGCGGCCATGCCGGAAGCGACGCTGCTGGACTGGGGCTGGCGTATTCCGTTCTTTATCGCCGCGCCGCTGGGGCTGTTTGGTCTCTATGTCCGTCTGAAGCTGGAAGAAACGCCGGCGTTTCAAAAGCACATGGAAAAGCAGGACGCGCTGGAACACAGCAAGCCGCGTCTGACGCTGCTGCAAATGCTGAGCAAATACCGCGCCCAGATGCTGAAGTGTATTGGCCTGGTGCTGCTGTTTAACGTCTCTAACTACATGCTGACCTCCTATATGCCAAGCTACCTGACCGGTATCCTCGGCCTGAGCGAGATGAGCAGCCTGCTGCTGATCCTGGTGGTAATGTTTGTGATGATGCCGCTGACGCTTTTTTCCGGGCACTGGAACGATCGCCTGGGCCGTCGTCCGGTTATTTTAAGCGGCGCTATCGGCCTGATTGTGCTGGCTATCCCAAGCCTGATGCTGATTGGTTCCGGCAATATGTGGCTGGTGTTCGCCGGGCTGATTATCCTTGGCGTGCTGCACACCTGCTTTAGCGGCTCAATGCCGGCCACGCTGCCCGCGCTGTTTGCCACGGAGATTCGCTACAGCGCGCTGGCAATCGGCTTTAACCTGTCCGTTTCGCTGTTTGGTGGCACCACGCCGCTAATCACTACCTGGCTGGTGGAAACGACGCATAACCTGATGATGCCGGCTTACTATTTGATGGGGGCGGGCGCGATCGGCGTGATCACCGTCTTTACCATGCGGGAAACGGCACGTAAGCCGCTGACCGGTTCAGCGCCTGCGGTCGGCAGCGAAGCGGAAGCGCACAAGCTGGTGAAAAAACTCCGTCTGCGTCAGCAAAAGAAAGAGGCGGCGTCGGTAAAATAATATTTCCTGCTGTTATCAGATGACGGCTGGAAATAATTAGCGATATGGAAAGGCGGCATTTAACGATGCCGCCTTTTTTATTTATAAGCGGGAAAGCGAAAAGGGCGTTAAATCAAATTCTGCGGTTTTTCCCTGAGCAAACTGCGCGGCGATTTCACCCAATACCGTGGCGAATTTAAATCCGTGTCCGCTTAGCCCGCTAATAATCAAGCGGTCTGCTCCCGGCGTATCGATAATAAAATCTTCGTCCGCCGTATTATCGTAAGTACAGGCTTCACCGCGCAGGCAAACGCCTACGCCGGGTAAAAACTGGCGTAAAAACCCGAAGAGTTCGCTGCCGTCTTCAGCAACGGCGCCAAAAGGCTTACGCTGTTCCGGTGCGCTAATCGGCTGACCGCCGTTGTGCTTGCCGATTTTGATCGCGTTATTTTCAGCAGGGAATCCATAAAAATGGGTACCGTCCGGCATTTCCACGGTAAACGCGGGAAACTTATTATTTTCACTGTAGCGGCCGTCCGCCTGATGCCAGGCAAAGACTTTTCTGACGGGAGTAACGGGCAGTTCCGGCAGCAGCGTTTTGATCCAGGTTCCGGCGCTTAGCAGCAGCTTTTTGCCCCGGAAGGCGCCTTCCGGGGTCTGGACGACTTGGAGGCCGTCATGCTCTTCCAGGCCGGTGACCGCGCAGTTAAACAGCTGCGCGCAGCCTGCTTCTTTACACAGGCGGATGAGGTGACGAATAGCCAATTCGGATTTCAGATAGCCGGACTGCGGCTCGTATATCCCCGTATAGTTTTCAGGGATAGCAAGCTGCGGCCAGCGCCGCACGGCATCTTCACCGCTGAATATCTCAACCGGCAGGCTATAGGTTTCGGCGCTTTGCCGCACGTTGCGGATAAATTCGGAATGATCAGGCGCAAGATTCAACACGCCGCTGCGCTGCATAATGCGCTCGCCGCACTGCTGCTCCAGTTCGTCCCACAGCTGCTGAGCGCGCAATACCATCGGCACATAGCGGGCGCCTTCGCCGTAAGCGTGGCGAATTAAACGCGTGTCTCCATGATGGCTGCCTTCGCGATGGGGCGGATGCGCCCGATCGATCATCAGGACATTCAGTCCCGCCTGGGTGGCGTACCAGCCGGCCGCTGCACCTACCGAGCCGCTGCCCACCACAATTAAGTCATAAACCATCAGTACCTGGCTCCATCGGTTAAACAGGCAGGCAGAATAGCAAAATGGGGCTGGAATGAAAAAAAATGCGGCAGGAATGAAAAAGGCACCCGTTTGGGTGCCTCCAGGCTAACGCGGACGAAATTAGTGCTTTTTGTAGTCGCGATCCTGATATTCAGTAGCTTCTATCTTCGCTATGCCAGCTTCGAGAATGGAGATAAATTGTCTGGCAACATCAGTGGTCAGCCAGTAGGTCTGGCCCACTTCCGCTTCATCGTCTGGCTGTTCATTTGATGAAAGTGAATGCAGACGGATCATCATAGCATCGTAGCTGTCTACGGTACTGATATCCCACCCAACGAGGGGATGTGTCTGGATAACCTCTTTGTTTCTGTCCATTATAACCCCCTTATTACTCGTGTTAACAATGACAACGAAGTGATTTATCGAGGTTCAATGCGGCTTTTTTTCATAGAACAGAAAAATTATAACAGAAATTCCAATGTTCGCAGAATGAAATGTCGATCTGAGCCGATTGCCTTTAATTGTTACGGGATTGCGTACGCAGAAACTAAGAACGGGTGCTCCCGATATAATAAATATCGGCAGCGAAATAACAATACTTGAGTAAATATTATTTATCCGGCTCGTTTGGCTAACTCATCGGCCAGCGCGGCGAAGTGGTGCCGCTTATTTTCATCATAATCTGAACGGGTCGCTTCCAGGCGAAGCTTGTCGACCAGCCGCAGCGCGGCCTGTTCATCCAGGCACAAAGAGAGAGAAGAGAAGGCAACTTCCAGCACGCTCAGGCGGCGCTGTTGATCGGCGATCAGCGCCAGCAGCTCGCCAAACGTCATCGCTTCTTCAGGATTTTCAACATTCATGGCAGACCTCTTAGCCAGCGGCAGCAACGCATATTTGGTCACTCTACTATAGCCAGATTCCGTCAGGAGCAAAGAGGGGAGAAAAGAAAAAAGCCGGACGGCGAAGCCCGGCAAAAAACGGAAAGACCACAGGACGTCCGTCAGTCGGTGATAAACCAGTCGTCGGCACTTTCCCAGGTTTCCTGCAGGATATCGGTAATCTGGTCTTTTGCCTCTTTACCGCCGCCCATCACCGTCAGATTATTGGCTGCGGCGTAGCGTACCGAAACGCTGTGGGCGGATTCAGGAAATTGTTTGTCGATTCGCTTGCTCAGCTCGGCGCTCAGCGCATCGATGGCGCCAGCGGGCAGCGAAGTGGTTCTTGCTACAGTGACTTCAATACGCATAAAAGCCTCCGATGAATTCACTGTGAATATATACAGTAAGATCGGCGGAAGCAATCATTTTGTCTGAATTACAGCTCGACGCGCCAGTTCAGCGTTTCGCCAGCCAGGAACGGCACCAGCGTGTCTTCGCCCAGCGTGACGCTCTCCGGCACCGTCCATGGCTGACGTACCAGCTTCAGCGTACCTTCATTCAGCGGCAGGCCGTAGAAGCGTGGGCCGTTCTCGGAACAGAACGCGGCGAAATGCGCCAGTGCGCCCAGCTCTTCAAACACGGTGGCGTAGGCGGGCAGGGAGGAAGGGGCATTAAAGACGCCTGCGCAGCCGCAGCTGGTTTCCTTACGATGACGCAGGTGCGGCGCGGTGTCCGTCCCCAAAAAGAAGCGTTCGTGGCCGCTGGCGACCACTTTGCGCAGCGCTTCCTGATGCACATTGCGTTTCAAAATCGGCAGACAGTAAAGATGCGGACGCACGCCGCCCACCAGCATATGGTTACGGTTAAACATCAGGTGCTGCGGAGTGATGGTGGCGCCAAGCAGATGATTGCCTTCCTGCACGTACTCAGCGGCCTCTTTGGTGGTGATATGCTCAAAAACCACTTTCAGCTCGGGATAGCGCTTGCGCAGCGGCTCCATCACCGTTTCGATAAAGCGCGCCTCGCGATCGAAAATATCGATGTGCGCATCGGTCACCTCACCGTGGATCAGCAGCGGCATCCCGATTTTCTGCATCCGCTCCAGCACGGTGGCGATAGCGTCGATATTGGTCACGCCGTGGCTGGAATTTGTGGTTGCATGGGCAGGATAAAGTTTGGCAGCGGTAAACACGCCTTCGCTAAAGCCTTTCTCGACCTCGTCCGCAGCCAGCGAATCGGTCAGATAACAGGTCATCAGCGGCGTAAAACGGTGGCCTTCAGGCACGGCGGCCAGGATGCGCTCGCGATAGGCCACGGCGGCGGCTACGCTGACAATCGGCGGCACCAGATTAGGCATAACGATTGCCCGACCGTTAACCTCGCTGGTGAAGGGCAGCACGGTTTTCAGCATCTCATCGTCTCGCAGATGGATATGCCAGTCGTCAGGGCGGCGGATAATAAGTTGCTGAGGGTGTGCAGTCATGAACAGGCTCCGGCTGAAGTGAAATCGAATGGCGCGATTTGGCCGGGTATCAAGGATAAAGGGAAAGCCAAACGTTTGCACCTGCTTTGTGAAGGCGGCGGAAAAATGGGCCAGGCTTTCCCATAGCCTTTACAGCTGCTTTATGAAAACGGCGGAAAAATAAACCAGGGTCCCCGCAGCAATCGGGAAACCCTGAAGTTTTAATCGGTAAACGGGATCACCAGCTCGCCAGGCTTCACCACCAGACCTTTAGCGAAACGCTTCGCCATCGACTCGGCCTTGCTGCGATCGGTGCTGAGCATATAGGCCGGCTTCTGATTGAAATACTCTTTCAGCGACTGATTCAGGTAGGGCGTCAGCGTATTCAGCACGCCCTGCATTTTCGCGGGCTGCGCCTGGACGTCGGTCAGCTGCATATCTTTCAGGAAGATTGCCCCCTTTTCCTTATCGAAAACAGGCTGCGCCTTCATGGTCAGCAGCATTTCCGCGTGCTGTGGGCCGAACAGCGAGCTGATGTCAACGGTAGCTTTACCGGTCAGCGTGACTTTGTCCGCCTCTTCGCGCCCGATTTTGCTGTTGAGATCGGTCAGGACAATATGGGCATCGACCAGCCCGGCCACGCCAATCTGCTTTTCATAATTATTGTGCTTTTGCAGCGCCTGGTTTACTTCCTGCTCGCTGACGGAATATTGGGTCAGCTTGTTGCAGCCCGCCAGGCTCAGCGTCACCATCAGGGCCATCATGCCCCGCATAAGATTGTTCATAGTGCTCCTCGTCACGTTATGACGTCAGTTACCCCTTCTGACGCGAAGCGATAGCTTGCCCGACAAATGACAAAGAGTCACTGGGCTGGCGGGAAAAGTTGTGACGAAAGAAGGCGGGGCCGCGAAAACGACCCCAGAAGATCAGGCAGCCACGGAGGAAAGCAGATTAATCTGCGTCTGTTTCGCCATATTGTCGCGATAGTCAGCCACGCGGCTGGGATACTCGACGCCCGCAACCAGGGTGAGTGAACGCAGCACCGGGAAAAGGTGAATATCATCCAGCGACAGCTCGCCGTTCACCGCGTTGGGTTTCACAATCAGCTTGTCGAGCTTGCGCAGATCGTCGTTGATATTTTTGATAAAGCCTGCGGAATGCTGCCTCAGCTCGTCAAAGCTGCCGACGCTGGCTTCTTTTTTCTCTGCGAAGTAGCGGCGCGCTTCCGGCGTGGCGAACTCGGCGAAGGATGCCGTGGCGATGCGGGGCAGCAGCAGCTTGTTCAGATAGCTGTTAACGTGACGCAGCCAGTCGCTAATCGCGGGGTTAGGACGGCCCGTCAGCAGCGGCTCGCCGTCGCTTTTATCAACGCAGGCGACAATATCCAGGCTTTCAGGCATACAGCTGCCGTCTTCTTTCATCAGGATCGGCGCCATTTTTTGTCCGATCAGCTTCTTCGGCGTTTCTTCATCGTCATTCAGCATCACCACCAGTTCGACCGGCAGGTTTTTCAGGCCAAAGATCATGCGCGCCTTTACGCAAAACGGACAGTGCTCGTAAATAAACAGTTTCAAAAGTGCCTCCTTACAGCGATAAAGGTAACGGCAAATACCATTAACCTTCTTAATGTATGCAGGAAGTATGGAAGAGAACGGCTGACAGGGCAAACCGGTAGCGGCCGCTGCGCCTGCTATCATGCGTTTCAGCCGTTTTCGCCATTCACAACCGGAATATTTCCCGGCATTATTTTACCCGACTGCAATCAGGCGGTTATAGTAAAAGACATGCCGTCGACGCAGCGCGGCGCTTTTATTTATGATCGGCTGAATTCAGGAGAGAAGATGTTTGGCTATCGTTCCGCAGCCCCTAAAGTGCGCCTGACTACCGACAGGCTGGTCGTGCGCCTGGTACATGAGAGAGACGCCTGGCGTCTGGCGGATTATTATGCGGAAAACCGGGCGTTTCTTAAGCCCTGGGAGCCGATTCGGGATGAAAGCCACTGTTATCCTTCCGGCTGGCAGGCGCGGCTGGGGCTGATCACCGATATGCATAAGCAGGGCAACGCCTACTATTTTGCGGTGATGGATCCGGACGAAAACGAAGTGCGCGGCGTAGCCAACTTCAGTAACGTGGTGCGCGGTTCGTTTCACGCCTGCTATCTGGGCTATTCGCTGGGGCAGAAATGGCAGGGACAGGGCATGATGTTCGAGGCGCTCCAGTCGGCTATTCGTTATATGCAGCGCCAGCAACATATGCACAGGATTATGGCGAACTACATGCCGCATAATCAGCGCAGCGGCAATTTACTGGCCAGGCTCGGCTTTGAAAAAGAGGGCTATGCCAAAGACTATCTGCTGATAGACGGACGCTGGCAGGATCACGTGCTGACCGCGCTGACTGCCAGAGAATGGACACCCGAACGACGTGGACCCCTGTAATGAAAATTCTTCTTTCGCCCGTTGAGGCGCGCATTATTGGCTGCCTGCTGGAAAAGCAGGTGACCACGCCCGATCAGTATCCCATGTCGCTGAACGGCGTGGTTACGGCCTGTAATCAGAAATCGAACCGCGAACCCGTGATGACGCTGGCTGAAACCGGCGTGCAGGATGCGCTGGACATGCTGGCGAAAAAGCATTTGGTTACCTCGTTTAGCGGCGCCGGGCAAAGAGTGGTGAAATATGAGCACCGCTTCTGCAACAGCGAGTTCGGCCAGCTCAAATTTTCTGCTGCAGAGCTGGCGCTGGTGGCCACTTTGCTGCTGCGCGGGCCGCAAACGCCGGGCGAGCTGCGCACGCGCAGCGCCCGGCTGCATGAATTTGCCGATATGGCAGAGCTCGAGCGAACGCTGGAAAATCTCGCCGGGCGCGAAGACGGGCCCTTTGTGGTCCGGCTGGCGCGCGAGCCAGGCAAGCGGGAAAGCCGCTATATGCATTTGTTCAGCGGCGAAGTGGATGAGGCCGCGTTGCCCGCCTCTTCGGATGCGGGAGAAAGCGGCGATTTAACGGAAAGGGTGGCGGAGCTTGAGCGCCAGATGGCGGAAATGCAGCAGCAGCTGGCTCAATTGCTGAAAGGATCCTGATATGACCACGTTGCGTATAGGTATGGTGGGACTGGGCAATATTGCGCAGAAAGCCTGGCTTCCGGTGCTGGCTGATGCACAGGGCTGGCGGCTGGTGGGCGCGTTTTCCCCTAATCAGCAGAAGGCCCGCCCGATTTGCGACGGCTGGCGTATTCCTCTTTATGCCACGCTGGATGGGCTGATTAACGACTGCGACGCGATCTTTGTGCATACCTCAACCGCCACGCACTTCAGCATCGTTAAACAGCTGCTGCTGGCGGGCAAGGATGTCTGCGTGGATAAACCGCTGGCGGCAACGCTGGCCGAAGCCGAACAGCTGGTGACGCTGGCGCAGCAGCGTGGCCGCAAGCTGATGGTGGCGTTCAACCGTCGTTTTGCGCCTCGCTATCTGCAGCTAAAAGCGCTGAGCGGGCTGGCCTCGCTGCGCATGGATAAACATCGCAGCGACAGCGTCGGCCCGCGCGATCTCTTTTTTACGCTGCTGGACGATTATCTGCACGTCGTGGATACCGCGCTCTGGCTCGGCGGTGGTGGGGCGTCGCTGCAAAGCGGCACGCTGCTGACCAACGACGACGGCCAAATGCTCTATGCCGAGCACCATTTTCAGGTCGACAAGCTGCAAATCACTACCAGTATGCACCGTCGGGCGGGCACCCAGCGCGAATCGGTCATGGCGATAGCGGACGGCAGCGTCTGGCAGGTTGACGATATGCGGGAGCTACGGCAGGAAACGGCGGGTCGCCTCGTTATCGATCCCGTCCCTGGCTGGCAGAGCACGCTGGAGCAGCGTGGGTTCGCTGGCGCGGCACGCCATTTTATCGACTGCGTACAAAATCAGACTATGCCGCAAACCTCCGGCGAGCAGGCGCTGGCGGCGCAGCGCGTGATTGAAAAGCTCTGGCGCGACAGCGAACGGGAATAACGGTGAGCAATCGGATGTGGTTATTTCACGGCATATCAGTAGACTATGCCAGCTTTCGCGCCGTCTGAAGCGGCCGGACGATAACCGTGGCGCGCCACCTCCTTTAAAAGAATCGAAGATCATGAACCTGTTGAAATCCCTGGCAGCGGTCAGCTCGATGACCCTGTTTTCTCGCGTGCTGGGCTTTGCGCGCGATGCCATCGTGGCAAGAGTGTTCGGCGCGGGAATGGCAACCGACGCCTTCTTTGTCGCCTTTAAACTGCCGAACCTGCTGCGCCGTATCTTTGCCGAAGGCGCCTTTTCTCAGGCCTTTGTGCCGATCCTCGCGGAGTACAAAAGCAAGCAGGGCGAGGAGGCGACGCGGGTGTTTATCGCCTACGTCTCCGGGCTGTTAACGCTGGCGCTGGCGATAATTACCGTGGCCGGGATGTTTGCCGCACCCTGGGTAATTTTAGTGACCGCGCCCGGCTTCGCCGATACGGCCGACAAGTTTGCGCTGACCTCGGCGCTACTCCGCGTCACCTTTCCCTATATTATGCTGATTTCGCTGGCCTCGCTCACAGGCGCGATCCTGAACACCTGGAACCGCTTTTCCGTGCCGGCCTTTGCGCCGACGTTGCTGAATATCAGTATGATCGGGTTTGCGCTGTTCGCGGCCCCGCATTTCCATCCGCCGGTAATGGCGCTGGCCTGGGCCGTGGTGGCCGGCGGCGTCTTACAGCTGGGCTATCAGCTGCCGCATTTAAAGAAAATTGGCATGCTGGTGCTGCCGCGCCTTAACCTGAAGGATGCGGGCGTCTGGCGGGTGATGCGCCAGATGGGACCAGCCATCCTGGGCGTATCCGTCAGCCAGATTTCTTTGATTATCAACACTATTTTCGCTTCGTTTCTGGTGTCCGGCTCCGTCTCGTGGATGTACTACGCCGACCGCCTGATGGAGTTTCCCTCCGGGGTGCTGGGCGTGGCGCTGGGCACTATTTTGCTGCCTTCGCTGGCTAAAAGCTTCGCCAGTAATAATCACGATGAATATAACCGCCTGATGGACTGGGGGCTGCGCCTCTGCTTCGTGCTGGCGCTGCCAAGCGCGGTCGCGCTGGGGATCCTCGCTAAGCCGCTGACCGTGGCGCTGTTTCAGTATGGGAAATTCTCCGCGTTTGACGCGGCCATGACCCAGCGCGCGCTGGTCGCCTATTCGGTCGGACTGATGGGGCTGATCGTGGTGAAAATCCTGGCGCCGGGCTTTTATTCGCGGCAGGACATCAAAACGCCGGTCAAAATCGCCATTGTGACGCTGATCATGACGCAGGTAATGAACCTGGCCTTTATCGGCCCGCTGAAACATGCCGGTCTGTCGCTGTCGATTGGTCTGGCGGCCTGTCTGAACGCCGCGCTGCTTTACTGGCAGCTGCGCAAACAGAAAATTTTTCTGCCCCAGCCTGGCTGGTTCAGCTTTTTGCTGCGTTTGGTTATCGCGGTTATCGCTATGGCGGCCGCGCTGGCAGGAATGATGTGGGTCATGCCGGAATGGGCGCAGGGCAATATGCTGATGCGTTTGCTGCGCCTGGCGGCGGTCTGCGCCGTTGGCGGCGGCGTCTACTTTGCGGTGCTGGCGCTGCTGGGCTTCCGCGTTAGGGATTTCGCCCGCACTACGGCCATATAAAGCAAAACCCCGTTGCAAAACGGGGCCTGAGATTGATAACAAATTTGAACGCCTGCAGATATCCTGTTGTTTCTTATCGCGACGCCAGTGCCTTACAGCGACAGGGGTGGATAAGCAGGCCGTTTTCGCGCATGAACGCGGGAAACGAGCCTACAGGGATGCGCGCGTCCGTGTTCCGCTCTGCCTCGGTCGCTATTCACCAGGCCGCTGGCGAACCGATAACCGCCTTGTCAACAGTCTGAAACAGCAGCCCCGGCGCAGGCCGGGGTAGTAACGGCGCTTTATACCTTACGGCTGATAAAGCCGCTTGAAGTCGCCTGGCCGTTCGGGCCGTAAAACTTCTGGGTCTGATAGGGCTTTAATACCTCAATCGCCTTTTCCGTAAAGGTGATTTGATGATTAAGCAACATCCCGTTATGCAAATTAGTATCGCGCAGTTTTACCGTCTGCTCCTGTAGGGCAGCCCAGCGACGAGCCATTTCCGGCTGACCGCTGTAGGGCGCATGGAAGCCCGCTTCTTTCTCCGCGTCGCGGCGCAGCTGCTCAAGGAAATTGAGCGTGGCCAGCAGCGAACTTTTATCTTCCGTAATGCGTTGCAGCAGGCTGCTGTTGATCTGACCGCTCGAGAGCTGTTGTTGCTCTGCCGCCATTACGTCAGACAGACTTTTCAGGACTTCCAGCATTTTATCAAGCGCGTTCAACAGTTTAGTCATTTACCTGATTAACCTTTTAAAGAGTCTTTGGCTTGCTGGATCAGGGCGTCGGCGATTTTGCCGGTGTCCATTTTCAGTTCGCCGTTACGGATGGCGGTCTTCAGCTGCTCAACGCGCGCGGTATTAATATCCTGCGAGCTGGATTTGGTCAGCTGTGACTGTGCGCCGCTCAGTACCACCTGGGTACCTGATTCGGTTGTTTTTGTCTCTACCTTCTGCGCCTTCGGCGTAGCCATTTCAGGAAGATCGCGAGGCTGCACGGTACTGGCCGGCTTCATAGGTTGAGTTCTGTCAATGCTCATAATCTGGCTCCAGTTTGCTCAGGCAAATAGCGGCCTGAATTGCTCAAGTGTATTACGTCTGTTATTTACACTATCGGCAGAGATGAAGCCATCTTTAACGCTTTACAACGATATAAGAATATTCCCATCGGAGCCGACTTTCCCGCTCACAATCTGCCCTGAATTCATGCGTACTCTGACCGGCTGCGCCGCCGTGGCGTTGTTCATGGCGCGGCCCTCGCTGGCGACGTTAAAACCGTCTCCGCTGGCGATAACATTGACGTTGTCGCCAGCCTTCACGCGCCACGGCTGGCGCACCATCATCATCGTCAGCGGCTGGCCGGGCACGATGTCCCGCAGCGCGACAGCGTCGGCCACGTCGGCAATATTGATCACCGCACGCGCCGGCAGCGTATCCAGACGGCCATGCACCACTTTTAAATCGTCCGCGGTCAGCGCGGTACCACGCACGACCTGACGAGCCGCCACCAGATAATCGCCTTCAACCTGCACCTGCACCTGGAGATAGCGCCGGTTCTGGCCACAGTTGGCGGCCACGCTCATGTTGCCCCACATCCGGCTATTGCCCGGTAAGGAAAATTGCGGTGCATCACAGGCGGGCCACTGCCCCTGCGGCGTTTTCACTACCACGCTCAGGGTATCGGCACCCTGGCCGGTTTCCCCATAGCGGGCTTTAAAAAATTGATTGAGCTGGGCCGTCAGGTCGGCGGCACTGGCGCTAACCGTCGCCAGACTCAGGCTCATCAGGAAGAGAGTCAACACACGCATCTTTTTCATCCTCGCTGCAACATGGCGACGATTCTACGCATGGGGCCGCAAAGTCAAGGCGCAAATTAACGACGCTTTTTAGCGCTATTCTGCCGATCGGATTAATCCTAACCCGCTTATTCTCTCCCCACTGAATTTTCAATTGCGGAGGAAACATGCTCGACAAACTCGACGCAGCCCTACGGTTTAACACTGAAGCACTAAACCTGCGTGCACAGCGGCAGGAAATCCTGGCATCCAATATCGCCAACGCGGACACGCCGGGCTATCAGGCGCGCGATATCGATTTCGCCAGCCAGCTGAGCAAAGTGATGGAGCAGGGGCGAGCGCAGGGAACGGGCATGTCGCTGGCGGTCACCTCGTCACGTCATATTGCTGCGCAGTCTTCTGCACCAGCATCGATGGATCTGATGTACCGCGTGCCGTCCCAGCCCTCGCTGGATGGCAACACGGTGGATATGGACCGCGAACGTACCGAATTTGCGGATAACAGCCTGAAGTATCAAACGGATCTGACTCTTATCAGCGGCCAGATCAAAGGCATGATGTCCGTATTACAGGGGCAATAATAAATGGCTTTACTGAACATTTTTAATATCGCCGGATCGGCAATGGCTGCCCAGTCGCAGCGCCTGAACGTCAGCGCCAGCAACCTGGCCAACGCCGACAGCGTAACCGGGCCGGACGGTCAGCCTTACGTGGCGAAGCAGGTGGTTTTCCAGACCGATGCGGCACCAGGCTCAGCGACCGGCGGCGTACGCGTCGCGCAGGTAGTGGACGATCCTACGCCAGCGAAGCTGGTTTACGAACCGGGTAACCCGATGGCCGACGCGAAAGGTTACGTCAAGATGCCAAACGTGGATGTGGTCGGGGAAACGGTTAACACCATGTCGGCGTCGCGCAGTTACCAGGCCAACGTTGAAGTTCTGAACACCGTTAAACAAATGATGATGAAAACCCTGACGATGGGTCAATAAGGAACAGACAGATGGGCATTACCGTTGGCGTTAATGAGTCACTTGACAACACAGCTATTAGTTCTTCGTCGTCGACCACCGATAAATCGGCAGCTGACCTGCAAAATAACTTCCTGACCCTGCTGGTCACGCAGTTAAAAAACCAGGATCCGACGAACCCGATGGATAACAGCCAGCTGACCACGCAGCTGGCACAGATCAATACCCTGAGCGGCATTGAAAAACTGAACACCACGCTGGGTTCGATTTCCGGCCAGATCAACAGCGGACAGTCTTTGCAGGCTTCCACCCTGATCGGCAAAGGCGTGATGGTTAACGGTTCGCAGGTGCTGGTGGGCAGCGGTAAGACCACGCCGTTTGGCGTGAGCCTGGAACAGGCTTCGACAGCGACCACCGCCACCATTACCGATCCCTCCGGCAAGGTAGTGCAAACCATTAACCTGGGCGCGCTGAGCGCCGGCGTCCATACCTTCTCCTGGGATGGTTCGTCAGCAGACGGCACCACCGCAGGCGACGGTAAATATAACGTGGCCATCAGCGCCAGCAACGCTACCGGACAGCTGGTCGCGCAGCCGCTGAATTATGCATTAGTCAACGGGGTTACTAACGACACCAGCGGTGCCGTTCTCGACCTCGGCACGATGGGTAAGACCACCATCGCGAATGTTCGTCAGATTATTTAACTTAACCCCGATTCAGGAATACACACATGGCATTTTCTCAGGCAGTCAGCGGTTTAAACGCAGCATCCAGCAACCTGGACGTTATCGGCAACAACATCGCCAACTCCGCAACGGTGGGTTTTAAATCCGCTACCGTTTCCTTTGCCGATATGTTCGCCGATTCTAAAGTCGGTCTGGGCGTAAAAGTAGCTGCGGTAACCCAGGACTTTAACGACGGTACCACCACTTCTACCAGCCGTGGCCTGGACGTGGCGATCAGCCAGGCCGGCTTCTTCCGTATGGCTGACGCCAGCGGCGCGGTTTACTACAGCCGTAACGGCCAGTTCACGCTGGACGCTAACCGCAACATCGTTAACGCCAACGGCCTGCAGCTGACCGGCTATCCGGCAACCGGCACGCCGCCAACCGTGCAGACCGGTGCTAACCCGGTAGCGCTGAGCGTACCAACCACGGCGATGGCGGCGAAATCCACCAGCGCAGCGGCACTGGTAGCTAACCTGAACTCAACCGACAGCGTGCCAACCACCACGCCGCTGGATATTAACAACACCAGCTCCTACAACAGCAAAGCGTCAATGACCACCTATGACTCGCTGGGTAACGAGCACAACCTGAACCTGTATTTCACTAAAACCGGTGACAATGCGTGGAAGGTTAACGTGAAGGACGGCAGCGCGGCGGATCCTACCGCTGACGTGGGCACGTTCAACATGACTTTTGACACCAGCGGCCAGATGACGTCCACCGCGACGCAGGCGATTACGCTGGGGGGCCTGAACGGTTCTGCTGCCACTAACTTCACGCTGAACATGGCGGGCAGCCAGCAGCAGAACACCGGCACCAGCACCTTCGGTAACCCAACGCAGGATGGTTACAAGCCGGGCGAACTGACCAGCTATCAGATCAACAACGACGGCACGGTAGTAGGTAACTACTCTAACGAGAAAACCCAGACTCTGGGTCAGATCGCGCTGGCTAACTTTGCTAACCCGGAAGGCCTGAAGTCTGAAGGCAACAACGTGTGGTCAGCAACGGCTTCTTCCGGTCAGGCGCTGGTTGGCCTGGCGGGCACCGGTAACCTGGGTACGCTGACCGCAGGCGCGCTGGAATCTTCCAACGTCGACCTGAGTAAAGAACTGGTCAACATGATTGTGGCACAGCGTAACTATCAGTCTAACGCCCAGACCATTAAAACACAGGACCAGATCCTCAATACCCTGGTCAACCTGCGTTAATTCGGCTAACAGGATCGTCTTATGGATCACGCGATATATACCGCAATGGGGGCTGCCAGTCAGACCCTCCAACAGCAGGCAGTAACGGCGAACAACCTGGCAAACGCCTCAACGCCTGGTTTCCGTGCGCAGCTGAACGCGCTGCGCGCCGTGCCGGTGCAGGGCGACTCACTGCCGACCCGTACGCTGGTGACGGCTTCGACGCCGGGCTCAGATATGACTCCCGGCGCCATGGACTACACCGGACGTTCGCTGGACGTCGCCGTACGTCAGGATGGCTGGCTGGCCGTGCAGGCTCAGGATGGCGCTGAAGCCTACACCCGCAACGGCAATATGGAGCTGAACCCGGCCGGCCAGCTGACCATTCAGGGCAAGCTGGTGATGGGCGACGGCGGACCGATTGCGGTACCGCAAGGCTCGGAAATCACCATTGCCGCTGACGGGACTATTACCGCGCTGAACCCTGGCGATCCGCCGAACGCCACTGTCCAGCTGGGACGTCTGAAGCTGGTGAAAGCCACCAGCTCGGAAGTCACTCGCGGCGACGACGGCCTGTTCCGTCCGACCGGCGCAGCGCAAACCCTGCAGGCCGATCCGACCATTCAGGTGATGCCTGGCGTGCTGGAGGGCAGCAACGTCAGCTCCAGCCAGACCATGGTCGACATGATCGCCAACGCACGCCGCTTTGAGATGCAAATGAAAGTCATCTCCAGCGTCGATGAAAACGAACAACGCGCTAACCAGCTGCTGTCAATGAGCTAAGAGCAGAGGAACTAACATGATTAACTCTTTATGGATTGCCAAAACCGGTCTTGATGCTCAGCAGACCAATATGGACGTTATCTCGAACAACCTGGCGAACGTCAGCACCAACGGCTTTAAACGCCAGCGTGCCGTGTTTGAAGATTTGATGTACCAGACCATTCGTCAGCCCGGCGCGCAGTCTTCAGAACAGACTTCGCTGCCTTCCGGGATGCAGTTGGGTACCGGTACTCGTCCGGTAGCGACCGAGCGTCTGCACACTCAGGGCAACCTGAACAAAACCGACTCATCGAAAGATGTGGCGATCAGCGGGCAGGGTTATTTCCAGGTACAGATGCCGGACGGCACGCTGGCCTATACCCGCGACGGCTCTTTCCAGACTGACCAGAACGGCCAGCTGGTGACCAACGCCGGTTTCCCGGTGCAGCCGGCGATCACTATCCCGGCTAACGCCCTGAACATGACTATCGGCCGTGACGGCGTGGTCAGCGTGACGGTGCAGGGCCAGACCCAGCCTACGCAGGTCGGTCAGCTGACGCTGAGCACCTTTATTAACGATGCTGGCCTGGAAAGCAAAGGTGAAAACCTGTACCAGGAAACGCAGTCATCGGGTGCGCCGACCGACAGCACGCCGGGCAACAACGGCGCGGGCCTGCTCTATCAGGGCTACGTTGAAACCTCCAACGTAAACGTTGCCGAGGAGCTGGTCAGCATGATCCAGACTCAGCGCGCCTATGAGATCAACAGTAAGGCAATCAGCACGTCCGATCAGATGCTGGCCAAGCTGACTCAGCTGTAAGTATGACAGTGCCGGGTTCGCCCGGCGCTTAATAAAAGCTTTCTCTAATGATTAAAGGTTAATTCCATGGCGAAGCAAATTTCAGTGCCTGGACGCTTGTTAGTAGCCCTGACGCTCCTGACGCTTAACGGTTGTGCTTTAGTTCCACGTCAGCCCCTGGTTGAAGGTTCGACAACGGCCCAGCCGCTGGCCGCTTCGCCGCCTGTGGTTAACGGCTCCATTTTTCAGGGCGTGATGCCGATGAACTACGGCTACCAGCCGCTGTTCGAAGATCGTCGCCCACGTAATATCGGCGATACGCTGACCATTACCCTGCAGGAAAACGTCAGTGCGAGCAAAAGCTCCACGGCCTCCGCAGGACGTGACGGTAGCGCATCTCTTGGTCTGACGGCGCTGCCTTCTGCGCTGACCGGCCTGCTGGGCGGCGAGAAAACCAATATCGACGCCAACGGCAAGAGCGACTTTGCAGGTAAAGGCGGCGCAACGGCGAACAACACCTTTATCGGCGTTATCACCGTGACCGTGAATCAGGTGCTGCCGAACGGCAACCTGAAAGTGGTCGGTGAAAAACAGATTGAGATTAACCAGGGTACGGAATTTATCCGCTTCTCGGGCGTGGTCAACCCACGCACCATCAGCGGCAGCAACAGCGTAGTTTCGACCCAGGTGGCGGATGCCCGCATTGAGTACGTCGGCAACGGCTATATCAATGAGGCACAGACGATGGGCTGGCTGCAACGGTTCTTCCTGAACCTGTCACCATTCTAAGAGGTTAAAATGCGTAAGATTATTCGATTCACCCTGCTGCTGCTGACTGCGGTCAGCGCATTTGCCCACGCCGATCGCATTCGCGATTTGACCACGGTTGGCGGCGTACGCGACAACTCCCTGATCGGGTACGGTCTGGTTGTCGGGCTGGATGGATCCGGTGACCAGACTACCCAGACGCCGTTTACCACGCAAAGTCTGAACAACATGCTGTCGCAGCTGGGCATTACCGTGCCCAGCGGCACCAACATGCAGCTGAAAAACGTCGCGGCGGTTATGGTCACGGGCAAGCTGCCTGCCTTTGGCCGTCAGGGCCAGGTGATCGACGTGGTGGTGTCTTCTATGGGTAACGCCAAAAGCCTGCGCGGCGGCACGCTGCTGATGACCCCGCTGAAAGGCGTGGATAATCAGGTTTATGCGCTGGCACAGGGCAATATCCTGGTGGGCGGCGCGGGCGCTTCTGCCGGCGGCAGCAGCGTCACGGTTAACCAGGTGAACGGCGGCCGCATCACCGGCGGCGCGACTATCGAACGCGAACTGCCGAACAGCTTCGGCGCGTCTAACGTGATCAACCTGTTCCTGAATGAAGAAGACTTCAGCATGGCACAACGTATCGCTGACGCAATTAACGGCCGTTACGGCTCGGCCCAGGCGCTGGATGGTCGTACCGTGCAGGTGCAGGTTTCTGCTAATGGCACCTCTCAGGTTCGCCTGCTGGCCGATATTCAGAACATCGATATTTCCGTGCCGATTCAGGATGCAAAAGTGATTATCAACTCGCGCACCGGCTCGGTGGTGATGAACCGTGAAGTGATGCTCAGCTCCTGCGCTATCGCTCAGGGCAACCTGTCGGTCACGGTTAACCAGCAGCAGAACGTCAGCCAGCCGAACACGCCGTTCGCGGGCGGCCAGACCACGGTCACGCCGCAAACGCAGATTGACCTGCGCCAGAGCGGCGGCGCGCTGCAAAGCGTAAACGCCAGCGCCAATCTGAACAGCGTTGTTCGTGCCCTGAACGCCTTAGGCGCTACGCCGATCGACCTGATGTCCATCCTGCAATCAATGCAGAGTGCGGGCTGCCTGCACGCCAAACTGGAAATTATCTGATGAGCAACGCCCAGTCTCTGATGGGAGCCGCCTACGACAGCGGCTCACTGAACAACCTGAAACGCCAGGCCAGCAATGACCCGAAAGCGCATGCGCGGGAAGTCGCTAAACAGGTAGAAGGGATGTTTGTGCAAATGATGTTGAAAAGTATGCGCCAGGCGCTGCCGCAGGATGGCCTGCTGAGCACCGAACAGACGCGGCTTTATACCTCAATGTACGACCAGCAGATTGGGCAGGAAATCGCCTCAAAAGGCCTTGGCCTGGCCGACATGATGGTCAAGCAGATGGAACAGGCGCAGGCGCCCGATGAGAAAGCGGGCACCGTGCCGATGAGGCTGGATAAAGACTTTATCAACACGCTGCCGCCGCTGGCGATGGCGATGCAAACAGAGCAGGAGCGGATCGTTCGTCAGGCCGTACCGCGCCTGCCTGCTTCGCCGGACAGGCCGCTCAGCGGCGACAGCGCTGACTTTATCGCCAAACTGTCGCAGCCGGCGAAAGAAGTCAGCGCCGGCACCGGTATTCCTCATCACCTGATCCTGGCGCAGGCCGCGCTGGAGTCTGGCTGGGGCCAGCGGCAGATCATGACCGCAGAAGGCAAGCCAAGCTTTAACCTTTTCGGCATTAAGGCGACGGGCAGCTGGCAGGGCAAAACCACCGAAATCACCACCACCGAATATGAGCACGGCGAAGCGAAAAAGGTGAAAGCCAAATTCCGCGTTTATGACTCCTATTTCGACGCGTTGAGCGACTACGTGAAGCTGATTGCCAACAACCCGCGTTACCAGGCGGTAACCACGGCGGCAACGCCGGAGCAGGGCGCGCAGGCGCTGCAGGCGGCGGGCTACGCCACCGATCCGAAGTATGCGCAGAAGCTGGTGGGAATGATCCAACAATTCAAGAACATGGGCGAGAAAGTAGTGAAAGCCTATAGCCAGGATATTGGCGATTTGTTCTGATTTTCCGCTCAAGTTTGCCTTATTTTTGCCGATAACGTTTAAAAGCCGGTTCCGCATCAGCGCATGCCGGCAACCGATTGTAATGCCGGCCCGTGCTGGAGCAATAAGGAACCGACATGTCTAACTTAATTAACACCGCTATGACCGGTATCAACGCCGCTTCGGCCGCGCTGAGCACCACCAGTAACAACATCAGCAATTACAACGTTGCTGGCTATTCACGTCAGACTACGGTTCTTGCCCAGGCAAGCAGCACGCTGAACGGCACGCAGTATTATGGCAACGGCGTGGCGGTGGCCAGCGTCAACCGCGAATACGATGCCTTTATTACCAACCAGCTGCGCAGTGCCAGCACGCAGTCCAGCGCGCTGAGCACGCAGTACAGCCAGCTGTCCAACATTGACGATATGTTTTCCAGCACCACCAATACGCTGTCGACCACCGTGCAGGATTTCTTCTCATCGCTGCAAACGCTGGTCAGCAACGCCTCCGACTCGTCTTCGCGTCAGGCGGTATTGGGTAAGGCTGACGGTCTGGTTAACCAGTTCAGGGTTACGGATACCTATTTACGTAACGTAGACAGCAGCCTGAGCACCTCGATCACCTCCAGCGTCGATCAGATCAACGGTTTCGCTAAGCAGATCGCCAATATTAACCAGCAGATCACCAAGCTGAAAGGCGCGGGTGCAGGCAACGAGCCTAACGATCTGATGGATCAGCGCGATCAGCTGGTCAGCGATCTGAACAAAATCGTCGGCGTAACCGTCAGTCAGCAGGACGGCGGCAGCTATAACATCAGCATCGGCAACGGTATTTCGCTGGTGCAGGGCGACAGCTACAGCAAGCTGGCTTCCGTTTCTGCCAGCAGCGATCCGAGCCGTAAAACTATCGCTATGGTGGATAACACCAGCGGTAAGGCGACGGAAATCCCGGAAAGCCTGGTGACCACCGGCTCGCTGGGCGGCCTGCTGGCTTTCCGCACCGATCTGGATAATACCCGTAACCAGCTTGGCCAGATGGCGATGGCGCTGGGCGACAGCTTCAATACCCAGCATAAAGCGGGCTATGACAGCAACGGCGACGCGGGCGAGGCCTTCTTTAACCTCGGCGGCCCGTCGGTGACGTCCAACACCAATAACAGCAAAACGGCTTCGCTTTCGGCGGCCTGGACCGATACCAGCGCGGTAAAAGCGTCTGATTATAAGGTGAGCTACGACACCAACGGCTGGAGCGTAAAGCGTCTTTCCGACAACGCCAGCGTCTCCGCGAACCCGTCTACGGACGCCAGCGGCAATACCACGCTGAACTTTGATGGCCTGCAGCTGACGGTATCCGGTACGCCAACGGCGAAGGACAGCTTCCTGGTGAAGCCGGTCGCCAACGTTATCACCAATATGAGCGTCAATATCACCGACGAAGCTAAAGTCGCCGCTGGCGATGCCGATAATGGAGTGAGCAACAACAAAAATGCTCAGTCGCTGCTGGATTTGCAAACCAAAAAAGTGATCGGCGGCAGCAGCACGGTAACGCAGGGCTACGCCAGCATGGTTGCCTCTATCGGTAACAAAACCAGCAACCTGCAAACGACCAGCACTACGCAGGGCAACGTGGTGACGCAGCTGACCAATCAGCAGCAGTCCGTTTCCGGCGTGAACCTGGACGAAGAGTACGGCAACCTGACGCGCTATCAGCAGTATTACACGGCCAACGCGCAAATTTTGCAGACCGCCACGACCATATTTAACGCGCTGATTGGCGCCGTAAGCTGATTCCTCAGAAGGATAAAATCATGCGTTTAAGCACCACAATGATTTATGACCAGCAAATGCGCGGCATTTCTGATTCGCAGGCCAGCTGGCTGAAGTCAGGCGAACAGTTATCGACCGGCAAACGCGTGGTCAGGCCCTCGGACGATCCGGTCGCGGCGGCCCAGGCCGTTGTGCTGTCTCAGGCTCAGGCCGAGACCAGCCAGTACAAAACGGCGCGTAACTTCGCCACCAGCAGCCTGTCGCAGGAAGCCACCAGTCTGTCGCAGGTGACCAGCGTGATCACCCAGGCGCAAACGGCGGTAGTGGCCGCTTCAACCGGCACGCTGTCGGACGAAGACCGCTCGACTTATGCCACCACGCTCACCAGCCTGCGCGATCAGCTGATGAACCTGGCGAACTCTACGGACGGTAACGGCCGCTATATTTTTGCCGGTTACAAGTCCGATACGGCGCCTTTCACGCAGGATGCCAGCGGCAACGTCGCCTACAGCGGCGGCGATACCGCTATCAGCCAGAAAGTGGATGCCAGCCGCACCATGACCACCAGCCATACCGGCAGCCAGGTCTTTACCTCGCTGACCAGCAATGCGGTGGCGGAGCCGGACGGCAGCGCCAGTGAAAGCAATATTTTCACCACGCTGAACACGGCGATTAACTCGCTGAAGCAGCCGCTGGCGAATGCGGACGGCGCGACCAAAGATGCGGCGGCAGCGGATATGGCTAAGGCCAACCGCGGCCTGCGTAACTCCATGAACAACGTGCTGAAAGTTCAGTCCGAAGTGGGTACGCAGCTGAGCGAGCTGGACAGCATCGAAGCGAAATCTGACGATACCGCGCTGAGCCAGGCGACCCAGATGAGTAATCTGGTAGATGCCGATTACACCAGCACGATTTCGTCTTACACCATGAAGCAGGCTGCGCTGCAGGCGTCTTATAAAGTGTTCAGCTCCATGTCACAGATGTCGCTGTTTAAAATGAATTCTTAGGTTTACCCATTTGGACGCGCTTAAACCGGGTGCGTCCGTTTTTTCCCCGTCTTCAGATTAACCTCCTGACGACGGGTTTTTTTTGCCCGTTTTTAGCTTATTCCACCACCAGCGACCTGCCGGTAGTATAGAAATGTTTGCCGGCAATATAGTGCAGGCTACGCCACTCATCGCCCGTTTCTTCAAAGTGCCAGTGACCTTCTCTGAACACCCGGCTGTCAGCCCAGGCG
This sequence comes from Erwinia sp. 198, assembly GCF_003937915.1. GTDB lineage: Bacteria > Pseudomonadota > Gammaproteobacteria > Enterobacterales > Enterobacteriaceae > Erwinia > Erwinia aeris. The sequence continues at coordinate 44,426 of NZ_RHUM01000017.1, read as the reverse complement.
CTTTTAATTTCTCCGATAAATAAATCATGATCCTGCTGATTTTGTTCAAGCGGAATAAGATGACAAAAAAGCCAGGCGGCACAGCCTGCTACCAGCGGCGGCGCAACTTCCGGCATGGAGAAAAGATCCACGCCCGATTTTAACAGCTTATCCTGCTCGTGATGGCGTGAATGGGTGCCCAAATAATGCACAAGGTCGGCCTGCGCTGCGGTGGGAACCTGGATAACAAACTGACCGCTGGCTTCAATCAGGCGGCGGGTAAAGGCGCTTTTATCAAGCACCACCGTTAATTTTGCCGGTTTGAAATCCAGCCCACACGCCCAGGCGGCGGACATCACGTTTTCGACGCCTTCATGTGTTGCCGACACCAGGATTGTTGGGCCGTGATTGATCAGCCGATAAGCCTTTTCGAGTTCAACAGGTTGAAAAAAAGCATCCATAAATAGTCTCCTTTGAAATGGGTAAATAAAGCTGAGCGTGGCGGCGGGGTATTATAATGCCGGATGGCGTCCCGTCGGCGCACTAACGGCTTCCGGTAACAAAGCCACATGTAAAACAGTCGCTTCTACATGCCATTTGCCGACAATCTGCCTGTTAACAGGCATCCCTTCGCTGTCCGTACCAAAAGGAAGCGACACGCCGGGACGTTAAGCGACACCGTCGCCCTCCTGCAGGCAGGCTGCGTCAACGCTTTGCCCCGCAATAATAAACTGTTCAACGCCATGTTTATGAGCAGGAAAGGGCAGCACTTACGCTATCAGCACGTCATAGCGTAAAAAATCGGCAAAGCCATCGCGCAGCCGTCCGGCTGGCCTGATCCCGACCGGGGCCGAAAACCGAGCGTTTGGCGCGGAGAATTACTGTCAAAAATAGTGATTGATGGCGGAGAAGCGGCGCATATCGCACGGCCGGGATCGTTTTGCGTCAGCGCAGGCAAAAAAAAGCCCCGGTCACTGACCGGGGCTTTTTATCAGCATTGCTGCTTACTCAGGGCGGGTAGCCGGAGCCGTCGCCTGATGCGTAGCGGCATGACCACCTGCGGCACCTTTGCCTTCAAAGTTGAAGGAAGGACGCACCCAGTCGCTGTTGCGAGCAGGTTCTGCCTGGTACTCAGGCGCTGGCGCTTTGGTCATCGGTGCCGTGGCATGATGTTTAAAGGCCGGCGCGGCAACTTCAGGCTGCGCTTTTTCAGCAACGGCTGCTGTTGACGCCGGTGCTGCAGCCTGTGGAGCTGCTTCAGCAGGTGCCTGAGGGCGCGCTGGCGCGGCGGAAGCAACACGCGGTGCTTCAGCCTGTGCTGCTGGCGCTGCGGCTTCAGCCTGAACCGGAGCCTCTGACTGAGCAACTGGCGCTGCTTCAGCCTGAACCGGAGCTTCAGTCTGCGCTGCTGGCGCTGCGGCTTCAGCCTGAACCGGAGCTTCAGTCTGCGCTGCTGGCGCTGCGGCTTCAGCCTGGGCCGGATCCTCGGTCTGCGCTGCCGGCGCTGCGGCTTCAGCCTGGGCCGGAGCCTCGGTCTGCGCTGCTGGCGCTGCGGCTTCAGCCTGGGCCGGAGCCTCGGTCTGCGCTGCTGGCGCTGCGGCTTCAGCCTGTGCGGATGCAGAAGCAGGCTCGTCGCGACCGGCAACCGGCGCATGCGGCTCGGAAGCCACTACGTCGGCTTTGACCTCTGGCGCGTTAAGCACCTCAGCTACCTGCTGCTCTGTCTGCTCGCTGACATCAGCGGCGAAAGCCCGATCGACAGCTTCGCTTTCCGCTGGTTCCGCCGTCGGGAAGGCGGCCTGTGCAACCTCTTTCGCGACTTCTTCGTCAGCGGCGGAGATAACGGCAGGTTCTTCATTCACCGGCGCAGCAATCGCAGCGTTATCGGTTACGGCTGTCGGCGCTACGGCAGCAGCGATTTCAGCCGGTGTTGTTGGCTCAACAGACTGTGGCTCAGCGATATGTACCGGCTGCGCTTCGTCCTGTACGTCCTGCGGCAGGCTTTCAGCGGCCGCTACGGCAACGGCTGCGGCCGTCTCTTCGTGGCCGTAATCCGGTACTACCGACTGCTCAATCTCATGGTTATCAGAGATATGGGCTACCGGATAGGAGACCCATACTTTGCCTGAAGCCATTTCCGGGGAAGCGGCGGCAAAGGTCAGCGGCATCGGCGACTGGTTTGGATAACGCTCGTCACGATAGCGACGGCGACGCTGGCCGCTAACGCGCAGATGACGCGGTGAACGACGTGAACGACGCGGCATGCTGTTGGTGTCGCGCTCCTCCTCGTCGGCTTCCACGATATCCACCGCTTCGGTCAGGGCTGGCTGCTGTTCTTCAGCTGGCGCGGCTTCTTCCGGCGCGAAAGAGCGGGCTGCGGTCTGCTCAGCCGTCTCGATACGCACTTTCTGGCTCAGCTGGCGCGGCTTACGACGCGGCATTACCTGAACCTGCTCTTCACCCTGTTCAGCAGCGACAGCAGCTTCTTCTGGCTGTGCGCTTTCAACTTTTTCTTCCTGAGCGGCCAGGCGTTTTTCTTCCTGACGGCGTTTGCGCTCGGCGCGCTGTTCACGGCGTTGCTGCTGCTGCTCTTCACGCTGCTGGTTGCGAACTTCTTCACTGACTGGCGCATCTTCCTGCGGCGCAACGTTGCGTTTGTTGCGACGATTCTCTTCGCGGGCTTCCGCCTGCGGATCGCTGTCGCGCACCATGCGCTCGTTACGGTTGCTGTTGCGATTGTTACGCTCGCCGTTGCGGTCATTGCGGTCGCCGTTGCGGTCGTTACGCTCGCCGTTGCGGTCGTTACGTTCGCCGCTGCGGTCGCCGCTGCGGTCGTTGCGTTCGCCGTTGCGGTCGTTACGTTCGTTGCGTTCGCCATTGCGTTCGCTACGATCACCGTAACGATCGCCATTGTTGCGGTCACGACGGTTATTCTGACGGCGGTTGTTACGACGCTCGCTGCGCGGCGGGGTCGCTTCCGGCGCTTTCTCTTCTTCCACCACCACGGCGGCAGGCTGAGGCTGTTCGGCTGGCTTCTCTTCGGCAGCGAACATCTTCTTCAGGCCACGCAGGAAGCGGCCGACCAGGCCCGGCTCGTTAGCCGCAGGCGCGGCAGCAGGCTGAGCGACGGCAGCAGGCTCGACTGGCGCTTCTGGTTCCGGCTCGTGCGGCACAGGCGGCGCATCCGGCATTACAAACGCGGCCAGAGCCGGTTGCTCAGGGCGTTTGCGCTCGGCGTGCTCCTCTTCCGAAGGCAGCGCCATTTCGGCTTCATGCAGCTTAGGCAGATGATAGCTGAGGGTCTGCGTCTCTTCGCCGCTACGCACGCGCAGCACGGAGTAGTGCGGTGTCTGCATCTGATCGTTAGGCACGATAATCGCGCGCACGCCGCCCTGGCGTTTTTCAATAGCGCTTACCGCTTCACGTTTTTCATTAAGCAGATAGGACGCGATCTGTACCGGGACAATAGCGTGGACTTCTTTAGTGTTCTCTTTCAGCGCTTCTTCTTCAATCAAACGCAGAATAGAAAGCGACAGCGATTCGTTATCACGGATGGTGCCGGTGCCGCTACAGCGAGGGCAAACGTGATGACTGGATTCGCCCAGCGACGGGCTAAGGCGCTGACGCGACATCTCCAGCAGGCCGAAACGCGAGATATGGCTAATCTGGATACGAGCGCGATCCTGGCGCACGGCTTCACGCAGGCGATTTTCTACCGCGCGCTGGTGGCGAACCGGCGTCATATCGATAAAGTCGATAACAATCAGGCCGCCAAGGTCGCGCAGGCGCAGCTGGCGGGCAATTTCATCCGCCGCTTCCAGATTGGTATTAAAGGCGGTTTCTTCGATATCGCCGCCGCGGGTAGCGCGCGCGGAGTTGATATCGATAGCGGTCAGCGCTTCGGTGGAATCGATAACGATAGAGCCGCCGGAAGGCAGACGCACTTCACGCTGGAAGGCCGACTCGATTTGCGATTCGATTTGGTAATGGCTGAACAGCGGGATTTCGCCGGTGTACAGCTTGATTTTGCTGCTGAAATCGGGACGACCCAGCGCGGCGATATGCTGGCGAGCCAGCTCCAGCACTTTCGGGTTATCAATAAGGATTTCGCCGATATCCTGGCGCAGATAGTCGCGGAAGGCGCGAACGATAACGTTGCTTTCCTGATGGATCAGGAAGGGGGCAGGGCGGCTGTCGGCAGCCTTTTTAATCGCCTCCCAGTGCTTCATGCGGAAGCTTAAATCCCACTGCAGCGCTTCGGCGGATTTGCCAACGCCTGCGGTACGCACGATCAGACCCATGCCTTCCGGGAGATCCAGCGCGGAAAGCGCTTCTTTCAGCTCGGTACGGTCATCGCCTTCGATACGGCGGGAAATCCCGCCCGCGCGCGGATTGTTCGGCATCAGCACCAGGTAGCTGCCGGCCAGACTAATAAAGGTGGTCAACGCCGCGCCTTTATTGCCGCGCTCTTCTTTATCGATCTGAACAATCACTTCCTGACCTTCACGCAGCACGTCTTTGATATTAGGACGGCCATGAGAGGAATAGTTGGCAGGAAAGTTTTCGCGGGAGATTTCTTTCAGAGGGAGAAAACCGTGTCTCTCAGCGCCGTAGTCAACGAAGGCGGCTTCAAGGCTGGGTTCGATGCGGGTAATTTTACCTTTATAGATGTTGGCTTTCTTCTGTTCGTGTCCTGGGCTTTCGATATCCAGATCGTACAGACGCTGTCCGTCTACAAGGGCGACACGCAACTCCTCCTGTTGAGTTGCGTTGATCAACATTCTTTTCATCGTAACTTACTCATTATTCTTACATTAGTGACAAAGCTACGGGCATAGTAACGCTGGACGCGTCTAAACCGATGGCCCCGTGTCTCATCGCAAAGCCGTCAACCTCCCGGTTGTCGCCAGCTCAAGGGGCGCAAATCTCGGTAGCCTGCTTTTCAACTGGAAAAACAGCGCGTTTATAAAGAGGGATAACCACCAGTGGTACCAGAGTGAACCTGTCCCGTCTTGTCGTCCAGGCTGCAACCCGCAGCCCGCTAAATGCCTGATTGCACAATACGTCTTACGCCATTGCTGCGTGTATGTACGATCCGGCAAAATTCTTATAACGCTATTCTCTTGTTTCACATGCGTTGAGCCAGTAAAACGGAATCATTATTCCACTGCTAAGCTTGTGATAGCAAGGTGACTTTTCCCGCTCTGCGAAGTTTATTCCAGCTTTTAAAACGATTTGCAGCGCTTTTCAGCAAATTGCCGAAAAAACAGGCATAAACCTTCTGCGGCAGAGGTCCCTGTCAGTTAAGCACAGAAAAAGAAGTGGCGCTATGCTGACGCTCTATTTAGAATCGCCAACCATGAAAACCAATACTCCTGCAGTTCAAATTGTGACTATCGCCGCCGATGACGCGGGGCAGCGCATCGATAATTTTTTACGCACGCAGCTAAAAGGCGTGCCGAAAAGCATGATTTATCGCATTTTGCGCAAGGGCGAAGTGCGGGTAAATAAAGGACGCATTAAGCCGGAATACAAGCTGGAAGCCGGGGATGAAGTGCGTATTCCACCGGTTCGGGTCGCAGAACGCGAAGAAGCGGCCGTTTCGCCAAAGCTGGATAAAGTGGCCGCGCTGGCGAACGCTATCGTTTATGAAGACGATTATATCCTGGTGATGAATAAGCCCTCAGGCACCGCCGTTCACGGCGGCAGCGGGCTAAGCTTCGGCGTAATCGAGGGCCTGCGGGCGCTGCGTCCGGAGGCACGCTTCCTGGAGCTGGTGCACCGTCTGGATCGCGATACCTCTGGTATCCTGCTGGTCGCAAAAAAACGTTCCGCGCTGCGTTCGCTGCATGAACAGCTGCGTGAAAAGGGGATGCAGAAAGATTACCTGGCGCTGGTGCGCGGCTCGTGGCCTTCCCATGTAAAGGCGGTACAGGCGCCGCTGCTGAAAAACATTTTGCAAAGCGGCGAGCGAGTAGTGCGGGTAAGCAGCGAAGGCAAGCCTTCTGAAACGCGTTTCAAAGTTGAAGAGCGCTATGAAAAGGCGACGCTGGTCAAAGCCAGCCCCATTACCGGGCGAACGCACCAGATCCGCGTACACACGCTGCATGCGGGGCATCCGATTGCCTTTGACGATCGCTACGGCGAAAGAGATTTCGATGCGCAGCTGGCGGGAACGGGTCTGAAAAGGCTGTTTTTGCACGCTGCTGCGCTCCGGTTCACCCATCCGAACAGCGGAGAAGTGATGCGCGTGGAGGCGCCGCTGGATGATGAGCTTAAGCACTGCCTGGCCGTATTGCGAAAAACCTCTCCGGCGAAGTGATCTTGAATGCCGTATTGTTCGACATTGGGCATGGACGAACGGCATCAGTAAAGGCAGGTCATAGCCAGTTCTGGCGATCGTCAGCGGTAAGGACGGTTCGCCAGTGAGAGACAACGGACGATCGTATGTCCTGAATACTATACCTTCAATAAATTAGTGATAAATTGCAGGCCCTGTTTTTAAGCGATTCCTCCCTGGCGCTACGCTAAGGCTAATGGCGGGAGGCGCTATGCAGATAAGCGAACCGAGCGTATCAGGGATGACGTTTTTGCGAGTCCCGGATCCGGATAGCCCCTTCGCTTCCTTACCAGGCTGAAGCGACTTAGCCCATGGGGAATTATGCATAGCCTTAAACCTTCTGGCCTGGGCTGAACGACGTACCCGCTTCCATAGCCTCAAAATTTCTGCCCCGCCTGAAGCAGCCGTGCCGACATGGAGCTAACCTGCCAGCGGATCCATTCCCGCCTCGCGCAGCATTTCGCAAAGCGCGATTAGCGGCAGCCCGATCAGCGTATTAGGATCGCGGCCCGTTAATCTGTCGAACAGCGTAATGCCTAATCCTTCGCTCTTAAAGCTGCCCGCACAGCCCAAGGGCTGCTCTTTGCGAACATAATTAATAATCTCCTGCTCCGTTAATAATCTGAAATCCACGCTGAAAGGTTCGCAGATCGCCTTTATGCGATTGACTCGGCTATTAAAAAGCGCAAGGCCGGTATAAAAAATCACGCTATGACCGCTGGCCTGGCGTAGCTGCTCGCAGGCTTTCTCTTCCGTATGCGGTTTTCCGGTTATTTTACCGTCTATTACGCAAACCTGGTCGGAGCCTATAATCAAATGGTCAGGATAGCTTTCCGCCAGCGCGCGAGCCTTCTGGACGGCAAGGCGCTGTACCAAATCTATCGCAGATTCGCCGGGCTGCGGCGTTTCATCCACCTCCGGCGCCGCGGTAATAAAAGCGAGGCCCAGTTTCTCAAGCAAGGCTTTTCTGAAAGGGGAGGTTGAAGCCAGAACCAGCTGTGTCATAATTTTTTCCGGAATAGATAGCGCAGGAGTGCAGGACATTTTAAACTATGCGCCGCACTGGTTGCGAATAATGGGTGAAAGATGCTGTTAAACGGCCTTTTTCTTTGACTCTATCTCGTTACAAAGTTAATATGCGCGCCCTATGCAAAAGGTAAAATTACCCCTGACTCTCGATCCGGTTCGCACCGCTCAGAAACGCCTGGATTACCAGGGCGTTTACACCCCTGAACAGGTGGAGCGTCTTGCCGAATCGGTAGTGAGTGTGGATAGCGATGTAGAATGTTCGATGTCGTTCGCAATCGACAATCAGCGTTTAGCCGTGCTGAAAGGCACTGCGGCGGTCTCCGTTACGCTGTGTTGTCAACGCTGCGGCCAGAACTTTCCGCATTCTGTCCACGTAACGTATTGCTTCAGCCCAATCGTTAATGACGAGCAGGCGGAGGCACTGCCGGAAGCGTACGAGCCGGTCGAAGTCAACGAGTTTGGCGAAATCGACCTGCTGGCGGTGGTGGAAGATGAAGTTATCCTCGCCCTGCCGGTCGTTCCGGTGCATGATTCTGAACACTGTGAAGTGTCCGAGGCGGACATGGTCTTTGGCAAGTTGCCTGCAGAGGCGGAAAAACCAAACCCATTTGCCGTATTAGCCAGTTTAAAGCGTAAGTAATAGGAGTAAGGTCCATGGCCGTACAACAGAATAAACCAACCCGTTCCAAACGTGGCATGCGTCGTTCACACGATGCGCTGACCACTGCCACTCTTTCCGTAGATAAAGTTTCTGGCGAAACGCATCTGCGTCACCACATCACTGCGGATGGTTACTACCGCGGTCGCAAGGTCATCGTTAAGTAATTCACGGCCCAGCCGGCGATACTTTGACACGTTTGACCCTGGCGATTGATGCCATGGGCGGGGACTTCGGTCCCTGCGTGACAGTGCCTGCGGCAATGCAGGCACTGGCGTCCGATCCGCAGCTACATCTTCTTCTGGTCGGCGATCCCGACACACTCACGTCATTACTCGCAAAAGCTGATTCCGCGCTCCGGGAACGTCTACAAATTATTCCTGCCGAGTCGGTTATTGCCAGTGATGCCAGACCGGCACAGGCTATTCGCCATAGCCGGGGTTCCTCAATGCGCGTGGCGCTTGAGCTGGTAAAAGAAGGCCAGGCCGACGCCTGCGTCAGCGCAGGCAATACCGGCGCGCTGATGGGGCTGGCTAAGCTCATGCTCGGATCGTTAAACGGTATCGAGCGTCCGGCGCTAATGACCGTGCTGCCCAACGTACAGGCCGGCAAAACGGTGCTGCTGGATTTAGGCGCTAACGTGAATTCCGATAGCGCGATGCTGGTGCAATTCGCCATAATGGGCGCGGTCATGGCGGAAGAAGTGCTGGCCATCAGCCGACCACGCGTTGCGCTGCTGAATATTGGGCAGGAAGAAACCAAAGGCCTGGAAACGATTCGGGACGCCGCAGGTATTCTGCGTGACGCGCCGGAAATTAACTATATTGGATACCTCGAAGGCAACGAACTCCTTACCGGGAAAACGGACGTCCTTGTGTGCGATGGCTTTATCGGCAACGTCACGTTAAAGACAATGGAAGGCGTGGTCAGAGTGTTTCTTTCGCTGTTGCAATCGCAAGAAGGTAAAAAAAGGGCCTGGTGGCTGTCGCTGCTGGGGCGTTTGCTGAAAAAACGCCTGGCTAAGCGCTTCGGTCATCTTAATCCCGACCAGTACAATGGCGCCTGCCTGTTAGGGCTACGCAAAACCGTGGTAAAAAGCCACGGCGGCGCCAGCCAGCGCGCATTTGTTGCGGCGATAGAACAGGCAGAGCAGGCGGTGCGGCGGCAACTTCCGGAAAGGATTGCCGCCCGCCTTGAAACTGTATTACCTAAGAGTGACTGAGCGGACATGTATACAAAGATTATCGGTACGGGCAGCTATTTGCCTGAACAGGTGCGGACTAACGCCGATCTGGAAAAAATGGTGGATACGTCGGACGAGTGGATTGTCACCCGTACCGGTATCCGTGAGCGCCGCATCGCTGCGCCCGACGAGACCGTGGCGACGATGGGTTTTCATGCCGCCGAGCGCGCGCTGGAAATGGCGGGTATCGATAAAGACGATATCGGCCTGATTGTGGTGGCGACGACCTCCTCCAGCCACGCCTTCCCAAGCTCCGCCTGTATGATCCAGCAAATGCTGGATATCAAAGATGCCGCCTCTTTCGATCTGGCGGCGGCCTGTGCCGGCTTCACCTACGGCCTGAGCGTCGCTGACCAGTACATTAAAAACGGTGCGGTAAAAAATGCGCTGGTGATTGGTTCTGACGTGCTGGCGCGTATGCTCGATCCTGAGGATCGCGGCACGATCATTCTGTTCGGCGACGGCGCGGGCGCCGTGGTGCTTGGCGCCAGCGAAGAGCAGGGCATCATTTCCACCCATCTGCACGCCGACGGCCGCTACGGCCAGCTGTTGACGCTGGCTAACCAGGATCGCGAGAATCAGGCACAGCCTTCTTACGTCACCATGGCCGGCAACGAAGTCTTCAAAGTTGCCGTGACCGAGCTGGCGCATATCGTTGAAGAAACGCTGCAGGCCAATAACCTCGAGCGTGAAGCGATTGACTGGCTGGTGCCGCACCAGGCCAACCTGCGTATTATCAGCGCTACCGCGCGCAAGCTGGGCATGGAAATGGATAAGGTCGTGGTCACGCTCGATCGTCACGGCAACACCTCTGCCGCCTCTGTGCCGACCGCGCTGGATGAAGCGGTGCGCGATGGCCGCATCAAGCCAGGCCAGCTTATTCTGCTGGAAGCCTTTGGCGGCGGTTTCACCTGGGGCTCGGCGCTGGTTCGTTTTTGATTAACAGGATATAACAATGACGCAATTTGCTATGGTTTTTCCAGGTCAGGGGTCGCAGACCGTGGGTATGCTGGCCGAACTGGCGGCAGAAAACGCGCTGGTAGAACAGACGTTTCGCGAAGCTTCCGACGCGCTGGGTTACGATCTGTGGGCGCTGGTGCAAAATGGCCCTGCTGAAGAACTGAACAAAACCTGGCAGACGCAGCCCGCTTTGCTGGCCGCATCTGTTGCTATTTTCCGCGTTTGGCAGGAAAAAGGCGGATCTCAGCCTGCAATGCTGGCAGGACACAGCCTGGGCGAGTATAGTGCGCTGGTTTGCGCAGGCGTAATCGACTTCAAAGAAGCGATCAAGCTTGTCGAACTGCGCGGCAAACTGATGCAGGAAGCGGTGCCGGCAGGCACGGGCGCCATGCAGGCCATTATCGGTCTGGACGACGCGGCTATCGCTAAAGCCTGCGAAGAGTCGGCGCAGGGCGAAGTTGTTTCTCCGGTGAACTTTAACTCGCCGGGTCAGGTTGTTATCGCGGGCAACAAAGCGGCCGTAGAACGCGCTGGCGCAGCCTGTAAAGCCGCTGGCGCAAAACGTGCGCTGCCGCTGCCGGTCAGCGTCCCGTCGCACTGCGCGCTGATGAAGCCCGCCGCGGACAAGCTGGCCGTTGCGCTGGAGGCGATTGCCTTTAGCGCGCCAACCGTGCCGGTGGTCAACAACGTGGATGTTAAGTGCGAAACGTCGCCTGAAGCAATCCGCAGCGCGCTGATCCGCCAGCTCTATAGCCCGGTTCGCTGGACCGAATGCGTAGAGTTCATGGCGCAGCAGGGCGTTACGTCGCTGCTGGAAGTAGGGCCAGGCAAAGTGCTGACCGGCCTGACGAAACGAATTGTAGACACCCTGACGGCAACGGCGATCGGCGATCCGGCCAGCCTGTCAGCGGCGGTCGAGCAGTAAAAAGAGGATGAAGATGAGCTTCGAAGGAAAAATTGCGCTGGTGACCGGCGCGAGCCGCGGCATTGGCCGTGCGATTGCAGAAACCCTGGTCGCGCGTGGCGCGAAGGTAATTGGTACCGCCACCAGCCAGAGCGGTGCGGATGCAATCAGCGCTTATCTGGGCAGCAATGGCAAAGGCCTGCTGCTGAATGTTACCGACAGCGCGTCTATTGACGAAGTGTTGGGAAATATTCGTGCAGAATTTGGCGAAGTGGACATTTTAGTCAATAATGCTGGCATTACGCGTGATAATCTTCTGATGCGTATGAAGGACGACGAGTGGCAGGATATCCTGGATACTAATCTGACTTCCGTATTCCGCCTGTCAAAAGCGGTAATGCGCGCTATGATGAAAAAACGCGTGGGCCGAATTATTACCATTGGCTCCGTTGTTGGAACAATGGGTAATGCGGGTCAGGCAAACTACGCGGCAGCAAAAGCGGGTTTGATCGGCTTCAGCAAGTCACTGGCGCGTGAAGTCGCGTCACGTGGTATTACCGTTAACGTTGTGGCTCCCGGTTTCATTGAAACCGACATGACGCGTGCGCTGACTGAAGAGCAGCGTGCGGGCATCCTGGCGGAAGTGCCGGCGGGTCGCTTAGGCGGCGCGCAGGAAATCGCCAGTGCCGTTGCATTTTTAGCCTCTGACGAGGCGGCGTACATCACCGGTGAGACGCTGCACGTCAACGGCGGAATGTATATGGTCTGATAATCGCGAAAACTATTTGCGTTATTTGCGGTAATGCCCGCAAAATAGCGTAAATTCGTGGTTTGACCAGCCGGGATTTAGTTGCATCTTTTTCAACATTTTATACACTACGAAAACCATCGCGAAAGCGAGTTTTGATAGGAAATTTAATAGTATGAGCACTATCGAAGAACGCGTTAAGAAAATCATTGGCGAGCAGCTTGGCGTTAAGCAGGAAGAAGTTGTTAACACTGCCTCTTTTGTAGAAGATCTGGGCGCTGATTCTCTTGATACCGTTGAGCTGGTAATGGCTCTGGAAGAAGAGTTTGATACCGAGATTCCGGACGAAGAAGCTGAGAAAATCACTACCGTTCAGGCTGCTATTGATTACATCAATGGTCACCAGGCGTAAGTGAGCATCTCCAGGCGGTCGCTCGACCGCCTGAGTTTTATCTGTAGTCCCCACTGATTTTCTTTTATCCCCTCCCTGGAGGACGAACGTGTCTAAGCGTCGTGTAGTTGTGACCGGTCTTGGCATGTTGTCTCCTGTCGGCAATACCGTAGAGTCTACCTGGAATGCTCTTGTTGCCGGTCAGAGTGGCATCAGCCCGATCGACCATTTTGAAACCAGTGCCTACGCAACGCGTTTTGCTGGCTTAGTAAAGGATTTCAACTGCGAGGAGTTTATCTCGCGTAAAGATCAGCGCAAGATGGACGCCTTCATTCAATACGGCGTTGTTGCTGGTATGCAGGCTATGCAGGATGCCGGTCTGGTCATTACTGACGAGAACGCGCACCGTATCGGCGCCGCTATCGGCTCCGGCATCGGCGGCCTTGGTCTGATAGAAGAAAACCATACCTCGCTGGTGAACGGTGGTCCGCGTAAAATCAGTCCTTTCTTTGTGCCTTCCACTATTGTGAACATGATTGCCGGTCATCTGACTATCATGTACGGCATGAAAGGGCCGAGCATTGCCATTTCTACCGCCTGTACTACCGGTGTGCATAACATTGGTCAGGCTGCGCGTATGATTGCCTACAACGACGCTGACGTCATGATTGCCGGCGGCGCAGAGAAAGGCAGTACGCCGCTGGGCATTGGCGGCTTCGGCGCGGCACGTGCGCTTTCTACCCGCAACGACAATCCTCAGGCGGCAAGCCGTCCGTGGGATAAAGACCGTGACGGCTTCGTGCTGGGCGACGGGGCAGGTATCGTCGTGCTGGAAGAATACGAACATGCTAAAAAACGCGGCGCGAAGATTTACGCCGAGCTGGTTGGCTTCGGCATGAGCAGTGATGCTTACCACATGACCTCGCCGCCGGAAAACGGCGCGGGCGCGGCGTTGGCAATGGAAAACGCCCTGCGCGATGCACAGCTGTCGCCGGAAAAAATCGGCTATATCAACGCACACGGCACCTCGACGTCTGCGGGCGATGTGGCAGAAGCGCAGGCTGTGAAATCCGTATTTGGCGCTGCGGCGTATGACGTAATGGTCAGCTCCACAAAATCCATGACCGGTCATCTGTTAGGCGCGGCGGGAGCAGTAGAATCCATCTACTCTATCCTTGCACTGCGCGATCAGGTCATTCCGCCAACCATCAATCTGGATAACCCGGATGAAGGTTGCGATCTGGATTTTGTGCCGCATACGGCGCGTCAGGTTAAAGGACTGGAGTACGCTCTGTGTAACTCCTTCGGGTTCGGCGGCACTAACGGCTCGCTGATCTTCCGTAAAATCTGATTGCCTGTTGTGATAAAAGGCCCGCAAATGCGGGCCTTTTTTGTCTGGATTCCACGCCTGTTTTAATTCATTCAGCATTTTAGATGTTTTTGGTACATCACGGTTACTCTGGAATCCGCAAATGTGGCCCTCTGCATTCGTTTGTTGATGCGGCGTCCGATGCACTCTGTATTAACCCGGCCGGCAGCAGGCAAGTACACTTAAACAGAAGTACAGTCTTCGAATCGGCTAAATTGTCACTCGCGCGGGGTTTTATACGCTTATCAAAGTGTCGCCTGTAGCTTACTGAGTCATTCAGGCCTGGCCGCCATTGCAGCGTACGCAGCCCTGTAATTTGACAAAATAAATAGTTTGCAGACAAACCAGCACCGCGCCGGGTGTGCTTGCGTAATTCCAGCCAAAATTTTCTACAGTGGGCTTGATTCTGAAAGGGAAAATAGTCGATGGAAGGGATGTGACTACCTGGTTATTATTTGGGCTACTTTGATGGAAAGGAGCGCCATAAATGAGTAAACGGCAAAATATAATTGACGGTCGCCAAAGTCATTTAAGATATGGTTTGATTTATACGGAAGTACCTGGATGGGTCGATCTCGGTCATGCGCAGGGTAGCGATATTAAAAGCCTGTTGAGAAAAATCGATAACGGAGAGCACTCAGGTCAGGCGTATTATGACGTTTCTTATTCACAGGCTATGGTTGACCCGACTCACTCTTACAGGACAGGTAAATTTATAACCTGGCGCATTAAGAAAGGGCGTTCTAATTCTGAACGGCAAAGTATTGCACTGGCAATGATGATGTCGCTGGCACGGAAATTTGAAGGTTTGCAGGCCTCGTTCCCGGTTAATCTTATGACGGATAGTGGATTTAGCGGGGAAGATTTGGTTTCAGATCTACTGGGGTTCTACCGCGTCATTTCCAGCCACGATGTTTTTCCAGCATTACGACCTGTAAGTAAGAAAGAGGCGCTCAGGCGTTGGGATCATTACGGCCCAATAGGATCCTTTAAAAACGATTCCTTTTTACCGCTTCTTTTCCCCGATCCTGAAAAATCCCCTAATGCCAGGCCGCATAAAGGTGTATTACCTGATTTTATGAACCGGGTCAGGCCGTGGGATGACTTTCATTCCGGGAAGGTCAGTATCGCTTCCGCTGATGGTTCGTACATTGATAAAGCAAAGGGAGGCACATTGCCCTATGCATAAATCGTTGAAGATACTTTGTCCTGTTTTTATAGTGGCTGTTGCCGCACTTGCCAGTACCTGGCCTTACATAAGGATGGAGTTTGCTGGTAGCGCACACTATACCGAACAGGATAAGCGTGAATACAATTTTTATACGCCTGATATCCTCAAAAAAATGCCGCGTATTTCCTGTCGCTATGACTTCGATTTTGCCAACATTACTGGCCCGGCAACGCACGTCTATGCAATAAAATTTTATGATACTGCGGATACTCACAGAGTTAATAATTATCTGGCTTCAGCCGGTTATAAGCAACAAAATGAATGTGATGCAGAGTCAGTGTGCTGGCGTGGCTCAGATCCTCTGGAAATAATTTATGTCGGGGTATTGAGGGGAGAAAAAACCGTCATTGTGCAGGTTGTTTACAATTTTACATAATGTTAGCCTGCCTGGCCTGAAAATGAGCATGAACATAAAGCAAAGGCTGTGAAGTTAAATTACTTATGTTGCAAAAGGTTATTTTTATTTGCAGGCCCGCAAATGCGGGCCTTTTTTGTTTTATCCCCATGTTACTTTAGCCGTTTAAAGGGACGTGAATCTACGCGAGGATGCAGGTAAGCTTGCGCGTAGCAAATAAGGAGAGCAGATGATCTGGATAAACGGTCAGCCTCAGGAGCATTTGTCCGTCAGGGACCGCGCCGTACAGTTTGGTGACGGCTGTTTTACTACGGCCCGTATAGAGCAGGGTGAAGTCTTCGACCTGCGCGCGCATCTTGAACGATTACAGCAGGCCTGCGAGCGCCTGCTAATCCGTGATGTTGACTGGCAAGCCCTGCGGCAGGAGATAAAGATAGCCGCCGCGACGCGTACAACCGGCGTGCTTAAAGTTATTATTTCCCGTGGTGTCGGCGGCCGTGGCTACAGCATCAGCGGCTGCCAGCAGGCTACACGCATCATTATGCTGTCGGACTATCCGACGCATTATCATCAGCTGCGTCAGACGGGCGTAAGGCTGGCGCTAAGCACCATCCGTTTGGGCCGCAATCCGCAGTTAGCCGGTATCAAGCATCTTAATCGCCTGGAACAGGTACTCATTCGCACAGAGCTTGAGCAGACCGGCGCTGACGAAGCGCTGGTTCTTGACACTCAGGGGCTGCTGGTGGAATGCTGTGCGGCAAATTTATTCTGGCGTAAAGGCGAGGAAGTGTTTACCCCCGACATGACGCAGGCCGGCGTAAACGGTATCCAGCGTCAGCGGGTGATGCGGCTGCTGGCCGCACAGGGTGTCAGAGTCAGTGAAGTCAGCGTACCGCCACAGATCCTCGAAGAAGCGGACGAAATTTTTATCACCAATGCGCTGATGCCAGTGCTGCCGGTAGTGGAGATAGACAACCGGTTTTATCGCTCAAGAACGTTGTTTAATCGAATCAATGAGCACGATTTTCAGGGAAATTTATGACAGTAAAACGCAAACTAGTCGGCGGGATCGTCGCGCTTGTTATCGCCGGTTTGGCTTTCAGCTACTGGCAAATTAAGCAGCTGGCCGGTTCGCCGCTCTCGATTAACCACGAGACGATTTTCACGCTTCCGGCCGGATCGGGCCGCGTGGTGCTGGAAGCCGAGCTGAACAGGCAAAAAATTATTCCGCATTCCATCTGGTTTGGCTGGCTGCTCAAGCTGGAGCCGGAGCTGGCCAATTTTAAAGCCGGTACCTATCGCTTTACGCAGGGTATGACGGTACGGCAGATGCTGGCGCTGCTCTCCAGCGGTAAAGAGGCGCAGTTTCCGATCCGGTTTATCGAAGGGTCGCGGATGCAGGAGTGGCTGGCGCAGCTGCGCGCAGCGCCCTATATCAAACACACGCTGGCTGACGATAAACTGACCACGCTGGGTCAGGCGCTGAAAATGTCGCCGCAAAACGTCGAAGGCTGGTTCTATCCCGACACCTATTCCTATACCGCCAATACCACGGACGTGGCGATCCTGGAGCGGGCTCACGGCCAGATGGTAAAAATCGTCGATACGCTGTGGCAGAACAAAGCCGACGGGCTGCCCTATAAAGACAAGAACGATTTGTTAACCATGGCGTCGATTGTGGAAAAAGAGACGGCGTTGGGCGAGGAGCGCAGCAAGGTCGCTTCGGTATTTATCAATCGTCTGCGGCTGGGAATGCGTTTGCAGACCGATCCGACGGTGATTTACGGCATGGGCGACAGCTATAAAGGCACGCTGACGCGCAAGGATCTGGAAACGCCGACGGCCTATAACACCTATGTCATTGCCGGAATGCCTCCGGGACCGATTGCCACGCCGGGCAAAGCCTCGCTGGAAGCCGCGGCGCATCCGGAAAAAACGGACTTCCTTTATTTTGTTGCGGACGGCAAAGGCGGACACGCTTTTACCACTAACCTGGCGAGCCACAATCGTGCGGTCCAGGCGTGGCGCCTGCTGCTCAAGGAAAAAAATGAAAAGTAATTTTATCGTTATCGAAGGGCTGGAAGGCGCGGGCAAAACGACCGCTCGGGATACCATCGTTGCGACGCTTAAACAGCACGGCATTGAGGATATCGTCTTTACCCGCGAACCGGGCGGCACGCCGCTGGCGGAAAAACTCCGCGAGTTGATCAAGCAGGGAATTGAAGGCGAGCAGATTACCGACCGCGCGGAGCTATTGATGCTTTACGCGGCGCGAGTACAGCTGGTGGAGAATGTCATTAAACCGGCGCTGGCGCGCGGTGCCTGGGTGGTCGGCGATCGCCACGATCTCTCTTCTCAGGCCTATCAGGGCGGCGGGCGAGGCATGGACATCCGTCTGATGGAGCAGCTGAAACAGAGTGTGCTGGGTGACTTCGCGCCTGATTTGACCCTCTATCTTGACGTGACGCCAGAAATCGGCCTGCAACGCGCCCGCTCGCGAGGCGCATTAGATCGTATCGAACAGGAGTCGCTGAACTTCTTTACCCGCACGCGTGAACGCTATCTGACGCTGGCCGCCGCGGACGAAAGCATTAAAACCATCGACGCCACGCAGGATATAGAGGGCGTCTCCGCCGCTATCCGACAGACGCTGGCGCAGTGGTTACAGGTACGGTCATGATCTGGTATCCGTGGCTTAATCAGCCTTACCGGCAGATCGTTGGCCAGCATCAGGCCGGACGCGGACACCACGCACTGCTGCTCCAGGCGTTGCCGGGCATGGGCGATGCCTCGCTGGTCTGGGGGATCAGCCGCTGGCTGATGTGCCAGCGCAGAGACGGGCTGAAAAGCTGCGGCGAGTGCCACGCCTGTCGTTTGATGCAGGCTCATACGCACCCGGACTGGTATGAACTGACGGCGGAAAAGGGCAAAAGCTCGCTGGGTATTGATGCGGTGCGCGGGGTCACGGAGAAGCTCTTCCATCATGCCCAGCAGGGCGGGGCAAAAGTGGTCTGGCTGCCCGATGCGGCTCAGCTGACGGAGGCCGCCGCTAACGCTCTGCTGAAAACGCTGGAAGAGCCGCCGGTTAACACCTGGTTTTTGCTCTGTTGCCAGCAGCCGTCACAGCTGCTCGCCACGCTGCGCAGCCGCTGTCAAAGCGTTCACCTGGCCGCGCCGGACGAGGCGCAAAGCCTGAGCTGGCTGCAAAAGCAGGCTGGCGCATCACCGCAGGATTGCCTGACCGCGCTGCGGCTAAGCGGCGGCGCGCCAGCAGCAGCGCAAACGCTGCTGGAAAAAAGCTGGGCGGCGCGGCAGGCGCTGTGCGAGGCGCTGCCGGGGGCGCTGCAAAAAGATATGCTATCCTTGCTGCCCGTTCTGAACCACGACGACGCGGCGGCGCGAACCGGCTGGCTCTGCGCCCTGCTGGTGGACGCGCTGAAATGGCAGCAGGGCGGCGGACGCTTTATCTCCAACGCCGACAGCCAGACGCTGGTAGCGGAGATTGCCCGTCAGCTACCGGCCAGCGCGCTGGATGAAAGCGTTCGGCAATGGTTTCTGTGCCGCGATCGTCTGCTGAACGTGGTGGCCGTAAACCGTGAACTCTTATTGACCGACCAGCTACTGGCATGGGAGCAAATGCTCCACGCTTCCGTGGTCGGCTAACGAACCAGAGAATAATTATGTTTTTAGTAGATTCCCACTGTCATCTTGACGGTCTGAATTATGAAAGCCTGCACCGCGATGTGGATGACGTGCTGGCAAAAGCCGCCGCACGTGACGTGAAGTTTATGCTGGCGGTAGCGACCACGCTGCCCGGCTATAAAGCGATGACCGACTTGATTGGCGATCGTCCCAACGTGGCGTACTCCTGCGGCGTGCATCCGCTCAATCAGGATGAGCCTTATGATTTTGCCGAGCTGCGCCAGCTGGCCGCCGACGAGCGTGTTATCGCCATGGGCGAAACCGGGCTGGACTACTATTATCAGAAAGAAACCATGGCGCAGCAGCAGGCCTCTTTCCGCGAGCATATTCGTATCGGCCGCGATCTGAATAAACCGGTTATTGTGCATACGCGCGATGCGCGCGAGGATACGCTGGCGATCCTGAAAGAAGAGAAAGTGGAAGGGTGCGGCGGCGTACTGCACTGCTTCACGGAAGATCGGGAAACGGCGGAAAAGCTGCTGGATATGGGCTTTTATATTTCGTTTTCCGGCATTGCCACTTTCCGCAATGCGGAAACGATCCGCGAGGCGGCACGCTATGTTCCGCTCGATCGCATGCTGGTGGAAACCGATTCGCCTTATCTGGCGCCAGTGCCGTTCCGTGGCAAAGAGAACCAGCCTGCTTACACGCGCGATGTAGCGGACTATATGGCCGTAGTGAAGGGCGTCAGTATTGAAACGCTGGCAGAAGCTACCACCGCAAATTTCTCCCGCCTTTTCCACGTGCCGATGAGCCGCCTTACCGACTAACCGCTTTATTTTATTGCTCGTAATAAATTTGTAAAAAAAGCAGTTCGTATCGCCTCTTTGCGGGCGATACGGCTTTTGAATGGGCAAAAACTGGCAAATTTCCGCGAATTAAACTACATAGCAGGCGGTTGTTCAGTGAAACGTGATAACCGTCAAACAAATGATTTCGGAATTATTTTACAGTTCGTAATAAATCACGAGGGCGCAAAGCGCTCCACCCATAGCGGGTCCTCCCCCCGTTATATCGCGCTGAAAAGCGCGTAAAGCACCCATACTCAGGAGTTTCACACTATGTTCAAAAACGCATTTGCAAACCTGCAAAAGGTCGGTAAATCGCTGATGTTGCCGGTATCGGTGCTGCCGATTGCCGGTATTCTCCTTGGCGTAGGCTCCGCCAACTTCAGCTGGCTGCCCGCCGTTGTCTCTCACGTTATGGCGGAAGCCGGTGGATCCGTCTTTGCCAATATGCCGCTGATTTTCGCCATCGGCGTGGCGCTGGGCTTTACCAACAATGACGGCGTTTCTGCGCTGGCGGCGGTAGTAGCCTACGGCATCATGGTAAAAACGATGGCGGTCGTAGCACCGCTGGTGCTGCATATGCCAGCCGGGGAGATCGAAGCCCGGCATCTCGCCGATACGGGTGTGCTGGGCGGGATTATCGCCGGGTCGATAGCAGCCTATATGTTCAATCGCTTCTATCGCATTAAGCTACCGGAATATCTTGGTTTCTTTGCGGGCAAGCGCTTTGTACCCATTATCTCCGGTTTCACGGCAATCTTTATCGGCATCCTGCTTTCCTTTATCTGGCCACCAGTCGGTACTGCCATTCAGGAATTCTCACAGTGGGCCGCCTATCAGAACCCGGTAGTCGCTTTCGGTATCTACGGCGTAATTGAGCGTTCTCTGGTGCCGTTTGGTCTGCACCATATCTGGAACGTGCCTTTCCAGATGCAGATCGGCGAGTTCACCAATGCGGCAGGTCAGGTTTTCCACGGCGATATCCCACGCTATATGGCGGGCGATCCGACCGCAGGCAAACTTTCCGGTGGCTTCCTGTTTAAAATGTACGGCCTGCCTGCGGCAGCGATTGCTATCTGGCACTCCGCTAAACCAGAAAACCGTGCGAAAGTGGGCGGCATCATGATTTCCGCCGCGCTGACCTCGTTCCTGACCGGCATCACCGAACCCATTGAATTCTCCTTTATGTTCGTGGCGCCAATCCTGTATGCGATCCACGCTATCCTGGCCGGTCTGGCTTTCCCTATCTGTATCCTGCTGGGGATGCGCGACGGCACCAGCTTCTCGCACGGCCTGATTGACTTTGTAGTGTTGAGCGGCAACAGCAGCCGTATCTGGCTGTTCCCGATCATCGGTATCCTGTACGGTCTGGTTTACTACACCGTGTTCCGCGTGCTGATTGCTAAACTGAATCTGAAAACGCCGGGCCGTGAAGAAACCTCAACGGCGCAAACGGCAGGTAATTCCAGTGAAATGGCTGCTAATCTGGTGGCCGCTTTCGGCGGTAAAGAGAACATCACTAACCTTGATGCCTGTATCACGCGTTTACGCGTCAGCGTGGCGGACGTATCCAAAGTTGATCAGTCCGGCCTGAAACAGCTGGGCGCAGCGGGTGTGGTCGTGGCGGGCTCCGGCGTTCAGGCTATTTTCGGCACCAAATCCGATAACCTGAAAACCGAGATGGATGAGTACATTCGTAAGCAGTAATCCGTCGGTAAGATAAAACAAAAAGCCCCACCTCCAAGTGGGGCTTTTTTTATGCGGCGTAAATTTCAGCCGCCAAACAGGGCGCGATTCATCCATCCAACCCAGACAAGCGCGCCAGCAGCAGCTGACAGGCTACCGACAACCAGCATTTGCAGACGCGCCAGCCTGCGCTGCTGCACGGAAAACGCATCCTCGCTCCATTGTTTTAAAGCTATAGTTTGCTGCTCAAACTGTTGGTGGAGCTTCTGGCAAAAGACTTCCGTTTGCTGTTGCACTACCTTAAGCGCCTCGCTTACATCTTTTTGCTGACTGGCAAGCTGATCTTCCACGCAACGAGCCAACGCCTGCGATTCATCCTGTATCTGCTTACGCTGGCGCTGCCAGGCGATGTCATAATGTTGCAAGCTTAGTTCAGTTTGTTGATGAAGCCTTTGTGCTTCCAAAAGCTTTTCGTCAAAGGCTTCCAGCAATTGCTCTTTAGTCTGCTTAACTTCATGAGCAATAAGGATAAGCTGTTTAGCGCCCTCGGCCGTTAAGCCTTTTAATTCAAAATAGTCATTAATCAGCTTTTCCAACGATTGCTGCTGTACTGCCAGCGTCTCCTGCTGTCCTTTAATGACCTCATTTGTTTCAGCTATCTCACTGGTCTGTCTTTTGATGCGGGTTTGTTGATTTTGCAGCTGCTGCTGTTGTTCATTCAGCATCTGGGCCTGGGCGATGGAAATCATCATCAGCTGGCCCAGCTTTTTAGCAAAGCTGGCTTGCAGTTGAGCGGCGTTCAGCTGCGCCGTTTCCAGTTCGTCAGAATTCCACCAGCGAGAGACCGCATGACGAGCCTCATGTTTTTCCCTGTCTTTTTTAAAATTATCCAGCTTGTCGTAATCTTCCTTGAAGCTCTTCAACAGACCAGGCACGTCTACCTGTTGGAGCATGGCTTCTGATACGCGAACCTGCGCCAAATCTTTAATGACATCCATTACAAAGGATCCTTTGCCAGATAATTTTCCAGGAGCAGCATGACATCAGCCTCTGCAGCGCCGAGCGAGTCGATGTTAGTGTCCAGTTGTTGATTGAATTGCTGATTCGCCTGTATTCTTGTGCGTTGACTCGCTGCGGCGTCGTTTTGGCTGTTGCTAGCGCTTTTCAGATGGGATTCGATAAGCTGGTAGTCTGCACCTATCATGCGATAGCTTGCAGAATTCTGAAACTGGAGTTCCAGCCACTGTGCCATTTTCCCCATGTTCTCTTTATTCGCATCCAGACCGACTTCCATCGCCTTCAGGCGTTCAGTGCCGGTTTGAGAAAGCCAGTCGAAAAAACGATCCAGGCCGTAGACAACAAGTGACGAAACAATCCCTGTGAGGATAGCGGTGATAGCGGGAGAAAGGATCCCTACCATTGGCAGCAGCAGCGGAATGCCAGACAGAAAGCCTTTGATAGCTTCTTCAAACATGAGCCCCAAAGAGGTTGTTACCACCCCGGCTAAAATTTTTGTCACGGCGCGCGCCGTTTCAATACCGGTCTGGCCGGGCGGCGGATTAATCAACATTTTTATCGCTTTCCACAGGCCGGTCATCCCTTCACGGATCACAGAGACAACTTTTGCTGCTGTGGTAATAAAATTATTGATCAGAAAGGTCAGCAGGTTGCTGATAAATCCCTGCAGTAGGCCGTTTACAGCCGCATCCCACATGGCGCGCAGTTTAGATAAGACTTGATTGACCACGCGTTTGAGCGCCGCTGTCAGTCTGTCGATTAGATTGCTTTTATCAGGGTCGTTAAACAGCCGTTTAAGCTCGATAAAGGTATGGTTAACAAGCGTGTGCAAGGCTACGCCCAGCGCCTGACGGAGTGCAGATGTCATCGCCTGTTGCGCTCCAGCTTTAGCCAATTCCGCACCCTGTTTTTTTACCTGAGCTATCAGTACATCTTTTTTGACATGTGCCTCTGCCGTACTGGCCGTCTGTGCGAGCTTTTCCCTGTCTATGCCAAAATATTCTGTATTACTCAGGCCTTGTCCTTTATTATTTTTACGTACCTTATCAGCCCATTTATTTTTCTCTATTTCCTGCATGGACTGATTGATATTGCTTTCTGCCGCAACGAGGTTTTTAGGATCGTTAGCCATTGCTACCCGTTGCGCCTGCGTCATAAATAAATTGTTACGGCTATCTATTTCAATGCGATTGGCGGAAACGACATGGTCGAGATGAGTTGTGCCATCTCGTTTGAGTTCATTGCCGGTATAAGCAGAAATAACGGGTTCGTCTTTCATGAACATGTCTTTGCGTTTGCCAGGCAGCTCTTTGTCGTAAGGCTTGCGGTTGTAGCCACCGCTGTTTGTCTCGGACCAGGCCTCGTAACGTGCTTTATCGCTGTCCGTCGCCACTACGCCTTTTTCGAAATTATGGGTAGTTGTTACGTTGCCGCCATCGCTGTCAGCAAACATCGCAGTATTCAGTCCAAATGGACCAATTAGCTGCTGCAATATATGGTTTTGACAGCTTTCCAGCAGCTCCTGCAGGCGCTGCTCACGTAAAGCGGGTCTGGTGTTACCGCTCTGATTACTCTCAGCCTCAGCAGCTGGAAAAGTAGACATGTAAATATCCTTTATCAAGGCCTTGTTCATTTTTCGTGGATAAATGTAGGCCAGATGGGTATTGCTGAAACTATGTTATGACAGAGAGTCATAACTTCTTCCTTAATTCAGGTGCTTATTCCACAAGTATTATCTCTGCTGTTAACTTAATTTATCAATAAAACTTATTTATTTTTTTAAAGGGTCGGTATCTGCTGCCGATAATACGTATACCGATATTGTTGCCAACTTAAGGTGGTTTGAAATTTAGCCCAGTGTGCAATAGAAAGAGGGGGCACGCCGTTGCTTCTCGTGGCAAATAGATCAGTAGATCAAAAACAGTAAACCATAAAGGTGACGGAGTAGGTTACCCGGTTTATATCTGCCACAGTCGATATTCGCTGCCAGATACAAAGTACCACTTCGCACATTTTCATTAACAGCAATCCGTCAGGAAAAGTGACCCCCTCTCTGTAACACCCAAACAGGCAAACGTTACTCGCGCAAAGCGTCACCTGAGGCGGCAAATCTGCGGTCAGCGCCGCGAAAAGCGGCAGACAGTAAAGAAAAGCCAGCGGAAGGTTGAAAGAAAACAAATATCTCGCTCATACTGCCGTAACTCATCTCATAGCTTAAGGACATGCACCATGGCTGAAGAAACGATTTTCAGTAAAATTATCCGCCGCGAAATCCCGGCTGATATTGTTTATCAGGACGAGCTGGTCACGGCTTTTCGCGATATCTCGCCAAAAGCGCCGACGCACATTCTGGTCGTGCCGAATATCCTGATCCCTACCGCCAACGATGCGGTGGCCGGGCATGAAGCCGCGCTGGGCCGGATGATTGTGGTGGCCGCGAAAATCGCTAAAGAGGAAGGGATCGCCGAGGACGGCTATCGTCTGATCATGAACTGCAATCAGCATGGCGGACAGGAAGTCTATCATATCCATTTGCATCTGGTTGGCGGTCGTCCGCTGGGCCCGATGCTGGCTGAATAACATGCCGGAGGCATATGATGCGGATTATCGTCCTGGGCGCCATGCTGGCGTTGCTGAGCGGCTGCACCAGCGATCGCACGACCATTGATACTTCGCAGTCGCTGGTTATGGAATCATCGGTACTGTCGGCGGGGATCCTTACCGGCGAGCCGGCGATCTCGGAGCATGAAGGGCAGCAGCGAGGCTCTTCGCAGCTCTATAACCAGCAGGAAAAACCCGTTACGCTCTACTATCGCTTTTACTGGTATGACGACAAAGGGCTGGAAATTCTGCCCTTCGAGGCGCCTCGCAAGATTACGGTCGCGCCGCATAGCAGTGTTGAAATATCGTCGCAAACGGGTAACCTGACGGCCAATAAGGTTCGCCTTTACCTGTATCTGTAGGAGATTATTGCGTGGAAAGGAAGATAGCTAAACTCTCGGGCGTCATGTTGCTGGCGCTTATTCTTAGCGGCTGTGTGGTTCAGCAACAGCAACAGCCTGCGCCCGTCGAGCCGGTGCAGCCGGTTCCCGAGCAGCCGCAGCCCGTGCCGACACAGCCGCCGCCGCCGGAAACGGTGCCGCAGCCGCCTAAAATGCAGTCGATTAACTGGGATGCCAGCGTGACGCCGCTGGTGGCGCAAATGCTGAAAGCGGACGGCGTCACGCCCGGCAGCGTGTTGCTGATCGACGGCGTGAAAAACAGCACCAACGGCAGCCTGCAACGCGCCAAAGCCACCGCTTCGCTGCAAAGCGCACTGCAAAATAACACCCGGTTCAGGCTGGTGACGCCTGAACAGCTTGCCACCGCTAAACAGACGCTGGGACTGTCAGCCGAAGACAGCCTGAGCTCGCGCAGCAAAGCCGTCGGCCTGGCTCGCTACGTCGGCGCGCAGTATGTGCTCTATACCAACGCGAAGGGCGACGTAAAATCGCCGGAGCTGCAAATGCAGCTGATGCTGGTGCAGACCGGCGAAATCATCTGGTCGGGTAACGGTGTCGTACAGCATTGATCCCGTACTGAGCAGGCTGATTAAACAACGATTTCCGGCGGAGCGATCCGCCGGTTCTTTTTTTCCGCTGCACGGCCTGACGGGGCTGACGGCAAAGGTGGAACTGGAAACAGCGACGCTGCTGGCCCGCCATCAACGACAGGATAATCCCGTGCCGGGCGTGGATCGCCAGCGTGAGTATCGTATTTTACGTAAGCTTTCCGGCTGCGAGCTTGCGCCTGCCGCCTGCGGCTATGGTGATAACTGGCTGCTGCTGGGCTGGCAGCCGGGCGAGGCGCTGAGCGAGGAGGCCTTTCCCGGCGCGCTGGACGCGGTTGTCAGCGAGCTGGCAAGGCTGCACCAACAGCCGCTCAGCGGCTATCCTTTGCAGCTGCAAAAGCTGCTGGAGCGCTACTGGCAGCTCAGCCGGCCTGCACGGCGGCACTGCGGCTGGCTGCGGGCATTGCAGCGGCTACAGCGGCGCGGCGAGCCAAAACCGCTGCGGCGGGCGCTGCTGCATATGGATGTGCATCCGGGCAACCTGATCCGTCAGCAAAATAGCCTGCGGCTGATTGACTGGGAGTACGCCAGCGATGGCGATATCGCGCTGGAGCTGGCCGCGCTGGTTGCGGGAAACGCGCTGGATGCTGAGCAGCAGCTGGCGCTAACCGAGCGCTATGCCGCGCTGCAACGGCTGGATGCGGCAAGGCTACGGCAGCAGATGGCGCGCTGGCAACCCTGGCTGACGCTGCTGGCGGCAAGCTGGTACGAGCTGCGCTGGCAGCAGAGCGGTGAACAGACGTTTTATACGCTGGCGGCACAGGCCTGGCAGCGAGTTCGATCATAAGAGGTAATCTGTGGGACCGGTAATGTTAGATGTGCTCGGTTACGAGCTGGACGCGGAAGAGCGGGAAATTTTACAGCATCCGCTGGTGGGTGGGCTAATCCTGTTTACCCGCAACTATCACGATCCTGAGCAGCTTCAGGAGCTGATCAGGCAGATCCGTGCGGCCTCGCGTCACCGCCTGGCGATCGCGGTCGATCAGGAAGGCGGGCGTGTGCAGCGCTTCCGCGAAGGCTTTACGCGCCTGCCTGCGATGCAATCTTTTGCAGCGCTGAACAGCGAAGCCGAAGCGGCAAGGCTGGCGCAGGAAGCAGGCTGGCTGATGGCTGCCGAAACGATCGCTATGGATATTGATATCAGCTTCGCGCCCGTACTGGATATAGGACACGGCAGCGCGGCAATCGGCGAACGCAGTTTCCATGACGATCCTGCCGTGGCGCTGGCAATGGCGCGCCGTTTTATTGATGGTATGCATGAAGCGGGGATGAAAACCACCGGCAAGCATTTTCCCGGTCACGGCGCGGTAAGCGCGGACTCGCACAAAGAAACGCCGCACGACGATCGTTCCGAAGCGATTATTCGTCAGCACGATATGCAGATCTTTAAGCAGCTGATTGACGAAAACAGACTGGATGCGGTGATGCCTGCGCACGTTATCTATACTCAGGTAGACCCGCATCCGGCCAGCGGTTCCTCACACTGGCTGAAAAAAGTGTTGCGCAAAGAGCTGGGTTTTGACGGCGTGATTTTTTCCGACGATCTGTCGATGGAAGGCGCGGCGATTATGGGCAGCTATGCCGAGCGCGGTCAGGCTTCGCTGGACGCCGGCTGCGATATGATCCTGGTCTGCAACAACCGTCACGGCGCCATCAGCGTGCTGGATAATCTGTCGCCGATCAATGCCGAACGCGCTACGCAGCTGTACCATCGTGGCACGTTTACCCGCCAGCAGCTGCTGGCTTCGCCGCGCTGGAAAGCGAGCAGCCAGGCGTTAAGCAAGCTGCAAACGCGCTGGCTGGAGCAGCAAGGCTGACGCATATACCACAGGAGAAGGGCGATGATCATCTATCTGCACGGTTTCGATTCAACCAGTCCCGGCAATCATGAAAAGGTGCTGCAGCTGCAGTTTATCGATCCCGATGTACGGCTGCTGAGCTACAGCACGCTGCATCCTAAGCATGATATGCAGTATTTGCTGAATGAAACCCACAAGCTTCTGCGCAGCAGCGACGATGAACGCGTGCTGATTTGCGGCGTAGGGCTGGGCGGTTATTGGGCCGAGCGTATCGGCTTCCTGAATGATATCCGTCAGGTGATGTTCAATCCCAACCTGTGGCCGGAAGAGAATATGCCGGGCAAAATAGACCGGCCCGAAGAGTATGTAGATATCGCCACCAAGTGCGTGAGCAACTTCCGGGAAAAAAATCGCGACCGCTGCCTGGTTATCCTCTCCCGACGCGACGAGGCGCTGGATAGC
Source organism: Erwinia sp. 198 (assembly GCF_003937915.1). Taxonomy (GTDB): domain Bacteria; phylum Pseudomonadota; class Gammaproteobacteria; order Enterobacterales; family Enterobacteriaceae; genus Erwinia; species Erwinia aeris. Next base: position 16,155 of record NZ_RHUM01000017.1, on the reverse strand, counting down.
CAGCGCAGCGCGCTAACGTTGGGCGATTATTATGAAGTCGTCTGGGACGATCATCAGCCGCATAAATTCAAAAACATCTCCTCGCACCTGCAGCGGATCAAAGCATTTAAAACGCTGGGATAACCGCAAATGCTCGCCCGCCTTATCCCGGCGGGCAGCACAGGCTTTCACTATTTCTCCATCGCCGGCCATCGCTCCAGCATAATATTGCGCGTTGCGGCGCTCTGGCCGAACTCTGCCAGCGTCGCCTTGATATCCCTGTCCAGATACGCGGCGCTATCATGTTCAACGATCACCACGCTGTTATCCGGAATTTTATCCAGCAGCTGCCGTAGCCGGGCGTTGTGTAAGAAAATCAGGTTTTGATTAAAACGGATCACAAAATGATCGTTATAGCGACTGAGCTGAATAGCGCTTTGATGGCTGGCGACAGAGCTGCACAGCAGCTGTATCAACACACCCGCCAGCAGGCCGGGCAGCATACCGATAAAAATAATACCGGCTACCGTCGCCAGAAAAGGCACAAACTGCACGAGGCCCTGACGCCACAGGCTGATAAAGAGCGACGGCGCGGCCAGCTTGTAGCCGGTATAAATCAGGATGGCGGCCAGGCTTGCCAGCGGGATCCGGTTGAGCAGCGTTTCAAAAAAGAGCCCACAGCAAAGCAAGAGTACGCCGTGCAGCAGAATCGACAGCTTGCCGCGCGCGCCAGCATTGACGTTGACCGAGCTGCGTACAATCACCGCCGTTACCGGGATGCCGCCTAAAAATCCGCTCAGCATATTGCCTGCGCCCTGGGCCAGCAACTCTCTGTCCGGCGAAGGTGGCGGCTGCTGGTCGATCAGCTTTTTTAACGCCTGCTGGCTGAGCAGCGTTTCCAGGCTGGCGACCAATGCCAGCGTCAGGGCCGTGAGATAAACGGTGGGATTATCCCAGGCATGGGAAAAGTCAGGATGGCTGAACTGCTGCGCCAGCGAGCTGAGCGAATCCACCTGAGGCAGGCTCAGGCGATCCAGCGTGGCCGCCGCCTTTGGCATCAGCCGCTCGCTAACCAGCAGTGCCAGGCCGCCCCAGAGCACCGCCACCAGCTCGCCAGGCACCAGGCCAAAAAAACGGTGCCTTAAGCGGAGCTTTTGCCATACAAACAGGATCAGCAGCGCGCCCAGCGCGACGAAAACGGACAGAGGAGAAAAAAGTTTGGTCAGCGTTTCCCCTTCGGCATCCAGCGCGGCGGGCGTTTGCTGGCGAATAAGCAGCAGACCGATAGCGGCCATCATGCCCTGGATCACCGAGCCGGGGATCAAACTTATCCAGCGTCCAAGGCGTAAAAAACCGGCGATAATTTGCAGGACGCCCGCCAGTACCAGCGCCGTGAGCAGCAGAGGAAAGCTGCCCAGACTGTCCATCGCGGCAACAACGATCGTCACCAGACCTGCTGCCGGGCCGCTGACGGCAAAGCGGGAAGGGCTGAGCAGCGTGACCGCCAGCCCGCCGATTACACCGGTCAATAACCCGACAAAAGGCGGTAAGCCGCAGGCCTGCGCGATCCCCAGACTGAGCGGCAGCGCCACCAGAAATACCACCGTGCCTGCCAGAATATCGTTACGAAAATTACCGTTCATATCAGCATCCTTTAAACCAGTTTTTTTAAATAGCCGCTGTGCAGTTCATATATGCAGCCGTAAATAGCAATCTCTTTTCCCGCTTTAATTGCCTTTTTAACCGGCCAGGCATTAATTAAATTCGCTGCCTGAGCCATAAGATGATATTCGGTTAGCTTTTCTTTCTCCGTTGTGGCTATTTGCTTTTCGGGCTGGAAAATAGCCATCCAGTCGTTAAGCGAGTCGTACAATCTTTGCAGATGCCGGGTTAACGGATCGGGAGAAAGCGGCGCGTCGATCTGCTGTAATTCCAGCGCGGCCCTGATGCCGCCGCAGCCGTAATGGCCGCACAAAATAACGGTGTTAATTTGCAAGTGTCCGAGCGCGTATTGCAACACGCTCATCAGGCTTTCATCCTCTTCCAGCACCATGTTGGCGATATTGCGGTGAACAAAAAGCTCGCCGGGATGGGCATTAGTTAGTACTTCGGCAGGCACCCGACTGTCCGAACAGCCTATCCATAGCGCTTGTGGCTGCTGGGCGGACACCAGATTTAAAAAGTAATCCGGATCGCGGTTTTTTTGCTGCTGCGCCCAGCTGCGGTTTCTTGCCAACAGTCTGTTCAGTGTTTTCATTCCTTTTCCTTTTTCCCTTTTCCTTATTCGGCAGGATAGCCAGAATATCTTAAGAGGATCTTAATAACTAAGCCCGCTAAAATTTTATAGTCCTATCCTCATTAAATACACCGGGTGATATTATTGGAGCCTGATTTGGTTATTTTCGATATACATCTAAATAATACTGGCCCGGCAATTTACAGGGTAATAAAATAAACTGGAAATAAAGATTGTCCTGGTTAATTCACCGGAGCTGGAGAGTAGCCTACAAAATATTCCCTCTAAGTAACATAATCAGGAATAAAAGAGAGCTAACGTAGCGAGATAAACGCCTTACAGACAGGCTTTATCCTGTCTGAAACGCTGAAAATTATTTAGCAAAAACAGCGTGCTAATAAGAAATGGTTGAAAAAAATTGACCTGTATCAATTTTTACAGGACGGCCGATTTCCCGCGTGCTATTCTGCCTGCAGATAGCGAATAAATCGCCAACCCTATGTTAATTAAGGATATTATTTAACCTTTAATTAACGACTGGTTCACAATTTAAGGGGGTCGTTTGACTACACCAATGAAGAAGATTGTTATTGTCGGCGGAGGAGCCGGCGGGCTTGAGCTGGCGACGCAGCTTGGTCAGAAACTGGGACGGAAAAAAAAGGCGGAAATAACCCTGGTGGATCGTAATCACAGCCATCTCTGGAAGCCGCTGCTGCACGAAGTCGCGACCGGATCGCTGGATGAAGGGATTGACGCGCTGAGCTATCTGGCCCACGCCCGCAATCACCACTTCCAGTTCCAGCTTGGTACGCTGACCGAAATCGATCGGGATAACAAAAAATTACAGCTGGCGGAAATCCGCAACGAGCAGGGCGAGCTGCTGGTACCGGAACGCGAAGTGGCGTACGACACGCTGGTCATGGCGCTGGGCAGTACCTCCAACGACTTCGGCACGCCGGGCGTTAAGGATCACTGCATTTTTCTGGATAACCCGCACCAGGCGCGCCGTTTCCATAATGAGATGCTGAACCTGTTCCTGAAATTTTCCGCCAGCGAAGGGCGCCAGGAGCAGGTGAATATCGCTATCGTCGGCGGTGGTGCGACCGGCGTTGAGCTTTCCGCCGAGCTGCATAACGCGGTGAAACAGCTGCACAGCTATGGCTATAAAGGTCTCAACAACAGCGCGCTGAACGTCACGCTGGTAGAGGCGGGCGAGCGTATTCTGCCTGCGCTGCCGCCGCGCATTTCCACCGCTGCGCATCAGGAGCTGACTAAGCTGGGCGTACGCGTGCTGACGCAGACGATGGTGACCAGCGCCGATGAAAATGGCCTGCATACCAAATCGGGCGAGTTTATCAATGCCGATCTGATGGTCTGGGCGGCGGGTATCAAAGCGCCGGACTTTATGAAAGAAATTGGCGGGCTGGAAACCAACCGTATTAACCAGCTGGTGGTACAGCCAACGCTGCAAACGACCCGAGATCCGGATATCTACGCGATTGGCGACTGCGCTTCGTGTGCGCTGCCGTCCGGTGGCTTTGTGCCTCCTCGCGCGCAGTCAGCGCATCAGATGGCGTCGCGCGTGCTGGATAACATTCTGGCGCAGATGAAAGGACGCGAGCAGAAAGCCTATGTTTATAAGGATCACGGCTCGCTGGTTTCGCTCTCGCGTTTCAGCACGGTCGGCAGCCTGATGGGCAACCTGATGCGCGGTTCCATGATGGTTGAAGGACGCATTGCGCGCTTTGTCTATATTTCGCTTTATCGTATGCACCAGGTGGCGCTGCACGGCTACTTTAAAACCGGACTGATGATGCTGGTGGGCAGTATTAACCGGGTTATCCGCCCGCGCCTTAAGCTGCACTAAGTAAAATCAGGACCGCCCGATCTATAGTAATGGGGCTTATAACGATACCGTCTTTATAAGCCCTTCTTCTGGCGCATCCCTCCTAAGAACTCTCTTAAAAGCTTTTGCATTTGACTTTAAACGTTTATTTCGTCCTGAATTCTTATTGTCATAACTGGTCCTGATAAGCACACTTTACCGGACAAAGCGCGTCGCGTATGGCCCGGACTCTGTGGCTGGCGACGATGCGTAATAACCGTTTCAGGAGACAGCCCTGTGAATAAATCAATGTTGGCAGGTATCGGAATTGGCGTAGCGGCCGCGCTGGGTGTTGCCGCTGTGGCAGGCATGAATGTATTCGAGCGTGAGCCGCAGTTTGCTCAGGTGCTCTCCGCCACGCCAATTAAAGAGACGACGAAAAATCCGCGTCAGGAGTGCCGTAACGTTACGCTGACTCACCGTCGTGCCGTGCAGGATGAGAACCGTATCGCCGGTTCCGTGCTGGGTGCGGTGGCGGGCGGTGTGCTGGGCCATCAGTTTGGCGGCGGGCGCGGACGCGACGTGGCCACCGTAGCGGGCGCGCTGGCAGGCGGATACGGCGGTAATCAGGTGCAGGGCGCCCTGCAGGATCGCGATACCTACACGACCACCGAACAGCGCTGCAAAACCGTTTATGATAAGCAGGAAAAAACGCTGGGCTATGACGTCACCTATAAAATTGGCGACCAGCAGGGCAAAATCCGTATGGATAACGACCCGGGGACACGCATCCCTTTAAACAGCAACGGTCAGCTGATCCTGAACAGCCAGAACCAGGCGTAAGTTGCCCGGCCTCTGCTAAAGTATGACGCTCGGCCCCCTCTTAACGGAGGGGGTTTTTTTGGGCAGGATACCGGAATTTGCTTATCTGCAGCGCCCTTTAGCAGTGTGCTCATATTTGCTCACCCGTAGCGCCCTTTATCACGATGCCTGAATTTGCTCACCCGCAGCGCCCTTTATCAAGATGCCTGAATTTGCTCACCCGTAGCGCCCTTTATCACGATGCCTGAATTTGCTCACCCGCAACGTCCTTTATAAGACTCTCCTGCAAGCGCTCAACCGTATTCTTATACAAAAATACCAGGTGCTTTCCGAATTGATCTGCAGAGACATTGACCTTGTTATAACGGTTGGTTAAGGCAATTCATTATCAACTGCATGACTTAAGCTAAATTTATGTGGTTGAGGGGCGTTACATAAATACCAGCCTCCGATCATTGCCAGAAATGCGGTTGTAACCATCCATTATGTCCGGGGCTTTTAAATCAAATAATACGAGGGTTTCTTGTTTTTTGTTTGATTTTTAATGAAAAAATTATAAATAACCGATTCATTTCCCCCTTTAAACCTTTTAATAATCGTGTCTTAATTTCCCTGAAATCTCCTTCTATTAGTGGGACGCTTAACTGATTTCATTAATTCCGCTCACTTATTAATGTAAGCTTTTTGTAAGTTTCTCTCTTTTTTTTCTTGAGCTTTTGCCCGGCAGGTGCATAATGTGCGCATAAAAAATACGTAATACACATTTTGTTACATATTTGACGGGCGGGATAGTCATGCAGGGAAAAATGGAAAAGCGCCTGAAGTCGGCGCTGGCTGTTATTGGGCTAACCGGCTGCGGTGCGGTTTACGCAGCGCCGGGCGATGAGCAAATTCAGCATCAGCAGGAGCAGCAAAAAGCTCGCCAGGCACAGATAGCGCCAAAAGCGCCCGATATCCGTCTTGCCGAACCGCTCCCCGCACCTTCGCGGATAACTTTTCCGGCTGAAAAACCCTGTTTTACGCTTCAGCGCGTCTCGCTATCCGGCCAGCAGGCTCTGCCGCATTGGGTGCCGTTGCAGCGGCTGGCAAACCAGGCCGTCGGTCATTGCGTAGGCGTGCAGGGCATCAATCAGCTTATGGGCACGCTGCAAAACCGTCTTATTAATCATGGCTGGGTGACAACCCGGGTGCTCGCGCCGCCGCAGGATTTGCGTCAGGGCGAGCTGAAGCTGCTGATTGTGCCGGGTAAAATCCGTCGGGTTGAGCTGGCTCCCGGCGCTTCGCGTTACGTCAGCCTCTATCCCACCATGCCGGCGCATTCCGGCGACCTGCTGGATCTGCGCGATATCGAACAGGGACTGGAAAATCTGCAGCGCCTGCCGGGCGTCGAGGCGAAGATGGCGCTACGTCCGGCAGAAAAACCCGGCGAAAGCGATATTATTATCGAGCGCACCCAGCGACGTTTCTGGCGTCTTGGCGCCTGGCTGGACGATTCCGGCACGGAAAGCACTGGACGGTATCAGAGCGGCATCATGCTGGCGCTGGATAATCCCACTTCATTGAGCGATTTGTTTTACCTGACCGCCAGCCGCGATTTGGGTTTCGCCGGCAGAAAAAGCAGCAAAAGCCTGACCGGACACTATTCGGTGCCGGTGGGCTGGTGGCAGTTTGGGCTGACCGCCAGCGATTACGACTACCACCAAACGGTGGCTGGCTACAGCCGCGATTTTCTCTATGCCGGGAAAAGCCGTTCACTCGATGTGCAGGCCAGCCGGGTGCTGCACCGCAACGCTTCTTCTAAAACTCTCGCCACCTACGATGTGCTGGTAAAAGAGTCACGCAATTTTATCAACGATACCGAGGTCGTCAGCCAGCAGCGCCGTACCAGCGCCTGGCGGTTAGGGCTGTCGCATCGCCACTATATTGGTCCGGCCACGCTTGATGCCGGAGTCAGCTATCAGCGCGGCACGCGCTGGTTTGGGGCCTTACCGGCCTGGGAAGAGTCTTATCACGACAGCACCTATGCGACCGCGCTGGCAAAAATACTGACCTGGCAGGCGGCGCTGACGGTGCCATTCTCACTGAGCACTCAGTATTTTAATTACAACATGCAATATCGTCGGCAGATGAGTAACACGCCGCTGACGCCGCAGGATGAGTTTGCTATCGGCAACCGCTGGACGGTGCGCGGCTTTGATGGCGAGCGCACCCTGAGCGCCAGCCGTGGCTGGACGCTACAGAATACGCTGGCCTGGCAGACGCCGCTGCCTGCCCAGGAATTCTATCTTGGGGCCGACTATGGCGAAGTCAGCGGTAACAGCGCAATCCAGGGCGGTTTGCCCGGACGCCATCTGGCCGGAGGCGTAACGGGGTTACGCGGCGCCATCGCGCCCGCCAACCTTAGCTATGACCTTTTTGCCGGTATCCCGCTCTCAAAACCAGAGGGATTTAAAACCGATCCGGCAACCTTTGGCTTCAGCCTGAACTGGAACTACTGACCCGTTTCTTTTGCCTGACAAGGGACTGTGCGCATTATGAACAAGCTTTGCTACCGCATTATCTTCAATAAAGTTCGCGGCATGCTGATGGTGGTGCCCGATATTGCCCGTAGCGGCTACGGCCATCTTGCCCGTCGCCGTCAGCGCAACTCGCGTACGGAAAAGCCGATCCGTATCAGTCCACTTAGTTTCGCGCTTTGGCTGGCGGCTGGGGCGGTTAGCCTGCCTGCGCAGGCCAATATCGTTGCCGACAGCAGCGCGCCCGGCAACCAGCAGCCGACGGTGATGTCCACCGCCAACGGGCTGCCGCAAATTAATATCCAGACGCCGAACGGCCAGGGCGTCTCGCGCAATCAATACAGCCAGCTCGATGTCGGCGAGCGCGGTGCCATTCTGAACAACAGTCATCAAAACACGCGCACCCAGCTGGGCGGCATGGTGGCGGCTAATCCCTGGCTGTCAAAGCAGGAAGCCAGCGTCATCCTCAATGAGGTCAACAGCCGTAATCCCAGCCAGCTCAACGGCTTTATTGAAGTGGCCGGAAAGCGGGCCGCGGTGGTTATTGCTAATCCCGCAGGGATAACCTGCAACGGCTGCGGTTTTATCAATGCCAGCCGTAATACCCTGACCACGGGCCAGCCGATTATGGAAAACGGCCAGCTGAAAGGCTTTGACGTGAACGGCGGGCGGATCAATATCGAGGGCAAAGGCTTAAACGACAGCGATGCTGATTACACCCAGATCGTCGCACAGTCAGTAGTGGTAAATGCCAGGCTGCACGCCCGAGAACTGAACGTTGTTACCGGACGAAATCAGGTAGCTACGGAAGGTAGCGTAACCACGGTGAAAAACAGCGACGCGACCGCTCGCCCAGCCTATGCGCTCGACGTCGCCGCGCTTGGCGGCATGTATGCCAACAAAATCACCCTGACCGGCACCGAAAAAGGGGTTGGCGTACGCAATGCCGGCGAACTGGGCGCCGGCGCGGGCGAATTACGCCTGACCGTAGATGGCCGGCTGGAAAACAGCGGCACGCTGCAAAGCCAGGCCGCTTTGCAAATCGCTACTCAGGATGACCAGACCAACAGCGGCAGGATCCTGTCAAAGCAGGCGGTCACGCTGGCCTCTAACGGCACCCTGCATAATGACGGCACCATCGCCGCAAAAGGCAACGTGACGCTGACCGCCAACGGGATCGAGAGCAATGGCGGAAGCGCGCTGGCAGCAGGGGTTGATGACAGCGGCGCGCTGACGCAGCCCGGCAGCCTGGTTTTAACCAGTCAGGGCGAGCTGAAAGCGCAGGGCAAAAACCTGGCACGCGATGGCATCCAGGCGCACGGAAGCCGGGTCGATTTGGGTGGCAGCCAGACTGCAGCGGATGGGGTAGTGCTAAGCGCTACCCAGGGCGACATCAGTACCGCAGGCGCAACGGTGACTGGCAAAACGGTGCAGATACAGGCCGCTACCCGACTGAATAACGATGACGGTCAAATATCAGCCGGAGAGCTGGTCGTTGCTGCCCGGGACATCAGCAACAATCGCGGGCTGCTGCGTCAGCAAAACAGCGAGGCGTTGAGTCTGGACAGCGGGCAAATCCACAACAATCAGGGCACGATTGTTAACGCAGGCGATACCCATCTTAAAGCGCAACAAATTGAAAACCGCAGCGGGCTGATTGCCGGTAACGGTCATGCGCTTTCGCTGGATGCTCAGCAACTTGATAACCAGCAGGGGACTATACAGCTGGCTGGCGATGGCGCACTGACGCTGACTGCCTCGCAGCTTAATGGCAACCAGGGCGCGCTGCTGTCGGCCGGGGCGCTGGATCTGAAAGGCGGGCGGCTCGATCTCTCACAGGGGCATACTCAGGCGCAGGCGGTAACGCTGTCGGCGGAAACGCTCGATCACCGTCAGGGCCTGCTTTCCCAGCGCGGCCCTGGTGAAATGACGCTGTCGCTCTCTGGCGCGGCGGACAATCAGGATGGTCGTATGGAAAGCGGCGGCAGTCTGCGCATTGCTTCCGGCAGTCTGGATAACAGCCGCGGCACGCTGCTGGCGGCTCAGGGCGATCTGCTTCTGACCGCGGACGAAGCGCTGAACAATAATCAGGGCGAACTGCTGGCCAACCGGGATCTGCGCCTTGCCGCAGCAAGTCTGGATAATCAGCAAGGACGCATTTCCGCGACGGGCGGCGAAGCGCAGCTAAAAACGGATCTGCTTATCGACAACGATCGGGGGCGGATTGAAGCCAGCCAGCAGCTGACGACGCAAAGTCAGGGAGTGAATAACCACGGCGGCACGCTGCTGGGCGATCGCATCGTAGTGGCTACGCAGCAGGGCGATTTTATCAACGCCAGCGGCAATGTAGTCGCGCAGGACACGCTCAGCCTGTCGGGCGGCGCGACAGATAATCACGCGGGCCTTATCCAGTCCGGTCACGATCTGACGATTGATACGCACGGACAAAAGCTGATCAACAGCGACAGCGGTAAAGGCGGCATCCTGAGTGGCGGCACGTTGACCTTAACCAGCGGCGAGACTGATAACCGTGGCGGCATCATAGCCGCACAGGCGGCTGGTATCGCCAGCGGCGCGCTGACGAATACTGACGGTACTGTGCTGGCAGATCGCACACTCTCTCTTACCACCGGCGCGATAGATAATCAGCGGGGCTTGTTGCAGGCGGGTGAGGATCTCTGGCTTGATACGCAGGGCGCAGCGCTTGATAACCGCGACAGCGGCGAACGAGGCGGGATCGTCTCTCGTGGCGATCTCAATCTGGCAACCGGGCGGATCCTGGGCGATCGGGGGACGATCCAGGGGCGGGACGTTGTTATCGACAGCCATGAGCAGGCGTTTGACCATCAGGACGGCAGCCTCAGCGCGAAGGAGAGCCTGCGGCTAAACAGCGGCGAACTGAACAATCGCGCGGGACGTATTCAGTCCGGCGGTGATATGCAGCTTGATACGCATGGCCGTACGCTTACCAATCAGCAGAGCGGAGCGTCGGGCGGCGTCATCGCGGGCGGCGAGCTGAGCCTCAACAGCGGCGATACAAATAACGACGCTGGCGTGTTGGCGGCAGCGGGCAATATCCGGCTGCACAGTGGCGCGCTGAGCAATATTGACGGCACGCTGGCTTCAGACGGGTCGCTGACGCTAACTGGCGGCGCGGTAGATAATCAGCGTGGCCTGATCCAGGCGGGCCAGGCATTATCGCTCGATACCCAGGGCGCAGCGCTGACCAATACCGACAGTGGCCAGAAAGGCGGTATTGTCTCCGCAGGCGATCTGCTGCTCAACACCGGGCAAATCAACGGCAGCCACGGCGTGATGATTGGGCAGAATGTTACAGTCGACACGCATCGGCAGGCCTTTGACCATCAGCAGGGAGAACTGGGCGCGCGGGGCGCTTTGCAGCTGGATACCGGCACGCTGAACAACCGCGCCGGATTGCTGGAATCAGGGCAGGATCTGCGGCTGGATACCCAGGGCAATCCCTTTATTAATGAAAATGGCCAGCTGATCGGCGGCGGCACGTTAACGCTTCACGCTGGAGAGATAAATAATCAGCAGGGCACGATCGTTGGCAAAAACGCGACCCGGCTTACCGGCGGAAACCTCAACAACCGCGCAGGTACGCTGAGCGGCGGTAAGGGGGAGCTGACCCTGACCGCAGGAGAAATACAGAACCAGGGCGGCCTGTTACAGGCAGGCAGCGATCTGACGCTGGACACCCAGGGGCAGGCGCTGATCAATACCGACAGCGGCAACCAGCACGGTATTGTCGCCCTGGGTAATCTGGATCTGCGCAGCGGCGGGGTTAACAACCAGACCGGTTTTATCGCGGCGGGCAATCTGGCATCGCTGCAGGCCGCTGATTTGAACAACGTTCAGGGGCAGCTGGCCGGCAACGGCGGGTTGACCTTTAGCGGCGGAGCCCTGAATAACACCGACGGCAAACTGCAATCTGCGGGCGATATCGCGATTGATACCACAGGGCAGACGCTGATCAATCAGCGCGGCCTGATTGCCGGTTCTGGCGCGACCCGTATCGACAGCGGCGCGCTGGAAAATCAGCAGGGACAGATCCAGGGCGGAAAAGATCTGACGCTGGCGCTGGGCCAGAATGCGCTACAAAATCAGAGCGGCAAACTGTTTTCCGCCGGAACGCTGACGCTGACCGCGGGGCAGCTTGCCAATCAGTCCGGCCAGCTACAAAGTGTGGACGCCGGACGGTTAACGCTTTCTCAGCAGCTTGATAATAGCGACGGCCTGCTCCAGGGCGGGCAGGAGTTGACCATCACCACGCCACGCCTGCTCAATCAAAACACGCAGAAGAGTGGTAAGGGCATTGAGGCCGGAACGCTGACGGTACAGGCAGACACGCTGGACAACAGCAAAGGCGCGCTGAAGGCAACGGCCATGCTTTCGCTGACCGTGCGGCAGGCGTTGGAAAACCTCAACGGGCTGATCTCCTCCGCCGGTACGCTGGTTGTTCAGGATGCCGCTCAGGGACAGGCGCTGAGTATTAATAACCGTAAGGGCACGCTGATTGCCGATAAGCAGGCCCAGATCGGTGCCGCCTCGCTGAGCGGCGACGGGCAGGTGCTGTCACAGGGTGATTTGGGCATTACGCTGGCGGGCGACTTCCATAATGCTTCCCAGGTTAAAGCCAACGGCACGCTGCGGCTGGCTACGGGCGGCAGCCTCACCAATGACGGCACCATCAGCGCGCAGCAGGCGCTCTGGCTCTCTGCCCGCAACGTTACTAACGGCAAAAAAGGGGAAATCAGCGCGCAGGAAACGCACGTCACCGCTGCGGATACGCTAAATAACACCGGCCTGATAGACGGCACGCTGACGCATCTTGTAGCCAACGTGCTGAACAATACCGGCACCGGTCGCATTTTTGGCGATCGTATAGCCATTGCCGCTACGGTGCTGAATAACCTCAGCGACGGCGGCAAAGCGGCTGTGATTGCCGCACGGGATCGCCTCGATCTGGCTGCGGATACGGTGAACAACCGCGATCATGCCCTGATCTACAGCGTTGGCGATATGCATATCGGTCGCCAGCTGGACAGCAACTATCAGGCCATCGGGCAGGGGCGGCAGCTCAATAACGACGGGGCGACTATTGAAGCCGGACGGGATGCGGCGATCGCCATGGCCGAGGTCAACAATACCAACCGTAACCTCACCACCAAAACGGTCACCACGGAAAACGCTCAGCATCATGATGCGGTGCTGAAAGGCCATACCGATCGCTTCGACTGGAGCGAGGTGGATACCAGCCATAAAAATAAATATAAGGTGCACAGCGCGCGCATGCCGGACGGTACCAGCGGCAGCGAGTTTTATGAGTACACCTATCAGCGGGTGGTAAAGGAAACGCAGATCAAATCGAGCGATCCGGGCAAAATCCTGTCCGGCGGCAACATGACCTTTACCGCCGATCGCCTGTTCAATCATGACAGCCAGATTGTGGCTGGCGCCACGCTGGGTGGGCAGATTGGCGATCTGGATAACCAGGCCACGAAGGGAACGCGCGTCACGACGGATAACGGCAAAGTGGTGCGCTGGTACGCCAAGAAAAAGAAAAAGAAACTGGGCGGCACCAAGACTTCTCAAGGTAAAAGCAGCAGCAACTATCGTCCGGCTGCCGTAACGGAAACCATCGACCTGAAAACCTTTGCCTGGCAGGCGAACGCGGCGCCACAGGGCAGCGGCTATCAGACCGGCAACCGACAGCAGCAATCGGTAAGTATTCAGGCGGGGCCGGTCGGCGCGATTAACGGCCAGCAGGCGGCGACGGCGGTCGCGCTGACGCCGTCTGGCGATACGGCTTCGCAACCCGTTATCGCACCGCGTTACGACAGTACCCTGACGCTGGACAAGCTGGCCGGGCAGAAGGATCGTCCGCTGCTGTTGCCAGCCGGGCAGCAATTCTCACTGACGCTGCCCGCCACGGTGGTTAACGGACAAAGCATTACGCCCGTTATCCGCGCCGTTTCGGCGGATACGCGTCTGCCGGACAACAGCCTGTTTTCGCTTCAGCCTGCCAGCGACAGCCACTATCTGGTGGAAACCGATCCACGCTTCGTTAATCAGAAGCAGTGGCTGGGCAGCGACTATATGCAGAACGCGCTGTCGACAGACGGCAGCCAGACCCTCAAGCGACTGGGCGACGGCTATTATGAACAGCGCCTGGTACGCGATCAGATTACGCAACTGACCGGCAGTCGCTATACCGCGGGCTACAGCAATGATGAAGATCAGTTCCGCGGATTGATGAATAATGGCGTGGCTTTTGGTAAAACATACCAACTGACGCTCGGCGTGGCGCTGACGCCCGCGCAGATGGCGCTGTTGACCAGCGATATCGTCTGGCTGGTTAACCAGACGGTCACGCTGCCGGACGGGACGCAGCAGACGGTGCTGGTGCCGCAGGTCTATGCGAAGGTAAAAGAAGGCGATCTTACCGGCGACGGCGCGTTGCTCGGTGGCGGTAGCGTGGCGCTGAATGCTCAAAAGGATATTACCAATAGCGGCACTATCCACGGGCGTGAAGTGACGCAGCTGACGGCGCAGACGCTGACCAACAGCGGGTATATCGACGGTAATCAGGTCAGCCTCAGCGCTCGCCAGGATATCGCCAACCCTGGCGGCACCATCAGCGGTGATAAATCTGTTTCGCTGCTGGCGGGACGCGATATTACCAGCCAGGCGACGCTGCGGGGCGACGGCACGGACAGATGGGTGGATCGGCCTGCGGGCATCTACGTGCAGGGTTCCGACGGCAAGCTGTCGCTGAGCGCTCTGCATAACATCACGCTGGCGGGTAGCGATATCGCTAATGCGGGTGAAAACGGCACCACGCAGATCCGCGCGGGCAACGATCTGACGCTGGGCACCGTCTCCACGCAGCACAGTGAAAACGACAGCTGGGGCAGCGATAATTATCGTCGTCTTTCGCAGCAGAACGATGTCGGCACACGAATTACTACCGCAGGCGATTTGCAGCTCAGCGCGGGGCAGGATATTCATTCCCGCGCCGCAGAAGTGACGGCTGGCGGTGCGCTGACGGCCAGCGCCGGGCGCGATATCACTTTAGGCACCGGCAACAGCAGCACCGATCTGGTCGAGCATAGCAAGCAGAGCAGCAAAGGGCTGCTGTCCGCCAGCAGCCTGGAAACGCACGACGAGGTGCACGATCTTCAGGGGATTAGCACCACGTTCAGCGGCGACAGCGTACAGCTTCAGGCAGGCCGCGATCTTACCGTCACCGGCAGCAACGTGGCGGGCACGCAGGATGTGACGCTGAGCGCAGGACAGGATCTGAAAGTCACCACTGCGGCTGAATCCCACCAGGAAAATCACCAGCGCGAAGAGAAAAAATCGGGCCTTATGGGCACGGGCGGCATCGGCTTTACCGTCGGCCAGGCGATGCAGAAAAGCACCACTGACGCGGACGGCGCGCTCAATAAGGGCAGCACGATTGGCAGCAGCAACGGCAACGTGACGCTCAGCGCCGGTAACCAGCTTAACATCCACGGCAGTGACGTCATTGCCGGTAAAGATCTGACGCTCAGCGGCAGCGACGTGGCGATTACGGCAGCGGAGAACAGCCATACCGCACTGACCAGAACCGAGCAGAAGCAGAGCGGCCTGACGCTGGCGCTTTCCGGCACCGTGGGCGCTGCGCTGAACACGGCAGTCAGCGTGGCGCAGACGGCACAGGATACCGGCGACGGCCGCCTGAAAGCGTTGCAGAACACCAAAGCGGCGCTGAGCGTCGCCCAGGCGGAGCAGGCGTATGAACTGGATGGCGCGCAGACCGCTGCGGCAACCGCACATAATGATGCGCTGGGCCTGAAGCCGGGCGATGAGGGCTATCAGGAAGGCGCGACCAACACCGTAGGCGTTAACCTCTCTTACGGCAGCCAGTCGTCTAAAAGCGAAACCCGCACGGAGAGCCACCAGGCGCAGGGCAGCTCGCTGGGCGCGGGCGGCAACGTGCAGGTAACCGCCACCGGCGCGCAACCGGGCAGCCGGGGCGATATCACCGTGCAGGGCAGCCAGCTGCAGGCGGGCGGCGACATGACGCTGGCGGCGAAGAACGATATCAGTCTGTTTTCCGCGCAGAACAGCGAGCGAACCGACAGCAGCAACAGCAGCAAGGGCGGCAGCGTCGGCGTGGGGCTGACCGCCGGTTCCGGCGGCACCGGCCTCAACGTCTCGGCCAGCGTCAACGCGGCAAAAGGGCGCGCGAACGGCAACGGCCTGACGCACAGCGAGACGACGCTGAACGCGGGCAACGGCCTGAGCCTGAACGCCGGACGCGACACGCTGCTGCAGGGGGCGCAGGTCAGCGGGAACAGCGTGAAGGTGGACACCGGACGCAACCTGACGCTGACCTCGGAGCAGGACAGCGACCGCTACGACAGCAGGCAGCAGAGCGCCAGCGCCGGAGCCAGCTATACCTTCGGCGGCGGCGGTGGCTCGGCCAGCGTGAACCTGAGCCGGGACAGGATGCACAGCAACTGGCAGAGCGTGGCCGAACAAACCGGCATCTTTGCGGGCAAGGGCGGCTTTGACGTGACGGTGGGCGACCACACGCAGCTGAACGGCGCGGTTATCGGCTCAACGGCGACGGCGGACAAAAACCGGCTGGATACGGGCACGCTGGGCTTCAGCAGTATTGAAAACCACGCGGACTATAAGGTCGAACACCAGAGCGTGGGCATGAGCAGCGGCGGCCCTATTGGCAGCCAGATGCTCGACAACCTGGT
>NZ_RHUM01000016.1 GCF_003937915.1 Erwinia sp. 198 | reverse complement strand
GCTTTAGCGCGGTGGTCCCACCTGACCCCATGCCGAACTCAGAAGTGAAACGCCGTAGCGCCGATGGTAGTGTGGGGCCTCCCCATGCGAGAGTAGGGAACTGCCAGGCATCAATTTAGACCATTTATGGTCATGACTTTTCCCGTGACGCGGAAAAGGCGAAACACCTGATATCAGAAGCAACATTCTGAGTTCAGTACAGAATCGGTGGAGCGGTAGTTCAGTTGGTTAGAATACCTGCCTGTCACGCAGGGGGTCGCGGGTTCGAGCCCCGTCCGTTCCGCCACCCTTTTAGGGGCGTAGTTCAATTGGTAGAGCACCGGTCTCCAAAACCGGGTGTTGGGAGTTCGAGTCTCTCCGCCCCTGCCATTTAAAAATAATCCTTTGCTCCGGCAAAGGATTTTTTTTGTTTGAAAAACGGCTATTCTGTCCTGCCTGTCCTGCCTGTCCTGCCTGTCCTGCCTGTCCTGCCTGTCCTGCCTGTCCTGCCTGTCTGTACTGTTTCTCAACGGATCCTGGCCTTTATCCCTGCATATCAAACGACCTTACCTCCTGATATTAAAGTCAGGAAATGGCCAGCGGCTGACCATTCTGTCCTGAGGGCCCTGAAACAAGGGCATATGACCGGAAACTTAAACTAAGGCGTATTAACCGGAAACTTGAGCAACTGTCTGATGTGTGACTGCTGATCGCTGTTTTGCAGCCAGACGGCGTAAAGCGGGCGTACGGCGACGGGCGTATCCGGGATAACGGATAAATCGGGGTACTCGCTGTGCCAGATATCCGGTAAGAAAGCACAGGCACCGGTGGTATGCAGTAGCTGACGCGTCAGATGAGCTGATGTTGTCGTCAGCACGGGTACATCGTCCGCACCCGCCAGATAGCTTTCATGCTGATGAAAATCAGCGCCCCATTCCAGCTTAATGTAATCATACTTTTCACGCTTCTCCGATTGCCGCGATCGATAAAGCGTTAGCGAAATATGACCGATCTGCTGGCTGGTCAGCTCATCCATTTTAGGCGCTTCCGTGGTGATCAGCAGATCCAGCTGGCGCTCATGCAGCTGTTTAACCAGCAAATGACGCTGAGCCACTCTTGCCTCCAGGTGCAAATCTTCCCGATTTTCATACAGCGTTTGTAGCCAGGGGGTCAGATAAGCTTCCCAAAGAGACGCGCTGGCACCGATAGAAAGTTCATGATGCTGTTGGGTATGCGCGACCTCTTTTTTGGCCATCGTCCAGGTGCTCATCAGGCTTTCGGCATAAGGAAGCAGCCTTTCACCCGCCGAAGTCAGGCGGATATTGTTACGGTGACGCGTGAAAAGGTTAACGCCCAGCTGATTTTCCAGCTGCCTGATGCGAAAACTTACGGCAGATTGCGTGAGATAGAGCGCTTCAGCGGCACGTCCAAAGTGGCGGGTTCTGCTCACTTCAAGAAAGGTCTTTAATAATTCCGTATCCACATCCGTCTCCTGAAAATCATTTGTCGTCATGATTTAAATGTTTTGTTTTACACTCTGTCAAGCGTATCTAATACTCCGCGCCATAAATAGCACGGCCATAAAAGAGTTAGGAGCGTGTAAAATGGCGGAAAGCTTCGCAACAACGAATCGTTTTTTCGATAACAAACATTACCCACGCGGTTTCTCGCGCCACGGTGATTTCACTATCAAAGAAGCTCAACTTCTTGAGCGTTATGGTTACGCTTTTAACGAGCTGGATTTGGCAAAGCGCGAACCCGCAACGGAAGAAGAGCGTCTGTTTATTGAGGTATGCCGTGGTGTACGCGAACCTCAGTCCGAAGCAGAACGGGTATGGTCAAAGTATATGACGCGTATCAAACGTCCTAAGCGTTTTCATACGCTTTCCGGCGGCAAGCCGCAGATGGAAGGCGTGGAAGACTATTCGGACAGCGATGATTAATGATAAAGGGGCTTCGGCCCCTTTATTGTCAGCGATAAACGCTTTTTTGCAAGATAAAAACCTATTCCAGACTGTTAAGCAGATGAACCAGCAATCTGTCCATTGCCCGATAGCTTAATGCTTCAAGTAAATGCTCCCGTTTAATACTCTCTTTTTGCGCTAAATCAGCAATGGTTCGGGCTACTTTCAAAATGCGCTGCCAGGCGCGAACGGAAAGCCCCAGCTGATTAAGCACCTCTTCCAGCCAGCGCGCATCCTCTTTGCTTATTTCACAAAATCGCCGTATATCGCCTGGCGTTAACTTCCCGTTAATCGCCCTGGCCCGCGTTAGCTGGACGTCTCTGGCGGTCACGACCCGTTGACGCACCGTTGCGCTGGATTCGCTGACGCAGGCCTGGCTTAATGTGCCGGGCGGCAGGAGGGGGACTTCCAGCGAGAGGTCGAAACGATCGAGAAAGGGACCCGAAAGACGGCTGAGGTAGCGCAGCGTCTGTTGAGGAGTGCTGCGGTTGTGTTTTACACCATGCTGACCGGTAGGACTGGGATTCATGGCAGCCACCAGCTGGAATCGTGCCGGATAGATGACCTTTGCTTTAGCACGCGACAGGGAAATACTTCCCGACTCGACAGGCTCTCGTAGGGCATCCAGCGTCCTGCGTTCAAACTCCGGTAGTTCGTCAAGGAACAATACGCCGTTGTGCGCCAGAGAGATCTCGCCGGGTTTAGGCAAAGTGCCGCCGCCAACCAGCGCATAGCGTGAAGAGGTATGATGAGGCGCCCGGAAAGGCCGCTGACGCCATGGGTGATCGGCCAGCAACGAACCCGCCACGCTGGCGATAGCGGCGCTCTCCAGCGCTTCCCGATCGCTCAGCGGCGGCAGCAAACCTGCAAGACGGGTCGCCAGCATCGTCTTGCCCGTGCCGGGCGGGCCAATCAACAGCAGGTTATGACCGCCGGCAGCGGCGATCTCCAGCGCTCTTTTAGCCTGCTGCTGGCCGATGACCTCGCTTAAATCCTCGGCGGGCATCACGATGTCGGCGGGAGCATCGCTGGCCTGCTGGAGATCCGCCTGACCATTTAAATAAGCGCATACGTCAAGCAGGCTGTTCGCAAGACGGCTATGCGCATGTTTTACAAGGCTGGCCTCGTGGCCGTTGTCCGTGGAGAGGATCAGCGTCCGCTTCGCCTCCGCCGCCGCCATGGCAGCAGGAATAGCAGCCTGTACGCCTCGCAGAGCACCCGTCAATGCTAATTCTCCCAGTAACTCATACTGCCCCAGTTTTTCTCCGCAAATTTGCTCTGAGGCCGCCAAAATCGCTATGGCGATGGGAAGATCGTATCGGCCGCCTTCTTTGGGCAGATCGGCTGGCGCAAGATTGACGGTAATGCGTCGCGCGGGAAAGGTGAAACCGCAGTTTATCAGCGCGCTGCGGACACGTTCGCGCGCTTCCTTAACCGTGGTTTCCGGCAGGCCGACCAGCGTCAGGGCAGGCAGACCGTTACTCAAATGCACTTCAACGGTTACCAGAGGCGCTTCCACGCCGATAGCCGCACGCGTATAGGTAACAGATAGCGACATAAAATCTCCTTATGGCTGTATTCTGTCCCGCTTGCTGATGGGTGGCGAGAACCGATTTTTCGCTTATCGAAGCGGCTCGCAAAAAAATATCGCTTACTGAAGCCCTTATAAAAAATTTGACGCTACCGACAAAAACAGGGCAAAACCATTGCGTCTGGTGCGTAATGAATAATTTTCAGGATTTGGCTTATTCTTTGATTAACCATTGGTTTTTTATTAATCGGGTCAGCCGTCATAAAATAAAGTGATGAAAAAAGTTGAATGCATCGAGCTAACTGTGATAACTCTGTAGGCATTACTTCGAACAAGTGAATTTATCGAATCTAAATGAAAGCCCTTCTACGAGTCCTAAGCCTTGTCATTATCAACGTCGTCGTGATTATTATCACGCCGTGCGGGGCTACGCTCGGAGGAAGAAAGGCTTAAAAATCAAGCCTGAATTCAGAAGAACCCCCGCACCGAAAGGTCCGGGGGTTTTTTTTTGGCAGGGCTGACAGGCTATCAACGACAGAGGAACAGAAGATGAACAGTAGAATAAAATGCTGTTGTTCCCAGCGAGAGGCGGGGAAATAACTATGAATGGTGCTCAGTGGGTGGTTCAGGCGTTGCGTGGGCAGGGAGTCGAGACTGTTTTCGGCTATCCGGGTGGTGCGATTATGCCCGTCTATGATGCGCTTTATGATGGCGGCGTCGAACATCTACTGTGCCGACATGAGCAGGGTGCTGCCATGGCCGCCATCGGTTATGCCCGTTCTACCGGAAAAGTCGGCGTTTGCATTGCCACCTCCGGCCCCGGCGCGACCAACCTTATCACCGGGCTGGCTGATGCAATGATGGATTCCGTGCCGGTAGTGGCGATTACCGGCCAGGTCGCCGGCGGTCTGATCGGCACCGACGCTTTTCAGGAAATTGACGTGCTCGGTCTGTCGTTGGCCTGTACCAAACACAGCTTCCTGGTTGGCTCGCTGGAGGAGCTGCCGGAAGTCATGGCCGAAGCTTTCGCCATCGCCCGCTCCGGCCGCCCCGGCCCTGTGCTGATCGATATCCCTAAAGATATTCAGTTAGCCAGCGGCGAGCTGACCGCCCATCTGGCGGCGGTTGAAGACGAGGCGGAGCATCCTCATCAGGCGCTGGTGCAGGCGCGCGCCATGCTGGCTCAGGCGAAGAAACCTGTTCTGTACGTAGGCGGCGGTGTTGGCATGGCCGGCGCCGTAGAGGCTCTGCGTGCGTTCGCTCGCGAAACGGGCATTCCTACCGTAGCCACGCTGAAAGGGCTGGGCGCGCCGGATCCTCAGGATACCTGTTATCTGGGGATGTTGGGTATGCATGGCACCAAGGCCGCCAACTTTGCCGTCCAGCAGTGCGATCTACTGATCGCCGTCGGCGCCCGCTTTGACGATCGCGTAACCGGCAAGCTGGATACGTTTGCTCCTCATGCCAGCGTTATCCATATGGATATCGATCCCGCCGAGCTGAACAAACTGCGTCAGGCGCATGTGGGATTACGAGGCGACCTCAATAAGCTGCTGCCGGACTTATATCATCCGACGGAAATCAGCGCATGGCGCGAGCATGTACGGGCGCTGAAGGCCGATCACGGCTGGCGTTACGATCATCCGGGTCAGGCGATCTACGCGCCGCTGTTTCTGAAACAGCTCTCCGATCGTAAACCGGCAAGCGCGGTCGTCACCACCGATGTCGGCCAGCATCAGATGTGGACAGCGCAGCATATGAGCTTTAACCAGCCGGAAGATTTTATTACTTCCAGCGGCCTCGGTACGATGGGCTTCGGTCTGCCAGCCGCCGTGGGCGCGCAGGTCGCCCGCCCGGAAGATACCGTGATCTGCGTGTCTGGCGACGGCTCTTTTATGATGAATGTGCAGGAGTTGGGCACCATCAAGCGCAAGCAGCTGCCGGTGAAAATCGTTTTGCTGGATAACCAGCGTTTGGGCATGGTTCGCCAGTGGCAGCAGCTGTTTTTCTCGGAGCGCTACAGCGAAACCAATCTCTCCGACAACCCCGATTTCCTGATGCTGGCTCGCGCTTTCGACATTCCCGGCCAGCGCATTACCCGTAAAGACCAGGTGGCCGCCGCGGTAGACGCTTTGCTGAACAGCGAAGGACCTTACATGCTGCATGTCGCCATTGATGAACTCGAAAACGTCTGGCCGCTGGTGCCGCCGGGTGCCAGCAACGAAAATATGATGGAGAAAACCTCATGATGCAGCATCAGTTATCCATAGAGGCGCGCCTGCGCCCTGAAATCCTGGAACGCATCCTGCGCGTTGTTCGCCATCGCGGCTTTCAGGTCTGCGCAATGAATATGTCTTCCGGCGAAAATAGCGACAGCATAAATATTGCCATGACCGTTGCCAGCCAGCGCCCGGTCGATTTACTGTCAACACAGTTAAGTAAGTTGATGGATGTTGCCACCGTTCACATCCAACACCAGACAACACAACAAATCCGCGCCTGAGCGCGAAAGGAAAGAAGAATGACGAAGAAAGCTGACTTTATCTGGTTCAATGGCGAGATGGTGAAGTGGGAAGAGGCGAAAGTTAGCGTCATGTCCCACGCGCTGCACTACGGCACCTCCGTATTTGAAGGCGTTCGCTGCTATGACTCGCACAAAGGCCCGGTAGTCTTCCGCCATCGTGAACATATGCAGCGTCTGCACGACTCTGCAAAGATCTATCGCTTTCCGGTCAGCCAGAGCGTTGATGAGCTGATGGAAGCCTGCCGCGAAGTGCTGCGCGTCAACAAGCTGACCAGCGCTTATATTCGCCCGCTGGTTTTCGTCGGCGACGTGGGCCTGGGCGTGAACCCGCCGGACGGCTACAGCACCGATGTGATCATTGCCGCCTTCCCGTGGGGCGCTTACCTGGGCGCGGAAGCGCTGGAGCAGGGTATTGATGCGATGGTTTCCTCCTGGAACCGCGTGGCGCCAAACACGCTGCCAACCGCAGCGAAAGCGGGCGGCAACTACCTTTCCTCTCTGCTGGTGGGCAGTGAAGCGCGCCGTCACGGCTATCAGGAAGGCATCGCGCTGGATACCCAGGGCTATATCTCTGAAGGCGCCGGCGAGAACCTGTTTGAAGTGAAAGATGGCATCCTGTTTACGCCGCCGTTTACCTCCTCCGCGCTGCCGGGCATCACGCGCGACGCCATCATCAAACTGGCGAAAGAGATGGGCATTGAGGTACGCGAGCAGGTGCTTTCCCGCGAATCGCTCTATCTGGCCGACGAAATCTTTATGTCCGGTACGGCGGCGGAAATCACTCCGGTACGCAGCGTGGACGGCATTCAGGTTGGCGAAGGCAAACGCGGCCCGATCACGACCCGCATCCAGTCCGCTTTCTTTGGGCTGTTTACCGGCGAAACCGAAGACAAGTGGGGCTGGCTGGATCCGGTCAACCCACAACAATGACATTTTACGGGCGTCGTTTGACGCCCGTGTATCATCTGATTCTGGAGTATGAGCATGCCTAAGTACCGTTCCGCCACCACCACTCATGGCCGTAATATGGCCGGTGCCCGCGCGCTGTGGCGCGCCACGGGTATGACCGACGACGATTTTGGCAAGCCTATCATTGCCGTGGTCAACTCCTTTACGCAGTTCGTACCGGGGCACGTACATTTACGCGACCTGGGCAAACTGGTTGCCGAACAGATTGAAGCTTCCGGCGGCGTCGCCAAAGAATTCAACACTATCGCTGTCGATGATGGCATCGCGATGGGGCACGGCGGTATGCTTTACTCTCTGCCTTCGCGCGAGCTGATCGCCGACTCGGTCGAATACATGGTCAACGCCCACTGCGCGGACGCCATGGTCTGTATCTCTAACTGCGACAAAATCACGCCGGGAATGCTGATGGCTTCCCTGCGCCTGAATATTCCGGTGATCTTTGTTTCCGGCGGCCCGATGGAAGCCGGGAAAACCAAACTTTCCGATAAGATCATCAAGCTGGATCTGGTCGATGCGATGATCCAGGGCGCTAACCCGAACGTCAGCGACGAAGACAGCGACAAAATCGAACGGTCGGCCTGTCCGACCTGCGGTTCCTGCTCCGGTATGTTCACCGCTAACTCAATGAACTGTCTGACGGAGGCGCTGGGCCTGTCGCAGCCAGGCAACGGCTCCCTGCTGGCAACCCATGCCGATCGTAAGGCGCTGTTCCTGAAGGCTGGCGAACGCATCGTTGGCCTGGCGAAACGCTACTACGAGCAGGATGACGAAAGCGTGCTGCCGCGTAATATCGCCAGCAAGGCCGCCTTTGAAAACGCGATGACGCTGGATATCGCGATGGGCGGATCGACCAATACCGTTCTGCACCTGCTGGCGGCCGCGCAGGAAGGCGAAATCGATTTTAATATCTCCGATATCGATCGGCTTTCCCGCAAGGTGCCGCATCTCTGTAAGGTTGCGCCAAGCACCCCGAAATATCATATGGAAGACGTACACCGCGCTGGTGGCGTCATCGGCATTCTGGGCGAGCTGGATCGGGCGGGCCTGATGGATAACAGCGTGCGCAACGTGCTGGGTCTGAGCCTGCAGGAAACGCTGCAACAGTACGACATCATGCTGACCAAAGACGAGGCGGTAAAAAAAATGTTCCGCGCCGGCCCGGCGGGTATCCGCACCACTCAGGCGTTTTCACAGGATACGCGCTGGGAAACGCTGGACGACGATCGTCAGGAAGGCTGCATCCGCTCCCGTGAACATGCCTTCAGCCAGGACGGCGGCCTTGCCGTGCTGTATGGCAATCTGGCAGAAGATGGCTGTATCGTAAAAACCGCCGGCGTAGAAAAAGAGAGCCACACCTTCCGCGGCCCGGCCAAAGTCTACGAAAGTCAGGACGATGCGGTAGCGGCCATTCTCGGCGGCAAAGTCGTGGCGGGCGACGTGGTGGTGATCCGCTACGAAGGGCCGAAAGGCGGGCCGGGAATGCAGGAAATGCTTTATCCGACCACCTACCTGAAATCGATGGGGCTGGGCAAAAGCTGCGCGCTGATCACCGATGGCCGTTTCTCCGGCGGCACCTCAGGGCTTTCTATCGGTCACGCTTCGCCGGAAGCAGCCAGCGGCGGCACCATCGCGCTGGTGAAAGACGGCGACATGATTGATATCGATATTCCGAATCGCGGCATCAAACTGGATGTGCCGGACAACGAACTGCACGCGCGTCGTGAAGAGGAAGAGGCGCGCGGCGACGCGGCCTATACGCCTCATCACCGCGAACGTCAGGTTTCCTTTGCTCTGCGCGCCTACGCTTTACTGGCGACCAGCGCGGACAAAGGCGCAGTACGCGACAAAAGCAAGCTGGGAGGCTAAAACATGGCTGAGTCTCAACCGTTATCCGCCGAGCCTTGTGGCGCGGAGTATCTGCGAGCGGTACTCCGTGCGCCGGTTTACGAAGTTGCGCAGGTCACGCCCCTACAAAAGATGGAGAAAATCTCCTCTCGTCTTGGCAATACGGTGCTGGTTAAACGCGAAGATCGTCAGCCGGTGCACAGCTTCAAAGTGCGCGGCGCCTACGCGATGATCGCTTCGCTTAACGAGGAGCAAAAGGCCAGCGGCGTGGTGACCGCTTCGGCGGGCAATCATGCCCAGGGTGTAGCGCTGTCGGCGACCCGGTTGGGGATTAAGTCTCTGATCGTTATGCCGGTAGCGACGGCTGATATCAAAGTAGAGGCCGTGCGGGCGTTTGGCGGTGAGGCCTACCTGTTTGGTGCCAATTTTGACGAAGCGAAAGCGAAGGCGCTGGAGCTGGCGGTACAGAAGGGCTACACCTTTGTGCCGCCGTTCGACCATCCGATGGTGATTGCCGGGCAGGGCACGCTGGCAATGGAACTGCTGCAACAGGATGCGCACCTCGACCGTATTTTTGTGCCCGTCGGCGGCGGCGGTCTGGCGGCTGGGGTAGCGGTGCTGATCAAACAGCTGATGCCGCAGATCAAGGTCATTGCGGTGGAAGCGGAAGACTCCGCCTGTCTGAAAGCAGCGCTGGAAGCGGGCGAGCCAGTCGATCTGCCGCGCGTCGGGCTGTTTGCCGAAGGCGTGGCGGTAAAGCGGATCGGCAGCGAAACCTTCCGGCTTTGCCAGGAGTATCTTGACGACATTATCACCGTGGACAGCGATGCTATCTGCGCGGCGATGAAGGATCTGTTTGAAGACGTGCGTGCCGTCGCGGAGCCTTCTGGCGCGCTGGCGCTGGCGGGCATGAAAAAATATATCCAGCAGCATCAGATCAAAGGCGAGCGGCTGGCGCATGTTCTTTCCGGTGCCAACGTCAATTTTCACGGCCTGCGCTACGTTTCCGAACGCTGCGAGCTGGGGGAACAGCGTGAGGCGCTGCTGGCGGTTACGATCCCCGAGCAAAAGGGCAGTTTTTTGAAGTTCTGCCAGCTGCTGGGTGGACGCGCCGTTACCGAGTTTAACTACCGCTTCGCGGACCCGGACAACGCCTGCATTTTTGTCGGTGTGCGGCTGACGCGCGGTCTGGAAGAGCGACATGAAATCCTGCAGCTGCTGAACGAAGGCGGTTATAAGGTGGTGGATCTCTCCGACGATGAAATGGCGAAGCTGCACGTACGCTATATGGTCGGCGGTCGCCCGTCAAAGCCGCTTAAAGAACGGCTTTACAGCTTTGAGTTCCCGGAAGCGCCCGGCGCGCTGCTGCGCTTTTTGCAGACGCTGGGCACCCACTGGAATATTTCGCTGTTTCACTATCGCAGCCACGGTACGGACTATGGCCGCGTGCTGGCGGGATTCGAGCTGGGCGAGAACGAACCGCAGTTTGAAGAACATCTGGCGGCTCTGGGCTATGATTGTCATGACGAAACCCATAACCCGGCCTTCAGCTTCTTCCTGGCGGGCTAAAGCAGGCTCCAGAACGCATCAATCAGCGGCTCGTTGAGCCGCTTTTTCTGTACGCAGACGCCCAGCTCCAGCGGCGCGACAATATCAATATTTTCCAGTTCCAGAATACGGTTACGGATCGGCTCCGGGCTGTTCTCCAGCACTACGTCCGGGATCAGCGCCACGCCGCAGCCCAGCGCCACCATTGAGACGATAGCCTCATGCCCCGCCACGGTGGCGTAAATCAGCGGACTGGCGATGCGGCGGCGACGGAACCAGAGATCGATACGCTGTCGGGTTGGCCCCTGGTCGGGCAGGATAAACGGGATCTGCGGCCAGTCCGGTTCCGGCTGGCTGGCCTGGCTACGAACCGGACAGGGCAGCGCGGGCGCGATCAGCACCAGCGGGATCGGGCCTAAGGCCGTAAAGCCAATGCTGGCGGGCAGCGTTTCTGGCCGTCCGGCGATGGCGATATCGGCTTCGGCGCTCTGCACCTTATCCACCGCGTCGGCAGGATCGCCGGTGGTCAGTTTGATCTCCACCAGCGGATGTTCGGCGCGAAAGCGATCGAGGATCGGCGGCAAATGGCTATAGGCCGCCGTTACCGAGCAAAACAGACGCAGCTCGCCGCTCAGCGACGGGCCGTGCTGGCCAATGGCGTGACGCAGCTGCTGATATTGCAACAGCGTTTGCTGGGCAAACTGGCGCAGCTGTTCTCCGGCGTCGGTCAGCGTAACGGTGCGGTTGTCGCGCAGAAACAGCGTCTGGCCCAGGTCTTCCTCCAGCCGCTGGATCTGGCGGGAAAGCGTGGAAGGGCTGACGTGCATCGCCCGCGCGCTGCGGCCAAAATGACGGCTTTCGGCCAGATGCAGGAAGAGTTTCAGATCGCGTAAATCCATGCGCTTGCGGCCTCATTTTAGCGTTGCAGTATTTGCAATATGACGTTGTTAATATATCAATTTAAGCAATACATTTCCTGTCATATGATGGGGATTAAGAGGGTGATACGGCATCACCGATAAAATAAAAGACGAACACAACCTCAGGAGTTCCCATGGCTAACTATTTCAACACGTTGAACCTGCGCAATCAGCTGGCGCAATTAGGTAAATGCCGCTTTATGGCGCGCGATGAATTTGCGGACGAGGCAAGCTACCTGAAAGGCAAAAAGGTCGTGATTGTTGGCTGTGGTGCTCAGGGCCTGAACCAGGGCCTGAATATGCGTGATTCCGGGCTGGATATCGCCTATGCGCTGCGCGCGGAGGCCATCGCGGAGAAACGCGCTTCCTGGCGTAAAGCGACGGAAAACGGTTTTAAAGTCGGCACCTATGAAGAGCTGATCCCACAGGCGGATCTGGTGGTAAACCTGACGCCGGACAAACAGCATACTTCGGTAGTGCGTGCCGTACAGCCGCTGATGAAAGACGGCGCGGCGCTGGGTTACTCGCATGGTTTTAATATCGTAGAAGTCGGCGAGCAGATCCGTAAAGACATCACCGTCGTGATGGTTGCGCCAAAATGTCCGGGTACGGAAGTGCGTGAAGAGTATAAGCGTGGCTTCGGCGTGCCTACGCTCATCGCCGTTCACCCGGAAAACGATCCAAAAGGCGAAGGCATGGCGATTGCCAAAGCCTGGGCAGCCGCAACCGGCGGCCACCGCGCGGGCGTGCTGGAATCGTCCTTCGTGGCGGAAGTGAAGTCCGACCTGATGGGCGAGCAGACTATCCTGTGCGGCATGCTGCAGGCCGGCTCGCTGCTGTGCTTTGACAAGCTGGTGGCAGAAGGCACCGATCCGGCCTACGCGGAAAAATTAATCCAGTTCGGCTGGGAAACCGTGACCGAAGCGCTGAAGCAGGGCGGCATCACGCTGATGATGGATCGCCTCTCTAACCCGGCTAAGCTGCGCGCTTTCGAGCTGTCTGAACAGCTGAAAACCATTATGGCCCCGCTGTTCCGGAAGCACATGGACGACATCATCTCCGGCGAATTCTCTTCCGGCATGATGGCCGACTGGGCCAACGACGACCAAAAACTGCTGGGCTGGCGTGAAGAGACCGGTAAAACCGCTTTTGAAACCGCGCCGCAGTTTGAAGGTAAAATCGCCGAGCAGGATTATTTTGACGAAGGCGTGGTGATGATTGCGATGGTGAAAGCGGGCGTTGAGCTGGCGTTTGAAACCATGGTCGCTTCCGGCATTATCGAAGAGTCTGCCTACTACGAATCGCTGCACGAGCTGCCGCTGATCGCTAACACTATCGCTCGTAAGCGTCTGTACGAGATGAACGTGGTGATCTCCGACACTGCCGAATACGGTAACTATCTGTTCTCTTACGCGGCTGTTCCGCTGCTGAAAGAGTTTATGAGCACGTTACAAACGGGCGATCTGGGCAAGGCGACGGCAACCACGACTACGGTGGATAACGCGCAGCTGCGTGACGTTAACGAAGCTATCCGCAACCATCCTATCGAATCCGTTGGCCGCAAGCTGCGTGGCTATATGACCGATATGAAACGTATCGCGGTAGCGGGCTAACCGCGCTGCTGATAACCAAAGGCGTGGTAATTTGCCGCGCCTTTGGCATTTTCTCTGCCTTAGCGATTGCGTCACCGATCATTAAGTCAGCTACAAAGGTTGTTAATCCCCCTGGCGTTATAATAAACCCCCATCCAGTCACCGATGCTGCCGTAGCCGTGGTTAACGGCCCTGCGATTAGCCATTCTTAAAAAGTAAAAAGGCCTGGCGAAGCGAACGCTATATATCCGTGACGTTATCAGGGTACCCTGATGCATTACGACAATGACTACCCGACAAGTCTGCCCCAGGCTCAGGAAATAAAAAACCCCGCCGACTGGCGATGTTATTAATTTATAAATGGCGCATGTATTGAGGTTGCCGTTGTGGATGATAATATGCCGCCGCTAAACAGAATCCATTCCCTTTTTGATTACGATCATGATAGCTATTGTTTTCGCTTTGCTGCTATAGAAACGCTCGCAGGGATCCTGTTAAGTACATATCGGCAGGATAGCCGATATAAACAAGGAGAGTAATAATGGCATGGATCTATAATGTGACGCTGAAAACATTCCGGCACAACGGGCGCTATGAGTTCAGTGCACGATATGCTGGGGCGCCGGGTTACAAAAATAACCCTGAGAATGAATGCCTGAAGGACAGAGGTCCTTTACCCAGAGGAAAATACAGAATTACAGGTGTACCGTTCACTCATCACAAAGCCGGTAGATTCACATTACGTCTGGACGGGTAACAGCATGTGTGGTCGCGATGGTTTTCTGATTCCATGGTGACAGCATCAAAACGCCAGGTACCGCCTGTAACGTCTGCATTATCCTTGATCAGAAATTCCGTAGAAAGATCTGGGAGTCAATGGGCAAGGAGATAATTATTGAATGAAATACTTTCCTCTTTTATTGACGGTTTTTAGCGCCAGTTCCTTTGCTGTAAAGGTGAATGCAATAACTGTAAATCTCCCCTGTCCAGCACGGGGGTAGCCATGATGGACGAAATGCGTGAGAAAATGCATATAGACACTAAAGGAATAAACGAAAAAGATCTCACAACTGAGTTGCTGTTTAACGAGCCTGTCACTGATATGCTATCAGAATATTATGCAAAGCAGAGTTACGAAGAGGACAGAGAATTAACGCTTGATGCGTACAAGGAAATGTATTCGGAAGATAATCCGGTAAACCTGATAATTAAATTTACCGTTAAAAATAGTCAAAAAAAGAAAATATTTTCCTGATATCAGCGATTGCGAGCGATTATGAGTGCAATATAAGATTTAATGGCTATGTAATTGTCAAACGTGAGTTTTAACCTGTGTCCCGTGCTTCACCGCGCAGGGCAATTTACCGTTAACGCATCGCCTTTCTGAACTGCACGCCAGCGTGACGTTTTGCTGTCTCGCGTTTCACCATCAGCATTTTACTAAATGGCTGCCGTTTAAGGTTGCTTGCGCTCATCCTGCCATAACTAACGCCACGCATGCTGCAAGTCAGGCCGGTTTATCGGGGCTTATACATTATTTCGTCAACAGGAACGGGCTTATAAAGTAAAAGCTGGAAAGGACTGGAATGAAGAAGGGGGGTAAAAACCGCTTCCGCAGGCGCGACGGCAGGCGGAAGCGGTGACAAGGGGCGCTTAGTTACGGTACAGCACCTTGATGATGTGATAGCCGAACTGCGTGTGCAGCGGGCCGTAAGGCGTGATAAGCGGGCAGGAGAACACCACTTTATCGAAAGCCGGCACCATCGCGCCCTGTTTGAATTCGCCTAAGTGGCCGCCTTTTTTGCCTGACGGGCAGATAGAGTGCTTTTTCGCCAGTTTTTCAAAATCTGCGCCCTGTTCCAGCTGTGCCAGAAGGTCCTGAGCCAGTTTCTCTTCCTTTACAAGGATATGGAGTGCTGCTGCGGTTTTTGCCATGATCGTACCTTGAGTCGTATGGATGCTGCTGGCTATACTACCACGCTGTGATTTCTTTCCCTCTGTCATTTCATCGAGTAAACCCCTATGCGTCTTAATCCTGGTCAGCAACATGCCGTCGAATTCGTCACCGGGCCCTGTCTGGTGCTGGCCGGTGCCGGCTCGGGCAAAACGCGCGTGATCACCAACAAAATTGCCCATCTGATCCGCGAATGCGGCTACCAGGCTCGCCATATTGCGGCGGTGACCTTTACCAATAAAGCCTCACGCGAGATGAAAGAACGCGTGGCGCAAACGCTGGGCCGCAAAGAGGCGCGTGGCCTGATGATCTCCACCTTCCACACGCTGGGACTGGAAATTATCAAACGCGAATACGCCGCATTGGGCATGAAGTCCAACTTTTCACTGTTTGACGATCAGGATCAGCTGGCGCTGCTGAAAGAGCTGACCGAAGAGTGGCTGGAAAACGATAAAAATCTGCTGCAACAGCTGATCTCTACGATCTCGAACTGGAAAAACGATCTGCTGGATCCTGCGCATGCGGCGGCGGCGGCGCAGTCCGAGCGCGATAAAATTTTCGCTCACTGCTACAGCCTTTACGATCGGCATCTGAAAGCCTGCAACGTGCTGGATTTTGATGACCTGATCCTGCTGCCAACGCTGTTGTTCCAGCGCAATATGGAAGTGCGCGAGCGCTGGCAGCAGCGTATCCGTTACCTGCTGGTGGATGAGTATCAGGATACCAACACCAGCCAGTACGAGCTGGTAAAGCTGCTGGTCGGCGCGCGCGCGCGTTTCACGGTGGTAGGCGACGACGATCAGTCAATTTACTCCTGGCGAGGCGCAAGACCGCAAAACCTGGTGCTGCTGAAAGAGGATTTTCCGGCGTTACAGGTTATCAAGCTGGAGCAGAACTACCGTTCTTCCGAACGTATCCTGAAAGCGGCCAATATTTTGATCGCCAATAACCCGCACGTGTTTGAAAAACGCCTGTTTTCAGAGCTGGGCTACGGCGCGGAACTGAAAGTGGTGACGGCCAATCACGAGGATCACGAAGCCGAGCGCGTGACGGGCGAGCTGATCGCGCACCATTTTATCAACAGGACGCAGTACAAAGATTACGCCATTCTTTATCGTGGCAATCACCAATCGCGCGTCTTTGAAAAAATGCTGATGCAGAACCGCATTCCCTATCGTATTTCCGGCGGCACTTCGTTCTTTTCGCGGCCGGAAATCAAAGATCTGCTCGCCTATCTGCGCGTATTGACCAATCCTGACGACGACAGCGCTTTTATGCGCATCGTCAACACGCCACGACGCGAAATTGGCCCTACCACGCTGCGCAAGCTGGGCGAATGGGCGATGCAGCGTAATAAAAGTCTTTTCACCGCCAGTTTTGATATGGGGCTGGGCCAGACGCTGACCGGGCGCGGGCTGGAATCGCTACAGCGCTTCACTTTCTGGCTGCAGGAAGTCGCGCAGCTGGCGGAGCGGGAGCCGGTGGCCGCCGTGCGGGATTTGATCCGCGGTATCGATTACGAAAGCTGGCTGTTTGAAACTTCCGCCAGCCCAAAAGCCGCCGAAATGCGCATGAAAAACGTCAATACGCTGTTCCAGTGGATGACCGAAATGCTGGAAGGCAGCGACATTGACGAGCCGATGACGCTGACGCAGGTGGTGACCCGCTTTACGTTACGCGACATGATGGAGCGCGGCGAAAGCGAAGAAGAGGCGGACCAGGTACAGCTGATGACGCTGCACGCTTCAAAAGGGCTGGAGTTTCCCTATGTGTATCTGGTCGGCATGGAAGAAGGGCTGTTGCCCCATCAGAGCAGCATTGATGAAAACAATGTGGAAGAGGAGCGTCGGCTGGCCTACGTCGGCATCACGCGTGCGCAAAAAGAGCTGACCTTTACGCTGTGTCGCGAACGCCGTCAGTATGGCGAAGCGATCCGTCCGGAGCCAAGCCGTTTTCTGCTGGAGCTGCCGCAGGACGATCTGAACTGGGAAACGGAACGCAAGGTGGTAAGCCCGGAACAGCGGATGCAGACCGGTCAAAGCCGCGTAGCGGGACTGCGGGCGATGCTGGATAAGGCGAAAAACGCCGGATAGGCTTTGGCGGGTACAGCAAGGGGACGATAGCTGTCCCCTTATTCTTTAGCTGACGAGCAGCGGCCAGTGCACATAGCTCTGCCGGCGGCTTTCCTGCTCCAGCAGCTCGGCCCGCAGCGGATGCGCCTCCAGCCAGCCGCTCGGCAGCGTCAGCTGTAGCGCGTCGTCGTCGGCATGGAGCCGCACGGCAGGCAGCGTATCGTCACGGCGACGGCTGGCGAAAATAATCGCCAGCCGCAGCAGCCGGCACATTCTTTCCGCCATACGCGGCGGTACGGCGTTTTGCTGGCTGAGCAGCGCCAGATCGATACCGTTGACCTGGTTTTGCAGCAGCGTGGCCAGCAGCTTTTTCTGGGCGGGCGTAAAACCAGGCAGATCGAGATGGCGAACCAGATAGGCAGCGTGCTGCGGCGCCTGTTTAAAGTCGACGCTGAGACCGATTTCATGGATCAGGCAGGCGCTGTTGAGCAGTTCCCGGCAGCGTTCATCCAGCTTCCAGCTGTGGCTGACCTGACGGCCAAAGCTCTCCGCCAGGGCGCGCACGCGTTCCGCCTGTTCGGCATCAATCACGAAACGACGCTGAATGTTATGCAGGGTACGGCTGCGGATATCCCGATCGACCGGCAGCCTGAGCATTCCGTATACCAATCCTTCCCGCAGCGCGCCACCGGCCAGCGTCATGCTGCTGATGTTCAGCTCGGTAAAAATGGCGATCAGAATAGAGAGGCCACTGGGGAAAACCAGCGCGCGCTCCAGCGTCAGTCCTTCGATTTCCAGCTCTTCCAGCTTGCCGCACTGAATGGCGCGCTGCTTCAGCTGCTGGAGCTTGGCAAGCGTAATGCGTTCGTCCATGCCCTGCGCCATCATGATTTCCTGTAGCGCCTGCACGGTGCCGGAGGCACCGACGCAAATTTCCCAGCCCTGCTCGCGCAGTTTTGAGGCAACCGGTCGGATTATGTCGCTTGCGGCCTGTTCCGCCGCGGCAAAATTATCTTTACCGAGGTGGCGATCGCCGAAATAACGCTCCAGCCAGGTGACGCAGCCCATCGACAGGCTGAACAGGGCGCCGGGCTGTGCACCGCTACCGGTAACCAGCTCGGTGCTGCCGCCGCCGATATCGACCACCAGCCGCTTATCGGAGCCGCCTGTGGTGTGCGCCACGCCCTGATAGATCAGGCAGGCTTCTTCCTCGCCGCTGATCACATTGATGGCGCAGCCCAGAATGTCCTGCGCCCTGGCGAGAAAAGTTTTTGCGTTGGCGGCCAGCCGCAGCGTCGCCGTAGCGACCACGCGGATTTGGCCCGCCGGAATATCCTGCAGCTGCTCCGAAAACAGCGCCAGACACTCCCAGCCGCGCGCCATTGCCTCATCAGAGAGACGGCTGTCGCTGTCCAGACCGGCCGCCAGGCGGACTTTGCGTTTGATACGCGCAACGGTCTGGATACTGCCCGCCACCTCGCGCACCACCAGCATATGAAAGCTGTTAGATCCTAAATCTATTGCAGCATAAAGCGATGAGGCGCTGGGCATGGCGTTAACCTGAACGTTTGCGGTTATTATTACGCGGCGGGCCGCTGCGGCGCGGGCCGCTACTGCGACGCTGGCCGGTACCGGAACGGCTGCGTGTCAGGCGCTTCGGCGGCGGTAGATCGGTCATCAGCGCATCGCTGTTGTAGCGGCTTACGGTGATGCTGTGACCGATATATTCTTCAATCGCCGGCAGGTTCAGCGCATATTCTTCACAGGCCAGGCTGATTGAATGCCCGTTGGCGCCTGCGCGGCCGGTACGACCGATGCGATGCACGTAGTCTTCGCGATCGTCAGGTAAATCGTAGTTAAAGACGTGCGTCACCGCAGGAATATGCAGGCCGCGCGCCGCCACGTCAGTCGCCACCAGGATGTCCACGTCGCCTTTGGTAAAGTCGTCCAGGATACGCAGGCGTTTTTTCTGCGCCACGTCGCCGGTCAGCAGGCCGACGCGATGACCGTCCGCGGCCAGATGGCCCCAGATATCTTCACAGCGGTGTTTGGTGTTGGCAAAGATAATGGCGCGATCCGGCCACTCTTCTTCCAGCAGGGTTTGCAGAAGACGCATTTTTTCTTCGTTAGAAGGATAGAAAAGTTCTTCCTTAATGCGGTGCCCGGTTTTCTGCTCCGGCTCGACTTCCACATACTCAGCGTTGTTCATGTTTTCAAACGCCAGCTCGCGTACGCGGAAGGAAAGGGTAGCGGAAAACAGCATGTTCAGGCGCTGGTTCGCCGCAGGCATGCGACGGAACAGCCAGCGGATATCTTTGATAAAGCCCAGATCGAACATGCGGTCGGCTTCATCCAGCACCACGACCTGGATCGCGCCCAGATTCACGTGGTTCTGTTTAGCGTAATCGATCAGCCTGCCGGTGGTGCCGATCAGAATATCGACGCCGCTCTCCAGCACTTTCAGCTGCTTATCGTAGCCGTCGCCGCCGTAGGCCAGCCCCAGCTTCAGGCCGGTCACCTGCGTCAGCGGTTCCGCATCGGCGTGGATCTGCACGGCCAGTTCGCGGGTTGGTGCCAGGATCAGCGCACGCGGCTGATTGACCTGACGGCCTTCCGGCGCGGGGTGAGAAAGAAGATGATGGAACGTTGACGTTAAAAACGCCATCGTTTTCCCGGTACCGGTTTGCGCCTGTCCCGCTACATCACGCCCGTTAAGGGTGAAAGGCAATGCCAGCGCCTGAATAGGCGTGCAGTTATGAAAGCCTTTATTTTCAAGGGCTTCAATGACCTGTGGGTGCAGGGCGAAGTCGGAAAACTTCTGTTCGGTTAAGTGTGTTTTGCTCATAGTGTGGTAGAATATCAGCTTACTATTGCTTTACGAAAGCGTATCCGGTGAAATAAAGTCAACCTAAGTTGGCAGATTTTACGCCAGGCAGCCAGGCATAATCTTTTGGAGTAAGACATGAGCAGCGATAAAATTGTCCACCTGACCGATGACAGCTTTGAAACCGACGTCCTGAAAGCAGAAGGCTTGACGCTGGTCGACTTCTGGGCAGAATGGTGCGGTCCGTGCAAAATGATCGCCCCGATCCTTGACGAAGTCGCCGAAGAATACGACGGCAAGCTGACTATCGCCAAGCTGAATATCGACGAAAACCCAGGCACTGCGCCAAAATACGGGATCCGCGGTATTCCTACTTTGCTGCTGTTTAAAGACGGCGAAGTAGCGGCAACGAAAGTGGGCGCACTTTCTAAAGGACAGCTGAAAGAGTTCCTGAACGCGAACCTGGGCTAACCAGCCCTGCTGCTGCGGTGGGCCCTGTGCGCTCACCGCAGGCGCGAGTCTGCTTCCCGTTGCGGTTTTGTTTTTGCCTCGTTCATATTTTTAGCTCATCGCTAGACGTTTGCCATAGAGCGTGCTAACTTACTTTTACTGCATTACGCACTTACCTGTAGTTTGAATCTAATATTTACTCCTTGTTGAACACTGTTTTCCTCTGAATGTAACGAATGTTCAGCAATCTGACGGTTAGTATCCAGAATTTCCGGCACCTTGTCCTTACCGTCTCCCCGTATCGGATCCGCGTATTCCTGCACGCGATGATCGGGAGTCTGACAAGAAAGCCATTAACAGGCATGGATTTTTCGCCATACCATTGACGACAAACATTTCGAGATTTACCCCGAGTTTAAGAACCCACCATTATGAATCTTACCGAATTAAAAAATACGCCGGTTTCTGACCTGATAACACTCGGCGAAAATATGGGGCTGGAAAACCTGGCGCGCATGCGTAAACAGGACATTATCTTCGCCATCCTTAAACAACATGCGAAAAGCGGCGAAGATATCTTCGGCGACGGCGTACTGGAGATATTGCAGGATGGATTTGGTTTCCTCCGCTCTGGAGACAGCTCCTACCTCGCCGGCCCTGACGACATCTACGTATCCCCCAGCCAAATTCGCCGCTTTAACCTCCGCACTGGTGACACCATCTCCGGCAAGATCCGCCCGCCGAAAGAAGGCGAGCGCTATTTTGCCCTGCTGAAGGTTAATGAAGTTAACTTTGACAAGCCGGAAAATGCCCGTAACAAAATCCTGTTTGAAAACTTAACGCCGCTGCACGCTAACTCGCGTCTGCGCATGGAGCGCGGCAACGGGTCTACCGAAGACTTAACCGCACGCGTACTGGATTTGGCTTCGCCAATCGGTCGCGGCCAGCGTGGTCTGATCGTGGCGCCGCCAAAAGCGGGTAAAACTATGCTGCTGCAGAACATCGCGCAGAGCATCGCTTATAACCACCCTGACTGCGTGCTGATGGTGCTGCTGATTGACGAACGTCCGGAAGAAGTGACCGAGATGCAGCGTCTGGTAAAAGGCGAAGTTATCGCCTCTACCTTCGATGAGCCGGCTTCCCGCCACGTGCAGGTAGCTGAAATGGTTATCGAGAAGGCCAAGCGACTGGTCGAGCATAAAAAGGACGTTATCATCCTGCTCGACTCCATCACGCGTCTGGCTCGCGCCTACAACACCGTGGTGCCGGCTTCCGGTAAAGTGCTGACCGGTGGTGTGGATGCCAACGCGCTGCACCGTCCAAAACGCTTCTTCGGCGCCGCGCGTAACGTGGAAGAGGGTGGCAGCCTGACCATCATCGCTACCGCGCTGGTCGATACCGGTTCGAAGATGGACGAAGTTATCTACGAAGAATTTAAAGGTACGGGCAACATGGAACTGCATCTGGCGCGTAAAATCGCCGAGAAGCGTGTGTTCCCTGCTATCGACTACAACCGTTCCGGTACGCGTAAAGAAGAGCTGCTTACCAGCTCTGAAGAGCTGCAGAAGATGTGGATCCTGCGCAAAATCATCCACCCAATGGGTGAGATCGATGCGATGGAATTCCTTATCAACAAGCTGGCGATGACCAAAACCAACGACGAATTTTTCGACATGATGAAGCGTTCGTAAGTCGGCTGGTCTGCTGGAAAGAAAGAGGGTTGAGCAATCGACCCTCTCTTTTTTTGGCCTGTTTTTATGCGAATTCACAACAGAAGCCGGAAAAAGAAGAAAACTCGGGGAACGCCGCGCTCAGACGTGGCGTTTTTCGTTTATGGGCTATACGATGTTGCCACTGGAGAATTAAATTAAAGGTGTGGCGGGCAGGAAATCGGGCGATAAGGCTGGATTTTCCCCGTGGCACAATGGACATCAGAATCAGACAGCGGTTTGTGGCACAGAAATTGCTATAACACTGGGATTCTTAGCAGAGAGCTGGTTAATGTGAATTTACTCAATATGAGTACTGAGCTTGCTTTAATATTTTTGTTTTCGCTGGTGTTTCTCTTTTTCGCCCGTAAAGCAGCCAAGAAAGTGGGTCTTGTGGACAAGCCCAACTATCGCAAACGTCACCAGGGCGTTATCCCTCTGGTCGGCGGCATCTCTGTTTTCGCCGGCATCTGTTTTAGCTTCGCGGTGACCGATTACTACATTCCCCATAGTCTGCTTTACCTGAGCTGCGCCGGCGTGCTGGTGCTGGTCGGAGCGCTTGATGACCGCTTTGATATCAGCGTAAAGATACGCGCCTGCGTTCAGGCAGGCATCGCCGTGGTAATGATGACCATGGCCAAACTCTATCTGCTCAGCCTGGGCTTTATTTTTGGTCCCTGGGAGCTGATCGTCGGGCCCTTCGGCTACGTGCTGACGCTGTTTGCGGTCTGGGCGGCCATCAATGCTTTTAACATGGTGGACGGTATCGACGGTCTGCTGGGCGGCCTGTCCTGTGTAACCTTCCTGGCAATGGGCATTATTCTGTTCGTGGATGGCCAGCAAAGCCTGGCGATGTGGTGTTTTGCGATGATCGCCGCCATTATCCCCTATATCCTGCTTAATCTTGGCGTTTTTGGCCGTCGCTATAAGGTTTTCATGGGCGATGCGGGCAGCACGCTGATTGGCTTTACCATTATCTGGATCCTGCTGGAGGCGACCCAGGGGCAAAGCCATCCCGTCACGCCCGTCACGGCGCTGTGGCTGATCGCCATTCCGCTGATGGATATGATCGCCATTATGTATCGCCGCCTCAGCAAGGGCATGAGCCCGTTTTCCGCCGATCGCCAGCACATTCACCATTTGATTATGCGCGCCGGGTTTACCTCGCGGCAGGCCTGCTTTCTGATCACGATGGCGGCCGCGCTGCTGGCCGGCGTCGGCGTGCTGGGCGAGTCGCTGAGCTTTGTGCCGGAGTGGCTGATGCTGGTGCTGTTTTTACTGGCGTTTATGCTCTACGGCTACTGTATTAAACGCGCGTGGCGCGTGGCGCGAATGCTGAAAAGAGTCAAAAGAAGGCTGCGCAAAGCCCGCTAGACCGTTTCGGACCTCTTTACCCTGGACAAGGAATATCATGTATGACGCATCCTGACGTTGCAGAGAACGAGCTGGATATCCGCGGGCTATGCTGCGCGCTATGGCGAGGAAAGCTGTGGATTATCGGCAGCGCGCTGCTTTTTGCCCTGCTGGCCTGGCTCTGCTCGCTGCTGATCACGCCAAAATGGAGCACCACGGCGGTCACCGATCGTCCCACCGTCAATATGTTGGGCAATTACTACTCGCAACAGCTGTTCCTGAACAATCTGGACAGCCGTAGCAGCAGCGCGCCCATCGTCGCGCCCGCCATTGCGGACGAAGCCTATCAGGAGTTCGTGATGCAGCTGGCGTCTTATGACACCCGCCGCGAGTTCTGGCTGCAAAGCGACTACTACAAACAGCGGCAGAGCGGGCAGGCTCGCGACGATGCCGCCCTGCTCGACGAGCTGATCGCCAATATTCAGTATCAGCCCGGCGACGCGGCAAAAAGCCTGAATGACAGCGTCAAGCTGATTGCGGAAACCGCGCCGGCGGCCAACACGCTGCTGCGTCAGTATGTCGCTTTTGCCGGCCAGCGCGCCGCGCAGCATCTTAACGCCGAGCTGGCAGGCGGCTGGGCCGCGCGCGCTCAGCAGCTGAAGGCGCAGGTGCAGCGGCAGGAAGCGGTGGCGAAAGCCATTTACGACCGCCAGATCAACAGTGTACAGCAGGCGCTGAAAATCGCGCAGCAGCAGGGCTTCGAGCATGCGAAAACCAGCACGCCTTCAGAACAGCTGCCCGATTCCGAGCTGTTTCTGCTGGGCCGCTCGCTGTTGCAGGCTCGCCTGGAAAACCTGCAGGCCAGCGGGCCGACTTACGATCTGGACTATGATCAAAACAGAGCCATGCTGAGCACGCTGAATGCCGGGCCGAAGCCGGATAACGCTTTCCAGACCTGGCGCTATCTGCGTACGCCGGAAGAGCCGGTAAAGCGCGACAGCCCACGTCGCCTGTTTATGATGATCATGTGGGGTGCCGTAGGCGCGCTGGTTGGCGCTGGCACCGCTTTGCTACGCCGACGTCGCGGTTAAGCGCCGATTTATAGTTACCTGACAGACGAAGGAAAGAGAACAACAGTGAAAGTATTAACTGTTTTTGGCACGCGCCCGGAAGCGATCAAAATGGCTCCGCTGGTTCATGCACTTGCCCAGGATGGCGAGATAGACGCGCGTCTGTGCGTTACCGCGCAGCATCGTGAGATGCTGG
Organism: Erwinia sp. 198; assembly: GCF_003937915.1. GTDB lineage: Bacteria > Pseudomonadota > Gammaproteobacteria > Enterobacterales > Enterobacteriaceae > Erwinia > Erwinia aeris. The sequence continues at coordinate 65,256 of NZ_RHUM01000016.1, read as the reverse complement.
ATCAGGTGCTGCAGCTGTTCGCTATCGTCCCCGATTACGATTTGAATATTATGCGGCCAGGCCAGGGGCTGACGGAGATCACCAGCCGTATTCTGGAAGGGCTGAAAGGCGTGTTTACCGAGTTCAGGCCGGATGTCGTGCTGGTGCACGGCGATACCACCACGACGTTCGCAGCCAGCCTGGCGGCTTTTTATCACCGTATTCCGGTGGGACATGTGGAGGCCGGACTGCGTACCGGCGATCTTTATTCGCCGTGGCCGGAAGAGGCCAACCGCACGCTGACCGGGCATCTGGCAACCTGGCACTTCCCGCCGACGGAAACGGCGCGGCAAAATCTGCTGCGCGAAAATCTGCCCGCCGCGCGCATGTTTGTTACCGGCAACACGGTGATCGACGCGCTGTTTTGGGTACGCGATCGCGTATTAAGCGATGAGCAGCTGCGTGACGGCCTGACGACTCGCTATCCCTTCCTTGAGGCCGATAAGAAGCTGATTCTGGTGACGGGGCACCGTCGGGAAAGCTTCGGCGACGGCTTTGAGCGCATTTGCAGCGCGCTGGCCGATATCGCCCGCCGCCATCCTGAGGCGCAGATCGTTTATCCGGTGCACCTGAATCCTAACGTCAGCGAGCCGGTCAATCGTATCCTCAGCGATATCGACAACGTGGTGCTGATCGAGCCGCAGGAATACTTGCCGTTTGTCTGGCTGATGGACCGTGCCTGGCTGATCCTGACCGACTCCGGCGGCATCCAGGAAGAGGCGCCTTCACTGGGCAAGCCGGTGCTGGTAATGCGTGATACCACCGAACGCCCGGAAGCGGTAGACGCAGGCACCGTCAGGCTGGTAGGCACCGACACACAAAAAATCGTTCGCGAGGTTACGCGCCTGCTGACGGACGAAGAGGCTTACCAATCGATGAGCCGCGCCCATAATCCCTATGGCGACGGCCTGGCCTGCGAACGCATTGTGCAGGCCCTTAAAAACAATCGGATTTCTTTATAATGTTCAATACCATTTCTGTTATCGGGCTGGGCTATATTGGCCTGCCTACCGCTGCGGCTTTCGCCTCCCGCCAGAAAAAAGTGATCGGCGTGGATATCAACACGCGGGCGGTCGAGACGATTAATCGCGGCGACATTCATATCGTGGAGCCGGACCTGGACGTGGTGGTGAAAACTGCCGTTGAGCAGGGGTATCTGCGGGCGACCACCCGGCCAGAGCCGGCGGACGCTTTTCTGATCGCGGTGCCGACGCCGTTTAAAGACGAACACCAGCCGGATCTCGCCTGGGTAAAAGCGGCGGCCGAGTCCATCGCGCCCGTGCTGAAAAAAGGCGATCTGGTTATTTTAGAGTCCACTTCACCCGTGGGCGCGACGGAGCAAATGGCCGAGTGGCTGGCCATGGCGCGCAGCGATCTGGCTTTTCCCCAGCACGCGGGCGAAAAAGCCGACGTGCAGATTGCCTATTGCCCGGAGCGCGTACTGCCCGGCCAGGTGATGGTTGAGCTGATTAAAAACGACCGCGTGATCGGCGGTATGACATCGCTTTGCTCGCAGAGAGCGTGCGAGCTTTACAGGATATTCCTTGAAGGCGAGTGTGTGGTCACTAACTCTCGAACCGCTGAGATGTGCAAGCTGACGGAAAACAGCTTCCGCGACGTCAATATCGCCTTCGCCAACGAGCTGTCGCTGATCTGTGCCGATCAGGGCATCAGCGTCTGGGAGCTGATCGCGCTGGCCAACCGCCATCCCCGCGTTAATATTTTACAGCCCGGCCCCGGCGTCGGCGGCCACTGCATCGCTGTGGATCCGTGGTTTATCGTGGCGCAGAATCCGGTACAGGCTCGCCTGATCCGCACCGCGCGCGAAGTTAACGACAGCAAGCCGCACTGGGTGCTGGAACAGGCGAAGAAAAAGCTGGCAGAGTGCCTGGTCGCCAGCGACAAGCGTCCCAGCGAGCTGACCATCGCCTGCTTTGGCCTGGCCTTTAAACCCAATATCGACGACCTGCGGGAAAGTCCGGCAATGGAAGTGGCGCAGATGATTGCCGACTGGCATCAGGGCGTCACCCAGCTGGTCGAGCCGAATATTCACGAGCTGCCGAAGGGGATGCCGGAGAGAAGCGTGCTGGTTACGCAGGAAGAGGCGTTACGCCAGGCCGACGTGCTGGTTATGCTGGTGGATCATCAGCAGTTCAAAACCATCGACGTCGAAGGCCTGCGCTCGCGCTGGCTGGTGGATACCAAAGGCCTCTGGCGATGAACGCCACCGCTCTGCCGGGACGCGTCGAACCACTGACGTGGGAAAATGCGTTCTTCGACATCAACAGCGCCCTGCTGACCGTCGATCTGCACGAGGCACCGATCGATGAAGCGTCGCTAGGGCAATATGACCTTGTCCAGGCGAAAATCCTGTCGCAGCAAACGGCGGAGCTGGATGCGTTAAGCGCGCTGGGGTTTCGCTTTGTGGAAGGCGAAGCGGATTTCGTGTTGGGCATCGGCGTGGGCGGCAGGCCGGAAGGCATTCGCATTGCCCGTAAAGAGCATATCCCGGCGCTGCGCGAGGTAGCCAGCAGCGCGTTTGCCCGGAGTCGCTTTCGCGCGCCCTGGTATAAAGCGGAAGACAGCGGGCGATTCTATGCGCAGTGGGTAGAAAACGCCGTACTGGGGACTTTCGACCATCAGTGCCTGATCGCCGTCAACGACCAGAGCGAACTACAGGGTTTCGTCTCGCTGCGCGAGCTGGCCGACGGCAGCGGCAGGATCGGCCTGCTGGCGACGCTGCCTGAAGCGCAGGGACTGGGCGTCGGTCAACGTATGATCGAGGCCGCCATTGACTGGTGTCGCGCGCGACGCCTGACGCGCCTGCATGTTGCCACCCAGCTTGGCAATCTGCCGGCACTCCGACTTTATCATCGCTGCGGCGGCGTAATTGAACGCACCGCCTGGTGGCTCTACAGGTAATTTTATGATCCCGTTTAATGCCCCACCGGTGGTGGGAACCGAACTTGAGTATATGCAGTCCGCGATGGGCAGCGGCAAGCTGTGCGGCGACGGCGGCTTTACCCGTCGCTGCCAGCAGTGGATGGAAAACCGGTTCGGCAGCCGCAAGGTGCTGCTGACGCCGTCCTGCACCGCCTCGCTGGAGATGGCCGCCATCCTGATCGACATTCAGCCCGGCGATGAAGTGATTATGCCGAGCTACACCTTCGTCTCTACCGCCAACGCCTTTGTGCTGCGCGGCGCGACTATCGTATTTGTCGATATCCGTCCCGATACGCTCAACATCGACGAAAAACTGATTGAAGCGGCCATTACCGAGAAAACGCGCGCGATCGTGCCCGTGCATTATGCGGGCGTCCCCTGTGAGATGGACGCGATCGTGGCGCTGGCGGAAAAGCATAAACTTTACGTGATTGAAGATGCAGCGCAGGGCGTTATGTCCACTTATAAAGGCAAAGCGCTGGGCACGATTGGCCATATCGGCTGCTTCAGCTTTCACGAAACCAAAAACTATACCGCGGGCGGCGAAGGCGGCGCGACGCTGATCAACGATCCGGTACTGGTGGAAAGAGCGGAAATCATCCGGGAAAAAGGCACCAACCGCAGCCAGTTCTTCCGTGGTCAGGTGGATAAATACACCTGGCGAGATATCGGATCCAGCTACCTGATGGCCGATTTGCAGGCTGCCTATCTCTGGGCGCAGCTGGAAGAGGCTAAACGCATCAACGAGCAGCGCCTGCGCCTGTGGCAGAACTACTACGACGCGCTGCTGCCCGTCGCCGCCAGCGGACGAATTTCGCTGCCGACCATTGCGCCGGATTGCCAGCACAACGCGCATATGTTTTATATCAAGCTGCACGACAACGATGACCGTAACGCGCTGATTAACTGGCTAAAAGAAGCAGAAATTCTGGCCGTATTCCATTATATCCCGCTGCATTCATCACCGGCCGGGCAGCGTTTTGGCCGTTTTCATGGGGCTGACCGCTACACCACGGCAGAAAGCGAGCGCCTGCTGCGGCTGCCGCTGTTTTACAACCTTTCCGACAATAACCAGAAAACGGTTATCAACTCGCTGCTGAGCTGGTTCTGATATGTCGCTGGCTAAAGCTTCGGTGTGGACGGCAGCGTCCACGCTGGTAAAAATCGCTGCCGGTCTGCTGGTGGTTAAGATGCTGGCCGTTTCCTTTGGACCGGCGGGCGTGGGGCAGGCGGGCAACTTTCGCCAGCTGATCACCGTGCTGGGCGTGCTGGCTGGCGCAGGTATCTTCAACGGCGTCACCAAATACGTGGCGGAATATCAGCAGCAGCCTGTGCGGCTGCGCGCCGTAACCGGTACGGCGTCGACAATGGTGCTTGGCTTCTCTACGCTGCTGGCGGTGGTTTTCCTGCTGTTTGCCGAACCGGTCAGCGTCGGTCTGTTTGGTCATGGCGGCTTTGCGAACGTGGTGCGGGTGCTGGCCTTTGTGCAGGTCGGCATCGCCTGGGCCAACCTGGCGCTGGCGGTGATCAAAGGCTTTCGCGATGCGATGGGCAACGCGCTGTCACTGATCGCAGGCAGCCTGATCGGCGTGGCGGCGTGGTTTGTCTGTTACTGGCTGGGCGGCTACAGCGGCGCGCTTATCGGCATGGCGCTGGTTCCGGCGCTGGTCGTGGTGCCGGCGGCGGCGCTGCTGGCAAAGCGCGACCATCTGCCGCTGCATTTCCTTAAGCCGCAGTGGCACGGCGATATCGCGCGTAATCTGGGTAAATTCACGCTCATGGCGCTGATGACCGCCGTAACGCTGCCGGTCGCCTGGGTAATGATGCGTAATCTGCTGGCGGCGCACGACGGCTGGGAGCAGGTCGGTCTGTGGCAGGGCGTGACCAGCATCTCGGACGCTTATCTGCAGTTTATCACCGCCTCTTTCAGCGTCTGGCTGCTGCCGACGTTGGCAAAGCTGACCGACAAAAAAGCGATTTCGCGCGAGATCCGGCGGTCGCTGAGCTTTGTGCTGCCGGCGGTGATGGCGGTCAGCCTTACCGTCTGGCTGCTGCGCGACGTGGCGATCTGGCTGCTGTTTTCCAGCAAGTTCACCGGGATGCGCGACCTCTTTATCTGGCAGCTGACCGGCGACGTTTTTAAGGTAGGCGCTTATGTGTTCGGCTATCTGGTCATTGCCAAAGCCTCGCTGCGTTTTTACCTGCTGACGGAAGTCAGCCAGTTTCTGCTGCTGACGCTGTTTGCCTGGTGGCTGATCCCGCTGCACGGCGCTGTCGGCGCGGCGCAGGCCTATATGGCAACCTACATCGTCTATTTTGCGCTTTGCGCGGGCGTATTTTTTCTTTATCAAAGACAAGTATGACAACACTGATCCACGTTCTTGGCTCGCTGATTGAGCACCACAACCAGACCGTTCTGCGGTTTTTTAATGATGTCATGGCTCAGGCCGCGCCGCGCGATGAACAGCGCCAGTTTTGGGTTGTGGGCGAACCTGCGACGGTAACGGCGTTTCCCTCACTGGCTATTCGCTGGTTTAAGGATAAAAAAAGCATTGCTGAGGCGGTGACCGCCCACGCACAGGCCGATCGACAGACGCGCTTCTTCTTTCATGGCCAGTTCAATCCGACGCTGTGGCTGGCGCTGCTGCTGCGCAAAATCCGGCCTGAGCAGGCGTACTGGCATATCTGGGGCGCCGATCTCTACGAGCAGGCTGGCGGCCTGAAGTTCCGCCTGTTTTACGCCATGCGTCGCCTGGCGCAAAAGCGCATTGGCCATGTCTTCGCCACGCGTGGCGATATCGCCTTTTTCCGGCAGCGTCAGTCTTCCGTGCCCGCTTCGCTGCTCTATTTCCCTACGCGCATGTCGCAGGTCGCATTGCCCGATGCGCCAAAAAACAGCGAGTTGACCATTCTGGTTGGCAACTCCGGTGATGCCAGCAACCGTCACCTTCAGGCGTTGCAGGCGATCCACCAGCAGTTCGGCGAGCGGGTGAACGTTATTGTGCCCATGGGCTACCCGGTAAATAACGACGCTTATATCCAGCGCGTGCGGGAAGCCGGCGCGGCGCTGTTTGGCGCCAGGCTGAACGTACTAACCGAAAAGCTTGATTTTACGGCTTACCTGGCGCTGCTTGCCCGTTGCGATCTGGGCTATTTTATCTTCGAACGCCAGCAGGGCATTGGCACACTGTGTCTGCTGATCCAGGCCAACATCCCGTTTGTTATCAACCGGAAAAACCCTTTCTGGCAGGATCTGACCGAGCAGCAGGTGCCGGTGCTTTTTGCCGGTGATACACTGACGCCCGAGCTGATCGCCGAAACAAAGCGGCAGATGGCAGGCATGGATAAAGCCGCTATCGCCTTTTTCGACCCGGCCTTTGTGGCGGGCTGGCAGCAGGCGCTGGCGCTGGCGGAAGGAGCAACGGCATGATGTTTTCACAGTTTGCAGGCCTGCTGACGGTCTGGCTGCTGTCACTGGGTCTGATCCTGACGCTGACCTGGCGGGAGTTTCGGCGCGTGCGATTTAACTTCAACGTCTTCTTCTCGCTGCTTTTTCTGCTGACCTTTTACTTTGGCTTCCCGCTGACCTGCGTGCTGGTGTTTGGTTTCAATGTGCAGGTGGTGCCTGCGGAGTACCTGCTGCAGGCGATGCTTGCCGCAACCAGCTTCTACGCTATCTATTACGTCAGCTATAAAACCCGCCTCAGGCAGGCGACGGAAAGGCCCGCTCGCCAGGTATTTTCCATCAACCGCGTCGAGGCGCACCTGACGTGGAGCATTCTGGCGCTGATTGCGCTGGGCACGGTGCTGGTGTTCTTCCTGCATAACGGTTTTCTGCTGTTTAAGCTGCACAGCTACAGCCAGATTTTTTCAGCGGAAGTGTCGGGCGTGGCGCTTAAGCGCTTCTTCTACTTCTTTATCCCGGCGATGCTGGTGGTCTATTTCCTGCGTCCCGGCCTGAAAAGCTGGCTGCTGTTCCTTGTGGCTACCGTCGCTTTTGGGCTGCTGACCTATGCGATTGTCGGCGGTACGCGCGCCAACATCATCATCGCCTTCGCGCTGTTTCTTTTTATCGGCATCATCCAGGGCTGGATCACGCTGTGGATGCTGGCCGCCGCAGGCGTCGCGGGCATCGTCGGCATGTTCTGGCTGGCGCTGCGCCGTTATAACCTCGACGTTAGCGGCAGCGAGGCGTTTTACACCTTCCTTTACCTGACGCGCGATACCTTTTCGCCCTGGGAAAATCTGGGCCTCCTGCTGCAAAATTACGACAAAATCGAATTCCAGGGGCTGGCGCCTGTTGTCCGGGATTTCTATGTATTTATTCCGGGGTGGCTGTGGCCGGACAGGCCCTCGGTGGTGCTGAACAGCGCCAACTACTTTACCTGGGAAGTGCTGAACAACCATTCCGGGCTGGCGATCTCGCCGACGCTGTTAGGCTCGCTGGTGGTGATGGGCGGCGTCTGGTTTATTCCGCTGGGCGCGGTGGCAGTAGGCATGATTATCAAATGGTTCGACTGGCTTTATGCCAAAGGACGTCATGAGAAAAATCGCTACAAGGCCGCCATTCTGCAAAGCTTCTGCTTCGGCGCGGTTTTTAATATGATCGTGCTCGCCAGAGAAGGGCTGGACGCGTTTGCTTCCCGCGTGGTTTTCTTCTGCCTGATTTTTGCGGCGGCGGTGGTGGCAGCCAAGCTGCTCTACTGGTTGCTCGACAGTGCGGGCGTAATCCGTGCGCGGCCGGTGCGCCATCCGGGCGCAAAAACAAAACCTGTTAGCCAGTAACTTTAAGGACCTGTCATGGACTCCGCTTTTACGCCGCCGCACTACCCGATCCGCGGCATTACGCTGTTGGGCTTTCGCGATATGGCCGAATTCATTGATTATCTCTGGCTGGGGGAACGCCTGAAAAGCGGCACGCTGGTGGCTATCAATGCGGAAAAGGTGCTGACGGCGGAAAGCCGTCCGGAAATTCATCGTCTGATCGACGAGGCGGAATATAAGTACGCTGACGGTATCAGTATCGTGCGCTCTATTCGCAAAAAGTATCCGCAGGCTAAGGTTACGCGTATTGCCGGAGCCGATTTGTGGGAAGGAATTATGGAGCGTGCCGGTCGCGAAGGCACGCCGGTTTTTCTGATCGGCGGCAAGCCGGGCATTTTGTCCCAGACCGAAGAGAAGCTGAAGCGCCAGTGGAACGTCAATATCGTTGGCTCGCAGGACGGTTATTTCGCGCCTGCCGATCGGGAAGCACTGTTTGCCCGCATTGCCGCCAGCGGCGCAAAGATTGTTACCGTGGCGATGGGATCGCCGCGTCAGGAGATCCTGATGCGCGACTGTAAGGCTATTTATCCTGATGCGCTCTATATGGGCGTAGGCGGCACCTACGATGTTTTCACGGGCAACGTGAAGCGCGCGCCGAAAATATGGCAGAGGACGGGCTTTGAGTGGCTTTATCGGCTGATCGTGCAGCCTTCGCGGATTGGAAGGCAGCTCAGCCTGCTAAAATACCTGCGTTATCACCTGCGCGGCGATCTTTAATTAACGGCTTTTAAACGGCCTCAACGGCTAAAATACAAGCATTAACGCGCTAAAACGCCTGTAGTTTAGACAGAACGCACAAAGCGTAAGCAAACGGAATTTTTTGTGCAAAAAGCACTGGACAGGATCGGCTCGAATCCGTAGTATGCCCATCCGCAACGGCGCTACGCGCCCGTAGCTCAGCTGGATAGAGCGCTGCCCTCCGGAGGCAGAGGTCTCAGGTTCGAATCCTGTCGGGCGCGCCATTAAGTTTGTGCGCAAGAGCTGCGGTGGTAGTATTACCGCGTTAGGTAGTAAAGCAGTACGAGTAACAGGTGTGGTGGCTATAGCTCAGTTGGTAGAGCCCTGGATTGTGATTCCAGTTGTCGTGGGTTCGAGTCCCATTAGCCACCCCAGATTTTGTATGCGAAGGTGGCGGAATTGGTAGACGCGCTAGCTTCAGGTGTTAGTGTTCTTACGGACGTGAGGGTTCAAGTCCCTCTCTTCGCACCACAAAATCTTTAGCAGTACGCAGTATTCGGCGAGTAGCGCAGCTTGGTAGCGCAACTGGTTTGGGACCAGTGGGTCGGAGGTTCGAATCCTCTCTCGCCGACCACTTTAAGAAAAGGCCAGCTTTCGAGCTGGCCTTTTTGTCTCTGTGATTTCCAGAGGATGAGAACCTCCGAAGGAGGTTTGCGCCGAGCGCAGCGAGACAACGTTGCTTCAGCAACGGCCCGCAGGGGAATCATCCTCTCTCGCCGACCACTTTAAGAAAAGGCCAGCTCTCGAGCTGGCCTTTTTGTCTCTGTGATTTTCAGAGGATGAGAACCTCCGAAGGAGGTTTGCGCCGAGCGCAGCGAGACAACGTTGCTTCAGCAACGGCCCGCAGGGGAATCATCCTCTCTCGCCGACCACTTTAAGAAAAGGCCAGCTCTCGAGCTGGCCTTTTTGTCTCTGTGATTTTCAGAGGATGAGAACCTCCGAAGGAGGTTTGCGCCGAGCGCAGCGAGACAACGTTGCTTCAGCAACGGCCCGGAGGGGAATCATCCTCTCTCGCCGACCACTTTAAGAAAAGGCCAGCTCTCGAGCTGGCCTTTTTGTCTCTGTAGCTTCCAGAGGATAAGAACCTCCGAAGGAGGTTTGCGGTTGCTGACAAACTCGTGCTCTGCCATCAGGTCGCGTTCGGCCGGTGAAAAGCAGTAGAGACAGATCGGAACACGGACACGCCGTAGATACGTCCCTGTAGGCTTGTTTCGCGCGTCCATACGCGAAATACAGTAAACACAGCTCCAGCAATAACCTCTTCGCTTTGTCTCTGAAAGACGACATTCATCTTGTTGTTATTGATAAGTTTTATCCACCTGGCCATAAGCTGTCGCCAGCTGACGACGCTGTAAGCGGCCTCTGTTGCTTTTTAGCGACGGCTCGCGAAAAGTAATATCAGAACGTTTTCAGGATAAGCGGTTGAATCTGATTGAAATAAACATTATTCACAGACGTGGCTGAAGACCTGGCACGGTATATGCTACAATCCCTGTGTAGAATGCTCATTCCACCTCTTATGTTCGCGTAAGCTTCATAAACCCGGGAATGATGCAGAGCCATTAGGGTACCTGTTGTCCATCTGCCGCTATCGCCGTCAGGCCTTAACGGAGGTTCAGGGCAAAACGTTGAGTCAGGTACCAGCCGGTCTTTCGGCCTGTTTATTTACACCCGCCAAATCGGCGGGTGTTTTTTTATCTGGCTACGGGCAAAAAAAAGCCGGGCAGGGCGCCCGGCTCGTTAATCCAGGTTGGATCAGGGATTGTTTTTCAGCGTCAGCAGCAAACCGTCGCGACGCATCTGCGCGGCTTCTTCCGGCTTGTGCTGGCGATCCAGCGTGTCGGCCAGCCACGCGTAGTCAAAGGCATCAGGACGCTGCTTCAGCGCCTCACGGAAGGCTTCGCTCGCCTGCTCCCATTCGCCGTGCTTCATCAGCAGCTGACCCAGCGTACTGTGCAGCAGCGGCGTAGCGCCGTGCTGCTTGATCTGCTGGCGCAGCGCTTTTTCAAGCTGTTCAGGATTGCCGGTTTTCAGACGCGGCATCAGCAGCACCAGCCGCTCATCGTAACCGCGCTTCAGGCCGTCCAGCACGATAGTCTGCGCGCTGTCATGATCGTCACAAACGATCAGATGATCCGCCATCGCCACCTGCAATGCCGTTTCCTGGCGCGTTTTACGACTCTGGTCGTGCCACCAGCGTTTCAGGCCTTCGCTGCCCTGATCGGCCATCGCCTGATTCATCAGGCCCAGCCAGGCCTGCTGCTGTAGCGCCAGACGGTGCGTTTCATCGGCGACGTGCGCTTTTTCCATTGCGGGCAGGATATCCAGCAAGGCGCTCCATGCGCCGGTGCGAACGTAGGCCTGCTCGGCCAGACGCAGCACTTCCGGATGGCGAGGCGCGACCTCCAGCAGGCGATCAACGCCGTTACGCGCGGCATGATCTTCATTACGTGCCAGCTGTAAACGCACACGCGTAATTTCCACCGGCAGCTGATCGTTGCCGGCCAGCTCGGTAGCGCGTTCCAGATGCTGATTAGCGCGCGCCTCATCGTTACGCTGCTGGGCGGCTTCCGCGGCCAGCAAATAGTTAACCATCGGCTGTTCAGCATGATCCGCATTGCGCGACAGCAATTTCTCAACCTGACGATGATCGCCTTCCGCCAGTTTGATCAGCGCGGCATTAGTCTGCTTACGCGCCCGGCTGCGCTTGCGTCCTTTAAACCAGCCGCGGGTTTTGGCGCCGGTGCGGAATAAACGGCGCAGGATCCACTCGACGAACAGGATCACCAGCAGCGTAAGGATCAGCACGATCGCCAGCCCTGTGACGCTGGTTTCAATATTCCAGCTGTCGGTCTGGATCAGCACGTAGCCCTGATGGCCCGCCAGCATCGGGCCAAGCACGACGCCGACCATCAGCAAGACAAAAATAATCAGTACCTTAAGCATGCTCATTCTCCCTGCTGCTGTTGGACACCCGGCTGGGCCAGCAGGTTGCGCACGCGCGTTTGCATCAGCTTATCCAGCATCGGCTGGCTTTGCAGCGTATCCGGCACGTCCATCGACACGCTCTGCTGGCTCAGCTCGTCCAGCTGGCTCAGGAAAGCTTTGGTTGCCGCATCGTTAGTGTCGAACCAGGCGCGAACCCAGGCAGAGACCGTATCAATAGACTGCTTATAAACCTGATCCTGATGACGCGGTACGGCCTGAGCGGCGATCAGCAGGCGCGAACGGATGTTTTCCCGCAGGTAAATATCCTGATTAGGGGCCAGCAGCGGCTCTGCGGTGGTGTCGCGGCGACGGATAGTGATGAAATCATCCATAAAGTTATGCCAGCTTTTCACCAGATTCTGCCGCCACTCGCGCAGCGAAGAGGAAAGCTCGCCGCCGTCGGCGTCCATCGGCGCGTCGTCGCTGTCGTTATCGGCCAGGCGAAGATTATCCACGCCGTTGGATAGCTGGTTTAGCTTGAGGATAATACCGTCGTAGTCAACCTGACTCACGGCGGAGAGCGAACTGATATCCTGAGTTAACGCGCGACGCGCGTCGATCAGGCTGGGATCGTTCATATCGGCCAGGCTGGCATCGGCGCTTTTCAGCAGCGCAGCAGCAGTAGTTACGTCCTGATCGCTCCACAGTTTGCGCCCGGCCAGTTTGACCAGGTAATCCGCCTGCGCCAGCAGCCAGGTGTGTGCGTCATTGCCCGAGATAGTCGCCACTTTCTCTTTCAGCTCTTCCAGCTGCTTGCTCGTGGCCGCCTGCTGAGCGCGTGCGGTATCCAGCGCGCTGCTCTGCGTGGCCAGCTGACGCACCAGATTCTGTTTTTCGCCAGCGGCGTCCTGCTGCAAACTGGCAAGCTGGCTGGCCAGCGCCTGGTTAGTCGCGGCCTGCTGCTGAGCCTGAGTGCGGGCGTGGAAATAGAGGCCTGCGCCCGTAGCCAGCGCAATAGCAATCGCCAGCACGGCCAGCGCCGTAGCGGCATTACGCGGCTTACGGTCGGGCTGTTGCTTTGGCGTTAAGGTCGCTTCCTCCGGGGTGGTTGCTTCAACCATGGCAGAGGACTCTTTTTGTTCCGTCATTGTGGCACATCCCATATTTAAGTTTATTGTAACGCGCGCAGTAAGGCGTCGTTATCGGCACCCTCGGCCACCCTGATATCGCGCCAGCCCAGTTCTGCGGCACGGGTAGCCAGACGTTCACTGACGACAATCAGCCGACAGTGCAGAAGCCATTCCTCGCGATCGATCTCCGGGAACAGCGAATAAAGCTGCTGTAGCATTTCGCCGCTGGTAACCACCAGCGTATCCACCTGGCGGTCACGCCAGCGGCGGCCTTCAATGGCGCCCTGATAAATTTTCGCACAGCGTTGATAGCATTCAACAAACTGTACATCAGCGCCGCGCTGTTGCAAGGTTTCCGCCAGTAATTCCCGCCCGCCGTTGCCGCGCAGGATCAGCGCGCGTTTGCCGGCTACCTGCTGTAAGGCAGGAAGCTGAATTAAGATCTCGCTGGTTTCGCGCTCGTGTGGCCAGACGACATCGTGTCCGCTGACGGTATGCAAGGCGAGCGCGGTAGTGCGGCCTATAGCATAGTAGTGCAGCGAAGCGGGCCATGACACGCCGGCTCGCGCTAAGGCGGGGTGAGCGTAATGGATCGCATGCTGCGACAAAAGAAAAACCAGATCGCCACGCTGTAGCGACGTCAGCTGGCCCGGCAGATCGTCCAGACCGGTGCCCGGCGTAAATTCGATTAGCGGCATCGCCCAGGCAACCCGGCCAGCGGTACGTAAACGACTGACCAATTCTTCGGCCGCCGGTGTCGGACGGGTTACCAGGATGCTCATCTGGGCGGATTTCCTTTATACACTTCCGCCAGAATTTCGCGTGCGCCATTATTCAGCAGCTCTTCTGCAAGCGAGATGCCCATCTTTTCGGCGTCTTCGCGCGGGCCACGGCGCTCGCCGCGGATCATAGCGCGCCCGTCCGGCGAGCCGACCAGGCCGCGCAGCCACAGCTCGTCGCCTTCCAGTTCGGCAAAGCTGCCGATCGGTACCTGACAGCCGCCTTCCAGCCGGGTATTCATCGCCCGCTCGGCCTTAACGCGCACCGCGGTGTCTTCATCATTCAGCGCGGCGAGCAGCGTGATGGTTTGCGCGTCGTCAAGACGGCATTCAATCCCGACCGCGCCCTGGCCGACCGCAGGCAGCGACTCTTCCGCAGGCATGGCATGGCGAATGCGATCGCCCATGCCCAGACGCTTCAGTCCGGCGACGGCAAGGATAATGGCATCGTATTCGCCCGCATCCAGCTTGCTTAAACGGGTGCCGACATTACCGCGCAGCGAGCGGATAACCAGATCCGGACGGCGCGCGCTCAGCTGACACTGGCGGCGCAGGCTGCTGGTGCCGACCACCGCGCCCTGAGGCAGCGCGTCAACGGAATCAAAGCGATGGGAAACAAAGGCGTCCAGCGGATCTTCGCGCTCGCAAATCGTGACCAGCCCCAGGCCTTGAGGAAACTCGACCGGCACATCCTTCATGGAGTGAACGGCAATATCCGCGCGGCCGTCCAGTAGCGCCTGTTCCAGCTCTTTCACGAACAGGCCCTTGCCGCCGACCTTGGCCAGCGGCGTATCTAAAATGATGTCGCCTTTGGTGACCATGGGCACCAGCTCAACGCTCAGCCCCGGATGACAGGCCATCAGGCGCTGTTGAACATAGTGCGCCTGCCACAGCGCAAGCGGACTCTGGCGGGTAGCTATTCTTAAAATTTTGTCTGACATGCTGGTTACCGTTTTTATCGTTCACTGATTATCCTATCATTGATACGGGAAGGCTGACAGTTTCCGCCGCCTGAAACGGCAGGCGCTGGCTGTATGCGGGCTTTTTCGGTCGGGGTGATGGTAAAACGTGCTAAACTGTTTGGTAGCGCAACTTTCTTTACGGTCAACCGACCAGGTGTTAGATTGATCACGTTTCCAGCAATTATTCGCACGACTATTTTTAAAGCAAGCGGCGGATGTCGGGAACGGGGTTTTTTGCAGGCACTGGGATAATCAGGCGAGACGTCTTGTACCTCTACATTGAGACACTGAAACAGAGACTGGATGCCATCAACCAGCTACGCGTCGATCGCGCGCTGGCGGCCATGGGACCTGCTTTTCAACAGGTTTACAGTCTGCTGCCGACCTTATTACATTATCATCATCCTTTGATGCCGGGTTACCTTGCAGGTAACGTTCCACATGGCATCAGCTTCTACACGCCTGACGAAAGCCAAAAAAATTATCTTTATGATTTAGAAGGTAAATCTGGATCTCTCGCCGCGCTTACGCCGCAGGGTGAGATGCCAATTACCGGCGTTTACTCCATGGGCAGCACTTCTTCCGTCGGTCAGAATGCCACTTCCGACCTGGATATCTGGGTCTGCCATCAATCCTGGCTGGATAACGAAGAGCGTCTGGCGCTGCAAAAGAAATGTACGCTGCTGCAAAAATGGTGCGCCGGTATGGGCGTCGATGCCAGCTTCTTTCTGATTGACGAAAACCGCTTCCGTCATAACGAAAGCGGCAGCCTGGGCGGTGAAGACTGCGGTTCCACGCAGCATATCCTGCTGCTGGACGAATTCTATCGCACCGCCGTACGCATGGCCGGCAAACGCATCCTGTGGAATATGGTGCCGGGCGAAGAAGAAGAGCATTACGACGACTATGTGATGTCGCTGTATCAAAAAGGCGTGCTGACCCCGAACGAGTGGCTTGATTTGGGCGGTCTGAGCACGCTTTCCGCCGAGGAGTATTTTGGCGCGAGCCTGTGGCAGCTCTATAAAAGTATCGATTCGCCCTATAAGGCGGTGCTGAAAACGCTGCTGCTGGAAGCCTACTCCTGGGAGTACCCGGGCACCAGGCTGCTGGCGATGGATATCAAACAGCGCCTGCACGATGGCGAAATCGTCTCTTACGGTCTGGATCCCTACTGCATGATGCTGGAACGCGTTACGCATTATCTCACCAGCATTGACGATCACGCGCGTCTGGATTTGGTACGCCGCTGCTTCTATCTGAAGGTGCGTGAAAAACTGTCCGTCGACAGCGATCCGGGCTGGCGGCGTGAAATCCTCAGCCAGCTGGTCAGCGAATGGGGCTGGGACCAGGAGCGGCTTACCATGCTCGACAGCCGCGCCGAGTGGAAAATCGGTCGCGTGCGTGAAGCGCACAACGAGCTGCTGGACGCGATGATGCAGAGCTACCGCAACCTGATCCGCTTTGCCCGCCGCAATAATCTGAGCGTCAGCGCCAGTCCACAGGATATCGGCGTGTTGACCCGCAAGCTCTACGCCGCTTTCGAAGCGCTGCCGGGCAAGGTGACGCTGCTCAATCCACAGATTTCGCCCGATCTTTCCGAGCCGCATCTGACCTTTATTCACGTGCCGCACGGCCGCGCCAACCGCGCCGGCTGGTATCTTTATAATCAGTCGCCGGATATGCAGTCCATCATCAGCCATCAGCCGCTGGAATATAACCGCTACCTGAACAAGCTGGTGGCGTGGGCGTGGTTCAACGGCCTGCTGACCAGCAAAACGCGGCTGCACATTAAAGGCAATGAAATTTGCGATCTGGCGAGGCTGCAGGAACTGGTGGCGGACGTGTCGCACCATTTCCCACTGCGGCTGCCCGCGCCGACGGCAAAGGCGCTTTACAGCCCGTGCGAAATCCGCCATCTGGCAATCATCGTTAACCTGGAACACGATCCTACCGCGGCCTTCCGCAATCAGGTGGTGCATTTTGACTTCCGCAAGCTGGATGTATTCAGCTTTGGGCAGCAGCAGCAGTGCCTGATCGGCAGCATCGATCTGCTTTACCGCAATTCGTGGAATGAAGTCCGCACGCTGCATTTCAACGGCGAGCAGGCAATGATCGAGGCGCTGAAAACCATCCTGGGTAAAATGCATCAGGATGCCGCGCCGCCGGATAACGTCGAGGTTTTTTGCTATAGCCAGCATCTGCGCGGTCTGATCCGTACTCGCGTGCAACAGCTGGTTTCGGAGTGTATCGAACTGCGCCTCTCCAGCACGCGCCAGGAACCCGGCCGGTTTAAAGCCGTGCGCGTGGCCGGACAAACCTGGGGACTGTTCTTTGAGCGGCTGAGCGTCTCGGTGCAAAAGCTGGAAAACGCCGTGGAGTTTTACGGTGCCATCTCCAACAACAAGCTGCACGGCCTGTCGATCAAGGTGGAAACCGATCAGACGCGGCTGCCGTCGGTAGTCAACGGCTACGCCAGCGAAGGCATCATCCAGTTTTTCTTTGAGGATACGAAAGACGATCGTGGCTTTAATATCTACATCCTGGATGAGACTAACCGGGTCGAGATCTATCACCACTGCGAGGGCAGTAAAGAGGAGCTGGTGCGCGACGTCAGCCGCTTCTACTCCTCCTCACACGATCGCTTTACCTACGGCTCCAGCTTTATCAATTTTAACCTGCCGCAGTTCTACCAGATTGTGCAGGTGGACGATCGTTTTCAGGTTATTCCTTTCCGCAGCCAGACGCTGACGCAGCTGTGTGCGACCGATTCAGACAACGATCCCAGCGACTACACGCCGCGTTATCAGATGCATTGATGCGCCCGCCATCTGCGGGCAAATGCCATTTCTCCCGCCGTTCTGGCGCTAAAGTACAAATCGCCATGATGCTATTCACAGAGTAAATCATCCCGCTCTTTTGCCCGATATCATCCATTTTATACTCGCGCCGTATTCTCATTTAAAGGCATTACCGCGAGGGATATATGGAAAAAGGACAGGCATTACTCACCAGGGAAGGAAATAAGTTCGGTCTTTTTATTTCCCTGCTTCTGCTGTTGCTCGGCTGCATTCTGTTTTTCTTCTCTTTCGATCGGCAAATTGTTTCCATCCTTAAAACCACGCTGATGGATGAAATGGGCGTGGGCAATAAAGAGTATTCGTTGCTGATTACCGCTTTTATGCTGCCGTATATCGTGATGTATTTTTTCTCGGGCGCGCTGGTGGATAAATTCGGCAGCCGCTGCGTGCTGACCTTTTTAACGCTGCTAATGTCGACAGCCACGCTGATCACCGGCCTGTCGCATTCGCTGGCCGGGATGCTAATTGGTCGCTTTATTCTTGGCATAGCGGAGTCCGGCGTCGTGCCCGCCTTAACGCTGGCGATATTTACCTGGTTTAAAGCGGAGCAGCGTGCTTTCGCTTTTCAGCTGACCAATATTATTCAGTCGCTGGGCCTGATCGTCGCGCCGCCCTTTATCGCCTGGGTTACGCTGGCGGGCGGCTGGCGCTGGGCATTCTTTATTCCGGCCTTGGCGGGCATCCTGGTCGGCCTGCTGTGGTTTCTCGCCAGCCGTCGCCAGCCGACGTCGGCAGAGCCGCTGTCGGAAAGAGAGGACGACCGCGTTTCCACGCTGCAACGCTACAAGTTGGTGCTGGCTTCCGCGCCCGTCTGGACGCTGATTATCGCGCGGCTGCTGACCGATCCTTTCTGGTTCTTTTATCAATACTGGCAGATCGGCTTTATGCAGGAAAAGCTGGGGCTGAGTCTGGCGCGCGTAGGCGAGCTGATGTGGTTTCCGCCGCTGGCGGCGGTGTTTGGCGTGCTGCTGGTGTGCCGGATCTCCGATCGGCTGGTAGCGCGCGGCGTCGGGCCAACCCGGGCGCGGCTGAATCTGATCTGGACGGTAACCTGTCTGGCACCGCTGATTTGTTTACTGCCCACGGTGCAAAACATCTGGTTGGCGGTAGGCATTATGACCGTCATTAATTTTATGTGCACCGCCTGGCTGAGTATGGTGACCATCATGATGGGCGGGCTGGTGCCGCGCGCGGCCATCGCCACCGCTATTGGCATCATGAGCGCGCTCGGCGGCATCAGCGCCACTCTTTTCAACGGCTTTGTCGGCACGATTATCGATGCCTTTGGCTATGCCGTGCCGATCTATATCGGTGCGATCCTTCACCCCACCGGGGCCATCGTGCTGGCCGTTTATTTTCTGCGCCGTAAAAACAATCAAGGAGAGTGAAAGATGAGTAAAGAGGTTCGTGTCTCTGCCGTGGGCGAGGCCTGCGCAGATTTTAACGTGCTCTATTGCCTGCTGCATCATGAGGGAACGCTGTTTGCCGCCTGGTACGACGCCGCGCATCGCATTACCGTAGGATGCCGTCGGGCAGGCGTAGCGACATGGGAAACTTTTCAGCCGGAAGGCTTCTGGCTGGCGTCGCGCAGCCGTAACGCCAATATCACCGATTACGATTCACATAACTATCTGACGATGGCCGTAGACAGCGCAGGCTATCTGCACCTTTCCGGCAATATGCATGTCGATCCGCTGATCTATTTTCGCTCCGAACGCCCGCTGGATATTTATTCGCTGCGCGTGGTCAGAGCGATGACCGGCACGCGCGAAGCGCGCGCGACTTATCCGCTGTTTTTTAAAGACGCGCAGGGACGTTTACTGTTCCGCTATCGCGACGGCTGTAGCGGCAACGGCGACGATATCTATAACGTCTACAGCACGGCGCGGCGGCAGTGGTCGCGCCTGTTGGACACGCCGCTGCTCGACGGCGAAGGCTTACGCAACGGCTACGCGCGACCGCCGGTCGCCGGGCCGGATGGCTGGTGGCATCTGGTCTGGATGTGGCGCGAGACGCCTCACTGTGAAACCAATAACAGTTTGTCCTATGCGCGTAGCCGCGACCTGCAACGCTGGGAAACCTCTGCGGGACAAAGCCTGAGCTTGCCCATCTCGCGGGAACGAGGCGAAATCGTCGATAGCGCCGGGGTTGGCGAAGGGCTGATTAATATGGTGCAGGAAATCGGTTTTGACAGTCAGGGAAGACCGCTACTGATTTATCACCGCTACGATCGGCACGGCTGCTCGCAGGCTTATCTCGCCAGGCCGGACGGCACGGGAAACTGGCAGAGAAGCCAGCTCAGCCAGTGGCGTTTTCGCTGGGATTTCAACGGGCCCGGCTCTATCCCGCCGGATCTGGTTTTGCAGCCGCCGTGCGTGACGGCAGAAGGGCTGGAGGTGGCGTGGCGTTCGTTGTGGAACGACGCAGGACGCTGGCTGATTGACGAAGCGTCCTTAACCGTAGCGGCAACGCTTCCCGCCCGGGTAACGCTGCCGGAAGCGCTAACGCGGCCACGCCAGCAGCTGCATCCGCAGGCGGAGGTGCAGCTGCTGGCGGCGCAGAACAGCGACTATAGCCCGCAGCATCGCTACTGGCTGCGCTGGGAGGCGTTGCCGATCTGCCGCGACGAACCCTATCCGGCGACGGTAGCGGCGGGGAAACTGGAACTTATTGAGGCGCAAGGGTAAGCGCTCAGGTCAGGCTTACAAACACTGGCCGGGCGAAATACCGAACTGCTTGCGGAACTGGCGGGAAAAATAGCTGACCTCGTTAAAGCCGACGCGTTTTCCCGCCTCGGAGATGGTCATATCGCCGTATTGCAGGTGATATTTTGCCTGTAACAGCCTTGTGATAGTCAGGTATTTTTGCGGCGATACGCCCGTATAGTCGACAAACCCTCGCTGCAGCGTGCGGCGTGAAATCGCAAACGTCTGGCAGAGGCGCGTCATATCCAGCGGGTCGGCCAGATGATTATTCAGCCAGATAATAATCTGGCTGATGCGATCGTCGCTGGAGGCGAAATCCTGGGTTTTATAGCGCCACTGGTTCAGCGTATGCAGCGTTTCCAGAAAAATAGCTTCCTTATGGCTTTCGCAAAGCAGCTTGTTTTCGTACTTTGTGGTCGAATGCGCCATTAGTCTGACAATAATCTGCTGCATCACCCGCATATTTATCTGCCAGACGCGGCTTTCACCCGGCTGGATCAATAAGTGCTCAATGCTTTTCAGCACGTTAAAACGATCGGGCGCCAGATAAAGTAAATTCACCTGCCTGATATTCTTCATCTCTTCGAAAAGGTGATAATCATGACGGTTGAGATAACACAATGTGCCTGCGGTCAATAAGTGGGGTTTTTCATTAATAACGTGGATGCCGCTGCCTTTTTCCACCAGAAACAGTTCGCAATACTCATGCCGGTGCTCCTGACACAGGCTCTTTTCCGGCCGCCAGAAATGAAAAATGATTTTTTCATCGGGATGACGGAAATGCGTCTCGCGTGGAAGCGTAATCGTCATTGCTTTATATCCTTATCACGGACGTCGTTTGCTAATAAATCGTCATCTTCAGCCAGGCTGCCCGCCCTGTAATTGCCGCCCATCACAAAACGATAAAAAATTAATCAGCCTCGCGGCGGGAATAACTATTACGCCATCCCGCCTCATCCGTTTGCGCTTTTGTACAAACCGGCATGATAGCCGTCACAGTTGGCCTTGCGCTGGCTGGAATATTACTGCTGCCGGAGCAGAATAGCGGCCAAATTTACTGCAGGGGGAACACGCATGTTTTTCTTTTATAAAGATTCACGTCAGGAAAGACCGGGCGAGGGGGTCACCCGTCGCGTGCTGGCGCACGGCGGCAAGCTGATGTGCGTGGAGGTCAGTTTCGAGCAGGGCGCGATCGGCCCGATGCACAGCCATCCCCACGAACAGCTAACCTGGGTGCGTTCCGGCGTGTTTTTGTTCATTATCGGTAGGGAACAGCGCGAGGTGAGGGCGGGCGACAGCTTATATAAGCAGCCGAATATACCGCACGGATGCGTCTGCCTGGAAAGCGGCGTACTGATCGATCTTTTTACGCCACAGCGCGAAGACTTTTTGTAGCCCATCGCTGCCGCTTTTCGCCCGGCACGGCAAACAGGATGCCGGGCCTTTTACCGCTTTCCTTTCTGCAACCTTCGCCTTTTTCCTGTTGCTTTTAGCACTTCACCTGCGATGATAGTCTACCAACAGGCAGCAATGATGAGCAGAACAAGCATGAAGAAGATGATTTGCCGGATGGCGCTGGCGCTGGCCGTGGTCAGCCTGGCGGGATGCGGACTGAAAGGCCCTCTCTATTTTCCAAAGCAGGAGCAGCCGCCAAAAAAGGCCGGCGCGACCACACCGCCAAAAAATGCCGGCGCCAGAACACCGCCAAAAATCGCCAGCGGTACGGCGTCCGGCGCGCAGCAGCAGTCAACGACTACCGATGCGGAACAGCAATCGGCTCAGTAACTCATGACGCACTCGCTGGAGCCAAACATGCAGTTCTCCAAAATGCACGGTCTGGGCAATGACTTTATGGTGGTCGATGCCGTGACGCAAAACGTCTATTTTTCTCCTGAACTGATCCGGCGACTGGCGGATCGGCATCTGGGGATCGGCTTCGATCAGCTGCTGATCGTAGAGCCGCCTTACGATCCCGACCTGGATTTTCACTACCGCATTTTCAACGCCGACGGCAGCGAAGTGGCGCAGTGCGGCAACGGCGCGCGCTGTTTCGCCCGCTTTGTTCGCCTGAAAGGGCTGACCAATAAAAGCGAGATCCGCGTCAGCACGCAGACCGGGCGCATGGTGCTGAGCGTCACGCCGGATGAGTTGGTATGCGTCAACATGGGCGAGCCGAATTTTGAGCCGCAGCAGGTGCCTTTTCGCGCGAACAAGGCGGAAAGCCTCTATCTGATGCGCGTGGCAGAGCAGACGGTGATGTGCGGCGTGGTATCGATGGGCAACCCGCATTGCGTATTACAGGTCGACAGCGTGAAAACGGCGCGAGTAGAAAGCTTAGGGCCGGTGCTGGAAAGCCACGAGCGTTTTCCTGAACGCGTTAACGTCGGCTTTATGGAGGTGGTCAGCCGCGAGCATATCTGCCTGCGCGTTTACGAGCGCGGCGCGGGCGAAACCCAGGCGTGCGGCAGCGGCGCCTGTGCGGCGGTAGCGGTCGGCATTCAGCAAAGCCTGCTGGCGGAAAAGGTCCGCGTCGATCTGCCCGGCGGCAGCCTGCATATCGCCTGGAAAGGGCCGGGACATCCGCTCTATATGACCGGCCCGGCCACTCACGTTTACGACGGATTTATTCATCTATGAAACATGTCAGCGAGGCCGCCAGCGATATCCTGTTGGACGATCGCGTGGTGAGCGATTACCTGCTGCAAAACCCGGATTTCTTTATCCGCAATGCCCGTCAGGTCGAGCAAATGGTGATACCGCATCCGGTACGCGGCACGGTTTCGCTGGTGGAGTGGCAGCTCAGCCGCCAACGTCACCAGATTGCGCAGCTGGAAGAGGAAATTACGCTGCTGATGGAGCAGGCCAGCGCCAATCATCGGCTGTTCGAACAGCTTTTGACCTTGCAAACGCGGCTGGCGGCGGCCGACAGCCTGCACGAGATGCTCAACCGCCTGCATCGCTGGGCGCGCGAGCTGGGGCTGGCGGGCGCCAACGTGCGGCTGTTCAGCGAAAAGTGGCGGATTGGCGCGCCGTCCGACTTTACGCAGCTGGCGCTGTCGCGGCAGGCGTTCGAGCCGGTACGCATTCAGCGTCTGGGCAAGCAGCAGCACTATCTGGGCAGCCTTAACGGCCCGGAACTGCTGCTGCTGTTACCGCAGGCCAAAGCGGTCGGCTCGGTGGCGATGTCGTTGCTGGGCGAGCGCGGCGAGCTGGGCGTGCTGATCTTCAGCAGCCGTGACAGCCAGCACTATCAGTCCGGCATGGGCACGGTGCTTTTGCAGCACCTTTCGCATATGCTGCCAGAGCTGCTGCAGCGCTGGGTGGAAAGGGTATGAACGCGTCTCCTCTACAGCCAGCCGTAGAGGGCTTCCTGCGCTACCTGAAAGTCGAGCGCCAGCTCAGCCCGCTCACGCAGATTAGCTACGAGCGACAGCTGAGCGCCTGTATTACCCTGCTGGATGAGATGAAGCTCGCCGCCTGGGAGAAGCTGGACGCCGCCCAGGTACGCGCGCTGGCCGCGCGCAGCCGCCGTGGCGGCCTTAAACCCGCCAGCCTGGCGCTACGTCTTTCCGCGCTGCGCAGCTTTCTGGACTGGCAAATCAGCCAGGGCAAGCTGAAAGCTAACCCGGCCAAGGGCGTCGCCACGCCGCGCGCTTCCCGGCATCTGCCGAAAAATATCGATGTGGACGAGGTTGACCGCCTGCTGGATATCGATCTGAACGACCCGCTGGCGGTGCGCGATCGCGCCATGCTGGAAGTCATGTACGGCGCCGGGCTGCGCCTGTCTGAACTGGTCGGCATCGATATTTCCCATCTCGATCTGGCCTCTGGCGAAGTGTGGGTTTCCGGCAAGGGCAGCAAAGAGCGCCGCCTGCCGATTGGCCGATTGGCGGTGGAATGGACGGAGCGCTGGCTGGCCCTGCGCGAGCTGTTCGCGCCATCCGATAACGCGCTGTTTCTGTCAAAACAGGGCAAGCGCATTTCCACCCGCAATGTGCAAAAGCGTTTTGCGGAGTGGGGCGTGAAGCAGGGGCTGTCCAGCCATATTCATCCGCACAAGCTGCGCCACTCTTTTGCGACGCATATGCTGGAGTCGAGCGGCGATTTGCGCGCCGTACAGGAGCTGCTGGGCCACGCCAATCTCACCACGACCCAAATCTATACCCACCTTGATTTTCAACATCTGGCCTCGGTTTATGATGCCGCGCATCCCCGTGCCAAACGAGGAAAAACCTGATGCATTTTTACCGTTCGCTGCGGCCGATCGCGGCCATGACCTTCGATCTGGATGATACGCTGTACGATAATCGGCCGGTAATCAGCCGCACCGCCAAAGAAACCCACGCGTTTTTGCAGGCCTATCATCCGGCACTGAACGAGTTCAGCCCCTTAGAGTACCAGCAGCTGCGCGACAGCCTGCTTGAACAGGAGCCGGACATCTATCACGACGTCAGCGAATGGCGTCGCCGCGCGGTGGAGCTGGCGATGCTGAATAGTGGCCTTAACGCGTCGGAAGCGGAAAAAGGCGCGCGCGCGGTGATGGCACACTTCGCCCACTGGCGCAGCCAAATCGAGGTGCCGGCCGAAACGCACAGCACGCTGGCCGCGCTGGCCGCGAAAATCCCGCTGGTGGCGATCACCAACGGCAACGCCGAGCCGCACCTGTTCGGGCTGGATAAATACTTCAAATTTATTCTGCGAGCCGGGCCGCACGGCCGCGCCAAGCCTTATCACGATATGTATCACCTGGCGGCAGAAAAGCTTAGCCTGCCTTTACATAGCATTCTGCACGTGGGCGACGATCTTACTACGGACGTGGCTGGCGCCGTGCGCTGCGGAATGCAGGCGTGCTGGATCAACCTGCATCATCACAACCTGATGCAGGCCAGCGACAGTCGCCTGCTGCCCACGCTGGAAATTTCGCAGTTGGCATCCCTGACCGCGTTGTTATAATACGCTGGTTAAATATCCAGTGGAGCAACAGCTTCCCCTAATCTGACGGTGCTTATGGACGTTTCTGACCTTCTCGACGGCTTGAATGACAAACAACGCGAGGCCGTAGCCGCGCCGCGCAGCAATTTGCTGGTGCTTGCGGGGGCGGGCAGCGGCAAGACTCGCGTGCTGGTTCACCGCATCGCCTGGCTGCTGGGGGTTGAAAACTGTTCGCCTTACTCCATCATGGCCGTGACCTTTACCAATAAGGCCGCCGCCGAGATGCGCCACCGTATCGAGCAGCTGATCGGCACCAGCCAGGGCGGCATGTGGATCGGCACCTTCCACGGCCTGGCGCACCGCCTGCTGCGCGCGCACCACCTGGATGCCAACCTGCCGCAGGATTTTCAGATACTCGACAGCGAAGATCAGATGCGCTTATTAAAACGCCTGATCAAAGCGATGAATCTGGATGAGAAACAGTGGCCCGCCCGCCAGGCCATGTGGTACATCAACGGCAAAAAAGACGAAGGCCTGCGGCCAAAGCACATTGAGAGCTACGGCAATCCCGTTGAGCAGACGTGGCTGCGTATCTATCAGGCCTACCAGGAAGCCTGCGACCGCGCCGGGCTGGTGGATTTCGCCGAGCTGCTGCTGCGCGCGCACGAGCTGTGGCTGAACAAGCCGCATATCCTTAACCACTACCGCGAGCGCTTCACCAATATCCTGGTGGACGAATTTCAGGATACCAACAATATCCAGTACGCCTGGATCAGAATGCTGGCGGGCGACAGCGGAAAAGTCATCATCGTAGGCGATGACGATCAGTCGATCTACGGCTGGCGCGGCGCGCAGGTTGAGAATATCCAGCGTTTTCTTAACGATTTTCACGGCGCGCAGACTATCCGTCTGGAGCAGAACTACCGCTCCACCAATAATATTCTGAAGGCGGCCAACGCCCTGATTGCCAACAATAACGGTCGTCTGGGGAAAGAGCTGTGGACGGATGGCAGCGACGGCGAGCCGATTTCTATCTACTGCGCGTTCAACGAGCTGGACGAAGCCCGCTTCGTGGTGAACCGCATCAAGGTGTGGATGGAAAGCGGCGGCGCGCTTAACGACTGCGCCATTCTCTATCGCAGTAACGCCCAGTCGCGCGTGCTGGAAGAGGCACTGCTGCAAACCAGTATGCCTTACCGTATCTACGGTGGAATGCGCTTCTTCGAGCGTCAGGAAATCAAAGATTCGCTGGCCTACCTGCGGCTGATCGCCAACCGTAACGACGACGCCGCTTTCGAGCGTGTGGTCAACACGCCGACTCGCGGCATCGGCGATCGCACGCTGGACGTGGTGCGGCAAACGGCGCGTGAGCGCCAGCTGACGCTGTGGCAGACCGCCCGCGTTCTGCTTCAGGAGAAAGCGCTGGCCGGCCGTGCCGCTTCGGCGCTGCAGCGCTTCACCGAACTGGTGGACTCGCTGGCGCAGGAAACCAGCGAAATGCCGCTGCACGTGCAGACTGACCGGGTGATCAAAGATTCCGGCCTGTGGCTGATGTACGAGCAGGAAAAAGGCGAAAAAGGCCAGGCGCGTATCGAAAACCTTGAGGAGCTGGTCAACGCCACGCGGCAGTACAGCTATCAGGATGAAGACGAAGACCTGATGCCGCTGCAGGCGTTTCTTTCCCACGCGGCGCTGGAGGCGGGCGAAGGCCAGGCGGACAAATGGCAGGATGCGGTGCAGCTGATGACCATGCATGCGGCTAAGGGCCTGGAGTTCCGCCAGGTCTTTATCGTGGGAATGGAAGAGGGCATGTTCCCGAGCCAGATGTCGCTGGAAGAGGGCGGCAGGCTGGAGGAAGAGCGTCGCCTGGCCTACGTTGGCGTCACGCGCGCCATGCAGAAGCTAACGCTGACCTATGCGGAAACGCGTCGGCTGTATGGCAAAGAGGTTTATCACCGGCCTTCCCGCTTTGTCGGCGAGCTGCCGGAAGAGTGCGTGGAGGAAGTTCGCCTGCGCGCCAGCGTCAGCCGTCCGGTTAACCATCAGCGGATGGGCACGCCGGTTACGCAAAACGACAGCGGTTTTGCGCTTGGCCAGCGGGTGCGCCACGCTAAATTCGGCGAGGGCACCATCGTCAATCTGGAAGGCAGCGGCGATCACAGCCGGTTACAGGTTGCTTTCCAGGGCCAGGGCATCAAATGGCTGGTGGCCGCCTACGCGAAGTTAGAAACGGTGTGATCCCGCTGCGGCGCGGCTAACCCCGCGCCGCCTTTGGGGTTTTCCCCTTCGCTGCTTCAGCGCCGCCTGCGCGCTTTCTTCGGCGGTCGGCGGGGATGCCCGTGCCTGCCGCTTCGTTTCTCCCGGCTGGCTGTTGACGCCATTTTCAGCACAGCGTAACATGCGCGCACTATCACCCTCAGAGGACATTCGCCTTGGACACACCCAGTAGATACTGGCTCATTGACCTGGAAAACAGGTACAACTCCTAAGGCTATCCTCCTCTGCCGATAGCCTTCGTGGTTGTTGGCGACCCGCATCCCGCTTCGCTCTGAGTCAGATTCCCCGTGTTCAGGCGCGTCCCACGCTATGACGAATTGGGAGTACAGCTATGCTGAGCGCATTTAAACTTGATCAAAGCCGCCTTGCCCGCCTGGAGCTGGAAGAAACCACGGACGAACTGTCCAGTTCGGTCTGGGTCGATTTGATCGAACCGATCGATACCGAGCGCGACCGCGTACAGAACGAGCTGGGCCAAAGCCTGGCGACCCGCCCCGAGCTGGAAGATATCGAGGCCTCCGCGCGCTTTTTTGAAGATGAAGATGGCCTGCATATCCACTCCTTTTTCTTCTACGAAGATGCGGAAGATCACGCGGGCAACTCCACCGTAGCCTTTACTATCCGCGACGGTCGCCTCTATACGCTGCGCGAACGCGAACTGCCCGCGTTCCGTCTTTATCGTATGCGCGCGCGTAACCAGGTGCTGACCGACGGCAATGCGTATGAGCTGCTGCTGGATCTGTTTGAAACCAAAATCGAACAGCTGGCAGACGAAATCGAAAACATTTACAGCGATCTGGAAAAGCTCAGCCGCGTGATTATGGAAGGCCAGCAGGGCGATGAGTTCGATGCCGCGCTCTCCACGCTGGCCGAGCTGGAAGACATTGGCTGGAAAGTGCGCCTGTGCCTGATGGATACCCAGCGCGCGCTGAACTTCCTGGTGCGCAAGGCGCGTCTGCCGGGCAATCAGCTGGAGCAGGCGCGCGAGATACTGCGCGATATCGAATCGCTACTGCCGCACAACGAATCGCTGTTCCAGAAGGTCAACTTCCTGATGCAGGCGGCGATGGGCTTTATCAATATCGAGCAGAACCGCATTATCAAAATCTTCTCGGTGGTATCGGTAGTGTTTCTGCCGCCAACGCTGGTTGCTTCCAGCTACGGCATGAACTTTGAGTTTATGCCGGAGTTGAAGTGGAGCTTCGGCTATCCGGGTGCTATCTGCCTGATGATCCTGGCGGGCCTGGCGCCTTACGCCTATTTCAAGCGTAAAAACTGGCTGTAGCAGACGATAAGAGAGCGTTCGGGGACGCTCTCCACTCTCAGGCAAGCTTGATCAACACCATTCCGACCAGCAGTACGCCCAGGCCGAACCAGCCGCGGCGGCTCAGACGCTGACCAAACAGTATCCAGCCTGCCGCCGCCGTCGCGACGATACCGAAACCTCCCCACAGCGCATAGGCTACCGACAGATCGATACCTTTAACCGCCTGCGCCAGCGCGCTAAAGGCAGCCAGCACGGCAACAATCGACGACAGGCCATACAGCGGGCGGCGAAAGCCGTTCGAATATTTAAGAAAAATATTGGCCAGGATTTCCAGCACCACGGCGAGCGCCAGCCAGGCCAGGTGCGTCCCGTTAAGCGGCAGCATGGCTGGCCTCCTTGCGGCTTACCGTACCCGACTTCACCAGTACGATACCGGTCACCAGCGTCGCCAGTCCGACCACTTTCATCAGGGGCAGCGCCTCGCCAAACAGCATGACGCTGAACAGCGTAATACACAGGACGCCCACGCCTTCCCAAATAGCATAGGCCACGCCCAGCGCGATTTTTTTAACGGCGAAACACAAAGTAATATAAGAAAGGGCGATCATGGCCAGCATAAAAAAATAACCGGCGGCGTGACCGTTAAGGCTGGCCCATTTCATGGCCAGCGTGCCAACAATTTCAAAAACGATGGCAAGCGCCAACAATAACCAATAAAACATTTTCTCTCTCCGGAAACTGAAATAATTAGCGCAATTGATGCGCGGCAGAAAATCCGTAGAGAGTGCGCTACAGCGCGAAACGCCAGTGCTGGTCAGAGACGGGACGGCAGGCAAGCCGGGGGCGGGAAAATGCAGGGAGTATCAGTGAAATGAACAAACTGTCCATAGATTTACAACTCATCCACGCTATTGCTTCTCATCCTGGTGGAGTGAATATTGTCCTCAGTAGTTAAACACGCGGCTATTCTGGCATTATCCAGACCTGCTGTGCCAAAAGATTTGCACTGATTTACGATAGGAACGTCAGGTTATAAAGTTTTTACTTAGGTGTTACTTTCCCCGGCCAGGCAGTAACCGGGGAAAGCAATTAACCGTCAGACCTCAGCGGGCCGCCTGCGTTTTAACGTTATAAGCGCATCGAAAATAAATAAGGCCAGCGCCGCCCAGATAAAGCTGAAGGTCATCACTTTATCCGGCGTCATTTTCTCGCCGTAAAAGATCACCGCCAGCAGAAACATCAGCGTTGGGCCAAGGTACTGGAAAAACCCAACGGTAGAGAGGCGCAGGCGCGTGCAGGCAGCGGTAAACAACATCAGCGGCACGGTGGTTATCACGCCAGCGGCGATCAGCAGCAGGTTTAACGACGAGGCATTTTGCGTCAGATGGCTGGTGCTGCTGTCCGCAATGCCGAAAAGATAAAGAGCGGCGAAGGGCAACAGCCAGCTGGTTTCAATCATCATGCCGGTCTGCGCGTCGACGGCGATTTTTTTGCGCATCAGCCCGTACAGCGAAAAGGTCACCGCCAGACCCAGCGCAATGACCGGCACCGACCCAAATCGCCAAAGCTGGATAATTACGCCGCAGGCCGCCAGCGCCACCGCCAGCCATTGCAGCCGCCGGAAGCGTTCGCCCAGAAACAGCATCCCTACCAGCACGTTCAGCAGCGGGTTGATAAAATAGCCCAGGCTGGCTTCCAGAATATGCTGATTATTGACCGCCCAGATAAAGATGAGCCAGTTGCTGCACACCAGCGTCGCGGAGACCGCCAGCAGCAGCACCTTCTTCGGCGTTTTGAAAATCGCTTTAACCTTGCCCCAGCTGCGGCTGACGCTCAGCAACAGCAGCATAAAAAAGAATGACCAGATCACCCGATGGGTCATGATCTCCCCTGGCGCAACCTGCTGAAGAAGTTTGAAATAGGCAGGCGCTATGCCCCAGATAAAATAAGCGCCCAGGGCATAAAAAATGCCCTGACGAGTTTGCTGCGCATCCATGTAACATCACTCCGTTAATGTCGGGGAATCAACCTACAAGATAGGTTGCCGTCGTGCTGGCAATATAAAGACCAGCGTCATTATGCAGCTCAACGCGTGCCACCGCGACCTTATTGCCGCCGCGCAGCAGGCTGCTGGTCGCGATAAAGCGTTCGCCGCGACCGGGCCGCAGGTAGTCCACCCGCAGATCGATAGTACCCATGCGCGACAGGCGCTGCCGCAGCTCTTCTTCCGTAATGGTCTCCTGCCGGGTGAGCGAGCTGCTGACGCAGACCAGACCGGCCGCCACGTCCAGTACGGCCGCAATTACACCGCCGTGCAGAATTTTTTGTGCGATGTTGCCCACCAGCTGCGGCTGGTTAGCGAAGCTCAGCTCCGCATAATCCGGCTCCAGCCGATCCAGCGTGAGGCCAAGCGTACGGTTAAACGGCATATCATAAACAAAGATGTCGCCAATCAGGCGACGAGCGGCCTGCCGATCGAGCGGCGCAGATGAGGTCATAGCAAAATTCCTTTACAACGTAAGTCGCTTATCAGACTGACTATTTTTATCCGCTGCTAACGGGTCGTTTACTTTACAAAAACAGCACTAATGTCGACCAGTAATTCTGTGTAGAATGGCGTGCTTTTTATTCATCACCTTTATCAGTTCTGGAGAATCTTATGTCGATGCTGAAAGGCCCGCTGGCTGCAGCGCTCCTTTTCCCCTGTCTGGCCCTGGCGCAAGAGGCTCAGGTCACAGAGGTGCATGACCAGCCCGCGGTGCGTGGCAGTATTATTGCTAATCTTCTGGAAAAGCATGACAACCCTTTTGTGCTTTTTCCTTATGAAAGCAACTATCTGCTGTACACCGATACCAGCAACATCAATAAAGAGGCGATTGATTCCTATAACTGGTCGAATAAGGCGAAGCACGATGAGGTAAAATTCCAGCTGAGCCTGGCCTTTCCTCTCTGGCGAGGCATTTTAGGTGACAACTCGGTGCTTGCTGCCTCCTATACTCAGTCTTCCTGGTGGCAGCTCTCTAACCGTGGCGCCTCGTCGCCGTTTCGCGAAACCGACTATCAGCCGCAGATTTTCCTCGGCTGGGCCACCGACTACAGCTTCGCCGGCTGGACGCTACGCGACGTGGAGCTGGGCCTGAACCATCAGTCCAACGGCCGCTCGGAGCCGACCTCCCGCAGCTGGAACCGCGTTTACGCCCGCCTGATGGCGCAGAACGGTAACTGGATGGTCGAAGCCAAACCCTGGTACCGTCTTCCAGAAGGCGAAAATAATGACGATAACCCTGATATCACTAAGTACATGGGGTATTATCGCCTGACGGTCGGCTATCAGCTGGGCGAAAGCGTCTTCAGCCTTCAGGGCAACTACAACTGGAACAGCGGTTTCGGTGGCGCGCAGGCAGGCTGGAGCTACCCGATTACCGAACATGTCCGTTTCTATACGCAAGTCTTTAGCGGCTATGGTGAATCATTGATTGACTATAACCATCGTCAGACCAGGGTCGGCGTCGGCGTCATTCTGAACGACCTGTTTTAATGCTTTCCGGGCGGCCATCACGTGCTGCCCGCCATCAAGTTGGAGTACACGTGTCTACGGCTGCAGTGATCAATCAGGAAATGCTGACGCAACAGGTTTTGCAGGAAACCTTCGGCTATCAGCAATTTCGTCCGGGGCAGCAAACTATTATTCAGGCGTCGCTGAAAGGGCGCGACTGCCTGGTGGTCATGCCGACCGGCGGCGGCAAATCGCTTTGCTATCAGATCCCGGCGCTGGTGCGCGAGGGGCTGACGCTGGTGGTGTCGCCGCTGATCTCGTTGATGAAGGATCAGGTCGACCAGCTGCTGGCTAACGGCGTGGCCGCCGCCTGTCTGAACTCAACGCAGACGCGGGAAGAGCAGCAGGAGGTCTTCGCCGGCTGCCGCACGGGCCGGATCAAGCTGCTTTATATCGCGCCTGAACGCCTGATGATGGATAACTTCCTGGATAATCTGGCGCACTGGAACCCGGCAATGCTGGCCGTAGACGAGGCCCACTGTATTTCGCAATGGGGCCACGATTTCCGTCCGGAATACGGCGCGCTGGGCCAGCTGCGTCAGCGGCTGCCGGACGTGCCGGTGATGGCGCTGACCGCCACCGCCGACGAAACCACCCGTAACGATATCGCGCGCCTGCTACAGCTTGACGATCCGCTGATCCAGGTCAGCAGCTTCGACCGGCCTAATATCCGCTATACGCTGGTGGAAAAATTCAAGCCAACGGATCAGCTGATCCGCTACGTGCAGGATCAGCGCGGCAAATGCGGCATCATCTACTGCAACAGCCGGGCGAAGGTGGAAGACACCGCCGCGCGTTTGCAAAGCCGTGGCTTGAGCGTCGGTGCCTATCATGCCGGGATGGATAACGTGCATCGCGCCCGCGTGCAGGAAGCCTTCCAGCGTGACGATCTTCAGATCGTCGTCGCCACGGTCGCCTTCGGCATGGGCATCAACAAGCCCAACGTGCGCTTTGTGGTGCACTTTGATATCCCGCGCAACATCGAATCCTATTATCAGGAAACGGGCCGTGCCGGTCGTGATGGCCTGCCGGCGGAAGCGCTGATGCTTTACGATCCGGCCGATATGGCCTGGCTGCGCCGCTGTCTGGAAGAGAAAGCGCCGGGGCCGTTGCAGGATATTGAACGCCACAAGCTGAACGCGATGGGCGCTTTTGCGGAAGCGCAGACCTGCCGCCGTCTGGTGCTGCTGAACTATTTTGGTGAAGGGCGTCAGCAGCCCTGCGACAACTGCGATATCTGTCTCGATCCGCCGCGTCGTTACGACGGCACGGTAGAAGCGCAAAAGGCGCTTTCCTGCATTTATCGTGTCGGCCAAAGGTTTGGCATGGGTTACGTGGTGGAAGTGCTGCGCGGCGCCAACAATCAGCGTATTCGCGATATGCAGCACGACAAGCTGCCGGTTTATGGCATTGGCCGCGATCGGAGCCACGAACACTGGATAAGCGTGATCCGTCAGCTCATTCATCTGGGCTTTGCAACGCAAAATATTGCGATGCATTCCGCGCTTCAGTTAACGGAAGCGGCGCGTCCCCTGCTGCGTGGCGAAGCCCCGCTGCTGCTGGCGGTGCCGCGCATGGTCAGCGTCAAGCCGCGCAACAGCAATCAGAAATCGTTTGGCGGCAACTACGATCGCAAGCTGTTTGCCAAGCTGCGTAAGCTGCGTAAAGCCATTGCCGATGAAGAGAATATTCCGCCATATGTGGTATTTAATGACGCCACGCTGATAGAAATGGCCGAGCAGATGCCGCTGACCGCCTCAGAAATGCTGAGCGTCAACGGCGTTGGCCAGCGCAAGCTGGAGCGCTTCGGCAAGCCGTTTATGGTGATGATCCGCGAGCACGTCGACGGCGAAGAGTAGACCAGGCGGGTGGCCGGAGAACGTGGAGGACACGGGCAAGGTATGGTCAGCGCGTCCTCCATGCCAGCCTCTGATGCATCAGGCAATACGCCGGGCGGAAGCCAGCAGCGCGCCGACCGCCATAAACATGCCGCCAAACAGGCGATTTAACAGCTTCATCTGTTTTGGCCCTTTAATCCAGGCTGCAATCCGCTGTGCCAGCGTGGCGTAGCCGATCATCACGATAATATCGACTACCACCGTCGTCACGCCCAGTACCAGATACTGCATCGCCTGCGGCTGGTGCGGGATGATAAACTGCGGAAAGAGCGCCGCCAGGAAAACAATGCTTTTTGGGTTGGTCAGGTTCACCAGCACCGCACGCTTAAACAGCCTGCGGCGCGGCATCGCTTTGGCGACCGCCTGAAGATCTATCGCGCCTGCCGAGCGCCACTGCTGGATGCCCAGCCAGATCAGGTAAGCCGCGCCCGCCCATTTCAGCACCTCAAAAGCCAGCACGGATTGCGAAAACAGCGCGCCCAGGCCGATGCCGACCAGCAGAATATGCACCGCCAGCCCAACCTGCAGGCCGGAAATAGAGGCCGCCGCGCCGCGATAGCCGTGGCTGATACCGGTACTCATGGTATTGATTGCGCCGGAACCCGGCGAAAGGCTTAAGATGCTGGTCGTTAACAGATAGGCCAGCCACCACTGCATGGTCATTGGGTCAGACTCCCTGATAGCACAGAAGTATGACACAATACGCCATTGCGGCTGCGCAGGCTACGGGGTCGGGCGGAATGTGAAAAAAGCGGAGATCGGGTCAATGAAAAAGCATGGCTGGCGAAATCGTGAAAAAGCTTTTGCCGCTTTCGCCACCGGCCCGCTGCTGGATTTCTGGCGGCGGCGGGAGGAAGACGAGTTTATCGGCGTAGAAGACGTGCCCATTCGCTACGTTCGTTTCACGTCATCGCAACATAGCCGCGTTATCCTGATTTGCCCCGGCCGTATCGAAAGCTACGTAAAATACCCGGAGCTGGCCTACGACCTGTTTCACTGCGGCTATGATGTGATTATTGTCGATCATCGCGGGCAGGGCCGTTCCGGCAGGCTGCTACAGGATAGCCATCGCGGCCATGTGGAGCTGTTCGACCACTATGTTGAAGATCTGGAGACGCTCTATCTGAAAGCGATCCTCAGCCGTCACTATCAGCATCGCTATGCGCTGGCGCACTCAATGGGCGGCGCGATCCTGACGCTGATGCTGGCCAGGCAGCCGCAGGCCTTTAACGCCGTGGCGCTGGTCGCGCCGATGTTTGGGATCTTTCTGCCGATGCCGCTGTGGATGACGCACTGTATTCTGAACTGGGCGGAAAAACGTCCCGTGGTGCGCGACGGTTACGCCATCGGCACCGGCCAGTGGCAGCCGAGGCCGTTCGGCATGAACCAGCTGACCCACAGCCGCGAGCGCTACCGGCGCAACCTGCGCTTTTACGCCGACGATCCGGCGCTGCGCGTCGGCGGGCCGACTTATCACTGGGTCAGAGAAGGCATTCTGGCCGGCAAAAACATTCTGGCTCAGGCAAAAGAGATCAAAACGCCGCTGCTGCTGTTACAGGCCAGCGCGGATAAGGTGGTGGATAACCGCGCTCAGGATCTCTTTTGTCAGGCCATGAAAGCGGCGGAAAACCCCTGCGAGGGCCCGCTGACTATCGCAGGCGCGCGTCATGAGATCTTGTTTGAAAAAGACAGCATGCGCGCCGAAGCGCTGGAGGCCATTACGGCGTTTTTTGCGCGGCATCCCTGATTTTACTGCTCAGATATAGCAACCCTAGCTCACCATTAACAGAGGTTTTATGTACCCGATTGTTGCTTCCGATCTCGACGGCACGCTGCTGTCGCCGGATCACCGTTTATCCGCTTTCGCCCGTGAAACGCTCCAGCTGCTGACGCAAAAGGGCGTCCATTTTGTGTTCGCCACCGGTCGCCATCACATTGATGTCGGGCAGATGCGTGACAGCCTGGGTATTGATGCCTATATGATCACCTCGAACGGCGCGCGCGTGCACAATACCGCAGGCGAGCTGATCTTCAGTCATAACCTGGAAGAAGACATCGCCCGTGAGCTTTTTGCTTTACACCACAGCCACCAGGATATCTATACCAACGTCTACCGCGATGAAGAGTGGTTCCTTAACCGCCATCGCCCGGAAGAGATGGATTTTTTCCGCGAGTCCAATTTTAACTATCAAACCTATCAGCCGGATTCGCTGCCAACCGACGGCATCAGCAAGGTGTTCTTTACCTGCGCCAGGCCGGAACTGCTGATCCCGCTGGAAGAGGCACTGATGGCGCGCTGGGGCGATCGGGTCAACGTCAGCTTCTCGCTGCCGACCTGTC
This sequence comes from Erwinia sp. 198, assembly GCF_003937915.1. Taxonomy (GTDB): domain Bacteria; phylum Pseudomonadota; class Gammaproteobacteria; order Enterobacterales; family Enterobacteriaceae; genus Erwinia; species Erwinia aeris. The sequence goes on along the minus strand of NZ_RHUM01000016.1, from coordinate 29,080 downwards.
TGGAAGTGATGGCGGGCGGCGTTTCCAAAGGCCACGCGCTGGACGCGGTATCCCGACTGCTGGGCTTTACGCTGGCGGACTGCATCTCATTTGGCGACGGCATGAACGACAAAGAGATGCTGAACATGGCGGGCAAAGGCTGCATCATGAGTAATTCGCATCAGCGGCTGAAGGATCTGCTGCCCGAACTGGAAGTGATTGGCAGCAATGCGGATAACGCGGTGCCGAACTATCTGCGCAAGCTTTATAACGTCTGAAGCCTGTAAAAGCCGCCTCTGTCACAGAGGCGGCAACGCTTACCGCTTCAGGAAGTGCACGGCCTTATCCGGAAAATCGGTAAACAGGCCGTCCACGTCAGCCTGGTTATAGAGCGCGTCGTACAACTCGTCCACATTATCTACCCAGTCGGGCAGCTGGTCGGCCCGCACGGTATAGGGATGCACGGCCAGGCCATTCTGATGCGCCTCCTGCACCATCTGCGTAAAGTGAACCGCGCCCCTGGTCGAGCCGTTGGCAATCAGCATATGATAATCAGGGCCGATGCCGTCGACGTAACGGGCCAGCGTTTTCATCGCGCCGGGTTGCAGCATCCAGTCATAGCTGTAGTTCACCCATTTGCCGTTTTGCTGCTCCTGCGTCTCTTTTGAGTCCGTTTCGGTGATCAGCTGCACCAGTTTGACGTCCATGCCTCTTTGCGGCTCCAGCTCCGTTTTAATGCGTTTAAGTTCGTTATAGTCAAAGCATTGCAGATAGACGTTGTCGCTTTTCGAGCTGTAGCCGTACCGCTTCAGCACATCCAGCACCTTTGCGGAAATATCTTTGCCTTCCTGGCGGTGAAACCACGGCGCTTTGATTTCGGTGTAGATGCCGATATTTTTTCCCGTCGAGTGGTTCAGCCCCTGAATAAATTCAATCTCTTCGGCAAAGGTATGCACATGGAAGTCCGACTTGCCCATCGGGAAACGCTGCGGATAAGTCTGGACTTTTTTGCCGTCTTTTAGCGTAAAGCCTTCCGTAAATTTCAGCCCCTTGATTTCGTCCAGCGTAAAGTCGATGGCGTAATAGCGCCCATCTTTTCTGGCGCGGTCTGGATAGCGTTTCGCCACGTCCGTTACGCGATCCAGATAGCGATCGTGCAGCACCACCAGCCGATCGTCTCGCGTCATCACCAGATCCTGCTCAAGAAAGTCGGATCCCTGCGCGTAAGCCATCGCTTTGGCCGGCAGCGTGTGTTCCGGCAGGTAGCCGCTCGCGCCACGGTGGGCAATGACGATCTTGTGCGCTTCTACGGCTATTGCGCCGAACGAAGCGCCCAGCAGCAGCATAGCTATCAGCTTTTTCATTGCGTTGCCCCTTTTTTGTGCTTGTGTTCGTTCAGCATGGTGATAGCCAGCAGGATAACGGCCAGCACGCCGCCGCCGATCATCACGATAAAACCGCCGTCCCAGCCAAAGTAATCAACGGTATAGCCGACGATAGCGCTGGCGGCCACCGAGCCGCCAAGATAGCCGAACAGCCCGGTAAAGCCTGCCGCCGTACCCGCGGCTTTCTTCGGCGCCAGCTCCAGCGCGTGCAGCCCGATCAGCATCACTGGCCCATAAATCAGAAAGCCGATAACGATCATGCAGGTAATATCCACGCCCGGATTGCCGGGGGGATTCAGCCAGTAAACTACGGTAGCAATTGTCACCAGTAGCATAAAAAAGACGCCGGTCGCGCCACGATTGCCCTTGAAGACCTTATCGGACATCCAGCCGCACAGCAGCGTGCCGGGGATGCCTGCGTACTCATAAAGGAAGTAGGCCCAGGAGGATTTATCCAGCGTAAAATGCTTCACCTCTTTTAAATAGGTCGGCGACCAGTCGAGAATGCCGTAGCGCAGCAGATAGACAAATACGTTGGCCAGCGCGATATACCAGAGCAGCCGGTTGGGCAGTACGTATTGCATAAAAATTTGCCTGGCGGTCAGCTCCTCTTCCTGGCTTTTATCGTAGTCGGGCGGATAGTCGTTTTTATACTCTTCAATCGGCGGCAGACCGCAGGATTGCGGCGTATCGCGCATTAACGTAAAGGCGATGACGGCCACCAGAATGGCGGCGAAAGCGGGCATATAAAGCGATGCTTTCCAGTCGTTAAACCAGTACATGCCCAGTAGAAACAGCAGCGGAGGCAGACCGCCGCCGACGTTGTGCGCACAGTTCCAGACGGAAACGATACCGCCGCGCTCCTTGTGCGACCACCAGTGCACCATAGTGCGTCCACAGGGCGGCCATCCCATGCCCTGGAACCAGCCGCATAAAAACAGCAGCACGAACATCACGGTAATACTGGAAGTGGCCCACGGAACGAATCCCATAAACAGCATGACTGCCGCCGCCAGAATTAAGCCAGCGGGCAAAAAGTATCGTGGATTCGAGCGATCGGAAACGGATCCCATAATAAATTTAGAAAAACCGTAGGCGATGGAAATACCTGAAAGGGCAAAGCCTAAATCCCCCCTAGAAAAACCCTGTTCAATCAGCGAAGGCATCGCCAGCGCAAAGTTTTTTCGCACCAGATAATAGGCCGCATAGCCGAAGAAAATACCAAAAAATATCTGCCAGCGTAATTTACGATAAAGCGGATCGATTTCGCTGGTATCTACGCGCGTTCGATGCGACGCAGGTTTAAAAACAGATAACATAACAGCCTCCGATGGCAATTTATATTCGTTTTTTTACGTAGTGCAGCAACAGATAATAAACACGATCCGTAGCGGAAAGAGCCTAAAAGAAAACGCAGGGTTTCGCTGTGAAGAAGAACCCAAAGGTTACATTTTTATGACAATCAAACGAATTATGCAGCACGCTTCTCTGAATGCTTTTAGCCATGTCGGAAAGGAGTGTGAGCAGGCTCACTAAAATGGCCGGGTAAAAACTAGTGCGTACATTTTACAATCAGATGTCAATCAGATATTTCCCCCTGGTCAGGATGATTTCGCTACACTGTGCCTACTTTTCACCAGCGAGTTTTTATCGTGATTTTACTGATAATCACCACTATCCTGTGGGCCTTTTCGTTCAGCCTGATCGGCGAATATCTGGCAGGTCAGGTCGACAGCGTCTTTTCCGTGCTGATCCGCCTGCTGCTGGCCGCCGTGGTTTTCCTGCCGTTTCTGCGCTGGCGCGGCTATCGGCCGTCAACGCTGCTGCTCTATATGGGCGTAGGCGCGCTGCAGCTGGGCATTATGTATCTGTTTAGCTTTGAGGCTTATCTCTACCTCAGCGTTTCCGAGCTGCTGCTGTTTACGGTGATGACGCCGCTCTATATCACCCTGATTTATGACCTGATGAGCGGAAGAGGCGTGCGGCCCGGCTATGCGCTGAGCGCGCTGCTGGCGGTGGCGGGCGCGGCGATTATTCGCTACGACAAAGTCAGTGACCACTTTTGGTTTGGCCTGCTGCTGGTGCAGCTTGCCAACCTTTGCTTTGCCGTGGGCATGGTGGGCTACAAGCGTCTGCAGGAAACGCGTCCGATGCCGCAGCACGCCGCCTTTTCCTGGTTTTATATGGGCGCAGCGCTCGTCGCGGTCATCGCCTGGTGCCTGTGGGGCAATCCGCAAAAGCTGCCGACAACCACGCTACAGTGGAGCATCCTGATCTGGCTGGGCGTGGCGGCTTCGGGACTGGGTTATTTTATGTGGAACTACGGCGCGACGCAGGTTGATGCCGGCACGTTGGGCATTATGAATAATATGCACGTGCCAGCCGGGTTACTGGTTAATCTTGCAATCTGGCAGCAGCAGCCGCACTGGCCGAGCTTTATCGTTGGCGCAGCGGTAATTTTCGCCTCGCTATGGGTACACCGACACTGGGTGATCAAAAAATAAAACCACGCTAAGCAGGGCGTGCCAGGCCCTGCTTAGCGACATGGCTTAGCTTGTTAACGAATCAAGCGCCGCTATGATTTTGTCCCTTAGCAGATTAAGATTTGTTTCGATGGTTTTGCCGATACGGCTACCCATATCTTCCCCCGCAGTCCTTACCTGATCGGCGGTATAGCCCAGTTCTGACAGCGGGAGCAGCTTATAGATATTAGAAAAAAGCGTGCCGAACATATTTGTGGTGGTGTCCTGAATTTTACCTGCGCCGCTGACGACGGCGACTTCAGTGCTATTAAGCTCTCTCATGATATATCCTTTTTCATGGTTTGCCGTATTTACGATGCGTAAATACCTGGCGGATGTTATGAGGCCTTATTTAAGCTGTCAAGATGGAAGGGAAATATAATATATCCATTTTCAGGTATTTAAAATGGCAGGCAGCCCGAAGGCTGCACTAATATTTAAGCTTTTTTAACAGGGGCAGGGCGTAATTTCATCGTCATTCCTTTCAGGAAATTCCTTAAAATCTGATCGCCGCATTCACGGTAATTTTTATGCCCCGGCTTTCGGAAAATAGCGCCAATTTCAGACTGACCTACGGCGAAGTCCGCCAGCTTAAGCACGTCAATAATATCCGTAGTTTTTAAATCGAAAGCGATGCGCAGTTTTTTAATAATAATATTATTTGTCATTTTGCGTTCGACAGAGGGCTCAGGCGCATCTTCGCTTTTGCCACGGCGCTGGAAAATCAGCCCGTTCAGGAAATAGCCCATTACCACGTCAGGACAGGCGCGAAAGCCCGCTTCGTCTTCTTTTTTCAGGAAGCCTTGCATTTCCGCTTCGCTGACTTCACTTTCCGCCAGCGCCAGAATGCCAACCATCTGAGCATCGCTCAGGCTCAGCATGTAGCGCACGCTGCGCAAAACGTCATTATTGGTCATAAAAATCTCATTGGTTCAGGATCGTTGGCCGCATTATAGAGACAAATGGCGATGGATAAAGGAATACCGTCAGCAAAAAGGCGGGCGGCCAGCGCCTTATAAGGGTGCGGCTGTGCTAAAAGGGCCATCGCGCAAAAGCAATCGCCCACGCTGGCCGTTCAGGAATGATGCAAAGAGGTCGGCAGCGGCGTGCCCGGCGCGGAAGCGTCCCTGACCAGCGGCAGATGCTCGCAGGCGTGCTGACGGGCGGAGCGGATAAAAGCTTCAACTACTGCCTGACGCTGCTCGCCGTCGCGCACGGCGGCATATAATCGGCTCCATAAACCCTGGCCGAGCGTTTTGGTCACCACCAGTCCCTGATGCTCAAAGCTTTCCACAACCCAATGCGGCAGAGCGGCGATGCCCATGCCCGCAGACACCATCTGGATCAGCAGCAGCGTATTATCCACGCTTTTTAACGCCGGGCTGACGCCTGCGGGCTGCAAAAAATGCCGCCAGATATCCAGGCGCTGCCGCTGCACCGGATAAATCATCAGCACTTCGCTGGCCAAATCCTCCGGTGAAATACGATCAACCTGCGCCAGCGGATGGTCCGGCGCCAGCACCAGGCGAACTTCAAAATCAAACATCGGCGAATAGAACAGCCCGCTGCGCGGCAAAATATCGGAGGTGAGCACCACATCCAGCTCCCCCTGCTGGAGCGCAGGCTGGGGATCGAAAGTCACCCCGGATTTAAAATCCATCACCACCTGCGGCCAGCTCTGACGGAAGTTGCTCAACGCTGGCGTCAGCCATTGGATACAGCTGTGGCACTCGATAGCGATACGCAGCGTGGCCTGATGCGGTTCGTGGCAGGCCTGTAAAGCGTGCTGGATCTGCGGCAGCACCTGCTCGGCAAGCTGCAGCAAAATTTCGCCCTGCGGCGTAAAGCGCAGCGGCTGGCTTTTACGCACAAACAGGCGGAAGCCCAGGCGCTGCTCCAGATCGCTGAACTGATGGGACAGGGCCGACTGCGTTTGATGAAGCTGAGCGGCGGCGGCGGCCAGCGAACCGCTGTTGCGCAGCGCTTGCAGCGTCCGCAGGTGTTTGAGTTCGATCATGAGAGTCCTTCACATCGACAATGAACAATTTGCGCTTGTGGGGAATACAGTACCTGCGGATTATAGATGTGTAAACATCTGGACGTCTAAAAGCCCGATTGCCACGACAGCGGGCGGTAACTGAGGAATGCATTGATGACTATTCTGAACCATACGCTCGGCTTCCCCCGCGTAGGCCTGCGTCGCGAACTGAAAAAAGCACAGGAAAGCTACTGGGCAGGCAACAGCTCGCAGGAAGCGCTGCTGGCGGTAGGTCGCGAGCTGCGCGCCCGCCATTGGGAACAGCAGAAACAGGCTGGAGTAGACTATGTGCCGGTCGGTGATTTCGCCTGGTACGATCATGTGCTGACTACCAGCCTGCTGCTGGGCAACGTGCCTGCCCGTCATCAAAATAAAGATGGCTCTGTCGATCTGGATACGTTGTTCCGTCTGGGCCGTGGCCGTGCGCCAACCGGCGAGCCTGCGGCGGCGGCTGAAATGACCAAATGGTTTAACACTAATTATCACTATATGGTGCCTGAATTTACCCGGGGGCAGCAGTTTAAGCTCAGCTGGACGCAGATCCTGGACGAAGTGGACGAAGCGCTGGCGTTGGGTCATAAAGTGAAGCCCGTGCTGCTTGGCCCGGTGACCTATTTATGGCTGGGTAAAGTTAAAGGCGAGCCGTTCGACCGTCTGAGCCTGTTAAACGAAATTCTGCCCGTTTATCACCAGGTGCTGAGCGAGCTGGCGAGGCGTGATATCGAATGGGTTCAGATCGACGAGCCTGCGCTGGTGCTGGAGCTGCCGCAGGCATGGCTCAACGCCTTTAAACCGGCTTATGAGGCGCTGCAAGGGCAAACCAAACTGCTGCTGACCACCTACTTTGACAGCGTCGGCACCAATCTGGACGCTATCGTTAAGCTGCCGGTTCAGGGTCTGCATGTCGATCTGGTACAGGGTAAAGACGATATCGCCGCACTGAACGCTAAAGTGCCGGCCGACTGGCTGCTTTCCGTCGGCGTGATCAACGGCCGCAACGTTTGGCGCGCCGATCTCAGCAGCTGGTTTGAGCGTTTACAGCCGCTGGTCGGCAAGCGTCAGCGGCTATGGATCGGCTCTTCCTGCTCGCTGCTGCACAGCCCCATCGATTTAAGTACCGAAACCCGTCTGGATGGAGAAGTAAAAAGCTGGTTCGCCTTTGCGCTACAGAAATGCCAGGAGCTGGCGCTGTTGAGCCATGCGTTAAACCACAACGACGCAAGGTCGCTGGAAGCCTGGAGTGCGCCAATCCGTGCCCGCCGCGACTCTGCGCGCGTGCATAACGAGGCCGTCAGCAAAAGGCTGGCCGCTATCATCGCTAAAGACAGTGAGCGTAACAGCAGCTATAAGGCGCGTGCCGAAGTCCAGCGTCAGCGCTTTCAGCTGCCGGCCTGGCCAACCACCACTATCGGCTCTTTTCCGCAGACCACTGAAATTCGTGGCCTGCGCCTGGATTTCAGACAGGGGCGCCTGGACGGGAAAAGCTACCGCACCGGCATCGCTGAACATATCAGGCAGGCGATTGTGGAGCAGGAGCGGCTGGGGCTCGACGTGCTGGTTCACGGCGAGGCCGAGCGCAACGACATGGTGGAATACTTTGGCGAAAATCTGGAAGGCTTTGCCTTTACGCAAAACGGCTGGGTACAGAGCTACGGTTCCCGCTGCGTGAAGCCGCCGGTGATTATCGGCGACGTCAGCCGGCCGGAAGCGATCACCGTCGAGTGGGCAAAATATGCGCAGTCGCTGACCGACAAGCCGGTAAAAGGCATGTTGACCGGCCCGGTAACCATCCTTTGCTGGTCTTTCCCTCGTGAAGACGTGTCGCGTGAAACCATCGCTAAGCAGATCGCGCTGGCGCTGCGGGACGAAGTGGCCGATCTCGAAAAAGCCGGTATCGGCATTATCCAGATTGATGAGCCGGCGCTGCGTGAAGGCCTGCCGCTGCGGCGGTCAGAGTGGGCTGCCTATCTGGAATGGGCCGTGGGCGCGTTCCGCCTGAACGCCGCCGTAGCGCAGGACACGACCCAAATTCACACCCATATGTGCTATTGCGAATTCAACGACATCATGGACGCCATTGCCGCGCTGGATGCGGATGTGATCACTATCGAAACCTCACGTTCCGATATGGAACTGCTGCAATCGTTCGAGGAATTTGATTATCCGAACGAAATCGGCCCGGGCGTTTACGATATTCATTCGCCGAACGTGCCGAGCGTGGCATGGATAGAGGCGCTGCTGCTGAAAGCGGCAAAGCGTATTCCGGTGGAGCGTCTGTGGGTGAACCCGGACTGCGGCCTGAAAACGCGCGGCTGGCCGGAAACCCGTCAGGCGCTGGCTAATATGGTGGAGGCGGCACGCAATCTTCGCAAAGCCGCTGTCTGATGGCGATGTTGCCCGTGAGCCTCTCGTTTATTGATGGCATTTAGCGGCGTTTGGAATGTACGGGCGCTGAAGTTGGCGTGGTGCCCGCAGCGAGAACGGCATAAATAAAGCCCGCCGATTGAGGCGGGCTCAGACTGCTGACAAATCTAAATAGCGGATGCATCCTGGTGTTTCTTACAGCAACCCAGCTGTTTCACGGTGGCAGAGGCTGAGCGGATAAGCGGACCGTTTTCGCGCATGGACGCGCGAAACGAGCCTACATGGACGTATCTACGGCGTGTCCGTGTTCCGATCTGCCTCTGCCGCTTTTCATCAATCTGCAAGCGGCCTAAGTTTGAGTTTGTCAGCAACCTCAGTCCGCCGATTGAGGCGGGCCTGAGCGTTAGCTGACGCCGTGCTGTCTGAACCAGGCCAGCATTCGCTGCCAGCCGTCTTTGGCAGACTCTTCATGATAGCTGGGACGATAATCGGCGTTAAACGCGTGCCCGGCCTCGGGATAAACCACGATTTCCGATTTGGCGTTCGCCGCCCGCAGCGCCTGGCGCATGGTTTCCACGCTTTCTAACGGAATGCCCTCGTCCAGCGCGCCGTACAGCCCCAATACCGGCGCGTTCAGGTCAACAGCAACATCAACCGGGTGCTTCTGCTGCTGTAAAGTTTTATCGCCTGTCAGCTTGCCATACCAGGCAACGCCCGCTTTCAGCTGAGGATTGTGTGCGGCGTAGAGCCAGGTTATCCGGCCGCCCCAGCAAAAGCCGGTAATGGCCATATTGCGCATATCGCCGCCGTGGCGCGATGCCCAGTTGGCTACGTGATCCAGATCGGCCAGCACCTGGCTATCCGGCACCTTGCTGACCAGCTCTTTAAACAGCGTAGGAATATCATCGTACCCGGCGGGATCGCCCTGGCGAAAATAGAGTTCGGGCGCCACGGCCAGATAGCCTTCGGTCGCCAGGCGACGGCAGATATCACGAATATGCTCATGCACGCCAAAAATTTCCTGCACGACCAGCACCACCGGCAGCGAACCATCGGTCTGGCGCGGTCTGGCGTGGAAAGCAGGCATATTCTCGCCCTGCGTCGGAATTGACGTTTCGCCGGAAACGATATCGGCACTGTCGGTAATGATGGTGGTCGATGCGGCAGGTGAAACCGCAGGAGCGAATCCCTTATTGCTCAATGTTTGAGTCGGATTATCGTCGCTTTTCATTGTCCTCTCCATACATGCAGTAGCGCAATCAGCTAACTATAGCCAGGATTACGTTTCGATCGGGTAAAGGTCAGCCTGTCATCTTTGACGGCGTTATCGTTTTCCGACAGCGCGATTCGTGCGGGAAGGCTCTTTTGTGTGATTGCTGTCACGATTCAATAGACTCCAAATGTAACTTTCATTGCTCAGAGTGAATTTACTCACATAAATCCCCACAGCTTTGCGCTACTGTAAGCGCTTCATCGCCTTTTAATTACAGGATCTTGTCATGGCACAGTCAGACGTTTTTCACCTGGGTTTAACCAAAGCCGATCTTCAGGGCGCCACCCTTGCCATTGTGCCAGGCGACCCCGAGCGCGTTAAAAAGATTGCCGCGCTGATGGATAATCCGGTTCATCTGGCGTCGCACCGCGAATTCACCACCTGGCGTGCCGACATTGACGGCAAGGCCGTTATCGTCTGTTCAACCGGCATCGGTGGCCCTTCCACCTCCATCGCGGTAGAAGAGCTGGCGCAGCTGGGCATCCGTACTTTTCTGCGCGTAGGTACAACTGGCGCGATTCAGCCTGACATCAGCGTGGGCGACGTGCTGGTAACCACCGGCTCGGTGCGTCTGGACGGCGCGAGTCTGCATTTTGCGCCGCTGGAATTCCCGGCCGTGGCCGATTTCACCTGCACCACCGCGCTGGTCGAAGCGGCGAAAGTGCTTGGCGCAACCACGCATATCGGCGTCACCGCGTCCTCCGACACTTTTTATCCGGGACAGGAGCGTTACGACACCTTTTCTGGCCGCGTGGTAAGCCGTTTCCAGAACTCCATGAAAGAGTGGCAGCAAATGGGCGTGCTGAACTACGAAATGGAATCCGCCACGCTGCTGACCATGTGCGCCAGTCAGGGTCTGCGTGCCGGCATGGTGGCGGGCGTGATCGTGAACCGCACCCAGCAGGAAATTCCCGATGCGGAAACCATGAAGAAAACCGAAAGCGATGCGGTGCGTATCGTGGTTGAGGCGGCGCGCCGCCTGCTTTAGTGGTTGTACCAGCTTCGTCCGCCATTAAGGGAGCCAGCCTCCCTTAATGGCTTCGCCGTCACGCCAATCGCGGCAAATTTTTCGAGCCGTCTCTGACATTCTGATGAAAACCCCTTCGATCCCGTTACATCGCGCTTTTTAACTCGACATTGCCACGGCCTGCCCTTACCTTTTCTGCCAGAGAAGCCTGGACGGGAGAAGGCGCGTGGATGCAATAATCGGTTACGGCATTGGCTCAGGCCTGGCGGGCGCGCTGGTCGGCTGGCTTATCGCCTGGTATCACAGCCAGCAGCGCGCGGCGCACCAGGAAACGGAGCGCAGGCTGCTGCAACAGGCCAGCGAGCAGCTGAAGCAGGAGCGCGATCGCCTGACGCAGCAACAGAGCCAGCAGCAGCAGGCGCAAAAACAGCAGGAGCTGGAGCTGCGTCAGCTGCATGGCACGCTCGCCGCTACCCAGGAGAAGCTAACCCAGCTTGACCACTGGCGCGGCGAGGCCGAACAGCTGGCGCGTGAACTGCGTACCCAGCTGGAGATCAACAGCGCCCAGGAGGCGGAACTGCGCGAGGTCACCATCAGGCTTGAAGAGAGCAAAATGGCGGCGGAGGAGAAGCAGCGCCTGTTGGTCAACAGCGAGCAGCGGCTGAACGCGCAGTTTGAACACCTTGCCAACCGTATTTTTGAACACAGCAACCGCCGCGTCGATGAGCAGAATCGCCAGAGCCTGGACGGGCTGCTCTCGCCGCTGCGCGAACAGCTGGAAGGATTTCGTCGTCAGGTTCAGGAAGGCTTCGGTCAGGAGGCGCGCGAGCGCCATACGCTTTCGCATGAAATCCGCAATCTGCAACAGCTCAATGCCCAAATGGCGCAGGAAGCGATCAACCTGACCAAAGCCCTGAAGGGCGACAATAAAATGCAGGGAAACTGGGGAGAAGTCGTGCTCAGCCGCGTGCTGGAAGCCTCTGGCCTGCGGGAAGGGCACGAATATGAAACCCAGGTCAATATTCAGCTGGAGCATAACGCCCGTATGCAGCCAGATGTGATTGTCCGTCTGCCGCAGGGCAAAGACGTGGTGATCGACGCGAAGATGACGCTGGTTGCTTACGAACGCTATTTCAACGGCGAAGACGAAGCCACGCGCGAAATCGCCATCGGCGAGCACGTCGCGGCCATTCGCAGCCATATCCGCCTGCTGAGCCGCAAAGATTATCAGCAGCTGCCCGGCCTGCGATCGCTGGACTACGTACTGATGTTTATTCCGGTCGAACCCGCTTTTCTGGTCGCTATTGACCGTCAGCCGGAACTGATCAACGAGGCGCTGGGTCAAAACATCATGCTGGTCAGCCCCACCACGCTGCTGGTGGCGCTGCGCACCATCAATAACCTGTGGCGCTACGAGCACCAAAGCCGTCATGCCCAGCGTATCGCCGACAGAGCGGCTAAGCTCTATGACAAAATGCGCCTGTTTGTCGACGACATGTCGGCAATGGGGCAGAACCTCGATAAGGCCAGCGAAAGCTATCGTCAGGCCATGAAGAAGCTGGCGGAAGGGCGGGGCAACCTGATCGCGCAGACGGAAAGTTTTCGGCAGCTGGGCGTAGCCATCAAGCGACCTATTAATCCCCGCCTGGTAGCGCAGGCGATGCCGGATGAGGCTGACGAGGAAGAGAACGAAGATGAGGAAGATATCGCGTATCTGGCGACGCAAACCGGGCCAGGCGCGGCCCGCGTTAATGAATAACCCGCAAGGCTGTGCCTGGCCTGCGGGACTCTGATACACTTGGCAGATAACTGATTGCAGAGCAGGCAAAACAAATGGCAGATGAATCAAAGGATACCACGCACTTCGGCTTTCGCACGGTAGCGAAAAGCGACAAAGCTGAAATGGTGGCTGATGTTTTCCATTCCGTTGCGGCCAAATATGACCTGATGAACGATCTGATGTCGTTCGGCATCCACCGTGTCTGGAAACGTTTTACTATCGATTGCAGCGGCGTACGTCGCGGACAGCGCGTCCTGGATCTGGCCGGCGGCACCGGCGATCTGACCGCTAAATTTTCTCGCCTGGTGGGTGAAACGGGTGAGGTGGTGCTGGCGGATATCAACAGCTCCATGCTGAAAGTGGGCCGTGAGAAACTGCGTAATAACGGGATTATCGGCAACGTGAACTACGTGCAGGCTAACGCCGAAGCGCTGCCGTTCCCGGACAACCATTTCGACTGCATCACTATCGCTTTCGGCCTGCGTAACGTCACCGAAAAAGAGAAGGCGCTGGCCTCGATGTTCCGCGTGCTGAAGCCGGGCGGACGCCTGCTGGTGCTGGAGTTTTCCAAACCGCTGCTGGAGCCGCTAAGCAAGGCGTATGACGCCTACTCATTCCATGTTTTGCCGCGTATCGGCGAGCTGGTGGCGAAAGATTCCGAAAGCTACCGCTATCTGGCCGAATCTATCCGAATGCATCCGGATCAGGATACGTTAAAGCAGATGATGGATGATGTCGGCTTCGAGAATACTACCTATCACAATCTTACCGGTGGCATCGTTGCGCTGCACCGCGGATTCAAGTTCTGAACAGGATAGCGAATGACCTTAACGCCGCTGTTAACCGCAGGGCTGGAAACGGCGCTCAATCAGATCCTTTATCGCGATCGCGGCCTGAAAGCCGCGCGTCAGCGTCTTAACGGCCGCAGCCTGGCCATTGAGCTGGCCGAGCTGAAGCAGCCGCTGATCTTTATTTTCAGCGACCAACAGGTCGATGTGCTGGGCGACTGGTGCGACACGCCAGACTGCAAGGTGAAAACCCGTCTGGCAACGCTGCGTAAGCTGCGCGACCGTCAGCAGTTAACCAGCCTGATCCGCAGCGGCGAGCTGGAGGTTGAGGGCGATCTACAGGTCGTCCAGCAGTTCTCTGCGCTGATCGATCTGGCCGAGCTAGACCCTGCCGAATATCTCGCGCCCTGGATTGGCGATATTGCCGCTCAGGGCATCAGCCAGGCCGCCCGTCGTGGGCTACAGCTGGTGCGCGGCAATCTTGACCGTAAACAAAGCTACCTTGGACAGGCGCTGACGGAAGAGTGGCGCCTGGCACCGGGCGGCCTGGAGCTGGCCTGGTTTGCTGAAGAAGTCGACGCCGCCGCTCGCGAGCTGGCTGCGCTGGAAACTCGCCTTAAACAACTGGAGGGCAAATGACCCTCGGAGAAATACGTCGTCTCTATTTTATCATCCGTATCTTTTTGAGCTACGGACTGGATGAGCTGATCCCAAAAACCCGGCTGGCATTGCCGCTGCGCCTGTGGCGCCGGACGCTGTTCTGGATGCCTAATTTGCACAAAGAGCGTCAGCTTGGCGAGCGTATCAGGTTAGCCATGGAGCAGCTTGGCCCGGTGTGGATCAAATTTGGTCAGATGATGTCCACGCGCCGCGATCTTTTTCCGCCGCATATCGCCGATCAGCTGGCGATGCTGCAGGACAAGGTTGCGCCTTTCGATGGTGTACAGGCGAAAAAGCAGATTGAGCTGTCGCTTGGCTGCAAGGTGGAAACCCTGTTTGATGACTTTGTGATCACGCCGCTCGCTTCCGCTTCCATCGCGCAGGTGCACACCGCCACGCTGAAGGAAAACGGCAGAGAAGTGGTCATCAAGGTTATTCGTCCGGATATCCTGCCGGTGATCAAAGCCGATATGAAGCTGATCAACCGCATGGCGGCCTGGGTGCCTCGCCTGCTGCCGGACGGGCGCCGCCTGCGTCCGCAGGAGGTCGTGGCGGATTACGAAAAAACGCTGATAGACGAACTCAACCTGCTGCGCGAAGCGGCGAACGCCATTCAGCTGCGCCGTAATTTCGAAGGCAGCAACATGCTTTACGTACCGGAAATCTATTCCGACTACTGTAGCGAAACCATGCTGGTAATGGAGCGCATTTACGGCATCCCAATCTCCGATGTGGTGCAGCTTGAACAGCGCGGCGTCAACATGAAGCTGCTGGCCGAGCGCGGCGTGCAGGTTTTCTTTACCCAGGTGTTCCGCGACAGCTTTTTCCACGCCGATATGCATCCGGGCAATATTTTTGTCAGCTATGAGCATCCTGAAGACCCGCAATATATCGGTATCGACTGCGGTATCGTCGGCTCGCTGAATAAAGAGGATAAGCGCTATCTGGCGGAGAACTTTATCGCCTTCTTCAACCGGGATTACCGCAAGGTTGCCGAGCTGCACGTTGATTCCGGCTGGGTGCCGGCGGATACCAACGTAGAGGATTTCGAGTTCGCTATTCGTACCGTTTGCGAACCGATTTTTGAAAAGCCGCTGGCGGAAATCTCTTTTGGTCACGTGCTGCTGAACCTCTTTAATACGGCGCGCCGCTTCAATATGGAAGTGCAGCCTCAGCTGGTGCTGTTACAGAAAACGCTGCTGTATGTGGAAGGCGTCGGACGACAGCTTTACCCGCAGCTCGACCTGTGGAAAACCGCCAAGCCGTTTCTGGAAGACTGGATCAAAGATCAGATCGGCATTCCGGCTATCGTGCGCGCGCTGAAAGAAAAAGCGCCGTTCTGGGCGGAAAAACTGCCGGAGCTGCCGGAGCTGGTTTACGAAAGCCTGAAGCGGCACAAGCATCTGCAGCACAGCGTCGATAAGCTTTCCTACGATCTGCGCAACGACCGGGTGCGGCATCATCAGTCACGCTATTTGTTCGGTATCGGCGCCACGCTGCTGCTGAGCGGCACGGCTATTCTGCTGACCAGGCCGCAGTGGGATTTGCTGTCGGCGGTTATGGTCGCCGGTGGTCTGGTAAGCTGGCTGGTCGGCTGGCGTAAAACCGACTGACTGTCATGAAAGGTAAAGAGGGGCTGGCAGCGCTTTGCGCGTGGTCAGCCCGGCTTATATACTGCGAAACCTGCATTAACTGACATCTGAGGCAAAATTATGGGCGGTATTAGTATCTGGCAATTGTTAATTATTGCCGTAATCGTTGTGCTGCTCTTCGGCACGAAAAAATTGCGCGGGCTGGGTTCCGATCTCGGTTCATCGATCAAAGGCTTTAAAAAAGCCATGAGCGACGATGACGAAAAGCCAAAAACACATGCCGACGATGCTGATTTTAAAGCCACTCTGGCCGACAAACAGCACGCAGAAGCGAAGAAAGAAGACGTTAAGAACGACAAGGTGTAAGCCGTGTTCGACATAGGTTTTAGTGAACTGATTCTGGTGTTTATTATCGGGCTGGTAGTGCTGGGTCCGCAGCGTTTGCCGGTCGCGGTAAAAACCGTGGTCGGCTGGATCCGTGCGTTACGCTCGCTGGCGGCTAATGTGCAAAACGAACTGGCGCAGGAGCTGAAACTTCAGGAGCTGCAGGATAGCCTGAAAAAAGTGGAAGAGGCCAGTAAGAACAGCCTGTCGCCGGAGCTGAAAGCCTCAATGGAAGAGCTGAAGCAGTCGGCGGAATCCATGAAGCGTACCTATCTGGGCGAGAACGAAAAAGCGGACGACGAAGCTAACACGATCCACAATCCGCTGGTGAAAAACGCCGAGGATTCTCATGAAGGCGTGACGCCTGCCGCAGCCGATCATCAGGCCAGCGCGCCAGCGCAGGCGCCAGAGGCAGCAACCAGTGCAGCGGCACAGCCTGCTGCGCAGCAGGAACAACATGCGCCAGTGGTGCATGTTTCGCCTGCGGCGAGCGACAGGGCAGCAGCGCACTCCGCTACGGTTCGCGTCGCTGAGCCAGCTTCGTCTGCTGCAAGCGGTATAGCTGAGGTCGCTGAATCTGTTTCCCCTGCCGCAAGCGATGCGGCTGTAGCAAAATCCGCGACGGCCAGGGCCGCTGAAGCGCCAGCCGCTGCCAGCGCGCCTTATGAAACCGCCGCCGGAAAAGCGGATGCCGTGTCGAATACTGCGCCAGCCGCCGCGCCTGAAAAGCCAAAGGTCGTTAAAGACGAAGCGCCGACGCTTTCCAGCCGTGCGCCTGTTTCCACCACCCAACCGGATGAACGCTAAACATGGCTGTTGAAGATACCCAACCGCTTATCAGCCATCTGATTGAGCTGCGTAAGCGCCTGCTGAACTGCATTATCGCCGTGGTGGCGATTTTCCTTTGCCTGGCGTACTTTTCCAACGATATTTATCAGATGGTTTCCGCGCCGCTAATCGAACAGATGCCGGCCGGTGCCAGCATGATCGCGACCGACGTGGCTTCGCCTTTTTTCGCGCCGGTCAAGCTGACCATGATCGTTTCCGTCTTCCTTGCGGTACCGGTGATCCTTTACCAAATCTGGGCCTTTATCGCGCCCGCGCTTTACCGCCACGAACGCAGGCTGGTGGTGCCGCTGCTGATTTCCAGTTCATTCCTATTCTATATAGGGATGGCTTTCGCCTACTTTGTTGTCTTCCCGTTGGCCTTTGGTTTTTTTGCTAAAACCGCGCCGCACGGTGTGCAGATAGCTACCGATATCAATAACTATCTCGATTTCGTGATGGCGTTGTTTATGGCGTTCGGCGTCTCTTTTGAAGTGCCGATTGCTATCGTGCTGCTGTGCTGGACCGGCGTGACCACGCCGGAGGAACTGAAGGCCAAGCGGCCTTATGTTCTGGTCGGCGCTTTTATCGTAGGTATGCTGTTGACGCCGCCGGATGTGCTTTCCCAGACGCTGCTGGCCATTCCGATGTACTGCCTGTTTGAGGTCGGCGTGTTCTTCTCACGTTTCTATACCGGATTACGTCGGGAAGAGAGCGACCAGGAGACGGAGTAGCCGCGAAGGCCTGCCCACATTAAAAAATAACCGCCCGTAAGGGCGGTTACTGTTTGGAACACGCTATGTTTGATATTGGGGTCAATCTGACCAGCACGCAGTTCGCCAAAGATCGTGACAAGGTTGTAAAACGCGCCGTTGACGCGGGCGTCACCGGCATTCTGATTACCGGCACCAATGCGCTGGAGAGCCAGCAGGCGCAGAGCCTGGCGAAACGTCGTCCCGGCTACTGTTGGGCTACGGCAGGCGTTCATCCGCATCACGCCAGCGAATGGTCAGCGGAAACGGCCGCCACCTTAAGAAGGCTGGCGGAAAGCCCGGAGGTGGCAGCGATTGGCGAGTGCGGGCTGGATTTCAACCGCAACATCTGCGGGCCGGAACAGCAGGCTTACGCCTTCAATGCTCAGCTTGAGCTGGCGGCCGATCTGCAGCTGCCCGTTTTTCTGCACTGTCGCGAAGCGCACGATCGCTTTCTTTCTACCCTGACGCCCTGGCTGCCAAAGCTGCCCGGCGCGGTTATACACTGTTTTACCGGCAGCAAATCCGAGCTGGAAGCCTGTCTGGCCGCCGGGCTTTATATCGGCATTACGGGCTGGGTGTGCGATGAACGTCGCGGACTTGAACTGCGCGAGCTGATGCCGCTTATTCCTGCTGACAGGCTGCTGCTGGAAACGGATGCGCCTTATTTGCTGCCGCGTGACATGCGTCCCCGCCCCGCATCGCGACGTAACGAGCCGTGCTTTCTGCCGCATATCGTGGAGCAGGTTGCGCTGTTGCGCGGCGAAGAGGCGGCTATGCTGGGGCAGCAGTGCGACAGCAATGCGCGAGCGCTTTTCCGCCTGAACGCGCAGTAGCCTCAGAGTTTCTGGAACTGCCGATTGTCCAGGCTGCGGAAGATCTGCTTATTCAGCAGGTTAAGCAGCAGCATAGAACGCGCCTCGCCGTCCGGTTCGGTAAAAATTGCTTTCAGGCCTTCGAAAGCGCCAGCGGTAATCAATACTCTGTCGCCGGGCTGCGGTAGCGTCGGCGCAGGCAGCGTCACCGTCGCCTGCGTTTGCAGCGCTTCAATCACGTCCTGCGGCACGGTCGCGGGCAGATTGCCGAAGCGAACGAAATGGCTGACGCCGCGCGTGGCGCTGATGGTCGTGGTATGAATCGCTTCCGGATCGAACTCAATAAAAAGGTAGTTCGGGAACAGCGGCTCATTTACCTGAGTACGCTTGCCGCGCACCAGTTTCTCTAAGGCAATTATGGGGCTGAGACAATGCACCGCCTGGCGCTCAAGATGTTCTTTCGCGCGGGTAAGCTGGCCACGTTTGCAATAAAGTAAATACCAGGATTCCATAACGTCACTTTGCAATTACAGGGTCGCTAAGAATAACAAAAATAGCGTGATAGTTATAGCAACATGCAGGCCAGAAGGCGCCTGAAATCGCGATGAATGAACGGATAGCGTTAAGCATAAAGCTTATTAACTGCAGTTATCAGCGGATCGGTTGGTGAGTCGGCATGCCGGAAGAAAAAATTTTTGGCCGGCGCAGCGTGAGCGCGCCGACCACCTGCCGCGAAAAACTAAGCACGAGAGCTTAATCCTCCCTATAATGGCCGATTCACTGACCGTATTGATGAGAAGTCATGAAATACCACGACCTACGCGACTTCCTTTCCCTGCTGGAGCAGCGCGGGGAATTAAAACGCATTAAGCAAGAGATCGATCCCGATCTTGAAATGACCGAAATTGCCGATCGCACCCTGCGAGCCGGCGGGCCGGCGCTGCTGTTTGAAAACCCCAAAGGCTATGATATGCCGGTGCTGTGCAACCTTTTCGGTACGCCGGATCGCGTTGCGCTGGGTATGGGCCAGGAAGACGTGAAGGCGCTGCGTGAAGTGGGCCGCCTGCTCGCCTTTTTGAAAGAGCCGGAACCGCCGCGCGGTTTTCGCGACTTTTTCGACAAAATGCCGCAGTGGAAGCAGGTGCTGAATATGCCGACGAAGCGCCTGCGCGACGCGCCGTGCCAGCAGCAAATCTGGCAGGGTGATGAAGTCGATCTGAGCCGCATTCCGGTGATGAAGTGCTGGCCGGAAGATGCCGCGCCGCTGATCACCTGGGGCCTGACGGTTACGCGCGGCCCGCACAAAGAGCGGCAGAACCTCGGCATCTACCGCCAGCAGGTTATTGGTAAGAACAAACTAATTATGCGCTGGCTGTCGCATCGCGGCGGCGCGCTGGATTTCCAGGAATGGACGCAGCAGCATCCCGGCGAGCGCTTCCCGGTCTCCGTCGCGCTGGGCGCCGATCCCGCCACCATTTTGGGCGCGGTCACGCCGGTTCCCGATACGCTTTCTGAATATGCTTTTGCGGGACTGCTGCGCGGCACCAAAACCGAAGTCGTGAAGTGCGTCTCCAACGATCTGGAAGTGCCCGCCAGCGCGGAAATCGTGCTGGAAGGCTATATCGAGGCGGGCGAAGTGGCACCGGAAGGGCCGTACGGTGACCATACCGGCTACTATAATGAAGTCGATAACTTCCCGGTGTTTACCGTAACGCACATTACGCAGCGCCGCGACGCCATCTATCATTCCACCTATACCGGGCGTCCGCCGGATGAGCCTGCCGTGCTTGGCGTGGCGCTGAACGAAGTCTTCGTGCCGATCCTGCAAAAGCAGTTCCCGGAGATCGTCGATTTTTATCTGCCGCCGGAAGGCTGTTCCTATCGTCTGGCGGTAGTGACCATGAAAAAGCAGTACGCAGGCCATGCCAAACGGGTAATGATGGGCGTTTGGTCATTTTTGCGCCAGTTTATGTACACTAAGTTTGTTATCGTATGTGACGACGATGTGAACGCGCGCGACTGGAACGACGTTATCTGGGCCATTACGACCCGGATGGATCCGGCCAGGGATACGGTGCTGGTAGAGAACACGCCTATCGACTATCTGGATTTCGCTTCGCCGGTTTCCGGGTTAGGCTCTAAAATGGGCCTGGACGCCACCAACAAGTGGCCCGGAGAAACCCAGCGCGAATGGGGCCGCCCTATTCGCAAAGATCCCGCCGTCATCGCGCGCATTGATGCCATATGGGACGAGTTAGGCATCTTCAGTGAGTCGCCCACGCGCAAAAACGCGCCCGGCAAATAATCGACCCGACAGAGGGAACGCATGACAACGTTAAGCTGTAAAGTGATCTCGGTAGAGGCGATAACCGATACCGTTTACCGAGTCCGTATGGTGCCGGAAGCCGATTTCAGCTTTCGGGCCGGTCAGTATCTGATGGTAGTGATGGACGAGCGCGACAAACGCCCGTTCTCGCTGGCTTCCACGCCGATGGAAAAAGAGATTATTGAGCTGCATATTGGCGCTTCGGAACTCAATCTCTACGCGATGGCAGTGATGGAACGGATCCAGGAGCAGCGCAGCATTACCGTGGATATTCCGCACGGCGATGCGTGGCTGCGTGAAGAGAGCGACCGTCCGCTGATCCTGATTGCGGGCGGTACGGGCTTTTCCTACGCTCGTTCTATCCTGCTGACCGCGCTGGCACAGCGGCCGGAGCGCCATATCGAAATTTACTGGGGCGGCCGTGAACTCAAGCACCTCTATGATATGGACGAACTGGAAGCGCTGGCGGTGAAGCACCCGAACCTGAAGGTGATCCCGGTGGTGGAACAGCCTGAGCCGGGCTGGAAAGGGCGTAGCGGCACCGTGCTGACGGCGGTCATGAACGACCACCGCAGCCTGGCCGAGTACGAGATCTATATCGCGGGCCGTTTTGAAATGGCGAAAATCGCGCGCGAACGCTTCTGCGCCGAGCGCGAGGCGAAAGCTGAACAGATGTTTGGCGACGCCTTCGCCTTTATCTGAGCCGGCAAGATAGCGTAAAAAAGCCGCCCGTCACGGGCGGCTGCATCAAACCCTTTCCAGTACGGTAGCGATGCCCTGTCCCAAACCGATGCACATAGTCGCCAGACCAAACTGTGCGTCGCGTCGTTCCATCAGGTTCAACAACGTCGTGGCGATCCGCGCGCCGGAACAGCCCAGCGGATGACCCAGCGCGATAGCGCCGCCGTTCAGGTTGATTTTGTTATCCAGCTCCTCCATCAATCCCAGCTCCTTAATACACGGCAGCACCTGCGCGGCGAAAGCTTCGTTCATCTCAAACAGATCGATATCGCTGGCGTTCAGTCCTGCTTTCTTCAGCGCCAGTCGGGAGGCGGGCACCGGGCCAAAGCCCATAATCGACGGATCGCAGCCGACAACCGCCATCGAGCGGATCCGCGCCCGCGCTTTCAGGCCCAGCTCGCGAGCACGCGATTCGCTCATCAGCAGCATGGCGGCCGCGCCGTCGGAAAGCGCTGAAGAGCTGCCCGCCGTTACCGTACCGTTAACCGGATCGAAGGCGGGCTTCAACGCGGCCAGACCCGCTGCGGTGGTATCGGGACGGATCACTTCATCAAAATCATAGCGCTTAAGCACGCCGTCGCCGTCATGACCGCTGGTCGTGACGATCTCCGCAGCAAAGTGGCCCGCCTGCGTGGCGGCCCAGGCGCGCTGATGTGAGCGGGCGGCGAATTCATCCTGCATTTCCCGGCCAATCTGGTGCATACGCGCCAGCATTTCCGCCGTCAGGCCCATCATCCCGGCGGCTTTCGCCACGGTTTTGCCCAGGCCCGGATGAAAATCGACGCCGTGGCTCATCGGCACATGGCCCATATGCTCCACGCCGCCCACCAGGCAGGCGCCGGCATCGCCAACCATAATAGCGCGCGCGGCATCATGCATCGCCTGCATTGAGGAGCCGCAAAGGCGGTTGACGGTGGTAGCGGGCACCCGATGCGGGATCTCCGCCAGCAGGGCGGCATTACGGGCGATATTAAAACCCTGCTCCAGCGTTTGCTGCACGCAGCCCCAGTAAATATCATCCAGGCTTGCCGCCGCCAGCGCCGGGTTGCGACTCAGCAGCGAGCGCATCAGATGCGCCGAGAGATCTTCCGCCCGGACATAACGAAAAGCGCCGCCTTTGGAGCGGCCCATCGGCGTGCGGATGGCATCAACAATTACGACTTTTTCCATTTCTCTTTCCTTACGCCGTTTTCAGGACGTCATCGGCCGGTTGAACCTGCGGATACCACTGCGTTTTATGCTGCGCTTTTTCCTGCAGGCTGGCCGGCAGCTGATAAAGCGGGCCGAGCGCGGCAAAGAAGGCCGCCTGGCTGGCAAAGCGGGCGCTGCCCTGCGTATCCAGATAGCGGAAAACGCCGCCGCGAAACGGCGGGAAGCCCAGCCCGTAAACCAGCGCCATATCCGCTTCGGCCGGCGTGGCGATAATGTTTTCTTCCAGGCAGAGCACCACTTCGTTAACCATCGGGATCATCATTCGGGCCACAATTTCTTCATCGCTGAAAACGCGCTGCGGCTGGCTGACGCTTTGCAGCAGTTTATCGACTTCGGGATCGACAATTTTCTTCTGTTTGCCTTTGCTGTCCTTCTCCCAGCGATAAAACCCGGCCTGATTTTTTTGTCCGAACCGTTTCGCCTCGAACAGCACGTCGATGGCGTCACGGTAATCCTTTTTCATACGGTTCGGGAAACCGTCAGCCATCACGCTCTGCGCGTGATGCGCGGTATCAATACCGACTACGTCCAGCAGCCAGGCAGGCCCCATCGGCCAGCCGAAATGTTTTTCCATGACTTTATCTATCTGACGATAATCCGCACCGTCGCGCAGCAGCAGGCTGAAGCCGGCAAAATAGGGGAACAGCACGCGGTTGACGAAAAAACCGGGACAGTCGTTCACCACGATGGGCGTCTTGCCCATTTGGTCGGCCCAGGCCACCACTTTCGCCAGCGTGGCGTCCGAGGTTTTTTCCCCCCGGATCACTTCAACCAGCGGCATACGGTGCACCGGATTAAAAAAGTGCATTCCGCAGAAGTTTTCCGGGCGCTGTAGCGCACCAGCGAGTTGACTGATGGGAATGGTCGAGGTATTGGAAGCCAGAACGGCATCCTGACGAAGATGCTGTTCCGTCTCTGCCAGCACCGCCGCTTTAACGCGCGGGTTTTCCACCACGGCCTCGACGACCATATCGGCACGTTCAAATCCTTCATAGCTCAGGGTTGGATGGATAGCGCCGATGATGCCCGCCAGCTGCATCGCGTCAATTTTCCCTCGCGTCAGCTGCTTGTTCAGCAGTCCGGCCGCCTCTTTCATTCCGAGTTCCAGCGAGGCCGGATTGATATCCTTCATTAATACCGGTACGCCTTTGCTGGCCGCCTGATAAGCGATGCCGCCGCCCATAATGCCCGCGCCCAATACGGCAGCCTGCTTCGGTAGCGCGCTATTCTGCGCCAGCTTTTTCGCTTTCGCCTTCAGCGCGCGATCGTTAAGGAACAGGCCGACCAGCGCACGCGCCTCGTCGGAACGGGCCAGCGGGACAAAAGCCTGCGTTTCCAGCAGCAAAGCTTCATCACGGCCCAGCGCAGCAGCGGCCTCAATCGTTTTTACCGCCGTCAGCGGAGCAGGGTAGTGCTTGCCCGCGGTTTGCAGCACCACGCCTTTGGCGGTGGTGAAGCTCATCATCGCCTCAATTTTACTGAGCTTCAGCGGTTGCAGCTTCGGCTCGCGACGTTCGCGCCACGGCTGTTTGCCGCTAATGGCCTCGCGCAGGATGGCGATGCCCGCATCGCGCAGCTTATCAGCCGCCACAACGGCATCCACCAGGCCCAGCGCCAGCGCTTTTTGCGCATCGACATCTTTTCCGGCGGCGATAATTTCCAGCGCGCTGTCGGCGCCCAGCAGACGCGGCAGGCGCACCGAGCCGCCAAAACCAGGCATGATCCCCAGCTTCGTTTCCGGCAGGCCAATACGCGCGTCCGGCGTGGCGATACGGAAGTCCGTTGCCAGGATACATTCACAGCCGCCGCCCAGCGCATAGCCCTGTACGACCGACAAGGTCGGCACCGGCAGATCCTCAAGCCGATTAAAGATAGCGTTGGCGTAATGCAGCCACTGCGTCAGCTGTTCCTCCGGGGCGGCGAACAGCGATAAAAATTCGGTAATATCCGCGCCGACGATAAACGCCGGTTTGCGCGAACTGAGCAGAACCGCCTGCAGATCCGGCTGCCGCTCCAGCACGGCTATCGCCTCGCCCAGGCTGGCGACGGTTTGCGTATCCAGTTTGTTAACTGAACCGGGCGCATCAAAAACCAGTTCAGCAATACCATTTTCCAGCCAGTTCAGGGTCAGGGTGTCGCCTTGGTAAAGCATTCTTCTCTCCTGCTGCCGCGCTAAAGGGATCTGGTCATACCAGATGATCGAGAGTGTGGAGTTGATGTTAATTATTTGCAAACGAGAGTTTGCTTATTTGCAAACAAGATCACAGGCGCGGCAAAACGATCTCGCCGTGCTAAGATGCGCCTGATTACGTGATTAACGGAGGTAAAGTGATGGACTCGTTGAGCGCCCTTTATCATGAGCATCTGAAGACGCTACAGGCGCGCGCGCAGCAGGTGCTGGCCCGCTTTAAGCTGGATGCCATGCTGATCCATTCCGGCGAACTGCTGACGGTTTTTCTGGATGACCACGACTACCCTTTCAAAGTAAACCCGCAGTTTAAAGCCTGGCTGCCGGTGACCACCGTGCCCAACTGCTGGCTGTGGGTCGACGGCGTCAACAAGCCGAAGCTCTGGTTTTATTCGCCGGTGGATTACTGGCACAACGTCGAGCCGCTGCCGCAAAGCTTCTGGACGGACGGCATGGAGATTACGGCGCTGAAAAAAGCGGATGAAATCGGCCAGCTGTTGCCGACAAACCGTGAAAACGTTGCCTATATCGGCCCGGTGCCGCAGCGTGCCGCTCAGCTTGGCATCAACGCCGCCGCGATCAACCCAAAAGGGGTGATCGACTTCCTGCATTATCATCGCTCTTATAAAACCGATTACGAACTTTACTGCCTGCGCGAAGCGCAAAAGACGGCGGTGATCGGTCATCGCGCAGCGAAGGAAGCCTTCCTTTCCGGCATGAGCGAGTTCGATATCAATATTGCTTACCTCAGCGCTACCGGCCATCGCGATATCGACGTGCCTTACGGCAATATCGTCGCGCTGAACGAACATGCCGCCGTGCTGCACTACACTAAGCTTGATCAATTGCCGCCGGAACAGCCGCGCAGCTTTCTACTGGATGCAGGCACGGAATATAACGGTTATGCAGCGGATCTGACGCGCAGCTACGCTTACGATCCCGCCAGCGACTATGCGACGCTTATTCAGGATATGAATGAAGAAGAGCTGGCGCTGATTGCCACGCTGAAGGCGGGCGTGCGCTATACCGACTACCATCAGCAGATGCATCAGCGGCTGGCAAAACTGCTGCTGAAACACCAGCTGGTCAAAGGGCTGAGCGAAGAAGCGATGGTGGCGGAAAATCTTACCGGGCCGTTTATGCCGCACGGCGTGGGTCATCCGCTTGGGCTACAGGTGCATGACGTCGCTGGCTTTATGCAGGATGACAGCGGCACCCATCTGGCCGCGCCGCAGCAGTATCCTTTTTTACGCTGTACGCGCATCCTTGAACCGCGCATGGTGCTGACGATTGAACCCGGCATCTACTTTATCGAGTCGCTACTCGCGCCGTGGCGCGAAGGCAGGTTCAGCCAGCACTTCGACTGGGCGCGCATTGAGGCGCTGAAGCCTTACGGCGGTATCCGCATCGAAGATAACGTGGTGATCCATGAGCAGGGCGTGGAAAACATGACCCGGGATCTGAAGCTGGATTAATGGACGCCTGGGAGATCCCCGCTGAAACCTTCAGCTTTAGCGAGGAAATAAAAAAAAGCCGCTTTATCACGCTGCTGGCGCATACCGAAGGCGTGGAGGCGGCGCGCGCTTTTGTACAGCAGGTGAAAAGCGAGCATCCTGCCGCCCGACATCACTGCTGGGCCTGGGTAGCGGGTGCGCCTGACGATTCGCAGCAGCTGGGTTTCTCGGATGACGGCGAGCCTTCCGGCACGGCGGGCAAACCGATGCTGGCCCAGCTGATGGGCAGCGGCGTTGGCGAGATAACGGCAGTAGTGGTGCGCTATTACGGCGGTATACAGTTGGGCACCGGCGGGCTGGTTAAGGCTTACGGCGGCGGCGTGCAGCAGGCATTGAAATTGCTGCCTCGTGCGCGGAAGGTGCCCATGCTGACCTTTACGCTGGTTTGCGACTACGCGCAGCTGGCGGAAATAGAAAGGATGGTCGCCCGTTTTAACGGTCAGCTGCTGCACAGCGAGTTTTTACAGCGCGTCTCGCTGACGCTGGCGCTGCCCCATGCGCAGGTCGCAGGCTTCACGCGCAACCTCACCGATTTCAGCAGAGGGGCGCTCCATCTGGCCCCGACCGACTAACACCTTGTCAGGAAAGGAAAGGCTACATGCATTTTCGTGCCATCACCCGCATCGTGGGTTTACTGGTCATTTTGTTTTCGGGCACCATGATCGTGCCGGGCCTGGTGGCGCTAATCTACCGTGACGGCGCCGGACGAGCCTTTACTCAAACCTTCTTTATGGCGTTACTGATCGGCTCGCTGCTGTGGTGGCCGAACCGCAAGCAGAAAAGCGAGCTGAAGCCGCGAGAAGGTTTTTTGATCGTCGTGCTGTTCTGGACGGTGCTGGGCAGCGTCGGGGCGATGCCCTTTATCTTTGCCGAACATCCCAACCTGTCGCTGACCGACGCGTTCTTTGAATCTTTCTCCGGCCTCACCACCACGGGTGCCACGACGCTGGTGGGGCTGGATTCGCTACCCAAAGCCATCCTGTTCTACCGGCAAATGCTGCAATGGCTGGGCGGGATGGGGATCATCGTGCTGGCGGTGGCTATCCTGCCTATTCTGGGCGTCGGCGGGATGCAGCTTTACCGCGCGGAGATGCCAGGCCCGCTGAAAGATAACAAGATGCGGCCCCGAATTGCCGAAACGGCGAAAACGCTCTGGCTGATCTACGTGTTGTTAACCGTCATTTGCGCGCTGGCCCTCTGGCTGGCCGGGATGCCACTGTTTGACGCCATCGGCCACAGCTTTTCTACTATAGCTATCGGCGGCTTTTCCACGCATGACGCCAGTATCGGCTATTTTCACAGCCCGACCATTAACAGCATTATTGCCATATTCCTGCTGATTTCTGGCTGTAACTACGGTCTGCATTTTACGCTGCTCAGCGGACGTAATTTGCGTGTTTACTGGCGCGACCCGGAATTCCGCATGTTTATCGGCGTGCAGTTTACGCTGGTCATTATCTGTACGCTGGTGCTTTGGGCGCACAATGTCTATCAAAGCGGGCTGCAGACGCTGAACCAGGCTTTTTTCCAGGTCGTTTCCATGGCGACGACGGCAGGTTTCACCACGGACAGTATCGCCCGTTGGCCGCTCTTCTTACCGGTGCTGTTACTTTGTTCCGCTTTTATCGGCGGCTGTGCGGGATCGACCGGCGGCGGCCTGAAGGTAATCCGCATCCTGCTGCTGTTCAAACAGGGATCTCGCGAACTGAAGCGGCTGGTGCATCCTAATGCCGTTTACACTATTAAGCTGGGACAGCGAGCGCTGCCGGAAAGAATACTGGAAGCGGTATGGGGATTCTTTTCTGCCTACGCACTGGTGTTCCTGCTGAGCATGCTGGCCATTATCGCCACGGGCGTGGATGATTTTTCAGCCTTTGCCGCCGTCGCCGCAACGCTGAACAATCTGGGGCCGGGCTTAGGGGTAGTAGCGGATAACTTCACTACTATGAATGATACGGCGAAATGGATTTTGATTCTGACAATGCTGTTTGGTCGTCTTGAAGTCTTCACGCTGTTGGTTCTG
Organism: Erwinia sp. 198; assembly: GCF_003937915.1. Taxonomy (GTDB): domain Bacteria; phylum Pseudomonadota; class Gammaproteobacteria; order Enterobacterales; family Enterobacteriaceae; genus Erwinia; species Erwinia aeris. The sequence goes on along the minus strand of NZ_RHUM01000016.1, from coordinate 952 downwards.
TTTACGCCAACCTTCTGGCGCGAATAATAAAAGTTGGATCTTATGAAAGCACTTATCCTTTATTCCAGCCGCGACGGGCAAACTCGTGAAATCGCGGCTTATATAGCTAACCAGCTCAAAGCGCATCAGGAATGCGATACGATCAATATCCTTCAGGCGGATAACATTGAATGGGCCTGCTACGACAGAGTGCTGATCGGCGCTTCTATTCGCTATGGCCACTTCCACCCTAAGGTCGACAAGTTTGTTAAGCAGCACCTGAGCGAACTCGGCAAAAGGCCTTCGGGATTCTTCTCGGTTAACCTGACTGCGCGCAAGCCGGAGAAGCGTACGCCGCAGACGAACGCCTACACGCGTAAGTTCCTGCTGAACTCGCCGTGGCAGCCAGATTGCTGCGCCGTATTTGCGGGCGCGCTGCGCTATCCGCGTTACGGTTTCTTCGACCGCTTTATGATCCAGCTGATTATGCGCATGACCGGCGGCGAAACGGATGCCAGTAAAGAAGTGGAGTATACCGACTGGGAGCAGGTAACGCGTTTTGCCCATGAATTTGCCGCTTTATCAGGCAATGTGGAGTAAAAACGGACGCTTTGTTGAAAAATACGGCTGTCGTTCATTTATTTGTAATAAACGCTTGTCAGCCGTCGAGAACTCCCTATAATGCGCAACCACTGAGACGGCACAACGGCTTACGGGCCAGCGGCTCAGGAGGTTCAGGAAACTGAACCGCCGGAGAAAAACTTCTGAAAAAGAGGTTGACTCTGAGGGAGGAAAGCGTAAGATACGCCACCTCGCAGTAAGTCGCCAAGGCGCTTACCGCAACGCTCTTTAACAATTTATCAGACAATCTGTGTGGGCACTCGCAGGATTGATATCAGCGTCTCCGGACGCAAAAAATATCAAGTCTTAAGAGTGAACACATAATGAAATTCATTATGACGTTTTACACTTG
>NZ_RHUM01000015.1 GCF_003937915.1 Erwinia sp. 198 | reverse complement strand
GCTTTAGCGCGGTGGTCCCACCTGACCCCATGCCGAACTCAGAAGTGAAACGCCGTAGCGCCGATGGTAGTGTGGGGCCTCCCCATGCGAGAGTAGGGAACTGCCAGGCATCAGATTGCGATAACCCCGACCTCACGGTCGGGGTTTTTTGCGTTTGTGCGCCGGGAAAAGCGGCGCCGCTGCGGATAAAGCGCGCAGGAGCCCGGAGCCTCCCTTTTACGGCCCGGCGTCGCCGCTACTTACTGCTGTTCTTCTAACCAATTTAAAATAAAGTCTGTAACCATAATTGCATTATTAATATCCAGCAAAGGTACAGGCAAAGAGAAAGTAGAATCTGCGGCAACCGCAATAACGTGTTCATCGAACAGCTCACTGAAACGCTGTTCGCTCCCTCCACGCCACAGCACTATTTTGGGCACCGGCTCATGTTTAAAACCTTCCACTAATATAATATCTGTCAGAGAAGGATCCATCCGACTGGCGAGAAAGCGAAGATCCGGCTCATTATGCTCGGGCGTTTCGGTAATCAACGCCCAACGCTGCGGATTATAAACCATCACCTGATCGGCTCCTGCCTTACGTAATTCATAGCTATCCTTACCGGGCGTATCGATATCCATATTGTGATGGGTGTGCTTGATCAGGCCTGTACGGATCCCTCGCTTTTTTAAAATGGCAATAACCTGTTTTAACAGCGTAGTTTTACCTGTCCCGCTCCAGGCCGCGACGGCTAAAAGGGGGATCATCCGCGTTCTCCTGCAACAAGATCTTCATAACAATTAATATTATTAAACGCGTCAGGACAATCGTTGAAATCCACGCTGTGTCCGCCTGCCTGTTGGAGAAAAATCATTACCTTCCGCTCCCCCTTTGCCAGAAAGCTTTTCAACGGCTCAATTAAACTGACATGCATTAATGCCAGAGTAGGATGATCGCGTCCGTCAGATTTAGCCCAAACCACAGGTGCATCCCGTTTAGCCTGCCACAGGCGAGAAACCAAATCTTCTGGCAGTAAAGGAGTATCACAAGAGACAAAAACCACCCATTCCGTCTCGATTTTTTCCAGCGCTGCCAGCATACCGGCTAACGGCCCCGGAAAATCCGGCAGCGTATCGGTTATAACCCACAGGCCGGTTTGCCGATAGACAGACAAATTACGGTTGGCGCTGATACACACACGGCTGACCTGAGGACGCAGGCGACTCAGAACGTGCTGACAGAGTGGTTTTCCCTGATACAGCACCAGCCCTTTATCTTCGCCGCCCATGCGGCTGCCGCGTCCTCCTGCAAGAATGACGCCCGTAATCGAAACGGTCTCTGAACCGCAAAAACGCATAAGCTGTATACCCTCTTTTTTTGTGGGATTAACCCTGCTACCGTAGCGGAACCCGAATCTCACAGGAACCCTATTATGAAATGTCACCGTCTTAACGAGTTAATTTCACTGCTGCAGCCAGCCTGGCAACAGGAACCCGATCTGAATTTAGTGCAATTTTTGCAGAAAATGGCGGATGAGGCCGGATTTACTCAGCCCCTGGCCGACCTGAGCGATGACGTGCTGATTTATCATCTTAAACTACGCAATGCTGACAAAAGCGAAGCTATCCCGGGCCTGCAAAAAGATTATGAAGACGATTTCAAAACGGCGCTGCTTCGCGCACGCGGCGTTATTAAAGATTAACTGCCGCTGTTCATCCGACGTACGGGCGATTAATGGTATCCTCAACGCATGATGATTATCGATGAGTACGCCGGATGACTGAACCCGCCTTTAACTTTCAAAACCTTAATCCTGATACCATCCTGGATGCGCTCTGGGAAACGGGCATCCGCGTTGAGTCGGGGCTTACCGCGCTGAACAGCTACGAGAATCGGGTATATCAGTTTTCCGACGAGGACAAAAAGCGTTACGTGGTAAAATTCTATCGCCCCCGGCGCTGGTCTTCGCTACAAATCGAAGAAGAACATCGGTTTACTGCCGAGCTGCTGGCTGATGAGGTTCCCGTGGCCGCGCCGCTTGCGCTGCAAGGACAAACGCTGCATCAGCATAACGGCTACTTATTTACCGTTTTCCCCAGCCTGGGAGGACGGCAATACGAAACGGATAACTACGATCATCTGGAATGGGTCGGTCGTTTTCTGGGGCGAATTCACCAGACAGGGCGTAAAAAAACCTTTGCTGTTCGTCCTACCTTTGGTCTGGAGGAGTATATCCACGAACCGCGTCAGGTGCTTGACTCCAGCACGCTGATCCCGGCCAAACTGAAACAGAATTTATTGGCAAGCGTCGATCTGCTCAGCGCAACTTTACAAAAGTGCTGGCATACTCAGTGGCAGCCGCTTCGTCTGCACGGCGATTGCCATCCCGGCAATATTCTGTGGCGTGATGGCCCGCTGTTTGTCGATCTGGACGACGCTCGTAATGGCCCTGCCGTACAGGATCTATGGATGCTGGTTAACGGCGATCTTCAGGAGCAGCGTATTCAGTGGGATATTCTGCTGGAAGCCTACGGCGAATTCTGCGAGTTCGACACACACGAATTGTCACTGATTGAGCCTTTACGCGCTATGAGGATGGTTTATTATCTGGCGTGGATTGTGCGCCGCTGGGAAGATCCTGCGTTTCCGGCCAGCTTTCCATGGATGACGGACGAAGATTTCTGGCGCAGACAGATCGCTATTTTCAATGAGCAGACCCGGCTGTTGCAGGAGCCACCGCTGCAGCTGATGCCTGCATTCCAGGGCTGATCGCCTTTTCCGGTCAGCCTCTTTTGCTGTTAGGAGAGAGTTTCCAGATGAAAAAAGTTTTATTCGCGCTGATGGGTGTTTTTCTGGCGTTCAGCGCTTCTGCTGCCCAGTTTACCGATGGACAACAGTACGTCACGATACAGAAACCTGTTACCGGCGAGCCTCAGGTTGTGGAGTTTTTCTCTTTCTTCTGTCCGCACTGCTATGAATTCGAACATGTCTGGCACGTTAGCGATGCAGTCAAAAAAGCCGTACCTGCGGGCACCAAAGTGACTAAATATCACGTTGAATTCCTCGGCGGCGAAATGGGCAAAGTGGTGACTCAGGCGTGGGCCGTAGCTATGGCGCTGGGTGTTGAAGATAAAGTCACTGCTCCCCTGTTTGAAGGCATCCAGAAAACCCAGACCATCACCGATCCGGCCAGCCTGAAAGCGGCCTTTGTGAAGGCAGCCGGCATCAAGCCGGAAGAATACGATGCGGCCTGGAACAGCTTTGTGGTGAAATCGCTGGTAGCCCAGCAGGAAAAAGCCGCGGTTGATGTCGATCTGCGCGGCGTGCCGGCGATGTTTGTTAACGGTAAATATATGGTCAACAACGGCGGCCTGGATACCAGCTCGATGGATAATTACACGCAGCAATACGCTAACGTCGTAAAATTCCTGTTAACCCAAAAGTAAGCCATATTTTGACGCAGCGAGGGTTTCAATCCCGCTGCGTCGGTTAAACCGCATCTACATTTCCTCATCAGATCAAAATTCTTCCGATCGCTTTTTCTTGCTAAAGATCCACCGGATCGCTTAGTCGCTAATTTATATCCACATTAATGCAAATTACCTTTGGGTAAGGATCTTTATGGATTAAATATGTAACTTGCTGAAAATTATGATTTTAAATAATTCATATAGCCCAGTGCGGCAGCTGTATTAATATGTTATGAAATTTACGCACAAAGTTATCCACAGGAAGCGTTTGCGAAACAGGCCGCAAAGCAAAGGCGCGCCGCCCGGAGATATTTCATATTTCCGGTATAGCTGTGGCATCCTTACCCTATAGTGAAATTTAACCCGGAATGTGACAAACCTATGGCACAAATTGCAGAAAACCCGCTTATTCTGGTAGATGGCTCGTCCTACCTGTATCGCGCATATCATGCGTTTCCTCCGCTGACCAACAGCGCCGGCGACCCTACCGGCGCTATGTACGGCGTGCTGAATATGCTGCGCAGCCTGCTGCTGCAATATAAACCCAGCCATGTTGCGGTCGTTTTCGATGCCAGGGGCAAAACGTTTCGTGATGAACTTTTTGAACACTACAAATCCCATCGGCCGCCTATGCCGGACGATCTGCGTGCGCAGATTGAACCATTGCACAATATGGTCAGGGCGATGGGGCTGCCGTTATTAGCGGTATCGGGTGTGGAAGCCGATGACGTTATCGGTACCCTGGCGCTGGAGGCGGGTAAAAAGGGTATACCCGTTTTAATCAGCACCGGTGACAAAGATATGGCGCAGCTGGTCACGCCGAATATCACGCTTATCAACACCATGAATAACGCTATTCTTGGCCCGGACGAGGTGGTGGAGAAATACGGCATTCCACCCTCGCTGATTATCGATTTTCTGGCGCTGATGGGCGACTCTTCGGACAATATTCCGGGCGTGCCGGGCGTAGGCGAGAAAACGGCGCAGGCGCTGTTACAGGGACTTGGCGGTATTAAAGATATCTATGAGAATCTGGATAAAGTCGCCGATCTTTCCTTCCGCGGTGCCAAAACGATGGCGGCCAAGCTGGAGCAAAACAAGGAGGTCGCTCTCCTTTCTTACCAGCTGGCCACCATCAAAACTGATGTGCCGCTCGATGCAGGCTGTGAAGAGCTGATGGTTAGCGAGCCCGCTGTCGAAGAGCTGCTGGCGCTGTTCCGTCGCTATGAATTCAAACGCTGGATCACCGATCTGGAAGAGGGCAAATGGCTACAGGGGAAAAAGGGCGGCGCTGCCGCACAGAAAACCCTGGCGGAACAGCCGGAAAGTCCGCAGCCGGAAGCGACCAGCATTCTGGCGACGGATGGCTACGTCACTATCCTTGACGACGAGACCTTTGCCCACTGGTTGAAAAAGCTACAGGCAAGCGAGCTTTTCGCTTTTGACCTGGAAACCGATTCCCTGGATACGCTGAGCGCCAATATCGTCGGCATCGCTTTCGCTGTGGCGCCGGGTGAGGCCGCTTACCTGCCGGTGGCTCACGACTACCTCGACGCGCCTTTGCAGCTCGATCGTAAAGAGGTGCTGGCGCGCCTGAAACCACTGCTGGAAGATGAAAATCTGTTTAAAGTTGGTCAGAACCTGAAATACGATCGCGGCGTGCTGAACAATTATGGTATTGAACTGAAAGGTATTAAATTCGATACCATGCTGGAATCCTACGCGCTAAACAGCGTGGTGGGCCGTCACGATATGGATACGCTGGCTTCACGCTGGCTGAACCATAAAACCGTAACCTTTGAGGAAATCGCCGGGAAAGGCAAAAAGCAGCTGACGTTTAATCAGATTGCCCTTGAGCAAGCGGCGCACTATGCGGCGGAAGATGCGGACGTAACGCTACAGCTGCACCTGAAAATGTGGCCGGAGCTGGAAAAAGAGCAGGGGCCAAAAGAGGTTTTCGAAAATATCGAAATGCCGCTGGTAACGGTGATCTCCCGCATTGAACGTAATGGCGTGCTGATTGACCAGGCTATCCTTGCCAAACATTCTCAGGAGCTGACCACGCGTCTGGCAGAGCTGGAGCAGAAAGCGCACGAGCTGGCGGGTGAGCCTTTTAACCTTTCCTCGACTAAACAACTGCAAACCATTCTGTTTGAAAAACAGGGCATCAAGCCAACCAAGAAAACGCCTGGCGGCGCGCCGTCCACCAGCGAGGAAGTGCTGGCTGAACTGGCGCTGGACTATCCGCTGCCAAAAGTCATTCTGGAGCACCGTGGCCTTTCCAAGCTGAAATCAACCTACACCGACAAACTGCCGGTAATGATTAATCCGCTGACCGGACGCGTGCACACTTCCTATCATCAGGCGGTGACGGCCACGGGACGCCTTTCTTCCACCGATCCTAATCTGCAGAATATTCCGGTACGTAATGAGGAAGGACGTCGTATCCGCCAGGCCTTTATCGCTTCTGAGGGCCATCAGATCCTGGCTGCAGACTACTCGCAAATCGAGCTGCGTATTATGGCGCACCTTTCCCAGGACAAAGGGTTGCTGAGCGCCTTCTCGGCAGGAGAAGATATTCACCGTGCCACGGCGGCAGAAGTGTTTGGCATGGCGCTGGATAAGGTGACAGGCGAACAGCGTCGCAGCGCAAAGGCTATCAACTTTGGCCTGATTTACGGCATGAGCGCTTTTGGTTTGTCGCGTCAGCTTAATATCGGTGCGGGCGAAGCCAGAAAATACATGGATCTCTATTTTGAACGCTACCCTGGCGTGCTGGAATATATGGAAAGCACACGCCAGCAGGCGGCGGAAAAAGGCTATGTCTCTACGCTGGATGGTCGTCGTCTTTATCTGCCGGACATTAAAGCCAGTAACGCGATGCGTCGCAAAGCGGCCGAGCGGGCAGCAATCAACGCGCCGATGCAGGGCACGGCTGCCGATATCATCAAGAAGGCTATGATTGCCGTCGACGGCTGGCTGACGCCGCAGGCTAATCCTGATGTGAAGATGATCATGCAGGTTCACGATGAACTGGTATTTGAAGTGAAAACATCAGAAATCGAAGCGGCCACGGTAAAAATCCGCGAGCTGATGGAAAACAGTATGCAGCTGGACGTGCCGCTGCGTGTCGATGTGGGCGTAGGACATAACTGGGACGAAGCGCATTAATCTGGCGCCGGGCTAAGGCCCGGCTTTAGCAAGCTGATGCCAGAAAGCGCTTTAGCCTGTCAATTAACAGGCGTTTATAAGAAATAAAGCCTTGCATAGCGCCAGCGCTAACCTGTTATCGCTCAAACATTTTTTTTGTGCCTTCGCTACCTGAAAACTATTTTTCTGTGAGCTGTATTCGATAAAAAAGGGGATTTTGTGAAACGGGGCGGTAAAAAATCCTTTTGAGGCCTGAAAAAATCATGTAGAGTTGAAGATGTAGGGTACAGAGGTAAGATGTTCTATCTTTCAAACCGTTTACTTCACGTAATCGGATTTGGCTGAATATTAGCCGCCCCAGTCGTTATGACTGGGGCGTTTTTTATTGGGCGCCGTTCAGCCGGATATCAAGCTTCTGGTGACGTTTCTTCCGTCGCTGGTGGAATTTCACTGAACCAGCTGTCCAGTTTCAGGCGCAGTTTATCCACGCCCAATTTCTTAAGCGAAGAGAAAGCTTCAACCTGTACATCGCCGACAAATCCTTTAGCGGCTTCGCGCACCAGATTTAACTGCGCTTTACGCGCACCGGAAGCCAGCTTGTCCGCCTTGGTCAGCAGCACCAGCACCTGAATGCCGCTCTGTACCGCCCATTCAATCATCTGCCGATCCAGATCCTTCAGCGGATGACGGATATCCATCAGCACAACCAGCCCTTTCAGACACTGACGCATCTGAAGATACTCTGCCAGCGAACGCTGCCATTTCAGCTTCATCTCTTCCGGCACTTCGGCATAGCCATAGCCAGGCAAATCCACCAGGCGATAGCCTTCGGTGACCTGAAACAGGTTAATCAGCTGGGTGCGGCCGGGCGTTTTACTGGTACGGGCCAGGCTCTTTTGATTGGTTAGCGTATTCAACGCGCTGGATTTGCCGGCATTAGAGCGTCCTGCAAACGCCACTTCAATACCGATATCGGCTGGAAGGTGGCGGATGTCGGGCGCGCTGGTGACAAAGTGGGTAAGGTTATAATTCCAGCCAGACAAGTTAGAAACTCCAGATAATAAGAACAATTGTGCAGAGTATACCCTGTATGGATTAAAAGCGCCCAGCCGCACGCGGCGCGGCGGCGGCTTTGTAAGAGATTGGCTATACTTTTTGCCAGAACTTTACCTTTTCTTTCCTGCCTTTAAAAATTAAATGATTTAAAATCAAAGTGTTATTATTTTAAGGCCAGATATTAATAAATTTTTTCGTAACTTACCTTGTGAGTTTCTCCATATAGTCTACATTTGTTGTCAGAGCCAGGACGGCTTACTTCAGGATGAAGCGCTCAGGGGGATACCAGGAAGGTACTGAGCAGGGAAGGAAAGTGTCGGGGAACGGCTCATCTGAAGGGAAAGGACTGCGTCCACGGAGGACGGCATGGCAAGGGAAAACCGGGAAGTTGGATGCCAAAACGGATGCTAACTTAGTCAGTCCTTCTGCGGAAGGTGCGAAAAAAGGCGACAGGGTGACCTGGCGCCTTTTTTCTTTGTCTGCTTTCTGCTAGATTCCGCCGCAATTCTATACTGAAGATAAACAGTCTGAGAGCAGAAACCATGAAGCAACCTGTACGCGATTCGCAGAAAAAACCGGCGGCAAAAGCGAAGCGTAAAACGCGCGATGAAATCAACACGGAAGCGCGCGATCGTAAACGCGATAAGAAACATCGCGGCCACGCCTCCGGCAGTCGCGCTAACCCCGTAGCGGCGGCAAAGAAAAACGGCGAAAGCGCTAAAGAGAAAGATCCGCGTATTGGCAGTAAAACGCCGGTAGCGCTGGGCGCTGCCGCCGCGCAGCCTGCGAAGAAAGCCAAACCGGTGAAAAAAGCCGAAGAGAAGAAACCCCGTCTGACGCCGGAAGAAGAGCTGGCGAAGCTCGAAAACGACGAGCGGCTGGATGCGCTGCTGGATCGTCTGGAAAACGGCGACACCCTGAAGGCGGAAGAGCAGGCCTGGCTTGATCAGACGCTGGATCGCATCGACACGCTGATGGAGCAGTTGGGGATCGCGCTGGATGATGAAGTCGAAGATGAAGAAGCTGAAGAGGATATGTATCGCCTGCTTAAAGGCGGTAATTAATCCCGGCGATGCTTTTCGGACTTACTTAAAGGACGGCGCCAACGGGCGCCGTTTCTGCATAAGGTATCTCTGCCAATGATTTGGCCTGGATCAATTTACCTGCTGATTCTGTTCTGCTGCCTGCTCTGGATGTTGGGTAAACTACGGCGTCTGTCCCGGCTGAAAGCCCGGCTACGCAGACCGACCGTCCTGCCGACAGCGCCTCCGCGACGGTCAACACGCCAATGCAGGAGAGAATATCGTGACGCAGACAATTGAGTGGGATCCCGTCCTGCTGCAAAAATATAATATCTCGGGTCCCCGTTACACTTCTTATCCTACCGCGCTGGAGTTCAGCGAGGCTTACCGCGAAGCCGATTTTATCCGTGCCAGCCAGCGTACTCCCCATCGCCCGCTGTCGCTTTATATTCATATTCCTTTCTGCCATCGCCTTTGTTACTTCTGCGGCTGTAATAAAGTCGTTACCCGTCATCAGCATAAAGCTGACGACTATCTGGAAGCTTTAGCCGTAGAAATCGCCAGTCGCGCCGCGCTTTTCCGCAACCGAACCGTGACACAGATGCACTGGGGCGGCGGCACGCCTACTTTTCTCAGTAAAGCGCAGATTTCCACACTGATGGCGCTGCTGCGTCAGCACTTTGCCTTCAGCGACGAGGCGGAGCTTTCCATTGAAATCGATCCGCGAGAAATTGAAGCGGACGTGATCGATCATCTCTTTGCCGCAGGTTTTACCCGGCTAAGCATGGGCGTGCAGGATTTCAATAAAGAGGTGCAGGAAAAGGTTAACCGCGTACAGGACGAGCAGACTATCGTCGCGCTTATCGAGCGGGCAAAGCGGGTGGGCTTCAACTCTGTTAATCTCGATTTGATTTATGGCTTACCCAGGCAGACGCCGGAAAGCTTTGCCTTTACCCTGCAAAAGGTCATTGCGCTGAACCCCGACAGGCTTAGCGTTTTCAATTATGCGCATATGCCCGCGCACTTTGCCGCGCAGCGGAAAATTAAAGAGGCCGATCTGCCCGATCCCCAACAGAAACTGACCATCCTGCAACAGTCCATTGCCGCGCTGATGGCGTCCGGCTACCAGTTTATCGGTATGGACCACTTTGCCAGACCGGAGGACGAGCTGGCCGTTGCCCAGCGGGAAGGCAAGCTGCATCGCAACTTCCAGGGGTATACCACGCAGGGAGACAACGATCTGCTGGGCCTGGGCGTCTCCGCCATCAGTATGATCGGCGACGGCTATGCGCAAAACCAGAAAGGGCTAAAAGAGTGGTATGACGCCGTGGCTAAGCAGGGTACGGCGCTCTGGCGCGGCGTAGAGCTGTCGGGCGACGATATCCTGCGCCGCGAGGTGATTAAAACGCTGATGTGTAATTTCTCGCTGGATTTCGCCGCTTTTACCTCGCACGGCGTCACCTTTACCGACTATTTTGCGGAGGATCTGGCGCTGCTTGAGCCGCTGATTGCAGACGGGCTGGTGGAGCGCAGCGAGAAGGGCCTTCAGGTCACTTCTAAGGGGCGCCTGCTGGTCAGGAATATCTGCATGTGCTTTGACCGCTATCTACGCCAGCAAACGCGCCTACAGCAGTTCTCGCGGGTGATCTGATCGCCCTGCGGATAAAAAAGCCGGAAACAAAAACGTTCCCGGCTTTTTAGTGCTGAAATTTTTGGCGCCTCAGCCTGGAAATTTCAGCATCGCTGCGCACAGCACGGCGGCCATAGCCGTTTGCGGCAGATGCGCGGCACCCGTCTGCGCGTAGTGCGTCACCACATGAATTAACGATTCCAGCATTATCTTCCTCCCGATAACGGTTCAGAATGATACTGACTGATACCGATGTGTAAAGTCGCAAGAGCATAAAAAATGCGCGAATCGACGTTTTTTTATGCTTTCCTGCTTTACTCCATGCCCAGCTCTTTCAGCTTGCGGGTAAGGGTGTTACGTCCCCAACCCAGCAAACGAGCCGCTTCCTGCTTGTGGCCTTGTGTATGACGCAGCGCGGTAGTCAGCAGCGTGCGCTCCATCTCTGGCTGTGCTTCCGATAACAAGTTTTGATGACCGGAACGCAGCGCGCGATCGGCCCACTGCGCCAGCAGCGTTGCCCAGCTGTCGGGCAGTGACTGTACGGGATTGTCCGGCGTGGCGGTTTCAAACAGCTCCGGCGGCAAATCCTGAATCAGCACTTCCTGACCGGCGGCCATCACCGTCAGCCAGCGGCAGGTATTTTCCAGCTGGCGCACGTTGCCCGACCAATGCAGGCGGGTCAGCGCCGTTTCGGTTTCGGGATGCAGAATTTTTGCCTCGACGCCCAGCTCGCGTGCCGCGACCTGAAGGAAATAGCGCGCCAGACGAGGGATATCCTCACGGCGTTCCCGCAGCGGCGGCAGATGCACGCGGATAACGTTCAGGCGGTGAAACAGATCCTCGCGGAATTTGCCTTCCTGTACCCGCAGCTCCAAATTCTGGTGCGTAGCGGCGATGATCCTGACGTCTACTTTGACCGGCGCATAGCCGCCGACGCGATAAAACTGGCCGTCGGCCAGCACGCGCAATAAACGAGTCTGCACGTCCAGCGGCATATCGCCAATCTCATCCAGAAACAGCGTGCCGCCGTCGGCCTGCTCGAAACGTCCCTGACGGATTTGATTAGCGCCCGTAAATGCGCCTTTCTCATGGCCGAAAAGCTCCGACTCAATCAGATCCTTCGGGATAGCCGCCATGTTCAGCGCGATAAAAGGCGCCTTCGCGCGCGGGCTGTGGCGATGCAGCGCGTGCGCCACCAGCTCTTTGCCCGTGCCCGACTCGCCGTTGATCAATACGCTGATTGAAGAACGCGAGAGGCGGCCGATAATACGAAACACGTCCTGCATCGCCGGCGCTTCGCCGATGATATCGGTAGTCGGGCCGCTGACCGGCTGGTTGCGCGGCTGCTGCTGCTCCTGATAGTGGCTGATCGCGCGTTCCACTAACGCCACGGCTTCATCGATATCAAAGGGTTTTGGCAGGTAATCGAATGCGCCTTGCTGATAGGCGCTGACGGCCGCATCCAGATCGGAGTGTGCGGTCATAATAATTACCGGCAGCATCGGATGACGTTGCTTAATTTGTTTCAGTAACGCCAGTCCGTCCATGCCGGGCATACGAATATCGGAAAGCAAAACGTCCGGGGTTTTGGTGGCAAGCGCGTTCAGCACCTCGCTCGCGCTGTCAAACGTGGCGCAGTTTAAACCGGCTCCAGTAAGCGCGCGTTCAAGCACCCAGCGGATGGAGCTATCGTCATCGACGATCCAGACTATCCCTCGTTGCATAGAAACCTCACTGGCGAATAGGCAAATAAACGGAAAACTCGGTGTGGCCAGGCCAACTGTTAAATTCTATTTTTCCCGAATGCTGATCGATCAGGCTGCGGGCAATCGACAGGCCTAAACCGGTGCCGCCTTCGCGGCCGCTCACCATCGGATAAAACAGCGTATCCTGTAGCTGAGCCGGAATGCCGGGGCCGTTATCTTCAATATCGATACGGGCCACCAGGCGATAGCGGACGCCGTGCAGCGTCAGCTGGAATGCGGTGCGGGTGCGCAGCGTAATGGCACCGCCTTTTTCTCCCAGCGCCTGTAGCGCGTTACGCACTACGTTCAGCAGCACCTGTTCGATTTGATCCGGATCATGCGGCAGCTCCGGCAGGCTGGGGTCGTAATCTCTGATTAGCGTAACGTTATCGGGCAGCTCCATCGAGACAAGGTTAACCACGCGCTCGGCGACCTGATGGATGCTTTGCGTGACGTGCATACCCGGCTGCTGCGGGCCAAGCAGGCGATCCACCAGGTTACGCAGGCGATCGGCCTGTTCAATAATGACTTTGGTATATTCCGTTAAGGCCGGATCGGGCAGGGCTTTTGCCAACAGCTGCGCCGCGCCGCGTAATCCCCCTAACGGATTTTTAATTTCATGCGCCAGCCCACGCACTAAATCCCGTGCGGCGACCTGTTGAGCATGTTGGATCTGTTCCTGGCTGAGGCGACGCTGATTGTCCATTGGCGCCATTTCCAGCAGGATTAGCCCGTCCGGCAGCAGCTGCGCCGTTAAAGACATAATATGCGCACGACTGTCGACGACCAGCGTAACCTCGCTGTCGGTAAACCCCTGACCGGCATTGAGACTCTCGCGCATTACTCCGATGTTCAGAGAAAAATAGCCCATCAGATCCGGCAACGGCGTGCCAAAGAGCTTGCGGGAGCTTTGCGCCAGCAGTTGCTGAGCGGCGGGATTGGCGTAATGCACCACCAGTTCGCTGTCGACCAGCAGTATGCTGTTAATCAGCGAGTTGAGGATCTGCCCGGCATCGGGCTGCGTGCCTGTTGCCATAACAGCGGTCTCCTGCACCATTTTAGTGCATTATAGTCATGGAACCTGAAATTCGTCTCTCTGCGCGCGGCGCCCACGGCGAAAAAAGCCCATCCGGAGATGGGCTAAAAATTTCCACGGCAACAATATCTCCGGCGCTCGTTACGCTGCGGCCCGTGTTCACCCGAATCACTGAGCCTGCCGTAGCCGCTTTAACGCGACGAGTCGCCGGAGCCAGAAACTAAACGCTGTAGTACAGTTCGAACTCGACCGGGTGCGGCGTCATGCGAACGCGATCCATTTCAGCTTTGCGCAGGTCGATATAAGCATCAATGGTGTCGTCAGTGAACACGCCGCCACGAGTCAGGAACTCACGGTCTTCGTTCAGCGCGTTCAGCGCCTCTTCCAGCGAGCCGGCTACTTTTGGAATTTCCGCTTCTTCTTCCGGCGGCAGGTCGTACAGGTTTTTGTCCATTGCGTCGCCAGGATGGATCTTGTTGATGATGCCGTCCAGGCCTGCCATCAGCAGCGCAGCGAAGCACAGATATGGGTTAGCGGCTGGATCCGGGAAGCGGGCTTCAATACGGCGCGCTTTCGGGCTGGCAACCACTGGAATACGGATAGAGGCGGAACGGTTACGGGCAGAGTAGGCCAGCATAACCGGCGCTTCGTAGCCCGGCACCAGACGCTTGTAGGAGTTGGTAGTCGGGTTAGACAGGGCGTTGATCGCTTTAGCGTGCTTGATCACACCGCCGATGTAGAACAGGGCAGTTTCAGACAGGCCGCCGTATTTGTCGCCAGCGAACAGGTTGGTGCCGCCTTTGGACAGGGACATATGGCAGTGCATACCGGAACCGTTATCGCCAAAGATGGGTTTTGGCATAAAGGTCGCGGTTTTGCCGAAAGCGTGCGCCACGTTGTGCACGACATACTTGTAGATCTGAATTTCGTCGGCTTTTTTGGTCATGGTGTTAAAGCGGGTGGCCACTTCGTTCTGACCTGCGGTCGCCACTTCGTGGTGATGAGCTTCAACAACCAGACCCATTTGCTCCATGGTCAGACACATAGCAGAACGGATGTCCTGTGAAGAGTCGACCGGTGGCACCGGGAAATAACCGCCTTTCAGGCCCGGACGGTGGCCTTTGTTGCCGCCTTCATATTCTTTACCGGTGTTCCATGCCGCTTCGATATCGTCGATAGCCACGTGAGAGCCGGAGGTGGTCGCGCCGAAACGCACATCGTCAAACAGGAAGAATTCTGGCTCCGGGCCAAACAGTACGGTATCAGCAATGCCGGAAGAACGCAGGAAATCTTCGGCGCGCTTGGCGATAGAACGTGGGTCGCGATCGTAGCCCTGCATGGTGCCTGGCTCAAGGATGTCACAACGGATGATAAGCGTAGAGTCTTCAAAGAAAGGATCCAGGACCGCAGTGGTCGCGTCCGGCATCAGCACCATGTCGGATTCGTTAATGCCTTTCCAGCCGCCGATGGAGGAGCCGTCAAACATTTTGCCTTCTTCGAAGAAGTCAGCGTTAACCTGGTGAGCAGGAATGGTAACGTGCTGCTCTTTACCTTTGGTGTCTGTGAAGCGCAGGTCAACAAATTTGACTTCATGCTCGTTCATCATCGACAGAACGTGTTCAGCGGACATACTTAACTCTCCTGGATTTGTCATGGTCGTCGGTTAGAGAACTTTCGCGGTGCGCTTTGCTTATCTCGCCCAGCCGACCGATAATTATGTTCTCTGACTGCTTAGCAACCGTTGTAGAAACTGGCCTCTTTCGCTTGTTATAATTAAAGCGAAAACTATGCCAACTTTCTTAATTGATGAAAAAAGCGCTATGATGCGCCCTCTCGTGAAACGGGAGCTGCACCATGATGGAAGTCGCGCACCATTATGGTGCTTTTGCGTGCGGTCAATGCACAATAATAGTGCATTTTTCTGATAAAGGGTGTTTTTTGCACCGGAAACGGCCCCGAAAGCAATCCCGAAAGTTATCTTTAATTGAAAACTGTGATCCTGTTCAGCTCTTCGATTAATCCGTGTACAATAGCGCGCTATTTCTAATGCCTGAGGCAAAGCTGTGATCGAAAATTTGCGTAACATCGCCATTATTGCCCACGTTGACCATGGTAAAACTACCCTGGTTGATAAGTTGCTGCAGCAGTCCGGGACCTTTGACGCCCGCACCGAAGCAACCGAACGCGTAATGGACTCCAACGATTTGGAGAAAGAGCGTGGGATTACCATCCTCGCAAAAAACACCGCCATTAAATGGAACGACTATCGTATCAACATCGTGGATACCCCGGGACACGCCGACTTCGGCGGCGAGGTAGAGCGCGTGATGTCTATGGTCGACTCGGTGCTGCTGGTTGTGGATGCAATGGATGGCCCTATGCCGCAAACCCGCTTCGTGACCAAAAAAGCGTTTGCTAATGGTCTGAAGCCGATCGTGGTCATCAACAAGGTTGACCGCCCTGGCGCACGTCCTGACTGGGTTGTGGATCAGGTCTTTGACCTGTTCGTTAACCTGGACGCGACCGACGAGCAGCTCGACTTCCCTGTTATCTACGCTTCTGCTCTGAACGGTATTGCTGGTCTTGACCACAGCGACATGGCAGAAGACATGACCCCGCTGTATGAAGCCATTGTGCAGCACGTTTCTCCTCCACAGGTAGAAATGGAAGCGCCGTTCCAGATGCAGATCTCGCAGCTGGACTACAACAACTATGTTGGCGTTATCGGCATCGGCCGCATCAAGCGCGGCAAAGTGAAGCCGAACCAGCAGGTCACCATCGTCGACAGCGAAGGCAAAACCCGTAACGGTAAAGTCGGCAAGGTTCTGACTCACCTGGGTCTGGAGCGTATCGACGCGACCGAAGCGGAAGCGGGCGATATCATCGCTATCACCGGCCTGGGCGAGCTGAACATCTCCGACACCATCTGTGACCCACAGAATGTGGAAGCGCTGCCAGCGCTGAGCGTTGATGAGCCAACCGTTACCATGTTCTTTAACGTCAACACCTCGCCGTTCTGCGGTAAAGAAGGTAAGTTCGTTACTTCTCGTCAGATCCTGGATCGTCTGCGTAAAGAGCTGGTGCACAACGTTGCGCTGCGCGTGGAAGAGACCGAAGACGCCGATGCATTCCGCGTTTCCGGCCGTGGTGAACTGCACCTGTCCGTACTGATCGAAAACATGCGTCGTGAAGGCTTTGAGCTGGCGGTATCCCGTCCAAAAGTTATCTTCCGCGAAATTGACGGTCGTAAGCAGGAGCCGTTCGAGAACGTCACCCTGGATATCGAAGAGCAGCATCAGGGCTCTGTGATGCAGGCGATGGGCGAACGTAAAGCGGACATGAAAAACATGGATCCGGATGGCAAAGGCCGCGTACGTCTTGACTACGTGATCCCAAGCCGTGGCCTGATCGGCTTCCGTAACGAATTCATGACCATGACTTCCGGTACCGGTCTGCTGTACTCCACCTTCAGCCACTACGACGACATTCGTCCGGGCGAAGTGGGCCAGCGCCAGAACGGCGTGCTGATCTCTAACGGCCAGGGTAAAGCGGTAGCCTTCGCCCTGTTCAGCCTGCAGGATCGTGGCAAGCTGTTCCTGGGTCACGGCGCAGAAGTTTATGAAGGCCAGATTATCGGTATTCATAGCCGTTCTAACGACCTGACCGTGAACTGTCTGACCGGTAAGAAACTGACCAACATGCGTGCTTCCGGTACTGACGAAGCGACCACGCTGGTGCCGGCTATCAAGATGACGCTTGAGCAGGCGATTGAATTTATCGATGACGACGAGCTGGTGGAAGTGACTCCGCTGTCCGTACGTATTCGTAAACGTCACCTGACTGAAAACGATCGTAAACGCGCATCACGCGGCAGCAAAGAAGCCTAATCGCTTTTTTTAAGCTGTAATACAGGGCCGGATCTTTCCGGCCCTGTTTTTTTCGCCTGTGGAACCTTCCTTCCAGATTTCAAAATCCTGCCCTGTTCAGCTTCTCTTTTTACCGCTAGAGTGAATACCTTACCGGAACAAATGGAGATGGCCATGCTGTATATCTTTGATTTAGGTAACGTCATTGTTGATATTGATTTCAACCGGGTTCTGGGCGTCTGGAGCGATCTGGGACGCGTGCCTTTGGCCACGCTGCAAAGCCGTTTTACGATGGGAGAAAGCTTTCATCGCCATGAACGAGGAGAAATCAGCGACGAGGATTTTGCCGAACAGCTGTGCGACGAGCTGGGTCTGGCGCTAAGCTTTGAACAGTTCACCGCAGGCTGGCAGGCCGTTTTTGTCGGCGTCAGGGCGGATACCATCCGTATCATGAACGGACTGCGCGCGCGCGGCGATCGGGTCGTTATCCTGTCTAACACCAACCGGCTGCATCAGCGTTTCTGGCCGTCGCAGTATCCCGAAGTGCAAAGCGCGGCGGACAAGCTCTATCTTTCCCAGGAGATGGGGATGCGCAAACCGGAAGCGCGTATCTATCAGCAGGTGCTGAGCGAGGAGGGCTTTACCGCCAACCAGGCTATTTTCTTTGACGACAATCAGGAAAATATCGACGCGGCGCAGGCGCTGGGCATTCAGAGCGTACCCGTTTTTGATGCGACCACCATACCGGCCTTTTTCGCTAATGCGGCCGATTAACCATTATCGACATCGCCTGCGGGCAACCTGGCGCTGGGTAAAACTGCTTTGGCAGCGTATTGATGAAGATGGCATGACGCTGCTGGCGGGGCATCTTGCCTATGTGTCGCTGCTGTCGCTGGTGCCGCTGGTGGCGGTGGTATTTGCGCTGTTCGCCGCCTTCCCGGCCTTCGCCGACGTCAGCAGGCAGCTCAAGCTGTTTATTTTTCAGAACTTTGTGCCGGCGTCCGGCACGGTAGTTCAAAGCTATCTGGAACAGTTTGTCGCCAACGTCAATAAAATGACGGCGGTGGGCGCCTGCGGGCTGGTGGTGACGGCGCTGCTGCTGATGTACTCCATCGACAGTGCGCTAAATGTCATCTGGCGCAGCAAGCGCAAAAGGCCCCTCGTTTACTCTTTTGCCGTCTACTGGATGATCCTGACGCTTGGCCCGCTGCTGGCGGGTGCCAGCCTGGCAATCAGCTCTTATCTGCTGTCGCTGCGCTGGGCTTCAGTCAGCGGCGTCAGCGGCCTGATTGACTACGGGCTGCGTATTTTTCCGCTGCTGCTCTCCTGGCTGGCTTTCTGGCTGCTCTACAGCATTGTGCCAACGCGGCAGGTGCCGGGGAAAGATGCGCTGGTCGGCGCGCTGGTGGCGGGGCTGCTGTTTGAGCTGGGGAAAAAAGGCTTTGCGCTCTATGTTACGATGTTCCCTTCATATCAGCTTATCTATGGCGTGCTGGCGGTTATCCCCATTCTGTTTCTCTGGGTTTACTGGACATGGTGTATTGTCCTGCTGGGCGCAGAGATCACCGCCTCTCTCGGCGACTATCGCCAGCTTAAACAGGAAGAAGAAAAGGAAGAGAATGATTGCCTTAATTCAACGAGCGCTGAGCGCGAGCGTGACGGTAGCCGGTCAGACCATCGGTGAAATCGGGCCGGGATTGCTAATCTTACTGGGCGTGGAAAAAGGCGACGACGAGCAAAAAGCGCAGCGGCTGTGCGACCGCGTGTTGGGCTATCGCATCTTCAGCGATGAGAACGGCAAGATGAATCTTAACGTGCAGCAGGCTGGCGGCAGCGTGCTGGTAGTCTCGCAGTTTACGCTGGCGGCCGACACGCAAAAAGGCATGCGCCCGAGCTTTTCGGGCGGCGCGGCGCCAGCGGAGGCTGAGCAGTTATATGAGCACTTTGTCGCCTGCTGCCGCGAAACAGGCCTTGTCGCCGAGACGGGCCGCTTTGCGGCGGATATGCAGGTATCGCTGGTTAACGACGGGCCGGTGACGTTCTGGCTCCAGGTATGAAACGGTCGGAAAGGCTAACGGGCGCCCCGGAAAAAGAGAATCACTTTATGTATCATCTTCGTGTACCTGAAACCGCAGAAGAGCTGGATATCTACTACCAGTTTCGCTGGGAAATGCTGCGCAAACCGCTTCGCCAGCCCAAGGGATCGGAGCGCGACGCCTGGGATGCCTTTGCGCATCACCAAATGGTGGTGGATGAAAACGGCGCGCCGGTTGCCGCAGGGCGCCTTTATATCAACGCGGATAACGAGGCGGCCATTCGCTTTCTGGCCGTGCATCCTGCGGTGCAGGGCAAAGGATTGGGCACGCTGGTCGCGATGACGCTGGAGTCGGTGGCGCGTCAGGAAGGGGCCAAGCGGGTAGTGTGCAGCGCCCGTGAAGACGCCGTCGAGTTTTTCGCCAAGCTTGGCTACGTCAATCAGGGCGAAATCACCGTGCCACAGACGACGCCGGTTCGTCATTTTTTAATGATTAAGCCGGTGATCACGCTGGACGATATTCTGCATCGTGCCGACTGGTGCGGGCAGTTGCAGCAGGCCTGGTACGAGCATATCCCGCTCAGCGAAAAAATGGGCGTGCGTATCCTGCAGTATACCGGGCAAAAATTTATCACCACGATGCCGGAAACCGGCAACCAGAATCCTCACCATACGCTGTTCGCCGGCAGCCTGTTTTCGCTGGCGACGCTGACCGGCTGGGGGCTGATTTGGCTGCTGCTGCGCGAGCGACATTTAGGCGGCACCATTATCCTGGCCGATGCGCATATCCGCTACAGCCACCCCATCAGCGGCAGGCCAGGCGCGGTAGCGGACTTAGGCTCGCTGAGCGGCGATCTGGACAGGCTGGCCCGGGGACGCAAGGCGCGCGTTCAGCTGGAAGTCGAGCTGTTTGGCAATGAAGAGTGCGGGGCGGTATTTGAAGGCGTCTATATTGTGCTTCCTGCCGATCCGGATGGCCCGCTGGAGCCAGCCGGATCGAATATGCCTTAACGGCCTTTTTTCTTGCGGCCCGGCTGGGTAAAGCGTTTGCGGGAGGCCAGGTTGCCCGGCGTCTTCGCGCCTTCCTTACCGCTTTTCTGCCCGCCAATGGCCGGTTTTTTCGCGGCGGCGGGCTTCGCTTTCGCCTGCGCTTTTTTGGCGGGTTTTGCTTCGGATGAGGAATCCTCAATCAGGCCGAACAGCTCGGTCAGCTCGTCGTCGGTCAGATCGCGCCACTCGCCCAGCGGCAGGCCTTTCAGGCTGACGTTCATAATGCGCGTGCGTTCGAGCTTGGTGACCTCGTAGCCAAAGTGCTTGCACATGCGGCGGATCTGGCGGTTAAGCCCCTGCACCAGCGTAATGCGGAAAACAAACGGCGCTTCCTTTTGCACCTTGCACTTCAGCGTCACCGTGCCCAGCATCGGCACGCCAGCGCTCATGCCCTCAATAAACTCATCCGTCACCAGCTTGTTTACCGTGACCACGTACTCTTTTTCGTGGTTATTGCCGGCACGCAGGATCTTATTCACCAGATCGCCGTGATTGGTCAGAAAAATCAGGCCCTGCGAATCTTTATCCAGGCGGCCAACAGGGAAAACCCGCTTGCTGTGGTTAACGAAGTCGCTGATATTATCCCGTTCGCCTTCTTCCATGGTGGTGATAATGCCCACGGGTTTATTCAGGGCGATAAATACCAGATCTTCCTCATCGCGCGGCTCGATAAGCTGACCGTTCACTTTCACCACGTCACCGGCAAAAACCTGCGCGCCAACGGCGGCCCGCTTGCCGTTAATAAAGACATTTCCCTGTTCGATATAGCGATCGGCATCGCGACGAGAACAGATACCGCTCTCGCTAATGTATTTATTGAGACGAATGGATGAGTTGGTCAGCATGGTTCCTCCGTAAAAAAGCGGACTATACATTAACCGCGCTACGTTGCGAATACGGGTTAATCATATAGTCCGCCTGCGGGCAGCATTTTACCTGTTGCTGAGATTACCTGCCTGCACGGTCTGCTGGACTGACTTATCGCCAGCAATAGCGGAAAGCGTGCCGTTAACGGAAGGCTTCAGCGGCGCGTCTTTCATCAGGCTGCCCTGCATCTTCAGCGTCAGCTCGCCGTTTTCGGTCAGGGGTACCGCTGGCCATCCCCAGTCCTGCAACAGATTCAGCGGCATGTCACGGCCGTGCAGCGACAGCGAAAAAGCGCGCTGCGGCTGCTGCGAAACCGTTGCCAGCCCTTTGAGAATGCCGCTGCGGGGAAACGCGCTCATCTCCGTGACGTTGATGGCATTGCTGTCCGCCGTCAGGGCGAGAGAAGGATGACGCAGATCCACACGGTTAAAGGTCGCTTCCGCCGCGTTAAAGCTCAGGTTACCGCCCCAGATGCCCCATTCCCGATCGCGCGCCAGCAGCAGGTTGCTACCGTTGCCGTCGAGCGAGGTCAGCTGGAAAGGAAAATTCGGGTCGATATCAATAATCAGGTTATGGCTGACGTTCAGCTTTGTCACTTCCAGGGTTTGCAACCACGCCGGTAAACGGCTCAGCCAGAACGCCCGCCAGGCTGGCGGCAGCGTGTACTCCAGCCCGGCGATAACCACATCATCCAGCGTCAGCTTTTTATCGCTGCGCGTCCAGTTACCTGACGCACGGATCAGCCCGTTAACCCAGCGGGAGCTGAACTGCGTCAGCGCCGCGCCCTGCGGTGAGAAGGTCATATTAACGATAGGATCGTTCAGCAGCAGCGCGCCGTTCACAAAGCTGCTGGCATTCATCGACAGCGAGCCGTCCTCGCTTTCCCAGTCGCCGTCGCGCAGCGTTATATTTTTCAACGCCAGATTAAGATCGGTCACCGCCCAGTTCTGGCCTTCCAGTCGGGCATCGGTTACATCCACTCGCTCGAAATGCACGGCGGGCAGCGTTAACAGAGGCTGTAGAAATTCGGCAAGCGTTTTGCTGCTCTGCAGACGCAGATTGTTCAGCCTTAGCGTGCTGACCTGCCAGCTGCCCTGCTCGTCACGCTGCGCGCTGGCCGTCACCGACCCGCGTGCCACGTCGGCGCCCATATTACTCAGCACCAGCTGTTTTGACCTGATGCGGCCTTCAATCAGCACATTGCTGGCAGGAATATCTTTAAACGTCAGCGAGCCAGCGCTGAACTGGAAGCTGGCATTATTACCGATAAAGCTTATCGCCTCGGGCTGCCAGGGCATCACGCCGCCGTTTACGTGCCGAGCCTCGAGAGGCAGCATATCGTGATGGCTGCTGACTGCCATGTCGCTCAGCTGCAAACGCTCTGCGGAAAGAGGCAGCTGGCTGGTTTTACTGGTAATTCTTAGCGTACCCTGGCTAAGCAAAACGCTGGCAAAATGCAGAGGCTGTGAAAACTGCCCGGCGCTCAACCCTAAATCGACACTTTTTGCCACCAGGATGGCTGGTCGGGTTTTATGGCCGAACGAAACGTCATGAAGGATGAGATGCGATGGCGCGGAAAAATTATGCTCCAGCTGGCCGACTGCCAGCTGATAAGCGCTGTGCTGGCTGACGGTGCGGCTGAGCCAGCTGGCTCCCCAGCGAGTTTGCAGCAGTAGATACGACATAATGACCAATGCCAGCAGGATAACCAGCAGCGAAAGAAGAATTTTTCCAACAAATTTCATGAGCTATCCCTGTGCGCTTGCAATAAGGGGTGTTATGCCTGATTTATGCGCGAAGCTCAACCCTGGGAAGACGGCAGAAGGCGCTTTGCCCTCTGCCGTTTACGCTATTTCTCCTGAGGGAAAAGCAGATTCAGGATGATAGCGGTAATGCCGCCGGCGGCGATGCCGGAAGAGAGCAGCGTTTTCAGCCATGCCGGTGCGAATTGCAGGATCAGCGGCTGTTGTGAAACGCCCAGCCCTACCGCCAGCGACAGCGCAATAATCATAATCGCCCGACGATTCAGCGGCTCGCGCGAGACGATGCGCACGCCCGAGGCCGCAATCGTGCCGAACATAACGATGGTCGCGCCACCCAGCACCGGTTCAGGAATATGCTGCACAAAGCCGCTGACCGCCGGGAAAAGCCCCAGTACGATCAGCATCAGCGCGACCACGAAGCCAACGTAGCGGCTGGCGACGCCGGTCAGCTGGATCACGCCGTTGTTTTGACCAAAACAGGAGTTGGGAAAGGTATTAAACAGTGCCGAGACGCACGAGTTCAGGCCGTTCGCCAGCACGCCGCCTTTCAGCCGCTTCATATAGAGCGGACCGCTGACCGGCTGTTCGGAAACGTCGGAAGTTGCGGTAATATCGCCGATGGTTTCCAGCGAGGTCACCATAAACACCAGCATCAGTGGGATCAGTAAATTCCAGTCGATGCCCAGCCCGTAATAGAAAGGCTGTGGCACGGCAATCAGCGGCTGGTTCGTTGCGGCGGTTCCGGCGGGGAGCATATCCATCAGCCAGGCCAGCAGATAGCCGACGGCCATGGCTATCACCAGCGAGGCCACGCGTAAATAAGGATTACGCTGGCGGTTCAGCAAAATAATCACCAGCAGCACCGCGCCGGCCAGCAGCAGGTTCTTTGGCGCGCCAAAGGTGTGATTGCTCATGGCGGCAAAACCGCCGCCGATAGAGGTCAGGCCGACCTGGATCAGCGACAGGCCGATAATCATTACCACGATGCCGGAAACCAGCGGCGTAATTACACGGCGCGCCAGATGCAGCACGCGGGAAAGCGCCATTTCGGTAACGGAAGCCAGCATCAGCGTGCCGAACAGGGCAGCCATCATAGTCGGCACATCCGCGCCGCCGTTTTTCAACGCCATGCCGCCCATGATCAGCGGCGTCACAAAGTTAAAGCTGGTGCCCTGAATCGACAGCAGTCCCGATCCTATCGGGCCCCAGGTTTTTATTTGCAGCACCGAGGCAACCCCGGAGGCGAACAGCGACATGCTGATAATATGCTGCGTGTCCTCAGCGGGCAGGCCCAAAGCCTGGCAGATCAACAGCGCGGGCGTGATAACCGCGACAAACATTGCCAGCAAATGCTGGCAGGCAGCAAACAGCGTCTGCGGCAGCGGGGGGCGATCTTCAAGGCGGTAAATTAATTCACTTTTTGCAGCGGGCGCTGCGCTGCGGCTGGCTTCAGAAAGATTAGCGGACATGCTCAGGAGTTCCGTGGCGAACAAAGTGGCGATTTTAAGCTTCTCTACGGTAAAAGCAAACGATTGCCAACAGCATCGGCTAAACGCCGGACGGCAAAGCGAACCACTATTCACTAAGCTTAATCATCGCGCCTGCGGGCCAGAAAAAAGGAAGCAAACAATGAACGTATTTATTATTGGCGCAACGGGTGGCGTGGGGCGACGTCTCAGAAAACGGCTGGCCAATGCGGGCCATCAGATCACGGGGCTGCATCGTCGGAACAGTCAAAAAGAGGCGCTGGAGGCCGATGGCGTAAAACCGGTGAATATCGACCTGATGAACACCAGTAGCGAAAGGCTGGCGGCGGCGATGCAGGGCTGCGATGCCGTGGTGTTCTCCGCAGGCGCAGCAGGCGCTGGCGTAGATTTCACCGATGGCATTGACGGTCGCGGCGCGCGCTTCGCTGCCGAAGCCGCCAGGCTGGCAGGTATTCAGCGTTTTCTGCTGGTTTCCGCTTTTCCTGATGCCGGAAGGGGCAAGGCACCTTCGCCGGGCTTTGAGCATTATATGCAGGTAAAAAAACAGGCCGACGTGATGCTTTCTGCGACCTCGCTGGACTGGGTGATCCTGCGGCCCGGCACGCTGGTTAACGAAGCGGGCACGGGAAAAGTCAACGCCGGGTTGGCCATTCCTTACGGCACCGTCCCGCGCGATGATGTGGCCGCCGTGCTGCATTCGCTGATTGAGCAGCCAGAGGTGAAAAGGGTGATAATCGAGTTAACCAGCGGCGAACAGCCGGTTAACGAAGCGGTCGCCGCGATGGCTGCCTTTAGCGGTAGGTAGCCGGAGCGCAGGAGGAAAGACAGCAGGCTACCGGAGGTCAGGCGTTGGTATAGCGCTCGGTTTCCGGCATCCAGCGTTCAATCAGCGCCTGCGCCTGTTCAGGATAGTGCTGATGAATATGGCGGGCGACGCGCTGCACTTCCGGGATCATCGCGCCATCGCGTACCAGATCGGCCACCCTGAATTCGGCGTTGCCTGTCTGACGCGTACCCAGCAGCTCGCCAGGACCACGGATTTCCAGATCGCATTGCGCAATCACGAAGCCGTCGTTGCTGTCGCGCAGAACCTGTAAGCGTTTCTGCGCCGTTTTGCTCAGCGGCGCTTTATAAAGCAGCACGCAGTGGGAGGCAACCGAGCCGCGACCAACGCGCCCCCGCAGCTGGTGCAGCTGCGCCAGGCCAAGCCTTTCCGGGTTTTCGATGATCATCAGGCTGGCATTAGGCACATCCACGCCAACTTCGATGACCGTGGTAGCGACCAGCAGGTCAACCTCGCCCTGTTTGAACGCCTGCATCACCGCCTGCTTCTCGGTGGGTTTCATCCTGCCGTGCACCAGCCCGACGTTCAGCTCTGGCAGCGCCAGCTTCAGCTCTTCCCAGGTGGCTTCGGCGGCCTGGGCTTCCAGCTGTTCCGATTCTTCAATCAGCGTACAGACCCAGTAGGCCTGGCGACCTTCGCCGCTACAGGCGTTCTGCACGCGGGTAATAATATCGGCCCGCCGCGTATCGGGAATGGCGACGGTAGTGACCGGTGTACGGCCCGGCGGCAGCTCGTCGATGGTGGAGGTTTCCAGGTCCGCATAGGCAGTCATCGCCAGCGTACGCGGGATCGGCGTCGCGGTCATAATCAGCTGATGAGGATGGAAACCCTGCTGCAAGCCTTTTTCCCACAGCGCCAGCCGCTGGTGGACGCCAAAGCGGTGCTGCTCGTCAATAATCACCAGCGCCAGGCCGTTAAACCGCACCTGTTCCTGAAAAATCGCGTGGGTGCCGACAATCATCGATACCTGACCGCTGGCGATGGCATCCTGCTGCGCCAGGCGCGCCTTGCCTTTCTGCTTGCCAGCCAGCCAGCCAACTTCAATCCCCAGCGGCGCAAACCACTGGCGGAAGTTATTGGCGTGCTGTTCGGCCAGCAGCTCGGTTGGCGCCATCAGCGCCACCTGTTTGCCCCAGGCGATCGCGTTCAGGGCGGTCAGCGCGGCCACCAGCGTTTTGCCCGATCCTACGTCACCCTGCACCAGGCGCATCATGGGGTAGCTTTGCGCCAGGTCGTGCTCTATTTCCTGCACGACGCGCGCCTGGGCGTTGGTCGGCTTAAACGGCAAGGCAGCCAGCAGCCTGTCGCTCAGCTCATGGCGAGCCGGCATAGCTAAAGCACGATAGCGCTGCGCGCCGGCGCGAACGGCCAGCATACTGAGATTGTGCGCCAGCAGCTCTTCCATAATCAGGCGACGCTGCGCCGGATGCCTGCCGTTTTCCAGATCCACCAGCGCCGTATCGGGTGGCGGCCTGTGCAGCATCCGCAGCGCATCCGGCAGGCTGATCATGCCCTGGCTCAGCTCCGACGGCAGAAGTTCGGCGACAGGACAGGTATCCAGCAGCTTCAGCGCCTGATCGGTCAAATTGCGCAGCGTCGCCTGGCGGATCCCTTCGGTCGTGGAGTAGACCGGCGTCAGCGTTTCCTGTAGCTCCACCACGCTGTTATCGCCCTGAACGCGATACTCAGGGTGAATAATTTCGGCGCCGCGCTGGCCGCGCTTTATTTCGCCATAGGCGGTTACACGCCGACCGGGCGCCAGGCTGTTTTTCATGCCGGCGTTAAAGTTGAAAAAGCGCAGCGTCAGGATGCCGGTGCCGTCGCTGATTTGACAGGTCAGCATGCGGCGGCGGCCAAAGGAGATATCGCTTTGCAGCACTTCGCCCTCTACCGTGGCGTAGATGTCAGGCAGGAGGTCGTTAATAGCGTAAAGCTGGGTGCGGTCTTCGTAACGAAGCGGCAGATGAAGCAGCAGATCCTGCACGGTGGTCAGCCCGAGCTTCGCCAGCTTGCCAGCCTGGCTTGCGCCAACGCCGGCAAGCGTGCTGAGCGGGATGGCATCCATCAGGCGGCCCGTCATTTTTTACGTACCGATGCCTGCATGGTGGCCCACCAGTCGGGATCGGCAATTACTTCGCCCGTTTCGCTAATTTGCGGATAAGGTAAGCCTTTATGTTTGGCGACCCTGGCCAGAACGGGATAGCCGCCTTCAAACAGCAGGCGCTGCTGTTCGCTATAGGAAAGCAGACTCTCCTGACGCTGATACATGCCTGCGTTCTGGCGCTGGCGCTGTGCTTCATAGAGGATCAGCGCTGAAGCTACGGAGACGTTCAGCGACTGCACCATGCCGACCATCGGAATAACGATCTCCTGGTCAGCCAGTTCAAGCGCCTGTTGGGTGATACCGGTTTTTTCCTGACCCATCAACACGCAGGTCGGGCGGGTATAATCGATTTTGCGGAAATCTACTGCTTTATCAGAAAGATGCGTAGCCAGGATCTGCATTCCCTGGCCTTTAAGATGCGTGACCGCATCAGCAATAGTCGGATGCGTTTTCACCTGCACCCAGCTGTTGCTTCCGGCGGCGGCAGAGGCCATGGTACGCATCCGGCTGCCCGGCCAGACCGCATGGACTTCATGCACGCCAACCGCATCTGCCGTGCGGATCACCGCAGAGACGTTATGCGGTTTGTGCACCAGCTCCATGCAGACGGTTAAATCGTGCTGGCGGGCAGCCAGCATTTCACGGATACGGGCAAAACGTTGAGCATTCATGCGCTAGTTTCGGTTGCGGTGAACTTTAATCACGTCAGGCATTACGCGGATTTTGCGCATAATATTCGCCAGATGTACGCGATCGCGTGCCGTCAGACGGATAAAGGCGCTGTAAACCCGGCCATCTTTCTCTTCCGTGTTCAGGCTCTGGATATTCGATCCGGCAGTGTTGATGGCCGCCGTCAGGTTTGCCAGCGCGCCCTGGTGGTTAAACATATCCACCTTGATCTCCGCCACAAACTCCTGCTCGGTAACCTTATCCCACTCTACCGCCATAAACTTCTCTGGCTCTTTCTGGTAGCCGCGGATATTCCGGCAGGATTCATGGTGCACTACCAGACCTTTGCCGGGGCTGACATGCGCCACAATAGGATCGCCGGGAATAGGGCGGCAGCACTTGGCAAAGGTGATCAGCACGCCGTCGGCGCCTTTGATCGGCAGCTTGCCGCGCGATGGCGTACTGGAAACCACCGGCGCAGGCTGGTCGCTCTGCTGCAGGTTTTTCGCCACCACCACGCTCATAGCGTTGCCCAGGCCAATCTCTGCCAGCAGATCGTCCAGCGTCGCCAGCTTCATGCGTTCCAGCTCGTGCTGAATACTCTCCGGCGAAATCTCGGCCAGCTTGCGGCTGCCGCCCAGCGCATGATTCAGCAGGCGACGGCCAAGGCTGACAGAGTCGTCGCGCTTGAGGTTTTTCAACAGCTGACGGATTTTGGCGCGCGCTTTGGAGCTGACCACGAAGTTCAGCCAGGCGGCGTTAGGCCGCGCGCCCGGTGCCGTAATGATTTCAACGGTCTGACCGCTGGTCAGCGGCTGGGAAAGCGGGTAGGGCTGGCGATCGACACGCGCGCCCACGCAGGCATGACCGATATCGGTGTGCACCGCATAGGCGAAGTCAACCGGCGTCGCGCCCGCAGGCAGTTCGACGATGCGGCCTTCCGGCGTGAAAACGTAAATCTCGTCCGGGAAAAGATCCGATTTTACGCTTTCGATAAATTCAAAGGAGCTGCCCGCGCTCTGCTGCAGCTCCAGCAGGCTTTGCAACCAACGCTGGGCGCGGATTTGCGCAGTGGTACTGCTTTCGCCCTGCTCTTTATAGGCCCAGTGCGCCGCGACGCCCATCTCTGCCATCTGATCCATATCTTCCGTACGGATCTGCACTTCAACCGGTACGCCATGCGGGCCGATCATCGAAGTGTGCAGCGACTGATAGCCGTTGGCCTTGGGGATAGCGATGTAGTCTTTCACCCGGCCCGGACGAGGCTTATAGAGGCTGTGCATCTGGCCCAGCACCCGGTAACAGGTATCCACGTCGTGAACGATGACCCTGAAGGCATAGATATCCATAATGGAATGGAAGCGCTGCTCTTTCAGGTGCATTTTGCAGTAGATGGAATAGAGGTGTTTTTCCCTGCCGCTGACGCGACACGGAATGCCGGCTTCCTGCAGACGACCGTCAATCTCCGCAAGGATTTTCTGGATCATCTCTTTGCGGTTGCCGCGCGCCGCTTTCACTACCTCTTTGATAACGCGGTAGCGGTTGGGATAGAGCGCCTCGAAACCCAGCTCTTCCAGCTCGGTTTTCAGGTGATGAATACCCAGGCGATGCGCCAGCGGACTGTAGATCTCCAGCGTTTCCAGCGCGATACGACGACGCTTATCCGGACGCAGCGATCCCAGCGTGCGCATGTTATGCGTGCGGTCAGCCAGCTTGATCAGAATGACGCGGATATCCTGCACCATCGCCATGATCATTTTGCGAAAGTTTTCGGCCTGCGCCTCTTTCTTATCGCGGAATTTCAGCTTGTCTAGCTTGGAAACCCCCTCCACCAGTTCAGCCACGTTCTTACCGAACAGCTGTTCCATATCCTGATAGGTGGCGGGAGTATCCTCGATGACATCATGCAGAAGCGCGGCCATGAGCGTTTCATGGTCGAGCTTCATCTCCGCCAGAATACAGGCGACAGCAACCGGATGGGTAATGTAAGGCTCACCGCTGGAGCGAGTCTGTCCCTCGTGAGCATCACGTGCGACAAGGTAAGCTTGCTTGAGGCGCTTTATCTGGTCCTCAGGCAAGTATTTTTCAATCAGTTGATTGAGACTTTCAAACAGATACAAGGGCGAGCCTTCCGGCTGATGATTAACGACGACCTTCAGCGATAGCGGTAACAGCCTGCAGTTCTGCGGCTTCCTGCTCCTGCTGTTCCTGACGATCACGGACATCCAGAATCTGGTTGGTGATCAGACCTTCTTCGATCTCGCGCAGCGCGATAACGGTAGACTTGTCGTTTTCTTCCGGAACCAGCGGATCTTTGCCGCCAACCTGCATCTGGCGAGCGCGACGAGCGGCGACCAGAACCAGGTCAAAACGGTTACCAATTTTTTCTACTGCGTCCTGTACGGTTACGCGTGCCATAAGTGTGATACTCCACGGTTGACGAAATGACTGGGCATCATACTGAGTTGTCCTCAGTCTGCCAACAGTTTGCTGATTAAAGCATCATGACGGGATTTTTGACGGCCCATTCGCAGACGCTCGGCGCGAATAATGGTTTTCAAATCGGACAGCGCCAGATCGAAATCATCGTTCACAATAAGGTAGTCGTACTCCGCATAGTGGCTCATTTCCGCGACGGCCTGCGCCATACGTCGGGCAATGACCTCTTCGCTGTCCTGACCGCGCCCGCGCAGGCGGCGATCCAGCTCGTCTTTTGACGGCGGTAAAACAAAAATGCTGCGTGCCTGCGGCATTTTCTGACGGATTTGCTGCGCGCCCTGCCAGTCAATATCTAAAAAGACATCCACGCCGGTTGAGAGCACCTGCTCGATCGCCCTGCGTGACGTGCCGTAATAATTGCCGAACACTTCGGCATGCTCCAGAAAGGCATCTTCTTCGATCATACGACGAAATTCGTCATGGTTTACAAAATAATAGTGTTCGCCGTGATTCTCACCCGGACGCACGCCCCTGGTGGTATGGGAGATGGACACCTGAGTGTCATACAGCGGTTGCGTCTTTAGCAGCGCGTTAATCAGGCTGGATTTACCCGCGCCGCTTGGTGCTGAAACAATAAAAAGTGTGCCTTGAGCCATGATGATTTCTTGCTATGCCAGTCGGAGTTTACTTCCTGCACAGTATACACGGGTGAAGGCCAGGATGCAGCGTTTCGGCTGTTCTGCCGCGTTTTTTCTCTAAATCTGGAAGATGGCTCGCGGTACTGATGACAGGTTTCATGCTAGGAGGAAAACTTTTCGATATGTTTTCCATAAGCAATCTTACGCTATCGCCATGTTCTGATTTTGCCGATTTAATAAGCGAAGCAGAGCAACAAGGGAGTGTGACGATGCGAAGCATAGTAATAATGTTCGGGCTGGGAGGGGGGGCCATTGCGCAGGCTTTTTGCCCCGTCTGGTCACCCGCCCGGGCAGAACTGGAGATGGCAGCGCTGGAAAAACAGCTGAGCGACTGGGATCGCGCCTACTATGAGCAAGGCATCAGCCTGGTTGAGGATGAACGCTATGATGCCTTAGAGAAAACGTATCATGACTGGCAGCGCTGCTTCCGGCCTGAAAGCGACTCTCGTTCGCCGGCGCTGGCGAAAAGCGGCAAGGTACGGCATCCGGTGGCGCATGTTGGCGTCAAAAAGCTGCCGGACAGAAAGGCGGTAGCGCGCTGGATGGTGGGAAAGCAACCGCTGTGGGTCCAGCCAAAACTGGACGGTATTGCCGTGACGCTCTTGTATCGGTATGGAAAACTTGTGCGGGTAATCAGTCGCGGCGACGGGCTGCGAGGGGAAGACTGGACGGAAAAAGCGCGCCATATTCCCGCTATTCCGCAGCAGATAACGCTGGATGACGATCCCCTGGTTTTGCAGGGCGAGCTTTATCTGAAGATGACCGATCACCAGCAGGCCAGCCAGGGTGGCGTTAATGCCCGCGCCGTCGTGGCTGGTGCAATGCGGCGTAATGAGAGCTCGCCGCTATTGGCACAGCTGGGCATATTTATCTGGGCCTGGCCGGACGGACCGGAAAAGATGCCGCAGCGCTTACAGCAGTTAAGCAAGGCGGGCTTCAGCATTATGGAAGCCTGGAGCAAGCCTGTTGCCAACGCTGATGAAGTCGCCGACTGGCGCGAACGCTGGTTTCATCAGCCTCTGCCCTTTGTTACGGATGGTGTGGTGATCCACGGTACGCCAGTAAAGGGCGCTTACTGGCTACCCGGCGATAATACCTGGTCAGCAGCCTGGAAATATACGCCGCTGAAAGTGAGCGCAGAGGTTCGCTCAGTCGATTTCCCCATTGGGCGGACGGGAAAAACAGGCGCGGTACTAAATCTGTTACCCGTACAGCTGGATGATAAAAAAGTCAGCCGGGTCAATATTGGCTCGCTTAAACGCTGGCAGGCGCTGGATATCGTGCCGGGCGACAGGGTCGCCATTAGCCTGGCGGGTCAGGGCATCCCCAGGCTTGACGAGGTCATCTGGCGGGTACAAAAACGGGACAGGCCGCCCGTACCGGATGCTGATGCTTTTCATGCTCTGAGCTGTTTTGACTATACGCCTGCCTGTCGCGAGCAGTTTCTGGCCCGCCTTGTCTGGGCAAGCGGCAGACAGGCGCTGGCGATGACCGGCGTCAGCCGTAGCAGCTGGCAGCGCCTGATGCAGGCCGGGCAGCTGACCCATCTATTTTCCTGGCTTGCGCTGACTCAGGAAGATCTGCGGAAAATTGCTGACCTCACGCCCGCCCGCGCAGACTGGCTTTACCACCAATTCTCGCTAAGCCGACGGCAGCCCTTCAGGCGTTGGGTAAAAGCCCTGGGCGTTCCTGTACCGGAAGGTGCCCTGAACGCTATTGAAGATAACGACTGGTCAACGCTACTGGCCCGACGGGAAGAGGCATGGCAGCAGCTACCAGGCATAGGTAAAACGCTGGCCGGGCAAATCGTGCGTTTTCTGCATCACCCTCAGGTGCAGCAGCTGATTGCTTATGCAGATGAGGCAAGGCGATGAACCTTTTAGTGATCGGCATGAGGATAGTTAAATACCGGCAGCCCCAGCCGGAAGCGCAACGCCAGCAGGCGCGCCAGAAAGCCAAACAGCAGCGTGATGATGATGGCCAATTCGTCGGATACCGGCGTTTTCAACAGCAGGATATAGAGCCAGCCGGAAGCAAAGGCGATACCGGCATAAAGCTCCTTCTGGAAAACCAGCGGGATACGGTTGCAGAACATATCGCGCAGCACGCCGCCGAAGACGCCGGTAATCACCGCACTAATAGCCGCAATAATCGAGGCATGGCCCATATCCAGCGCCACTTTGGTGCCGATGATAGAGAAAACGGCCAGGCCCAGCGCGTCCAGCACCAGGAAGACCTTGCGCAAATGCGGCATCAGCGGCGCCAGCTGGGTGGTAATAACGGCAGCCATCGCCACAATGACGATGTATTCGGGGTGTTTTACCCAGCCAAGCGGGTAGTGGCCAAGCAGCATATCGCGCACGGATCCGCCGCCAATAGCGGTAACGGAAGCGATAATAATGACGCCGAACATATCCATTTTCCGGCGGCCAGCGGCCAGCGCGCCGGTCATGGCTTCTGCGGTGATCCCAATCAGATAAAAAACAGTAAGTAGCATAACCTGCTCCTGAGCAATCGGCGGCAAGCCTGCAGGATCCCAGACAGGTTGACGAGTGAATTTTTCTAAAAGCCGTTAAGTAAATGAGTTTACCTAATCTGAAAATAAAGTAACCGTGCGCGTCTCAGGGACAACATTTTATTTTATTTGAGTTTTTTTGAATCCGCTATTCAGCAATGGGCTTAGCCACCTGACATAGCATGATTAAAAAACTGCACGGCTGGATCCTGAAGTCGGGCAGGCTATCACAAGGATGAGAAAATGATGGCAGGTGAAATTTTCCGACTGTTGGCAAAAGGGATCCATCCGGAAACAGGCGAGCTGTTGCCGCCAGCTTCTGTTGTGCATACACCCGAGGCTATAAGGCTGTTGTTTGCTCTGGCTGAAGAGTTCAGCAGCGTGAATTTCAGTGCTGTAAAACGGCAAGAAAAGGTGAAGCTGACGCCAGAAGAGCGTCGGGAAAAGAATCGAGCGGAAGGGCGGCCAGGCAACGCTTATCTTCCCTGGTCTGAAGAGCAAAAACAGGAGTTGATAGCGCTTTTCCGGCAGGGCCATTCCGTCAGCGACCTGGCTGGCCTGTGTGAGCGTTCACCGCGTTCAATCGCCATGCAGTTAGAAAAGCAGGCGCTTATCACGGCAGAACAGGCTGCGGCCTTTAGCTGAAGACTGCGCAGCCTGTACCCCGATCGTCGCCGCAGGTTAAAACCGGATCAGTTTTTCTTTACGAATTCTGATTTCAGCTTCATCGGGCCAAAGCCGTCAATTTTACAGTCGATATTATGATCGCCTTCCACCAGGCGAATGCTTTTTACTCTGGTGCCGATCTTAAGAGGCGTCGAGCTGCCTTTGACCTTGAGGTCTTTAATAACCGTCACGCTGTCGCCGTCAGCCAGCAGATTGCCGTTGGCGTCTTTTACCACCAGCGCGTCTGTGACTTCTGTGTTGCCAGACCAGACGTGGCCGCATTCGGGACAGTTAAACAGGTCGCCATCCTGCCAGCTGTATTCGGAGTGGCATTCAGGGCAGGGAGGAAGAGTTTGCATAAAAACCTTAAAATTATCCGCAGGAAAAGAAGGGGGATTTTAGCCTGGTGCCGCCTGTAAAACTATTCATCTTTAACAATATGCGTCAGGCACAGGGTTTATGCGCTCACCAGTGATATAAGGTGTACGGCAGACAATAACGGGTTATCCATATAGCCAATTATCTTTTCAACCAGATGACTGTAGTGGCCATATAGAGAAAATGTAAGTGATAGCGACCGGCGCTCATTCGTGCTTTCTTCGCATAGTTGGTGCGGAGGGAGCGGAAGACTTTATTGTTGTCTCTGCGCGAGTGGAGCCGTTCTAATCTGATTTTTTTTACCATCTTACCACTGTCGTTTATACGATATGTTCCGCTATCTACAATGAAATAAAGGCCGGTATTCCTGCTATTGTTAACCATAATGAGCGAATCTTTATCAATACAATTTACTGGCGGTTTCATATCATTAAAACAGAGTCGGTCATACCCATAGGTTTATTTATATCCATCACCAAACCCCCAAAAAATGATGGTGAAAAAACCATCCAGGGCCGGCCTTGGGATGTTATACCTGCTCTTGAGGATTTCTTTGTTTTTCAACCACCAATTAACTTTCCCTTGTTCAGTTAGAGGGAAGTTCTTTACTAAAACATCGCTATAGTTATGTCTTTGGTGAACAGCTATGATCTCCACGGGACGTAACGACAACAAGAGGAGGTAAACCAGCAGGGTGCAGCTAATAAGTAATGACGCACAAAACGCTTTTTTAATTTTAGATTTCATTGCGCTCACCTGTAATCTCTACAGTAGCTTCCATATTGGTCATGAATGGCCTGAAGCCAAACTGGTTGTATCGCTGGAGCACGAACCAGATACGGAAAAAATGGAACTGACTAAATTTTTTTTCAAAATATCATCGCTATTCAAACCAAAATGGTCCTGTACCTTGTAATGTACCACTGTCCGATAGCGATCATTATCAATATGCAGTGATTTTATAGTGATATGTGTAGCCCAGGTATCGTGAACGGTAATGCCCATACCATTGTAATGGTCCTGGAATCTGTCGAACTTTGGTAACTTACTACTTAGTATTGCATCTCTTAGTCTGGTCTTGTTTTCAACTGGAAAATTTTTTCTTTCACAGTCTGTACCTGTTCTGAATGCTTTTGATAACAAAATGCGTGTGCTTTTTTTTCGGAAATATCTCTAATTATCTGTTCTTTCAATGCCCTGTCCAGAGAATAGCGGGCTAATGGGGCTAAAAAACCACTCATTTGTTACGTTCGCCTTGCACGTCACCGCCTTACTGAAAGGAGTCGAGGCAGGCGGTAAGGCGTTGCCGCTTTTCTCCCCGTCGGGATAGCCTCCCTGCCATTTTGTTACTTTCGCAGAGCTGGTGAAAGTTAGGGTAGAGCGGATGATTTTATTGCTGTCCCCACGCGAGGGAGAGGGGTACTATTCGTCTTTAAGTTTTATTTTATTACCGTTTTTTTCCATACGGTATCTTCCATCGTACACCCTAAATAATATTTCTTTTTTTCTATTATTCTCTACAGAGAAAACGGCATTTTTATCTATGCAATTTTTAACGGTATTCATGTCATCAAAGCAGCGACGGTCATACTTCCCTTTTTCTTTGTATCCCTCGCCATAATCCCAAAAATTCACATAAAAATTACCAGAGGATGAAGGACAGGGGATGTTATATTTTATTTTCAATGAGTCTTTATTTGCCAGCCACCAATTTATCTTTCCTTTATCGGTGAATGGGAAATTTTTTACTAAAATCTCGCTAAAATTATCTTCCTGATGGACAGCGATAATTTTGACTGGTCGTGAGGTCAACCACCAAAAGTAGCCAGTCAACGCGCAGCTGGTTATAACAAGAGCCACCGCGATTTTTTTTAAGTTAGCTTTCATTAGGGCCCCCGGTAATCTCTACAGTGGCTTCCATATTGGTCATGTATGGCTTAAAGCCAAACTGATCGTATCGCTGGAGTACAAACCATATGCGGAATAAATGGAACTGGCTGAATTTTGTTTTCAGTATATCGTCGCTATCGAGGCCAAAGTGATCCTGTATCTTGTAATGCACGACAGCCCGGTAACGGTTATTATCGATGTGCAGTGATTTTATAGTGATATGCGTTGCCCAGGTATCATGAACCGTAATACCCATGCCGTTATAATTATCCTGAAACCTATAAAATTTAGGTAACTTGCTATCAAGTATTATTCTTGTTATTTCCCCCCTCATTTCGGAAGGGTAAAATCTATTATTCCAATCTGTATTTTTACTAATAATCCTTTTAATTCTTAAAAAAGTACTGTTGTCTGTCCCGTCATTAAGAATCTGCTCTTTCAATGCCCGGTCCAGCGAGGTATCACGAAAGGGTATACCGTTGCCGTTCTGCATGTGGGTGATCATCTTTTCGATCAGGTGGCTGTACGGCCCGTACAGGGAAAATTTGCGGGATAACGAGCGGAATTCATCAAACAGCATTGCGGCACACTGCTGGCGAGTGATCTTTTCACCCTGGCCGCGCAAATTGCAGCAGAACATGGATTGAGGACGATCCATTGAGGAACGCCGGGTAAGCTTCCAGGGATCAACCCGGTCAGAAATGTAATCCAGCCGATACTGTGATTTTAACTGTGCTTCGGTCAGATCGCCGCAGCGCATATCACTCGCGCCATAGTCGTCCATCCACTTTTGGGTTTTGAATATGGTGCAGGGGAGCTGTAGTGCGGTCATTGTGAAACATTCCTTGTGCAATCGTCCGTCAGGATCTGTACGGAAATCATACGCGCTGGTGGGCCGGAGTGTAAACGCTGCACCTTCTTTGCACGTAATTTTTTGCAGATTAAGGCAATCAGGCTTTTTCTCACGAGTACCGGGCGCGAGCTGGTGATCCCGTCTGTTCGTCTTAATTAGTTAAAATTAGCGAATTAAGAACATTTACAGGGTGAGGGCTGAACAATGCGCGATATACGAGCGGCGGTGAAACGCTGGGGAGAATGGGCGGCGCATGAAGATAACCGTTCTGAACGCCCCTCAAACCGTTCTCCTGCCTTAATCCATGCCTGCATCTGAATATCTGTCAGCTATGCCATAGTGTTGCATTAACATTGAATAGTGCTTTGTACCCAAGCTGGAACGAGGAAAGTACTTTGAGTACAAAGAAAATGCGCGATGTTATGCAACAGCATGAAAATAATAAAGCCCGCAATTAGCGGGCTTTATTGGTTTTCTGCTACTGAGTGCGACTGTATGCAACTTTACTCGATATTCTGAATCTGCTCACGCATCTGCTCAATCAGCACCTTCAGCTCAATAGCCGAAGTGGTAACCTCTGCATTGATTGATTTAGACGCCAGCGTATTCGATTCGCGGTTAAATTCCTGCATCATAAAGTCGAGGCGGCGGCCCACCGCTTCTTTCTTTTTCAGGATGTTATAGGTTTCTTTAACATGCGCTTCCAGACGATCCAACTCTTCCGCCACGTCCACGCGCTGCGCCAGCATAATCAGTTCCTGCTCAACCCGATTACTGTCCAGCTGAACCTGAGCCTCTTCCAGTTTGGTCACCAGACGTTCGCGCTGCCATTTCAACACGTCCGGCATTTGCGCACGTACTTTAGTCACTTCAGTAGTGACGCCTTCCAGCCGTTGTTCAATCAATGATTTTAACGCGGCGCCTTCCGTTTCACGGGCGGCGATAAAGTCGTCCAGAGCGCTGTCCAGCGCGCTCAACAACTCTGCGGAAATGGCATCCAAATCCTGCTCTTCTGCTGACAT
The DNA here is from genome assembly GCF_003937915.1 of Erwinia sp. 198. GTDB lineage: Bacteria > Pseudomonadota > Gammaproteobacteria > Enterobacterales > Enterobacteriaceae > Erwinia > Erwinia aeris. The sequence continues at coordinate 89,253 of NZ_RHUM01000015.1, read as the reverse complement.
GACGCCAGGCCAGCGCAAAATATCGACCGGATTGATTTCGCCCTCGTCGCTCTGCATTTTGACCCAGTTGGCGGCTTTAACCAGCTGAATAGCCAGTTTTTCATTCAGCACCAGGGAGCTCTGCGCGCGCACGTCTGCGTCAAAACGCAGATTACACTCGATTTTACCGCGGGTCAGGCGGTTGCGAATGCGTTCGCGGATCACCGGCTCCAGGCCGCGAAACTGCTCGGGCAGACGGATATAGGTTTCTAAATAGCGCTGGTTTACGGAACGAAGCTCCCAGGCTGCGCTGCCCCATTCGCCTTTGGTTTCACGCCGGGCGTAGGCGGTCATACTGCGGATCATTGTGCGTACCCGTTTTCAGAATAAGTTCAGGTGATTATAGCGGTGCCGGCCTTGCCTTAACAGGCATCTGGTCAAACTCTGACAAATCAACGGGATTGAGGCTGCGCTTACTATCGCGCCAGCTGCACAGAAACCGCGTTGCCAGCAGGCTGTCATAGGCATTCGGCTGTGAAATCCGTATAATGCGCAGCCAATCACGATTTTCAAGCCGGAGAAAAACCATGCGTCCAGCAGGCCGTAATGCCCATCAGGTGCGTCCCGTCACCCTGACTCGCCACTACACCAAACATGCGGAAGGCTCCGTTCTGGTTGAATTCGGTGAAACCAAAGTCCTTTGTACCGCTACCATTGAGGAAGGCGTGCCGCGCTTTCTGAAAGGACAGGGCCAGGGCTGGGTAACCGCAGAATATGGCATGCTGCCACGCGCTACTCATAGCCGTAACGCTCGCGAAGCGGCCAAAGGCAAGCAGGGCGGCCGCACGCTGGAAATTCAGCGTCTGATTGCCCGCTCTCTGCGCGCCGCACTGGATCTGAAAGCGCTGGGCGAGTTCACCATCACGCTGGACTGCGACGTCCTGCAGGCGGATGGCGGCACGCGTACCGCTTCTATTACCGGCGCCTGCGTAGCGCTCGCAGATGCGCTTAATCATCTGGTCGCTATCGGCAAGCTGAAAGCCAACCCGATGAAGGGGATGGTCGCCGCCGTGTCTGTCGGCATCGTCAACGGCGAAGCGTTATGCGATCTGGAATATGTCGAAGATTCTGCTGCGGAAACCGACATGAACGTAGTCATGACCGAAGATGGCCGCATGATTGAAGTGCAGGGCACGGCAGAAGGCGAGCCGTTCAGCCATGACGAGCTGCTGACGTTGCTGTCGCTGGCTCGCGGCGGTATTGATACGCTGATTCAGGCGCAGAAAGCGGCGCTACAAGACTGATTTCCCCAGGCGACCACAGAGTCGCCTTTTTTAACGATTGAGGAGCGAGACATGAAAGCCTGGCAGCGCCAATTTATCGAATTTGCTATTAATAAGCAGGTCCTGAAATTTGGAGAGTTCACGCTGAAATCCGGACGTAAAAGCCCCTATTTCTTTAACGCGGGCTTGTTTAACACGGGCCGTGACCTGGCGCTGTTAGGCCGTTTCTATGCGCAGGCGCTGGTGGATTCCGCTATCGATTTCGATCTGGTGTTCGGCCCGGCCTATAAAGGCATTCCTATCGCTACTACCACCGCCGTTGCGCTGGCCGATCACCACGACCGCGATGTGCCTTACTGTTTCAACCGTAAGGAAGCGAAGGATCACGGCGAAGGCGGAACGCTGGTCGGCAGCCCGTTACAGGGCCGTATTATGCTGGTAGATGACGTTATTACCGCCGGTACCGCTATTCGCGAATCGATGGAGATCATCTCGGCGAATAAGGCGACCCTGGCCGGCGTGCTGATTTCGCTGGATCGGCAGGAGCGAGGCCGCGGACAGGCCTCGGCTATTCAGGAAGTGGAGCGCGATTACGGCTGCAAGGTTATCGCCATCATCACGCTGAACGATCTGATTAGCTACCTGGAAGAGAAACCGCAGTTGGCCGATCATCTGGCCGCCGTCCGGGCCTACCGCAAAGAGTACGGTATCTGACGAATACGGGCCGCCGGTTGCGGCCCTTTCATTTCCCACCAGCTGCAAGGCAAACTACGGCCTTTTAAATTCAGATCAGCTGGCAGGCCAACTGTGGCCTTTTCGATTCAGATCGGCTGGCAGGCCAACTGCGGCCTTCCCGATTCAGACCAGCTGACAGGCCAGCAGCGGCCAGCGCGTTTCAAATTCCACCGTCGGGCGATAGCGGAAATCGGAACGCACAAAGCGCGACAGCAATCCCTCACAGAAAGCCAGCAGCTGCGAGGCCAGCAGCGCCTCCTCCGTCTGGAATCCTTCGCCGGTACGCATTTTCTGCTCGCGCAGCACCTGCTTCAGCTGCACCTCGATACGTTCGAACAGCTGGTTGATTCTGCTTTGCAGACGGTCCTGCTCGAACATCAACGCATGGCCGGTCAGAATACGTGATAAGCCCGGATTACGCTCACCAAAGCCCAGGATCAGCTGGATAATCAGCCGTAAACGCGGCAGCGTCTCTTTTTCATCCTGCAAGATTAGATTGATGCGCGTAATCAGGCTGTCTTCAATAAACTCAATCAGGCTGTCAAACATGCGGGTTTTGCTGGGAAAATGCCGGTAAAGCGCAGCTTCAGAAACCCCCACGCTTGCCGCCAGTTTGGCGGTAGTGATCCGCTGGCTACCATCGCTGGATTCCAGCATCTGCGCCAGCGCCTGCAGTATTTCTTCGCGACGATTCCTTTTCGCACTTTTATTCTCTGCCATGTCCTGAAAGACCCCTGAAATATCACCATGTACGGGCAAGCGCCCACGCAACATCCGTGAGCCATCACGCTCACGGTGGAAATAAGGACGGGTGCTCTGGTCGGTCGTTACTGACGACCCGAGTGGCCGAAGCCGCCTTCGCCGCGCGCGCTGGCGTCGAAGTCATTAACCAGATTGAATTCAGCCTGAACGACCGGTACAAACACCATTTGAGCGATACGCTCGCCTGGCTCAATGCTGAACGTCTCCTGGCTGCGGTTCCAGACGGAAACCATCAGCTGCCCCTGATAATCGGAGTCAATCAGCCCGACCAGGTTGCCCAGCACCACGCCATGCTTATGGCCCAGGCCGGAGCGCGGCAGGATAACGGCCGCCAGCTGAGGGTCGCCAATATGGATAGCCAGGCCGGTTGGCACCAGCGTGGTCGCGCCCGGCGCCAGCTGTACCGCCTCGTCCAGGCAGGCGCGCAGATCGAGACCAGCGGAGCCGGAAGTGGCATAGGCGGGCAGAGGGAAAGTGGTGCCCACGCGCGGGTCTAAAATCTTAACGTCGATTTTTTTCTTCATAACGGCTGACTATCTCGTCCAGTAATTGTTGGCCCAGGAGCTGCTTATCGCCGAGCGGTAAGGCTTTATTCCCTTCCTGCCAGAAAAGATGCAGGGCATTGGTATCGCTGTTGAAACCGTGCCCGGCTTTTGAAACATCGTTGGCGCAAATCAGATCCAGATTCTTCCGAACCCTTTTTTGCCGGGCGTATTCTTCCACATTCCGGGTTTCCGCTGCAAACCCCACCACGTAGGGGCGGTTTTGCTGCATGGCCGCGACGCCTGCGACGATATCCGGATTTTTCACCATTTTCAGCAGGATTTCGTCACCCTGCTTTTTGATTTTCTCACTGGCGACTTCCGCTGCGCGGTAGTCGCCAACGGCAGCGGCCGCGATAAAAATCTGCTGTTCGGCAACGCTGGCCATCACCGCCTGTTGCATTTCCAGGGCGCTTATCACATCGATACGTTTGACGCCCGGCGGCGTGGCCAGGGCAACCGGCCCGGCAACCAGCGTCACGTTAGCGCCCCGTTTTGCGGCGGCGGCGGCCACGGCGAAGCCCATTTTACCCGAGCTGTGATTGCTAATGAACCGGACTGGATCAAGCGATTCGCGGGTTGGGCCAGCCGTCACCATCACATTAAGGTGCGCTAAATCGTGCTGCGGCGTCGCCCAGCGGGCGGCTTCGTCCACGATAGTCAGCGGATCTAACATACGGCCCGGCCCGACGTCGCCGCAGGCCTGGCTGCCGCTGTCCGGCCCCCAAATCATCAGGCCGCGCGCCTGCAAAACCTGAAGATTATGCTGCGTGGCGGCGGCACGATACATCTGCTGGTTCATGGCGGGAACGACGGCGACAGGCGCCGCCGTCGCCAGGCATATTGTGGTGACCAAATCGTTAGCCATCCCTGCGGCAACGCGAGCAATAAGATCGGCCGTGGCGGGTGCAAGGATCACCAGGTCAGCCCATTTTCCCAGTTCGATATGCCCCATCGCTGCTTCCGCCGCCGGATCGAGCAGGTCGTCGCTGACCGGATGACCCGATACGGCCTGGAGACTCAGCGGCGTGATAAATGCTTTGGCCGCGGCGGTCAGCACGACGCGCACTTCCGCCCCGCGATCGCGCAGGCGTCTTACCAGCTCAGGCGCCTTGTAGGCAGCGATACCGCCGCTTACGCCCAGCACAATACGTTTACCGGTTAATGTCATAGTTTCTGCTCCATTGAGCCAGCAGGGCGCCCGCGCGCCGGAATTCTGCCATTTTATCATAATCCCTGCCTGCTGACTTTTAGCACAACGACCGTACTGTAAAGCAGCGCGGCAAACGGAAAAATGCATAGAAAAATACTGTATATAATGCCATGATTTAGCCAGCTACGGAAGGAGAAAGCGGATGAAGAAGCCATGGAAAAAAATGCCGCCGCGCGAAAAGCTGGTGGCGGGCGGGGCCGGCACGTTGACGGATACGGAACTGTTGGCGATTTTTTTACGTACCGGCGCGAACGGTGTCCACGTCATGACGCTGGCGCAACAGCTGCTGGAGGAGTTCGGTTCGCTGCACCGGCTGATGACGGCAGACAAAGACGCGTTTTTACGGGTAAAAGGCGTAGGCGTGGCGAAGTATGCCCAGCTTAATGCCATTGCCGAGCTGGGCAGGCGCTTTTTCACCTGTGCGGATTCGGTAAAGCAGGCCATGCAAAGCCCGGGCGATATGGTGAATTTCCTGCACAGCAAGCTGGCGCATCGTGAACGTGAGATTTTTATGGTGGTTTTTTTTGATAATCAGCATCGGGTCATTCACACCAGTGAAATGTTCGCGGGTACGATAGCCAGCGTAGAGGTGCATCCGCGTGAAATCGTGCGTGAAGCGCTGAAGCAAAACGCGGCGGCGATTATCCTGGCGCATAACCATCCCTCGGGCATTTCGGCGCCCAGCATGGCCGATCGCGATGTGACTCAACAGGTTAACGACTGCTGCAGGCTGTTTAACATCCGCGTGCTTGACCATATTGTTATTGGTCAGGGCGAATATGTTTCCTTTGCGGAAAAAGGCTGGCTGTAATGCGGAAAAAAGCGGCAAACCGCGTTTTTTTCATCGTAGCGGCGGTGCTTTTTCCGTTCAAATGCGGCAATTTTGCGCGATCCAAAGGGATCTTTATCTGTTCGGGACTTGAGCACCAGCGTTGCAGGGCGTATACTACGCCACCTTTGAGAATCTCGGGTTTGGCATTTGGGCCTGCTCAGCGGGTTCACATAGAACTCGCCTGGATGGGCTAAGAGCCTGACGAGGCGGCCAAGACCTTATTTTTAAAGCTCGAGCTTATTTGATTTTTGGAGAATTGACATGTCACGAGTCTGCCAGGTAACTGGAAAGCGTCCGGTGACGGGTAACAACCGTTCCCACGCAATGAACGCGACGAAACGCCGTTTCCTGCCGAACCTGCACTCTCACCGTTTCTGGGTTGAGAGCGAAAAGCGCTTCGTTACACTGCGCGTATCTGCCAAAGGCATGCGCGTAATTGATAAAAAGGGTATTGAGACGGTTCTGGCCGATCTGCGTACCCGCGGTGAGAAGTACTAAGGTAAGGAACTGAAACATGGCTAAAGGTATTCGTGAGAAGATCAAGCTGGTTTCTTCTGCTGGTACAGGTCACTTCTATACCACCACGAAGAACAAGCGTACTAAGCCGGAAAAACTGGAACTGAAGAAATTCGATCCTGTTGTCCGCCAGCACGTGATCTACAAAGAAGCTAAAATCAAGTAATTGACTTTAGCGACTGAAAAACCCTGCCTCGGCGGGGTTTTTTCTTTTGTGCGCCTGAAAACGTTTTTACGTCTGAAAATATCTGCGGGAGGTTTGTATGCCGGAATTACCAGAGGTTGAAACCAGCCGACGCGGTATCGAACCGCACCTTGTCGGCGCCACTATTCTGCACGCCGTGGTGCGCAACGGCCGTTTGCGCTGGCCGGTCTCGCATGAAATCCACAGCCTCAGCGATCGGCCGGTACTCAGCGTACAGCGCCGCGCCAAATATCTGCTGTTGGAGCTGCCTGAAGGCTGGATCATCATCCATCTTGGCATGTCCGGCAGTCTACGCGTGTTGTCAGAAGAGGCACCGCCGGCGAAGCATGACCACGTGGATTTGGTGATGAGCAACGGCAAAGTGCTGCGCTATACCGATCCTCGCCGCTTTGGTGCCTGGCTGTGGAGCAGCGATCTGGCCGCCAGTAACGTACTGGCCCACCTTGGCCCGGAGCCGCTGAGCGAAGCTTTTAACGCGGATTACCTGTTTGAGAAGTCGCGCAGCAGGCGCACGCCGGTTAAGCCCTGGCTGATGGACAACAAGCTGGTGGTGGGCGTTGGCAATATTTACGCCAGCGAATCGCTGTTTGCCGCCGGGATCCATCCCGATCGACCGGCAATGGCGTTGACCAGAGAAGAAGTGGTTCTGCTGACGGAAACGATCAAAGCCGTGCTGTTGCGATCGATTGAGCAGGGCGGCACCACGCTGCGTGATTTCCTGCAGTCGGACGGCAAACCGGGCTATTTCGCCCAGGAGCTACAGGTCTATGGCCGTGCTGGCGAACCCTGCCGCGTTTGCGCCACGCCGATCGTAGGTGCCAAACACGCGCAGCGCAGCACCTTCTATTGTCCAACCTGTCAGAAATAATCAGGCGGAGAGCTTTGCCAGCAGCGCGCTGTGCACCGACGGCGGCAGGAAAGCGCTGACGTCGCCGTGATGGCGCGCCACCTCTTTGACCAGCGTGGAAGAGATAAACGAATATTTTTCTGAAGGCATCAGAAACACGCTTTCAAGCTCCGCCAGCAGGTGCCGATTCATATGCGCCAGCTGCATTTCGTATTCAAAATCGGAAACCGCCCGCAGGCCGCGCACCAGGACGTTGGCCTGCTGATCCCGCGCGAAGTTCGCCATCAGATCGCTGAATCCTACCACTTCCACATTCGGCAAGTGTGCGACCACCTGTTGCGCCAGCGCCACGCGTTCATCCAGCGAAAACATCGGCTTTTTACTGGGGCTGGCGGCAATAGCCAGGACGATATGGTCAAACATCAACGCGGCGCGCGTGACGATATCCAGATGACCGTTGGTCATGGGATCGAAAGTGCCGGGATAGATCGCTTTTGTGCTCATAATCCGCCTTTGCCGGAAGCGTGGGAAGAGTGGTTCAGCGCCCAGAGCGCCGTATATTTATTGAAGGTGTACTGCGCGTTAACCACGGCAAGCAGCCAGCCCTGTTTGCCATCCAGAAAACCGGCGCGCAGCACCAGGGTTTTCAGAAAGGCGCCCAGCGTATGGGCGAAAATTGAAAGCAGACCGCACTTTTTCCCTTGGTGGTGACGCTGCTTCGCCCAGGCTTCGGCATATGCGAACTGCTTCCACTGAAACGCGGAGAAATCGCGGCAGGTCAGATGCAGCAGGTCGCCCTTCAGCGCCACCACCTGCGCCCCTTTGGCTTCCAGCGATTCATGTACCTGATGATCGTTATAGCCGTATTCACGTGGATAGAGGCGGGTCACACGGTCAGGATACCAGCCGCTGTGGCGCATAAAACGTCCCATAAACAGATTACGGCGGCCCAGGCTATAAACCGTAGCGGGCGCGGCAGGCTGTTGCAGCACGGATTCGATAGCGGCGCGCAGCGGCGGCGTCACGCGCTCGTCGCTGTCGATCATCAAAATCATCGGATGCGTGGCATAGCTCTGCGCCAGCTGGCGCTGTTTGCCGTAGCCGTGCCATTCGCGGGAGTGAAACACTTTGGCACCGTGGCGGGCGGCGATTTGCGGCGTGCCGTCGCTGCTGCCGGAGTCCAGCAGCACAATCTCGTCGGCCCAGTTCACGGACTCCAGACATTCCGGCAGCAGTTCGGCTGCATCTTTAGCGATCAGCACGACCGACAGAAGCTGACGTGAAGACATTTAGTGATTCCGCTGTGGCAGATAGGGTTCAAGTAACTGTAGCAGACGCTGTAGCGCGCCCTGATTCTGATGCAGCACCTCTACCGCATGGCGGCCGTAGTAAAGACGATAGTCTTCGTCGGTCAGCAGCGTACCGATCTCTTTATCCAGCGAGTCGGCATCGTTTACGGTGATCAGACCGTCCGCCTGCTGAAGTTTTGCACAGATATCTTTGAAGTTAAACGTATGCGGCCCCATCAGCACGGGAATAGCATGCGCGGCGGCCTCCAGCGGATTATGTCCGCCGCGCTCCACCAGGCTGCCGCCGACGAAAGCCAGATCGGCGATGCCGTAGAGCAGCATCAGTTCGCCCATCGTATCGCCAATCACCACCTGCGTGCTGCTGGAAGGGATCTCGCCGCTGCTGCGTAACGTGTAGCTGAAGCCGGCCTTTTGCGTCATGTCGCGAGCCGTGTCGAAACGTTCCGGATGGCGCGGTACCAGGATTAGCAGCAAAGCAGGAAAACGCGCCAGGAGCTTGCGGTGCGCTGCCAGGATAATGCTTTCCTCACCCTCGTGCGTGCTGGTGGCGATCCATACCGGACGACGCGGCGCCCACTGCCGACGCAGCGTCACCGCACGGGCGGCCAGCTCGGGCGTCACGGAGATATCGAACTTCAGGCTGCCGGTCACCGCCAGCTGGGAACGCTTCAGGCCAAGCGCCACGAAGCGTTCGCCGTCTTCCTGGTTCTGCGCCGCGATCAGCGTAATCTTTTGCAGCAGACGCTGCATAAATTTACCGAGCTTGCCGTATCCTTTCGCCGAGCGCTCCGACAGGCGGGCGTTCGCGATGACCAGCGGGATTTTTCGGGCATGAAGCTGCGCGATCATATTTGGCCACAGCTCGGTTTCCATAATGATGACCAGCCGCGGGCTGACATTATCCAGAAAGCGGTTCATTGAGCCGGGCAGATCGTAAGGCAGATAGACGTGGTGAACATCTTTACCGAAGGCGGAAGCCGCCCGTTCCGAACCGGTCGGCGTCATGGTCGTCACGGTAATCGGCATCGTGGGATAACGGTGGCGCAGCGCTCTGACCAGCGGCACGGCGGCCAGCGTCTCGCCGACAGAAACGGAGTGCAGCAGTATACCGTCCGGCTTGACCTTGCCTTTACAGTAGCCGTAGCGTTCGGCCCAGCGCTTCCGGTAGGCGGGCGCTTTTCTGCCGCGTAACCAGAGCCGGAGCCAAATCAGAGGCTGAATAAGATAGAGCAGGACGGAATAAATTGTTGTCATCACAGTTTACGAATTACGGAGTGACTCGCGTCAGAAAGTGCCGGAAAAGAGAAACATTACCGCATGTTAGCAGATAAGTCGCGCATGCTCACACCTTCTTCTCAGGCCTGCCGCAACACTTGTTGATATAGCGCATGAAGCTGCCCTGCCAGGCGCTGCGGCGAGCAGGGGAGAACGCGCTCCCGGGCCGCATCGCCCATGCGCGCATCAACGCTTCTGAGCGGGATGGCCTGCGCGGCGGCGCTCAGTGCCGCAATATCCAGCGCGTCGCAAACGTAGCCCTGTTCGCCGTTAACGATAAACTCAGCGCCACCGCAGGTGTCGCTGGTGATTACCGGCAGACCACAGGCCATCGCCTCCAGGATCACGTTAGGGAAAGGATCGTAAAGCGTGGGCAGTATCAGCGCGTCGGCCGCATGGTAATAAGGGATCACGTTGTGCTGCACGCCGACAAAGTGGATACGTTTTTCGCAGCCCAGCGCGCGGGCGTGGCTAAGATAACGGGCCTGCTGTTTATCCTGACCTACCACCAGCAGGTGCGCTTCGGTAGCGGCCAGGGCACTGATGGAGGCCCTTAATCCTTTGCGTTCAAAACCGGAACCAACGTAAATAAACACTTTGGCTTCGGCAGGCAGACGCAACGACGCGCGAGACTGCTGGCGCTCGGTCGGCGTGGCAGGCTGAAAGCGCTGCGCGTCAATCGCGTTATAGATCACCGCGAACTTCTCTTCCGGCACCTGAAAACAGCGCATGATGTCGTTTTTTACCATCAGCGAGTTACAGATAATTTTTTTCAGCGCAGGTGAACGGAACATCTCTTCTTCCGCCGCCATTACATAGCGATGATAAGGGCTTAAATCGGCCAGCAGCTTTTGCACGGGCGAAACGATGCGCGCCCTTTGCGCCAGCCAGACGCGATGCACGCCGTCGCCGGCGCGAAAAATATCACAGCCCGCAATACGCTCGTGGCTTTGTACGATATCAAACTTTTCTCGCTGCCAGCATTCACGCGCCGACAGCGCAAAGCCGCGCTCACGCGAGATGCGTCCCCATTTTTTCGGGTTACAGATATGCAGGTGCCATTCCGGTTTCGGCTCGCCCTGCCAGCTGCGGGTGATGATGTTCAGATCCAGACTGTTATCGTCCAGCGCCTCCAGCGCCCGCGAAATAAACCTCTCCGCGCCGCCGTCCGGGCGGTATTTTTGCCGCACTATAGCCAGTCGTACTTTACTCATCCAGATAGTTCCTTGCGGCTTTGACCACCTCATCAAGCGGGATGGCAGAAAGATAACGAGTCTCGGTTCTGGTATTAATGCTGTCTGGCGAAGGGAGAGGCGCATAGTCGCCGGCCCAGATCACCCGATTGTTATCGCCCCAGGGACGCCACTGCTTAAGCTTGGTCGGGCCAAACAGCGCGATGCACGGCGTATCCAGCGCGGCGGCCATATGCATCGGCGCGGAGTCGACGCCGATAAACAGGCGGGCATGATCGATCAGCGAAGCCAGCTGCGGCAGCGACAGCTTTCCGGCCAGCGAAATCGCTTTGCCGGGACACAGGGAGAGAATATGGTCGATCATCGCCAGCTCTTTTTTATCCGGCGCGGCGGTCAGCACGATATCGATTTGCTCAGAGGCCAGCGCGGCGATCAGCCCGGCCATTTTGTCATCTTCCCAGCATTTAAAAATCCAGCGCGAGGTCGGCTGGATAACGATATAGGGACGCGTAATCTTGCTTTGCGCCAGCACGGTTTGCGTATGTGACCAGTCGCTTTCGCTGTAGTGCATTGCTGCCGGGAAACCGGAAAAGGGAATATTCAGCGGCTGTAGCGCGGCGAGGTTCTGCTCAACGGTATGCAGCTGGCTGTGGTTGCTGGTAGACACGAGGTGGGTGTGCGCCCGTTGCCAGAAGGCGTTGCGACGCTTGTGGTAAGCGAACCCAATCCGAACCGGCGCGCCGGAAAGGGCGGTGATAATCGCGCTGCGCCACTGATCGGCCAGGTTGATGACCAGATCGTAGCCTTCCTGGCGGATCGCCTTAAGCAGTGCGGCTTCATGGCGCAAATGCGCCAGCGTTCCCTCATTTTTCCATTTGCGATCGATAAAGCGCAGCTGACGAATGTGCGGATGCGCCTGCAGCATCGGCTGCGTCTCTTTATAGAGCAGCACGTCGACAGCGGCCTGCGGATAACGCTGGCGCAGCGCCTCAATAACCGGCGTGGTAAGCAGCATATCACCATGGTGACGCAGCTTGATCAGCAAAATCTTGCGCGGCGCAAAGGAGGCGGGAATCGACGAAGAAGTGGCCATACTCATGGGATCTCGAAATAAAGTGGACCGATTGTAAGGGAAAGCTCGTGCAGGAAAAAGGCGCCGCGCATTACGAACGACGCCAGCGGTAAATCCGGCTCAGCCAGAGCAACAGCTGATACCACTGTTTAACGCCGCGCGCGTTGCGCAGCATTCGTCCCGGCGTTTTGCTGGCGAGCAGATCCGCTATCATCGCCTGGCGCGCTTCGGCATCAGGTTCACGCCGTAAAGCGTGGCAAACGGTCAGCGCCTCTTTGGTTACCTGACGATAAATTGCCGAACCAATCTTAACTTTATCGCGATAGCGCAGGTTGATTTCATCCAGCATCCGGGCGATTTTCAGATAATGACGCTGATACTCGACGTTAGCCATACCGCTGCGCTTGCGGTTGCTGATCGACTGGTCATGCACGTAGTATCGATACAAAATCTTATCGGTGTAGCGTACGCGGCGGGCGTTCAGCATAAGTTCGGTCGTCCACGGGATATCCTGATGGTGCAGGCCGGGTTCAAACTGTAGGTGCAGCTGGTCGATTAGCGAGCGGCGATAGATGCCCAGCCACACGACGTGCAGATAGCGGTTGGACGCCAGCGCCTTGTTCAGCCACTCTGCGCCGCTCAGCACCGGCGTAGCCTGTAAACGGTCGACAGGAATAAGCGGTTTTGCCCGGCCCGATCCCCAAAAAACGCGCTCGGCGTTACACTGCGCCACGTCCAGATCGTCCTGTTCCGCCATGGCGGTCAGCGTGCTGTACATCTCTGGTGAAAGCGTATCGTCGGCGTCGGGGAAAGTGACATATTTGCCGCGCGCTATCGCCAGCCCGGCGTTGCGGGCGCGGGAAACGCCGCCGTTAGCCTGGTCGATCACGGTAATATGGTCATATTCACCGGCGTAGCGGTGCGCCAGCTGCGCCGAAGCATCCGTCGAGCCGTCATTGACGATAATGATTTCCAGCGACGCCAGCGTTTGCGCCAGCATAGAGTCGATAAAAGCCTGAAAGCTGGCTCCGGCGTTGTACATCGGGACGATCGCGCTCAGCAAAGGCGCTGAGGAGGTATCTTGCGGTTTCATGCTCAGGATGACGTCTTCTTTTCTTGTAATGGCCGCTTGCGCGCGCAGATAAAATCATAAATATCGTCGAGCTTGCGATTATCCAGCTCGTAAAGCTGCTCGACGGGATGATTAAACTTATACAGGGCGTAAAAAACAAACGACGACGGCGCGATATGATTCGGTCCGATTAACAGCACGTCGCCCAGCGGACGCTGCTCTTCAACGCAGCAAGGCCCGTAGATCAGGATCACGGGCACATTTTGCGAGTCGGCGATGTAGATATTGCCCGAATCCGAGGCGATGTAAAAATCCATCTGGCTGATGGCGTAGGGCAGGCCTTCCAGCGAGACTTTACCGATCATGTTAACGATGTTATCGCTTTCACCCACCACTCTATTGAGCTCGTGCAGGCGAGTAAGTTCATTTGGCGCGCCAAAAACATAAAACAGGCAGGGCAGCCCGCTCAGCCTGTCGAACAGCGCTTTCCAGATCGTCGGCGGAATGGTTTTTGCCTGGTTGCCGGCCGAAATACTGATGCCGATTTTGATTTTGTCGGTGCGGAACACTTCTTGCGGCGTAGTGTCGGGCTTCAGCAGCGGCAGCGTGGCGTGCTTGGGATAGCTCTCTTTGGTCAGCGAACGATCGGCCAGCTTAAGGTAGTTTTCCAAAGTTAACGAATACTTGTCATGTTCCACAGTGCCGGTCGCGGTCAGATAAAAGATCCCCTGATACCATTTGCGGCGGTACATCGACAGAAACTGCTTGTTGCTCGCGTTACAGCAGGCGGCATAAAACAGATTGGTATTATTAGGATGCAGCAGGTAGACGTTTTCATAGCGATTCATCAGCTTCAGCGCCAGCTTCAGCTTGCTGTACGTGCTGCTTTTATGATCTTCAATATAAAAAATGTCCGCCAGCGTGCTGTCGTGCTCCGCCAGCGGCGCAACGGTACGGCTCAGCAGCGCGTCGCTCTTTTCAAGATGTGCCAGCAGGGGGGTGATATTGACAAAATCGCCGATTTTCGCCGTCTGGATCACCAGATTACGGGCCTCTTTTTTATGGCTGAGTTTCATCAACAGTTTGAAAGGCAGCAAAAGTAAAAACAGCAGCACATAATTCACGCTCTGTTCTCCCTGAGCGAAGAGTGTCGGTATTCAGCTGACACAGATGGTATTTGTAACGTTTTCACCGTGCTCTGATAGCCGTTTTCGGTTATGAGCGTATTCATACTGAAACCTTAAAAGATAAAAATGCGCGTCCGGCCAGGCCAGGGAGCACGCCAGAATAATGTCTGACCCTTTCAGACATCTCCGATCCGCAAACGTTGCGTGGGCCTAAGAAGCGATCAGCGCAAGATACTGTTTGCAGACTGCTTCGATGCTGTAAGCCTCTAAATCAAGCTGTGAAACATCGGGCGGGTCTGACCAGACGTCCGCGATAGTTTCCGCCAGCGAATCCACATCCAGATTCGCCAGGCCGCGAGCCAGTTCGCCGGTCATAATCGACACGGGGCCGCCGGGACAGCGGGTGCTGACTACCGGAACCTGGCAAATCAGCGCTTCTACCAGCACGTTGCCGAAGCCTTCGCTGTCCGAGCTGACCACCAGCAGCTTCGCGTTACGGATCCAGGGATAGGGGTTGCTGGTAAAACCTTTAAAAATTACCCGATCCTGAATACCCAGCGTTAGCGCCAGTTTCTTCATTTTTCCTACTGCTTCATCCGTACCCTGGCCAATTAAGACCAGCGGCGCGCTTATCCCCGTTTTGGCATAGGCGCGCAGCAGCCTGTCGTGCCGCTTGGTCTGGTGAAATCGGCCGACGTGGATCAGGTAGGGTTCGCCCGCCATCTCGCAGGGCTGCATAGCCGCAGTACGAACGGTATCAAAGTCGAAAGGATTGAAAATGATCCGCTCGTGCTTCGGCTGTATCGCAAAGGAGCGTTTCAAATCGCTGACCACGTACTGAGAGACGCCAATGATATTCCGGTTTTGATATACGCGGCGCGTTTTCAGTTTCTTCTGCCACAGGGAAAAACCCTGCCGGTGGGCCAGATAAGAGGCGGAAAAGACGCCGTGCAGGCAAAACCAGGTCTTGTCCTTGTCGAGATGGCGGCAGCGGCTGACGATACGGTCGGTTTTGTGCAGATGCGATACCACCAGGTCGAAACGGCCCTGCTCTTTTTCGGCCTGCATTATCGCCCGATCCAGGCAGGCCGCACGACGACTCAGCTCCGTAAGCTTTCGCCAGGGCATATGGCAGGTATCCTGAACGAT
The DNA here is from genome assembly GCF_003937915.1 of Erwinia sp. 198. Taxonomy (GTDB): domain Bacteria; phylum Pseudomonadota; class Gammaproteobacteria; order Enterobacterales; family Enterobacteriaceae; genus Erwinia; species Erwinia aeris. Next base: position 74,141 of record NZ_RHUM01000015.1, on the reverse strand, counting down.
CTGATAATCCAGCCCGGCAGGGATGGCGTAATCGCAGACGGCACGCAGCGAAAACAGCGAAACCCGATGACCGCGCTCTATCAACCCTTTGGAAAGCGTCAGCACAACTTTCTCCGCGCCCCCGCCGGGCAGACCATCAATGATCATTAATACGCGCTTGGACAATTTTGTACCCTTAGCAGAGAAAATCATGCGGTGCTGACCGCTTCCAGGCCACTAACCGCACGAAAAAAAGCATTTTTTTATCTAGTCGGGCAAGTCCCTTGCCGTAGCCCGGTAAAGCTGTCCTGCCGATCCTGTCAGGCTGAGCCAGTTTTATCTGTTTATCTTAGAAAAATAAAAAAGATAGCGCCATAGCCAATCGCTTTCGCGCCGTTGCGCTGCAATTACTGTTGCGTCCCGTCATGCCGCTGTTACCATACCGGCAGAGTTAACACGAGGTTAGCGCGGAGCGCCGCATCGACATGAAAAAACCTGCTTTCTTAATCACCATCGATACGGAAGGTGATAATCTCTGGCGTAATCGTTCTGGTCAGGTGACTACCGAAAATGCCGCCTGGCTTGCCCGCTTTCAGCAGCTTTGTGAGAAATATACCTTTAAACCGACCTGGTTGACGAACTATGAAATGGCCGTCGATCCGGTTTATATCGATTTTGCCCGCGATGTTATCGCTCGCGGTCAGGGCGAAGTAGGCATGCATCTGCACGCCTGGAACAGCCCGCCAGCCTATGAATTAACCGACAACGACTGGCAGCATCAGCCCTATCTGATTGAATACCCGCGTGAAGAGATACGCAAAAAAGTCGCTTTTATGACTGAGCTGCTGGAAGAGACGTTTAACGTCAAAATGCTCAGCCATCGTGCGGGACGCTGGGCGTTCAACGAGTATTACGCTCAGCTGCTGGTCGAACACGGCTACCGGGTTGACTGCTCGGTGACGCCGGGCGTTAACTGGCGGTTTTCCCCGGGCGCGCCGCAGGGCAACGGCGGCACGGACTATACGCACTTTCCCCGCTCGGCTTACCATCCCGATAGCGCAGATATTTCTCGTCCCGGCAATTCACCGCTGCTGGAAGTGCCGATGACCATCCGTTATAAGCACTCCGGGCTGATGAATGCGGTTAAACAGGGCTACGATCGCCTGCGCGGCAAGCGCCGCAGCCCTTCCGTTTACTGGCTGCGCCCGACTGGCGGCAACGCGCAGCAGATGATCGACCTGGCGGAAAAAACGCTGGCGGAAGGCGCTGACTACGTAGAGTTTATGCTGCACTCCAGCGAGTTTATGCCCGATGGCAGCCCGACCTTTAAAACGGCGGCCGATATTGACCGGCTCTATGACGATCTGGCGCAGCTGTTCAGCTGGCTGCAAAGCCGCACTCATGGCATGACGCTGGCGGAGTATGCCGCCGCGAAAGCCGGCACCTGAACAGAAACGGGGCCGTTAAAGGCCCCGTTTTCTCACCGTCAGCATTTTCCTTTTATAACTCGTCCTGATTTTGCCGTTCAGCAAAAAACGCCCCAGGCCGACCTGCGCGATCCGTGCTCTCACTTTGTCGCCCTGCGAGGTCCCTCGCAGATCGGCATGGTAGCGGTTGGCGATATCCAGCCAGTGGCAGGTGATCAAATGCTCATAGCGCGGCGGTAAAACCTCGTCCATATGCGCCGTTGCGGCGATCAGACAGGCAATTTTGTCGGCATCAATAGCGGACGACAGGCTCTGCTCATGCTTACGGTAGAGATAAAAACCGGCGGAGGTAAACAGCGTTTTTTTGCTCTGCATCAGCAGCTGCGGAAACAGCCAGCTATCTTCGTAGCAGATAAAGTCCGGAAAGGCGTGCTGCTGAATAAGCTCGCGTGAGAAAAACTGGCCGATAAAATGCGCCTGATAATCACGATGGATCAGAAAGCGCTCTACGGCATCATGCGTGGTCAGCTCCTCAGGCTCGGCAGGCTGCCACTGCACCGTGGGCGAGGCGTGCCGCACTTCGATAATTTTACTGAGCAGAATATCCGGCGAGGTCTGGCGCAGCGTCGCCAGCCGGTGCGCCAGCGCGTCGGGCAGCAGCATATCGTCGCCGTCCACCATCAAGACATAATCGCCGTGCGCCAGGCCTAACGCGTGGTTGCGCACTTTGCCAACGTTGCGATAGTCGGTATGGCTGCTGCGAAGCTGCGGCAGCCGCGCCGCGTAGTGCTCAATAATACTCTGCGTCGCATCCGTGGAAGCGTCGTTAACTACGACGATCTCTGCCCGATCGATCGCCGTGCCCAGCGAAGCGACGACGCTTTCCAGTGTATCGGCCAGCGTCTCGCCGCAGTTATGGGCGGCAATCAGCACGCTCAGCGCAGGGCTGTTCATGACTTTTCTTCCGGCGAGGAAGCCAGCAGCGGCATCAGCTGCGCCATCACGTTTTCGGCAGAGATATCCGCCATGCGATTGCCCTGCGCCGGTTTCAGTACAAACTGGTTTTTGCCATAGCCGCCGATCAGGCCTGGATCGGTGGGGCCGTACAGCGTGATATTAGGGCGATCCAGCGCCGCCGTTAAATGGCTAAGCCCCGTATCTACCGACACTACCGCGGCGGCGCCCGCTAACGCGCGCGCTACCTGCTCCAGCGTAAGTTTGGGCAGTACTTCCACATAGTCGAAGCCAGCCGCCAGCCGCTGCGCGCGCTGGTGCTCATGTTCCGCGCCCCACGGCAATTTGATCCGCAGGCCGCTGCCGTTCAGCAGCGTAATCAGCTCACGCCACTGCGCTTCCGGCCAGTGCTTTTCATCGCGCGTGGTGGCGTGCAGGAAGACCAGATAGCGGCCGTCATCCGGCGAAGGCGCCAGCATAAAATGTTGCGCGATAGCGTAATCGCCAGGCGTCTCCGGCAGCGGATAATTCAGGCTTTTGGCGAACAGCTCACGCGTACGCTGTACGGCATGCTGCTGCTTATTGATTTCATGGCGTTGGTCATACCACCAGCTGGCGAAAGGTTCGCGCGCGCTGCGGCTGTCCTGACCGTGCTTGACGCCTTTAGCGATGCGCGTCACCAGCGCGGCGCTTTTGATCAGGCCCTGCGCGTCAATCACCATGTCATACTGGCGCGACTGCACTTCGCGTTTGAACAGAAAGCGTTCTTCGCGCACTTCGCTGCCGAACCAGTGCTTGCGCCAGCGGCGGATTGCCACGGGGATAACCCGATCAACCGCCGGATGCCAGGAGGGGATTTGTGCGAAACCTTCCTCTACGACCCAGTCGAAACGAATGCCGGGGATAGCCCGCATGGCGTCGGTAAGGGCGGGCAGCGTGTGCAGGACATCACCCATTGAGGACGTTTTCACAATCAGGACGTGCATACAGCCTCCAGAGGCCGACCCAGCAGCGCCGACAGCTCTTCCGCCACGCGCTGCGGCTTAATATCTATCAGGCTCTGGTGATAGCCCTCTTCCGCATCGCCTTTACGGACTTTGTGATAGCCGGTGATCAGCCGGATAACGCGCCCTTTATGCGACAGCGGCGGCGTAAAGTCCGGGCTGCTTGGGCCGTAAAGCGCAACGAGCGGGCGATCCAGCGCGGCGGCGATATGCATCAGGCCGGAGTCGTTGCTGACCACGGCCTGGCAGTGCGCCAGCAGAATGACCGCCTGCTCCAGTTTGGTTTCGCCAGCCAGATTATGGCAGTGCTGGCGCGAGCTTTCTTCCAGGCTTTGCAGGATTTGCTCGCCGGTCTCTTTATCTTTAGCCGAGCCAAACAGCGCGATCTGATAGCCGCTGTCGATCAGCTGCTGCGCCAGCGCGGCATAGTGATAGTGCGGCCAGCGCTTGGCCGGCCCGAATTCCGCGCCGGGACAGAAGCCGATAAGCGGCCGTTCCGCGCTCAGCCTGAAGGCGGCGGCGGTTTCCTGCTTTTCCTGCTCGTTGACGAGCAGCTTCGGCCAGAGCAGCGGCTGCGGCAGATCGCTGGCGCTCGCGATCTGCGCTTTGTCGTAAGCCAGCGCGACGTAGCGCTCAACCATCAACGGAAACGCGGCTTTATCCAGCACGCGGATATCGTTCAGCAGGCCGTAGCGCATCTCGCCGCGCCAGCCTGTACGGGTCTGGATATCGGCAAAGAAAGGCACCAGCGCGGATTTAAAGGAGTTGGGCAGGACGTAAGCGCGATCGTAACCCTTATCGCGCAGCGAGCGGCCCAGACGGCGGCGCTCGCCCAGCGCCAGCGCGCCGTGGCCCAGCGGCATCGCCAGCGCCTCGTTGACTTCCGGCATCCGCGACAGCAGCGGACGGCACCACGCGGGGGCCATCACGTCAATTGTGGCTTCAGGCCAGCGCTGTTTCAGCGTGCGATAAAGGCTTTGCGACATCATCATATCGCCGACCCAGGATGGCCCGATCACCAAAATTTTCATTGCCGGATCCGTCCCGTTACGCGTTGCGATTCAGCCAGGCCATATACTCGGCCACGCCTTCTGCCACGGTTTTAAACGGCTTATCGTAGCCCGCCGCGCGCAGTTTGGTCAGGTCCGCCAGCGTATAGGCCTGGTAACGTCCTTTCAGTTTTTCCGGGAAAGGAATGTATTCGATCTGGCCTTTCTGATGGAAATTCAGCGCGGCGTCGGCCACTTCCTGGAAAGATTCGGCACGGCCGGTTCCGCAGTTAAAAATGCCGGAAACGCCGTTTTCCCAGAACCACAGATTGACGGCGGCGACGTCTTCCACATAGATAAAGTCGCGCTTAAAGTTATCGCTGCCTTCAAACAGTTTTGGATTTTCGCCGTTGTTCAGCTGGGTGTTCAGATGGAAAGCCACGCTCGCCATGCTGCCTTTATGCCCTTCGCGCGGGCCATACACGTTGAAGTAGCGGAAGCCGCAAATCTGCGACTGCGCTTCCGGCAGGATCTCACGTACATAGTGGTCAAACAGCATTTTGGAATAGCCGTAGACGTTCAGCGGCTGCTCATACTGACGCTCTTCGATAAAGTTATCGTTGCGGCCGCCGTAAGTCGCGGCGGAAGAGGCGTACAGGAAAGGGATCTGACGCTCAAGACAGTAGTGCAGCAGCTCTTTGGAGTACTGATAGTTGTTATCCATCATGTATTTGCCGTCCCACTCGGTGGTGGAAGAGCAGGCGCCTTCGTGGAAAACCGCCTCGACGTCGCCAAAGTCTTCATCGGCCAGAATGGCGATCAGGAAATCTTCTTTATCCATATAATCGGCAATATTCAGATCCGCCAGGTTGGCGAATTTGGTGCCGTCTTTCAGGTTGTCGACCACCAGAATATCGGTGTGGCCTTTGTCATTCAGCGCTTTGATGATGTTACTACCGATAAATCCCGCGCCGCCAGTGACGATAATCATGAGTTTTAACCTTTAAGAATGTGGGTGAAACACAAAGTTCACGCGCTAATGCCTGATATCATAACATCTCAGCCCGCCTCAAACAGCCGGATGACTCCGTAAGAGAAGGTAAATTCCGGCCGCAGGCGGCAAACTACTTCAGCTTTTCCGCGTCGGTCAGATAGCGTACTTTGCGGGTATAATCCTGGCCCTTGAACGTCAGCGGCGTATCAGGGGATTGCAAATATTTTTGCCATTCGTCCAGCGGAAACCCGCCATGCGCACCGATCACTTCTTTGGGAATGGCGGCGGTAGTGCCACCGATTTTTTTGGAAACAGGCCAGTTCATCCAGTCGCCCAGGTTGACCGTTTTCAGATCCAGCATGTCCAGCAAGGCAGCCAGCGGCAGCTGATCGGTCGGTGGCTGGGAATCGTCCATCAGCTCCCATGTGTCCTGAAACAGCGTCAGCCACAGCGGGCAAATGCGTTTCCATGTCTGACGGGTAGCGGCTAAAAAGGCGCCATTAACGTGATCGACGATAAAAGGACGTACGCTGTTGCGGTAATAAGCGGGGCGATGCCGTTCCGGCGTATTCATCAGCTTGGCGATCATTTTCCCCTGGCGGAAACTGGCGTAAATATGCCCGTCCAGCATATTGATTTCCGGCATTTTCAGTAAGTTGAGATCGGAATCGATCATCAAAATGCCGTCCGTTTTGGCATATAAAGGCGCTTGTATTTTGATCAGGCGACTGCGGTAAATCTGCTTATAACGATAGCTCTCTTCCCGCACGGGCACAGCCAACGTCACCACGCGCGTTTTTTCCGGCAGCTGGCCGAAAGCTTCCACAGGCTGGTCGCTGACGATAACGATTTCCTGTGCCGCAGGCGCGAAGCGCGAGGCAAACAGCGCGCTTAGCCGGGCCTCCTCAACAAAATCCGCGCCCGTACAAGGTATGACAACAGAGGTCACCGGGACAGGCCCTGAACTTCTGGCTGTTGATACGAAATATTATGTCGTGCGCGAATATGCCGAAATCGGGGATTCAAAAATTCAAACATGCGATGAGTTTCCATAAGCCGCAGTTTTCAAAATGGTTTCCACGCCAGTGACGTAGTGCTCAATGGCATAGTGTTCTTTAACGTGCCGGTTAGCCTGAAGCAAAAGCTGCTGACGCTTTTCTGCATTAAGCCACAGCGTTTCCATCTGTTTGAACAGGCCCTGCGTGTCGCCATAATCAAACAGCAGGCCGGTTTTGTTATGCTCGATGAGCTCCGCCGTGCCGGTGACTTTTGAACCGATTACGGCAGTGTTGAGCAGCATCGCTTCCAGCACCACGCGCGGCAGGCCTTCGCTTTTCGATGCCAGGATAAAAACGTCGAAAGCAGCGAGATAGTCCAGCGGGTTGCTGCGAAAACCGGTAAAAATGACGCGATCCTGAATACCGGCCTGCGCCGCCTGCTGCTGCAATGCCGCCAGCTCCGGCCCTTCGCCCAATATCACCATGCGCCAGTCGGCTTTGGGAAACGCCGCGGCAAACTTCGCCAGCGCCTGTAAGGTATGGTGACTGGATTTTCTGGCGATCAGCGAGCCGATACTGCCGAAAACGAAGGTATCGTCGGTAACGTCCAGCAGCTGTTGGCGCATGGCGGCCCGTTCCGGTAACGGTTGATAAATATCGATGGCGTTAAAAACGGTAAAGCATCTTTCCGCCGCTACGCCGTTGGCCAGCAACACCTCGCGTACGCCGTTGGAGACGGCGATAACCGCATCGGCGCGCTGGTTGACCATGGTAACCAGCGCGCGATCCAGCACCGGCTCAATACGGCAGTGCTGCACCACGCTGACGGGCAGATCGCGGGCAGCCAGATAGCCCTCGGCGTTGGAGCCGGGCTGATTATTCATATACAACATCTCGCTCTGTTGCTGAATAAGCAGCTGGCGAATAGCGCGGGCGTTGGGCCGAATGCGCCATAGTTTATCGACAAAGCGCGTGGCTTTCAGCCGCAGGCCGCGATGGAAAAACACCAGTGAACGCAGCAGCTCTTTAAGCAGCTTCGCCCAGCGCGGCTGTTTGCGCTGGGCGATAAAGGTGACGGGGATAGCCAGCGAAGCCAGCACCTGCTCAATGGAATCCCCGCTGCCGCGCCGGTAGTTATGATAAAAGCAGCAGCGGATATCAAACTGGCTGCGGTCGATACGCTTCAGCAGCTCCAGCATACTGTTGGTGCCGCCGCCCCATTCATTGCCGGTATCCAGTAACAGAATTTTTTTACGCTGTGGCGCCATCATGCCGCTTCCAGACTCGTTTAGCCGACGTGATGCGGCATGAAGGTTAATCGTTGTCCAGTTCCAGCTTCAGGCCGGAAAAGTAAGTATTGATATAGCGGACGCCCGCGCTGTCGGCGAGACTTTCCGTTATAGCGTTCAGCGCGCGGCCGGCCGGCACGAATTCAGGCCTGCCCTGACAAGTTTTCACGCCCTTGAACGGGTTGCGCGGCGGCGTCGGTTTCGCCACGGTCGGCGGCGCCTGACGACCTGCATTTTGCGGCTCGTTCAGCAGCTGACCCGGACTGACCAGCGTAATATCGGCTGGCAGCGTCGGCAGCATCTGTTGCAGTACTTTCACCGTAGTCGGATGTGGGTGTCCAATAGCAATCGCGGAGCCGTCGCGCTGGGCCAGATGCACCGCGCGCAAAAACTGTTTGCGAATATCGGCCTCGTTTTGCGTATCGTCCAGAAAGACGCGGCGCTTAATCACTTTAACACGGGTGCCTGCTGCGGCACGGGTCGACTGACTGTTGCCGATAGTCATGCTGTCGAGAAAATAGAAGTTGTAGTGGTTCAGCACCTGCATCACTTTCTGCATGCCCGGCAGGCTGGAGGTCATCGCGCTGCCCATATGGTTGTTCAGCCCCACGGCGTAGGGAACTTTAGCCACGGCCTCCCGGATAATCCGCTCTACCTCTTCGCCGGACATGTCCGGGCGCAGGGTGTTTTTTTCCAGCGGCTGTTTGCTGAGCGGCGCCATCGGCAGATGGATCAGCACCTCATGTCCCCGCTGGTGGGCTTTCGTTGCCATTTCATGCGCATGAGTAGCATCCGGCAATACCGCCACGGAAATGGCCGTCGGCATTTGTAATACCTGGTTTTCCTGCGCCGGACGATAGCCAAAATCGTCAATGACGATAGCGAGTTTACCCGCATGCGCCGAACAGGCCATCAGCAGACCCGTCAGCGCGCCGCTGAATTTATAAAGATAAGACAAAAGTTATTTTCCCAACCACGGAAGTGGATTAACGGCCTGTCCCTGGCGACGGATCTCAAAATAGAGCGAAGGCGTGCCGCGCCCGCCGCTGGTGCCAACCAGCGCAATCGGCTGGCCTGCTTTGACCTGAGCGCCCACGCTGACCAGCGCGCTCTGATTGTAGCCGTACAGGCTCATATCGCCTTTGCCATGCTCCACCACCACCACCAGACCATAGCCCTGTAGCCAGTCCGCCATCAGCACGCGACCGTCGGCAACGGCTTTGACTTCCCGGCCTTCCGGCGCGTCGATCACCAGCCCTTTCCAGCGCAGTTCGCCCTGCAGCTGCTCGCCGAAACGGTGCTCAAGAGTGCCGCGCACCGGCCACAGCAACTGGCCGCCCGGTCTGCCCAGGCCACCGGTTCTCGCCATCAGCGAGCGCTCGCCCTCGGTAGGTTTATAGGTGGTGCCTTTGCTTTTTGCCTGCGCCTCGCGTTCGCGCACGCGCTGCGCTTCTTTGGCCTCTTTTTCGGCTCTGGCGCGGGCTTCCCGCTCCGCTTTGGCGATCTTATCGCGCAGGCGACTTTCGTTCGCCCGCATCTCTTCCAGCTGCGCCTGATCTTTCTCCAGCGAGGATTCCAGCGTGGTCAGCGTCTTCTGACGCGCCGCACGAGCGCTTTCCAGCTTCTGCTGCTGGACTTCCTGCTGCGACAGCATCGCTTTTTGCTTCGCCTGCTTATCTATCAGCGAGGCTTTCTGGGAAGAGAGATCGCTGCGCGTTTTTTTCAACTCGTCGATCGATTGCTGGCGTGCATCGTTCAGGTAGCCGAAATAGGCCAGGATACGTTCGCTACGCTGGCTCTCTTCGCTGCTCAGCAGCAGCTGTAAACCGTTGTGCTGGCCCTGGCGAAAGGCGGCGTCCAGCTGCTCGGCCAGCATTTTTTCCTGCTTTGCCTGCTGGGTTTGCAGTTTGCCGATCGAGGCGGTAAGCGCCGCGATTTCGTCATTGAGCGCGCCAAGCGAACGCTGGGTTTCGCGCAGCTGTCGGCTGGCCTGGGCGATAGTTTTTTCCTGGCTTTGCAGCTGATCGAGCAGCTTGCTGCGCTGCAGTTTTTGCTGCTGAACGCTTTTTTCTTTGGCGGCGATATCCGCGCGCAGGCTGGAGAGCGCGGATTTAGTGTCGTCTGCGTGGCCGATAGCGGGCAGCAGAAGCAGGCCAGCGCAAAACAGGCTGGCTGACAGCGTGAACATGCCCGATCGTAACGGGGGTGCAGAGGCCAATCCGTTAGCTGGGGTTCGTTGATATGAAACTGTCGCTTTTTCCCTCATAGGAGGAGGATTATTCCACGATGAACAGCGCCTTACCAGCCTCAGCGGCGGGTTTTGCGTTTCCATCGGTGACAAAGCGAGGCGGCTGACCGGAAAGCGCAGACGCAAAGAGGGACGCTGCGCAATTAATCGCCAGTCAGGATTGCTGCGTTAACGTTCGGATCGAACGTTTATGACCTGAGCCCATTTTTTTGGGAAATTTGCCGCAGAAAAAGCAACTCTGACGGCATCGCGTCTGTACATGAAACGCCTGGCAGGTATACTCAGAAGCCTTGTTTTCGCTTATTAACCCTTTCGGGAGTTGTTACCCCTCATGCAAGATATTATGCAGTTCGCAGGCAATCATACCCTTCTTAGTCTGGCATGGGTCGTCCTGCTGGTTTTGGTGATCGTGACCACAGTTAAGGGCATGTTCTCCAAGGTAAAAACCATCAGCCGCAGCGAAGCGACGCGTCTGATTAATAAAGAAGAAGCCGTGGTAGTGGACGTGCGCGGGCGCGATGACTTCCGTAAAGGCCATATTTCTAACGCGATCAACGTGCTGGCTGCCGATATCAAAAAGGGCAGCTTTGGCGAACTGGAAAAACACAAAACGAAGCCGGTTATCGTGGTGTGCGCTAACGGCGTTTCCGCAGCCGACCCTGCTGCGCAGCTGAACGCCGCCGGTTACGAACAGGTTTTCATTCTGAAAGACGGCGTGGCTGGCTGGAGCGGTGAAAACCTTCCGCTGGTGCGTGGCAAATAATTTCTGGAGACGAAGGTATGGCAAACGTTGAGATCTACACCAAAGCAACCTGTCCTTTCTGTCATCGCGCCAAAGCGCTGCTGGCTCAGAAAGGCGTAGCGTTCCAGGAAATCGCTATCGACGGCGACGCTGAGAAACGCGAAGAGATGATCAAACGCAGCGGCCGTACCACTGTTCCGCAGATTTTCATCGATGCACAGCATATTGGCGGCTGTGACGACCTCTATGCCCTCGAGGGCCGCCAGGGCCTCGACCCGCTGCTGCAGTAACGCGGGCAAGTGGCGCAATAACGGATTATTAACCCATAGGATTTTAATATGTCAGAACAAAATAACACCGAGATGTCTTTCCAGATCCAGCGTATCTATACTAAAGACGTCTCTTTTGAAGCACCAAATGCGCCGCAGGTTTTCCAGAAAGAGTGGGAACCAGAAGTGAAACTGGATCTGGATACGGCATCCACTCTGCTGGCTGATGACGTGTATGAAGTGGTTCTGCGCGTAACCGTAACCGCCACCGTGGGCGAAGATACGGCTTTCCTGTGTGAAGTGCAGCAGGCGGGCATTTTCTCCGTGGCCGGCATTGATGGCAACCAGATGGCGCATTGCCTGGGCGCATACTGTCCGAACATCCTGTTCCCTTATGCGCGCGAATGCATTACCAGCCTGGTTTCCCGTGGGACCTTCCCGCAGCTTAACCTGGCGCCGGTTAACTTTGACGCGCTGTTTATGAACTATCTGCAGCAGCAGTCAGGTGAAGGCGCCGCTCCGCAACAGGATGCATAATGCCTGCCTCAATGAGTGTACTCGGTGCCGGCTCGTACGGCACCGCCCTGGCTATCACGCTGGCCCGTAACGGACACGACGTGGTGATGTGGGGCCATAACCCACAGCATCTGGCGCAGCTCCAGGCTGACCGCTGCAATGCGGCCTTTCTGCCCGATGTTCCTTTTCCCGACTCGCTGAGCCTTGAGAGCGACCTGGCTACGGCTATTGCCGCCAGCCGCGATCTGCTGGTGGTTGTTCCCAGCCATGTGTTCGGCGATCTGTTACAACAAATCAAACCGCACCTGCGCAGCGATTCCCGCATTGTCTGGGCCACCAAAGGGCTGGAAAAAGAGACCGGGCGGCTGTTGCAGGACGTGGCGCGCGAAATCCTGGGCGACAGTCTGCCGCTGGCGATTGTGTCCGGCCCGACTTTTGCCAAAGAGCTGGCGGCGGGAATGCCGACGGCGATCGCGCTGGCCGCGACGGATGCGGAATTTGCCGACGATTTACAGCAGCTGCTCCACTGCGGCAAAAGCTTTCGCGTTTATAACAACCCTGATTTTACCGGCGTGCAGCTTGGCGGCGCGGTAAAAAACGTTATCGCCATCGGTGCGGGTATTTCTGACGGTATCGGCTTTGGCGCCAACGCCAGAACGGCACTGATTACCCGGGGCCTGGCGGAAATGTCCCGGCTGGGCGTAGCGCTGGGGGCCGATCCCGCCACCTTTATGGGCATGGCGGGACTGGGCGATCTGGTGCTGACCTGCACCGATAATCAATCGCGCAATCGCCGCTTCGGCATGATGCTGGGGCAGGGAATGGACGTGATGGCGGCGCAAAATACTATCGGGCAGGTAGTGGAAGGATTCCGAAATACCAAAGAGGTGAGGGCGCTGGCCGCACGCTGCGGCGTGGAGATGCCGATAACCGAGCAAATTTATCAGGTATTGTATTGCGAAAAAAACGCGCGGGAGGCAGCATTAAGCCTGCTTGGGCGTACACGGAAAGATGAAAACAGCATCAGCTGAGACAGGGAAGCGCCGCAGTATTCTGTTATTTGATGGGGAGTAGAGTAATGCCGTGTGTAGAGCCCGGGATGGTCTGGGATTATATCAAAGAGGAAGCGCGGGCGCTGGCGGAAGGCGAGCCGATGCTGGCCAGTTTTTACCACGCTACCTTGTTAAAACACGATGATTTGGGGAGCGCGCTGAGCTATATGCTGGCTAACAAGCTGGCTAATCCAATCATGCCCGCTATTGCCATCCGCGAGATTGTCCAGGAAGCCTATAAGCAGGACGCCTCTATGATCCAGTCGGCCGCCTGCGACATCCAGGCCGTACGTCAGCGCGATCCCGCCATCGACAAATACTCTACGCCCCTGCTCTACCTGAAAGGGTTTCATGCTCTACAGGCTTACCGTATCGGCCACTGGCTGTGGAATGAAGGCCGCCGCGCGTTGGCCATCTATCTGCAGAACGAAATCTCTGTCTCTTTTGCCGTGGATATTCATCCGGCCGCGAAGATCGGACGCGGCATCATGCTCGACCACGCTACAGGCATTGTCGTGGGCGAAACCGCCGTGATTGAAGATGATGTTTCTATCCTGCAATCGGTGACGCTGGGCGGGACGGGCAAGACCAGCGGCGACCGTCACCCTAAAATCCGCGAAGGCGTGATGATTGGCGCGGGCGCGAAAGTGCTGGGCAACATTGAAGTAGGACGCGGTGCCAAAATCGGCGCCGGTTCCGTCGTGCTACAACCTGTGCCGCCGCATACCACGGCGGCCGGCGTACCGGCGCGCATTGTTGGCAAACCCAGCAGCGACAAGCCGTCAATGGAGATGGATCAGCACTTCAACGGTATGGTGCCGGGCTTTGAGTTCGGCGACGGTATTTAGCTTTTAATCAGCGCGCCCGCATAGTCCAGCTGGCGCCACGCTTCATAAACCACTACGGAAACCGCATTCGACAGGTTCATGCTGCGGCTGTCCGGCTGCATTGGAATACGAATTTTCTGCGCCGCAGGCAGCGCGTCCAAAATCTCTTTGGGCAGGCCGCGCGTTTCCGGGCCGAAAAGCAAATAATCCCCTTTCTGATAGCTTACGGCGCTGTGCGCGGGCGTGCCTTTGGTGGTCAACGCAAACAGGCGCTGCGGCTGTTCGGCTGCCAGAAAAGCCGCATAGTCGGCGTGACGCTGGATGGCGGTGAATTCATGGTAATCCAGACCAGCCCGGCGCAGGCGCTTATCATCCCAGGTAAAACCCAGCGGCTCGATCAGATGCAGGCGAAAGCCTGTATTGGCGCACAGGCGAATAATATTGCCCGTGTTTGGGGGGATTTCAGGTTCAAAAAGTACGATATTCAGCATCAGCGGCGGCCCTCGTTCACAAGGGCCGCAGCATAGCAAATTCAGCTGTTGCTGGTATAGAGCGGCAGCCAGAGCGTCAGTCGCAGACCGCCAAGGGGGCTGTCATCCGCTTTCACCCAGCCGCGATGCTGCTGAATGGCGGTTTCCACAATCGCCAGCCCCAGGCCGGTGCCGCCGGATTCACGGTCGCGTGCCTCGTCGGTACGGTAAAACGGTCGGAAAATCTGCTCGCGATCTTCCGCACTGACGCCCGGGCCATCATCATCCACATGGATGGTAATGCCCTGTTTATCCACGGAAAAGCTGACTACGATACGGCTATGGGAATAGCGCAGCGCGTTACGAACGATATTTTCCAGCGCGCTGTCCAGCGCGCTCGGGTTGCCGTAAAGCGGCCACGGCCCTGGCGGATAGGGAACCTCCAGCGTTTTGCCCATCTGCTCCGCTTCAAACCGGGCGTCGTCCAACACGCCTGACCAGAGATGATTGGCCTTCATCGCTTCGCTGACCAGCGCGTTCTTGTGCTGGGTGCGCGACAGCACCAGCAGATCGTTGATCATGCCGTCCAGCCTTTGCGCCTCCATCTCAATGCGCTGTAGCTCTTTACCTTCGCCCTGGCGACGACGCATCAGCGCGGTAGCCAGCTGTAATCGCGTCAACGGCGTGCGCAGCTCGTGCGAGATATCAGACAACAGGCGCTGCTGTGCGGTCATCATCCGCTCCAGCGCGCTCACCATTTGGTTAAAGCTGGAACCGGCGGCAAGAAACTCCTGCGGGCCTGATTCCAGCTCAGGGCGCTGCCGCAGGTTACCGGCGGCCACGTCATCGGCCGCGTGTTTCAGTTTGCGCGCCGGTTTCGCCAGGCTCCACGCCAGCCAGAGCAGCAGCGGCGAGCTGATCAGCATGGTAACGATCAGCAGCAGCAGCGGGCGGTCAAACAGCAGGTTGATAAAATCCAGCTGCGAACTGCCGGCAGGCCTGATCAGGTAGAGCTGATAGCTGTCTTCGCCATCGCGCACGGAAAACGGCCCGAGCATCTCTGTCCGGCCATATTTCTTTTTCTGCGGGTGGTCGGCATTATCGGACTGGCCGATAAAGTTACGGATAACCTGCATTTCGTTATGCTGCGCGCCGATCACGCGGCCTTCACTCGTCACCAGTAGCAGGCGCTGACCCGGCGGTGCCCACTTGTCGATGGCGCGAAACAGCCTGCGCCACCACATTAAATCGTTGGGCGGATCCTGCATCAGCTCCGCCTCGACGTGTTGTTCTATCATGGTGCCCTGCCGCTGCTCATTATCAAGCAGCGGCGTCATCTGACGGGTATCAAGTTTGGGCACCATCAGCACCAGCATCAGCACCAGCGCCAGGGTCAGCCAAAAAATGGCAAAGATGCGGGTAGTCAGGCTCGATATCATGTAGCGGAGACCATCAGGTAGCCCCGACCGCGCAGCGTTTTAAACCAGGGATGCCCATCCTTGCGATCCGGTAGTTTGCGGCGCAGGTTGGAAATATGCATATCAATGGCGCGATCAAACGGCGTTAAGCGTTTGCCTAACACTTCCTGGCTCAGGTGTTCGCGAGAGACGACCTGGCCCAGATGCTGCGCGAGCAGATAGAGCAGCGTAAACTCGGTACCGGTTAAATCCAGCGTGACGTCGTCAAAGCTGGCTTCCTGACGCCCCGGATTCAGGCGCAGATGGTCAACCTCCAGCGTTGGGGAACCGCTGTCGTGCTGCTGTTGCTGTTCACTCCAGTTGGAGCGGCGTAAAATCGCGCGTATACGGGCCACCAGTTCGCGATCGTTGAAGGGCTTAGGCAGATAGTCATCCGCACCCAGTTCCAGCCCCAGAACGCGATCCAGCTCGCTACCGCGCGCGGTCAACATGATAACCGGCGTTTGATGCTGCTGACGCAGCTCTTTCAGGGTATCAATACCGTTCTTTTTGGGCATCATAACGTCGAGAAGTAACAGATCGACAGAACTATCCAACAGAGCCAGCGCCTGCTCACCGTCGCCGGCTACCAGTACGTCGAACCCTTCCATTTCAAGCAATTCTTTCAACAGCGAAGTCAATTCGCGATCGTCGTCAACCAACAGTATTTTATTCATTTTTTATTGCCCTCCACAGGCAAAATACCGTGAACGAATGCCCGCAATCCATGACTTTACGTAGTTTTACACCCCCTGACGCATGTTTGCAGCTGCCCCCGTAGACTGATTTTCGTTGAATCGAAATATGGAAACCAACCTGGGAGTTAACGATGCGCAAAGTTACCGCCGTCGTTGTGGTTCCGGCGCTGATACTTAGCTTCTCCGCCGCATGGGCTACAGATGTGACGACGTTTGACGAGATGCATCGGGGTAGCGCAGTGCCAGGCAGTATGGCGCAAGTTCCGCAAAACCACATGTTTGATGGCATCGATCTTACCGAACAGCAGCGCCAGCAGTTACGGGATCTGATGCAGCAGGCGCGTCATGAGCGTTCTCCCATAAGTATTAACGATTTAGAACAGCTGCACGCAATGATTATTGCAGATAAATTTGATGAGGCGGCCTATAAAGCCCGCGTCGACAAAATTGCTCAGGCTGAAGCGGCACGGCAGGTAGAGATGGCGCGAGTGCGCTACCAGATGTATCACCTGTTGACGCCGGCGCAGCAAGCCGTTCTGAATCATAAACATCAGCAGCGCATAAACGAAATGCGCCGCCTGACGGAAGCGCAGCACGTTACACCGCTGCAGGCTGTAAGTAGCACAGGCAGTAACCAGTAGCAGAATATCCCTTTTTTCCTTGCCATAGACACCATCCCTGTCTTCCCCCACATGATGTGGGGGTTTTTTTTATCAGGCTTTTCACCCCTCCGCCTCTGATGATTGCTCAAAAAACCTTTCATTACAGGCTGTTGTCTTCCGAACGTGAGAAAGGGTAACCCTAATAACTTCATCTCGTTGCGTATCAGGGTTGTTATTGTTTTATGACGACACTACAGGGCGCAGGGATGGATAGCAGGAAGCTCAGTGCAGAAACCAGGGATGATGGCTGAGTCCTGGTGTGGGTAAACGGTAGCCATCACCATTTTACTCATCCAACCAAACCGGGGCTGGTGACGAGACCTCATCCTAAAAAAGATTTACCGGTCATCACGGTAAAAGTGTCAGGAAACAGACGGGCATCTGACCGGATCTCCTGCTTACCCGGAGAGGCTTAAAAATATGTTTTATCCAATTGCGACCGGGACGGGTGACGATCGGCACGCGTACGGCGTGACGGTGCCTGAGTCTCTTATTGACCGGAGCGATCGTTGCGTTGTTAAGCGCCCGGAGTTTAAAAGCCGTTCGGGCTTTCTGACTCAGGCAGCGTTAGAGCCTGTTACCGCATCACAATAGACGCTGTTAAACAGCGTTCGGAAGCATTTTAATGAAGCCAGGGCGCGGATGCTTTTTAATATAAATACTTTTATCAATGCCTTAATGGTGACTGATAAGTGCCACCCTGCCTTTCCCCTCATGATGGCGAGGCTTTTTTTGTCCGAAATCCGGTATACTGAAGCCACTGTCCTGAACGGAGTGCGATATGGCACAGCATTATGCGCGCCTGGTTAACTCTGCCGCTCTGGCGGCTACGGCTCTGGCTTCTCTGTTACTTCTGGTGAAGATTTTCGCCTGGTGGTATACCGGCTCGGTCAGCCTGCTGGCGGCGCTGGTGGATTCTCTGGTGGATATTGCTGCCTCGCTGACTAACCTCTTTGTGGTGCGCTACTCCCTGCAACCTGCCGATGAGGAACATACCTTTGGACACGGCAAGGCCGAATCGCTGGCCGCGCTGGCGCAAAGCATGTTTATCTCCGGCTCCGCACTTTTCCTCTTCCTGACGGGATTACAACATCTGTCGACGCCTGCCGGCATGCGTGCGCCGTTGGTTGGGGTTATCGTCACGCTTATTGCGCTCTTTTCAACGCTACTCCTGGTCGCTTTTCAGCGCTGGGTGGTGCGCAAAACCCACAGCCTCGCCATTCGCGCCGATATGCTTCACTATCAATCTGACGTTATTATGAACGGCGCCATCCTGATAGCGCTGGGATTGAGCTGGTATGGCTTCAAACGTGCCGATGCGCTGTTTGCGTTGGGTATCGGCGTCTGGATCCTCTATAACGCGCTGCGGATGGGGTACGAAGCGGTACAGCTGCTGTTGGACAGGGCGCTGCCGGAATCAGAGAAGGCAGAAATTGCGAGCATTGCCGGCCAGTGGCCTGGTGTGGAAGGCGTACACGATATCCGCACGCGCCTTTCCGGCCCCACACGCTTTATTCAGCTGCATCTGGAGCTAAAAGACCATCTGACGCTGTTTCAGGCGCACCTGATTGCGGAAGAAGTTGAACGAGCATTGCTGAAAGCTTTTCCCGGTTCTGATATTACTATTCACCAGGATCCCTGCTCGGTAGTACCTGAAAAGGAGCTGAATGGGCTATGATTTTCAGAGAGTTAAAAGAGTTACCCGAGAATTGCCTGAAAGAGTTATTTTGCGAGGAAAAAATAGCAGAATGATCCCTGACCTGAATCAATTCAGCTAAAAGGCTTTGATATACTATTGCCAACATTAGTCGATCGCTCGCGTACGCCGATCCCCCAAGGCGTTCAGAATTTAAAATTTGCATTAACAAGTTCAGAGGTTGTCATGATCAAAAAAATCGGTGTACTGACAAGCGGCGGTGACGCGCCTGGCATGAATGCAGCTATTCGGGGTGTCGTTCGTGCGGCGCTGAGTGAAAATCTTGAAGTTTTTGGTATTTATGACGGCTACCTGGGATTATATGAAGACCGCATGGTAAATCTGGATCGCTACAGCGTTTCCGATATGATCAACCGCGGCGGCACTTTCCTGGGGTCGGCGCGTTTCCCGGAGTTCCGCGAAGAATCCGTTCGCGCCGTGGCCATTGAGAACATGAAAAAGCGCGGGATTGATGCGCTGGTGGTAATTGGCGGCGACGGCTCTTATATGGGGGCCAAAAGGCTGACGGAGATGGGCTTTCCCTGCATCGGCCTGCCGGGCACCATCGATAACGACGTAGCCGGTACGGATTACACTATCGGCTACTTTACCGCGCTGGAAACGGTGGTAGAGGCTATTGACCGCCTGCGCGATACGTCTTCTTCCCATCAGCGTATCTCTATTGTCGAAGTGATGGGTCGCTACTGCGGCGATCTGACGCTGGCGGCAGCTATCGCGGGCGGCTGCGAATTTATCGTCCTGCCGGAAATCCCGTTTACCCGCGAAGAGCTGGTGCAGGAAATTAAAGCGGGCATCGCTAAAGGCAAAAAGCACGCGATTGTGGCGATTACCGAGCACATTTGCGATATCGACGAGCTGGCGAAATATATCGAATCCGAAACCAAACGCGAAACCCGCTCGACGGTGCTGGGCCATATTCAGCGCGGCGGCGCGCCGGTAGCCTATGACCGCATTCTGGCTTCACGGATGGGCGCCTACTCTATTGAGCTGCTGCTGCAGGGCTACGGCGGCCGCTGCGTCGGTATTCAGAATGAGAAGATGGTACACCACGATATTATTGACGCCATTGAGAATATGAAGCGTCCGTTTAAAGGCGACTGGCTGGATACGGCTAAACGTCTTTATTAAATCGTAATGTCTTTTCAGGCGCTGCTCGTCAGCGCCTTTATTATGCAAAGTGATATTCCATTCAGTTATTACAGCTAGCTTTTAATTCTTTAGGTCAGCAGTCACTTTGTGTCACGCTCTCTGCCAGAAAAAACCTTTGGGAGCGCGCATAATGAAAAAGTGGAGCATCGGATTAACCCTGCTGCTGGCTTCAACCAGTGTTCTGGCGAAAGATATCCAGCTGTTAAACGTCTCTTACGATCCTACCCGTGAGCTTTACGAGCAGTACAACAAAGCTTTCAGCGCGCATTATAAGCAGGAAACAGGCGATAACGTGGTGATCCGCCAGTCTCATGGCGGCTCCGGCAAGCAGGCAACCTCCGTGATTAACGGCATTCGCGCCGATGTGGTGACACTGGCGCTGGCCTCCGACGTGGACGCTATTGCCGAGCGCGGACGCATCGATAAAAACTGGATCAAGCGTCTGCCGGAAAACTCCGCCCCTTATACTTCCACCATTGTGTTCCTGGTCCGCAAGGGCAACCCAAAACAGATCCACGACTGGCAGGATTTGACGAAGCCCGGCGTTTCCGTGATCACGCCAAACCCAAAAACCTCTGGCGGCGCGCGCTGGAACTATCTGGCTGCCTGGGGCTGGGCGCTGGACAAAAACAACGGCGACAGCGACAAGGCGCTGGCCTATATCAAGGCGCTGTTTAAGAACGTTGAAGTACAGGATTCCGGCGCACGCGGCGCAACCAATACTTTTGTTGAACGCGGCATCGGCGACGTGCTGATCGCGTGGGAAAACGAAGCTTATCTGGCCGTCAACAAACTGGGCAAAGACCAGTTTGAGATCGTGACACCGGGTGAGTCGATTCTGGCCGAGCCGACGGTATCCGTCGTGGATAAAGTGGTCGACGATCGCGATACCCGTAAAGTGGCCGACGCCTATCTGAAATACCTTTATTCGCCGGAAGGTCAGGATATTGCAGCGCAAAACTATTACCGTCCGCGCGATCCGGCGGTGGCGAAAAAATATGCCGACAAATTCGCGCCGGTGAAGCTGTTTACCATCGACGATCCTAAGTTCGGCGGCTGGGCTGAAGCGCAGAAAACGCATTTTGCGGACGGCGGCACCTACGATAAAGCCATGCAGCGTTGATATCTTCAGGCTGCCGACAAAGTAAGGCGTTGGTGAGAAGGGTGTTTGGCAGCAAAACGAGACTCCACGGACGGGCGCGTCCCTGTTCCGGCCTCTGCTGTTTTTCACCGGCCCAAACGCGATCTGATGACACAGGATGAGTTTATTATCAGTCAGAAGCCAGTCATCCGACTGGCTTTTGTTTTATTCGTTATATCCTGCTGATTCCAAAAAGCTTCCGCCAAATAGTCACGCGTGTTGATTATTTAACATGACCTTTAACAATGATTCGTTTACATTATGCGCAATTTAACGCGCAGAGGTTGTTGTCATGCAGGGAGGAACGCGTGTCCTGATTACGGGCATCGTGGCGTCCGTGGCTGTTATCGCAGGCTGCAAAGCGCTCAGTTTTAAACATAATGCCAATGCATTATGGAATATTGTCAGCCAGCAGTGCGTACCCAATCAGCAACAAAACAACGATCCGGCACCCTGCCGAATTGTAGATTTGCGCAACGGGTACGTGGTGATGAAAGATCGGGAAGGGCCGCTGCAGTTTCTGTTGATGCCCGTGAAAAAGCTCGCCGGTATCGAAAGCCCCGAGCTGCTTAATCCTTTTGCTCCTAACTATTTTGCCGAGGCCTGGCACGCGCGTCACTATATGGCTGAGCGTCGCGGCTCGCCGGTAGACGACAGCGCGGTAGCATTAAGCATTAACTCGCAGCGCGGCAGAACGCAAAATCAGCTGCATATTCATATCTCCTGCCTGCGTCCGGATATTCGGCGGCGGTTGGACAGCCTGAACAGCTCGCTAAGCGAGAAATGGCAGTCGGCGCAGTTGGGTAAGCACGAGTACCAGATCAGGATAGTGAGCCGTGACGAACTGAAAAAAACCAGCCCGTTTGTCCGCATTGCAAACGAGTTGCCGGGCGCGCGTGAGGAGATGGGGAAATACGGTATCGCGGTGGCGGCGATGCCGGGCGGCATGCGGGTGCTGATGGTAATTAAACGCAACCTGCTGCTGCTGAATCAGGGTTCAGCGGAAGAGCTTCAGGATCACAGCTGCAGCATTTTGCAGCCGTCATCCTGATTGCTATCAGACCGGGGTATTAACCTGCTCCGGCTCATCATCCGCATATTCCGCCGTGGCTATCCAGGCGGCGCAGAACAGCGTCAGCCGGGCGAAAAAGTAGAAGAAAGCCATCAGGCCGAGCACGGAACCAAATGCCGCGCCGGAAGGTGAAGATGCCAGCTTCGGCAACGTCATGGTCATAATCGCCTTAATCACCTCAAAGCCGATAGCGGCGAGCAGCGTCCCGCGAAACAGCGCTTTTTTACGCGGCTTGTGGCGAGGCAGGCGCCAGAAAATCCACAGAAACAGCAGATAGTTTGCCAGGATAGAGATGGTCAGGGCAATGGTGGTCATCGCCGGGCGCAGCCATTCGATACCGTCCAGACCCAGCGCCCGCACAATGGCGTCCTGCGCCGCGCCGGCGACCGAAGTCAGCATGATCGTAATAAACAGCGCCAGCACCAGGCCTATCAGCGAGATGAAATCGCGGGTGTATTTGAAGTAAATCTTTTCTTTATCCTGCTGGTTACGTTCCCAGACGTCGCGCGACTGCGCGCGAACGGCTTCACGCAGGTTGCCCATCCAGCTGATGCCGGAATAGAGCGCCACCAGCAGGCCGGTGATCCCCACGGTAGTGCGCTGCTCGACGGCCGTTTTAACGGTGTTCTTCAGCGTGGTGGCCAGCGTAGGATCGCTGATGCTGTTAACCATTCTGTCGATCAAATCCGTTAGCAGATCCTGATTGGAAGCAAGTATGAAACCCACGCCTGCAAACGACACCATCAGAATGGGGATCAGCGAAAGAAAAGAAAAATAGGTGATCGCCGCGCCAAACTGGCTGCCCATGCGGTCGGTAAAGCGCTCTCCGGCACGGATAAAATGCGCCACCGCCGGAATAGCCTGAAACCAGCTTGCCAGACGGGAAACGCGCGTAATCGACTTATCGACGGTTTTATTGCCGGTTTTGATATTAATCAGCGGCTTTTCCGCTTTTTGCTCTTCGGGTTTATTTTCCTTCATGGATCCTTCTTCATATCCTTCAAGTGCATGGCGTAAAACAAATTATAGCCGGACGCTCAGGCAACGTAGTGTTTCATTGCCTGAGTCAGCCATTCCATAAAGACCTGAACCCGACGTGTCAGGTTGCGGCGATGGGGATAAATCAGCGAAACGGGCATCGGTTCGGCGCGAAAATGCGGCAGGATCTCGACCAGCTTTCGCTCGGTCAGCGCCTGTTTTACGCCGCGCTGCGGCACCTGAATAATGCCCAGACCGGCCAGACAGGCGGCGCGATAGGTTTCCGTGCTGTTGACGGTTACCGTTCCGCCGGTTTGAATATAGCGGCTATTTTTACCGTCGAAGTATTCAAAGCCCGTCGGCTGCACGCCAATCTGCTGGCTGTAGTGCACCATCGCGTGCGAGACGAGATCCTCTGGCGTGGTCGGCGTACCAAAACGCGCCAGATAGTCAGGACTGGCGCAGTTAATCAACGTCAGCTTCCCCAAAGGCCTGGCGATCAGGCCGGAACTTTCCAGCACGCCGACGCGCACCACGCAGTCAAAGCCTTCCCGTACCACGTCCACGCGTCTGTCGCTGCTGCTCAGCTCCAGTTCGATGCCGGGATAGTGCTGCATAAAATCCGGCAGCAGCGGCAGGATATAGTCGCACGCCATGCTAACGGGCATATCCACCCGCAGCTTGCCGCTTAGCGTGGCGGGATCGTGCTGGAACAGCGAATCCATTTCATCCAGCGTCGCCAGCACGTCGCGGCAGCGCTCATAATAAATCATGCCGTCCTGCGTCAGCTGGACGCGTCGTGTAGTGCGGTGCAGCAGCCGTACGCCCATCGCGTTTTCCAGCGATTGCAGCTGCCGCGACAGGCTGCCTTTAGGCAATCCCATGCTGTCGGCAGCACGGGTGAAACTCTGGAGTTCAGCGACCCTGACAAACACCTGCATTGCGTGAATTTTATCCATTTATCCGCCCATTGTTGCTTATAACGAAACAGTGATGCGTAGCCAAAACCATTTATAGATCGCTTTGTGGGCAATATCCTGTTTTTTATCCACAGCGGAACCTACGGAGCGAGAAATGAGCCATAAAATTGCGGTTATCACCGGCGGCAGCCGGGGTTTAGGCAGAAACGGCGCGCTGAAGCTGGCTGAAAAGGGCGTTGACGTGATTTTTACCTGGCGCAGTAAAGAACAACAGGCGCAGGCGGTCGTTAAAGAAATTGAAGCGCTGGGCGCCCGTGGTGTCGCGCTACCGCTGGACGTAGGCGACAGCCAGGCCTCTCCCGGCTTTGTCAGCGAAGTGCAAAAACAGCTAAAAGCGATCTGGCAGCGTGACAGCTTTGATTATTTATTAAACAACGCAGGAACGGCGCTGCATGAGCCCTTTGCGTCGACCACGGAAGCGCAGCTCGAGGCTTTGGTCAACGTCCATTTCAAGGGGCCGTTTTTTCTGACGCAGCAGCTGCTGCCGCTGATAGCCAACGGCGGGCATATCCTTAATGTTTCCAGCGGTCTGACGCGCTTCAGCCAGCCCGGCTCCGGGGCGTATGCGGCGGTAAAAGGTGCGATGGAAGTGTTAACGCGCTATCAGGCGAAAGAGCTGGCGGCGCGGGGCATTCGCGTCAATATCCTGGCGCCCGGCGCTATCGCAACGGATTTCAGCGATGGGCGAGTGCGCGACAATCCGCAAATCAATGCGTTTATCTCTTCCGTCACGGCGCTGGGTCGCGTGGGGCTGCCGGACGATATCGGCAAGGCGATCGCCATGTTGTTCAGTGACGAAAGCGCCTGGATCACCGGACAGCGCATCGAGGCGTCCGGCGGCATGTTTCTCTGAGACGTTTCAGGCCAGAAAGCGTCGCGCCCCCCGGCTTTAGCCTTAAAGACGGATAGTGCCGTCTATGACCGTAACCGTCTGGCCGCCAATCCAGGCGGTGCCCGACGCCCAGCTTACGCTCAGGCGACCGGCACGCTGTAAGGCCGTGCCCTGACGCACGCGGTAGTCCAGCTCCACGCCCTGCGCCTGCAGGTAGCGGGCGAGACAGGCGTTGGCGCTGCCGGTCACGGGATCTTCGCACAGCGAGCCGTGCTCCATCAGCAGGCCGCGCACCTCATACTGTTCCGCTGCGCCCTGTAAAGGGCCAAACGGCATCACGCCGGTCACGCGGGCTTTTTTCAGCAGCCGTTCAAATTCCGTAACGTTGGGTTTGATCGCCAGCACCGCTTCGGCGGAAACCATTGGCACCAGCAGAAAACGGATGCCCATATCCGCAATCATTACCGGCAGACGGGTTTCTATCGCATCGGTGTTTAACGCGCTGCCCAGCGGCGCCTCGTTAAATTCCGTCAGCGTCGCCTCCGGGGCGGCAAAAGCCAGCGCGCCGTCGTCGGCAATCTTAACCTTTACCAGCCCCAGCTCGCACTGCTGCACAATCTGGCCCGGCTTCTTCAGGCTAATACCAGATTCCAGCAGCGCATGGGCCGTACCAAGCGTTGGATGGCCTGCGAACGGCAGTTCGCCGTCCGGCGTAAAAATACGCACCCGATAATCGGCGGCCGCATCGGTTGCGGGCAGAACAAAGGTGGTTTCCGATAAATGCGTCCAGCGGGCCACGGCCTGCATCTGCTCTGTGCTGAGATCTTCGGCCGCCATGATCACCGCCAGCGGGTTGCCGTTTAAGGGCGAAGAGGTAAAAACATCAACCTGTTTAAAAGCGCGTAGCTGCGTCATCTGTCTCTCCTTTCCATTAATTTTCTTTGACAATATCAGGAATTTTCACGGTCGGGGTGCTGAAGAGGTGCTATTTTCAGGTTAAGGAGCACCGTTATCAGTTCACGCTGTAACAGGTAGCCTAACCCGAACAAAAAAGTGACGGAAATATGCTGAAAATACTGGGGCGTGCATCGTCTATCAACGTCCGTAAAGTCCTGTGGTCCTGTGAAGAACTGGGTATCGCCTTTGCACGCGAAGAGTGGGGCGAAGGCGCCAGGTCGCCTCAGGAAGCTGAATTCAGGGCGCTTAATCCCAACGCATTAATGCCGGTTATTCAGGAAGGCGATTTTATTTTATGGGAGTCCAACGCCATCATTCGCTATCTGGCGAACGCTTATGAAGGCGACTGGCTCTACCCACGGGAACCGCGCGCGCGTGGGCGAGTCGATCAGTGGATTGACTGGCAGGCCACCGAACTGAATACGTCCTGGCGCTATGCGTTTATGTCGCTGGTGCGGCACTCTCCCGCTCATCAGGATCCGCGCCTGCTGGCCGCCGCCTGTAAAGGCTGGAACTACACGATGGCTATTCTTAATCAGCAGCTGGAAAAAACCGGCGCTTTTGTCGCGGGCGACGCGTTCTCGCTGGCCGATATTCCGATTGGGCTGTCGGTGAACCGCTGGTATGAAACGCCGATGGAGCATCCCGAGCTGGCGGCGGTGCGCGCCTATTACGAGCGCCTGACGAAACGCAAGGGTTACGCGCACTGGGGACGCAACGGGATGCCGTAACGGCTCAGGCGATGCCGGGCGGGATGCCGCTCATCTCGCAGGCCAGCTCGCCTGTGCGCTTCAGCGCCCAGGTATAGCGTTCGTCAAAGTGGTAGCAGCAGGTCAGCCGGATCGCGCTGTTGCAGCGGTCGCTCAGCGTATAGAGCGCGCCCGGCGTCAGGCAGATTTTTTCCTGCAACAGGCGGTGGAACAGGTCGATGCAGTCGATCTGGCCCGGCAGCTCGACCCAAAAAATAAAGCCGCCGCTGGGCAGCGTCGCTCTGGTGCCCTGTGGGAAATGCCGGGCGATCAGGCCGCGCGCCTCATCCATTAACGTGGCATAGCGGCGGCGCATGGTGCGAAGATGACGATCGTAGCCGCCGGATTCCAGAAACAGCCCAAGCGTTTCGCTCAGCAATTTTGATTCCGTCAGGGAAGAAACCGACTTGAGCCGCGCCAGCGCTCGGGAAAAACGTCCCGCCGCTATCCAGCCAACGTGAAAATCGGGCGCGACCGTTTTGGTAAAGCTGGCGCAGTGCAGCACCCAGCCATCCGTATCGAAAGCTTTTACCGCTGGCGACAGCGGCCAGCAGAATTGCAGCTCGTCATAAAGCCCATCCTCGATCAGCGGCACCTGATAATGGTTAACCAGCTTCGCCAACCGCTTTTTATCCTCCAGCCGCATGGTGCAGCCCAGCGGATTTTGTACCGTCGGCATGGCTACCAGCGCCTGAATGCGCTGCTCACGCAGCACCAGCTCCAGCGCGTCCAGCGACAGACCGTGCTGCGGATCGGTAGGCAACTCGAGCACCTTCAGGCCCAGGCTCGCTACCAGAGGGAAGAGATAGAAATAGGTGGGCGTTTCCAGCCCGATGCAGTCGCCGGGTTTGGTGACGGCGCGCAGGGCCAGCTGTAGTGCCTCCATACAGCCGTGGGTCAGGGTAATATCTTCGGCGGTGAGCAACATGCCCAAATCCGCTACGCGCCGGGCGATTTCACGACGCAGACGCTGGCTTCCCGGCGGCAGCGCATAACGACCGATCAGCCCAGGTTCGCGCCGCAGCAGCGAAGCCATAATGCGGCTGATTTTCGCTGTCGGAAAGAAATCGCTGTTTTGCGGGCAGGCCAGAGAAAGGTTGATATAGTCCGGATGGTTTTGCGCCGCAAAGACGGTGTCGATCAAATCAAGCTTCTCGCTGCCGGGCGTGCGCACCTGCGACGGATGGCCGTTGCGCGCCCTTAACGAAGGCAGCACGCCCCGGACATAGTAGCCGGACTGGGGCCGCGCTTCGATCAGTCCGCGATCTTCCAGTAGCCGATAGGCCGTCAGCACGGTGTTAACGCTGACCTGATGAATAGCGGCGCAGCGGCGCACGGCGGGAAGGCGGCTACCCGGCAGCCAGGTGCCGTTGTGGATGGCCTCCGCCAGCGTTTCGGCCAGCTGGTGATACAGCGTCTGCTCTGGCGGATCGATAATGGACACAATCACGTCTCCGGGTAATGGGTACAGTTAATCGATAATAAAGATTGTGCTCATAACAATAGTGGATTTCTGAATCTGTTACCATCACCGTAGACGCCTTACCATGTTCTTCTCATTCCCTTGCAGGAGAGCGGCCATGCTCGATCCCTCTTTTTTCAGCTACGTTACCGTTATGTCGATCACGCCCGGGCCGAACAATCTGATGCTCGCCACTTCCGGCGTTAATTTCGGGATGCGCCGCACCGTGCCGATGATGTTCGGCATCACGCTGGGCTGCGCCTTGCAGATAGCGATCGCCGCGCTGCTGCTGGACAGCCTGCTGCTGTGGATGAGCACCATTCGCCTGCCTTTAACGCTGCTGGGCTGCGCCTATCTGCTGTGGCTGTCGTGGAAGATTTTCCGCGCGGGCGCGCCGGAACTGCGGGAAAAAGCGAGGCCGCTGACGCTGCTGGGCAGCGCGCTGTTTCAGGTGGTCAATCCAAAAGCCTGGCTGATGGCGACCAACGTAGCGCTAATCTATTCCGCCAGCAGCGGCATCCTGCCGATAATGAGCGGTTTCGCCGCGCTGAATCTGCCCTGTATTTTGGTCTGGGCGATGATGGGCGACAGGTTAGGCAGGCATTTGCAGGTGGCGTGGAAGCTGCGGGCCTTTAACAGCGTGATGGCGCTGTCGCTGTTGGCCACCATCGGCTGGATGTTGGCAGAGGTGTTACAGCCATAAAAAAGGGCGGCCTGAACGCCGCCCCGGTCTTAGTCGCCGACCTCGCCGCCGCCTTCCTGCGACGGCCACTTCCAGTCCCGCACTTCCGGAATATCCTCGCCGTATTCACGCACCCAGGCGTGATGGGCCGCCAGCTTCTCCTGAAGCTCGTCCAGCACGTCGGCGGCTTTCTCCTGTAGCCCTGGCACGCGCAGGATCGCTTCCTGCGCCAGATGGTAACGATCCAGTTCGTTCAGCACCGTCATATCGAAAGGCGTGGTGGTGGTGCCTTCTTCGTTGAAGCCTCTGACGTGGAAATTCGGATGATTATTGCGCTGGTAGGCCAGACGATGGATCAGCGCCGGATAGCCGTGGAAAGCGAATATTACCGGCCTGTCACGCGTAAAAATCGCATCGAAATCCTGCTCTTCCAGCCCGTGCGGGTGCTGGTCGCGGGTTTGCAAAGCCATTAAATCCACAACGTTAACGACGCGAACCGACAGATCGGGCAGGTATTGCCGTAGCAGATCGACGGCCGCCAGCGTTTCCATCGTCGGCACGTCGCCCGCGCAGGCCATCACCACGTCCGGCTGTTTGCCCGGCTTCTCGTTGCCTGCCCACGACCAGATCCCCATGCCTTTCTCACAGTGGGCGATGGCCTCATCCATGCTCAACCACTGCGGCTCCGGCTGCTTGCCGGCAACGATCACGTTAATGCGGTCCCAGGTTTTCAGGCAGTGATCGCCGACCCATAGCAGGGTATTGGCATCCGGCGGCAGATAAACGCGGACAATATCGGCTTTCTTGTTGATAACGTGATCGATAAAGCCGGGATCCTGATGGCTGTAGCCATTGTGATCCTGTCGCCAGACGTGCGAGGAAAGCAGATAGTTAAGCGAGGCGATCGGCTCGCGCCACGGCAGCTTGCGGGAAACCTTCAGCCACTTGGCGTGCTGGTTGAACATCGAATCGATAATATGAATAAAGGCTTCGTAGCAGTTGAACAGACCGTGGCGACCGGTTAACAGATAGCCTTCCAGCCAGCCCTGACACTGATGCTCGCTGAGGATTTCCATTACCCGCCCATCCGGCGCCAGCTGCTCGTCGTAATCGCGGATCGCCTCCATCCAGGTGCGATTAGTGACGTCAAAAACCTTGCTCAGCCGGTTAGAGGCGGTCTCGTCCGGGCCAAACAGGCGGAAGTTATCGGGGTTATCGCGGAAGATAGCGCTCAGATAGCTCGCCAGCACGGCGGTAGACTGCTCCTGCGTGTCGCCAGGCTTATCGATTTTTACCGCAAATTCCCGAATATCCCGCGTTTTTAGAGGTTTGCGCAGCCGGCCGCCGTTGGCGTAAGGCGTCGCGCCCATGCGCTTTTCGCCCTGTGGCGCCAGCGCCTGCAATTCGGGTTTAAGCCTGCCTTGTTCATCAAACAGATCGTCAGGCCGGTAGCTTTGCAGCCAGTTTTGTAACAGCTGGCGGTGCTCGTCGTTTTCCCGACATTCGGAAACCGGCACCTGATGCGCGCGCCAGAATCCTTCCACCTTTTTGCCGTCCACCGTTTTTGGGCCGGTCCAGCCTTTCGGGCTGCGCAGAATAATCATCGGCCATGCCGGTACGCTGTCGCCGGTGTGGCCATGACGCGCCTGCTGCTGGACGTCACGGATGCGATCGAAAGCGCGATCCAGCGTGTCTGCCATCAGACGGTGCATTTTTTGCGGGTCGTCGCCGCTGACAAACAGCGGTTCATAGCCATAGCCGGCGAACAGCTGCCGCAGATCCTCATCGCTGCTGCGGCCAAGCAGCGTAGGATTGGCAATTTTGTAGCCGTTCAGATGCAGGATCGGCAGCACGGCGCCGTCCCGTGCGGCGTTTAAAAACTTGGTGCCGTGCCAGCTGGCCGCCAGCGGGCCGGTTTCCGCTTCGCCATCGCCGATCACGCAGGGCACGATAAGATCCGGATGATCGAAAGCCGCGCCAAAGGCGTGCACCAGCGAATAGCCCAGCTCGCCGCCTTCATGAATAGATCCGGGCGTTTCCGGCGCCGCATGGCTGGGAATGCCGCCGGGAAACGAAAACTGACGGAAAAGGTGCTGCATGCCCTGCGCGTCCGCGCTGACTTTTGGGTAGATTTCGCTGTAGGTGCCTTCCAGCCAGGTATTGGCAACCATGCCTGGCCCGCCGTGGCCGGGGCCGCAGATATAAAGCAGGTTGAGATCGCGCTGGCGAATAATGCGGTTCAGGTGCGCATAGATAAAGTTCAGGCCCGGCGTGGTTCCCCAATGCCCCAGCAAACGAGGCTTGATATGTTCAGGCCGCAGCGGCTCGCGCAGCAGAGGATTCGCCATCAGGTAAATCTGCCCGACCGAAAGATAGTTAGCGGCGCGCCAGTAGCGGTCAAGCAGCGCTAATTCAGTCTCGGTAGCGGAATGGGGTGAAGAAGTGTCCATCAGCTGCTCCTTTTAAATGAGTCAGCTAAAAGCATAGACGTCCGGGGAAGTTGTGCAGGAAGCGGCAAAACGCGCGCGTAAAAAAGGCGGGAAATCCCGCCTTCAGGCTTTGCTATTTACCGATTACGGCTGCGGCCACCGCCGCTTCGTCATTGGCCGCGGTAAACGGCGTGTAGTCGAGCTGCAAAATGCGGCTGGTTTCCGCCAGCTGGTGCTCGGTTGCCGCCACGTTGCCGTTCAGCTTCTGGCCGTAAGAGGGCACCATCGCTTTCAGCTTCGCCTGCCATGCCGACGTCGCCATCTGCCCGGCGAACACCTTGCTCATCAGATCGATCATAATAGGCGCGGCAGTGGAAGCGCCCGGCGAGGCGCCCAGCAGCGCGGAGATGGTGCCGTCCTGCGAGGTGACGACCTCCGTGCCCAGCTTCAGCACGCCGCCTTTCTGCGCGTCTTTCTTGATAATCTGTACGCGCTGGCCCGCTTTAACGCGACGCCAGTCTTCTTTTCTCGCCTCCGGGAAATAGTCCCGCAGCGCCTGGCAGCGATCGTCATCGGTCAGCATGACCTGGCCAATCAGGTATTTCACCAGATTAAAGTTATCCAGCCCGACGTGCACCATTGGCTTAAAGTTCGACGAGGTCATTGAGCCGAACATATCCCACAGCGAACCCTGCTTCAGGAATTTGGTCGAGAAGGTGGCAAACGGCCCGAACAGCAGCACCTGCTTGCCATCCAGCATCCGCGTATCCAGATGCGGCACGGACATCGGCGGCGCGCCGACGGAGGCTTTGCCGTACACTTTGGCCAGGTGACGCTTCACGATCTCCGGGTTTTCGCTCACCAGAAACTCGCCGCCGACCGGAAAGCCCGCATATTCTCTGGCTTCGGGTATGCCGGTCTGCTGGAGCAGCGTCAGCGCCGCGCCGCCCGCGCCGATAAAGATATATTTAGCGCGAATGGTTTTCCGGCGGCCGTTGTTTTTTAAATCGGCCACGGTCACGTTCCAGCTGCCGTCGCCGTTGCGCTCAAAGCCGCGAACTTCATGGCCGGTTTCCAGCGAAAAATGCCGGTTTTTCTGTAGCGATGCCACCATCTGGCGCGTGATTTCGCCGAAGTTCACGTCGGTGCCGGTGGTGATGCGCGTGGCGGCGACGCGATCTTTTTCATCGCGTCCTTCCATCAGCAGCGGTGCCCACGCCCTGATCTGCTCCGGATCTTCTGAATACTCCATACCGCGAAACAGCGAGCTTTTTTGCAGCGCCGTAAAGCGCTTCTTCAGGAACGCCACGTTATCGTCGCCCCAGACAAAGCTCATATGGGGAACGGTATTGATAAAGCTGCGTGGATTGCGCAGGACGCCTTTCTGAACCAGATGGGACCAGAACTGGCGCGAGATCTGAAATGCTTCATTGATCTCGACGGCTTTTTTGATATCGACCGAGCCGTCTTCTTTCTGCGGCGTATAGTTCATTTCGGCCAGCGCAGCGTGCCCGGTGCCGGCGTTGTTCCAGCCGTTGGAGCTTTCTTCAGCCACGCTGTCCAGGCGTTCGATCATACTGATGCGCCACTCGGGTTCCAGGGCCTGCAACCAGGTGCCAAGCGTAGCGCTCATCGCGCCTCCGCCGATCAGTAATACGTCTTTTTCTTCATCTGCCGTAGCGGCTTTCGCAGAGCCCATAGCGGCCAGAAATCCTGCTAATTTTGGCATGAGGCGACTTCTCCGTATGTTGATAAATCAACATGGTGAGCAGGTGAAACGGCGGCGATCTCTTTCGGATCGTAGTAGCCGCTTCGCTGAGTACAGTGCGCTTCCATCACAAAAACGGATGATTAACGCGCGTTAAGCGTTGTGGAAATATACCATTGTTACGTAGCAATTAAAAAATTGTTTAAAGATTAAAAATGAGAATGAATAATCAAACAAAATTAGAGGAAGTAATAACGGATGCCGATTCAGCGGAACGGTAGAGAGGATAAGGGATTATTTATTATTTATTTTCATAAGGATAAATATTTTTTCTTCAGATAGGGATGCACAAAAATTAGGCAGGAAGAGCCCAAAAAACAGGCTTGAGTAGAGGAGGGCACAGAGAATTTAGTTGTTATGAAATGTTAAATGGTTGTTAAGTTAAACGGGCTGGCGGACGATACAGCCCCGTGGCGGGTAAAACGAGGGCGGATATTTTCATACGGACAGGCTGATTAATAAAAACGTCTGCGCAGGCTAGGCAAAAAAATGCCTGCTCCGAGTGGGCGGAACAGGCGTCACGGACCGACACATCCAGAATGCTGCTCTTATCTCATGCCTGCCTGGCACGGGCGGAACAGGCATTGTTCTTTATCGGCAGCGTCAGGCTTTTTTAGCCGCCGCGGCAGCCTTAACGATCGCTGCGAAAGCATCCGCTTTCAGCGACGCGCCGCCAACCAGCGCGCCGTCGATATCCGGCTGAGCAAACAGCTCGGCCGCATTCTTATCGTTAACGGAACCGCCGTACTGGATAATGACCTGTTCTGCGACAGCGGCATCTTTTTTGGCGATATGGTCGCGGATAAACTTATGCACGGCCTGGGCCTGCGCAGGGGTAGCGGATTTGCCGGTGCCGATAGCCCAGACTGGCTCATAGGCAATAACCACGCCGTTGAACGCGTCAGCGCCCTGGGTTTCCAGCACGGCGTCAAGCTGGCGTGCGCACACTTCTTCGGTTTTACCCGCTTCGTTTTCCGCTTCGGTTTCGCCAATGCACAGTACCGGGATCAGACCGGCCGTTTTCAGCACCGCGAATTTTTTGGCAATCAGTTCGTCGCTCTCTTTATGATAAGTGCGACGCTCGGAGTGGCCGATAATGATGTATTTCGCGCCTACGTCTTTCAGCATCTCAGCGGAAACTTCGCCGGTGAACGCGCCAGACAGGTTAACGTCGACGTTCTGCGCGCCAAGCACGATATGACTACCCGAGCTGGCGTGTTTCGCCAGATCCAGATAAATCGTTGGAGGGGCAATGGCTACGCCGCAGCCATCGACGGCGCTCAGCTCATTACGCAGACCGGCAATCAGCTCGTTGACCATGTGTTTGCTGCCGTTCAGTTTCCAGTTACCCATTACTAACGGATGTCGCATTCTATCCTCCACGCTTAGCGCGATACGGTTTAATTACCCTGCCTCAGCAGCGTTGTCTGCCGGACAGTATAGAGATCAAAGCCCTTCAGAGCTTTGCTTTTCGTCATTTTTAAACCCGGTTAGCTGCCGTTCAGAGCCAGTTTTACCGGCTCGATGGCGAAGGTCAGCCCTTTTTCGCCATTATCGGCCACCACGTAACGCAGCGCGCCTTCCGCCTGGGCATAGTAGCGCGAGCCTTTCCCTTTACTCAGCAGATCGTCCAGCCGCTTCTGACTCTGTTCCTGAGTCAGCGTTGGTTCAAAAAACCGCGTCAGCGCAATCATATAGGCCAGCGCTTTATCCCGGGCAGCTTTCTCTTCCGGGCCGGGCACCGGCAGCCAGGTAATCTGTAACGTTTTGATCTTTCCGGTTCCCTGTTCCAACGCGGTAGAAGAGTAGAGATTTTCATTGATCTTGCTGGCGGCACGGGTCAAATTACTTTTATCGCCGCGGCTGTCCGTCGCCCGGTATTCAGCAATCTGTAACTTTGGATTGATAGCATTATACTTTTCGCGAAATTGGCCGATAGTCATATCAAAGGTCGGCGCACCCGCCAGAAGATAGGGCGCCGTGGGCATATGTTCAGCACGCTCCTGAGGATCGGCCTCGGCCCTAACGGGCGCGGTACTCAGCCAGACCAGTAACGTAAAACCCGTGAACAACGCTTTATTCATTATCTGTCGCTCTAACTAATGCAGTTAACGCAAGATTAAAACGGACAATGACCGGCAAAGTCAAAGCCTGACGCTGTTCTGAGGAAGAAAAAATGACCTTACAAGCGTGGTGTTTTTCCTGGCGCGGCAGGCTCGGGCGGCGCGATCTGTGGATTTGGCTGACGCTGTGGCTGCTGCTGCTGACCGTGCTGTTTACCCTGGCCGCGCGAGGCTGGATCAGCACGCAGACCGCCGCCTTCTGCGTGGTCAGCCTGCTGTGGCCGTCCAGCGCCGTGGTGGTGAAACGTCTGCACGACCGTAACAAATCGGCCGCCTGGGCTTTGCTGCTAATCGTGGCGTGGATGCTGCTGGCAGGGAACTGGTCGACGCTGCCTGCCAGCTGGCAGTGGACGCTGGGGCGCTTTATTCCCACGCTGATCCTGGTGACCATGAGCCTGGAGCTGGGCGTGTTCAGCGGCAGCAAAGGCGCCAACCGCTTCGGTAAAACCACGTTGCAGGTGAACTATTTTGGCCGTCGGACGCCCGATTACCAGTAGTGTTCGCTGGTAATATGGCCAGGCTTACGTTTCAGGTGTTTGCGCATGTCGCGCGTCTCTTTCAGCAGCTGCTGGGTGTCTCTTACCATCTGCGGGTTGCCGCACAGCATGATATGGCTCTCCTCTGCCGTCATGGGCAGTCCGACGGCGGCTTCCAGCTCGCCACGCGCTATCAGCGCGGGCACGCGGCCGGTCAGCGAGCCTTCGGGCGCTTCGCGGCTGACCACCGTCTGAATGCGTAGCTGTCCCTGATAGCGCTGCTCCAGCGCCTGCATCAGCGGCAGATAGCTCAGATCCTGCGCGTAGCGGACGGCATGGACGAGAACAATATGCTCAAAACGCGTCAGCCCTTTGCCTTCCTGCAGGATAGAGAGGTAGGGGCCGATAGCCGTTCCGGTCGCCAGCATCCACAGCGTTTTACACTCGGGAATTTCATCTATAACAAAAAAACCGGCGGATTCTTTGGTGATCATCAGCTTCTGGCCCGGCTGCAATGCATGAAGTCGCGGGCTTAATTTGCCTTCCGGCACCGTCACCAGGTAGAACTCCAGGTTGGCGTTGCTCGGGGCATTCACAAAAGAGTAGGCGCGCTGCACGCGTTCGCCGTCAACTTCCAGCGCCAGCTTGGCGAACTGTCCGGCAATAAAGGGATCGATGGGCGCGGTGACGGTAATGCTGAACAGGCTCTCCGTCCAGTCCTGCACCTGCTGTACTGTGGCGTTGACCCACTCGGCCATAGTGCGCTCCTTAGTCAAAACGGTTGAATAGCCTATCTTCGCTACGGAACGGCTTTTTTGCCAGCCTCCGTGTTGCGCAAAGCTCATATCGACAAATCCGGCATCCGACGTACAGTTTCATTTACGCCGCTGAACGCTTTTGCTGACACTTAATTAAAGACCATTTTTCCTTGCCCTCTCGCTTTGTCATGCGTTCCTGATATTTTCCTCGCTATCGAAAACCCCTCCTGGCCAATCGTCCTGTTTAATGGCGATTTTGCCGATAAATTGTGCTGATGAAATGAAGAAAATTGCAAACGGGCATTTGCTGGTGATGCTGATCGCGCTGGTGGCCGTCGGTCAGATGGCGCAAACCATTTATGTTCCGGCGATGGCGACCATCGCGCAGGATTTTGGTGTGCGCGATGGCGTAGTGCAGCGCGTGATGGCCGCGTATCTGATGACCTACGGCGGCTCGCAGCTGCTGTATGGCCCGCTGTCGGATAATATCGGGCGGCGTCCGGTTATCCTGGGCGGATTAACTATTTTTATGATCGGTTCGCTGGTCGCGCTCGGCGCGCCGACCTTCGATCTGCTGGTGCTGGGCAGCGCCATTCAGGGACTGGGAACGGGCGTGGCGGGCGTGATGGCTCGCACCATGCCGCGCGATCTGTATGCGGGCGGCGCGCTGCGGCAGGCCAACAGCCTGCTGAATATGGGCATTCTGGTCAGTCCGCTGGTCGCACCGGTGATTGGCGCGCTGCTGACCCATCTGTTTGGCTGGCACGCCTGCTTTATTTTCCTGCTGCTGCTCTGCCTGGGCGTGGGCACGGCAATGCTGCGTTGGCTGCCGGAAACACGTCCCGCGCCGTTGGAAAAACGCGCGCTTTTTTCACGCTATAGGCCGCTGCTGGCTGACAGCACCTTTGTGCGCTATCTGATAATGCTGATGGGCGCGCTGGGCGGCATCGCCGTGTTTGAAGCCAGCTGCGGCGTGCTGATGGGCGGCGTACTGGGACTCAACAGCCTCACGGTCAGCCTGCTGTTTATTCTGCCGATCCCGGCGGCGTTTTTCGGCGCGTGGTTTGCCGGCCGCGACAATAAGCCTTTTCAGCAGCTGATGTGGTGGTCGGTCAATAGCTGCCTGCTGGCTGGCGCGCTGATGTGGATCCCGGCCTGGTTCGGCGTAATGACCATCTGGACGCTGGTGGCACCTGCCGCGCTGTTTTTCTTCGGCGCGGGCATGCTGTTTCCGCTGGCGACTACGGGGGCGATGGAGCCGTGGCCCTATATGGCCGGTACGGCGGGCGCGCTGCTGGGCGGCCTGCAAAACCTGGGATCGGGCCTGGCGGCCTGGCTGTCGGCGCTGCTGCCGCAGAACGGGCAGTTCAGCCTGGGAATGCTGATGTTCGCCATGGCGCTGCTGATGCTGCTGTGCTGGCTGCCCTTGTCGAAAAGGCCGGAGATGCATGCGGTATGAAGTAACGGGCCACGCGGCCCGTAAACATCCTACAGAATATATTGATGCAGGCTCGCGTCCTTACGATCCAGATAGTGAATGGACTGGATGCGACGGATAGTGCGCGATTTGCCGCGCACCAGCAGCGTTTCGGTGGTGGCGACGTTGCCCTGACGCGTAATGCCTTTCAGCAGATCGCCGCTGGTGATGCCGGTTGCGGAGAAAATAACGTTATCGTTACGCGCCATGTCGGCCAGCGCCAGCACGTTTCCGGCTTCAATACCCATTGCCCTACAGCGTTGCAGCTCCTGTTCACCCAGCGCGCGGTTTTCCGGCGTATCGCCTTTGACCTTGTGACGCGGCAGCAGGCGTCCCTGCATATCACCATCCAGCGCGCGGATCACCGCCGCCGACACCACGCCTTCCGGCGCGCCGCCGATACCGTACAGCACGTCCACTTCGCTATCCGGCATACAGGTCAGGATGGAGGCGGCCACGTCGCCGTCGGGAAAGGCAAAAATCCGCACGCCCAGCTGCTGCAGCTCGGCAATCACGCCGTCATGGCGCGGCTTGGCAAGAACAGTGACGGTCAGCTCCGTCAGCGGTTTTTGCAGCGCCCGCGCGATATTTCGCAGGTTTTCCGCCAGCGGCAACGCCAGATCGATAGCGCCTTTCGCGCCAGGGCCAACCGCCAGCTTTTCCATATACATATCGGGCGCGTTCAGAAAGGTGCCCTTATCGCCAACGGCCAGCACGGCCAGCGCGTTGGCCTGGCCCATGGCGGTCATGCGCGTGCCTTCAATAGGATCGACCGCGATATCCACCGCATCGCCCTGGCCGCTACCCACTTTTTCGCCAATGTACAGCATCGGCGCTTCGTCGATCTCGCCTTCGCCGATGACGATTTGCCCATCGATATCGACTTTATTCAGCATGATACGCATGGCATGCACCGCAGCGCCGTCGGCCGCGTTCTTGTCGCCGCGCCCCAGCCATTTATAGCCAGCCAGCGCTGCCGCTTCCGTTACGCGTGAAAATTCAATAGCGAGCTCTCGTTTCATAATGGGCCTTACGCAAAGTAATGAAGCAGGAAGTCTGGCATGGCGGGGAGGAAAAACGCCAGCATTCTTATAGCCGGGTTCTGAACAACAGGGAGGAAGGGCGGAGCGGATGCCCGCAGCCGTGGCGGCTGCGGGCGAGAAACGTTACTCTTCGTGGTCTTCCCATGCCTGAGCGCGGGAAACGGCTTTCTTCCAGCCTGCATAACGATAGTTACGCTCGGTGGTTTCGATGCTCGGACGGAATTCGCGTTCAATGACGGCCTTGGCGCGGACTTCATCCAAATCTTTCCAGAAGCCTACCGCCAGTCCCGCCAGATAGGCGGAACCCAGCGCGGTCACTTCCAATACTTCCGGACGTTCGACGCGGGTGCCCAGGATATCGGACTGGAACTGCATCAGGAAGTTGTTGGCTACCGCGCCGCCATCGACACGCAGAGACTGCAGGCGGGTATTGGAGTCATTCTGCATGGCTTCCAGCACGTCGCGGGTCTGGAAGGCAATAGATTCCAGCGTGGCGCGAATAATATGGTTCGCGTTCGCGCCGCGCGTCAGGCCGAAGATAGCGCCGCGCGCATACGGGTCCCAGTAAGGCGCGCCCAGGCCGGTAAAGGCCGGTACCATATACACGCCGTTGCTGTCTTTCACCTTGGTGGCGAAGTATTCGGAGTCGGTGGCGTCACCGATTAGCTTCATCTCGTCACGCAGCCACTGGATAGACGCGCCGCCGATAAATACCGCGCCTTCCAGCGCATAGTTGACTTCGCCGCGCGGGCCGCAGGCGATAGTGGTCAGCAGGCCGTTAGTGGAGGTGACCGCTTCCGTACCCGTGTTCATCAGCATAAAGCAGCCGGTGCCGTAGGTGTTTTTCGCCATGCCGGGCTGAACGCAAAGCTGGCCATACAGCGCCGCCTGCTGGTCGCCCGCGATACCGGCGATGGGAATACGCGTGCCGCCTTTACCGCCGATATTGGTCTGGCCGTAGATTTCGGAGGAAGATTTCACTTCCGGCAGCATCTCACGCGGGATATCCAGGATCTCCAGCATGCGCTGATCCCACTCCAGCTTGTGGATGTTGAACATCATGGTACGCGAGGCGTTGGTGTAATCGGTGATATGCACCCGTCCCTGCGTCATTTTCCAGACCAGCCAGGAATCGACGGTGCCGAACAGCAGCTCGCCGCGTTTTGCCCGCTCGCGTGAGCCTTCAACGTGATCCAGGATCCATTTTACCTTGGTGCCGGAGAAGTAAGGGTTAATCACCAGACCGGTAGTGTGCTGAATATACTCTTCCAGCCCCTCTTTTTTCAGTCGGGCGCAGTAGTCGGCAGTGCGCGGATCCTGCCAGACGATAGCGTTATAGATCGGCTTGCCGGTCTCTTTGTCCCAGACGATGGCGGTTTCACGCTGGTTGGTGATACCGATGGCGGCTATCTCGTCCGAACGGATATCGGCGTGGGCCAACACTTCCACCAGCGTGGAGCTTTGCGACGCCCAGATGTCCATTGGATCGTGTTCGACCCAGCCGGTCTTAGGATAAATTTGCTGAAATTCGCGCTGGGAAACCGCAACAATGTTGGAGTCGTGATCCAGCACCACAGCGCGGGAGCTGGTTGTGCCCTGATCCAGCGCGACGATATATTTTTTATCTGTAGTCATAAATCCTTCCTGATGTGTAAAGGGTTAGCACCTACGCTTTACGCTGTTCAGCACGCGCTATCGTCTCTGGCTTCTTTACCGCAGCTGCGCCAGGCAGGTTACGGGCGATCAGAGAGCGGTAGCCGAATGCACCCACGCTGGCGCCAACAATCGGGCCAAAAATTGGCACGAGGAAATAAGGAATATCGCGGGCGCCGGTGAAAGCAACGTTACCCCAACCGGCCAGCCAGGCAAAGATCTTGGGTCCGAAATCACGGGCCGGGTTCAGGGCGAAGCCGGTCAACGGGCCCATCGAACCACCGATAACCGCGATAAGCAAACCGATCAACAGCGGAGCCATCGGGCCGCGCGGCAGGCCATTGCCGTCGTCGGTCAGCGCCATAATCAGCCCCATCATCACGGCAGTGATCACGGCTTCAACCAGGAAAGCCTGGCCAACGCTGATATGCGGATTAGGGTAGGTAGAGAAAATACCGGCCAAATCCAGGCTCTCGACGCTGCCGCGCACCATGTGATGCGCCTGTTCATAGTCCAGAAACAGGTTGTAGTAGAGTGCGTAAACCAGAGCGGCGGAGCAGAAGGCGCCTGCGACCTGCGCCAGAATATAAGGAATAACTTTACGACCTTCAAAATTGCCGAACAGGCAAAGCGCCAGAGTCACGGCCGGGTTCAAATGCGCCCCGGAAATGGCCGCGCTCAGGTAAACCGCCATGGCAACGGCGATCCCCCAGATAATGCTGATTTCCCATTGGCCCATGACCGCACCGGCCAGTTTTGCCGCCGCGACGCAGCCGGCACCAAAGAAAATAATCGTGCCGACGCCGAGAAACTCGGCGATGCACTGCCCTTTAAGGGTGGTGGTTGTCTGGCTCATGATGTTGGTTCCTGAAGGCGAGGTTAAATGGTGTACGGCTTTTTTTTCTCTTTCCCTGAGTCGCCCCAATCTTGTGTGGGGTTGTTGTGAATTTATCGTTAACGAGCATAAACGAGAAATAGCGAAATCAAAAGTTGTGTGCTGCTTCAAAAAAATGAGCGTTTTCGCGTCTTTTAACGGAATTTTCCTGCGGCTTTTGGCTTTCGTTTCTCATTTCATGTTGCAATTTGTTAACAATACCCGTGCAGGGATCGCGGGTAAATGTTACAAACACCAGGTCTGCGCTGAAAAACGCGGCTCTCCGCTTCGTAGCAGGTTCGCTGCTGGACTTGACGGGCCGCTCTACATACAATCGGAACATCGTTGTGAGCCGCAGCGGGTC
Organism: Erwinia sp. 198; assembly: GCF_003937915.1. Taxonomy (GTDB): domain Bacteria; phylum Pseudomonadota; class Gammaproteobacteria; order Enterobacterales; family Enterobacteriaceae; genus Erwinia; species Erwinia aeris. The sequence goes on along the minus strand of NZ_RHUM01000015.1, from coordinate 32,882 downwards.
GGCCAGTGTCGATCGCGCCGCGTCTGCAACATCAACGCCTTGCGATTAGGAGAGGTCATTTACGATGTCATTTGAAGTGTTCGAGAAACTGGAAGCAAAAGTACAGCAGGCGATTGATACTATCACGCTGCTGCAGATGGAAATTGAAGAGCTGAAAGAGCAGAACAACAACCTGAATCAGCAGGTTCAGCAGGCCGCGGGCAACAGCGAATCCCTGGTGCGTGAAAACCAACACCTGAAAGAGGAGCAGCATGTCTGGCAGGAGCGTCTGCGTGCGCTGTTGGGAAAAATGGAAGAAGTCTGAGTCAGGTTTGACGGCAGGCGGTAAAAGAACGGGTGCCAGTCAGCACCCGTTTTTGCTATATGATAGCCGGTGGATCTTGTGGAAGGATAAGGCGTGCTATTCAATATCCAGCGGATCTTCGGAAAGGATAATACCGGTATTGTCGGCATAAAGATGGTCGCCTGAAAAGAAGGTCACTCCGCCAAAATTGACGCGCACGTCGCTTTCGCCAATGCCTTCGCCAGCGGCGCCAGCCGGAATAGCCGCAATCGCCTGAATGCCAATATCCAGCTCTTCCAGGTCGTCCACCTGACGCACGGAGCCGTAGATCACCAACCCTTCCCATTCGTTTTGCAACGCCAGGCGAGCCAGCGCCGCATCAACCAGCGCGCGGCGTACAGAGCCGCCGCCGTCTACCAGCAGCACGCGCCCGCGTCCGTTTTCTTCCAGCAGATCATACAGAAGCCCGTTATCTTCAAAACATTTTACCGTGGTGATTTGCCCGCCAAACGAGGTGCGGCCACCAAAGTTTGAAAAGAGCGGCTCAACCACGTTCACATCTTCATGATAGATGTCGCAGAGTTCGGAAGTATCGTATTTCATAAGGGGTTCATCTGTTCGCCACAGGGAAGCTAAGTATATCGCTTTCTGGCGGTTGTTGGCAAAATCATCAGCTGTTAAAAATTGCGGCAGGTCAGGGACATCGCGATTAGTTCATCGCCAGACCAATGGCGAAAAGCAGATTGACCAGCAGCGTCGCTTTTACCGTTTTCTCCATCACGGGCCGCATAGCGGCGGCGGCAGTATGTTTGATAACAAAGCGTGCCTGACCGAACAACAGCGGCGCGCTGAGCAAAAACAGCCAGCCTGACGCGTCCAGCATCGCCAGTTTGGCATACACGCCAAAGCAAAGCAGCGCGCCGGAAAGCAGCATGGCATGATAATAGCGCGCGTTACAGGCGCCGAGCCGTACGGCCAGGGTGAATTTACCGTTGCGCCGATCGCTGTCGATATCGCGCATGTTATTGACGTTGAGCACGGCGACCGCCAGCATACCGCAGCCGGTCGCGGGCAGAAAAGCCAACAGATGCAGGCGGTGCGTTTGCAGATAAAAGCTGCCCACCACGCCCAGCCAGCCAAAGAAAACCAGTACGGAAAGATCGCCCAGCCCAAGATAGCCGTAAGGTTTTTTTCCTACCGTATAGGCGATGGCGGCGACGATGGCCAGCGCGCCCAGCGCCAGAAAGCCCAGTATATCGCCGAGGCTCTGACAGGCGCGCACCACCAGCGTTACGCCCGCGATCAGCGTCAGCGCAACCGACAGCGCCAGCGCAAAGCGCATCTGCTTCAGGCTAATCAGCCCTTTCTGCATGCCGCGTAGCGGGCCAAGGCGGTCGGGCGTGTCGCTGCCTTTTACCGCATCGCCATAGTCGTTGGCCAGATTGGACAAAATTTGCAGCAGCGCCGTGGTCAGCAGCGTCAGCAGCGCGACAGCCGGATCGAAATGGCCCGCATGCCAGGCCAGCGCCGAGCCGGTAATCACCGACGCGCAGGCCAAAGGCAGCGTACGTAAGCGCAGGCTTTCCAGCCATGCGCGGAAAGAGGTAAAAGCCGGAACTGCAGAGAGATTGTCGCTCATCAGGCTGGGCCTTTGCTGAAAAGGATGGATGTCGGAAAGCGACCAGTTTACTGGCTGTCCGCACGCGGAGAATTAATCCACGTCAGGAATTGGGCGGGAAAGCAGGGGCGGCTGAAAAAGAAAAACCCCGCGCGTGAGCGACGGGGTCTGAAAAGGCACGAGCGTGAAAAATTACAGGATAAAGCGGCTGAGATCTTCGTCCGCCACCAGCTCGTCCAGGTGCTTGCCAACGTAATCGGCATCGATGGTGATCGACTCGCCGTTGCGGTCGCTGGCGTCGTAGGAAATCTCTTCCATCAGGCGCTCCAGCACGGTATGCAGACGACGCGCGCCGATGTTCTCAGCCGTTTCGTTCACCTGCCAGGCTGCGGCAGCGATACGGCTGATGCCGTCTTCCGTAAAGTGGATATCCACGCCTTCGGTTTTCATCAGCGCCTTGTACTGCACGGTGACGGACGCACTTGGCTCGGTCAGGATACGCTCAAAGTCGTGCGTGGTCAGCGCCTGTAGCTCGACGCGGATCGGCAGACGACCCTGCAGTTCCGGGATCAGATCGGAAGGGCTGGCGACCTGGAACGCGCCGGAAGCGATAAACAGAATGTGGTCGGTTTTCACCATGCCGTGCTTGGTGGAAACGGTACAGCCTTCCACCAGCGGCAGCAGATCGCGCTGTACGCCTTCGCGGGAAACGTCCGGGCCGGAGCTTTCGCCGCGCTTACAGACCTTGTCGATTTCGTCAATAAACACGATGCCGTGCTGCTCGACCGCGTCAATCGCTTCCTGCTTCAACTCTTCCGGATTGACCAGTTTGGCAGCTTCTTCCTCGATCAGCAGCTTCATCGCTTCTTTGATCGGCAGCTTACGCGGCTTCTGCTTCTGGCCGCCGATGTTCTGGAACATCGACTGCAGCTGACTGGTCATCTCTTCCATGCCCGGAGGCGCCATAATTTCGACGCCCATCGGCGCGGCGGCCAGATCGATTTCGATCTCTTTATCGTCCAGCTGGCCTTCGCGCAGCTTTTTGCGGAAAGACTGGCGGGCGGCGGACGGCTCGGCAGCAGCTTCCGGCTGGCCCCAGTTGTTTTTCGCCGGTGGGATCAGCACGTCGAGAATACGTTCTTCGGCCATCTCTTCGGCACGATAGCGGTTTTTCTCAATCGCCTGCGAGCGCACCATTTTGATCGCGGAATCGGTCAGATCGCGGATGATAGAATCCACTTCTTTACCTACATAGCCCACTTCGGTGAACTTAGTCGCTTCTACCTTGATAAAAGGCGCGTTCGCCAGCTTGGCCAGGCGACGGGCGATTTCGGTTTTACCTACGCCGGTAGGGCCAATCATCAGAATATTTTTAGGCGTCACTTCGTGGCGCAGCTCTTCGTCGAGCTGCATACGGCGCCAGCGGTTGCGCAGGGCGATGGCAACAGCGCGCTTGGCGCCATCCTGGCCGATAATAAATCTGTCCAGTTCGCTGACGATTTCGCGCGGGGTCATTTCAGACATAATCAGGGTCCTTACGCTTTAGACGATAATTCTTCGATAGTAAGATTGTGGTTGGTATAGATGCAGATATCGCCTGCAATACCCAGCGCTTTTTCCACGATGTCGCGCGCGCCAATGTCGGTGTTTTCCAGCAGCGCACGAGCGGCAGCCTGGGCGTACGGGCCGCCAGAACCGATGGCGATCAGATCGTTTTCCGGCTGGATCACGTCGCCGTTGCCGGTGATGATCAGCGAGGCGTTTTCGTCAGCTACGGCCAGCAGGGCTTCCAGCTTGCGCAGCATCCGATCGGTACGCCAGTCTTTGGCCAGCTCGACCGCCGCCTTCACCAGATGGCCCTGATGCATCTCCAGCTTGCGCTCGAAAAGCTCAAACAGCGTAAAGGCATCTGCTGTGCCACCGGCAAAACCAGCAATGACCTTGTCATTATAAAGACGACGCACTTTTTTGACGTTGCCTTTCATTACGGTGTTGCCGAGCGTAGCCTGGCCATCACCGCCAATTACTACCTGGCCGTTGCGTCGTACACTTACAATTGTTGTCACGGGCAGACCCCTTGTTACAGTCGAAAGATCTCCCCGCAGGCCTACTGCGGGGCAATGATGCGATCAGATATGGGGGGAATCTGGAAGGTTTCAACCCCCCAGAGAGACAGGAATACAATTTGAGTGGCCGTTGCCGCGCAGGCGTTTCAGCGTGCTGTCGGCGGCGGTGCGGCTGTTGTAAGGGCCGACGATCACGCGATTCCAGCCGCCGCCGCTGGTGATTTTGCTTTCAAAGCCTTCAAACGCCAGCGAGGCGCGTACGGATTCCGCCTGGTCGCTGCCTTTGAACGAGCCGCACTGTACCATCCAGCGCTGCGTCTTCTCTTTTTCGACTTCTTTTGGCTTCTCGGTTTTCGGCTGTGGCTGGCGGACAGGCTCCTGGGCTACCGTCGGCTGCTGGCTGTGCTGCGGCAGCATGTGCTGCTGCTGTATCGGCTGCTGGCGTGATGGCTGTACCTGCGGCTGCATTTGAACCTGACGCGGCGGGATCTGTGGCTGCGTTTGTACCTGACGAGAAGGCTGAGGTTCAGAGGAATATGAGGTCTGCGGCTGGCGCGACTGCTGTTGCAGCTGCGTCTGCTGGCGCTGTAGCGTTTGCTGGCGTTGGGCTGGCGTCTGCTCGTTCCACGGCACTTCGTTCAGCTGGGTAGGCTGCTGGCGCATATCGGCCTGCATCTGCTCCAGCAGCTGGCGCTGTTCGTCGGTCAGTTGCGTGGGCGAATGCACTTCGCCGCCTGCCGAAGGCTCGACGGGCGTCGGCACCGTAATTTGACGGTTCTCCAGCTCTTTAATGTAGCGCCAGCGCTCTTCAGGCTTGGGCGGCAAACCGTTGCCTGCTGCTTTGTGATCCGGAATGACCGGCGCCTCTTCCTCTTTTTTATGATGGGCGATAAACCATAAGCCACCGACAAACGTCACCAGTACCGCGACGGCCAGACCTACCATGATCTTTGATACACCCGATCCGCTGCTGCGCTTTTTACTGCCGCCGCGGCCGTTGCTCTTTTTGCGACGCGTCCCTGTCGAACGCCCGCGGCCTACGTAATCTTTTTGTGCCACTATCGTTCCGCTAATAATCAATGAAGAGTAAGGTCGGGCCAGCGCGCTGGCCTGCAGCTCGCCATGTTACTCAAGGGCCGGAAGTTTGACCAGCAGGGATACGATTAAGAATCTGCTGAATCTCGGTTTTATTGCCCGAAAGGAAAGATTTCGCTCGCGCTACGCTTTTTCCCGCAGCGCGGGCGCCGTGCTGCCGCGAATTTTTATTTCAAAATCCAGCAGCCGGGAACCGCTGTTCACCAGCTTGCCCTGTAGCTGTTCCAGCAGCAGATTCATCGCCTCGCGACCGATGTTGAATCGCGGCTGAGCAATGGTAGTCAGCTGAGGATCGCTGTAGCGCGACAGTTCGATATCATCAAAGCCAATCAGCGACAGATCTTTCGGCACGCGCAGCCCCATTATTTTCGCCTGCGCCATCGCGCCCAGCGCCATGATATCGCTGTGGCAGAAAAGGGCGTCCGGCGGCTGCGGCAGCCGCATCAGCTGCTTCAGCGCGCGGCTGCCGGCGTCAAACGTGAAGTCGCCGCGCACAATATAGCGCGGATCCAGCCTGATGCCGTTGCGTTGCAGCGCCTGAATATAGCCCTGCAGGCGATACTGACACAGCGGCATATCCTGCGGCCCGGCCACGCAGGCGATACGCTCGTGGCCCAGCTTAAGCAGGTGGTTCACCGCTTCGAACGCCGCCGTCAGGTTATCAATGTGCACGGTCGGCAGGGCCAGATCGGGCGCGAATTCATTGGCCATCACCATCGGCGGCAGACTGCGCTGCTCTTCCGGCCCGGTTTCAAAAGGCACCTGCGACCCCAGCAGCACCATGCCGTCAATCTGTCGGGTCATCACCAGATTCAGGAAAGCGCTCTCCTGACGGTTTTGGTGCGCGCAGTCGCCAATCAGCACCAGATAACCTTCTTCGGCCGCCACCGATTCCACGCCGCGAATAATTTCGCTGAAAAAGGGATCGCAAATGTCGGGCACTATCACCAGGATGGTGCGGGACTCGCTGCGTCGCGGATGGCGTACCATGGCATGAGGTGAATAGCCAACGGCAATCACCGCCTCGTCGACTTTTTGGCGCGTGGCGGCAGAAACCTTTTCCGGACTCATCAGGGCGCGGGAAACGGTCGCCGTCGATACGCCCGCTTTTTCCGCCACGTCTTTCATCGTGGCGCTCACGGTTTCTGGCTTGTGCTCCAACGCTGTTCTCCTCATACCGGCCGGTTGACTGCCCGGCGTCGGCCGAAAATAAAAGGCTTTTTGTCAGCGTTATAGCCGACCCTCACCGTGAAATTAACCAATGCTAATCAATTGCGTTACTTAATTTGCATAAAAATAGTGACTTGTGCGACTTTTTTCGAGCCGACTCGCAGCCAGAACACGATATCGTCTGGCATTTCAGCCTTCGGTGGGATCCACATCCAGCGTCCATTTCACCTTGCGCGACTGCGGCAGCGTGCCCATCAGCGGCAGCGTAGCCTTGATCAGCCGCTGCAGCAGCGCGCGTGAAGGATGTTGGAGCAGCAGCTGCCAGCGATAGCGCCCGCCGCGCTTGGGCTGGAGCGCCGGAACCGGGCCCATTACCCAGAATGCTTCATCCTTCAGCGGGCTGGCTTCCAGCAGATTGCGCAGCTGCTGTAAAAAGAGCGCGGACTGCTGGTTATCATGATCCTCCGAGCGGAACAGCGCGTGGCTGGTGAACGGTGGCAGAAACACGGTTTTCCTTTCGACCAGCGCCTGCTGTGCAAAAGCGTCGTAGCCCTGATGCAGCAGCGTTTGCAGAAGGGGATGTTCAGGGTGATGGGTTTGTAGCATCACTTCGCCCTGTTTCCCGGCACGTCCGGCACGTCCGGCCACCTGGGTATAAAGCTGGGCGAAGCGCTCGGCGGAGCGGAAGTCGGCGGAAAACAGCGCGCCGTCGACATCCAGCAGCGAAACCAGCGTTACGTCAGGAAAGTGGTGGCCTTTTGCCAGCATCTGCGTGCCCACCAGGATCCTGGCGCCGCCGCGATGAACGTCGGCCAGATGCTGTTCAAGCGCGCCCTTGCGGCTGGTGGTGTCGCGGTCGATGCGGGACAGCGGTACGTCGGGGAACAGCTCGCCCAGATTTTGCTCCAGCTGTTCGGTGCCCAGACCGACCGGCACCAGATGCGTCGAGCCGCACTGCGGGCACTGGTGTGGAATAGGGCGCTGGCTGTCGCAGTGGTGGCAGCGCAGCTGGCGGTGGTGCTGATGCAGCGTGTAGTAGCGGTCGCAGCGCTGGCATTCGGCTATCCAGCCGCACTCGTGGCAGAGCATGGCTGGAGAAAAGCCGCGCCGGTTTAAAAACAGCAGTACCTGATTGTCCGCCTGCAGATGTTGACCGATCTTTTTGATCAGCATCGGCGACAGGCCGCCCTGAAGCTTCACGCCTTTCAGGTCGATCAGCTGCTGCGTCGCCTGACGCGCATTGCCCGCACGCTTGCTGAGATTCAGCTGACGGTATTTGCCCATCTGTACGTTGTGTAGCGTCTCCAGCGCGGGCGTGGCGGTTCCCATCACAATCGGGATATCTTCCTGACGGGCGCGAAAAACAGCCAGATCGCGCGCCTGATAGCGCCAGCCTTCCTGCTGCTTGTAGGAGCTGTCGTGCTCTTCATCAATAATAATCACGCCCAGCTGCGCAAAAGGCGTGAACAGCGCCGAGCGGGTGCCGATAACGATGGCCGTTTCACCCTGGCGGGCACGCAGCCATACGGCCAGCCGCTCGCTGTCGTTCAGCGCGGAGTGCAGCACGTCTACCGGCGCGTCAAAGCGCTCGCGAAAGCGGGCGATGGTTTGCGGCGTCAGGCCGATTTCCGGTACCAGCACCAGCGCCTGCTTGCCGCTGGCCAGTACGTTCTCCAGCACGCTCAGGTAGACTTCGGTTTTGCCGGAGCCGGTGATGCCGGCCAGCAGCCAGGCAGCGAAATGGTCGTCTTCGGCCCGGATAGCGCCGACCGCCGTGGCCTGTTCGGTGTTCAACCGCAGTCGTTCGCCTTTGACGGCGTAATGCGTTCGCCAGTCCTGCGGCGCGCGCTGCTGCGTCTGGAGATCGCATAATCCTTTGGCGCGCAGGGCCTGAAGCGTCGCATCGGTAATGTCGTGCTGGCCGATTTCATGGCGATAGAGATTGCGCTGGCGTAGTGCCGCCAGCGCCTGCTGCTGTTTCGGCGCTCGCTTCAGGCTTTCCTGGGCGGTTTCCCGACCGGTTTCCGTGATAAACCACTGCCAGAGCGGCGCTTCCCGCGCGGGTTTTCCCTGGCGCAGCAGCACGGGCATGGCGTGAAACAGCACTTCGCCCAGCGGATAGTGATAATAGTCAGCCGCCCACAGCAGAATGCGCCACAGCGAAGCGGGATACAGCGACTCGTCGTCCAGCACTTCATAAACGGGTTTCAGCTGATCGAGGGGAAAGTCGCTGGTGTCAGCAAGCCCCACCACCACACCGACCGCTTTGCGCTTGCCAAACGGCACGCTGACGCGCGCGCCCGGCACCGCCGCAGGCAGATGCGCAGGCAGCAGATAGTCAAAGTTGCGGGCAAGCGGAACGGGCAGAGCGACCTGAACGACGGGCATGAATTTATCCGGATGAAATTATGAGCGGGATAGTGTACACTGTGTCTTCCTGAATGTGCGGATTCGATTGCAGCGAGCGGTTATTTTCTGTATAGTTCGCCGCCGTTGATACGGCATTTTGGTATCAAATCACCTGAATTATTAATCTTCGTGTGGTGCCGGTGCAGGGTTTTCCTGGCACGGGAGAGCGACACGGCCTTAACTGAGGTTTTCCCATGAAAAAAGGTATTCACCCAAATTACGCTGAAGTTACTGCTAAATGTTCTTGCGGTAACGAAATCAAAACCCGCTCAACCGTGGGTCACGACCTGAACCTGGACGTGTGCGGCAAATGCCACCCGTTCTACACCGGCAAGCAGCGTGACGTTGCCAGCGGTGGTCGTGTTGACCGCTTCAACAAGCGTTTCAGCATCCCAGGCAGCAAATAAGTCGCCTGCACGAAGCGGATACCGTTTCGGATGCAACAAAAAACCCAGCTTCGGCTGGGTTTTTTTATATCTGCGAAAAAGCGCTTAATATTCCCAGGTATCGGGATCGACGCCCATTTCCCGCATGATCGCTTTGGCGGCTTCCGGGATTTCGTCGCTGCGCTCTTTACGCAGATCGACATCATCCGGCAGAGGCTGGCCGGTAAAAGCGTGCAGAAACGCTTCACACAGCAGCTCGCTGTTGGTGGCGTGACGCAGGTTATTAACCTGACGACGGGTACGCTCGTCGGTCAGAATTTTTAAAACTTTTAACGGGATGGATACCGTAATTTTTTTTACCTGCTCGCTTTTTTTACCGTGCTCAGCGTAAGGGCTGATATATTCGCCATTCCATTCAGCCATGGGTTACCTTAGTCATCATTAATATTTACTGTGCCGAAATTCAGCTAATTATGCCCGAAGTTGGGCGGCGCCACACCGTCTTGCGCCCACTTTTTGTCGGCAGCAAAAAGGTAATATTACCGGTTATTGACAGATTGCTCAATCTATACGCAAAGACATTTAGAAGTCCAGATGTATTGACGTCTATCTGTTCCCTGTTATGCTGGTGGCTCTTCTTTCTTTCTCCTGCAGGAATTTATGCTCCATGACGCGTAAACAGGCAACCATCGCGGTACGCAGCGGCTTGAATGATGACGAACAGTATGGCTGCGTTGTCCCGCCAATCCACCTCTCCAGCACCTATAACTTTACCGATTTCAACGAGCCTCGGGCGCATGACTACTCGCGTCGCGGTAACCCTACCCGCGATGTTGTCCAGCGCGCGCTGGCCGAGCTGGAAGGCGGTGCCGGTGCGGTGATGACCAATACCGGCATGTCGGCGATCCACCTGGTTTGCACCGTCTTCCTGAAGCCGGGCGATCTGCTGGTGGCGCCGCATGACTGCTATGGCGGCAGCTATCGTCTGTTTGACAGCCTGAGCAAGCGCGGCGCGTATCGTGTGAAGTTTGTCGATCAGGGCGACGAAGCGGCGCTGCACGCCGCGCTGGCGGAAAAACCGAAGCTGGTGCTGGTAGAAAGCCCGAGCAATCCGCTGCTGCGCGTGGTGGATATTGAGGCTATCTGTAAAGCGGCGGCAGAAGCCGGCGCGGTTAGCGTGGTGGATAACACCTTCCTTAGCCCGGCGTTGCAAAACCCGCTGGCGCTGGGCGCCGATCTGGTGATCCATTCCTGCACGAAATACCTTAACGGCCACTCCGACGTAGTGGCGGGCGCGGTAATTGCCAAAGATCCCGCGCTGGTAAAAGAGCTGGCCTGGTGGGCAAATAATATCGGCGTGACCGGCGCGGCTTTCGACAGCTATTTACTGCTGCGCGGCCTGCGCACGTTGGCGCCACGTATGGCTGCCGCACAGCGCAACGCGCTCGCTATCGTGGATTATCTGAAACAGCAGCCGCTGGTAAAAAAGCTGTATCATCCTTCGCTGCCAGAAAACGCGGGCCATCAGATTGCCGCCCGCCAGCAGAAAGGCTTCGGCGCGATGCTCAGCTTTGAGCTGAACGGTGACGAGCAGACGCTGCGTCGTTTCCTGAAGGCGCTGGAATTGTTCACGCTGGCCGAATCGCTGGGCGGCGTGGAAAGCCTGATCTCCCATACTGCCACTATGACCCATGCGGGCATGTCGGCAGAAGCGCGCGCCGCGGCAGGTATTTCGGAAACGCTACTGCGGGTTTCCGTAGGGATTGAAGATCACGAAGATTTAATTGCCGATCTGGATAATGCATTCCGGATAGCGGCTAAGAGGTAAGCATGAGTCATTCAGCAGTGGCAGCAGGCGCGCGTCAGCTGCATAAATTCGGGGGCAGCAGCCTTGCCGACGCCAAATGTTACCTGCGGGTAGCGGGGATCGTGGCGGAATACAGCCGTCCCGGCGACGTGATGGTGGTGTCCGCCGCAGGCAGCACCACCAATCAGCTGATTAGCTGGCTGAAGCTAAGCCAGAGCGACCGTCTGTCGGCGCACCAGGTGCAGCAGGCGCTGCGACGCTATCAGAGCGAGTTAATCAGCAGCCTGCTTCCGGCACAGGCGGCAGACGGGCTGATCGGTGAATTCATTCGCGATCTGGAAAAGCTGGCCGCTCTGCTGGATGGCAAAATAACCGAAGCCGCCTACGCGGAAGTGGTGGGACACGGCGAAATCTGGTCAGCACGGCTGATGGCGGCCGTGCTTCAGCAGCAGGATATGGCGGCGAGCTGGCTGGACGCGCGGGAATTTCTGCGCGCCGAGCGGGCCGCCCAGCCGCAGGTGGATGAAGGAAAATCCTGGCCGCTGCTGCAACAGCTGATTGCCCAGCATCCGGGCGAGCGGCTGGTGGTGACCGGCTTTATCAGCCGCAACGACGCGGGTGAAACCGTGCTGCTGGGCCGTAACGGTAGCGACTATTCCGCCACGCAGATCGGCGCGCTGGCCGGCGTGTCGCGCGTCACCATCTGGAGCGACGTAGCGGGCGTTTACAGTGCGGATCCGCGCAAGGTGAAAGACGCCTGCCTGCTGCCACTGCTGCGGCTGGATGAAGCCAGCGAGCTGGCACGCCTGGCCGCGCCGGTGCTGCATACCCGTACGCTACAGCCGGTTTCCGGCAGCGATATCGACCTGCAGCTGCGCTGTAGCTACCAGCCGGAACAGGGTTCGACCCGCATTGAGCGCGTGCTGGCTTCCGGCACGGGCGCGCGAATTGTCACCAGCCACGACGACGTCTGCCTGATTGAGTTCCAGGTGCCGCCGCAGCATGATTTCGCCACGGCGCAGAAAGAGATTGAACGACTGCTTCAGCGCGCGCAGCTGCGTCCGCTGGCGACCGGCGTTCATCCCGATCGCCACCTTTTACAGCTTTGTTATACCTCGGAAGTGGTGAACAGCGCGCTGACGCTGCTTCAGGATGCGGGCATTCCCGGACGCTTACAGCTGCGGGAAGCCATGGCGCTGGTCGCGCTGGTAGGCGCGGGCGTCTGCCGCAATCCGCTGCACAGCCACCGTTTCTGGCAGCAGCTGAAGGATCAGCCGGTTGAATTTATCTGGCAGTCGGAAGAGGGCATCAGCCTGGTCGCCGTGCTGCGCGTCGGGCCGACTGAACATCTGATCCGCGGTCTGCACCAGTCGCTGTTCCGTGCGGAAAAACAGGTCGGCCTGATGCTGTTCGGCAAGGGTAATATCGGCTCCCGCTGGCTGGAACTCTTCGCGCGCGAGCAGGAAACGCTATCGGCGCGGACGGGATTTGAATATGTTTTAGCCGGCGTGGTCGACAGCCGGCGCAGCCTGCTGAACTACGAAGGGCTGGACGCCAGCCGCGCGCTGGCCTTCTTTGATGACGAGGCAGTAGAGCGGGATGAGGAGTCGCTGTTCCTGTGGATGCGCGCGCACCCGTTTGACGACCTGGTGGTGCTGGACGTGACCGCCAGTGAGCAGCTCGCCGATCAGTATCTGGATTTCGCCAGCCACGGTTTTCACGTGATTGGCGCGAACAAAGTGGCCGGGGCGTCAAGCAGCGACCGCTATCGTCAGATCCGTGACGCCTTCGCTAAAACCGGCCGCCACTGGCTTTACAACGCCACCGTCGGTGCCGGGCTGCCGGTTAACCACACCGTGCGCGATCTGCGTGAAAGCGGCGACAGCATTATCGCCATCAGCGGCATCTTCTCCGGCACGCTTTCCTGGCTCTTTTTGCAGTATGACGGCACCGTACCGTTCACCGAGCTGGTGGACCAGGCATGGCAGCAGGGGCTAACCGAACCGGATCCGCGCGTCGATCTTTCCGGTCAGGATGTGATGCGCAAGCTGGTGATCCTGGCGCGCGAGGCGGGCTACGATATTGAACCGGATCAGGTGCGGGTGGAGTCGCTGGTGCCGAAAAGCTGCGAAGGCGAATCAGTCGACCACTTCTTTGAGAACGGCGAGGCGCTGAACGAGCAGATGCAGCAGCGCTTTGAGGCCGCACAGGAGATGGGGCTGGTGCTGCGTTACGTGGCACGCTTTGACGCTAATGGCAAGGCGCGCGTCGGCGTCGAGGCGGTCAGGGACGATCATCCGCTGGCGGCGCTGCTGCCCTGCGATAACGTCTTTGCTATCGAAAGCCGCTGGTATCGCGATAATCCGCTGGTGATCCGCGGGCCGGGCGCAGGACGCGACGTAACGGCTGGCGCGATCCAGTCCGACATCAACCGGCTGGCGCAGCTGCTGTAGTTTCTTTCGGGGCCGTAAATCGCGGCCCCGGCTTGAATGATAGCGCGTCATTTCTCTGTGCATTCGGCCCGATGGCGGCGGCCCCTTGATTTTCCTCACTTCTTTTTCCTGCATGAATTTCATTCAACTTTATTGAGAATTTGTCACGCTGCGGCATCATTTATCTGTTGACGTAAAATCGCCGATCCGTCATTTTGAATGTCTGGACGTCTAAACGTATAGAAGTTCAAGGTGGGCCGTTTTCTTCCGCGATCGATGAGGTAAGCCATGAGTTTTTTCCACGCCAACCAGCGCGAAGCACTGAACCAGAGTCTGGCCGAACTGAACGGGCAGATTAACGTCTCGTTTGAGTTTTTTCCGCCGCGCAGCGGCGAAATGGAACAGACTTTGTGGCGCTCTATCGATCGTCTCGGCAGCCTGAAACCGAAATTTGTTTCGGTTACTTACGGCGCGAACTCCGGCGAGCGTGACCGCACCCACAGCATTATCAAAGGTATTAAGGATCGCACCGGGCTGGAAGCCGCGCCGCACCTGACCTGCATTGACGCCAGCCGCAGCGAGCTGCGCGCTATCGCTCAGGATTACTGGGATAGCGGCATTCGGCATATCGTGGCGCTGCGCGGGGATTTACCGGCGGGCGGCGGCAAGCCGGAAATGTACGGCGCGGATCTGGTGGCATTGTTAAAGGAAGTGGGCGATTTCGATATCTCCGTTGCCGCCTATCCCGAGGTGCATCCGGAAGCCAAAAGCGCACAGTCGGATTTGATCAACCTGAAGCGCAAAATTGATGCGGGCGCAAACCGGGCTATCACCCAGTTCTTTTTCGATGTGGAAAGCTATCTGCGCTTTCGCGACCGCTGCGTAATCGCCGGGATCGACGTGGAAATCGTGCCCGGCATCCTGCCGGTTTCCAACTTCAAACAGCTGCGGCACTTTGCCACGCTGACCAATGTGCGCGTGCCGGGCTGGATGACCAGCATGTTCGCCGGGCTGGATGACGACCCGGAAACCCGCAAAATGGTGGGCGCCAACGTGGCGATGGATATGGTGAAAATCCTCAGCCGCGAAGGCGTGAAGGATTTCCACTTCTATACGCTGAACCGTGCGGAGATGAGCTACGCCATTTGCCACACGCTGGGCGTGCGTCCGGCGGTTGCCGTGCCGGCCTGATAAGTAAAAGCCAGCCGTCGCTTCGTTTACGCGAGACGGCATTTTTTTTATGATAACTGCTTTCCAGGGCAGGGATCATGAAGAACTCATGCAAAACACGATCGGGGAAATAAAGCGGCTGGGGATCAAAGGCTGTTTACTGGTAGCCCTTTTTACCGTTGTGCCTTTGGTGGCGATGGCATACTGGTCTGGTCTTTCGCGCAACGTTTATCTGGCCGATCCAGGTAGCGTTTTCTGGATAGCGGGTGAAGTCGGCGTAGGCGCCGCCGTGATCATTACCCTGGTGGCCGTCATCTTTTTTCATCGTCGCCTGACGCTGCGACAGCTCTCTAAACTTTTTATCTGTAGCGCCTTTATGATCGGCATGTTCTCGTTACAGCTGCCCTCCGCTCTGGTGCGCTATCTTCCCCATCAAAGCCTCCATTATCTGACGGAGTATGACGTTTCTTTTCCCGGCCCGAGCCGGGGCAAATCGGGCCGGTGTGAAATGGGGCTGTGGCTTAAGGATCGTCACCTTAACCGCTGGATACAGTTTTGCAGCAGCAGGGCCTGGCTGGCTGAACAGTGCGAAAGAGGGATGGACAGAATGGAAGTGACAGAGGAGGTCAACAAGTATGGCGTCAGGGTCGTCAACTTCTGGTGCGCCTGGTCGCCCGTTAAACCAGAAAGGCGTTCATATCCGGCAGATATGAACGCCCCGTACCGTTAGCCCGTATTACGCATGCCCGCCGCGACGCCGGCTATCGTCACCATCAGCGCCTGCTCAACGCGTGGATCCGGCTCTTCACCATTGGTTTCCTGCAGGCGGGAACGGTGCAGCAGCTCGGCCTGCAGCACGTTCAGCGGATCGGTATAAACGTTACGCAACGCGATGGATTCGGCAATCCACGGCTGGTCGGCCATCAAATGCGCGTCATTGGCGATGGTCAACACCGCTTTGATATCGGAATCCAGCTGGTCGCGCAGCTGCCTGCCCAGCGGCCACAGCGTCTGGTCCACCAGCCGCTGATCGTAATATTCCGCCAGCCAGAGATCGGCTTTGGAAAAGACCATTTCCAGCATCCCCAGACGGGTGGAGAAAAACGGCCAGTTGCGGCACATCGCCTCCAGCCGATCCTGATGACCCGCCTGCATCGCTTTTTGTAGCGCCGCGCCCGCGCCCAGCCAGGCAGGCAACATCAGGCGGTTCTGCGTCCAGGCAAAGATCCACGGTATCGCGCGCAGCGACTCGACGCCGCCGCTGGCGCGCCGCTTGGCCGGACGGGAGCCCAGCGGCAGTTTGCCCAGCTCCTGTTCCGGCGTAGCCGACCGGAAATAGGGCACGAAGTCGGCGTTTTCACGCACGTAGCCACGATACATCTCGCAGGAGTCGGCGGAAAGCTGATCCATAATGCCGCACCAGGCCGCTTCCGGTTCCGGCGGCGGCAGCAGGTTGGCTTCCAGGATGGCGCCGGTGTAAAGCGTCAGGCTGCTGATGGTGACTTCCGGCAGGCCGTATTTAAAGCGGATCATTTCGCCCTGCTCGGTCACGCGCAGGCCGCCTTTCAGGCTGCCCGGCGGCTGGGAAAGCAGCGCTGCGTGGGCCGGTGCGCCGCCACGGCCTATGGTACCGCCGCGTCCGTGGAACAGCGTCAGCGCAATACCGGCTTTTTCGCAGGTTTTAATCAGCGCATCCTGGGCCTGATACTGCGCCCAGCTGGCGGCCATTACGCCCGCGTCTTTTGCCGAATCGGAGTAGCCAATCATTACCATCTGCTTACCCTGGATAAAGCCGCGATACCAGCCGATATCCAGCAGCTGACGCATCACGTCGTTGGCGTTGTTCAGGTCATCCAGGGTTTCAAACAGCGGTGCCACCGGCATGGCGAAAGGAATACCCGCCTCTTTGAGCAGCAGATGCACCGCCAGCACGTCGGAAGGCGTTTTCGCCATTGAGATTACGTAAGCGGCAATGGAACCTTTCGGCACCTCCGCCGCCACGCGGCAGGTATCCAGCACCTCCTGCGTCTCGGCGCTCGGCTCCCATTGACGCGGCAGCAGCGGGCGTTTAGAACTCAGCTCGCTGATCAAAAACGCCTGTTTATCGGCTTCCGACCAGCTGGCGTAGTCGCCCAGGCCTAAATAGCGGGTGACTTCTGCAATAGCGTCGGTATGGCGCGTGCTTTCCTGGCGCAGATCGATACGCACCAGCGGCACGCCGAAGCACTTGATGCGGCGCAGCGTGTCCAGCAGCTGGCCGTTGGCAATAATGCCCATGCCGCAGGCCTGCAACGACTGGTAGCAGGCGTAGAGCGGATCCCACAGCTGGTCGTTGGAAATCAGCAGGTTATCGGGACGTGCAGGCCGCTCGCCCTTCAGGCGGCGCTCCAGATATGTCTGGGTCGTCAGCAGCTGGGCGCGCAGGTTTTTCATGATTTCGCGGTAAGGCTCCAGCGCCTCCGGGTTGCCGCACAGCTCGCGGACTTCCGGCGTACACTCCGACATCGACAGCTCGGAAACCAGCACGGCGATATCGCGCAGGAACAGATCGGTAGCTTTCCAGCGGCTTAGCTGCAGCACGTGGCGGGTGATTTTAGCCGTCACGTTCGGGTTGCCGTCGCGGTCGCCGCCCATCCAGGAGGTAAAGGTCACCGGCACGAAATCCACCGGCAGCTTAACGCCAAACGACGCCTCCACCTGCTCGTACAGCTCGCGCAGAAAGGCCGGGACGCCTTCCCACAGGCTGTTTTCCACCACCGCAAAGCCCCATTTAGCTTCATCGACCGGCGTCGGGCGATATTTACGGATTTCATCGGTATGCCAGGCCTGCGCAACCAGCTGGCGCAAACGACGCATAATCTGCGATCGGTCGTAGTCAGAAAGATCGTTATGATCCAGCTGTTTCAGGCAGCTGTTAACCTCGACCAGCTTGTGGATCAGCGTGCGACGGGTGATCTCCGTCGGGTGTGCGGTCAGCACCAGCTCCAGAGAAAGCGATTCGATAGCCTCGCGAATTTTGGCTTCCGTCAGGTTGGGCTGCTGCTTCAGGCGCTCGAAGGTTTTCGCCAGCAGCTCCTGGTGATTAGCGCCTTCGCCCTTGGGCGATATGGTGTGGTACTGCTCGGCGACGTTGGTCAGGTTCAGAAACTGGCTGAAGGCGCGCGCCACCGGCAGCAGTTCGTCATTGGATAAGTTTTGCAGCGTGGTAAGCAGCTCTTTACGGTGGGCGTCGTTTCCCGCGCGGGAGGACTTGGAGAGCTTACGGATGGTTTCCACCCGATCCAGGATGTTCTCGCCAAGCGCATCCTTAATCGTATCCCCGAGCAGTTTGCCGAGCATACTGACATTACTTCGCATTGCGGAATATTGTTCGTTCATATGACCCCTGACCGTTATTTTTATCACTCTCTACCGTCGCCGGTATAACATTGCCTTTTATCTAGCCACGTTCCCGTCCATCCGTCAATTGACTTAAACGTGTGCGAACCTGCTGCTAACTTGCGGTAATTTAAGAAATTTAACAGCGCCGCAGCGAGATAAGTTATTCTTATCAAGAAACAGATGATAAAGCCGGGGTAAAAGGCCGTTTTACTGGCCAAATGCCCCGCGTTTCACTCAGTGATAACAAAAATGCTGCACGACCTGCGTAATCAGTTCGCGGGTAGGTTTAATAAAAGCGGTATCGAGATATTCATCCGGCTGGTGCGCCTGGTTAATCGAACCTGGCCCCAGCACCAGCGTCGGGCACAGTTCCTGAATAAACGGCGCTTCGGTGCAGTAATTCACAATGCTGGTTTCCGTGCCCAGCAGCTTTTCCACCACCTTAACCAGTCGGTGATCGGCCGGGCATTCATAGCCGGGGATCGGCGGGTGCAGCTGACTGACGTTAACGCGGCCCGGCCAGCGTTCGCTGACGGGTGCCAGCGCCTCGTTAATCAATCCTTCCAGCTCGTTCAGCGTCAGGCCCGGTAACGGCCGCAGATCCATATGCAGATCGCAGCAGGCGCAGATCCGATTTGCCGCATCGCCGCCGCTGATATGGCCAAAGTTCATGGTCGGATAAGGAATGGCAAAACCGTCGTGGCGATAGCGCGTTTTCAGCGTGTCGCGCAGCGTCATCAGCTGGGTGATGGACTCATGCATCAGCTCAATGGCGTTGACGCCACGCGAAGGATCGCTGGAGTGGCCCGACTGGCCTTCAATACGGATCACGTTCGACATATGGCCTTTGTGCGCCCGCACCGGCTGAAGCGAGGTAGGCTCGCCGATAATGGCGCAGTCGGGCCGCACGGTGGCATTTTCAGAGAAATATTTCGCGCCGGCCATCGTGGTTTCTTCATCGGCGGTCGCCAGCACGTAGAGCGGTTTCGCCAGCTTTTTCACGTCAACATCGCGCAGCGCATCAAGGATAAAGGCGAAGAAACCTTTCATATCGGCGGTGCCCAGGCCATACAGCTTGTTATCGTGTTCAGTTAACGTAAAGGGATCGCGCGTCCAGCGACCGTCGTCGAACGGCACGGTGTCGCTGTGACCGGCCAGTAACAGACCACCAGCGCCGCTACCGGTACGGGCCAGCATATTAAATTTATGGCGCGTGCCGGGAACCGGCTGCACTTCCACCTCAAAGCCAATATCGCGGAACCAGCCTGCCAGCAAACTGATTAAAGCTTCATTACTCTGATCCATCGCGCTGTCGGTGGCGCTGATGGACGGCGTGGCGATCAACTCACGGTAAAGCTCAATAAAAGGCGGTAATTTTGTCTTCACTGTTGACAGTCCTTGCGTTAGGATAGTATCAATATTCATGCATTAATAGTGAATAAAAATACATTAATGGCGTGGGGATGGAAACCAGATTTCCTGCATAACCGGCGCTAACTGCCTGGGAATACGGCGTGAAGCCGTCACCCGAAACCCGAGACCGTTATAAGGTGTCCGATGTTAAATACGCTGATTGTTGGTGCCAGTGGCTATGCTGGCGTAGAGCTTGCGACCTACCTGAACCGTCACCCTCAGGTGAACATAACCGCTTTAGCGGTATCAGCGCAAAGCCCTGACGCCGGAAAATTGCTTTCCGATCTGCATCCGCAGCTGAAAGGGATGCTGGACATGCCGCTGCAGCCGCTGACAAGCGCGGCGGCGTTTGCCGACAAAGTGGACGTGGTATTTCTGGCAACGGCGCATGAAGTCAGTCATGACCTGGCGCCTGAATTCCTGGCTGCCGGCTGCGTGGTGTTCGATCTGTCGGCGGCGTTCCGCGTCAACGAAGAGAGTTTCTTCACCGACTATTACGGCTTCCCGCATCAGCATAAAGAGTGGCTGGCAAAGGCCGTATATGGCCTGGCCGAATGGCAGCAGAGCCAGCTAAAAGAAGCGCAGCTGATTGCCGTGCCCGGCTGCTATCCGACCGCCGCGCAGCTGGCGCTGAAGCCGCTGATTGCGGCGGATTTGCTGAACGAGGCGCAGTGGCCGGTCATCAACGCCACCAGCGGCGTCAGCGGCGCGGGACGCAAAGCGTCCGTTGCCACCAGTTTCTGCGAGGTCAGCCTGCAACCTTATGGCATTTTCACCCATCGTCATCAGCCGGAAATCGCCGCGCATCTTGGCGTGCCGGTGATCTTCACGCCGCACCTGGGCAACTTTCCGCGCGGCATTCTGGCCACCACCACCTGTCGTCTGAAAGCGGGCGTAACGCGTGAAGACGTGGCGGAAGCTTTCCATAACGCCTATCACGATAAGCCGCTGGTGCGCGTCTATGATAAAGGCGTGCCGTCGATCAAAGGCGTGGTTGGCCTGCCGTTCTGTGATATCGGCTTTGCCGTGCAGGGCGAGCACGCGATTATCGTCTCAGCGGAAGATAACCTGTTGAAAGGCGCGTCGTCGCAGGCGGTGCAGTGTATGAATATTCGTTTCGGCTTCCCGGAAACGCAGTCGCTTATTTAATCAGTGAGAAAGCCCATGACCAATCCTTTAATTATTAAACTCGGCGGCGTGTTGCTGGATAGCGAAGAGGCGCTGGCGCGCCTGTTTGACGCGCTGGTTGCGTACCGCGAAACCCACCAGCGTCCGCTGCTGATCGTTCATGGCGGCGGCTGCCTGGTCGACGAGCTGATGAAGAAGCTGGCGCTGCCGGTGAAAAAGAAAAACGGCCTGCGCGTCACGCCAGCCGATCAGATCGACATTATCACCGGCGCGCTGGCGGGTACCGCCAATAAAACGCTGCTGGCCTGGTCGAAAAAACACGGTATTGATGCCGTTGGCCTGTGCCTGGGCGACGGCGGCAGCGTCAACGTAGCGGCTTTTGATGAAGAGCTGGGCCATGTGGGCCAGGCGAAGCCGGGCAATCCTAACCTCATTAACACGCTGCTGGAAGCAGGCTACCTGCCGGTGATCAGCTCTATCGGCATCACCGAAGACGGCAAGCTGATGAACGTCAACGCCGATCAGGCCGCCACCGCGCTGGCCTCGACGCTGGGTGCCGATCTGGTACTGCTCTCCGACGTCAGCGGCATTCTTGACGGCAAAGGCCAGCGCATCGAAGAGATGACGACGGCGCTGGCGGAACAGCTGATCGCGCAGGGCATCATTACCGACGGCATGATTGTTAAAGTCAACGCCGCGCTGGATGCCGCCCGCACGCTGGGCCGTCCGGTTGATATCGCCAGCTGGCGTCATGCCGAACAGCTACCAACCCTATTTAACGGCGTGTCGATTGGCACCCGGATCCTCGCTTAACCGGTTCAAGGAAAAGACAATGCAAGATAAAAGCATCAAAAAAATCGTTCTGGCTTACTCTGGCGGTCTGGATACCTCCGCGATTATTCCGTGGCTGAAAGAGAACTACGGCGGCTGTGAAGTGGTCGCTTTTGTGGCCGATATCGGCCAGGAGCGCGGCGATCTGGAAGGCGTTGAGCAGAAAGCGTTGCAGTCCGGCGCTTCCGAATGCCACGTAGTGGATCTGCGTGAAGAATTCATCAGTGATTACGTCTATCCCGTGCTGCAAACCGGCGCGCTGTATGAAGGGACTTATCTGCTGGGTACGTCGATGGCGCGTCCTATTATCGCCAAAGCGCAGGTTGAGCTGGCGCTGAAAGTAGGCGCAGACGCGCTGTGCCACGGCGCAACCGGTAAAGGTAACGACCAGGTGCGTTTCGAAACCACCTACACCGCGCTGGCCCCACAGCTGAAAGTAGTTGCGCCATGGCGCGAGTGGAACCTGCGTTCCCGTGAGGCGCTGCTGGATTATCTGAAAGAGCGCAACATCCCGACCACCGCGTCGTTGGAAAAAATCTACAGCCGCGACGAAAACGCCTGGCATATCTCTACCGAAGGCGGCGTGCTGGAAAGCCCGTGGAATGCGCCAAACAAAGACTGCTGGGTCTGGACTGTCGATCCGCTGGAAGCGCCGGACCAGCCTGAGCAGGTGACGGTATCGGTAGAGAAAGGCCGCGTGGTTGCCGTAAACGGCGAAGCGCTAAGCCCGTTCGGCTGCCTGGAAAAACTGAACGTTATCGGCGCCAAACACGGCGTAGGCCGTATCGATATCGTCGAAAACCGTCTGGTGGGCATCAAGTCTCGCGGCTGCTACGAAACCCCTGGCGGCACCATTATGGTCAACGCGCTGCGTGCGGTTGAGCAGCTGGTGCTGGATCGCGACAGCTTCAAATGGCGCGAACAGCTGGGCCACGAGATGTCCTACGTGGTTTACGACGGCCGCTGGTTCGCGCCGCTGCGTAAATCCATTCAGGCCGCTGCCGAATCTCTGGCGGAAGAAGTCAACGGCGAAGTGGTGCTGCAGCTCTATAAAGGTCAGGTCACGGCGATCCAGAAAAAGTCCGCCAACAGCCTCTATTCAGAAGAGTTTGCGACCTTCGGCGAAGACGAAGTGTACGACCATCGTCACGCGGGCGGCTTTATCCGTCTGTTCTCGCTCTCTTCACGTATCCGTGCGCTGAACGAGAAAAAGTAAGCCGGTATTTAGCCTGGCGAAATAAGGCGGCGCAGGCCGCCTTTTAAAGAAAACTCAACGAATTTAATGGAGCACTGACATGGCACTTTGGGGTGGACGGTTTACTCAGGCAGCAGATCAACGTTTCAAACTGTTTAATGACTCGCTGCGCTTTGACTATCGTCTGGCAGAGCAGGACATTGTCGGGTCCGTAGCCTGGTCCAAAGCGCTGGTGACGGTCAATGTTCTGACTACAGAAGAGCAGCAGCAGCTGGAAGCCGCGCTGAACGTGCTGCTTGAAGAGGTGCGCGCTAATCCGCAGCAGATCCTGGAAAGCGATGCGGAAGATATTCACAGTTATGTTGAAGGCAGGCTGATTGAGAAAGTCGGCGCGCTCGGCAAAAAGCTGCATACTGGCCGCAGCCGTAACGATCAGGTCGCGACCGATCTGAAACTCTGGTGCAAAGCGCAGATCGGCGAGCTGCTGATTGCCACGCGTCAGCTACAGCAGGCGCTGGTGGCCACGGCAGAAGCGAACCAGGACGCGGTCATGCCGGGCTACACCCATTTGCAGCGCGCGCAGCCGGTGACCTTTGCGCACTGGTGCCTGGCTTATGTCGAGATGCTGGCGCGGGATGAAAGCCGCCTGCAGGATACGCTGAAGCGTCTGGACGTCAGCCCGCTGGGCTGCGGCGCGCTGGCCGGCACGGCTTACGAGATTGACCGCGAGCAGCTGGCTGGCTGGCTGGGCTTCGCCTCCGCCACGCGCAACAGCCTGGACACCGTTTCCGACCGCGATCACGTGCTGGAGCTGCTTTCCGACGCCTCTATCGGCATGGTGCATCTTTCCCGCTTCGCCGAAGATCTGATTTTCTTCAATACCGGCGAGTCGGGCTTTGTCGAGCTGTCCGATAAGGTTACCTCCGGCTCTTCGCTGATGCCGCAGAAGAAAAACCCGGACGCGCTGGAGCTGATCCGCGGCAAGTGCGGCCGCGTGCAGGGCGCGCTGACCGGCATGATGATGACGCTGAAAGGCCTGCCGCTGGCCTACAACAAAGATATGCAGGAAGATAAAGAAGGGCTGTTTGACGCGCTGGATACCTGGTCCGACTGTCTGCATATGGCCGCGCTGGTGCTGGACGGCATTCAGGTGAAGCGGCCGCGCTGTCGGGAAGCGGCAGAGCAGGGCTACGCCAATGCGACCGAGCTGGCTGACTATCTGGTAGCTAAAGGTGTCCCGTTCCGCGAAGCGCATCATATCGTGGGCGAAGTCGTGGTAGCGGCAATTGGCAAAGGCGTGGCGCTGGAAGCGCTAAGGCTGGAAGAGCTGCAACAGTACAGCAAGGTGATTGGCGAAGACGTCTATCCGATCCTGTCGCTGCAATCCTGTCTGGACAAGCGTAACGCGAAGGGCGGCGTTTCGCCGCACCAGGTGTCGCTTGCGATTACCGACGCGAAAAATCGCCTGGCGTAAACAAAAAAAGGCGGGCATCAGGCCCGCCAATCTGGTTTCGACTTATATTTTATTTTTAGGCACATAAGAGGGCGGGCGATGGCTCGCCTTCTTAATTCTTAGGCTAAAAAGAACTGTTCCAGATCGTCGCTGCCGCCGATGTGGCGTCCGCCGATAAAGACCTGAGGAACGGTCGCACGGCCGGTTACGGCGCGCAGGCTAACGGTGGTGGCATCCTGGCCCAGCACGATTTCTTCATACTGAATGCCGCGATCCAACAGCATCTGCTTGGCTTTAGCGCAGAACGGGCAGCCCGGCTTGGTGAACAGCGACACAGACTCCTGCACCTTAAATTCCGGTGCCAGATAGCGCAGCATGGTGTCGGCATCAGACACTTCAAACGGGTCGCCCGGCTTGTTTGGTTCAACAAACATTTTCTCTACAACGCCGTTACGAACCAGCATGGAGTAGCGCCATGAGCGTGGGCCAAAGCCCAGATCCGCTTTCTCAACCAGCATTTCCATGCCGCGAGTAAAATCACCGTTGCCATCCGGAATGAATGTGATGTTGTTAGCGTGCTGATCGGCTTTCCACGCGTTCATAACGAAGGTGTCATTGACCGATACGCACAGAATATTGTCCACACCGTGTTTTTTGAAAACGTCTGACAGCTCGTTATAGCGTGGCAGATGGCTCGATGAACAGGTTGGCGTAAACGCGCCTGGCAAAGAGAACACGATGACAGTTTTGTCTTTAAACAGCTCATCAGTCGTGACGTCTACCCAGCTGTCGCCCTGACGCGTATGAAAAGTGACCTGCGGGACTGACTTACCTTCCTGACTTGCAAACATAAACTACCTCTTGATTAGGGGTAAAAGTGACTCATCTCTCGAACGGGTGACATTATTATCATCCGGGCTTGATAGGGCTAATCGTTGATTGCTATTCTATCTATCGCCATGAACTATCGTGGCTCGGAGGAAAAGATGAATATTCGCGATCTTGAGTATCTGGTAGCGTTGGCTGAACATCGGCATTTCCGACGGGCAGCTGATTCCTGCCACGTCAGTCAACCTACGCTCAGCGGTCAGATCCGCAAGCTGGAAGATGAACTGGGCGTTATGCTGTTAGAACGCACCAGCCGTAAAGTGCTTTTCACTCAGGCTGGCCTGTTGCTGGTCGATCAGGCGCGCACCGTGCTGCGCGAAGTCAAGGTGCTGAAAGAGATGGCCAGCCAGCAGGGCGAGGCAATGTCGGGGCCGCTGCATATCGGGCTGATCCCAACAGTGGGGCCTTACCTGCTGCCGCAGATTATCCCGACGCTGCACAAAACCTTTCCCAAGCTGGAAATGTATCTGCACGAGGCGCAAACGCAGCAGCTGCTGGCGCAGCTGGACAGCGGCAAGCTCGACTGCGCGATCCTGGCCCTGGTGAAAGAGTCAGAAGCCTTTATCGAGGTGCCGCTGTTTGATGAGCCAATGAAGCTGGCGATCTATCAGGACCACCCGTGGCGCGATCGCGATCGCGTACCGATGTCGGATCTTTCTGGCGAGAAGCTGCTGATGCTGGAAGACGGCCACTGCCTGCGCGATCAGGCAATGGGCTTCTGCTTTCAGGCCGGGGCAGACGAAGACACGCATTTCCGCGCCACCAGTCTGGAAACCCTGCGTAATATGGTCGCGGCAGGCAGCGGTATCACGCTGCTGCCCGCGCTGGCCGTACCGAAAGAGCGCGTGCGCGACGGCGTTTGCTATCTGCCGTGCTACAAGCCGGAACCGCAGCGCACCATCGCGCTGGTGTACCGGCCCGGCTCGCCGCTGCGCGGCCGCTATGAGCAGCTGGCAGAGGCGATCCGCACCCATATGCAGGGCTATATGAACAGCGCGTTAAAACAGGCGGTTTAACCCGTTCAGCGCGGCCACGCGGTAGGCTTCGGCCATGGTGGGATAGTTAAAGGTGGTATTCACGAAGTATTCGATCGTGTTGCCGCCGTTTTTCTGCTCCATGATGGCCTGGCCGATATGAATGATCTCGGCAGCGCGTTCGCCAAAGCAGTGGATCCCCAGGATCTCTTTGGTCTCACGGTGGAAAAGGATCTTCAGGCTGCCGACGTTCATCCCCACGATTTGCGCGCGTGCCAGATGCTTAAACTGCGCCCGGCCCACTTCGTAAGGCACTTTCATCGCCGTCAGCTGTTGCTCCGTTTTACCCACCGAACTGATTTCCGGAATGGTATAAATACCGGTTGGGATATCCTCAATCAGATGCGCGTTCGCTTCGCCTTTCATCAGCGCCTGAGCGGCAATGCGACCCTGATCGTAAGCGGCGGAAGCCAGGCTTGGATAGCCGATCACATCGCCTACGGCATAAATATGCGGCTGGGCGGTCTGATACATGCTGTTGACCTTCAGCAGGCCACGGCCGTCCGCTTCCAGCCCGACGTTTTCCAGCCCCAGCGCATCGGTATTCCCGGTACGGCCGTTGGCGTACAGCAGGCAGTCGGCCTTCACTTTTTTGCCGGACTTCAGATGCATGATCACGCCGTCGCTGACGCCTTCGATTTTCTCAAACTCTTCGTTATGGCGGATAACCACGCCGCTGTTCCAGAAATGGTAGGAAAGCGAATCTGAGATTTCCTGATCGAGGAACGCCAGCAGATGATCGCGCGTGTTGATTAAATCAACTTTTACGTTCAGCCCACGGAAGATAGAAGCATATTCGCAGCCGATCACGCCCGCGCCATAAATAATAACGTGGCCAGGCTCATGATGCAGGTTAAGAATAGAATCGCTGTCGTAGATGCGCGGATGAGTAAAGTCCACGTCTACCGGATGATAAGGACGCGAGCCGCAGGCGATAACAAATTTCTCAGCGGTCAGTCTTTCCACGCTGCCGTCGTGCGTGGCGATTTCGATAGTGTTGGCGTCAACGAAACGGGCGTCGCCCTGGTACAGTTCGCAGCGGTTGCGCTCGTAAAAGCCCTGACGCATCCGCGTTTGCTGACTGATAACGTTTTCCGTATGGTTCAGAATGTCAGCAAAAGACGAGCGCAGCAGGCGGGTGTGATCGCTGTAAAGCGGATTCTGGTTAAATTCGATAATGCGGCTGACGGCGTGGCGGAGTGCTTTTGATGGAATGGTTCCCCAATGGGTACAACCGCCGCCGATATTGTGATAACGCTCGATAACGGCAATGCGCGCGCCCTGTTTAACCAGGCCCATCGCCGCGCCTTCGCCGCCAGGGCCGGAACCAATCACGATGGCGTCGTAATCATAAGACTGTTGCATACCAATACGTCCTATATTCTTATACAAATTTTCAACTTTATTCTAACATCTCGTGAGCGGGTTCCCAATTTTAACTGTTCAATTTGCCATTTATTGACAAAGCGAAGGGTTAACAGGCGTACACAAAGTTGATACCGCTGTACGCTGAAAAGTTTGATATAGTGCAAATCTGGCAGGCAAAACAGGCACAAACATGGGCGTCAGAGCGCAGCAAAAAGAACGGACACGGCGTTCGCTGATCGAAGCGGCATTCAGCCAACTGAGTGCCGAGCGGAGTTTTGCCAGCCTGAGCCTGCGGGAAGTCGCCAGGGAAGCGGGCATCGCGCCCACTTCCTTTTATCGTCATTTTCGCGACGTTGACGAGCTTGGGCTGACAATGGTGGACGAGAGCGGCCTGATGCTGCGCCAGCTGATGCGCCAGGCGCGTCAGCGTATCGCCAAAGGCGGCAGCGTTATCCGCACCTCGGTGTCCACATTTATGGAATTCATCGGCAATAATCCCAACGCTTTCCGCCTGCTGTTGCGTGAACGTTCCGGCACTTCGGCCGCGTTTCGCGCCGCGGTAGCCCGTGAGATCCAGCATTTTATCGCCGAGCTGGCGGACTATCTTGAAGTTGAAAATCGTATGCCGCGCAGCTTTACCGAAGCGCAGGCGGAGGCGATGGTCATTATTGTCTTTAACGCCGGGGCCGAGGCGCTGGATATTGACGTGGCGCAGCGGCGCCAGCTGGAAGAGCGGCTGGTGTTGCAGCTACGGATGATCTCTAAAGGCGCTTACTACTGGTATCGACGCGAACAGGAGCGGCTGGCGGTGTCGCCAGGCTCCCATGATTAGGAGAGTGAGATGAGTTTAGCGACTGGCCGGGACAAGGGCTCGCTGCTGCTGGCCTTTCTGACCGGACTATCCATTAACGGCTCGTTTTCGGTGCTGTTCGGTTCGATAGTGCCGTTTTCCGTTTTCCCACTTATCGCGCTGGGCCTTTCCGCCTGGTGCCTGCATCAGCGCTATCTTAACCGCGCGATGCCGGACGGCATGCCTTCTCTCGCCGCTGCGTTTTTCCTGCTCGGCATTCTGGTTTACAGCGCTATCGTCCGCGCGGAATATCCCGAAATCGGTTCTAACTTCGTGCAGACTATTTTGATGGTCGCGCTAATCTTCTGGATTGGTCTGAAGCTGCGGGCGCGCAGAGGCGGCTAACGCCCGAAGATGCGAACAGCAATAAAAAGAGCGATGCCCGGCATCGCTCTTTTGCGTTTAGCGCCGCGTCAGCAGAACGCCGCACTCCATATGATGGGTATAGGGAAACTGGTCAAACAGCGCCAGCCGTTCGACGTCATGAGTGGCGGAAAGCGTGGCCAGATTGTCGCACAGCGTCTGCGGGTTGCAGGAAATATAAAGGATGCGCGGGTAAGCCTGCACCATTTTTACCGTCTCTTCATCCAGCCCGCTGCGCGGCGGATCGACAAAGATAGTTTCGCACTCGTAGCTGCTGAGATCGATGCCTTCCAGACGATTAAACTGGCGCGTACCGTTCATCGCCTGGGTAAACTCTTCTGCCGCCATGCGGATAATCTGCACGTTTTCAATGTTGTTGATGGCAATATTGTACTGGGCGGAAGCGACCGACGGTTTGGCGATCTCCGTGGCCAGCACGCGACGGAAATTGCGCGCCAGTGCTAAAGAGAAGTTGCCGTTGCCGCAGTAGAGTTCCAGCAAATCGCCGCTGGCGTCTTTTGTCACGTCCAGCGCCCACTCCAGCATCTTAATGTTCATCGCCGCATTCGGCTGGGTAAAGCTGTTCTCCACCTGACGATAGATCAGCTCTTTTCCGGCTACCGGTAAACGCTCGTCCACAAAATCCCGATCCAGGCAGATTTTGGTTTTGGTGGCGCGACCAATCAGATGCAGATCGAAGCCTTCCGCGCGCAGCTCGTCACGCAGCGCCGTGGCCGCCTGCTGCCATTCATCCGTCAGCGCGCGGTGGTAAAGCATGGAAACCACGATCTGCTTGCTCAGCGTGGAGAGATAATCAATCTGGAACAGCTTATGGCGCAGCACCGGCTTATCGCGCACGGCGTCAATCAGGCGAGGCATCAGCTGGTTAATCAGCTCGCTGGCCGCCGGAAAGCTGTCAACGCGGATACGCTGGCGCGTCTGCTGATCAAAAATAATATGGTAGAGGTCGTCGCCGTCGTGCCAGATCCGGAACTCAGCGCGCATACGGTAGTGGCTGACTGGCGAACGAAAAACTTCGACGTCCTGTGCGGTAAAAGGAACCATCAGCGTTTGCAGGCGGGCTACTTTCTCTTCCAGTTGGGCATCGTAGTGTTCGATCGGCAGCTGTTCGGGAGTCATGGTCATTCCTGGGTTAAGGGCCTTAAAAGCCCTGCGATTGTAGGCATCCGCCGCGTAATGTCCAGCGTTGTCCGGTCATGGCATCGTTTGGACGCGCGGACGTCTGGAATTCTGTATGGGTTAACCATAAAATGCGCTGCCGGCCTTTCAATAAGTTAAAAGGGAATCCAGTGCAAAGCTGGGGCTGACGCGCAGCGGTGTGGAATGTCGTCGTGGGTGCCAGACACTGTCTTTGGACGGGAAGTCTGCACCGTTTCATGATTCCGAGCCCGAAGACCTGCCGGTGATTACGTCGCAACTCCTACGAGCGCGTTCTTTCTCGTATGCCTGCGGCATCTGCATGATTTACCGGATGCTCTGACACCATGATAACGAAACCGAAGCTGTTCGCCTTTAGCGCTACGGCACTTTTTCTCTGGGCGCAATATGGCTTTGCGCAGGATGCCGACAGCACGTTGGTCACCACCGCAAACCGTTTTGCACAACCCGTTTCCTCCGTGCTTGCGCCCACCACGGTCGTCACGCGCGAGGAGATAGATCGCTGGCAGTCGAAAAGCGTTGCCGATGTGATGCGTCGGCTGCCGGGCGTGGATATCGCGCGAAACGGCGGAATGGGGCAGCAAACCTCGCTGTTTATTCGCGGCACTAACTCCAGCCACGTGCTGGTGCTGATTGACGGCATTCGCCTGAATCAGGCCGGCATCAGCGGCTCTTCCGACCTCAGCCAAATACCGATCTCGCTGGTGCAGCGTATTGAATACGTGCGCGGCGCGCGCTCGGCCGTCTACGGCTCTGATGCGATTGGCGGCGTGGTTAACATCATTACCGGGCGGGAAAAACCGGGCACGACCTTAACAGCCGGGGTCGGCTCAAACGGCTATCAGGCCTACGATGGCACCACGCAACAGATGCTGGGGGAAAACACGCGCGTGACCCTGGCAGGCAACTACACCTATACCAAAGGGTATGATGTGGTGGCGAACTATCCGGATGCTTCAGGCAATGAGCGGCAGAAAGATCGCGATGGCTTTATGAGCAAAACGCTTTACGGCGCGATTGAACAGCAGATCAATGACGAGTTCATCGGTTTTGTACGGGGCTACGGCTACGACAACCGCACGGCCTACGATGGTTACGCTACTTATGTTAAGCCGGATACCTATGTCGATACGCGTCAGCTTTATAGCCAGACGTGGGATGGCGGCCTGCGCTTTAATAACGGGCTTTACTCTTCTCAGCTTGTCGCCAGCTATAGCCACTCTAAAGACTACAATTATAGCCCCGGCCTGGGACGATATGATGGATCCGCTACGTTAGACGACTCGCAGCAGTACAATCTGCAATGGGGCAACAACATTGTGGTGGGCAACGGCAGCGTTAGCGGCGGCGTCGACTGGCAGAAGCAAACCATCGAACCCGGCACGGCCTACGTTACCGACAGCCACGAAGTAACAAATACCGGCGTTTATGCAACAGCCCAGCAGGCGTTCGGTTCACTGACGCTGGAAGGCGCGGTGCGCGGCGACGATCATGCCGAGTTTGGCTGGCATAACACCTGGCAAACCAGCGGCGCATGGGAGTTCGCAGAAGGCTATCGCGTTATCGCCAGCTACGGAACGGCCTTTAAGGCGCCAACCATCGGCCAGCTTTACGGCTCCTTTGGCGGCAACAGCGATCTCGATCCGGAGCAAAGCAAGCAGTGGGAAGGGGGCTTCGAAGGCCTGACCGGCCCGGTTACCTGGCACGTGTCGGGCTATCGCAACGATATCGATAGTCTGATCGACTACAGCAGCGTAACCAGCAGCTACTACAACGTGAATAAAGCCACGATTAAAGGCGTGGAAACCACGGCGTCGTTTGATACCGGCCCGGTCAGCCACACGCTTTCCTATGACTATACGGATGCGCGTAACGGTGAAACCCATGAAATCCTCTTGCGTCGCGCCAAACAGCAGGTGAAGTATCAGCTTGATTACACCCTGTATGCCTTCGACTGGTCGCTCAGCTATCACTATCTGGGCCAGCGCTACGATAAAGAGTATTCACAGGATGCCAGCGGCAAAATTGTGAAGCTTGGCGGCGTCAGCTTATGGGATCTCGCGGTTTCGTATCCGGTCACATCCCGGCTGACCGTTCGTGGTAGAATAGCCAACCTGTTTGATAAAGATTACGAGACAGTTTATGGCTATCAAACTCCAGGAAGGGAGTATTACCTCAGCGGCAGCTACACCTTCTAATCCGCGACCCACCGTGCTGGTGTTTGACTCCGGCGTCGGTGGGCTTTCCGTCTGTGAAGAGATCCGGCAGCTGCTGCCGGATCTGCACTATATCTATACCTTTGATAACGTCGCCTTTCCCTACGGTGAAAAAAGCGAAGCTTTTATTGTTGAGCGCGTGCTTGAAATTGTGACCGCCGTTACGCGCCTTTATCCGCTGTCGCTGGTAGTCATCGCCTGCAACTCGGCGAGCACCGTTACGCTTCCTGCCCTGCGCGAACGTTTCAGTTTTCCTGTCGTCGGCGTGGTGCCGGCGATTAAACCTGCTGCGCGCTTAACGCGTAACGGCGTGGTCGGCCTGCTGGCGACGCGAGGAACGGTAAAGCGTCCTTATACCCATGAGCTGGTTAAGCGCTTCGCCGGTGAATGCAAAACGGAAATGCTGGGTTCTGCGGAGCTGGTGGAGCTGGCGGAGGCCAAACTACAGGGTAAAGAAGTGCCGCTGGAGCAGGTAAGGCAGATCCTGCAACCCTGGCTGCGGATGAAAGAGCCGCCCGATACGGTGGTGCTTGGCTGCACGCACTTCCCTTTATTAGCGGATGAACTGCAACAGGTATTGCCTGAAGGCACGCGATTAATCGACTCTGGCGCGGCTATTGCGCGTCGCACCGTCTGGCTGCTGGAAAATGAGTCGCCAAAAGTCTTCTCCGAAGAAAGTAATCTGGCCTTTTGTCTGGCAATGACGGAACAGGCAGTACAATTAATGCCCGTTTTACGGCGTTATGGCTTCGAAAAGCTCGAAAAACTGGCGCTTTAGCCCGGCTTTGCATAAAAAAACAACGGTCGGAAAATTTTTTAAAAATAGGGGTTGTCAGCCGTCAGAAACTCCCTATAATGCGCCTCCACTGACACGGAACAACGGCCTGACGGTCACCGGGTCAGAAGGTTCAGGAAGCTGAATCGCCGGAGAAAACTTCTGAAAAAGTGGTTGACTCTGAAGGAGGAAAGCGTAATATACGCCACCTCGCGGCAGGAAGCGAAAGCACTGTTCGCAACGCTCTTTAACAATTTATCAGACAATCTGTGTGGGCACTCGCAGGATTGATATCAGCGTCTCCGGACGCAAAAAAATATCAAGTCTTAAGAGTGAACACATAATGAAATTCATTATGACGTTTTACACTTG
>NZ_RHUM01000014.1:42834-141802 GCF_003937915.1 Erwinia sp. 198 | reverse complement strand
CAAGTGTAAAACGTCATAATGAATTTCATTATGTGTTCACTCTTAAGACTTGATATTTTTTTGCGTCCGGAGACGCTGATATCAATCCTGCGAGTGCCCACACAGATTGTCTGATAAATTGTTAAAGAGCGTTGCGGTAAGCGCCTTGGCGACTTACTGCGAGGTGGCGTATCTTACGCTTTCCTCCCTCAGAGTCAACCTCTTTTTCAGAAGTTTTTTCTCCGGCGGTTCAGCTTCCTGAACCTCCTGAGCCGCTGGCCCGTAAGCCGTTGTGCCGTCTCAGTGGTTGCGCATTATAGGGAGGCGCCGCGGAAAGGCAAGCGTAAAAATGAACTTTTTTATCGTTCGCTCTATTTTTGCTCGCAACGCTGCTTTTTAGCGCTTTTTGATGCGCGAAGGCAGGTCAGCAAGGCTATCTAACACCCAATCTGCTGCATTTTCGCCCTCTTCCGTTACCGGCTTGCCGCTGCGCACTAATACCTTTGTGCCTACACCTGCCGCTTTACCTGCCAGCAGGTCATCAATTTTGTCGCCTACTATATAAGAAGCCGCCATATCGATATCCAGCTCTTTTTGGGCAGAGAGCAGCATGCCCGGCTGCGGCTTACGGCAGTCACATTCCTGACGATACTCTTCTACTACGCCTTCCGGATGGTGAGGACAATAATAGATGCCGTCCAGATCGACTTCGCGATCGGCCAGCGACCAGTCCATCCACTCCGTTAACTGCATAAAGGTATCTTCCGTAAAGAGGCCGCGAGCGATACCGGACTGGTTGGTGACCACCACCAGCGCGAAACCCATTTTTTTCAGTTCCTGCATCGCTTCGATAACGCCGTCGATAAACTGAAAGTTGTCGATCTCATGGACATAGCCGCGATCGATATTCATGGTACCGTCACGGTCAAGAAATATTGCGGGGACTTTGTTCGTCACGTGGAAACTCCTGCTACTAATGTTAAGGCAGAGTATCGCACGTTTGTATCCGCAGAGAGAATGCCCCTTAAGCGCGCATTGATTGATTCAGACGTCTGGATGCCTTACCATCCACTCGCAGCTCTCTGCAGGAAAGTGCAGACGAATATTTGCCACGGCCCACTCTATTACGATAATAAAATGATAAAACTTCAAAATATCAGCAAAGTGTTCCGACAGGGCACCCGCACTATTACCGCGCTGGCGGATGTCAGCCTGGAAGTGCCCGCCGGACAAATTTATGGCGTAATCGGCTCGTCCGGCGCCGGGAAAAGCACGCTTATCCGCTGCGTGAATCTGCTTGAGCGTCCTACCTCAGGCACCGTGTTAGTGGATAGCCAGGATTTAACCGCCTTTTCAGAAAGCCAGCTGACTCAGGCACGCCGCCAAATCGGCATGATCTTCCAGCACTTTAACCTGCTGAACTCCCGTACCGTTGCGGGCAATGTCGCGCTGCCGCTGGAGTTGGGCAAGCTTTCCCGCAGCGAGATCGACTCGCGGGTTAACGAGCTGCTGGAACTGGTTGGCCTGGCGGATAAAAAGGATGCATGGCCCGCCAATCTTTCCGGCGGGCAGAAGCAGCGCGTCGCTATCGCCCGCGCGCTGGCCACCAATCCTAAAGTACTGCTGTGCGACGAAGCCACCAGCGCCCTCGACCCTGCGACGACCAGAGCGATTCTGGAACTACTGAAAGATATCAACCGTCGCCTGGGGATCACTATTCTGCTAATCACCCATGAAATGGACGTGGTGAAACGCATTTGCGATCGCGTCGCCGTGATTAGCAACGGCAAGCTGATTGAGCAGGACACGGTCAGCGAAGTCTTTTCTCATCCCAAGACGCCGCTGGCGCAGCAGTTTATTCAGTCCACGCTGCATCTGGATATTCCGGAGGATTATGCTGCGCGGCTGTCGGCAACGGCGAAACCGGAAAGCGTACCTTTATTACGCCTGGAATTTACCGGCCAGTCCGTAGATGCTCCGCTGCTGTCGGAAGCAGCCCGCCGTTTTAACGTTAACAACAACATTATCAGCGCGCAGATGGATTACGCAGGCGGCGTTAAGTTCGGCATTATGCTGGCGGAAATGCACGGCGCGGCTGCTGATACGCAGACGGCGATCGCTTTTCTGCAGGAACACCATGTAAAGGTAGAGGTATTAGGTTATGTCTGAGGCAATGATTCTGCTGCTCTGCCGTGGCGTATGGGAAACGCTGGTCATGACTTTTGTTTCCGGTTTCTTTGGCTTCGTGCTTGGCCTGCCGCTTGGCGTGCTGCTGTACGTCACGCGTCCGGGCCAGATTATCGAAAATCGCGGGCTGTATCGCTTTTTATCCGCGCTGGTGAATATTTTCCGCGCCATTCCTTTTATTATCCTGCTGGTCTGGATGATCCCGTTTACCCGCATGATCGTCGGCACCTCGATTGGCTTACAGGCGGCTATCGTGCCGTTAACCATCGGCGCCGCGCCTTTTATCGCGCGAATGGTAGAGAACACGCTGCTGGAGCTGCCGCATGGCCTGATTGAGGCCTCGCGGGCGATGGGCGCGACGCCGTTGCAGATCGTGAAAAAGGTCCTGTTGCCGGAAGCCCTTCCCGGCCTGATTAATGCGGCGACCATTACGCTTATCACCCTGGTCGGCTATTCGGCCATGGGCGGCGCCGTCGGCGCGGGCGGTCTGGGACAAATCGGTATTCAGTATGGCTATATCGGCTACAACGCCACCGTAATGAATACCGTGCTGGTGCTGTTAGTGGTTCTGGTTTATTTGATTCAGTTCTGTGGCGACCGCATTGTTCGTGCTGTCACCCACAAGTAAAAACGCTTCTTACAGATTAAGGAAAGGATATGTTTAATTTTAAAACGATTGCCGCTGTGGGTGCGCTGATTGGTTCTCTGGCACTGGTCGGGTGCGATCAGAAAGAGAAGGATCCTAATCATATTAAGGTCGGCGTGATTGTAGGTTCGGAGCAGCAGGTTGCCGAAGTCGCCAAAAAGGTCGCTAAAGATAAATATGGTCTGGATGTAGAGCTGGTCACCTTTAACGATTATGTCCTGCCGAACGAAGCCCTGAGCAAGGGCGATATCGACGTTAACGCTTTCCAGCACAAGCCTTACCTGGATCAGCAGATCAAAGATCGCAACTATAAACTGGTGCCAGTTGGCAGCACCTTCGTTTATCCAATTGCGGGCTACTCGAAAAAGATCAAGTCGCTGGATGAGCTGCAGAATGGCGCGCAGGTTGCCATTCCGAACGATCCGACTAATCTGGGCCGCTCGCTGCTGCTGCTGCAGAAAATAGGCCTGATTAAGCTGAAAGACGGCATTGGCCTGCTGCCGACCGTGCTGGACGTGGTAGAAAACCCGAAAAACATTAAGCTGGTCGAGCTGGAAGCGCCGCAGCTGCCACGGTCGCTGGACGATCAGCAAATTGCGCTGGCGGTGATTAACACTACCTATGCCAGCCAGATCAACCTGACGCCGGCCAAAGACGGCATCTTTGTTGAGGATAAAGATTCTCCTTACGTGAACCTGATCGTGGCGCGTGAAGATAATAAAGATGCTGAAAACGTGAAGAAATTCGTTAAAGCCTATCAGTCCGACGAAGTCAGCGAAGCGGCAAACAAGATTTTCAACGGCGGCGCGGTGAAAGGCTGGTAATTCCTTTCAGTACCGGCCTGTGGCGTCGGTTACATGGCCACCACCTCAACAAAGCGGGCATTAGCCCGCTTTGTTCATTTATGCGCGCTTGTTATTTGCCGCCGGGCTTGCTTCAATAACGCCTCTTTTACCGACAATGAGGATGTTCCCATGCGTGTTGTACCGCTCTGTTTGTTAGCCCTTTCGCTGACAGGGTGTTCATTGCTGCATAAGCCTTATAAGCCCGTAGAGCCTTTTAAGCAGCCTGCACAAACTGAGCCAGTCAGGAGCAAACCCGCGCCGCGTCCCGCGCCGGTAAAACTTTACAGCGACGCCAGCGATCTGGTCAGCAAGCCTTTCCGCGATCTGGGCGAAGTCTATGGCGAAGATTGCCAGAGCAGCAGACAAAGCTCGCCGCCGACTATCGCCACCGCCCGTAAAAGAATGCAGATCCGCGCCTCGGCAATGAAAGCCAATGCGGTGCTGCTGCACAAGTGTGAAATCGTCACCAATTCCCAGGGCTGCTACCGCCAGGCGGTGTGCCAGGGTTCCGCCCTGAAAGTCAGCGGCCAATGAGTTTTACCTTCCAGCCAATCGGTACTATCCATTCGCCGTGGAAAGAGAAGTTCGCGGTTCCGCGTCAGCCAGGCCTGATTCAGGACGGCGGTGGCGAGCTGCGGCTGCTGTCGCCCTATAATCAGCCGGAAGCGGTGCGCGGGCTGGAAGCGTTCAGCCATCTGTGGCTGCTGTTTGTGTTTCACCAGACGATGGCAGGCGGCTGGCGGCCCACCGTTCGCCCTCCCCGGCTGGGCGGCAATGCGCGAATGGGCGTCTTCGCCACCCGATCCACCTTTCGTCCCAACCCTATCGGCATGTCGCTGGTAGAGCTGAAGGGCATCCGCACAGGAAAAGGCGAGGTTGTGCTGGAACTGGGCAGTCTGGATCTGGTTGACGGCACGCCGATAGTGGATATCAAGCCCTACCTGCCCTTCGCCGAGTCGATCCCTGCCGCACGCGCAGGCTTCGCGCAGGAAGCGCCGGAAGCCTCCATGCCGGTAGCGTTTTCGCCGCAGGCCGTCCAGCAGATAGCGCAGCACGGCGCGCGCTATCCGCACCTGCAGCGTTTTATAGCCGAAGTGCTGGCCCAGGATCCGCGTCCGGCCTACCGCAAAGGCGAAGAGCCGGAACGGGAATATGCCGCCTGGCTGCTGGATTTCAACGTGCGCTGGCGCGTCGACGTCTCCGGCACGCTGGTGACCGCCGTAGAGCATCGTTAATTTATCTTCTGTCTCTTTTGAGTCTCTGACCACGCTGGTACACTAGCCGCCAGCAATTATTTAGCCTGGCTTAATGTAGCTTTCTGCTCAACTGGAATCGTAACTCATGCGTACTACTCAATACCTGCTCTCCACCCAGAAGGAGACGCCTGCCGACGCTGAAGTGATCAGCCACCAGCTGATGCTGCGCGCCGGAATGATCCGCAAACTGGCTTCCGGGTTGTATACCTGGCTGCCAACCGGTCTGCGCGTTCTGAAAAAAGTCGAAAACATCGTGCGTGAGGAGATGAACAACGCCGGTGCTATCGAAATCTCTATGCCGGTCGTGCAGCCCGCCGATCTGTGGCAGGAAAGCGGACGCTGGGAGCAGTACGGACCGGAGCTGCTGCGCCTGGTCGATCGTGGCGACCGTCCTTTTGTGCTGGGTCCGACGCACGAGGAAGTGATCACCGATCTGATCCGCAACGAGCTGAGCTCTTATAAGCAGCTGCCGCTGAATCTTTTCCAGATCCAGACCAAGTTCCGCGATGAGGTACGCCCTCGCTTTGGCGTAATGCGCTCGCGCGAGTTCATCATGAAGGATGCCTACTCGTTCCATACTTCGCAGGAATCGTTGCAGGCGACCTACGATGATATGTATCGCGCCTACAGCCAGAGCTTTGCGCGCATGGGCCTGGATTTCCGTGCCGTGCAGGCCGATACCGGCTCCATCGGCGGCAGCGCCTCGCATGAGTTTCAGGTGCTGGCCGAGAGCGGCGAAGACGATATCGTGTTCTCCACCGGCTCCGACTACGCGGCGAATATCGAACTGGCCGAGGCCGTTGCGCCAGCCGGCAGCCGTGCAGACGCCACCCAGCCAATGGTGGAAATCGACACGCCGAACGCGAAAACCATCGCGGCGCTGGTTGAACAGCATAAGCTGCCGATTGAGAAGACCGTGAAGACGCTGCTGGTACAGGCGACCAAAGAGAGCGGTCATTCGCTGGTTGCGCTGATCGTGCGCGGCGATCATGAGCTTAACGAAATCAAAGCCGAAAAAATTGATATCGTCGCCGCGCCGCTGACCTTTGCAAGCGAGGAGGATATTCGCGCGGCAACGGGCGCAGGCCCTGGCTCTCTTGGCCCTGTTGGCCTGACGCTGCCAATCGTGGTTGACCGCACCGTCGCGATGATGAGCGATTTCTGCGCCGGCGCGAACCAGGACGGCAAGCACCTGACCGGCATCAACTGGCAGCGCGATCTGCCGCTGCCGCGCGTGGCCGATCTGCGCAACGTGGTCGAAGGCGACGCCAGCCCGGATGGAAAAGGCACGCTGCTGATCAAGCGCGGCATCGAAGTTGGTCATATCTTCCAGCTCGGCACCAAGTATTCCGAAGCGATGAAAGCCTCCGTGCAGGGTGAAGACGGTCGCAATCAGGTGCTGACGATGGGCTGTTATGGTATCGGCATCACGCGTATCGTGGCTGCCGCTATTGAGCAGAACCATGACGAGCGCGGCATTATCTGGCCTGCGGCGCTGGCACCGTTCCAGGTGGCTATTCTGCCGATGAATATGCACAAATCCTTCCGCGTGAAGGAGCTGGCGGAAGAGCTGTACGGTCAGCTGCGCGCTAAAGGCATCGACGTGATCCTTGACGATCGCAAAGAGCGTCCCGGCGTGATGTTTGCCGATATGGAACTGATTGGCGTGCCGCACACCGTCGTCATCGGTGACCGTAATCTCGACAGCGAGGAAGTGGAGTACAAATCCCGCCGCGCGGGCGAGAAGCAGATGATTAAAACAGGCGAAATCCTGGATTTCCTGCTGGCCGAAATCAACAAGTAGTCGACAGGCGGCGGGCGTTCTGTCCGCCGCTTCAGCTGCCCGTTTCTACCGGCGCCAGCCGATAGTTCAGCGTGGTCGATATTGCCTCGCCGCTCGCGTCCGTCATCTCCAGCCCGCTGTCGCGCGGCCGAAAATAGCGCTTCTCTCCCTGATCCGATACCAGCACCAGTTTTTCCGCCGTGCGCGACCAGTGGCCCTGCTGCTGATTTTCAACGTGTTCGGCGGTCAGGTAGCGCTCCTGCAAACGGTAGCGTCCGCCCTGTTCTAAAGAGAGCGTAAGCTGGATGCCTTCACAGTCGGCGCAGGGAATAACGCCGCGATAGTTCTGCACCTGTGCCTCACGCGGCTTTACCGTGGCCGCCGCATCGTAGTTCTGACAGCCCATCAGCGGGCCAAAGAACAGCGATATCATCAGAACAATCAGAACCTTTTTCACTTTCCCTCCTCTGTCATACGATCAGTCAGGCACGCGTCGCATTTTGCCGCGCAGCGATTTGGTGGTGGCTTTGCGCGCCTTACCCTCCAGCCGTCGCTTTTTAGACGCCAGCGTAGGCCGCGTGGCCCGCCTTGTTTTTTCGACTACCGTCAGTTCCTGAATCAGGTTTTCCAGCCTTTTCAGCGCCGCTTCGCGATTCATCTCCTGGCTGCGATACTCCTGCGCCTTGATAATCACTATCCCTTCCGGCGTAATCAGATGGTGACTGGCCGCCAGCAGCCGCTCTTTATAAAACTCCGGCAGGCTGGAGGCGCGAATATCAAAACGTAAATGGATCGCCGTAGAGCTTTTATTCACGTTCTGGCCGCCGTTCCCCTGCGCTCTGATAGCGGTTAATTCCAGCTCGCTATCGGGAATGGTCGCGTGGCGTGACAGGACGATCATGCCGGTTTACCGTCGAGCAGCCAGTCGGTAAAGCGCAGTTCCAGATGCTGCTGCTCGTCCGAGAGCCAGATGGTGCCGTCCTGAATGGTCGCCTGTAGCGTCATGGAGCGTGAGGCAAGCTGCGTCAGCGCCTTCAGCTGCTCATCATCCAGGAAACGCACGGTCAGGTTCGCCTGCTGAAGCTTGCTCTGGTTTTGCTGCCACCAAATCTGCGCGGCGCGGGCGTTATAAGTATACAAGTATACGCGGGCTGCGCGATTGCACGCTTTTTTTAGCCGCCGCTCGTCCGGCAGCCCCAGCTCTATCCAGACCTCAATGCCGTTATGATCGTTCATCAGCCAGATTTCCGGCTCGTCTTCCGCGCTCAGGCCGCGCGTAAAGGTCAGTCTTTCATGCGCGTTAACCAGCCACGCCAGCAGGCGCAGCATCAGCCTTTCTTCCGTTTCGGAAGGATGTCGGGCCAGCGTCAGCACGCTGTCCAGAAACACGTTTTTGTCCATATCGGCCACGTTGACGGTGGCTTTATAAATTGTCGCTTTAAGTGCCATGGTATTCCTTATAGTCGTTGTCGGGCATTGTAACCCGTGCGGCCAGCAAATCACGCTCCGCCTGGCTGATTTCCCGTGAAATCCTGTGTTATAGTCGTCAGGTCGCCAGAGAAAATTCTTGAGGTGCATGTGCAAAAGTATTGTGAATTAGTTCGTCGTAAATATGCTGAAATTGGCAGCGGCGATCTGGGATACGTGCCGGACGCGATAGCTTGCGTTTTAAAAGCACTGAATGAGGTAGCCGCAAATCCTGAGCTACACTCTTCAATCAGGGAACAGGCAGCTTTTGCTGCTGCTAACTTATTGGTGAGCGATTATGTTGACGAATGAATACCAACCGATCAACTGCGATGATTACGACAATCTGGAACTTGCCTGCCAGAAACAGCTGACGCTGACGCTGGCGCTGAAGGACGGCGAGCAGTTGAAGGCAAAGGCCATAGATATGCTGTTGCGCAAGAAGGTGGAATACCTGGTCGTCGATCTCTCAGGCGAGATCCGCGAGCTGCGTCTGGATCATATCGCCAGTTTCAGCCACCCTGAGCTGGGTACCGTCGTGGTCAGCGAGTCTGACTAACCCCCAATCGGGCGGAAGCTATTCCGCCCCCCGTCGTCAGGGCTTCAGGCCCGCATAGTAAGCCGACAGATCCGCCATATCCTCATCGCTCAGTCCCGCTACGAAAGCTTTCATCACCTCTGCCTGGCCGCCGCTGCGCTCGCCTTTTTGATAGGCGTGGAGCGCATGATCGAGATAGTCTGCGTTCTGGCCCGCCAGGTTCGGATACGGCGCGGCGGCTTTGCCCGCGGCGCCGTGACAGCCCTGACAGCTGGCCGCTTTTTGCTGGCCGCTCTGCGCGTTGCCCGCCAGGGCGGGAAAACCGATCGCCAGCAGCAGCGCCGACGCGATTACTTTTTTCATTGCTCATCCTGTTGCCAGCTGATTTTCCAGCCGGGTTGCTCTTTTGGATCGCCTTCGCGGGTGACGAAGACGCCTACGGCGGCAATCAGCTGATTGCCATAAAACAGCAGCGGCGTACGCTCGCGTAGCCACGGGGCCACACCAAGCTCCTGCCAGATTTTTTTTATCGGCCGACTGCCCGCGCGTCCGACAATATGTATTTTCCCCTGCGCCTGGAAGCGCACGCTGACCGTCTCGTCAGCCTGCGGCGCCCGGACTTTTGTACCTGTGTCACCGCGAACCAGCCTGCCCATTTTAGCCGGCAGCGCCAGCGTCGAGA
This sequence comes from Erwinia sp. 198, assembly GCF_003937915.1. Taxonomy (GTDB): domain Bacteria; phylum Pseudomonadota; class Gammaproteobacteria; order Enterobacterales; family Enterobacteriaceae; genus Erwinia; species Erwinia aeris. The sequence goes on along the minus strand of NZ_RHUM01000014.1, from coordinate 132,419 downwards.
CCGTCAGCGGCCAGCCAATCACCTTATCACGTACCGATACGGCGACCGGCAGCCAGTACAGACGGCCGCGAAAACGCCGAATTTCAACATTACCCAGCAGCAGGCGCGGCTCCGCATCTTCACGGCTACAGGCCACTTCCTGCCAGATACGCGCCAGCGCATCCCGCGAAGGCATCAGCCCCTGATGCTGCGCTATCCAGCGTCGCAGCAGTGCGGCCCGTCGGCTGTCGCTCATCGCGGCCAGCGGCGCTATCGCCAGCGCGCCCTTTTCATCCATTAGCGAACGGAGCGATTCAGCCAGCAGCTCATCCAGCAGCTGTTCCTGCTCGCCGCACAGGGCCGCGCTGCGCGCCGCCGCTCGGGCAAAGTGCGGCCAGCGCGCGCTCAGTTCGGGCAGAATAACCTGACGCAGAAAATTACGGTCGTAGCGCGTATCCTGATTGCTGTCGTCCTCAACCCAGCCCAGCTGATGTTCTGCCGCCCACTGCTCCAGCTGCGCGCGCGTCTGCGTCAGCAGAGGCCGTAGATGCAGATGCGAATCAAGCCTGGCGCTGACGGGCATAGCGGCCAGCCCGGCCGGCCCGCTGCCCCTTTTCAGCGCCAGCAGCAGCGTTTCGCACTGATCGTCCAGATGCTGTGCGGTCAACAGGCATTCGCCGGGCTGAAGGTGCTGGCGAAAAGCCTGATAGCGCGCCTCGCGGGCAGCCGCCTCTATGCCTTTTTCCCGCCCGTCGACCTGCACATACACCACTTCCAGCGCCACCTGCCAGCGCGCGCACTGCTGCCGACAATGCGTCGCCCAGCTTTCCGCCAGCGGATTAAGACCGTGATGAATATGAATGGCGCGTAAAGCGAGGGCGTGCTGCTGACGCAGGCAGACCAGCTGGTGCAGCAGCACGCTGGAATCCAGGCCGCCGCTGAAGGCCACCAGCAGCTGCCGTTGTCCGGCAAGATGGTGTTGAAGATCGGACAGTGACATGCAAATCCCTGAAGCAAAAAGGCCCGGCCGACAGCGGCCAGGCGCTATTTTACGCCTGATACAGCTCCAGCGGCAAACCGTCCGGGTCTTTAAAGAAGGTATAACGCTTGTCGGTCAGCGGATCGACGCGGATCGCCTCGCAGCTAACGCCCTTCTCTTCAAGATGCTGCTTTGCCGCCTCGATATCCTCCACGCTGAATGCCAGATGGCGCAGGCCGCAGGCTTCCGGGCCGTCCGGACGCGCAGGCGGAAAAGGAAACGAAAACAGTTCAATAGCGTATTCGCCGTTCAGCGCCAGATCGCCTTTCCAGGAATCCCGCGCTTCCCGATATACTTCACCCATCAGGGTAAAACCCAGCACGTCGCAATAGAAAGCCTTACTGGTTTCATAATGGCTGGCGATAATAGCGATATGGTGCACTTTCCTGATAAACATGTCTTTCTCCTGAATAAAAGCTTCCGGCTACCTTACGCAGGCCGGAAGCACAGGACAATGGCACAATTCCGGAACTACGCTTTCAGCACGCGAACCAGATACTGCCCTTCGTCGGTCAGGGTGGCACCATGAATATCGGTTTCGAAACCGGGATAGTGACGGCCGATGGTGCAGAGCATCAGCAGGAAATCGAGCACCGCGCGGCTCTCTTCGGTGATCATCTCGCCCGGCATCACCACCGGCACGCCCGGCGGATAAGGCAGGATCATATTAGCCGACACTCGTCCGACTAGTTTGCTGAGATCTACCGTTTCCACATTGCCTTTCACCTGCTGCTGGAACATCTGGTGCGGCGTCAGCTTCATTTCCGGCAGCTTATCGAAGGCCTGAAGCATCAGCCTTGGCAAATCGTGATCGCGGATCAGATTATGAATGCCCTGGGCCAGCGTCTGAATGCGCATATTGCGATAAAACTCCGGCGCCTGCGCATAAAGATCCGGCAGCATGTTTCTGACTCGCAGATTAAGATCGTAAGCGCGCTTGAACTCGGTCAGGCCGCGCAGCACGCTCATCGCCTTGGTTTTATCAATGCCGATGCTGAACAGGAACAGCAAATTGTAAGGCCCGGTTTTTTCCACCACCACGCCGCGCTCGTCGAGGTATTTCGCCACCAGCGCCGCCGGGATCCCTTCATCCGCCATCACGCCCTGCTCGCTCATGCCCGGCGTCAGGATCGTTACCTTAATGGGATCGAGGTACATATGATCGGCGTCGGCATCGTTAAAGCCGTGCCAGTCTTCCTCGCCGGGCTGGATCGGCCAGCACTGCGGCTCGTCGACGCCTTCCGGTTGCCAGATATCAAAGAACCAGCCTTCAGACTCTTCGCGCAGCCGCTGAACCTCCCGCCGGAAATGCAGCGCGCGCTCTACGGAGCGATTAATCAGCCGCCTGCCCGGGTTGCCGCGCAGCATCGCCGCCGCCGTTTCTATCGACGCCACAATGGGATAGTTCGGCGAGGTGGTGGTGTGCATCATATAGGCTTCATTAAAGGTTTGTTCGTCGTACTCCCCTTTAATATGGATCAGCGAGGCCTGCGAAAAAGCGGCCAGCAGCTTATGGGTGGACTGGGTTTCGTAGATAATCTTACCCGGCGTGCGGTCGCCGCTCATGCCGCTCAGCCCGCTGTAGATAGGATGGAAATTGGTGTACGGCACCCAGGCGGAATCAAAATGGATCGACGGCACGTCCAGCGTCTCTTTGATGTAGCGGGTGCTGTAGAGCAGTCCGTCATAGGTGGAATTAGTGATGACCGCGTGTACCGGCCAGCTGGCGCGCTCGGTCTGCTCAACCTTTTGCGCAATGCTCTCGCGGGTGAACTCCCGCTTAGGGATGCCGCCCAGAATGCCCAGCGCGTTGCGCGTTGGCTTTAGCCAGATGGGTACGATATCGCTCATCATCAGCAGGTGCGTTAAGGATTTATGGCAGTTGCGATCGATCAGCACCGTGCTGCCCGACGGCGCGGCGTACATGCCGACGATTTTGTTAGAGGTCGAGGTGCCGTTGGTGACCATATAGCTTTGCTCGGCACCGAAGGTGCGGGCGACATACTCTTCCGCCTCCAGATGCGGGCCGGTGTGGTCAAGCAGCGAGCCCAGCTCCGTGACCGAAATCGACACGTCCGCTTTCAACGCGTTGCCGCCGAAGAAATCGTAAAACAAACTGCCGACCGGGCTTTTCTGAAACGCCGTGCCCGCCATATGACCCGGCGTACAGAACGTATATTTCCCTTCTTTCACATAGGTGAACAGAGCCTTCGTCAGCGGCGGCGTAATGGTATCGATATATTCATCGGTATACTGGCGGATACGCTGCCCGATATCTTCCGCCGCGCCCAGACCATATTCAAAAAACCAGATGGCCATGCGCATCTGATTAACGCTGACGTCCATCGTCGAGTGCGTATTAATAAATGCGTACAGCGGCAGATACTCATTCAGCTGATTTATTTCGCTACACAGATCGAAGCCGTGCTCATCCCAGTCGAAAATTACGCCGCAGATACGCGGATTGTGTTCAATCAGCTTGAGCAGATCGCCGGCGTCTTTGGGATAGATAGTTTGAAAACCCTGGGCGGCCAGCGCGCCATCCAGTTCGCGGATGGGTTCATCCTTATAGAACGCGTGGTGCGGTCCCATAATCGCGATAATATTCAATGCGGACTCCTTACAATAACGGCAAGGGGTAAGCATAGCGAAGTTGAACAGCGGGGGCAGAAAAATCGCCTCCGCCGGGTTTAGCTCCTGTCGCGCACCTCTTCGGAAGGCGCATTGGCCCGTACGGACTTAATGCCGTTCAGCGCGCCCTGTTTGCTGGCGTACATCTCGCTGGTGGCGATAATTTCATGATTGTTGGCAACCAGCACAAAATACCAGGGTTGATCCGTCTGCTTGTCTGATTTTCTTACTTCGTAGTGACCCATATTTCCCTCCTGTTTTACTGCTCCTGACGCTATAACAAACAGCTTTGCTCGCGGGATCAAGCCAAAACATTAGAAAAGTTGATCTGTTTAACTTTTTTATTATGCAGAGAAAGACGGAGAGACTGAATAGGAGGCGTAATGAGGCAGAATAAAAAAAGCCCGAAGCGAAAACGGTATTAATGTTTCCCTTCGGGCTGTAGCGAACGGTCAGGCGTTAGTCGACCTGCTTAACGTCCACACGCAGTTCTTTCGGTACTTCAAACACGATATTCTCTTCACGGCCAATCAGCTCGATGGCCGCTTCGCCACCCAGCTCGCGCAGACGCTGGATAACCTGCTGCACCAGAATATCCGGTGCGGAAGCGCCCGCCGTAACGCCCACGCAGCCGACGTCTTTGATCCAGGCTTCCTGGATATCGTCCGCCGAATCGATCAGCCGCGCCAGTTTGCCCGCGCGCTGGGCCAGCTCGGCCAGACGGTTGGAGTTGGAAGAGTTGCGTGAACCGACCACCAGTACCACGTCCGCATCCTTCGCCAGCGTGCGCACCGCTTCCTGACGGTTGGTGGTAGCGTAGCAGATATCATCTTTACGCGGCCCGACGATCTTCGGAAAGCGATCGCGCAGCGCGTCGATCACTTCGGAAGTGTCGTCCACGGAAAGCGTGGTCTGGGTCATAAAGCAGAGGTTATCTTCGTTTTTGACCTGAAGCCTGTAAACATCCGCTGGCGACTCCACCAGATACATACCGCCAGCCGGATTGCTGTACTGGCCCATGGTGCCTTCCACTTCCGGATGGCCGGCATGACCAATCAGGATCGCTTCCGTGCCCTTACGGCTGGCGCGCGCCACTTCCATATGCACTTTGGTCACCAGCGGACAGGTCGCGTCGAACAGCATGGTCAGATTGCGCGCTTTGGCTTCCGCCCGCACCGCCTGAGAAACGCCGTGCGCGGAGAAGATCAAAATCGAGTCGTCCGGCACTTCGCTGATTTCTTCAATGAAGATAGCGCCACGCTCGCGCAGGCTGTTAACCACGTAACGGTTGTGCACCACTTCATGCCGCACGTAGATAGGCGCGCCGTACATCTCCAGCGCGCGCTCGACGATGCTGATGGCACGATCGACGCCGGCACAAAAGCCGCGTGGGTTAGCCAGCAGGATTTGCATGGTTCGCCTCCAGTACCGGATCGATTTCCAGCACTTCTACCTCAAAGTGAATCGTTTGTCCGGCCAGCGGATGGTTGAAGTCCACGGTAATCGAATCTCCGGAGATTTCGCGGATCACGCCCGGCATTTCGTTGCCGTCCATGCCGCTGAACAGCATGATGGCACCGACTTCCGGTTCGCCCGCTTCCGTAAAGTCACGGCGCGAGAAATACTGGATCAGATCCGGGCTGGCCTGGCCGAAAGCGGCATCCGGGCCCAGCGAAAACGCTTTTTTGTCGCCAGGCGCGAGGCCCAGCAGCTGCTCTTCCAGCTCGCCGGAAAGGCTGCCGTCGCCCAGGCTGAACAGCGCGGGCTTGCCGTTATCCCGCGTTGATTCCGCCGTAGAGCCGTCGGCGAGTTTTAAAGTGAAATGCACCAGCACCGCGCTGTTATGCTGTACAGAATCAGTCATGCCCTGCCCTTTTCGCTTTGCCGGCGGGCGTTAAAAAGCCCTCCAGCACGATCAGCGCGGCACCGATACAGATGCCGCAGTCTGCGATATTAAACGTGGCAAAATGCCAGTCGCCCACGTAGAAGTCGATAAAATCGACCACAAAGCCGTGCCAGGCGCGATCGAACAGATTGCCCAACGCGCCGCCAATAATCAGCGCGTAAGCGATATTGTTCAGCTTCTTGCTGGCTTCGGTGCGGTACATCATCACCAGCAGCGCGACGGCAATCGCCACCGCAATAGCGGCGAAGAACCAACGCTGCCAGCCGCCTTTATCCGCCAGGAAGCTGAACGCCGCACCGTAGTTGTGCGCGTAGAAAAAGTTAAAGAACGGCATTACCGTCATCGACTCATGCAGCATCAGCGTATTCATAATCCACTGCTTGCTGCCGAAGTCGACGGCGATCACCACCAGCACCAGCCACAGCCAGCGCAGTCCGGTCGAAAGAAGAGGCCTCATCACGCGTACTTACGCTGTTCGCCAGCGCCGCTGACGTTGGTGACGCAGCGGCCACAGATTTCGGCTTCCCGATCGATATCGGTCGCGTAGTGCCAGCAGCGCGGGCACTTCTCGCCTTCCGCTTTATGCAGCGCGATCTTCAGGCCTTTTACCAGCTCGCTTTGCTGAGCTTCGGACGTGGCCAGCGCGTAATCCGCGACCTGCGTGCCGGAAGTCAGCAGCACGAAGCGCAGCTCATCACCCAGGCTGGTTAGCTTCTGCGCCAGGTCGGCGTCGGCATACAGCGTGACGGTTGCCTCCAGCGATCCGCCCACGCGCTTGTCGGCGCGCGCCTGCTCAATCACCTTGTTGACTTCGCCGCGCACTTTCAGCAGCTCCGCCCAGAAACCATCGTTCATCGACTCGCTTTCCGCCAGACCAAACAGCCCGTCGTACCACTCTTCGGTAAAGACATATTTCTCGCGTTTGCCCGGCAGCTCGTTCCAGATTTCATCGGCAGTAAACGACATGATCGGCGCCATCCAGCGCACCAGCGCTTCCGCGATGTAGTAGAGCGCGGTCTGGCAGCTGCGACGCGCCAGGCCATCGGCTTTGGCGGTGTACTGACGGTCTTTAATGATATCCAGGTAGAAGGATCCCATCTCAATCGAGCAGAACTGCATCAGGCGCTGTACCACTTCGTGGAAGTCGTAGCTGTCGTAAGAGGCGACAATCGCCTCCTGCGCGGCTTTCGCACGGCCTACGGCCCAGCGATCCAGCACCACCATTTCTTCCGGGCTGACCATATCCGTTTCCGGGTTAAAGCCGTTCAGGTTAGCCAGCAGGAAGCGCGCGGTGTTACGGATACGACGATAGGCATCCGCAGAGCGCTTCAGGATTTCGTCCGATACTGCCATTTCGCCGGAGTAGTCGGTAGAAGCGACCCACAGGCGCAGAATATCGCCGCCCAGCTTGTTCATTACGTCCTGCGGCGACACGGTGTTGCCAATCGACTTGGACATCTTGCGTCCCTGACCGTCCACGGTAAAACCGTGCGTCAGCACCTGGCGATAGGGCGCCTTGCCTTTCATCGCCGTGGAAATCATCAGCGAGGACATAAACCAGCCGCGATGCTGATCCGAGCCTTCCAGATACATATCCGGCGCGTGGCCTTCAAATTCCGGACGCGCATCCACCACCGAGTAGCTGGTAGAGCCGGAATCGAACCATACGTCCAGCGTATCCGGCACCTTGACGTAGTTTTCCGCGTCGTCGCCCATCAGCTCCTTCGCGTCCAGATCCCACCAGGCCTGGATGCCGTCCTGCTCGACGCGCTGCGCCACTTTTTCCATCAGCGCCAGCGTGTCCGGATGCAGCTGCTCGGTCTCTTTATGCACGAACAGCGCCATCGGCACGCCCCAGGTGCGCTGGCGTGAAATACACCAGTCAGGACGGTTGGCGACCATAGACTCGATCCGCGCCTGGCCCCAGTCCGGGATCCACTGCACGCCTTTGATCTCTTTCAGCGACTGTTCGCGCAGGCCTTTCTGATCCATGCTGATAAACCACTGCGGCGTGGCGCGGAAAATGATGGGCGTTTTGTGACGCCAGCAGTGCGGATAGCTGTGCAGCAGTTTTTCAACGTGCAGCAGCGCGCCTTTTTCACGCAGCAGCTCAACGATCATATCGTTGGCTTTAAAAACATTTACGCCATCCAGCGTTGGGTATGTGCCCGGCAGGTAGCGTCCATCCGGGCCGACCGGGTTGGCCGCTTCGATGCCGTATTTCTGGCCGATAACGTAGTCGTCCGGGCCGTGGCCTGGCGCCGTGTGCACCGCACCGGTACCCGCTTCCAGCGTTACGTGCTCGCCCAGCACCACCGGAGAAGTGATGTCGAGGAAAGGATGACGGAAAGGCTGCAGCTCCAGCGCCGCGCCTTTGGCTTCGCCCAGCACCTGCCAGTCGCTGACGCCGGCACGTTTCATCACGCTTTCCACCAGGTCTTTCGCCAGGATCAGCGCGTGGCCTTCGATCTGTACCAGCTGGTAGTCAAATTCCGGATGCAGAGAGATAGCGCGGTTAGCCGGCATAGTCCACGGCGTGGTGGTCCAGATCACCAGCGAGATCGGGCCTTCCGCGCTGTCAGCACCGAATTTAGCGCGCACGGCGTCGGCGTCCACCGCGTTAAACATCACGTCGATAGAAGGAGAAGTTTTGTCGTAGTACTCCACTTCCGCTTCCGCCAGCGCGGATCGGCAGTCCAGGCACCAGTGCACCGGCTTGGCGCCTTTATGCAGGTGGCCGTTGCCGATGATTTTGCCCAGCGCACGGATGATATTGGCTTCGGTCTGGAAATTCATCGTCAGATAAGGACGATCCCAGTCGCCCAACACGCCAAGGCGGATAAAGTCTTTTTTCTGGCCTTCAACCTGCTCTGCCGCATAGTTACGGCACGCCTCGCGGAATTCAGCCGCCGTGACCTTTTCGCCCGGCTTGCCGATCATCTGCTCGACCTTGTGTTCGATAGGCAGACCGTGGCAGTCCCAGCCCGGCACGTAAGGCGAATCGAAGCCCGCCAGGCCTTTGGACTTAACGATAATGTCTTTCAGAATCTTGTTGACGGAGTGACCAATATGAATGCTGCCGTTCGCGTAGGGAGGGCCGTCATGCAGGATAAAGGTTTTTTTCCCTTTTTTGGCTTCGCGGATGATGCCGTACAGGTTGTCAGCATACCAACGTTGCAGCATTCCCGGTTCGCGTTTGGCCAGATCGCCACGCATCGGGAACCCCGTTTCCGGCAAATTCAGGGTAGATTTATAGTCACTCATCAGATTCTCGATTCCGTATTCCGCTTCTGTTTAAACCGGTGCGCTCAGCCCAAAAAAAGTTCGGGCCGCCACCACGTCTTTAGCAATTTGCTCTTTGAGCGCGTCAAGCGAGGAAAAACGCTGCTCGTTTCGTATTTTTTCGCACAGCACCACTTCTATATGGCGCCCGTACAGGTCAATTGCAACGTCCAGCAGATGCACTTCCAGCTGCTGGCGTATGCCCGCTACCGTGGGGCGCGTGCCGATATTGGCGACGCCGGGCAGTGCCCTGTCGCCCAGGCCGCGGACCTCGACGGCATACACGCCTTTTACCGGCGAAACATAGCGTCTTAACGGCAGGTTAGCGGTGGGAAAGCCGATGGTACGGCCCAGCGCGTCGCCGTGCACTACGCGGCCGGAGATGCTGAAAGGGTGCCCCAGAAGCGTGGCCGCCAGCGGCAGGTTGTCTTCCGCCAGCGCCTGGCGCACCGCCGTGCTGCTGATGCGCCTGCCGTCGTCGCAAAAAGTCTGGGTGCTGATAACGTCAAAACCGTAGTCGGCGCCCGCTTTCTGTAATAACAGGAAATCCCCTTCGCGACCAGCGCCAAAGCGGAAATCGTCGCCGACCGCCAGCAACCGTACGCCCAGCTTATCGACCAGCAGATCGGCGACAAAACTGTGCGCCGACAGCGCGGCAAAACGCCGGTCGAAACGCAGGCAAAGCACCGCGTCCACGCCCGCCTCGTCCAGGTAGCGAAGTTTTTCGCGCAGTCGCGTCAGCCGCGCAGGCGCTTTATCGGCCGCAAACAGCTCCAGCGGTTGCGGCTCGAACAGCATCACCACCACCGGTAAATTACGTTTACGCCCTTCTTCGCGCAGCCGGGACAGCAGCGCCTGATGGCCGCGATGTACGCCATCGAAATTGCCAATGGTGAGAACGCAGCCGCGATGCTGCTCCCGGAGGTTATGTATGCCGCGGATAAACTTCATGGCTGGCTCAGGTTCGTGGAAATCGGCGGATTATACCAACTACCACCAGGAAGGTTAACCCGCGAATGCGCCTTTACCGCGTTAATGCGGGCTTTTTCTGTCGCGGCTGACGGGCGATACCATTTTTCTTGTGAATAAGCTGTATTCATGGCCATGAAGCTGGTAGAATCTTGCGCCATCGAAACGTAACCAGGTGTCGTTGTTTCAGCGGCGCTTATTTGCACAAATCCATTGACAACCACGGGCTAAAGAGGCATATTCCTCGGCCTTTGAATTGTCCTCATAGAACTATTTGGGAGTTGGACCTTGGCTAATATCAAATCAGCTAAGAAACGCGCCGTAACGTCTGAGAAGCGTCGTAAGCACAACGCTAGCCGTCGTTCAATGTTGCGTACTTTTATCAAGAAGGTATACGCGGCTATCGCTACTGGCGATAAAGCAGCTGCGCAGACTGCATTTAATGAAATGCAGCCTATTGTGGACCGTCAGGCAGCTAAAGGCCTGATCCACAAAAACAAAGCGGCACGTCATAAAGCAAACCTGACTGCTCAGATCAACAAACTGGCTTAATCGCCCGTCTGTTAATCAGCTTTGATAAAGAAACCTGCCCAGGCAGGTTTTTTTATGCCCGGCGTCTGGCTCCGGGCTTTTTTATGTCCGCTATTTAGCTCTGGTTTGAGTTAGCCGCCTCCTGTACGCCCTGCCTTAGCCGCAAGAGACAACGGCAAGCGGTGAGCCTGCCGTCGTCATTCAGCGCAGCTTGATACGCAGCAGCGTATAGCCTACCAGCGCAGAGACAATCGAGCCGGTAAGGATCCCCAGCTTCGCCAGCGTCACCATCTCCTCATGCTGTGCATCGAAAGCCAGCGAGGCGATAAATATCGACATGGTAAAGCCAATCCCGCACAGTACGCCAATGGCGCAAATATCCTGCATGCGCGTGTTTTCCGGCAGTGCCGCGATGCGCAGCCTGACGGCCAGCCAGCAGATCAGCGTGATGCCCAACGGTTTACCGATAAACAATCCTAAAATGATGCCCAGCGGCACGGCGGAGAACAAACCGTCCAGCGAGACGCCGCTCAGCGAAACGCCGGCATTGGCGAAGGCAAACAGCGGCAGGATCAGCCAGCTGACCCAGGGAGCCAGCCCGTGAGCCAGGTGAATAGCCGGAGAATGACCGTTCTGTTTCTCCAGCGGCACAAAGAAGCCGACAATCACGCCGGCCAGCGTGGCGTGCACGCCCGACTTCAGCACCGCTACCCACAGCACCATGCCAACCAGCATATAAATAGCGATATTACGCACGCCCAGCCGGTTCAGTAACGCCAGCACCACGATAGCTCCGGCGGCTACGCCAAGCGAAGCCAGCGACAGCTCCTGCGTGTAAAAGAAGGCGATAATCAGGATGGCGCCCAGGTCATCAATCACCGCCAGCGCCATCAGAAACATTTTCAACGCTGGCGGCACGCGGCTGCCCAGCAGCGCCAGAATACCCAAAGCAAAAGCGATATCCGTAGCGGTGGGAATAGCCCAGCCGTGAACGGCCAGCGGATCGTTATGATTGAGCAGGGCAAAAACCGCGCCGGGCGCAATCATGCCGCCAATAGCCGCAATCAGCGGGAACATGGCGCGTTCACGCGTGGCCAGCGAACCGGAAACCAGCTCGTGTTTGACTTCCAGCCCAATCATCAAAAAGAACAGCGCCATTAACGCATCGTTGATCCACAACAGCAGGTTTTTGCTGATATCCAGCGCGCCAAAACGGAATTCCACCGGCATGGCAAGAAGAGACTGGTAGGCTTGTTGGGTACCGGCCGAATTGGCCAGGTACATGGCAATAGCGGCAGCGATAATTAATACCACGCCGCCGGTTGCTTCATTATTTAGTAATCGCTTAATCGCGGATTTCATTGCAATCTTTCCTGATAAACAAATCGTGCGGCCTGACAGCATACGCGTTTTTGACGACAGGAAAAACGGCTTACGGAGGTTGATCGGGCAAAAAGGCCGCCGGAGGAATTATTTACGAGGCGCGCAGCATCGCGCTGCTAACGCCCTTAATCGGATAAAACGGGCATGACATAGTGGCCGAGCCGGAACTGGCCTGGCGGCTCTATACCCGGAGCTTTCCGTTGATCGACCCCGTCGCGATGGCTGATGCGGATACCATGAAACACCGCCGGATGGCGATGCTGGAGCGGCGGCTGAAGCACGCCACAACGCGCGGCCCGGCGCTGAACCCTTTGCACCGTTGAACCAATAAAAAACGGGCGGTTCAGGCCGCCCGTTCAGTTCTGCACGCGATAAAGGCTAGCGGGTCAGATCGTCAAAGAACTTCTTCACGCCGTCGAAAAAGCTTTTCGAACGCGGACTGTTCTTCTCGCCGCCCACGCCGCCGAAGCTCTCTTCCAGCTCGCGCAGCAGGCTTTTCTGCTTCTCACTCAGGCTGACCGGCGTTTCCACTACCACGCGGCACAGCAGGTCGCCCTGCGCGCCGCCGCGTACGGATTTAACGCCTTTACCGCGCATACGAAACAGCTTGCCGGTCTGCGTTTCCGCAGGCACTTTCAGCTTAACGCGCCCGTCCAGCGTCGGCACTTCGATTTCGCCACCCAGCGCCGCCATGGCAAAGTTGATCGGTACTTCGCAGTACAGGTTATTCTCTTCACGTTCAAAGATAGGATGCTTGCGCACCTGCACCTGAACGTAAAGATCGCCCGCTGGTGCGCCGTGCTCGCCCGCTTCGCCTTCGCCTGAAAGACGGATGCGGTCGCCGGTATCCACGCCTGCCGGGATTTTTACCGACAGCGTTTTAGAGCGCTCTACGCGGCCATGTCCATGACAGGCGTTGCAGGGATCTTTGATAACGGAACCGCGACCGTGACAGGTTGGACACGCCTGCTGCACGGTGAAAAAGCCCTGACGCATCTGGACCTGACCCTGACCGTGACAGGTCGGACAGGTTTGCGGCTGCGTGCCCGCTTTGGCGCCGCTGCCGTGGCAGACGTCGCACTCTTCCAGCGTAGGGATGCGGATCTCTTTGGACACGCCGCGGACGGCTTCTTCAAGCGTCAGCTCCATGTTATAGCGCAAATCGGCGCCGCGCGCAGCACGCTGCTGACGGCGTCCTCCGCCGAAGATATCGCCGAACACGTCGCCAAAGATATCGCTGAAGTCTGCGCCGCCGCCGCCAAAACCGCCGCCGCCGCCGCCCATGCCGCCCTGTTCAAAGGCTGCGTGACCGTACTGGTCATAAGCCGCGCGCTTCTGCGCGTCGGTCAGAATTTCATAGGCTTCTTTGACTTCTTTAAATTTTGCTTCTGATTCTTTGTCGCCCGGATTGCGATCGGGGTGATGCTTCATCGCCAGGCGTTTATAGGCCTTTTTGATTTCGCGCTCGTCCGCCGATCGCGAAACGCCCAAAATCTCGTAATAGTCTTGCTTCGCCATTATGGTGATCCTGCCCTAAATATGCGTGAACGGGCGTGGAGAATACTCCGACGCCCGTAGGTTTCACTGGGGGCCTTGCGGCCCGCCGTGCCCGCTCAAGGGCGATTATTTTTTGTCTTTAACTTCTTCGAACTCGGCGTCGACCACGTCGTCGTCTTTCTTCGCGGAAGCGTCGGCTGCATCAGCTGCGCCGCCAGCGGCCTGCTGCTGCTGAGCGAACTCCATCAGCTTGCTGGAGACTTCCATCAGCGCCTGCATTTTCGCTTCGATTTCCGCTTTGTCTTCGCCTTTCAGCGCAGTGTTCAGCTCGGTCAGCGCGGCTTCGATTGGCGCTTTGTCGTCCGCAGGCAGTTTGTCGCCCGCTTCGTCCAGCTGCTTACGAGTGCTGTGCGACAGATGATCGGCCTGGTTGCGAACCTGTACCAGTTCTTCAAACTTACGGTCTGCTTCGGCGTTAGCCTCGGCATCGCGCACCATTTTTTCGATTTCATCGTCGTTCAGACCAGAAGAAGCCTTGATGGTGATCTTCTGCTCTTTACCGCTGTTTTTGTCTTTCGCAGAGACATGCAGAATACCGTCGGCGTCGATATCGAAAGTCACTTCGATCTGCGGCATACCGCGTGGCGCTGCCTGAATGCCGTCCAGGTTAAACTGGCCCAGCGATTTGTTGTCCGCCGCGCGCTTACGCTCACCCTGCACCACGTGAATGGTTACCGCAGACTGGTTGTCTTCCGCCGTTGAGAACACCTGGCTGTGCTTGGTCGGAATAGTGGTGTTCTTGGCAATCAGCGCGGTCATTACGCCGCCCATGGTTTCGATACCCAGGGACAGAGGAGTAACGTCCAGCAGCAGCACGTCTTTCACGTCGCCTGCCAGAACGCCGCCCTGCACCGCTGCGCCTACCGCTACCGCTTCGTCCGGGTTCACGTCTTTACGCGGCTCTTTGCCGAAGAACTCGGCCACTTTCGCCTGCACCATTGGCATACGAGTCTGACCGCCGACGAGGATAACGTCGTTAATGTCGGAAACAGACAGGCCGGCATCCTGCAGAGCCACTTTCAGCGGCTCGATGGAGCGGCTCACCAGATCTTCTACCAGCGATTCCAGCTTCGCACGGGTCACTTTGATGTTCAGGTGTTTAGGGCCTGTTGCATCCGCAGTGATGTACGGCAGGTTAACGTCGGTCTGCTGTGCGGAAGAAAGCTCGATTTTCGCTTTTTCTGCCGCTTCTTTCAGACGCTGCATCGCCAGCGGATCGTTGTGCAGATCGATACCCTGATCTTTCTTAAATTCCGCTACCAGATAGTTGATCATACGGCTGTCGAAGTCTTCGCCGCCCAGGTGGGTGTCACCGTTGGTCGCCAGCACTTCGAACGTTTTTTCGCCGTCAACTTCATCGATTTCGATGATAGAGATATCGAACGTACCGCCGCCCAGGTCATATACCGCGATGGTACGGTTGCCCTGGCCTTTGTCCATACCGTAAGCCAGCGCGGCTGCGGTTGGTTCGTTAATGATACGTTTTACGTCCAGACCTGCGATACGGCCGGCATCTTTGGTCGCCTGACGCTGCGCATCGTTAAAGTAGGCTGGTACGGTGATAACCGCTTCGGTTACCGGCTCGCCCAGGTAATCTTCCGCCGTTTTCTTCATTTTTTTCAGCACTTCAGCAGAGACCTGCGGCGGTGCCATTTTCTGGCCTTTTACGTCCAGCCATGCGTCGCCGTTATCGGCGCCAACGATCTGGTAAGGCATGATTTTAATATCACGCTGCACTTCTTCGTCCTGGAAGCGACGGCCAATCAGGCGCTTGATCGCAAACAGAGTATTCTGTGGGTTAGTCACGGCCTGGCGTTTAGCAGGCTGACCAACCAGCGTTTCACCATCCTGGGTATAAGCGATGATGGATGGCGTAGTGCGATCGCCTTCCGCATTCTCCAGTACACGCGCTTTGCCGCCATCCATGATCGCGACACAAGAGTTTGTTGTACCTAAGTCAATACCAATAATCTTGCCCATCTAAACGTCTCCCACTTAAATTCATTTCAAATCAGGTTATGCACACTTAATGCGGGCGGTTTTGGCCGTTTCAACTCCCGGCTTCACGCTTTTTTTCGCTACATAACCCTGGATGCCAAATAAGATGGGGCCTGAGCGCCCGGCATCAAGGGGCGAGTTAAAAAAAATTTCGTTTTTATCCTTATGGCAGATCGATGTCGCGCCGCCGGTGGCTCTTTATGATGCCGCGCGCTTTACAGGAAAGCAGCGATCGGTCGCCCTGTCCGCGCATGGCTGCTTCTGGCTAAGCCTGGCCGGCATTCTGCTGCTGCCGTCGCCAGGACGGACTGCGCCGACGGACGCGTTTCTGGCGTCTGGCCAGCGCCGTGGGGCGTTGTCACCTTGTTTATGTTCTTCGGCGCGCTGAAAACCAGTCTCACATTGCAGTTTGTCTTTGCCAGCCTGACGCTGCTGTTCGCCCTGCTGGCGATCGGCAAGGTAAAGCGGGCATAAAAAACCCCGTGCGGATAATCACGGGGGTTGTCTTTTAGCGAGCGCTGATCTGATTTAATAACGGCCGTTTGTCGCTATGCAGCAGCCAGCCGCCCAACAGAAAGCCCATCGCTGCCAGGCTCAGCACATACCAGAGCGGTGCCATTGGCGTCAGCTTCATGATAAAAGTGACGCAAAGGGGCGTCAGCCCACCAAAAATGGCGTAGGCGACGTTATAGGAAAACGAAATGCCGGTGAAACGCACGTCCGCCGGAAACGCTTTAACCATGATAAAAGGCGTGATGCCTACTACGCCTACGCACAGGCCAGCCAGCGCATAGGCGGCATAAAGATACTGCGGCGCAGCCGCAGCCACGTTAAAAAAGCAGGCGCTGCCGCCCGCCAGCAGCAGGCTGCCGACCATCAACGTTTTACCCGCGCCGAAACGATCTGCCGCCGCGCCCGCCACAACGCAGCCGAAAAGCAGCATAACGGTCGCCAGACTGTTGGCCTGTAAAGTTTGCGCGGCCGGTAGCCCATAGGTTTTTTGCAGCAGCGCGGGCGCCATCAAAATGACCACCACGATACAGGCGGAAAGCAGCCAGGTAAGCAGCATGGAAACGATTATGCCCCGACGATGCGCCCTGACGATGGTTTTTAGCGGTAGCTCCTGCGCCAAAGCCTTGCGTGCCTGCATTTCCGTAAACACCGGCGTTTCATGCAGCCAGCGGCGCAGATAAAGCGCGATCAGGCCAAAAATCCCGCCCAGAAAAAAAGGGATGCGCCAGCCGAATGCCGCAATACTTTGGGCCGACAGCGAGGTGGCGATTAGCGTGGCCACCAGCGATCCCAATAAAATACCCGCCGTCAGTCCGGCGGTCAGCGTGCCGCAGGCGAAACCGATCCGTTTTTCCGGCACGTGCTCCGCCACAAAAACCCAGGCGCCGGGCACCTCCCCGCCGATGGCCGCGCCCTGTAACAGGCGCAACAGTAGCAGCAGTACGGGCGCCGCCACGCCCAGCGACGCATAGTCAGGCAGCAGCCCCATCGCCAGCGTCGGCAGGGCCATCAGCAAAATGCTCAGGCTGAACATTTTCTTTCTTCCTCTGCTGTCACCGAAATGCGCCATGATAATGCCGCCAAGCGGCCGCGCCAGATAGCCTGCCGCAAAGATGCCGAAGGTCTGCATCTGGCGTAGCCAGTCGGGGATATCGGCCGGAAAGAAGCGTTCGCCTATTACCGCTGCGAAAAAAACGAAGATAATAAAATCATAGAACTCCAGCGCGCCGCCCAGGGCGGCCAGAGAGAGGGTTTTGTAATCCTGCCGGTTCAATCGTCGAGTGCTGTTTTTGTGCATAATCATCGCGCAGCCAGAAGTAAGGGAACAAGAGCGTGTAAAGCCTGCATGACTATACCGTTCATTTTCCGCTACACCAGCAGCGCTGAATTTTATGCCTGAATCCGGAAATTTTTAGCTGTTTGTTTCGCGCCTGGCGCTTTTAGGACGAAATGCTGCTACTACCGCCTCATGCGTTTCCACATAAGGCCCGTCCAGCAGCTGGATACAATAAGGTACGCTGGCGAAAATGCCGTGCACTTTCGCTTTGCCGTCCGCGTCCTTTAAGCCTTCCAGCGTCTCTTTTATCGATTTTGGCTGCCCCGGCAGATTGATAACCAACGACTGCTTGCGGATCACACCAACCTGGCGCGACAGAATAGCGGTCGGCACAAAATTCAGGCTGATCTGACGCATTTGTTCGCCAAAGCCCGGCATTTCGCGATCCGCAATAGCCAGCGTAGCGTCCGGCGTCACGTCGCGTCTGGCCGGCCCGGTTCCGCCGGTAGTCAACACCAGGTGGCAAAACAGCTCGTCCACCAGCTCGCAAATGGCGTGCTCAATCATCGGCTGTTCGTCAGGCACCAGCCGTTTCTCGACGGTAAAAGGCGTCGCCAGCGCCGTAGAAAGCCAGGCTTCCAGCGCCGGTAGGCCTTCGTCCTGATAGATGCCGTTAGCCGCGCGATCGGAAACGGAGATCAATCCTATGCGTAAAGTATTCATTGTGTCGTCACTGTGAGGCCGGCCGCGGGAGGGCGCGGTTTTATAAGGGGAAACAGGGGAAGGATAAACATTGCCACGCTTGATGTACAGAACGCGGCCGGAGAACCGACCGCGTGAGGGAGTTACAGCAGTTCGGCGAGCATCTTATCCAGCTTGGCCTGGTCAAGCGCGAAGTTGCGAATGCCCTGCGCCAGCTTATCAACCGCCATTGGATCCTGGTTGTGCTCCCACAGGAACTCGGCTTCGGTCATTTTAGCCGGACGCGCTTTGACTTCGCCGGTATAGGAGAGTTTACGCTCCAGCGTGCCTTCGCTTTCCGCCAGCTCTTTCAGCAGCGCCGGGGAGATGGTCAGACGGTCGCAGCCGGCCAGCTCAACGATCTCGCCTACGTTGCGGAAGCTTGCGCCCATGACCACGGTTTCGTAACCGTGCTGCTTGTAATACTGGTAGATTTCAGACACGGAAACCACGCCCGGATCTTCATGCGGCGCGTACTCTTTCTTGTCGGTATTGGCTTTGTACCAGTCCAGAATACGGCCAACGAAAGGAGAGATCAGGTAGACGCCCGCCTCGGCGCAGGCGCGGGCCTGAGCGAAGGAGAACAGCAGCGTCAGGTTACAGTTGATGCCTTCTTTTTCCAGCTGCTCGGCGGCACGAATGCCCTGCCAGGTGGAGGCCAGCTTGATCAGGATGCGGTCGTTGCTGATACCGGCATCGTTATAGAGCTTGATCAGCGCGCGCGCTTTGTTGATGCTGCCTTCGGTGTCATAAGAGAGACGCGCATCGACTTCCGTAGAGATACGACCCGGTACCAGCTTCAGGATCTCCAGACCAATTTTGACGTTCAGCATATCTGCCGCGTACTGGATCTGCTCTTCTTTGTTGCTGGTCTGCTCGCGCGCCCACGTTACGGCTTCATCGATCAGCCTGCGGTATTCCGGGATCTGTGAGGCATTCAGGATCAGTGAAGGGTTGGTGGTAGCGTCTTGCGGTTGATACAGCTTCATCGCTGCGATGTCGCCGGTATCGGCAACAACGGTGGTGAGCTGGCGCAGGGAAGTCAGTTTGTCCGTCATGGTTGTCATTCTCTCAGAAGAGTTATCGGGTTCTTGAAACTGTCTGCCACGGATAATATCACGCGAGACCGCCCATGCAAGGTAAGCTTGCGGCCAGGCCACTGAGTGCTAAATCGCACCCTTTATTCAGCTAATTTGTCCGGGCCGATAGCAGTGATTTGTCGTTCCACGACGCTTTTTTGCTACACTGCCTGCGCTTTTTTTTGCCCTCAGACGGCGTATTACATAAGGATTCTGTCATGTTGATGGTGATCTCTCCGGCCAAGACGCTGGATTTCGCAAGCCCGCTGGCGACCGCCCGCTTTACGCAGCCCGCGCTGCTGGATGATGCCAAAAAGCTGATTGACGTGGCGCGCGAACTGACGCCCGCGCAGATCGGCTCACTGATGAGCATCAGCGATAAGCTGGCCGATTTAAACGCCGGTCGTTTTCAGGCCTGGCAAACGCCTTTTACGCCGGATAACGCGCGCCAGGCCATTCTGGCTTTTAAGGGCGACGTTTACGCCGGACTTCAGGCAGAGACCTTCAGCGAAGACGACTTCACCTTTGCCCAGCAGCATCTGCGCATGCTTTCCGGGCTTTACGGCCTGCTGCGGCCGCTGGATCTGATGCAGCCTTACCGTCTGGAGATGGGCACTAAGCTGACCAATCCTGCCGGTAAAGATCTTTATGCCTTTTGGGGCGACAGGCTGACCGAAGCGCTGAACGCGGCGCTGACGGAACAGGGCGACGAGGTGCTGATCAACCTGGCTTCCGACGAGTATTTTAAAACGGTGAAGCCAGCGAAGCTGCAAGGCCGCATCGTCAAGCCGGTCTTTCTCGACGAGAAAAACGGCAAGTTTAAGGTCATCAGCTTTTACGCCAAAAAGGCCCGTGGCCTGATGAGCCGTTATATTATCGAGCACCGCCTGACACAGCCGGAACAGCTGAAGGCGTTCGACGTTGACGGCTACTTTTTCGTGGCTGATGAAAGCAGCGAGCGCGAGCTGGTATTTAAACGTCACGACATCGCCTGATCCCGCTTTCGCGGGCGGGCCGCCTTTTCAGATCCAGCCATAGCGTTTTGTTATGGTACCGAACCGCGCAGCCGCTCGCTCTACTCAAGGCTTATCTGCATCAGCCTTGAGGTAATTATGGATCGGCAAGCGCTTCTTAAAACCGTCACTGACAGAGCCTGGCACGCCGCTCACCCCCCTATCGTAAACGCCGCCGCGCCCGCGCTGCAAAATTCGCTGCCCGTTGGCTCGCACGCCTGGCTGCAGGCGGCGGCAGCGCAGTTTGGCGTAGACGAACGGGCGCAGCAGCAATTTGCCGAAACCGGTCTGCTCCGCCTGGACGCGCTGCATGTGGTTATGATTTGCCAAAGCGAAGATCCCGTACCGCTATGGCTCGCCGTCGGCTATTTGCGCCCCCCTCAGGCAATCCACTCTGAAACCTGGCAGCAGCTGTTGCTGCGCGCTAACGGCGTGGCGATGGCGATGAACGGCATCAGCCTTTCGCTGGATGAACAGGGCACGACGCTGCTGACCAGACGCCTGGCTTTTGATGCCGTTGACGATGCACTGGCGCTGGCGGCCGTCCTTAACGATATCGACGCCCTTGCCGCCAGCCTGATCGATTTACTGCTGTCTCTCGGCCAGCCCGAAGCAACGCAGCACGCAGACAAAGCGCCAGCGCTGCCCGGCTGGGTGGCTAACTGGCAGCAGCAGACGGCGTTAAAAATCGACTCGCTGGCGGAACAGGCGCTGGCCGCCCGGTGGCACTACCCGCTGGTGCAACAGGCTGTCGCCGCGTTAGCACTGCCCGCAACGCAATACCATCTGCACGGCTGCCTGTGCTCGCTACGCTTTCCCGAGCGTGAGATAGCCATTACCGCCGACGGCGACGGCCGACATCTTTTCCTTTCCACGCCGCTTGAACTGAAGACGGATGACGCCCGCCGGCTGCTGGCCGCCAACAGGGATCTACAGCTGCTGACGCACTGCTCGCTGGGGCTTTATCAGGAAGAGGTCAGCCTGCTCTGCCGCTGGGATTCTCTGGGGCTGGGCGGCATTGATTTAGCCGAATGGCTGGCAAATCTGATGACCCTGACCATGGCTTTCAGCAGCGATGCACAAAGAGGTGAATGATGACTGATCCAATCCAGCGCGCGCCTGTCCTACAGCAAATGGCCGTGCAGAACAGCAGAGGCGATATTGAAAGCGGCCCGCTGCCCGCTGCGGCACCGGCGCGCGCGGCCAGGGCCAGCCGCGCGGCAGGCCAGTTTTTTTCCGGCCTGGCGGAGGGTGCCAGAAAAGGGTTACAGACTACTTCAGGCGGCCTGCAAACCGTCGGCAACGCGGCATGGGGCAACTTAAAGACCGGCGGCAGCTACGCCGCCGACAAAATGACGGTAGCGGGCAAAGCGGGCTGGCAGGGCACGAAGTATGTCGGTAATCAAAGCTGGAAAGGCGCCAGGATCGCCGGCAAAGCAGGCTGGAACGAAACCAAACATTCCGCCGTCACCCTGGGGAAATTCGCCTCTGCGCCGCTGCAAAACAAAGCCTGGGGCGCGCTGGGCGGCCATGCGCTACAGCAGATGGTCACCTGTGGGTTGCCGACGCTAATGCGCGAAGAGGCCTTTATCGAGGCCTATAACATGATGCTGCCGCATCTGGCAGAGAAGCATCCGACCGCCGCCGTGGGGCTTCAGGTCGCGGTGTCGCTGGCAAACATCGCCGCGCATCACCATATCAGGGAGCCGCGTCTGGCCCGCGATCCGCAAAACAATGCCGTCGCCGTGCGCGGTCAGTTTGGCCTGAGTCCGGGCCAGGCAGACGTGATCCAGCGCGATAAGCCGCAGGAATGGCAAAGCATGACGGACAAACACCAGCAGGACTCGCAGCGCGTAACCGGACAGCAGGTCGCCGCCGAACTGATAAATATAGGCATGTCGGTGGCCGGCGTGCTGACCAATAACCCTGGCTTAACCACCCGCGTGCTCAGCACCCAGCTGCGCAACGTGCTTTACGCGGCCTCGCGCGAATCTTTGCAGGCGACCGGCAGCATGGTGGCCTCGCGCGACGGCAAACCAGGCCATGGCGTCAGCGATGGCGATATGCGCACCAACGGCGCCTGGTACACGCTGAATACGCTGGCGATGGGCATGTTGCAGGACGGTCTTATCCAGAAAGCGCTGCCGCAGGGCTATACCGTTTCCGGCCCTGAAATTCGCGATGCGGCCGGGCAGCGGCTCAGCGGGAAAGAGCTGCACACGATGGCGGCGCTGGTTTCCGGCATCCGTGCCGCCTGCAATACCGTGATTGAGACGGGCGATGCCTTTCTGGGCAAGCATTATGACGCCAAACGCGCGGGCGACTCGCAAAAGTTCTCCCCTTCCCTGCCGATGAAGGATTATGGCCGCCTGCTGGATCACTCGATTGCCCGTCTGAGCTGGAATAACTTCGCCAACAGCAGCACCCTGGCCGCGCAGCAGGTGCTGAATGCGGCGACCAAAGGCTCGCTGTCGCCGCTGCTCTCCAGCCTGCTGAACAACGGCGGCACCGCAGCCGCGTTTGGCCTGACCTACAAGATGGTGAACCAGATCTATCAGGCGCACAGTAAAGTGCGCGCCGCCGTAGCAGCCGCCGCCAGCGGGCCGGTTAATATCACCGCCGCCGGGCAGCCGAATCCGGCAGCGGATAGCCGTAGCCAGCAGGCGATAGCCGCGCCGCCTTCCGGGCAGCAAACGGCCGTTATTCAGCCTTCAGGGTCACCACAATCACCCGGAAACTCAGGAGAGCCCTCCACCAGCGGGACGGCATAGCAGGCAGGAAAAGACCCTTACGGATAAGGGCCAATGTTTGATGACAAACTTAAAAGCCCGCGACTCTATACTGTCATTTTTTATAGCAACACAACCGCTTCACAGCGGCAGAGGCTGAGCGAATAAGCGGACCGTTTTCGCGCATGGACGCGCGAAACGAGCCTGCATACGTATTCATGGCGTGTCCGTGCTCCGATCTGCCTCCGCTGCTTTCCACCGGCCCGAATGCGACTTGATGACAGAGGATGAGTGCGTCAACAATCTCAGGCCCTTATGAATAAGGGCCTGAGGCGTTATTTGTAGAGCAGGAAGTCGCGCAGCTCGGCGAAATCGGCGGCCATCTTGTGCGACAGCAGCGGCAGCCCGGCGCGATCCGCCAGCTCCTGCGGCAGCGGCAGCGTCTGGCCCAGGATTTCTTCCACGCTCTCCTTGAACTTGGCCGGATGCGCCGTGCCCAGGAACAGGCCGAACTCGCCTTCCTGTAGCTGATCGCGCAGCAGTCGATAAGCGATAGCGGCGTGCGGCTCGGAGATATAGCCCAGATCCGCCAGCTCGCGCATGGTGGCGCGGGTGGTTTCATCATCTACCGCGCCGAAGCCCAGGTCGGTCAGACGCCAGGTTTTCCGGCGGAACAGCTCCTCAACGCGCGGCCAGTTGTTCGGCTGGCTGACGTCCATGGCATTGGACAACGTGGAAACGGTAGCGGCAGGCAGCCATTCACCGCCTTTCAGGAAGCGCGGCACGGTATCGTTGGCGTTGGTGGCGGCAATAAAACGCTTCACCGGCAGGCCCAGCGACTTCGCCAGCAGGCCCGCCGTCAGATCGCCAAAGTTGCCGCTCGGCACCGACACCACCAGCTGATTACGTTTTTCCTGCGGCAGCTGCGCCACCGCTTCAAAGTAGTAGCAAATCTGCGCCAGCAGGCGGCTGATATTGATCGAGTTCGCCGAGTTCAGGCCGATGGCCTTCTTCAGCAGCTCGTCATCGAAGGCCTGCTTGACCAGCGACTGGCAGGTGTCGAAATCGCCGTCGATAGCAATCGTCTGGATATTGCCGCCCAGCGTACAGAACAGCTTCTCCTGCAGCGGGCTAATTTTGCCCTGCGGATAGAGGATCACCACGCGCACGTTGTCCATGCCGTAAAACGCATGGGCTACGGCCGCACCGGTATCGCCAGAAGTGGCGGTCAGGATGGTGATCTTCTCGTCCGCACCGCTGACGTAAGAGAGCATCTGCGCCATAAAGCGGCCGCCGAAGTCTTTAAAAGCCAGCGTCGGGCCGTGAAACAGCTCCAGCGCAGAAATATCATCGGTGACTTTCGCTACCGGCGCGGGGAAAGCAAACGCGTTTTTCACCCGCTCGTGCAGATGATGCGCGTCGATTTCGTCGCCGATGAAAGCAGAGAGAATTTTGCTGCTGCGGCTGACGAAATCCATCTCCAGCATGGCGTCGATATCGGTCAGCTCAAACTCCGGCAGTTCCAGCGGGAAAAAGAGCCCCTGCTGGCTGCCCAGGCCCTGTTTAACCGCCTGTGAAAAGCTGACCTGCTCGTTGTGATCTTTCAGATTATAAAGTTTCATGCGTTATCCCAGTTTACGTGCGCCAGCCGTGTCTAAGCGGCAAATATGGACGAAGCCATCCTCGTTTTGCAGGTAGTGCTGGCGAAGCCAGTCTGCCATGCGCTGCGCCGTGTCGGCCTGATTACAGACGGCGAACAGCGTCGGCCCGGAGCCGGAAATGCCGCAGGCCAGCGCGCCGATATCCTGGGCGGCCTGGCGGGCATTGGCGAAGCCCGGTAACAGTTTAGTGCGGTAGGGTTCGGCGATCACGTCGCGCATCAGCTTCGCCGCCAGTTCCGGCTGCTGAGTGTGGCAGGCGTGAAGAAAACCGCCCAGATAGCGGCCGTGTTTGATGATATCTTCTTTGCGATATTGCGCAGGCAGGATTGCGCGCGCCTCGGCGGTGGAAACCTTGATGCCGGGATAGGCCATTACCCATAGCCAGTCGTCAAAGCACGGTACCGGCTGGCTAATCACGCCGTTCTCTTCCAGCATCAGCTGCAGGCCGCCCAGGAAACAGGGCGCCACGTTATCAAAGTGAACGCTGCCGGAAACCCGGCCTTCCAGCTCGCCCATCAGCGTCAGCAGCTGGTTGTCGTCGAGCGGCTTGCCGCAGTGTTCGTTCATCGCCATCAGCCCGGCCACCACCGAGCAGGCGCTCGATCCCAGACCGGAGCCGATCGGCATATTTTTTTCCAGCGTCATTGCTACCGGTACGCGTTTGCCGATCGCCTCGCAAAAGCGATCCCAGCACTGCCAGACGATATTTTCCTGCGGATCGGCAGGCAGCTTGCTGACAAAGTGTCCCTCGTTGCGCAGGCTGAACTCGCTGGCCGCCTCCACCGTTACGCAGTCGCCCAGCAGCGTTCCGTCGACGGGCGAAACCGCCGCGCCCAGCACGTCGAAGCCGACGCTGACGTTGCCGATTGAGGCTGGCGCATAGATCTTAACCATGTTTAAACTCCCAACTTCCATGACAAGGTGCGTAACAGATCGGCAAACACGCCCGCGGCGGTCACATCGTTACCGGCACCGTAACCGCGCAGCACCAGCGGTATAGGCTGATAATAGCGGCTGTAAAAAGCTAAAGCATTTTCGCCGTTTTTGACTTTATACAGCGGATCGTTGCCGTCAACAGCATCGATCTTCACGTGGCAGCGGCCACCCTCTTCAATCACGCCGACAAAGCGCAACACTTTGTCCTCATCGGCCGCGCGGCGCACCCGGGCGGTAAAAGCGTCGTCCAGCTCCGGCAGCCGCTGCATAAAGGTTTCCACGTCCAGCGCGTTAAACGCCTCCGGCAGCACGGCTTCGATTTCGATATCGCTCAGCTCCAGCTGATAGCCCGCTTCACGTGCCAGGATCAGCAGCTTGCGCGCCACGTCCATCCCGGAGAGATCGTCGCGCGGATCCGGCTCGGTAAAGCCCATTTCGCGCGCCGTACGGGTCGCTTCCGACAGCGACACGCCTTCATCCAGCTTGCCAAAGATATAAGAAAGCGAACCAGACAGAATGCCGGAGAAACGCAGCAGCTCATCACCGGCGTTAAGCAGGTTTTGCAGATTTTCAATCACCGGCAGGCCCGCGCCCACATTGGTATCGTACAGGAATTTGCGGCGCGATTTGGCGGCGGCCGCGCGCATCTGCTGATAGTATTGCCAGGACGAGGTATTGGCCTTTTTGTTAGGCGTGACGACGTGAAAGCCATCGGCCAGAAAATCCGCGTACTGGTCGGCCACGGCCTGGCTGGAGGTACAGTCGACAATGACCGGGTTAAGCAAATGATACTCTTTCACCAGACGGTTCAGGCGCGCCAGGTTAAAAGGCTCTTTGGCTTCCTGGAGCGCGGCCTGCCAGTTATCCAGCGGGATGCCGTGCACGTTGGTCAACAGCGCTCTGGAGTTGGCGATGCCGCAGACGCGCAGATCGATATGCTTGTTCTTCAGCCACGCCTGCTGGCGGGAAAGCTGTTCGATTAGCGCCGCGCCAACGCCGCCGATGCCGATGACGAACACTTCAATAACCTGGTCGGTGGCGAACAGCATCTGGTGCACCACGCGCACGCCGGTCGTGGCATCGTCGTTATGTACCACCACGGAAATAGAGCGCTCTGAAGACCCCTGCGCGATGGCGACGATATTGATATTGGCCCGCGCCAGCGCCGAGAAGAACTTCGCGGAGATACCGCGCAGCGTGCGCATTCCGTCGCCCACCACCGAGATCACGGCCAAATTTTCCATCACGTCCAGCGGTTCCAGCAGCCCGTCTTTCAGCTCCAGGAAGAACTCGTCTTCCAGTACGCGACGAGCGCGCAGCTGATCGCTTTGCGGCACGCAGAAGCTGATGCTGTATTCGGAAGAAGACTGGGTGATCAACACCACGGAGATGCCGCTGCGGGACATGGCGGCGAACACGCGCGCGGCCATGCCGATCATCCCCTTCATGCCGGGCCCGGAGACGTTAAACATCGCCATGTTATTCAGGTTGGTGATGCCTTTTACCGGGTTGTCATCACTGGCGCTGTCGCCGCCGATCAGCGTGCCGGGCGCCTGCGGGTTGGCGGTATTTTTAATCAGGCAGGGAATTTGAAACTGGGCGATCGGCGTGATGGTGCGCGGATGCAGCACTTTAGCGCCGAAGTAGGAAAGCTCCATCGCCTCCTGATAGGACATGGTTTTCAGCAGACGGGCGTCCGGCACCTGACGCGGATCGCAGGTGTAAACGCCATCGACATCGGTCCAGATTTCGCAGCAGTCGGCGCGCAGACAGGCAGCCAGCACGGCGGCGGAGTAGTCGGAGCCGTTACGGCCCAGCACCACCAGCTCGCCCTTTTCGTTTCCAGCGGTAAAGCCCGCCATCAGGATCATATTTTCGACAGGGATCTGCGCGGCAGCGATACGGCGAGTGGACTCAGGAATATCCACGGTGGACTCAAGATAGTGGCCTGTCGCCAGCAGCTTTTCAACGGGATCGATCACGCTGACGCCGTAGCCGCGCGCCTGGAGCAGCCCTTCCATAATGGCGATTGACAGCTTCTCGCCCCGGCAAATAATGGCAGCATTGACGCTGTCCGGACACTGGCCGAGCAGGCCAATGCCGTGCAGCACCTGCTTCAGCTGAGCGAACTCCGCATCCACCACGGCTTTCAGACGGGCATAGGGAAAGTTCGGCTCCGCTTCCGCCAGCCCTTGCAGCAGCACGTCAAAAATCTTTTCGGCATCGAGCAGGTTTACCTGCGCATCCTGCCCGCTGATGGTTTTTTCAATCATTGCCACCAGATGGTTGGTGATTTTGGCCGGCGCGGACAATACGGTAGCAACCTGTCCCTGCCTGGCATTGCTCTCCAGAATATCCGCCACGCGCAAAAATCGTTCCGCGTTGGCGACTGAGGTTCCACCGAATTTCAGCACTCGCATAATCATCTCCTGAATTTTTGCCGAAAAAAAAGCCCGCACTGTTTAAGGTGCGGGCTTTTTTTATTTTTTCCTGTATGCGTCAGCCCGCACCGTTACCTGTGGTAATGGTGGTGATGGTAATAATGATTGTTGTCATCAGGCTGTGAGTACGCATTTTAGATTTTACTGTCTGTCTTGAATTTGTCCGCTTTCAGAAGTAAAGCAAAGCCCTGGCTAAGTCAATTTTTTTATCCGCAGGTGCAAATCCGCTGACAAAACGCCCGCCAGGCATTTGGCCTGAAAACAGATCTTAATCAAGGCGAAAGCCGCTTATCCTTAGCATGTCTTGCTATGTACAGAGCGTTAGCCAGTTTTTTTATCTATAAGATTTTTTTCTATGTCGTGCAGCAGCCGGTGCAGCATAGCGGTGTCGCGCTGTTGCAACGTGCCCAGACGCTGATCCAGCCAGTCGACCAGTTTGCGATCGTCGCTGACCTCAAGCCGCTCAACCAGCTGACTGAGCCGCTGACGCAGCGCCTTCAGCTGCTGACCGTCAGCCGTTACGGCTGGCGCGACGGCGACCTGACGCAGCGCCGCCAGCTGGTAGCAGTACACCATCACCGCCTGTCCAAGATTCAGCGAAGGATAGTCCGCCGCCATCGGAATGCCGGTCAGCAGATCCACCAGGTCTAACTCCTCATTCGTCAGGCCGGTATCCTCACGCCCAAACACCAGCGCCGCGCTGCCGAGCCACTGCTGCTTTTCCGCCAGCTGGCTTTCTACCTGCTGCGGCGTGGCGTAATAGCGGAATTTTGCCCGGCTTCGCGCGGTGGTAGCGATGCTGAAGTCGATATCCGCCAGTGCGGCAGCCAGCGAAGGCCAGTGCGTAGCCTTTTCCAGGATCTCGCCTGCGCCATGCGCGACCCGGCGCGCGCCTGCTTCCAGATGCGCCTGGCTGTTTACGATCCGTAATTCATCAAACCCCATGGTTTTCATGGCGCGGGCCGCCGCCCCAACATTTTCAGGTCGTGCAGGTGAAACAAGTATCAGGGGAAAACGCATAAGAGCCTTCTTAAGTTCAATATGGACATATCCTGACCATCCCATGACACAGGATGGGCAGGAAACCTCTGCTATGATTTTAACAAATCAACAACATACTAACGACCTGTCTGACCAGCTATAATTATAAACTACGGCTTTTTTCCGCTGATTTTAGCGATAAAAACATTTATCTGACGATAATCTTATGTAGTTCAGGCAATTAAGAATTGTTAAAATTTATCTATACTCTTTGTGAAGAAAGCCGTTTATTTTTTCATCTTTGCACGGCGCCTATCCAGCTAAATCGCCCTTTGGCGGGGCGTTTTTCAACAGCACCTCAACGTGCTACAATTGGATTGATATAGGTCAATTAAGCTTTATTTATTGGCTGTTGGTCATGGCTTGTGCTGTTATGTTGCTGTTAATGAGGTTAGGATATACGCCATTTTTGACCTTGCCGAGACAGGGAATATACCTTTTTTAGCTGGTATTTTCCGGTCCATGAATGGCTTGTGAACATATTCCGTACAGCCCGCGTTACGCGTCAATCGGCGCCCGCGTATTACCCATACGGTAACTGCTGTATGCCCATATCGTTTTTTGGCAATTTTAGGTAGCGAACACATGCAGACCCCGCACATACTTATCGTTGAAGACGAATTAGTTACTCGCAATACTCTCAAAAGTATTTTTGAGGCCGAAGGCTACATGGTTTATGAAGCTACGGACGGTGCAGAAATGCATCAGGTTTTGACGGAGAACGACGTCAACCTGGTCATCATGGATATAAACCTTCCCGGCAAAAACGGCCTGCTGCTGGCTCGTGAACTGCGTGAGCAGGCCAACGTGGCGCTAATGTTTCTGACCGGCAGGGACAACGAAGTCGACAAGATCCTTGGCCTTGAGATCGGGGCGGATGACTATATCACCAAGCCTTTCAACCCGCGTGAGCTAACTATCCGCGCCCGTAATCTGCTGTCGCGCACCATGAATCTGGCGCCGCACAGCGAGGAACGCAAGCTGGTTGAAAGCTACCGCTTTAACGGCTGGGAGCTGGATATCAACAGCCGCTCGCTGATTGGCCCGCAGGGCGAGCAGTACAAGCTGCCGCGTAGTGAATTCCGCGCGATGCTGCACTTCTGCGAAAATCCGGGCAAAATCCAGACCCGCGCCGATCTGCTGAAAAAAATGACCGGCCGCGAGCTGAAGCCGCACGATCGCACCGTGGATGTCACCATCCGCCGCATTCGTAAACATTTTGAGTCCACGCCAGATACGCCGGAAATTATCGCCACTATTCATGGCGAAGGTTACCGTTTCTGCGGCGACCTGCAGGAGTAAGCCGGTGCTGCGTTAAGGGGTCGTTTTTCGCGGCCCCTCTCGCTTGCC
Source organism: Erwinia sp. 198 (assembly GCF_003937915.1). GTDB lineage: Bacteria > Pseudomonadota > Gammaproteobacteria > Enterobacterales > Enterobacteriaceae > Erwinia > Erwinia aeris. The sequence goes on along the minus strand of NZ_RHUM01000014.1, from coordinate 102,364 downwards.
TTAGCGGCTCCAGGGCATAATGGGAACGGCGCTTAACGCATTTTTAGGCGAACCTTCCACCACCTTATCGGAATAGCTAAGGTAAATAAGCGCGTTACGCTTGCGGTCGTAAAAGCGGACTACCTGCAGCTTTTTGAACACCAGCGACGTGCGCTTACGAAATACCACTTCACCTTCTGCTTTCCCTTGGGCAATCTTATCGCTGAGCGTTATCGGCCCAACCTGCTGGCAGGAAATAGCGGCATCCGACGTATCTTCCGCCAGACCTAATCCGCCTTTGATTCCACCGGTTTTTGCCCGGCTGAGGTAGCAGGTCACGTTTTGTACATCGGGATCGTCAAAGGCTTCGACCATAATCTTATGATCGGGTCCAAACACTTTAAACGTGGTATCGACCGAGCCGACCACTTCGGCACGCACCGTAAAAGGGGCGAGCATTATTGCCGTGACCATTAACATTTTTTTCATTGTCATAACGTTACCATTGCATAGAAAATAGATGACATTGTAAGTTACCTCGCTTAGCGCTTTTACGCTGGCGGATCTGGCGTGCCCCGGTATAGCATACCGGACTAACAAAACGAAATTTCACTATCAGCACGTCCAGCACTGCTGCGGCACCAATATTAATCAGGATGAGGACGTTTTATGGATCAAGCCGGTATCATTCGCGACTTGCTGGCCTGGCTTGAAGGCCACCTTGACCAGCCGCTGTCTCTGGATCACGTTGCAGCCAGAGCAGGCTATTCAAAATGGCATTTGCAAAGGATGTTTAAAGAAGTTACCGGTCATGCTATCGGCGCCTATATTCGCGCACGTCGGCTGTCAAAAGCCGCGGTCGCGCTGCGCCTGACCAGCCGCCCTATTCTGGACATTGCCCTGCAGTATCGCTTCGACTCGCAGCAGACCTTTACGCGCGCGTTTAAAAAACAGTTTAACCAGACGCCGGCATGGTATCGTCGCGCGTCCGACTGGCACTCCTTTGGCCTGCGTCCGCCGATCCGGCTGGATGACTTTCAGCTGCCCGAAGCCACCTGGGTCACCCTGCCGGAAACGGTGCTGGTGGGACAAACGCAAAGCTATACCTGCACGCTGGAGCAGATTTCCAGCTACCGCGATGAGATGCGCCTGCATTTCTGGCGGCAGTTTCTGACGGAAACGGACACCATCCCGCCCGTGCTGTACGGCCTGCACCAGTCGCGGCCGAGCGTGGAAAAAGATGACGAGCAGGAAATTCTCTACACCACCGCCGTGCCGTCCGATAAACTTTTACCCCCCGTCCCGGCAACGCAAACGGTGCTGCTGGAAGGTGGCGAGTACGTGCAGTTTACTTACGAGGGGCCGAGAACCAGCCTGCAGGAATTTATCCTGCTGCTTTACGGTACCTGTATGCCGACGCTACAGCTGACGCGCCGTCACGGGCAGGATATTGAGCGTTTCCACACGCACGGCGGCAAACGGCAGCCGGAACCGCCAAAAGATATCCGCTGCGAATATCTGATCCCGATCCGCCGTCAGGCTGAGGAATAAGCCGGTTCAGCCCGGCTTTGCGCCTCCGTTAGCGTTGCAGCTCGTCCAGCGCGGGCGCATCCAGATGCGACACGTCTCCCGCCGTTTCCACTACCCAACCGGCCGCCAGCCAGGCGCTCTTTTGATAATCGACGCGGGAAATGGAGCAGTTGCGCAGCCGTAGCCGACGCTCGGCCCACGCGGGTAGCCCCAGCAGCGTACTCACCAGCACGCCCAGCGCCATACCGTGGCTGACCAGCAGCGGACGGCTGCCGGCGGGCAGGTTCAGACAGGCGTTTAGCGCCTCGTGCATCCGCGCGGCCAGCTCCGTCATTGACTCGCCGTTCGGGATACGACCGTTTTCGGTGCCGTCGATCAGCGTGGTGCGCCAGCTCTCTTCTTCCGGCGTCAGTGAATCCAGCGGACGCTGTTCCAACACGCCCATATTCAGCTCGCGCAGACGCTTGTCCAGCGTGACTGCACAGCCGCAGGCGTCCGCGATGATTTCAGCCGTGCGTTTGGTGCGGCCCAGGTCGCTGGCGATGACGTGAGTAATGCCCAGATGTTTCATCCGTTCACCCACCTGCCGCGCCTGCTGCTCTCCTTTAGCCGTCAGCGCGCTGTCCGACTGTCCCTGAATGCGTCTCGCTGCATTCCAAAGCGTTTCTCCGTGGCGAACAAGATAGACCTGTAACATTGCTGTTTTCCGTTATACTGCGGCAAATTTGCGTAAGGGGTTCAAACAATTATGTACCATGTTGTCGCTGCAACCATTAATCCGGCAAAAATTAAGGCAATTTCTCAGGCTTTCAGCGATATTTTCGGTGAGGGATCCTGCCATATGGAGGGCGTCGAGGTCGACAGCGGTGTGGCCCTGCAGCCCCTTACCGATGCAGAAACGAGAACTGGCGCACGCCAGCGTGTGCAAAATGCCCGCCAGCTGCGTCCGCAGGCGGATTTTTGGGTGGCGATTGAAGCCGGTATTGAAGGCGATAGCGCGTTTGCCTGGATGGTGATTGAAAACCGTCAGCGGCGCGGCGAGTCACGCTCCGCCAGCTTTACGCTACCGCCGGTGGTGCTGAAAGGCATTGCGGCCGGACGCGAGCTGGGCGAAGTGATGGCGAGCCTGACCGGCATTGAAAACATCAAGCATAAGGGCGGCGCGATCGGCGCCTTTACCGCCGGTCAGCTCAGCCGCACCAGCGTCTATCATCAGTCGCTGATCCTGGCGCTCTGCCCTTTCCATAACGCGGTATACCAACAAAGCGCCGACGGGTCAGATCTTATCTGAACCGTTCAGCAGCTGCGCCTCCAGCCAGGTTTTCAGGGCAGGCGGCGCGCTTTTCAGACTGTTTGAGCCACGGGTAATGGTAGCAATGCCGACGCCCAGATCGTTTTTCAGCTCGCGCTGGCTCATTTCGCCGCGCATCAGCTCTTCAATAATACGCAGGCGCGTGCCCAGCGCCTCGCGTTCGTCCGGCGTCATCATCAGCTGCAGTAGCGGCAGGTGCAGTCCGTTGTCAAAAGCGTGCTGGAGCAGCACAACAAAGCGCTGCCACTCTTCGTTGTGCGGTTCCATCGTTACGGGAATGGAAGGTTCAGTCATAGGTGGCCCATACTCTTTAACTAGTACAGCAGTCTAGCACAGGCCGTACGGGATCAATAGCGTCGCTGCCACTCGCCGTCAGAGAGAATATTGTCCGACCGCTGCATAAAGTGACGGTAGTAAGCATCGTAAGCCAGCACGTTTTTTACATAGTTACGCGTTTCCGAAAAAGGAATGGTTTCGATAAAAGCGACCGCATCCAGTCGGCCAGCGCTGTTCCCCAGCCACGTTCTGACCCGCGACGGCCCGGCGTTATAGGCCGCCGAAGAAAAAATGCGGTTCTGGCCGAACTGCTGGTAGACCGATTCCAGATACTGGGAGCCGATCTGGATATTGGTTTCCGGATCCAACAGCTGGCTGCTGTTGCTGTAGCCCGGCAGGCTATAGACCTTCACCGTATGCTGCGCGGTCGCGGGCATGACCTGCATCAGCCCGGACGCGCCAACCGGCGAGCGGGCTTTCGGATTCCAGGCGCTCTCCTGACGGGCAATCGCCATCGCGTAACTGACCGGGATCGCTTTGCCTTCCGTATAGCGCTTAAACTGTTCCTGATAAGCCAGCGGGAAGCGTTCCTTCAGGCTGTTCCATAGCTTGCCGGAAATGGTCGCCTGCACGCTGAGCACCCACCAGTTCTGCTCGTAGGCGTAGCGCGCCAGCTGCTGCTGCTGGCTGCGGCTTTTGCTGCCGACCAGGTAGCTCCATTCGGTTCGCGCCAGGTTATCCATATTCCAGTACATCAGTTCACGCACGCGGGCAATTTCCGGCCCCTGAGTCAGGCTGCGCTCTACCGACGGCGCTTCGTCCACCTGTAAAGGGTAGGCGACGCCAAGTCGCTGGGCGGCGACCATCGGATAGAAGCCGCGCTCCTGCATCAGGCCGCGCAGGATTTTATCGGCTTCCTCTTTGCGCCCCTGTTCCAGCAGCAGATCGGCCTGCCAGTACTGCCATTCATCTTTCTGCTTGGTTTCTACCGGCAGTCGGGCGATCCAGGTGTTCAGCCCGCGACGATCGTTGTTGCCCAGCGACATTCTGACGCGGCGCTCGATTAGCGCATCGGAATCGCTGCGCATCACCACGTCATCGCGCCAGCGCGCCTGTTCCGTGGTCACGTCGTTGCCCATTAATCGCCACGCGACCGCCTCTTTCAGGCTCTGCTCTTCCTGCTCGCTCATCTTTTGCAGCCGCACCAGCGTCGGGATCATCGCGCGGGCGTTTTCGGCATCTTCACGCGCCACGCGCGCGAAAGCGATGACGGTGGCCTGACGGGTAAAATCGGTCGGGCCGGCAATACGGGCGAAGGCCTCCACGTTTTGCGGATTGTTTTGCAAATCCTTCACCGCGCTGGCGATGGTCTGATAATCCTCAGGTAGCCGATCCGCCAGGAAATTCACCAGATTACTGTTGCCGGCCACCATAGCCAGACGAATCCGCTCCAGGGTGGTAATCGGCGTTTGTTCGCCTGCCGCCTGCCAGGCGCTGAACAGCCTGTCGCAGCCCGGCGGCAGCGAGGTGCCGCGCAGCCAGATCGTTTTGGCCCCTTTCCAGGCCACCTGCTCCTCGCCGGTGGCCCATTTGGCGTAGTACCAGTTGCAGCGTGCGGCAACAGGTTTAGGTTCGGTCGGGCTGAACACCAGCAGGCCACGCCAGTCTTCGCGTCGCGCCAGCTCGTTGATAAAGCTTGAGGAAAGCGCGCGAGCCGGCGGCAGCGTCGGGTTCTTTTTAATAAAATCGTTGATAACGAAGCTGCTCTGCTGATCGAGGCTTTGTGCCAGCTCGCGATATTCAAGATAGGGATAAAGCGGGTAATCGCGCAGCGTGGGCATGAGCTGCGCAACCTGATCCATCTGTTTATTGTCCCAGGCCTGCTTGATTTGCAGGTAGCGCGTGCGCTGCGCATCCAGCGAATCCGCGTGCGCCGTGCTTGCCGCTATCGTCAGGCAAGCGCCTGCCACCCAAAACCGCCACTTGTCCGCCATGACCTTTCCCACGTTAACGCCTCTCTTTGTCCTGTGCTTACCATTAAAGCTCTTAACATGCTAACCAGGCCTGGCGACTCCCGCTATGCCGCATCGGCAAATTTACTTAACCTGACTTCTTTAAACGCCGGGTCAACAGGGCTTCGTCACGCTATTTTGCCTGGCTAAAGGTTAATTGCGATCAACAATCCGTACTCTGCTTTCCTCCAGCATAGCCTTCCTTGCTCGCCTCAACGCTACCCGCCTTTAGCCTGACTGGCGGAAAACAGCCATCTGACTCGCTGATGTTATGACGTTGGTAGCGGGTTCTGTTATCCACTCCCCCGCAAGGATTACCTGTGATGCAAAAATTAAAATCGCCGCCTGCCTGGTATCGCTACGACGCGGCTGGCGTAATAAAAAGAATGCAGAGTCGTGAATCGGGGCTTTCCGCGCAAGAGGCGCAGAAGCGTCTGGTCGGCCTCGGCCCCAATACGCTGCCGCCGCGCAGGCACCGGTACCCGCTGATGTGCCTGCTTACTGCGCCCATCTGCGTTCTGCTGTTGGCTTCGGTGTTAACCGCCGTCACCGGGCACTGGCGGGATACCGGCGCCATCCTTGTCATTATCCTGCTTAACCTGCTGGCTAACTGGCTACAGCAAAACGCCGGGCAAAGCTCGCCAAATCTTGCTGACGGCTTTCCCGACCGCGCCAGCGTCAGGCGTGAAGGTAATATTCTGCAGATAGATACCCGCAGCCTGGTGCCGGGCGACATCATTATGCTGGGTGCGGGTGATAAAGTCCCTGCCGATCTCCGCCTGATCGAGGCGCAAAATCTGCGGGTAGATGAAAGCGTATTGACGGGAGAAGCGACCGCCGTTGCCAAACAAACGGCCCCGACCAAAGGCGAACGGCCTGCAGAAGCCCGCAGCAATATGCTTTTTTGCGGATCCACGCTGGTTTCGGGCTGCGCTACCGGTATTGCGGTAGCCACCGGAGCAAAAACACAGCTGGGCCGCATTGAGGCAGCCCTGTGCTCCGTCAGACCACGCAGGACGGCGCAGCTAAGATCGTTCGACAGGCTCGGCAACGGCTTCTGGCTGCTGATGGTCACGCTGAGCGCTTTTCTGTTCTTTTATGCGCTGCTGCGGCACAGCCTGCCGATGCAGGGACTGATGCAGACGCTGGCTGGCCTGGCGGTTGCCGCCGTGCCGGCAGGGCTGCCGATGATTATCGTGCTGGCGCTGGCGCTAAGCATATGGCGACTGAGAAAAATGAATATTACCGTCCGTCATCTCTCCACGGCGGAAACGCTGGGGGCGCTGAGCGTCGTCTGCTGCGATAAAACCCGCACGCTGACGATGAACGAAATGACGGTCAGGGCGCTGATCCTGCACCAGGAAACGATCCGCGTAGAGGGCAACGGCTACCAGCCGACAGGCCGCTTTTTACAGGAAAAAGACGGCGCCGTCATAACGCCAGCCGTACATGCCCGGCTTCGCGATCTGCTAAGAAATATGGATCTGTGCAGCGACAGCACGCTGCTAAAAGATGAGGAAAAAAACTGGCGTATCATCGGCGAGCCGGCGCAGGCCGCGCTTAAGGTGGCGGCCGCCAAAGCGCACCTGCCTGCACGGGCGGCGCGGCTACTGGATAAGCTGCCGTTTGATGACCTCAGAAAGTATCAGGCGACGCGCCATCAAATTAACGGCGAAAGCTATATTCTGGCGCTCGGCGAGCCGGAAGCGCTGCTGCGGATATGCGACTTCCAGCAGACCGGACAGGGCGTGGAAGCGCTGGATGTCGCCTGGTGGCAGCAGCAAATAGCGCACCACGCTGCGGAAGGGCTACACCTTATTGCCAGCGCCTGCCGTCCGGCCGATAAATCCCAGGCCGCGTTTTGCCACGATGATTTGCAAAACGGCCTGATTTTCTGCGGTATAGCGGCCATGCTGGATCCGCCGCGTCCTGAAGCGGCCAGCGCGATTGCCGAATGCCAGCGTGCCGGGATCCGGGTAAAAATGCTGGCCGACGACCGTGTGGAAACGGCGCTGGCCATCGGTCGAATGACAGGCATTGGCGACAGCCATAGCAAGTTAACCGGTTGCCAGCTGGAGCGAATGAGCGATATTGAGCTGGCCAGGACGGTGGATCGCTATAACATCTTTGTGGGCATGACGCCCGCACACAGACAACGGCTGGTCGCCGCGCTGCAAAGCCAGGGCGAAGTGGTCGGCATCACCGGTAACGGCGCTCAGGATATACCCGCGCTCAAACAGGCCGATGTCGGCATTGCGACAGAGGCTGCAAACGGCGACGCGACAAAAGCGATCGCCGATATCGTGCTGCCCGATAATCATTTAGCCGCTCTTATCAGCGCCGTGCAGGAAGGCCAGCGCCTTCGTGGCAGCCTGAAAAAAGCGGGGCGCTTTACGCTGCCAATCTGCCTGGCGCAGACGCTGCTGTTTATCGCCGCCCTGCTGGCAGGAAAATTCATTCCGCTCGCGCCCCTTCAGGTTTTATGGATAAACGTAGCGGCGTCGGTCACGCTTGCCGTTAGCCTTATCACCGGAAAAACAGCGTCTACGCTTGTCTGTTCCCGGTTACAGGAAGCGAGCCGGACGGCGCAAGGCTGCCGATTCTGGCGCCTCGGCTTTACAGGCGTAACCATTATGCTGAGCGCTTTCATGACCGAGCTCTGGCTGCAATCACGCGGCTACGAACCGAAATTTATCCACGCCGTGCTGCTGCAAACGCTGATCGTGGCGCAGTGGGTCTGGCTGCTGAACTGCCGCGAACCGACGCGATCCTCGCTCAATACCAGCCTGCTGAAAGATTATGGCTTCTGGCTGGCGAGCGCTCTGCTCGCACTGTTGCAACTGGCTTTGTTCGGCCTGCCTGTGATGCAAAACCTGTTTGCCACCGTGCCGCTGCCGCAGAACGCCTGGCTGCTCACGCTGGTCGTCGGCGCGCTGCTGTTTGCCGTATTCGAGCTGGAAAAAATGCTGATGCGGCGCCGACGGCAGTCCGCCATCGAACAGTGGCATCCGGCAGAATAATCGCGCACGACCTGCCCGCAAGATTTACAACGCCTGGGTGCCGTGCGCGACGGCGCCGGGTTCCGGACGCCTGCGCAAAACTGCCCGGCGCCACTTTCTAATCGCCCCTTTTTTGTTCACCGCTGCCCGAATAATGTGCACCCCTGCCTGCGATTTTTATTTAATCCACTAATAATAAAAAGATTATTTCTATGGCACGGCTTTTGCTCTGCTTATTCCATCTTGTATACCAGATGGAATTCAACCTATGGCTTTCACCGGTTTTACCCTGAATGACTGGCGGCGTTACCATCAGCAGCAGCCGCAGGATCTCTTCGTTACCCTTTCCTCTTTACTGGCGGAGCTGAGCCTGGAAGATAACGCCTGGCTTTATCTCGCCACCCCTTCTCAGCTTCGGGCGCAGACGGAACCGCTGCTGGCGGCCTGGCAAAAGGATCCGCAGTCGCTGCCGCTGTTCGGTGTGCCTTTCGCGGTGAAAGACAATATCGACGTGGCGGGCTGGCCGACCACCGCTGCCTGTCCCGCATTCGCTCACGAAGCCGCATGCGATGCTGTTGCTCTCGCCAGGCTGAAGGCGGCGGGTGCCGTGGTTATCGGCAAAACCAATCTCGATCAGTTCGCTACCGGCCTGGTCGGTACGCGATCGCCCTATGGCGCGGTGAAAAACAGCTTTAATGCAGATTACGTCAGCGGCGGCTCCAGCTCCGGTTCGGCTTCCGTGACGGCGCGTGGACTGGTCTGCTTCGCGCTGGGCACCGATACCGCTGGCTCAGGGCGCGTTCCGGCCGGCTTTAACAATATCGTCGGCCTGAAGCCGACCAAAGGCTGGCTGTCGGCTACCGGCGTACTGCCAGCCTGCCGCCTGAACGATACGCTTTCCGTGTTTGCGCTGACGGTGGAGGATGCTTTCCTGGTAGCGACCTGTGCGGGCGGCTATGACGCCAGCGACGCCTATTCACGCGACAATCCGGCGCTCGCGCCCGCCGCGCTGCCTGATGCGCCGCGCCTGGCTGTTCCTTCTCATCCCACTTTTTTTGACGATGCGCAGGCCGAAGCCGCCTGGGAAAAAGCGCTGGCCGCGCTGCAGGCGAGCGGTGCCACGCTGCATCCTGTCGATTTTGCCCCGTTTCACCAGCTGGCCGAACAGCTTTACTCGGGCCCATGGGTAGCTGAACGTACCGCAGCCGTCGGCGACCTGCTGCACCATCCTGAACTGATGGATGCGACCGTGCATGGCATTATCGCCAGCGGCGAGCACTACAGCGCGGTTGACGCCTATCGGGCGGAATACCTGCGCGCGGAGCTGAGCCGTCAGATCCAGCAAACGCTCGCCCAGTTTGACGCGCTGGCGGTGCCGACGTCGCCGACTATCCACACGCTGGAAGAGATGCGACAGGAGCCGGTGCGCTTTAACTCGCAGTTCGGCACCTATACCAACTTTACTAATCTGGCCGACCTCTCGGCGCTCGCTCTGCCTGCGCCATTCCGTGAGGACGGCCTGCCCGCCGGGATCACGTTGATTGCGCCCGCGTGGCACGATCGCGCGCTGGCGACCTTTGGTCAGCGCTGGCAGCAGAGTCTGGCGCTCGACCTCGGCGCGACCGGAAAAGCCTGCGCCGCGCCGTCCGCCTTGCCCACTTCCCCACACCATGTTCGCGTCGCGGTCGTTGGCGCGCACCTGAGCGGGATGCCGCTGAACCATCAGCTGACACGCCGCCATGCGGTGCTGGTGGAAGAAACCCGCACCGCCGACGCCTATCGTCTTTATGCGCTGGCTAACACTCAGCCGCCCAAGCCGGGCCTGGCGAAAGCGACCAGCGGCAAAGCCATTACCGTCGAGCTGTGGGATATTCCGCTGGCGCGCTTTGGCGAATTCGTAGCGGAAATCCCCGCGCCGCTCGGCATCGGCACGCTGACGCTGGAGGATGGTCGTCAGGTAAAAGGCTTTATCTGCGAACCGGCGGCGCTGGCCGACGCCCGGGACATCACCGAGTTTGGCGGCTGGCGCAACTGGCTGGCGCGCAAGGAGGCCTCCCATGTTTAATACCGTTCTTGTCGCCAACCGGGGCGAAATCGCCTGCCGCGCCCTGCGCACGTTGAAAAAGCTGGGCATTACCGGCGTGGCGGTCTATTCCGACGCGGATAAAAACGCGCAGCACGTCAAAGAGGCGGATATCGCCATCGCGCTGGGCGGTGAAAAAGCCGCCGACAGCTATCTGCGTATCGACAGGATCCTGGCAGCGGCACAGCAGAGCGGGGCGCAGGCGATCTGGCCTGGCTACGGTTTTCTTTCCGAAAGCCTGCCGTTTGCAGCGGCCTGTGAAGCAGCGAACATCGTTTTCGTCGGCCCGACGGCGCAGCAAATCGGCGAATTTGGCCTCAAGCACCGCGCCCGTGAACTGGCCGCCGAGGCTGGCGTGCCGATGACGCCGGGCACGCCGCTGCTTAACTCGCTGGCGGAAGCCTTAACCGCCGCAGATATCATCGGTTATCCGGTGATGCTGAAAAGCACCGCGGGCGGCGGCGGCATCGGCTTAACCCGCTGCGGCGACGCACAGGCGCTGCGCGGCGCCTGGGAAAGCGTCCGTCGCCTGGGCGAGCAGTTCTTCAGCGACGCGGGCGTCTTTCTGGAACGCTGCATCGATCGTGCGCGCCACGTGGAAGTACAGATTTTTGGCGACGGCAAAGGCAAAGTGGTCGCCCTGGGCGAACGCGACTGCTCGCTACAGCGCCGCAATCAGAAAGTGGTGGAAGAGACGCCCGCGCCTAATTTGCCGGAGGCAACGCGCCGCGCCCTGCTGGAATCGGCCGTCAGGCTGGGCGAGCGCGTCAACTATCGCAGCGCGGGCACGGTGGAATATATCTACGACGCGCAGCGCGACGAATTCTTCTTTCTGGAAGTGAATACCCGTTTACAGGTCGAGCATCCGGTCACCGAATGCGTGACCGGGCTGGATCTGGTCGAGTGCATGCTGCAGGTGGCGGCGGGCGTGGAGCCGGACTGGGCGCGTATGGCGCAGGCCCCGCAGGGCGCAGCGATAGAAGTCCGCCTCTACGCTGAAGATCCGGTGAAACATTTTCAGCCCAGCCCTGGCGTGCTGACCGACGTCTGCTTCCCGGAAGGGATACGCGTGGACAGCGGCGTGACGACGGGTTCAGAAGTCCCGGCCTTTTACGATCCGATGATCGCCAAGCTGATCGTTCACGCGGAAAACCGCGACGCGGCGCTGGCGAAAATGCGCGAGGCGCTGAATGAAACACGGCTGCACGGCATCGCCACCAATCTTGACTATCTGCGTCAGGTTATCGCCACCGATGAGTTTTGCAGCGGTCAGGTGTGGACGCGCCAGCTGGACAGCTTTACGCCTGTCGCCCACGTCATTGAAGTGCTCCAGCCCGGCACATGGAGCAGCATTCAGGATTATCCAGGCCGTCCCGGCTACTGGGATATCGGCGTGCCGCCCTCCGGCCCAATGGACGATTTCGCTTTTCGGCTGGCGAACCGCATCGTTGGCAACGCGGAAGAAGCGGCGGGCCTGGAGTTTACTCTGCAAGGCCCGACGCTGCGCTTCCACACCGACGCCGTGATCGCCTTAACCGGCGCGGATTGCCCGGCGACGCTGGACGCTGCGCCGGTCGTCTACTGGCAGCCGGTGGCGGTCAAAGCCGGACAGACGCTGACGCTGGGCCGCGCACGCACGGGCTGCCGCACCTACCTGGCGGTACGCAATGGTTTTGACGTGCCCGAGTATCTTGGCAGCCGTTCGACCTTTGCTCTTGGCCAGTTTGGCGGCCATGCCGGACGCACGCTGCGCGTGGCCGATATGCTACCCGTTTCGCAGCCGCAGCTTGCCGCCTGTACCACGCCAGCGCCGGTCGGCGAGCCGCAGGCCGTCGACGCCGCGCTGATCCCCACCTACGGCGACGAATGGCGCATCGGCGTGCTCTATGGCCCGCACGGTGCGCCGGACTTTTTTACCCGGCGATCCATTGATGAGTTCTTCGCGCAGTCGTGGCAGGTTCACTACAACTCCAACCGACTTGGCGTGCGGCTGGCTGGGCCAAAACCGGACTGGGCGCGCCCCAACGGCGGCGAAGCGGGCCTGCATCCTTCTAACGTGCACGACTGCGAATACGCTATCGGCGCGGTGAATTTTACCGGCGACTTTCCGGTGATCCTGACGCGAGACGGGCCAAGCCTCGGCGGCTTCGTCTGTCCGGTGACCATCGCCAAAGCGGAGCTATGGAAAGTTGGTCAGGTCAAGCCGGGCGACCGCATCCGTTTCCATCCGATTAGTTTTGACGAGGCGCAGGCGCTGGAAAAAGCGCAGGAGGCGCGCATCAGCACGCTGCATAACGTCACCGCGCCCGCCTTTGCCATGCCGTCGCTGGCGGAAACCGCGTACGGGTCGGCCACTATCCTGGCCGCGCTTGCGGCGACAGCCAGCACGCCAGCCGCCGTTTATCGGCAGGCGGGCGATAACTATATTCTGCTGGAATATGGCGATAACGTGTTGGATCTGGCGCTGCGCCTGCGCGTTCATCTGCTGATGATTGCCCTGCGCGAAACCGGCCAGCCGGGCATGGAGGAGCTGTCGCCAGGCGTGCGCTCGCTGCAAATCCGCTACGACAGCCGCATCCTCAGCCAGAAACAGCTGCTGGCGCTGCTGCTGCGCGTGGAGAAAGAGCTGGGCGACGTCAGCCGGCTGCGGGTGCCTTCCCGCATTGTGCACCTGCCGATGGCCTTTGAGGACAGCGCCACCCTGGGCGCCGTCGAGCGCTACAAAGAAACGGTGCGCGCCAGCGCGCCATGGCTGCCCAACAACGTTGATTTTATTCAGCGTATCAACGGGCTGCCGACACGCGAGGCGGTGCGCCAGACGCTGTTCGACGCCAGCTACCTGATCCTGGGACTGGGCGATGTCTATCTGGGCGCACCCTGCGCCATACCGGTGGATCCGCGTCATCGCCTGCTCAGCTCCAAATATAACCCGGCCCGCACTTTTACCGCCGAAGGCACCGTCGGCATCGGCGGCATGTATATGTGCATCTACGGCATGGACTCCCCCGGCGGCTATCAGCTGGTGGGCCGCACGCTGCCGATCTGGAACAGGTTCCTGAAAAACGACCAGTTCGCGGCGAACGAACCCTGGCTGCTGCGCTTCTTCGACCAGGTGCGTTTCTATCCGGTCAGCGAGACGGAGCTGGACAGGCTGCGGGAAGACTTCCGCGAGGGCCGGGGCCGCATCGCCATGGAGGACACCTTCTTCGACTTCGCCGAGCACACGCGCTTTTTGCAGGAACACGCTGCCGATATCGCCGGTTTCCGCCAGCGCCAGGCCAGCGCCTTCGAAACCGAGGTCGCGCTGTGGGCGCAGGAAGAAGAAGGCGCGCCGCTGACCAGCGAGGAGACGCTGCTGCCGCAGGAAGAGGAAGATGGCCTGCCGATCAGCGCCGATCTCAGCGGCAATATCTGGAAAGTGCTGGTGCGGCCGGGTGACGAAGTGGCGGTTGGCCAGCCGCTGATCGTGGTGGAAGCGATGAAAATGGAGCTGTCCGTCAACGCGCCGCAGGCGGGCCGCGTCAGGCGTATCGTCTGCCAGCCGGGTCGACCAGTCAGACCGGGCGACGCGCTGCTGTGGCTGGAATAAGGCGCGGCGCGATGCAGACATCAAAGCCTCGTCCCCTGCCGCTGGCGGACAAAATCTATCAGACGCTGAAAAACGATATTTTCGATTTCCGCCTGATGCCCGGCGATCGCTTCAGCGAAAACGAGATCGCCGGACGGATGGCGGTGAGCCGTACGCCGGTGCGTCAGGCGCTGTTTCGGCTGGCGCGCGAAGGCTATGTCGAGGTCGAATTCCGCAGCGGCTGGCAGGTATGCGAGTTCGACTTCACCCGTTTTGAAGAGCTGTACGATCTGCGCATCGTGCTGGAGTGCGAAGCCGTTAAGCGCCTGTGTGCGATGCCGCTGGCGCAGACCGGCGAGCGGCTAAACGCGCTACGGCGCTTCTGGCTGGAGGCGTCGCCGCTGGCCGACGGCAAAGCGGTCTCGCTGCATGACGAAGCGTTTCATATGGCGATAGTGGCGGCGGCGGGCAATCACGAGATGGCCGCCATCCACGCCGAACTCACCGAGAAAATTCGCATTATCCGCCGCCTCGATTTTACCCGAGAGGACAGGATCGCCGCGACTTACCAGGAACACGCACGGATTTTGCTGGCGGTGCTCCAGCAGCAAAGCGAAGCGGCCCGGCACATCCTGACGGCGCATATTGCCGTCAGCAAGGCCGAAGTCAGAAAAATAACGCTGCACCGGTTGCAGCAGGCCAGAACTTTACCCGATCCACTTAACTCTTGAGGTTCACCGGATGAAAAGACGTTCGTTATTAAAAGCTTTTGCGCTTTCGGCTTCGGTCATTGCGATGGGCGCGGCATGGAGCGCGCACGCGGCGGAGACGATCAAGGTCGGCATCCTCTCGTCGCTGTCCGGCACCATGGCGATTTCCGAAACGCCGCTGAAGGACGTGGCGCTGATGACCATCGACGAAATCAACGCCAGCGGCGGCGTGCTGGGTAAAAAGCTTCAGCCGGTAGTGGTCGATCCGGCGTCCAACTGGCCGCTGTTTGCCGAAAAAGCGCGCCAGCTGCTCACGCAGGACAAAGCGGCCGTGGTCTTCGGCTGTTGGACCTCCGTTTCCCGCAAGTCGGTGCTGCCCGTATTTGAAGAGCTGAACGGCCTGCTGTTCTATCCGGTGCAGTACGAGGGTGAAGAGATATCGCCAAACGTCTTCTATACCGGTGCGGCGCCGAACCAACAGGCGATCCCGGCGGTGGACTATTTGATGAGCGAAGACGGCGGCGGCGCGAAGCGCTTTTTCCTGCTCGGCACCGACTATGTCTATCCCCGCACCACCAATAAAATCCTGCGCGCTTTCCTGCACGTCAAGGGCGTGAAGGACAGCGATATTGAGGAAGTCTATACGCCGTTTGGCTACAGCGATTATCAGACCATCGTCGCCAACATTAAAAAGTTCTCTGCGGGCGGAAAAACGGCGGTGATCTCCACTATCAACGGCGACTCCAACGTGCCTTTCTATAAAGAGCTGGCCAATCAGGGTATTAAAGCCACCGATGTGCCGGTAGTGGCGTTCTCGGTCGGCGAAGAGGAGCTGCGCGGCATTGATACCAAACCGCTGGTCGGCAACCTGGCCGCCTGGAACTACTTCCAGTCGGTGGACAATCCGGCCAATAAAAAGTTTGTTGCGGACTATCGCGCTTACGCCAAAGCGCACAACCTGCCGAACGCCGCGACCGCCGTCACCAACGATCCGATGGAGGCCACCTATGTAGGTATTCATATGTGGGCACAGGCGGTCGAGAAAGCGGGAACCACCGATGTGGATAAGGTGCGTGAAGCGATGGCGGGCCAGACCCTTAACGCGCCGGACGGCTTTACGCTGACCATGGATGCCACCAACCATCACCTGCACAAGCCGGTAATGATTGGCGAGATTGAAGAGAACGGCCAGTTTAACGTGGTGTGGCAAACCGACAAGCCGGTGCGCGCGCAGCCGTGGAGCCCTTATCTCCCCGGCAACGATAAAAAGCCCGATCGGCCGGTAAAAACCGTGCAGTAACCGCGTGGCCGGGGCGGCCGCCGCCGCCCGGTTCTCTCTTTTTAACTGGATGGGCATTGCGATGATCCTACGTCAACTGCTAACGCTCTTTATTACGCTGTGCCTGCTGCCCGCCGCTTTTGCCGGGCCGGCTGCCGATTTCGCCGCCGCCAGCCGTCCGGGCCAGGTCGCGCTGCTTCAGCAATGGGCGGCCCAGCCGGACGCCTCGCGTCTTGCGCTGCTGACCGCGCTGCATCAGGAAAACGTGGTGCTGGATGCCAACAGGCGGCCGTTCAGCCTCGTTGACGGCAGGCTGACACCGCTTGATGGCGACGCGACGCCCGAAGGCGGCACAAAAAAACTCTTTATGAACAACAGGCTGCGCGTGCTGGTCGCCACCACGCTGGCCGCCCATCAGCTGGTCAGCGACAGCGCCGCCACGCGCCTGGACGCCGCGCGCGAGCTGCAAAACGAAGCGCAGGCCGATCAGCTGCCGCTGCTGACCAAACGCCTGGCCGCAGAGCAGGACGACGCCGTACGTGCCGCGCTGGCTCAGGCCGTGGCCGGATTACAGCTTGCCGACGCCGATCCTCAGATACGCCTGAAGGCCGTAAAGCTGCTGGGCGAAACCAGCGATCCGCAAACCCAGGCCGCGCTGACGCGCGTGGCGCAAAACGAGCCGGATGCACAGGTGCGCGCCGCCGCTGCCGACGGCCTGAAGCAGATCAAACAGCGTCTGCAGCTGGGCGAGCTGCTCGGCCAGGCGTTCTCCGGCGTTTCGCTGGGATCGGTGCTGCTGTTGGCGGCGCTGGGCCTGGCGATCACCTATGGCCTGCTGGGCGTTATCAATATGGCCCACGGTGAAATGCTGATGCTGGGCGCCTACGCCACCTGGCTGGTGCAGACGCTGTTTCAGCGCTATGCGCCGGAATGGCTCGCTTTCTACCCGCTGCTGGCGCTGCCGGTGGCCTTTTTTGTCACCGCCGCCATCGGCATGGCGCTGGAGCGCACCATCGTGCGCCATCTTTATGGCCGTCCGCTGGAGACGCTGCTGGCAACCTGGGGCATCAGCCTGATGCTGATCCAGCTGGTGCGCATGCTGTTCGGCACGCAAAACCTGGAGGTGGCTAACCCGCCGTGGCTGTCCGGCGGCTGGCAGGCTTTGCCGGGGCTGGTGCTGCCTTACAACCGCATCGCGGTGATTTTATTTGCGATCTTTGTGCTGATCCTGACCGGGCTGCTGCTGAA
Organism: Erwinia sp. 198; assembly: GCF_003937915.1. Classification (GTDB taxonomy): domain Bacteria; phylum Pseudomonadota; class Gammaproteobacteria; order Enterobacterales; family Enterobacteriaceae; genus Erwinia; species Erwinia aeris. The sequence continues at coordinate 85,368 of NZ_RHUM01000014.1, read as the reverse complement.
CAAAACCCGCCTTGGGCTGAACGTACGGGCGGTAACGCAGAACCGCGCCATGGCCGACTGCTGCGGTGTGCCGACCGGACGCGTGGACATGCTGGCGTTCGGGCTGGGTTCCGGCATGGCAGGCCTGGGCGGCGTGGCGCTGTCGCAGCTGGGCAACGTCGGGCCGGAGCTGGGCCAGGGCTATATTATCGACTCTTTCCTGGTGGTAGTGACCGGCGGCGTCGGCCAGCTGGCGGGGACGGTGCTGGCCGCATTCGGCTTAGGCATTCTCAACAAGATCCTGGAGCCGCAAATCGGCGCGGTGCTGGGGAAAATCCTGCTGCTGGCGCTGATCGTGCTGTTTATCCAGAAGCGGCCGCAGGGCCTGTTCGCCATCAAAGGAAGGGTGACTGACTAATGACGCAACCTGTTACGTTGACTCTGACGCGAAAAGCGCCGCGCCTTAGCGTCGTCGCCGGTCTGCTGGTGACGGCCGCGCTGCTGATCCTGCCTTTCCTCGCGCTGCTGCCGGCGGAAAATCCGCTGGCGATCTCTGCCTGGACGCTGACGCTGGTCGGCAAAATACTTTGCTATGCGATCGTCGCCGTGGCGCTGGATCTTGTCTGGGGCTATGCCGGACTGCTGTCGCTCGGCCACGGGCTTTTTTTCGCGCTCGGCGGCTATGCAATGGGCATGTACCTGATGCGCCAGGCCTCGGGCGACAGCCTGCCCGCCTTTATGACCTTTCTCTCCTGGGAGAAAATGCCCTGGTTCTGGGCGGGTACGCAGCATTTTGCCTGGGCGCTCTGCCTGATCGTGCTGGTGCCGGGGCTGCTGGCGCTGATCTTCGGCTGGTTTACCTTTCGCTCGAAAATCAAAGGCGTCTACTTTTCGATTATGACGCAGGCGCTGACCTGGGCCGGAATGCTGCTATTTTTCCGCAACGAAACCGGCTTTGGCGGCAACAACGGCTTTACCGGCTTCACCACCCTGCTCGGCTTTCCGATCGCGGCAACCGGCACCCGCATCGCCCTGTTTATCGTTACGGTGCTGCTGCTGCTGGCCACGCTCGCTATCGGCTTTGCGCTGGCGCGCAGCAAATTTGGCCGCGTGCTGACGGCGGTGCGCGATGCGGAAAACCGCCTGATCTTTTGCGGCTATCATCCGCAGGGCTTCAAACTGTTTGTCTGGACGCTTTCCGCCGTGCTGTGCGGGCTGGCGGGCGCGCTCTACGTGCCGCAGGTCGGCATTATTAATCCGGGCGAGATGTCGCCTACCAACTCTATCGAGGCGGCTATCTGGGTGGCGCTCGGCGGCCGGGGCACGCTGATCGGCCCGCTGCTGGGTGCCGGGATCGTCAACGGTGCAAAGAGTTGGTTTACCGTCGCCTTTCCCGAGTTCTGGCTCTTTTTTCTGGGGCTGATGTTTATCCTGGTTACGCTGTTTCTGCCGCACGGCGTGATTGGTCTTCGCCGGAGGAAGCATGACTGAACCGCTTTTTACCCAGCCGCATCCTGCGGACCGCTATCGCGAGCAAACCGACCCGGTCTTACAGCTGGAAAATATTACGGTGGCTTTCGACGGCTTTAAAGCGCTGACCGACCTGTCGCTACAGATTGGCGTGGGCGAGCTGCGCTGCATTATTGGCCCGAACGGCGCCGGGAAAACCACGCTGATGGACGTGATCACCGGCAAAACGCGCCCTACCAGCGGGCGAGTATTTTACGATCAGACCACCGACCTGACGACGCTGTCGCCGGTAGAGATTGCGCGGCAGGGCATCGGCCGTAAATTCCAGAAGCCCACGGTGTTTGAGGCGCTTTCCGTATTTGAAAATCTGGAAATCGCGCTCAAAGGCGATAAATCGGTGTGGGCCTGCCTGCGCGGCAAACTTAACGGCGAGCAGCAGGATCGTATTGACGATGTCCTGAAGCTGTTGCGGCTGGGCGCGGAGCGCGGGCGTCCGGCTGGCCTGCTCTCGCACGGGCAAAAGCAGTTTCTGGAGATTGGCATGCTGCTGGTGCAGGAACCGCATTTGCTGCTGCTGGACGAGCCTGCAGCGGGCATGACCGATGCGGAAACGGAGTACACCGCCGGGCTGTTTAAGGATCTGGCCGGCCGCCATTCGCTGATGGTGGTGGAGCACGATATGGCCTTTGTCGAAGCAATAGCCGACCGCGTAACGGTGCTGCATCAGGGCCAGGTGCTGGCGGAAGGCTCGCTGCGCGAGGTGCAGGCGAATGGTCGGGTTATCGACGTTTATCTGGGGCGCTAACATGCTGAAAGTCTACGATCTTAATCAATATTATGGCGGCAGCCATATTTTACGCGACCTCTCCTTTGAGGTACGTCCGGGCGAAATCACCTGTCTACTGGGACGCAACGGCGTGGGGAAAACCACGCTGCTGAAATGCCTGATGGGGCTGCTTCCGGCAAAATCGGGCGTCATCAGCTGGCAGGAGCAGAGCATCAACGCCCGCAGACCGCACCAGCGCGTGCAGGCCGGTATGGCCTATGTGCCGCAGGGACGCGAGATTTTCCCACGCCTGACGGTGGAAGAGAATCTGCTGATGGGCCTGTCGCGCTTTTCCGGCTCGCGGGCAAAACAGGTGCCGGAAGAGATTTATCAGCTTTTCCCGGTGCTGCGGGAAATGCGGCTGCGGCGCGGCGGCGATCTTTCCGGCGGCCAGCAGCAGCAGCTGGCCATTGGCCGCGCGCTGGCCGCCAGTCCGCAGCTGCTGATCCTGGACGAGCCGACGGAAGGCATCCAGCCTTCGGTCATCAAGGAGATTGGCGCGGTGATCCGCCAGCTGGCGCAGCGCGGCGATATGGCTATCCTGCTGGTGGAACAGTTTTACGATTTTGCCGCCGGGCTTGCCGACAGCTATCTGGTGATGTCGCGCGGCGAAATCGTGCAGCGCGGCCGGGGCGAAACAATGGAAGCGGACGGCGTGCGCGGGCTGGTAGCTATTTAATGGCGACGCCTGCGCTGAAAAAGGCCGCAGGCGTTGTTTATTTTCCGGCAGGACTTAATATTTAGCGATTAATATATCGCCATCTCAATTATTTCCTTCAAGGACTTCGCGCAATTAAATTTGAACATTATTCGCAGCAATAAATATACAGCCATCCCTAAAATACATTACCATCCCAATAACCACACGGCTGTTTAACCCTGTAAAACCTTCTTTTAAATAGCACTATACCGACGTCTCTAAAAAAGACTAATATCTCTATCTTTCTTTATTTAACTGTTTATTAAAAACTAAATATTTTTTCTCACGAAAAAAAATAACGGCATACAAATTAAGGTTAAATCACTCATAACATTTCCTTCAGTTTTTCATATCTTATTTTTTTAAAATTTATATACTACCCGCCTTATTACTGATTTATTTTTCTAATTATCCCTCACCGGAGGTATTTGCGTGGCTATTTTTCCTTTGACTACCGTACAGCAAGCCGTCTGGCTCGATCAGCTTCTTACCCCAGAAGCACCCTGCTATAACGTGGGTGCCCTGTGGCACATCGATACGGCATTTACTGCCGATCTGTTGCATGACGCTATCAGGAAAGTTATGGCGCAGCATGACGCGTTAAATATCATCCTTGAAGAAGATGAACAGGGTATTAATCAGACCACAATCCATAAAAAAGAACCCGTCCTTGAATACCACGATATCAGTCAGGCCTCTCTGTCGTTAAACGAAGCCAAAGCGTTTATTCGCCGCCAGTTTATTAAACCTTTTAAATTACATGGCGAACTTCTCTGGCGCAGCATGACGGTTAAAGTCAATGATGTCACCACGCTCTGGCTGTTCAGCACGCATCATATCATTGCCGACGGCACCTCAGTTTCGCTGTTAAGTAAAATGATTATGGCCCGTTATAAATCATTACAGGCACAGGCGCCTTGTGCGCCAGTTATATCTGCGGGCTATAGCGATTTTATTATCCGCGACCAGCAATATCTCCGCTCCGAGCGCTACCAGCACGATCGGGCATATTGGATTAATCATTTTGCCGAAGCGCCTGCTTCATTGCTGGAGCGCCGTCAGGGCTTTCAGGAAAACAAAGCCTGGCCCAGCGCGCAGGCGGTGCGGCATATTACGGCGGCACGCTACCAACAGCTGAAAAACTTTGCAGAACAGCACGGCGGCTCCGCCATGCATTTTTTTAGCGCACTCCTCGCCTGCTGGTTCGCTCGTCAGTGGCAGACCGATTCGCTTACCCTGGGCATACCGGTGCATAACCGCAGCGGCGCACGCTATAAGCAAACGCCCGGCATGTTTTCATCAATGATCCCGGCCAGGCTGGCTATCGACGTTAGCCAGCCTTTTGCCCCCTTGATTAAACAGGTTGCTGACGAACTACGCCGAGGCTATCGCCACCAGCGCTTTCCCATCGCCGAGCTGAATCGCCATCTGCGTCTCAGCCAGCAGGGGCGCCGCCAGCTGTTTGACCTGAGCTTTTCGCTGGAAACGTTTCCGACCGACATCGAGCTGAACGGCCTGCCGCTCAAGGTCGAGGCGATGCGCCATCACCACGAACAAATGCCGCTGGCCGTGTATTTACGGCATTACCATCCCGGCGACGACCCGCTGCTTGAGTGCAACGTCAATCTGGCCTGGTTTAGCGAAGAAGAAGCGCAGCATATCGCCGATCGCCTGCTGCAAATGATGACCGCAATCCTGGACGGCCCTCAGGATCTGCCCGTGGCGCGGCTGCCTTTGCTGCTGCCCGACGAGCAGAAAAACATTTTTCATCGCTGGAACGCTACGGAGCAAGCCTGGTCTTTTCCCGAAGGTATCCACCGCTATTTTGAACAGCAGGCCGCCGACCGCCCTGACGCCATCGCGCTCTGTGGCTACAGCCAGCAAACCAGCTATCAATCGCTCAACCGCCAGGCTAATCAGCTGGCCTGGCATTTACGCAGGCAGGGCGTTAAGGCAGACGACCGCGTGGCGCTTTGCGTTGAGCGCAGTCGCGAAATGGTGGTAGCGCTGCTGGCGATACTAAAAGCAGGCGGTGCCTATGTGCCGCTTGATCCCGACTACCCGCAGGAGCGGCTGGAACATATGCTTGAAGACTGCGGCGCCGTGGCGCTACTGGTTGACGATGCCGGAGAGAAAGCCCTGCGGGGGTTGGGATCGATTCCCCGCCTGCACCTGCTGAACGATAAAATGCACTGGCGGGAAGCGCCAACCGGTAACCTTTCCGCAGCCTGCGACCGGCCACAGCGCTCGCTGGCCTATGTTATTTATACTTCAGGCTCGACCGGTAAGCCGAAAGGCGTAATGAATGAACACCTGGCCGTTATGAACAGGCTGAAATGGATGCAGCAGGCTTATCAGCTTCAACCGGAAGAGACGGTGTTACAAAAAACGCCGTTCAGTTTTGACGTTTCGGTCTGGGAGTTTTTCTGGCCGCTGATGACGGGCGCGCGGCTGGCGCTGGCGAAGCCTGGCGGTCATCGCGAACCGGATTACCTTAGCGAGGTTATTCAGCAGTACCGGGTCACCACGCTGCATTTTGTCCCTTCCATGCTGCAACTTTTTTTACGCCACGGCGACATGGCCCGGTGCGGCAGCCTGAAACGCATCGTTTGCAGCGGTGAGGCGTTGCCGCTGGCTACCGTGCAGCGCTGCCACCAGCAGCTGCCCCAGGCGGCTTTGCATAATCTTTATGGCCCGACGGAAGCCGCCGTGGATGTTTCTGCCTGGCACTGCTCGCCTGCGGATCCGCGTCCGCTAATCCCTGTTGGCAAACCCATTGCCAATACTCGCCTCTATATTCTTGATGCGCAGCTGCAACCCGTTCCGCCTGGCGTCAGCGGCGAGCTGCATATTGGCGGTATTCAGGTCGCAAGAGGTTACCTCAATCGTCCTGAACTGAGCAGGGAACGGTTTATCGCCGATCCTTTCAGCGCCTGCGGTGAAGGCCGACTGTACAAAACCGGCGACCTGGCCCGCTGGCTGGATGACGGCAGCATCGACTATCTGGGGCGCAATGATTTTCAGGTAAAAATCCACGGTTTGCGTATTGAACTGGGCGAAATTGAGCAGCAGCTTGGCAGCTGCGCTGGCATAGAAGGTGCGCTGGTGCAGGCCTGCGATGACGATCGGGGCGATAAACGGCTGGTCGCCTGGGTAGTGGCAAAACCGGAAGCGCGGCTTGAGCAGCGGCTTCGCGAACAGCTGAAGGAAACGCTGCCCGACTATATGATCCCGTTCGCTATTGTGCGGCTGGATGCCTTCCCGCTATCGCCCAACGGCAAGCTGGATCGTAAAACGCTGCCGCAGCCCGTTTTACAGGCTCGGGAAGAGAAAACCTTTCTGCCGCCGATCGATAACGAAGAGCGTCTGCTGGCCGCGTGCTGGCGCGATCTACTGGGCGTTTCCCGGATCGGCCGCGACGATGATTTTTTCGAGCTTGGCGGTCATTCAATTCATGCCATCCAGCTGATGATGAAGTTGAAAAATCAGGGGATCGCAATAGAGATGAAGACGCTGCTCTCGCACGCTACGCTGCGTCAACAGGCCAACGCTATTCGCAGCGGTGACCATGCCGAAACCCCGGCCGCCTCGCCGCCGCCGCTGCAAAAGCTGCTTCAGCACATGAACAGGGCGCAAACGGAGTTTCGTCTGCTTCAGCCATTGAATGTTCATACGGCCAGCCGTGAAATGTGGATGGTGCATCCCGCCATTGTCGGCTGCGAGATCTATCAGGATCTGGCGCTAAGCCTTGAAGGCAAAATGAACGTCATCGGGATTAATAACTATAACCTTTTTAATCAGCCTGCCGTGTCTGCCCTGCCCGCGCTGGCTGCTTACTATTTGCAGCATATGCTACAGCGCGGCCTGCCGCAGGATCGGCCGCTTTATCTGCTCGGCTGGTCGTTGGGCGGTATTATTGCGCTGGAAATCGCCGCGCAGCTGGAACGCGCCGGTTATCGGCATATCCACGTTTTTGTGCTGGACAGCCTTTACCAGACGGCCGTTCAGCAGCGCGTTACGCCAAACATGCTGGGATCGCTGCTGGCGGCTATTGGCTTAGAAGGCGAAGCGGCCCGGCGCGTTATTCGCATTGAAGACACGGAGTTAAAGCTAAACGATCAGCCGCTGAGTTCAGCGCTTTGCCATACCAGGGTGACGCTGTTCAAGGCCACAAAATTTGTGAACCTGATTAATATCGACAGCAACGACGGGCGTGAAATACTGGCGATGACCGATAATGGATTAGGTCAAATTTGCCAGCACCTTAAAATCGTGCCGCTGGCAGCGGATCATCACTCTATTATCTCTTGCCATCAGGATATTATCGCCGCGTTAACCGACAACCACGCGACGAAAAGCTCTACCGCATAACTGCTGTCTTCAGGGCCGTAAACACTGGCGTTTGCGGCGCTTTACCGATGCGGGTAAGATAATCTCTCTGCCTGCATCTTTCCCTGCAACTTATTAAAATCAGAGTGATTTATACGGAAAAGCAGCGCCCGTCCCCGAACAGGAACAACCGTTTATGGAAAGCCGTAGCAGCGAGCGAGTAAAAAAACTGGCCCACGCGCTGAAGCGTACCGACAAGATCCATCTGAAAGAAGCGGCGCTTCTGCTGGGCGTTTCCGAAATGACTATTCGACGCGATCTTGGCGAGCAGCCTTCTTCCGTGGTGTTGCTTGGCGGCTATATCGTCAGCGATCCCAAAGCCAGCCAGCGCCACTACTTCGTTTCCGATCAGCAGGCGCACAACGTGGAAAAGAAGCGGCGGCTGGGCCAGCTGGCGGCCACGCTGATCCAACCCGGCGAAACGGTGTTTTTTGACTGCGGTACCACCATGCCGTGGATTATCGACGCCATTGATAACGATCTGGATTTTATCGCCATCTGCTGCGCGGTGAATACCTTCCTGGCGCTGAAAGAAAAACCCCGTTGTAAGGTGATCCTCAACGGCGGCGAGTTTCACGCCGATAACGCCATTTTTACGCCGCTGGGCCAGGGATCGGTTATCGATAATCTTTGTCCCGGCAAAGCCTTTATCTCTGCGGCAGGCATCGATGTGCATCAGGGCGTAACCTGCTTCAACCTCAACGAACTGCCGATGAAGCATCAGGCCCTACAGCGCGCCAGCCAGACTATCCTGGTGGCGGACAGCAGCAAATTCGGCAAGGTGCTGCCCGCGCGCATCGGCGAGCTCTCGCTGTTTGATACCCTGATCAGCGATAAAGCGGCGCCGGAAGCGCTGGCCCGGCGGCTGGAACAGGCGGGCGTGACGCAGTACTCAGGATAATCTGCCGCCTGCGTCTGTGATTGCCGGGTGAAACCAGCTAAACTTCGCTATCTGAGTGGGCAGCGACTGCCCCGATTATTACACAGACACCAAGAGGCTCATCCTACGTGGCTCAATTCGTCTATAGCATGCATCGCGTCGGCAAAGTGGTTCCGCCGAAGCGTCATATCCTGAAAAATATTTCCCTGAGCTTTTTCCCCGGCGCAAAAATCGGCGTTCTGGGCTTAAACGGCGCGGGTAAATCTACGCTGCTGCGCATTATGGCCGGCATTGATAAAGATATCGAAGGGGAAGCTCGCCCGCAGCCCGGCATCAAGATCGGCTATCTGCCGCAGGAGCCGCAGCTCAACCTGGAGCATACCGTTCGTGAATCGGTAGAAGAGGCGCTGGCCGACGTCGTGGGCGCGCTGAAGCGTCTGGACGAAGTTTACGCGCTGTACGCGGAAGAAGACGCGGACTTCGACAAGCTGGCCGCCGAGCAGGGTCGTCTGGAAGAGATCATCCAGGCGCACGACGGCCACAATCTGAATACCCAGCTGGAACGCGCCGCCGACGCGCTGCGCCTGCCGGACTGGGATGCGAAAGTCGCTAATCTTTCCGGTGGTGAGCGTCGCCGCGTCGCGCTGTGCCGTCTGCTGCTGGAAAAGCCGGACATGCTGCTGCTGGACGAACCGACCAACCACCTGGATGCCGAATCCGTGGCCTGGCTGGAGCGCTTCCTGCACGACTTTGAAGGCACCGTGGTGGCGATTACCCACGACCGTTACTTCCTGGACAACGTAGCGGGCTGGATCCTGGAGCTGGACCGTGGCGAAGGTATTCCGTGGGAAGGCAACTACTCCTCCTGGCTGGAGCAGAAAGATGCCCGCCTGGCGCAGGAAGCCTCCAGCGAAGCGGCCCGCCGTAAATCGATCGAGAAAGAGCTGGAGTGGGTGCGTGCCGGTACCAAAGGCCGTCAGTCTAAAGGCAAAGCGCGTCTGGCCCGCTTTGAAGAGCTGAACAGCACCGACTACCAGAAGCGTAACGAGACCAACGAACTCTTTATTCCGCCTGGCGCACGCCTGGGCGATAAAGTGCTGGAAGTCAGCAACCTGCGCAAATCCTATGGCGACCGCCTGCTGATTGACGACCTGTCGTTCTCCGTGCCGAAAGGCGCCATCGTCGGCATCATCGGCCCGAACGGCGCGGGTAAATCAACGCTGTTCCGCATGATGTCCGGTCAGGAACAGCCGGATTCCGGCAGCATCGTGCTGGGCGATACCGTCAAGCTGGCCTCGGTCGATCAGTTCCGCGACAGCATGGATAACTCGAAAACCGTCTGGGAAGAGGTGTCCGGCGGCCAGGACATCATGCGTATCGGCAATACCGAGATGCCAAGCCGCGCCTATGTCGGCCGCTTTAACTTTAAAGGCGTCGATCAGGGCAAACGCGTAGGCGAACTGTCCGGCGGCGAGCGTGGTCGTCTGCATCTGGCCAAGCTGTTGCAGGTCGGTGGCAACATGCTGCTGCTCGATGAGCCAACCAATGACCTGGATATCGAAACCCTGCGCGCGCTGGAAAACGCCCTGCTGGAGTTCCCTGGCTGCGCAATGGTTATCTCGCATGACCGCTGGTTCCTGGACCGTATTGCTACTCATATCCTGGACTATCAGGATGAAGGCAAGATCGAGTTCTTTGAGGGTAACTTCACCGAATACGAAGAGTACAAGAAGCGTACGCTGGGTGCGGAAGCACTGGAGCCGAAACGCATCAAGTACAAGCGTATGGCGAAGTAATCTCGCTACGCCGTGCCCGGCCGTTTGCCGGCACGGCGTGTCACCTTTTTCTGCCGTTGAAATCCCCGTAGTTCGCCTGAACGCACCACGCTCTGACGATAAAATTCCCGTAGTTCGCCTGAGCGCGCCAGGTCCTGACGATAAAATCCCCGCAGTTCGCCTGAGCACACCGAGCCCTAACGATAAAACTCCCGGAAAATATCCGACTCCAGCGCGAAATCGACAAAGCGCACCAGCGCGGGCGAGTTCAGCTTACGGCTGGGATAAACCAGCCACAGCTCGCTACCCAACGCTTTCCAGTCCTGTAGCACCTCTACCAGCTTTCCTTCAGCCAGCATGTCCTTAGCCAACATTTCCGGCAGCAGCGTAATACCCGCGTCGGCCAGGGCGCATTCTCGCGCGTACAGCAGATTATTGGCGGTATGTACCGGCGGCAGCTGCCAGCGATAATACTCATCCTCTTTTCTTAACGGCCACTCGTTCCATACCTGATGGGCAATACAGCGATGATCCGCCAGCTGCTGAGGATGGGTAAGCGCCTCATAGCGCGCCAGATAGGCAGGTGAAGCGACCAGTAAGCGCCTGGTGTAGCCAACCCGCCTGCCGATAAGCGAAGAATCCTGCGGCTGGCCAGTACGTAGCGCAATGTCATAGCCTTCCTGCACGATATCGTGCATCCGATCCGATACCGACACCTCCAGCATCACATCCGGCCAGGCCTGCTGAAAAGCGGCGTTAAACCGCGCCAGCAGCGTGGCCCCGATACCGGCCGGCGACGTAATACGTAACCGGCCGCTGGGATTATCCCGCAGGCGATCGATGGTCATGCTGGCCCTTTCGCTGGCCTGTAGCATCTCACGGCAGTGCACCAGATAACGCTCGCCGGCAAAAGTCAGATTAAGCTGACGGGTGGTGCGGTTAATCAGGCGCAATCCCAGCGCCTGTTCAAGTTGACTGATACGCTGGCTGACGCTGGATTTCGGCAACCCTGCGCGCTTTGCTGCCCCGGTAAAACTGCCGCACTCGGCTACCATTGCAAAGAGAGCCATATCCTGCAGCTGTTTAAACATTATTGTTCACCTGAAACGAACGCTGAGTTAGTAATTGTACGACTTATCATTAGTCTGCTTAGCTTCTACACTCAATAGCATAAATCAAAGGAGAGGTGTTATGACAATCAACGCTATTGCCGTTAATCCAGAAAAACCGGATCAATTTATTGAAATACAAACAGATAAGTCTGGCCCTGAGGGTTACGATCTGCTGGTCGAAGTGAAAGCCGCCTCGGTGAATCCGGTGGATACCAAAGTCCATAAGGGCGCGCAGAAAAACGGCCTTAAGGAGCCGCGTATTCTCGGCTGGGACGCCAGCGGCGTGGTGCTGGAAGTCGGCAGCAAGGTCAGCAATTTTAAAGTCGGCGACGAAGTCTACTATGCGGGCGATCTCACCCGTCCGGGCAGCAACGCCACGCAGCAGCTGGTTGATTCCCGCATCGTCGGCCACAAGCCCACCTCGCTGAACTGGGCCGAAGCCGCCGCGATCCCGCTGACCGCCCTGACCGCCTGGGAAGGACTTTTTGACCGCCTGCTGATCGATAAGGCTGAAGAAGGCAAAACGCTGCTGATTGTTGGCGGCGCAGGCGGCGTAGGCTCGCTGGCTATTCCTTTCGCTAAGCTGCACAGCAGGGTCACTATCATCGCCACCGCTTCCCGTCCTGACTCGGCGCAGTGGTGTAAAGATCGCGGCGCGGATCTGGTTATCGACTATAAAGATATGCCTGCGGAACTGGAAAAACATGGCCTGAAGCAGGTCGACTATATTTTCTGCCTGAACGATACCGACGGCCACTGGGAGACGCTGGCGCAGCTGATCGCGCCGCAGGGGCAGATCTGCACCATCGTGGAAAACGAAAAGCCGCTCAATATGGATCAGCTGAAGCTGAAGAGCGCCGCGCTGCACTGGGAGTTTATGTATACCCGCAGCATGTATAACACGCCGGATATCGCTCGCCAGGGTGAAATTCTGGACGCCACGGCGAAACTGCTGGACGACGGGAAAGTCACCACGTCGCTGAGCAAAACGCTGCAGGGGCTGAGCGTGGAAACGCTGACGGAAGCGCACCGCCTGGTACTGGAAGGCCATATGCGCGGTAAAGTGGTGATGGTTTACTGAGCGAACTACCGGGACGGCTCGCAATCTGCCAGGGAGAGAAACGGTATGATTGCGTCGGTGCTTGAGGCTTTTTGCCTTATGCCGTTGGTAGCGATGCGGATGGAGGCTGTGGCAGAAAGAAGAAAGCCCCGAAGGTCATTTTTCAATTAACCCACGAGGCGTTCTGCATGACCAACAGCATCAGAGTAGCCTCCTGCCCGCCGCAAGGCAAGGCGAAGGCAGCCATGAGAATACCGCATAGCAAGCTTATCCTGTGCATATTAATAGTGTGTCTCACGCTGTTACTACTCACCGCCCTGGTAAGGTAGCCGCTCTGCGAAATCCGCTACTGGGACGGAAACAGGGAGGTGGCGTCATGGCTTACGAATCCGGCAAGTAGTTACCCGAAGGCGGGGAAAACCCTGCCTTTTTGGGAATGATGAAAGCTGGCATGCCGCAGGCGCCTTTTACAGGGCTGTCAGGTAACGCTGACGGCCCTTTCCGATCTTTTTATCCGCCGCTTCTGTGAGCTGTCCCGCAGCCGCTTAGCCAGATGCCAAAATTTCCCTCGCCTCGCCCCGCCATCCTTGTGCGGCTGTACGATGCCGCCGTCTGGACGCTTTTTTATACTGAAACGGCAACAGGCAACCGGCGCCCATAAATCTGATTACAAGCCGCTGCCTCCCTCCCTACCCGATGAGGTTTATGGCATGAAAATCAGTCACGTTGAGGCGATCCGCCTCGCTATTCCTTTTGAAAGCGACCGCAGTACGCCAGAGGAGCAGACACCGGCCTGGAACGCCGCTTCGCCTGCGTTAAAGAAAATGGAAACGCTGCTGGTGCGCATTACCACGGACGATGGCCGCCAGGGCTGGGGCGAAGGCTTCGGCCACTTGTGCAATCCGGTGACGCTTCAGGCGCTGGAATCGCTGGTGATCCCGCTTTTTCTGGGAAAAACGGTGCCCGCAAGCCGCGAGGCGCTGACGGCACTGGTCAGCGAGGCGGAGCAGGCGCTGCACGCTTTTGGCCGCAGCGGGCCGGTACGCTACGCGCTGTCGGCTATCGATATCGCGCTATGGGATCTGCTGGGTCAGCATCTTGGTCAGCCTTTATGGCAGCTGCTGGGCGCAACACGCAGCGAGATTGGCCTCTACGCCAGCCTGGTCAGCTACAACAACCAGCCGGAAGAGGTCGCTCGTCAGGTACGGCGCGCCTGGCAGGCGGGCTTTCGCACCATGAAGCTGCATGAAACCGATTACGCCGCCATTGCCGCCGCCAGAGCCGCGCTCCCGCAGGAAGCGACCCTGATGGTGGACGTAAACTGCCCGTGGACGGTAGCGGAAGCCACCGCGCGCGCGCGCCAGCTGGCGGAATTAAACCTGGGCTGGCTGGAAGAGCCGATCTGGCCGCCGGACGATATTGCAGGCCTGGCGGCGGTACGCCGAGCGGGCACGCCGATAGCCGCAGGGGAAAATGTTTGCGGCGACTGGGGGTTCGAGCCGTTTTACTCTGCGGCGGCAGTGGACGTGCTGCAGCCCAGCGTGGCCAAAGTGGGCGGTATCACGGCCATGCTGCGCGTGATGGCCCAGGCGGCCCGGCACGGCATGAAGGTGGTGCCGCACTGTTTCTACTACGGCGCAGGTTTGCTGGCGACGGCGCACCTGGTGGCCGCTTTGCCGCAGGATATCCTGCTGGAAGTGCCCTGGATCCGCTTTACGCCGCTTCTCTGGCCGCAGCTCGATTTTTCTCCGACGCTGACCCTTCCCACCACGCCAGGCCTGGGTTTCGCGCCCGATCTGGCGGTAGTGAAAGATTATACCGTCAGCCATATCACCTTAAGCGCGGAGGCCTGTCATGTTTAAAAACTATCGCAGCGTTGTAGCCCTGCTGCTGTTTTTCGCTGGCGTGCTGAACTATCTGGATCGCGCCGCGCTGTCGGTGATGGCGCCGCTGGTGAAAAAGGATTTGCACATCGACGACGCGCAGATGGGTATCCTGTTCAGCTGCTTTTTTATCGGCTACTGCCTGTTCTGCTTTTTGGGCGGCTGGGGCGCCGATCGCTACGGCCCGCGCAAAGTGTTTGGCTGGGCGGCGGCCGTCTGGTCGCTGTTCTGCGGCGCGACGGCGCTGGCGGGCAGCTTCACGCATCTGCTGATTGTCCGCGTGCTGTTTGGCATCGGCGAGGGGCCGATGGGTACCACCACCAATAAATCGATCTCCAACTGGTTCCCACGCAAGGAAGTCGGCCGCGCCGTCGGCTTCACCAATGCCGGTCAGCCGCTGGGCGCCGCTATCGCCGCGCCCGTGGTAGGATTGGTCGGGCTGCACTTCGGCTGGCGCGTTTCTTTTATCGTGATTGCCGCGCTGGGCTTTGTCTGGCTGGCTTTCTGGCTGTGGCTGTTTCGCGACACGCCGGAACACCACCCGCGCGTCAGCGAGCCGGAAAGACAGGCCATCGCCGCTCAGCGCCCCGCCACTCGCGTCACCCCGACGGGCCAGACCAGGACGCCGCTCTGGCACTACGTGCTGTCGCTGCCGGTACTGGGCGTCGCGGCGGCCTTCTTTTGCTTTAACTACATCCAGTTTTTCTTTCTGTCATGGCTGCCCAGCTACCTGACCGACTTTCAGCATCTGGATATTAAAAGCATGAGCCTGATCGGTATTCTGCCGTGGCTGGGCGCGACCATCGGCTTTATCGGCGGCGGCATGATTTCCGATGCACTGTTCCGCCGTACCGGCAATTTTTTGCTGTCGCGCAAGCTGGTGATCTTTTTTGGGCTGGCAGTGGCCGCCGTGTGCGTCATGCTGACGGCCTGGGCCAGCAGCGTCACGCTGGCGGTTTCGCTGATTACGCTGGCCAGCGTGTTCGCCTATATGACGCCGCAGGCGTGCTGGTCGCTGCTGCAGGATATCGTGCCCGCCGAGCGCATCGGCACTGCGGGCGGCTTTGTGCATCTGCTGGCGAACCTGGCGGGCATCCTGTCGCCGGGCATCACCGGCTTTCTGATCCAGTATGGCGGCGGCTACTCGTCGGCCTTTTTACTGGCCAGCGTACTGGCGCTGACCGGGATGGCGCTGCTGGGTATCTTTGTGCGTGAGCGCAGCGTTAACGCGCTGCGGGCGCTGGCTTAACAAACAAAAAGGGAGCGTCCTCCGCTCCCTTTATTCCCTCAGCCGCCGGTCGATCGCGCGCCCAGCATCTCCTGTACCAGCTCCACGCAGCGCAGAAAGCGCTCGTCGTAGCTGTCCTGCTCGACGTGCACAAAATCGATATTGTTTGCCTCCAGCATGGAAACCAGCAGCGCCTGGAACTCTTTGCGATCCACCGAGCTGCCGAGGCTGCGCAGCCCGTCCGCTACCCAGGGAACGTTGTTCTCGACCAGGATCACCAAATCAAAGCGGTACTCATCAATCAGCGCCTGCACAAAAGGATGCTCGCGCCCCTCATACTTCTTACAGAAGGCCTGGGTCGTCACAAAGTCGGTATCGATAAAGGCGACCTTGTTCGCATATTTCACCGCAAAATCAATGTACTGTGCCTGGCCCAGCGCGATCTTATCGTAGTCGGAGTACTGCAGCGCCATCTCGTCACCGCCCAGGTGCGAGAAAACGTAGTCGCGGCCAAATTCCCAGGCGCTGGTGGTGTTAAAAATATTTGCCAGCTTGTTAACCAACGTGGATTTGCCGCTCGACTCGCCGCCCAGGATAGCCACCGTGCGCACAAAGAAGGGTTTTACTTCCGTCGGAATATATTCCCAGTAGCGAAAAGGATCCTGGCGGATCTGCGCGCCACTGATATTCATAAAGGATCGTTTGGGATCGATCAGGACGGCCTCAATGCCCAAATGTTGCTGATACTGCGGCGCATCCGGCTCTTCGCTGGTATAAACCCGGTTGGGGACGATGCCGTGGTTTTCCATAAAGTCGTTGATGCCGCGGCTCCAGACGTCCCAGCCGTGCGGATAAGGCTCCATGCCCTCTTCGTTAAACGAATGGATACGGATATTTTTCTGGTACTTAAAAGTTTGCAGCAGCCAGCGCAGGCGATCGCTGACGGTCGGCTGCTGCGACATGGCGCTGGCCTCGAACAGCTCGCGGTCGCGCGACTCGTCGTAGCCCATAATGATATGCAGCTCGTCGACCTGGCTACAGGCGCGCTGGATCAGATAGATGTGCCCGGTATGCAGCGGATAGAATTTGCCGAACACCACGCCGATGGTTTTTTCACGGCGCGGAAACTCCAGGCCAAGATAGCGATGCAGCGCCTCCAGCTTTTGCGCGCTGGGGCTTTTGATCTTGGCGTTGAGCAGCTGGCTGAGGTAGCCCTTGGTCATGCCGCTGGCTTCCGCCACCTGCTGCAACGTACAGCCCTGCTGGCGAATAGCCGTTTTCAGATAATCAAATGACGACACCGGGTGCCTCCTGCATAACGGGCGTACGTTCCGCCACTTTGAAGTGCGGAGCGCGCAATACGCTCCGCTTTTAAGTTAAAGCTCGTCGAGGATCGCCAGCGCGTCGGCCAGCTTTTTCACGCCGTAAACCTTCATGTTCTCTGGCGTTTTCTTCGGCACGTTGGCAATGGGCACGATGGCGCGACGGAAACCGTGCTTGGCCGCTTCGGAAATCCGCTCCTGGCCGCTCGGCACCGGACGGATTTCTCCGGCCAGCCCTACCTCGCCAAACACCACCAGATCCTGCGGCAAAGGGCGATCGCGCAGGCTGGACACCATCGACAGCATTAACGCTAAGTCGGCGCTGGTCTCCGTGACCTTCACACCACCGACCACGTTGACGAAAACGTCCTGATCGGCCATTTGCAGACCGCCGTGACGATGCAGTACCGCCAGCAGGATCGCCAGGCGGTTCTGCTCCAGGCCGACCGCCACGCGGCGTGGGTTCCCCAGCATCGAGTGATCCACCAGTGCCTGGATCTCAACCAGCAGCGGCCGCGTGCCCTCCCACAGCACCATTACCGAACTGCCGGAGGTGACTTCGTCGCCGCGGCTGAGGAAGATGGCGGAAGGATTGCTGACTTCCCGCAGCCCCTGTTCGGTCATGGCGAACACGCCCAGCTCGTTCACCGCGCCGAAGCGGTTTTTATGGCTGCGCAGGGTACGGAAACGCGAATCCGCATCGCCATCCAGCAGCACCGAGCAGTCGATGCAGTGTTCCAGAACCTTTGGCCCCGCCAGCGAGCCGTCTTTCGTCACGTGGCCGACCATCACGATCGCCACGCCGCGCGTTTTCGCAAAGCGGGTCAGGTAGGCGGCGGTTTCCCTGACCTGCGCCACGCTGCCAGGCGAGGACTGGATATCCGCCATATGCATCACCTGGATAGAGTCAATCACCATCAGCTTTGGCTCTTCCTGCTCGGCGATCTGGCAGATCTGCTCGATGCTGGTTTCCGAAAGCATATTCAGATTGGCGGTCGGCAAACCCAGCCGGTGCGCGCGCATCGCCACCTGCTGGAGCGACTCTTCGCCGGTAACGTAGAGCGTTTTCATGTTCTCGGAAAGCTTGCAGAGCGTTTGCAGCAGCAGCGTACTTTTCCCCGCGCCGGGGCTGCCGCCGATCAGGATGGCGCTGCCCGGCACCACGCCGCCGCCCAGTACGCGATCGAACTCCTTAAAGCCGGTGCTGAAGCGCGGCAGCGCCTCCAGGCTGATTTCCGACAGTTTTTGCACGCGGCTTGGGCCAGCGCTGCCCGCATAGCCGGTCAGACGTTCATTACGCGCCACCGTTGGCGACGCCGCCAGGCGCACCTCGGTGATGGTGTTCCAGGCGTGGCAGGCGCTGCATTGCCCCTGCCAGCGTGGATAATCTGCGCCGCATTCATTACAAACAAAGGCGCGCTTTACCGCTTTGGCCAAATCTACCCCTTAGCGTTCTTCATGGATCAGGCTGCCGGTCAGGATGCAGAGCACGCCCAGCAGGTCAGCATGACGGATGGTAACTTCTGTTTTTTCGTTAACTTTTGGCTTGGCGTGATAGGCGATGCCCAGCGCGGACGCCTGGATCATCAGCAGATCGTTGGCGCCGTCGCCAATTGCCACGGTTTGTTCCGGCGCGATCTCAAAGCGCTTTGCCAGCTTTCGCAGCGTCTCGGCTTTGTATTTCGCATCGACGATATCGCCCAGCACTTCGCCGGTCAGCTTGCCGTCGCGGATTTCCAGCTGGTTCGCCACAATCGCGGAAAGGCGCAGCTTGTCGCGCAGGTATTCCGCAAAATAGGTAAAGCCGCCGGAAGCGATCGCCACCTGCCAGCCCAGCGCCTGGAGCTTGTGCACCAGCGAACTGAGACCCGGCATCAGCGGCATTTCCGCCCGCACCTGCGCCAGAATATTGGCATCGGCGCCTTTAAGTGTAGCCACGCGCTGGCGCAGGCTGGCGGTAAAATCGAGTTCGCCGCGCATCGCGCGTTCGGTCACTTCCGCCACCAGCTCGCCGCTGCCCGCCAGTTTGGCGATCTCGTCGATACATTCAATCTGGATAGCGGTGGAATCCATATCCATTACCAGCAGACCCGGCGTTTTCAGATGCGGAATACGGCCCAGCGGCGCCACGTCCAGCCCGGCTTCGTGCGCCAGTTTGGCCGCGCGCGGCGTCAGCGATCCTGCCAGCCGGATAACCTGATAATCCTCCACCGCCCAGGCGCTGACGATGACCATCGCCGCCCCCAGCCTGTGCTGCAGCGCCGTCAGGCGATCTTTATTCAGGCCGCGCCCATACAGAAGCCAGCCGGTGCGGCCGGCGCGATAATCCAGCGGCATCACTTCATCGCCGCTGAGGGAAAGAGGTAAACCCGGCCAGAGAGAGACATCCGAAGGCAGGTCGCACCAGGTCAGACTATTTGGCATTACAGCTCCTGTAGGGGACAGTTTAATCACGCAAGAGGCTACCCTGTCTCGCCCGCTTCTGGCAACATAAATGCGGTTCCGTTTCCGGACAATATGTGAAGGGCAAAAATGGCAAAAGCCAAACTAACATTTCGGCTGCACCGCACGGTAATCGTCCTGATCTGCCTGGCGCTGCTGGTCGTGCTGATGCAGGGCGCATCATGGTTCAGCATGGGCCATCAGATGGCCCGCTCGGAGCAGGTGGAGGAGCTGGCGCGCACGCTGACTCGCCAGGTCGCCTTTAGCCTGTCGCCGCTGATGGAAAACAGCGATGACAACCATCAGAAGATTATCGATGTTCTTGCGCAGCTGACCAAAGAGAGCCGCATTCTGGACGCGTCGGTCTATGACGACAGCGGCACGCTGCTGGCGCGCAGCGGCGAAACCATTAACGTGCGCGACCGGCTGGCGCTGGACGGGCAACGGGCCGGCAGCTACTTCAACCATCAGCTGGTAGAGCCGCTGGCCAGCGCTGACGGACCGCGCGGTTTTCTACGCGTCACGCTGGATACCCATGTGCTGGTGACGGATTCGCGTCAGGTCGATAATACCACCAATATTCTGCGCCTGATGATGCTGCTGGCGCTGGCTATCGGCATAATCCTTACCCGTACGCTGCTGCGGGATCGCCGCACGCGCTGGCAGCAGTCGCCCTTTCTGCTTACCGCTAACCGTCCGGTAAAAGAAGATAATGGCGACGACACGCCTGCGGATAAAAGTTAGCGGCCGCTTTTTTCCGGGCGTAGTAACTGACCGTGACCAGATACTTGATCGCCTGAGGATAAAGGACAATACCAAAAAATGCGTAGGGAAAGTGAATGGATACTCTTACGGTAAAGCCGGATGCTTTTTCAACCGGCTTTAGCCAACGGCCGCTGAGGGCAGCGGCCGCTTAAATCAGGCTTTGTCGCCCAGCAGAACGGATTCCAGCGCGATCTCAACCATGTCGTTAAACGTGGTCTGACGCTCGGCCGCTGAGGTCTGCTCATGGGTGCGGATATGGTCGGAAACGGTACAGATAGCCAGCGCTTTCGCACCGAACTCCGCCGCCACGCCATAGATGCCCGCCGCTTCCATTTCCACGCCCAGGATGCCGTATTTTTCCATTACGTCAAACATCTGCGGATCCGGCGTATAGAACAGATCGGCAGAGAAAATGTTACCGACGCGTGCTTCCACGCCCAGGTTTTTCGCCGCGTCTACCGCATCGCGCACCATATCGAAATCGGCGATGGCCGCGAAATCGTGATCCTTAAAGCGCATCCGGTTCACTTTGGAATCGGTGCTTGCACCCATACCGATCACGATATCGCGCAGTTTCACGTCTTCACGAACCGCGCCGCAGGAGCCTACGCGAATAATCTTCTTCACGCCGAATTCGGTGATCAGCTCTTTGGCATAGATCGAGCAGGAAGGAATGCCCATGCCGTGACCCATCACGGAAATTTTACGGCCCTTGTAGGTGCCGGTATAGCCCAGCATTCCACGCACGTTATTGACTTCCACGGCATCCTGCAAAAAGGTTTCCGCAATGTGCTTTGCGCGCAGCGGGTCGCCCGGCATCAGCACCACGTCAGCGAAATCACCCATTTCTGCGTTAATATGAGGGGTAGCCATCTTTTATCCTTATTTACTTTTTGCCGGCTTGCACCGGCATGTTACGTTGCGCTGATTACAGCATGCTTTTGCCATATTCCATTGCGGACAGGCCAAAATACGTTGCGACAGTCTGACCGATATCCGCAAAAGTGTCACGGTATCCCAGCGAGCCTGGTTTAACGTTCGGGCCGTAGATCAAAATTGGGATGTGCTCGCGGGTATGTTCCGTGCCCTGCCAGGTTGGATCGCAGCCGTGGTCGGCGGTGAGGATCAGAATATCGCCCTCCTGGACCAGCGCCATCAGCTCCGGCAGGCGACGGTCAAACAGCTCCAGGCCGCCCGCGTAGCCAGCCACGTCGCGACGGTGGCCCCAGGTGGAGTCGAAATCCACAAAGTTGGTAAAGACGATGCTGTTGTCCGGCGCCGTTTTCATCTCCTGCACGGTCGCGTCGAACAGCGCGTCCAGCCCGGTGGCCTTCACTTTTTTAGTGATGCCGACGTGCGCATAGATATCGGCAATTTTGCCCACGGAAACCACTTCGCCGCCCTTTTCTTCCACCAGCTTTTTCAGGATGGTGGGCGAAGGCGGTTCAACGGCCAGATCGTGGCGGTTGCCGGTACGCTCGAAGTGCCCCGCTTTGTCGCCCACAAACGGACGCGCGATCACGCGGCCAATGTTATAGCCGCCTTCGGTCAGCGCTTCGCGGGCGATTTCACAGAGATCGTACAGGCGCTGTAAGCCAAAGGTTTCTTCATGGCAGGCGATCTGGAACACCGAGTCGGCAGAGGTATAGAAAATCGGCTTGCCGGTTTTCATATGCTCTTCGCCCAGCTGGTCAAGGATCACCGTGCCGGAAGAGTGGCAGTTGCCCAGGTAGCCAGGCAGGCCCGCTTTTTCTACCAGCTCGTCCAGCAGCGCCTGCGGGAAGCTGTTCTCTTTTTCCGTAAAGTAGCCCCAGTCAAACAGCACCGGCACGCCGGCGATTTCCCAATGGCCGGAAGGCGTATCTTTGCCCGACGACAGCTCGCTGGCATAGGCGTAGGCGCCGATAATTTCAGCGTCTTTGTCCAGCCCTGATGGGAATTTACCGGTAGAAGCTTCCGCCGCTTTGCCCAGGCCCAGCGCGGTTAGATTGGGCAGATGCAGCGGCCCTTTGCGGCCGATATCCGCTTCGCCTTTAAAGCAGGCTTCGGCAATATGCCCCAGCGTATCGGAACCTTCATCGCCAAACTTATGAGCGTCTTTGCTTGACCCAATACCGAAAGAGTCGAGCACCATAATAAATGCACGTTTCATCGTGGTCTCCTGCGTTGTTAACGCGATGAGCTAAATTTTATCGATCGGAACAGTATGCCGTTTATTGCGTCACTCTGCGATAAATAACTGGCGTCGGCGGCGGTGATTTTTCTGCCAGGGTTATCGCCTGTTTCACTGCTGCGGCAGCCTCCTGCCAGCTCGCTTCGCTGGCGGCGTGGATCATGGCCAGCGGCCGCTGGCCGTCCACGCTGTCACCCAGCTGCGCCATCTCGCTCAGCCCTACGCTGTAGTCGATACTGTCGCTGGCGCGACGACGGCCGCCGCCCATTGCCACCACCGCCAGCCCCAGCGCGCGGGTATCCATTGCGCTGACGATGCCCGGCCGGTCGGCATACACCGCTTTACTGAGCATCGGCGCGGGCAGGTAGCTGTCCAGCCTGTCGATAAAGTCGGTCGGGCCTTTTTGCGCAGCCACCATGCGCGCAAAGACTTCCGCCGCGCGGCCGTTATCCAACACCGCCTGAAGTTTGCGCATGGCTTCGTCGCGATCTGCCGCCAGGCCGCCTGACACCAGCATTTCGGCGCTGAGCGCCATCGTCACCTCCAGCAGGCGCGGATTGCGGTATTCGCCGGTCAGGAAGCGCACCGCCTCGCGCACTTCCAGCGCGTTGCCCGCGCTGGAGGCCAGCACCTGATTCATATCGGTCAGCAGCGCGGTAGTTTTGCAGCCTGCGCCGTTGGCCACGCCGACAATCGCCTGCGCCAGGCTTTCAGACTGCTCAAAAGTCGGCATAAAAGCGCCTGAACCGACTTTAACGTCCATCACCAGCGCATCCAGCCCTTCGGCGAGCTTTTTCGCCAGGATCGAGGCGGTGATCAGCGGAATGGAATCAACGGTCGCCGTGATATCGCGCGTGGCGTAGAAGCGCTTGTCGGCCGGCGCCAGCGAGTTGGTCTGGCCGATAATCGCCACGCCAACCTCTTTGATAATATTGCGGAAAGTGTGATCTTCCGGGAAGATATCGAAGCCGGGGATCGCCTCCAGCTTATCCAGCGTGCCGCCGGTGTGGCCAAGGCCGCGCCCGGAAATCATCGGCACGTAGCCGCCGCAGGCCGCCACCATCGGGCCAAGCATCAGCGAGGTGACATCGCCCACGCCGCCGGTAGAGTGCTTATCCACTACCGGCCCGTTCAGCCCCAGGCTCTGCCAGTTCAGCACCGAGCCGGAATCGCGCATCGCCATCGTCAGCGCCACGCGCTCTGGCAGCGTCATATCATGGAACCAGATGGTCATCGCCAGCGCGGCGATTTGTCCTTCCGATACCGCGTTATCGCGAACACCGTTAATAAAGAAGCGAATTTCTTCCTCGCTCAGCGCCTGACCATCTCTTTTTTTACGAATAATTTCCTGTGGCAGAAACACGTTACCCCCTGGTGAGGTTTGATGGCCCGGCCGTCGCGTCCGGGCTGGGTTGACGGGCGCCCGCTTCTTTCGGCAGGCGGGCTGACCCGTTTATGAAGGTGGATTAGTAAGCGGAATCGCTTTTTGCTCCAGCGTGACCGGCCGCGTTCAGCAGGCTGGCCAGCAGGCTGGAGGCGCCGAAGCGGAAATGCCGCGCATCGGCCCACTCTTCGCCCAGGATATCGTCCGCCAGCTTCAGATAGATAGCCGCGTCTTCAGCGGTTTTCACGCCGCCCGCCGGCTTAAAGCCAACCTGATGCTTTACGCCTTTTTCGGCAATCACCCGCAGCATGATTTCCGCTACTTCCGGCGTGGCGTTAACCGCTACTTTGCCGGTAGAGGTTTTAATAAAGTCCGCACCGGCATTAATAGCAATTTCAGACGCTTTACGGATTAGCTCTTCTGTTTTCAGCTCGCCGGTTTCGATAATGACTTTCAGCAGCACGCCCGCGTCGGCGCAGGCTTCTTTGCAGGCGTAAACCATGTCGTAGCCGACTTCTTCGTTACCGGCAATCAGCGCGCGGTAAGGGAAAACCACGTCCACTTCGTCAGCGCCGTAGGCGATAGCGGCATGGGTTTCCGCCAGGGCGATTTCGATGTCGTCGTTGCCGTGCGGGAAGTTAGTCACGGTAGCGATACGAATATCCGGCGTACCCTGCTCGCGCAGCGTTTTACGCGCAATCGGAATAAAACGGGGATAGATGCAGATGGCCGCCGTCTCGCCAACAGGCGTTTTGGCCTGATGACACAGCGCAACCACTTTGGCGTCCGTATCGTCGTCGTTCAGGGTGGTCAGATCCATCAGCTTCAGCGCGCGAACGGCGGCAGTGGTTAAATCAGTCATGGTTTTCTCCGAAAAGGCGGTTGGCGTGAGCGCAGTGCAGGGACAATGTTAGAATAGTAACATTCGTTCCGGGCTTCGTCTGTGATAGCTTTCACATTGAGGCCGCTGCTGTTGCCGTAATTATACCGTAAACCGGACAAAATTACATCAGGCTGCCGGGCTGTCCCGATACGGGCCATCCTGGCAGGCATCATAAAATGTTATGATGGTAACATTCAGAAACGGCGCTATTCGCCTGGCGGAGAATACCCTCAGGCCTGTTTCTTCAGACGATAATTATGGATGCCCTGCCTGAGAACCCCCTCTGCCAGCAGCATGGGATCCACGAATTATGAAATAACTACGTCACAGGTTATGACGCTGCGCGCCGACTGCATCAATGTTAGATTAACGGTGCTGCTATTTATGGCCCTTTCAATAAATAAGGCCGCTAATCAAAGCGACCTTGAACTATATGGGCTGATTCATTCAGGTATTTCAATAATTACTTTCCCTACCGGATTTATTTAATCTGTTAAGAAGAAAAACAAAGATATCATCTAAAAGGCGAACGCTGCCCAAAGAGGTTATTATTATCACTGCCCAGCGCGAAAAGCTTTGCGGTAGCGTGTACCAGGCGGACACAATGCCCACTCCACTTAATATGGCTGATGCAAATTGAAATCCCACGATAATAACAATGATATGCCCAATTTTTGCCCCTGAAATAGCTCTCCGAAGTTCAGCACTAACTTCTCGAATAGCCATAATAAAATCCTTTTAATTTCAACCTGAAATATAATTAGTTTCCTTTCACCTCTCAACAAGGCAAAGAAAGTTTTACACCTGATTCAGGAAACCTTCAAGCCGCGTAATTTTCGTCAAAAATAAAGACTAAAGACCTTATCAAACAAAGAATTGGGAATTAATTTTGCGCTATATCAGGTGGGATATGGAATACACGATCGGCAATAACTGAATTAATATGATGGCAATCACAATTATTGTGCCGTGAAAGGGTGGCCTGACGTATCACCGCGATAGCAGCCCGGTCTGCCGGGAAAGGTTTCGAAACCGAGCATTAGCCAGGCTGGACGGTTAATGACCTACTGTATTTACCAGCTTCAGATCCGAAACAGTCGGCGGGTATTTTCGCGCAGGGTGTCGGCAATCTCCTGCGGCGATTCATCGCGGATCTCGCACAGGCTCTGCCAGACGTGCCTGATCCTTTCAGGACGGTTTGGCTGGCCCTGAAAACCCTGCACCGGCATATCGGGCGAATCGGTTTCTAACAGCAGCGAGGCCAGCGGCAAGCGTGCAATAGCGTTGCGGGTTTTGCTGGCCCGCTCGTAGGTGATAGTGCCGCCGACCCCAATAGCAAAGCCTTCGCGGATAAAGGCTAACGCCTGCTGCTCGCTACCGGCAAAGCCGTGCACCACGCCGCGCGCGGGCAAATCGAGCTTGCGCAGCTGCATCGCCAGCTTGTCGTGCGTGCGCCTTGAGTGCAGGATCACCGGCAAATCATAGCGCCTTGCCAGCCTCAGCTGCGCCTCCAGCACCGCCTGCTGCTTGTCGAACTGCGGGTTTTCAATATAAAGATCCAGGCCGATCTCGCCGATCGCTATCAGCTTCGACGCCCCCTGCCGTAGATGATCTTCCAGCTGTTGCAGATGCGCTTCCTGATGGCCGGCAATCGCCATCGGATGCGTACCCAGCGCCGCGTATAAAGGCGCATAGTTTTCCGCCAGTGCCAGCACCCCGGCAAAACGATCCGCCGAAACGCCTACCGCAATAATCTTTTCCACCCCGGCTTCCGCCGCCAGCCGCAGGCTTTCCGCCTCGTTGCCGCAGAAGGGCGGAAAATCAAAGTGACAGTGCGTATCAACAAAAGTCATGCCAGCGATCCTTCAGGAAAATCATCATCGTTGCTCGCCGACGGCACAATCGTCGGTTCATTGGCGGGCGGCACGTCCGGCACTACTGGCGCAGTAGCCTGTGCTTCGCCCTGCAGCCACTGCCCTATTGTAGCCAAAAAATAACGGCCGCAGCGACGACCCAGATGATAGTCCTGATTTAGCGAGGCTATGCGGCTGCCCAGCGCCATGCTTGCCAGTGGACGCGGCGGAAAGATTTCAATGATATTCAGATCGCCAGGCGGCTCGTTAATAAACTGCTGCGTCTGGCGGTAGCTCTCTTCATGCAGGTGCATGATATTAACCAGCGGCTGTAGCGCGCCTTTGTCCAGCCAGCGCTCGACGCGCTTCAGCCACTGCGGCGTATAGGTCATCTGCGACGGCACGGTTCGGATAACGACTATGGTGTCGGCGCCGCGCCGCGCCGCTTCGCGCACCGGCACCGCATCGCTGATACCGCCGTCCAGGTAGCTGATGCCTTCCAGATCGACGCCGGGCCGGTACATGCCGGGAATGGCGCTGGAGGCTTTGATAATGTTCAGCCAGTTCGCTGCGGTAGGCGCAAAGTAGCCAGGCGAATAGTCGTCGCTGCGGCAGGCGCACATGTAAAACTCACGCCCCTGCGAAAACGCCTCTTCGCCCGCCGTCATCGCCAGCGGAAACTCTTTGGCGGTGATATCCACCAGCCAGTCCAGATCGATCAGATGACCGCCGCGCACAAAGCGCAGCGGATCGAAGAAAAGTTTGCTGGTGGTATAGCGCGTAATCACCCGCCGGGCATAGCCAGGCTGGCCGCAAATAAATGCAGAGAGGTTCTGCGCGCCTGCGGAAGTGCCAATCATCAGGTCAAAAGGATTAAAACCAACCCGCTGAAACTCGTCCAGTACGCCTGCGGTAAAAATCCCGCGCTGTCCGCCGCCTTCACAGACCAGGGCGAGCTTGCCCGGATGAAAAGGTGCCAGCGACAGCGGCGTAATATTGCCGAGCGTAATCGGAATGCGTCTGCCCACCTTTCTCCTCCTCTCTGATAGCTAATGCGGTGAGGATACGCTCACGTAGTGACGACGGTTTGGCGCTTATTGCTATGAGTGTTAATGCGGGGAGTGAAAAGCATGACGAAGTGTAGCGAGAAATAAATGCGGGACAAAAGAGTAATGAAATGCAGGCGGAAGTGAACGTGAGAAAAAAGTGACGAGATACTGCGAGAAGTGAACGTGGGAAAAAAGAAAGGACGTGCAGACGGGCAATACGTCTCTTCCCACGGCAGCGCTGGCGCTGCCGTGGGGAGCGTTAAAGCTATAACTTCTTGCGGCCGGTAAACAGGCTGATCAGGAAGATAATGATACCGACAACGAAGACGATTTTCGCTGCCCATGCTGCCGTACCTGCCAGACCACCGAAACCTAATGCGGCGGCGATCAGTGCGATAACCAGAAAGATAATACCCCAACGAAACATAAGCTTCTCCTTACCCTATATTAAAATCGAACATCATCTGTTATTGATTTCTGTCTGACGACGGCACCGTCACGGGCTGGCCGTAAGGGCCAGCCCACGCCGGTATTACGATTTCACCGCCAGATCGTTTTTCACGCTCTTGACGCCTTCAATCGCTTTGGCAATGCCTTCAGCACGATCTGACTGTGCCTGGGTTTTTACCGAACCGGAAAGCTGGACCACACCGTTGGTGGTTTCAACCTTCACGTTGCGGGACGGTACGATGTCATCCGCTAACAGTTTAGCTTTAATTTCGCTGGTTGTTGCTGCATCACCGGCATAGCCGCTGACGCTGCTTTTTGCGCTGTCTTTAACGTGTAGTTTATCGCTGACGGATTTTACGCCCTCAATTTTTTTCGCTTCGGAAACGGCCAGTTCAGCCTGATCCTGAGAAGCGACAAAACCACTCAGCGTTACGACGCCTTCGTGAGTTTTGACTGAGATATCCGTACTTTTAATAGCGTCGTTATCAACCAGGGCTGCTTTCACCTTGGCAGTCACGCCGCTGTCATCCATGTATCCACCGACTTTTTTCATAGAGCTATCGATTTTAGAACCCGCGCTGTCGGTCGTGGACTGTACTTTTGGCGTAGTGGTGTCTTCTGCCATCGCAGCGCCACTAACCAGTGCAGAACCTACCAGAGCAGCCATCAGAGTTTTAGCAATCTTAGTCTTGTTCATCGATCTCTTCCTTCTTAGGTTGATGCACCCACAACTGTGAGCTTTCAGTCACAAACGGCGTGACTGCAGTAGTCAGGCTTTGTAGCAACCGCGCCACATATTTTGCGTCCTGTTGAAATAAATATAGACGCTGATCTGAATTCTGCTGCCCTTTGTGGTTGATATGGCGGATAAATGGGCAAAAGCGCATTTTTTTAAGATGAGTCTGTAAGGCGGGATACGAACAGCCGCGGGCAAAAAAAAAGCGGCGCCGAAGCGCCGCCTGTCAGGGTAACCGTATATAGCCTGCCTGTTAATGTTCGCGCGTTTTGCGGAACACCACGTCAGGATAGCGTTCCTGGGTAATATTCAGGTTGACCATGGTCGGCGCGATATAAGTCAGATTATCACCGCCGTCCAGCGCCAGGTTTACCTCGTTTTTACGCTGGAACTCGTCGAACTTCTTCGCGTCGCTGCATTCCACCCAGCGGGCGGTAGAGACGTTGACCGACTCATAGATCGCTTCGACGTTATATTCGCTTTTCAGTCGCGCCACCACCACGTCGAACTGCAGTACGCCGACCGCGCCCACAATCAGATCGTTGTTGTGCACGGGACGGAACACCTGCACCGCGCCCTCTTCCGACAGCTGCACCAGTCCTTTCAGCAGCTGCTTTTGCTTGAGCGGGTCGCGCAGACGAATACGACGGAACAGCTCCGGCGCGAAGTTCGGAATACCGGTGAACTTCATGTTCTCGCCCTGGGTAAAGGTATCGCCGATCTGAATGGTGCCGTGGTTATGCAGGCCGATGATATCGCCCGGATACGCCTCTTCAACATGCGAGCGGTCGCCCGCCATAAAGGTGAGCGCGTCGGCAATCACCACGTCTTTGCCCAGACGAACCTGGCGCAGCTTCATGCCCTTTTCATACTTGCCGGAAACCACGCGCAGGAAGGCCACACGGTCGCGGTGTTTCGGATCCATATTCGCCTGGATCTTAAACACGAAGCCGGTGAATTTCTCGTCTGCGGCGGTAACGGTACGGATATCGGTAGCGCGCGGCATAGGCGACGGTGCCCACTCCACCAGGCCATCCAACATATGATCCACGCCGAAGTTGCCCAGCGCGGTACCAAAGAACACCGGCGTTAGCTGGCCGTTCAGGAACGCTTCTTTCTCAAACTCGTGCGACGCGCCCTGTACCAGCTCCAGCTCTTCCCGCAGCTGTGCCGCCAGCTCTTCGCCAATGGCGGCGTCCAGCTCCGGGTTATCCAGCCCTTTCACCACGCGAACTTCCTGAATGGTGTGGCCTTTACCGGACTGATAAAGATAGGTTTCATCTTTATAAAGGTGGTAAACGCCCTTGAACAGCTTGCCGCAGCCGATTGGCCAGGTGATCGGCGCGCAGGCGATCTTCAGCTCGCTTTCCACCTCGTCCAGCACTTCCATCGGATCGCGGATATCCCGGTCCAGCTTGTTCATAAAGGTCAGGATCGGCGTATCGCGCAGGCGGGTGACTTCCATCAGCTTGCGGGTACGATCCTCAACGCCTTTAGCGGCATCGATAACCATCAGGCAGCAGTCGACCGCCGTCAGGGTGCGGTAGGTATCTTCCGAGAAGTCTTCGTGTCCCGGCGTATCCAGCAGGTTGACCAGGCTGTCGCGATAGGGGAACTGCATCACGGAGGTGGTGATCGAAATACCACGCTGCTTTTCCATCTCCATCCAGTCGGATTTCGCGTGCTGGCTGGAGCCGCGTCCCTTTACCGTACCGGCGGTCTGGATCGCCTGTCCGAACAGCAGCACCTTTTCGGTGATGGTGGTTTTACCGGCATCCGGGTGCGAGATAATGGCAAAAGTGCGGCGACGAGCCACCTCTTGCATAAAAGGTGCATTTGACATGAAAAAACTCTGTTTGGTGCTGTGCCGCCGCTGCGCGGTTTGCGCAGGAAGACACAGGCGATTAATCATCAATGGCCGGCATTTTCGCCGATTCGGACGCTATACACAATCCACAACGGCGAATGCCTGGCGTAAATGGAAGAAAGGCCGCCAAGCGCGGCGTAAAAGTGCGCCCATTAGCGGAAGCCAGCGGCGCGAAAGGACGAGGTCGCTTTTTACGTCAGGCAGCTATAGCGGCTTACCAGACAGTTTTCTTGCTCTCCTGATCGGTCCGTATCTTTTACTCTTTTTCGGAATACGATGTGAAATCGGGCTGGTTAGTGCCAGGTAAGCAGGCCTTATCTCTTGCCGCCTCTACCGCCCTACGGCATTCACAACCTGTCAGATGGTCGTTCACCAGTCCCAGCGCCTGCATCAGCGAATAGGCGGTTACCGGCCCGACCCACGTCCAGCCACGCTTTTTTAACGCTTTTGACATTTTTATCGCTTCCGGCGACGTTTTGGTTTGCTGCCAGTACGCCAGATCGATAATTTCCGGTCGGGCATCGGGCCCGGGCGCAAACTGCCAGAACCACTCCGCCAGCGATCCCGTCTCGTTAAGCAGCTCAATAGCCCGCTGCGCGTTGTTAATAGTGGACAGAATTTTCGCCCGATTGCGCACAATGCTTTTATCCGCCATCAGTCTGGCGACGTCGTCTTCCGTGAACGTCGCCACCTGATGAAAATCGAAGTCGGCAAAGGCCCGACGAAAATTTTCCCGTTTGTTATAGATGAGCTGCCACGACATCCCCGAGTGAAAGCCTTCAAGGCAGACTTTTTCAAAAAGACGACGATCGTCCACAACCGGCCTGCCCCATTCATTATCGTGATAGTCCGGCATTGACGGTTGCCAGTAACAGCACACGCGACCATCCTCGGACAGCGTCAGCCCCGCCTGTTTTAATGCGGCTTTGTCGTGCTTCATTCTTTCTCCTTACGGAAGTATCTGAATTACCGTAGCGATCGCTCTTTCCAGATAAACGTCTGCGCGGTAGCGGTGCTATATCTGACATCAGCTGTAACAACCGCTTTTGGTGCAGTGCGGCAATCGACGCTATTTTTAGACCATTAACAGCGAGAAGTCAGTCCCGCTACGCCATCCAACCGTGAAAAGGGAAAATTTTATGAGCAGCAACGATTATCAGCCGGCTAAAGTCTGGTCGGAGAACAAAAACGCAGGCGGCACCTGGGGCAGCATTAACCGCCCGACCGCCGGTTCGCGCCACGAAGCTATTCTGCCAATCGGCAAACACCCTTTGCAGCTCTATTCTATGGGCACGCCTAACGGCCAGAAGGTTACTATCCTGCTGGAAGAGCTGCTGGCGCTGAACGTTAACGAGGCCGAATATGATGCGCATCTGATCCGCATTGGCGACAGCGATCAGTTCTCTTCCGGCTTTGTAGAAGTGAACCCGAACTCTAAAATCCCGGCGCTGCTGGATGTTTCTACCACGCCCCCGACCCGCGTGTTTGAATCCGGCGCCATCCTGCTTTATCTGGCAGAGAAATATGGCCACTTTTTACCAAAAGATCCGGCAGGCCGTACCGAAACGCTGAACTGGTTGTTCTGGCTACAGGGCTCTGCACCTTATCTGGGCGGTGGCTTTGGTCATTTCTATAACTACGCGCCGGTAAAAATCGAATACGCCATCGACCGCTTTACCATGGAAGCCAAACGTCAGCTCGATCTGCTGGATCGCCAGCTGGCGGAGAACCGCTATATTGCGGGTGAAAATTACACCATCGCCGATATCGCCATCTGGCCATGGTATGGCGCGCTGGTTCGTGGCGATCTGTACAATGCAGCCGAGTTCCTGGATGTAGGAGCGTATAAGAACCTGCAACGCTGGGCCGATGAAATCGCACAGCGCCCTGCCGTTCAGCGTGGCCGCATCGTCAACCGCACCTGGGGCGAGCCA
The DNA here is from genome assembly GCF_003937915.1 of Erwinia sp. 198. Classification (GTDB taxonomy): domain Bacteria; phylum Pseudomonadota; class Gammaproteobacteria; order Enterobacterales; family Enterobacteriaceae; genus Erwinia; species Erwinia aeris. Next base: position 53,208 of record NZ_RHUM01000014.1, on the reverse strand, counting down.
GCCGAACAGCTGCACGAGCGCCACGATGCCTCTGATTTTGAATTGCGTACCGAAGATAAGCTGGCGAAATAACGCTTATTAATAACAAACAGGCGTTACGCTCTGGCGCTCATAAACAGCGTGTCGGGATCGGACGGTATCCCTTCTCCGACTAAGGGCGAACAGCCCGTCCGGGCCTGATTTATCCGCAGTTTGATTTACCCACCAGCGCGATCTGAATTTGGATCGCGCTTTTTTTAGGCCAGATATTTACCGGCCGCAGCTGACATAAGAAGCCCACCGGGCTGGTTTTTTGGCACAGCCCTTTAAAGTCAGGTGGCGCATAATAGCCGCGGCCCTACGGCTCCTTCAGGCATTGCCCTGTTAACGTATCTGCTGCCGTAGTAAGCAGTAATGGCGCTATCCGGGTCATTATCATGGCAAGGCGAGGTCAGTTGAAAAGCAAATCTTTTAGCCATAAACCGGCGGCTGCCGGGACGAAACCAGGCCTATTCAATAAAATTAATAAAAAAAACGTAACGTTTTAAAATCCCCCAGGAAAGCGAAAATTTTACAGCCTGCAATATCGCTCACCGACTGCCGTCAGCCGGTATCAGTTATATTCTGGCGCGCGCTTAAACAGTTCTTCCGCCATCGTGGTGATGCGACCCCCTTCCGTAAGCTTTTCTCGCCACGTCTGCGGGATACCTGAATAGCCATACAGCGCCCCCGCCACCTGACCTGCTGTTGCTGCCACACTGTCGGCATCATCCGCAAGATTAGCCGCCAGCAGAATGGCATCCCGAAAGTTATCCGTCTGCCAGACGGCCCATAATGCCGCCTCCAGGGTGTCAATAACATAGCCGCTTGAACGGATCTGGTCCCGACGCTTCTGCTTATATTCACCCGCATTAATTAGCGCGGCTCTGGCATTGAACGGGCAGATGTGCGGCGATAAAGCCTCGTTTTTATCTGCACCGTTGAGCAATTTATGCAGGATCAGCCCCAGTAACCGGCTGCAATCCAGCGATTCAAAAGCACCATGCGTGGCTCTGCCCTGCTGTTCCGCATCATTAAGCGTATGCAGCAGAGAGTGCCGCTGGAAAATAGCGGAAGGCGCCAGCCGGATGATCGCTGCGTTACCCGCGGTGCCGGGATCGGTATTGCCGAACCAGGCCAGCCCATGCAGAAGATGCTGTTCCAAAGCGTAACGCGTTGCGCTACCGATATCGAAACAGACCCCGGTCACGCTGTTTACGCCATAGCGATACCAGTTCACCATGCGATTGCGGAAGTCATTAAGATCCAGCCGATCCCGATAAAGGTACGTTTCTGCCAGACACAGCGCCATGGTGGTATCGTCGGTCCAGTCACCCGCTCTTAAGTTAAAGGGCCCGCCGCCGACCATATCGTCAACAGCGTGCCGATCGCGTGGCTCAAATTCAAGCGTCGTGCCGACGGCATCGCCCGCCGCCAGACCGACCAGCGCGCCTTTAGCCCGATCGCGTAGCAGCTCTCTTTCCTTCGCAGAGGAAGAAGCAGAGAGCCAGCCAGGTAATGGCTCACCGTTCAGCCAGAGGTGATAATCAGGCTGTAAACTGTCGGCGTTAACGTCTGCAATCGGGTAGCCAGATGGCAGATAAGCGGCATAATTGTTGCGAACGTAGTCGTTGAGGACATCGGTTTGGGCATGAAGATCGATCATAGTCAGACGGTTATTCCTGTTTGATACCACAGTGGCTATAAGCACAAGGTAGCATTGTCCCTGTGCCATTTTCTGAATAGTGATTTATGAGCAAGGCGGTGGTCAGATATTGCCTTCAGGAATGCCGATTAAAATCATCAGCTCGTTCCGCCGTCATTTTAAGGTAGCAGCCTGAGCCGTCGATGGCTGCTAACGTGCCGCCAGCTTCCTGAGAAGTAAAAGCGCCGCAATTTTCATCCCTGAATTTAACCCACAGCCGCTGAGCATAAAATTTTGCTTCACGTCTGTACTCATGCCAGCCAGATAGCGTTGATAATTAGCATTAAGCCGCCTGTTCTGATAATCATCCTTAACGGCGTTACAGGCTATGATAGCTGCGATAACACCTTCGGACGCGTCCATACAATTACGCCAGGCTTTTATCCTCTGCCGCCAAACAGGAAAACGCCAGCAGCCAGGTACAGGCGATAAGCCAGAGAATTTTCAATTCTGATTATCCGATTTGAACACCATCATGATATGACTGATGCGGTTATTATCGATCTGAAAAGAAAGCCGTTTATCGGCGCTGTCATAGCTAAGCCAGCGTTGGTTGTCGCTGTTATCTATGGTACCCGGACCGTAAGCCGCGGTCAGCTGTGTCTCGCTGTCGCCTGTTTTAATTCCACGCCGGGTAGAGATATCAGGGGAGTTGAGCTCTATCTGAGCGATAATATAGCTGTCGACGCTCCGATGGAGTCTGTCCCAAAAAAGATTGGCGCTGTATATCGAATAGCCTGAGTAATGATGCTGCCAGAACTTATAGCTGCTCTCACCGAAAGGCACATCACCGACAAATTCACTCTTTTCTTCCTTGCCGCCAGCCTGCATGGTGTTGTTGTTCCATGCCTCACCCAACGTTATCTTCTGACCCCGGATGATAACGGTAAAATCAGCGGCTGATAAATCCTGCGAGGTTGCTGCCTGCCGGTTGTAGTCTGGCCCGACGCCTGTATGCGTGGCGGCCAGTCTGCTTTTATCAACCCAGCCGGTTACCTGTTGGTCATCGGCCATATACATTACCGAGGCGTAATTTTTGTACTCGAGATAGGTATAAACCTGTTGCCCCGGAATGATAAATGTTCCGCGCATCGCGCATCGACTCTCTGGCGCGGAGTAAAACTGGAGCCGCCCTTTGCCTGTCACTTTGTAGACGTTTTCTGTGCCGTCGGTGCTTATGCCTTCTTTATTGGCCAGTGCATCGAGATGGGTACAAAAATCCTCTGCCTGAGCGGTACAGGCGAGCAGTAACAGTATGATCGGGGAAGTTTTCATGATGGGGATCTTAAAATGATAATGAATTTATTGAATGCAAAACAGACATGGCCGCTTTAAGAAAATGCTGTCCTTTCGCTATTTTACCATGATTTTTCGCTTATTTTATCTCTTTTAATCAGGCCATTACTTTTGGCATTTGTCAAAATTACGACTGCTATCCATCCTTGCGATAATCGGCATAGCATTTAATTTTTTTATAATCCCGCTCTGGCGGCCCCGGCAGCATAAGTCTTTCTCTGACTGATTTGTAATATTGGAAAAGATTGCAGCACAAACCCTCCTCAGATTGAGAATCCGACGTCCATATGAGTTGGCAGGCCTTTCAGTGCAGCATGGTATAACAAAGTATTAAGCTGCTCGTTAACAGGCTTTACCCATGAACGGCTCCCGGCAGCCCTCTGTAAACATGGGATGTGCTGCATGCCAGCGTCAGGTTACAGTGCTCACTCACCATCCGCATGCCACTCCTCAGAAATGAAATAACTTCCGCTTCACGCCCATGGCGATGCAGAATTTTTTGCGTGCGGCGGCCCGGCGCGTCATAGCGGTATTCCGCGCGGCTGAACTCCCTGTGCCCATCGAAACGCACTTCGCTGATGCGATGTTCATCGTTATAGCTGAAGTGCTGCTCTACTGCGCCGGCAGACGATTTCCGCTACGTCATGCGGCCAAAGCCGTCATATTGCCAACGCGCGCCTTTCAGTCTTCGCTGTAGATTCTGCCAGACAGCATCACCTGATTTCTCCGTCCGGTTCCCTGCCGGATCCTAACTAAATTGCTCTTCTTTATACACCCGTACCTCACCCATCACCTGGCCCACCGCACCATAGCCAAAGAGCTGCTGCTGGTTTGCTCACTTGTTGTGCTACATTGCGCTGACGTCATCGGGAACTCTCCACAGGAAGACGATTACATTTTAGTGTAGGTAAATATTACAGATAAGCGGGTGACATAGGCGTGATTTAAGATGGAACAAAATTCCGTTTGAAGTTACAAGTCTATTTAATACCCATCTTCTATTCTGTCAGAAAAAACACCTGCACGGGCATATAACAATCAAAATTATTATTTAAATTAACATACCTTTCTAAATCCAGAGCCAAAATGATAGCAAGCAATTTAAAAAAATAAATATAAAATGGCATTCTAGACTCAAAGACCCGGAAGAAATTAATGTTGCCTTCCGGTTTACAGCTATAATTCTATTTCATACAAGTTATTTAAAAAATTATCAAAACTTGATGCTATCAGATGCATGTTATCCATTCCAGGTTTATCGCCGTCTTCAGCTTCATTTTCATGGTCCCAATAATAAACATTATCACCCCCGCTATTAATCTCTATTAAAATTAGGCTACCCCCAGGATCTTTAGCTATGGGAAAATATTTCTCAGGAATACGACCCTTATAATTTCTAAAGTATTCTATAAGGCTTTCACTTTTTGAACTGCTAATTTCTAAAAATTTATCAATGCTTGAGCCATCACTACCATCAGCAAAGTCAAAACCATCTGGCTGAGGATAGCCACCATTATATTTTTTTAAGAAATTTTTATAGCTACCAGGTAGTTTAATGGCATGCTGACTTTCTATATCGAATATCTCTTTTTCACTTACAACACCCTTTGAACCATGTATTTGTGTCATAGATTCATCTCCCTGTTGCTATGCCACCAGTATGTTTTACAGCGGCGTGTATGTCGGTTGGTATTAACTGCATGTAACCTGAATCCTGGTAATGATGCCAGGTATAATTTCCAGGCCTTGGGTTAGCTCTATCATATCCTGCGGCTCTATCTGCACGAGCAAAATCAATACCACGAGTTCTACCAAGTTCAATACGAACATTCTTTATTGCATATCTAGTAAAGTCAGGGAACCCCGCGTGATTAAATGGAACACTATGTGGATATTTGCTTCTTATCCCTACAGGTAAACTTTCAAGAGGATACATCCTTCCTGCAAATTTACCATTAATTGGCATTCGACCATTGGCTGACTTCACCATTTTGGAAGCTAAACTACACTTACTCAACCCCAGCGGGTCAACCTAAGTAAACCGCCCACCCACCAGATCGTAATACCGGAACAGATTGAAGTGCAGCCCGCTTTCACGATCCAGGTACTGTCCCTGAAACCGGAGATTCTGCTGCACGGCCTGGAAGCCGGTCACGCTTTCGCGCTCCGTTTCGCCCCAGGTCGAGAAGTGTCCGCGCCATACCACCTCGCCATGCTCGTCGGTCATCCGTTCCGGCAGGCCGTTCAGTTCGGTGTGATACCAGAAAATGTCCGACTGTTCGCCAATGCTGTCCACCCGCGCCAGCGGTTCCCAGCTGTTTTCGCCGTAGATGTACTGCGTGAAGAGGTATAAAGGCACTTCCAAAAATGCAATGCAATCTATTTCTTAGTAAAATCGGGAGTAATAAAGATTCTATATTCGTTATCAAAATCCATAGACCATCTCCCTTCTGACTCAATGCGTAAACCAAATACCATAAAGCATCAATACAGCCCCCAAAGAGACTATACATTCGACAAAAGTTAGAAGACCAGCGGCCAGTTTACTGGTAACTTGCGAAAAATTTTATAATTTTTAAAGTTATGTTTTTTTGAAAACCCATAATTAGGCCAAAGATAGTCGATATAGCTACAATCGTAAACCTCGTTCCCCACACCACTATAAACGAGGCACCTATTTCCTCCGTTAGATCGCCGGCAGCATCATTAGTAAAGCCAGGAATTATCGCGACTAAGAATTTAAGGAAACAACCAAAAACAATAATCCCAATAAATACAACGATCAGTCCTTTACTTGCGTTTGCTAATGAATTTTCTCTATAATAAATTTTATCTCGTCAAAATGATAAAGAGTTACAAATAAAAAAGACAGTAAAGCCATGACTCCCATAATATTTTCACTTGCAACAATTTACTTATCAATTAAAATTGTCGTACATCCTTCGATAATAATAACCTCGCCACCGCCGTTCCTCTCAGCGCGTGCCAAATTATCATCTTCCCAGAAGGATAATTCCTTTAGTGACACAACGATTATTTTCAGCTCAACGCCCGAGCCCCCCCCATCATAGCTCATATACTCCGCCGTACCCTGATATTCCTTTACCTAGACTATACTATTCTAATCCCCTGGTCTTGCCCTTCAAAATACAGCTTTGCTTTTCGGTTAATCACGTTAATGCGCTTTATAGAAGCACCCAACCAGGCAAGCTACATACTATCAATAATGTTCCAGCCTGTACCTTAAATGCGACTGGTTGAGGCGGGATTTGACACCGGGCGCGGCATCACCCACAGGGTTTTGCACGGGTGTATCGTACTGATCGCTGACGCGACGAGTGCCGACGCTGGGGAAACAGCTTTATCCGGTGCGACAGGTGGTGAAGAGAGTTAAGGAGGCAGTCTTTTAAAAGGATGAACGGCTTTTCCTTACTGATTCGAATAAATACGAGGAATTCTGTAATTTGCAATGTGATAGCTACTTAATACAGATATCTATTATTTTTTACTGGCAATGATGCAGAAAAAATTGTGGTTACTTCACTGGAAGGCCACCAAAATACTCTACCGCCTGGCCGATGAAATAGTGGGCGAAGTCACCAGATGGCTGGCGCGACTCCAGCTGAAGTGAGAAGTGATATACTTTGAACAAAGGCAACATATTAGGCAGTAGAAGCTGCCTAATATTATTTATCTCTAAATATAGTAAGATCCCTCCCTCGTTCGATATTAATATTAAACAATTTCAATTACTGTTAATATAAAACTACCTTGGAAAAACATTGACCTTCCCATTTTTACTGTCAAAATATATTTCTTTTATTTTTTTATCATTATCATATTCGCATGATAAAATCACATAAGGTTGTGCAGAATTATTACCTACTGTTAAAATTTCCTTGATGACATTTCCTTCATAAAAATAATGATACCCTGAATTATTATCATCATCATTAGCATAATACGCTTCTACTGGTCTGCTTTTCTCATCAAAAAAAACTTGAGAAATAGCCAAGTTTTTCCCATTAATATCTTGCTTTATTTCTAACTCGCTGTTTTCTTCTCGAATAATATAAGATACATCTTCTACAACTCCTTTAGAGTTATAGCTTAGAATCTTACTAATTAACCTGTCATTTGAAAGATAACAATATACATTTTTTTTATTTTTTGGCTCTTTCTGTTGCATATCTCCATTTTTGAATCCTGTTAGCTCGTTATAGAAAGGTATGACACTAAATGCATTAAATTTAGACCACGATACTATTTTTTCTTCATTACTGCCAATGGAACTTATTTTACTTGATAAAAAATCTTCTGAATTTAAAAGAGAAGAAAATTCATCTAAATTCCTCTTAATTTTATCTGCTATTTCTTGCACCCTATCATCCTCTTTATAGAATAGGAAATTTACCATTAGCAAGGGGAAAGACCTTTCCACTTGCAAGTTCACTTTTGATTGACTTAAGCGCAGTCAAAAACTCTTCATCCGTTTGGCCATTAATTAATCTATCATAAACATATTGCTTGTAAGCATTACCATGTATGCCATTGCCTTTATGAGCTGTTGTTAATGTACCATCAATACGATCTGCTCGTGTATTTGGAAGCCAAACCCCATTTTTTGAATTATTAATATCAATATTGAGATCATCCATTCGCTTCCTCAACGCAACCATACGAGGATCTGAGGAATTGGACATTACAATATGATGGGCATCATATTTCCCTCCCCCTAAAGGTTGGGGGCCTAAGTTACGAGCGAGTTTGGCCGCATCCGTAGAGCAGCTCATCCAACCCAGCGGATCCACCCACGTCAGCGGGTCGCCCACATATCCATAAGTATTAATCCCACCCGCCAGTCCTATCGGGTCGACCTGGGTAAACCGCCCACCCACCGGATCGTAATACCGGAACAGATTGTAGTGAAGGCCCGTCTCCCTGTCCAGGTACTGTCCCTGAAAACGAAGGTTCTGCTGTACCGCCTGGAAGCCGGTCACGCTTTCGCGCTCCGTTTCACCCCAGGTCGAAAAGCGGCCGCGCCACACCACCTCGCCGTGTTCGTCGTTCATCCGTTCCGGCAAGCCGTTCAGTTCGGTGTGATACCAGAAAACATCCGACTGTTCGCCGATGCTGTCCACACGCGCCAGCGGTTCCCAGCTGTTTTCGCCGTAGATGTACTGCGTGTTGCGCGCAGGCTGAAGGCTGCTGCTTTCGCCCACCATCCGCAGGCCGCTCCACAGAAAAGAAATAACTTCCGTTTCACGCCCGTGGCGGTGCAGAATTTTTTGCGTGCGGCGGCCCAGCACGTCGTAGCGGTATTCCGCACGGCTGAACTCTTTATGTCCGTCAAAGCGTACTTCACTGATGCGATGTTCATCGTCGTAGCTGAAGTGCTGCTCCACAGCACTGGCGGACGATTTCCGCCACGTCATGCGACCAAAGCCGTCGTAGCGCCAGCGCGCACCCTTCAGCCTGAGCAGCAGGTTGCGCCACACGGTTTCGCCCGGGCGGTCGGTCTGGTTGCCCGCGGCATCCCAGTTGAAATGCTCTTCCTTATTTGCGGGTAAGTGGCTAGCTGAGACGGAGTTTGAGGTGGGAAACGGTGTCAATCTGAAGATGCTGAACGACTATCTGGTGCTGATACTCGGCAGCCGGAAGGGAAAGCAACTCCGACAGGAGCGGGTTTGGCTTGAACAGCAAAGGCGGGGGTGCAGTATACCCGGCAACAGGCGCTGCTGGCCCAAGCCAGCTGCTAAAAATAAAGCCGAATGGATCGTTAGATCGTTTCCGGCTGTTTTTATCTTAGGATTTATAATCCAAAGAACCACTCTATGAAACTGTTAAAATCTTTCCATTGAGGATGAATCGTCCCCGCTTTAAAATCCTCCAATTTTTCACCTAGGCTTAATTCTGCCAATTCACCAGTTTTTTTATTATAAAAAAAACCATACCCCCCCTCAAAACTATCAAGTGGAATATATTCATCACTTAACCCCAATACATTATGGGTTCTCTTTAGATCCAGATCATAATCTGAATTCAATATGAACCAACCAAGCTGATATATCTCTTTCTGGCGACTATAAAAAGTAGGGCCATCTTCAGCGTGAATATAAAAATCATATATATCAGATGATTGCTTTATGCCCAACTTACTAAGCGCATTCTTATACTCTTCCGATACTTCATCAAACCACCACCCCTGATTTTTGAGATATTCTTTAACCTTCTGAGATAACATATTAACCTCTACATTTAGTTTTTAAGCTTCGCTTATGTATTTCACTTTCACCACGTTGTCGCCAGTAACTATCACGATCATTATTGAAGCTTTCTCTGTCTACAGGGTTTGTTGGATGTGGTTTCGGTAAATAAGGGTGCAGTGCATTTGTTCCATAATATTTTTGGTGAGTGCCTGCTGAGAGTTCAAACAATGAACCTAATCCGTTTTGTTTGGAGTGATGGAGATTTATCTGGGAATATTTTCCGTTTTTAACGACAAATGGACTTTTACCTTCTAATACTAAATCTAAGTTTGTTTTCACTCCGTTTCGTGTATTAACAGGTAAATCCCAATCAATTGCTTGTTGGTAAACCGTATGCGTGCTGCCCGATGGGGCATTGAATACCGATGGTGTAAAGAAGTTGCTTAAACCCAGTGGATCAACCCAAACCATCGGATCGCCCACATATCCATAAGTATTAATCCCACCCGCCAGTCCTATCGGGTCGACCTGGGTAAACCGCCCACCCACCGGATCGTAATAGCGGAATAAATTGTAATGAAGGCCCGTCTCCCTGTCCAGGTACTGCCCCTGAAACCGGAGATTCTGCTGTACCGCCTGGAAGCCGGTCACGCTTTCGCGCTCCGTTTCACCCCAGGCGGAGAAGCGGCCGCGCCACACCACCTCGCCATGCTCGTCGTTCATCCGTTCCGGCAAGCCGTTCAGTTCGGTGTGATACCAGAAAACATCCGACTGTTCGCCGATGCTGTCCACACGCGCCAGCGGTTCCCAGCTGTTTTCGCCGTAGATGTACTGCGTGTTGCGCGCAGGCTGAAGGCTGCTGCTTTCGCCCACCATCCGCAGGCCGCTCCACAGAAAAGAAATAACTTCCGTTTCACGCCCGTGGCGGTGCAGAATTTTTTGCGTGCGGCGGCCCAGCACGTCGTAGCGGTATTCCGCACGGCTGAACTCTTTATGTCCGTCAAAGCGTACTTCACTGATGCGATGTTCATCGTCGTAGCTGAAGTGCTGCTCCACAGCACTGGCGGACGATTTCCGCCACGTCATGCGACCAAAGCCGTCGTAGCGCCAGCGCGCACCCTTCAGCCTGAGCAGCAGGTTGCGCCA
>NZ_RHUM01000014.1:0-42735 GCF_003937915.1 Erwinia sp. 198 | reverse complement strand
CGATTTCCGCCACGTCATGCGACCAAAGCCGTCGTAGCGCCAGCGCGCACCCTTCAGCCTGAGCAGCAGGTTGCGCCAGACGGTTTCGCCCGGGCTGTCGGTCTGGTTTCCGGCAGCGTCCCAGCTGAAATGCTCTTCCTTATAGGTGCGGACTTCACGCGTGACCTGCCCCGTTGCATCATAGCCAAAGCGCTGCTGCTGGTTTGCCCACTCGTTCTGCCGCGTTGCGCTGTCCGACACCAGCTGCTGCATCACCTGATCCAGACGATCCCAGCGATAGCGGCGCTCCAGCACCACGCCTGAACGATCGATAAAGCCGCTGCGGCGCATCACGATCCGCCCGACAGGATCGTAGCGCGTCTCCTGATGCAGCGCGCCCTGGGTGCGATCGATCTCACGATGCAGCCTGTCGCGCTGATAGCCCGCGATTTCGCTCTGCTTACCGTGCATTTTCAGGTTCATCTGCAGCAGATGACCGGTGCCGTAGCGCAGGCAGTTCAGCTCGCGCCCGTCCGGCAGCGTGCTGCCGGTCAGGTTGCCCAGCGCGTCATACTGATGCGTGAACAGCCCGCCGCTGTTCTCTTCGCTGAGCAGGTTGCCCAGCGCGTCGCTGGTTAAGGTCAGTACTTCGGCTTCTGCCTCACGGCCTTCAGCTCGTGCCTTCTCCCATTCCGTCAGCGCTATCTTTCTGACTTCCACGCAGTCCGGGCCGTAGTGATATTCGGTACGGTGCTGCTGCGTAGTTTTCACCGTCAGGCGACTGACTTCATCATATTCAAACTGCGTGCGGTGAGGCGGCAGGTTTTCGCCTTCAACAGACAACGGATGCTGTACGACTTCCGTAACCTGGCCCAGCTCGTCATAACCATAGCTTTTGCGACGCCCCGCGTAGTCAATCTGCGCCAGCAGGCGCTGGCTGTTGTCATACTCGAACTGCCAGCGATCGCCGTTTGGATTGCTTAACGCCGTCATCCGTCCAAAGCGATCGTACTGATAGCGGGTAATATGCCCTGCCGGATCGGTCTGGCTGACAACCTGCCCGCGCACGTTAAGGGCCACGTGCCGTTCTGAAAAGCCGTCGACGTTCTCGCCCACCAGCATGCCGGCGCGATCGTATTCATATTCCGTTTCACGTCCGTCAGGCCGCGTCAGGCACTGCAGCCGACCCGCCGCGCTCCAGCGATAACGCGTGGTATTGCCTTCCGCGTCCGTGCTGCTCAGCAACCTTCCTGCGTCATCATACAGACGATGGCTCTGGTTGCCGGAGCAGTCCTCGTCGCGCCGGAGCTGCCCGCGCTCGTTCCACCAGAAGCGATGCGTGTTGTCCAGCGCGTCGGTGCGCGTGAGTAAATCGCCCTGCTCGTTCCAGGTAAAACGGCTGGTACCGCCCAGCGGATCGGTTACCGCAATAACATCTCCGGCGTCGTTGTACTCGTATTGCCACACCGCACCGTCGGGCTGCACCTCTTTTAACGGAAAAGCATAGGATGGATGCCAGAGGGTGGTGGTGGTCTGACCCAGCGGATCGCGCACCATCGACAGATTGGCGCGCTCATCGTAGTCATACGCCCAGACCCGATCGCCCGGCGCAAGGGTTGCCATCAGCAGGTCGCCCTGCTCCGCCCAGCGGTATCGCCAGTGCGCGCCATAGCTGTCGATATAATCGGTAATACGGCAAAGCTCGTCCCACCGATGCTGTGTGGTGCCGCCGGAAAAGCAGGTCACCGTGGCGCTGCGATCTTCTTCATCAGCATCGATCAGCCAGCGCTCCAGGCAATGCTGCTGGTCGTCCAGAACCTGATATTCATATACGCGCCAGTAGCGCGGATCGCGGGCCGGCTGCCACTGGTAGGCCACGGTCAGGCCGGTGGCGTAACTGTGCGACGCCATCAGATCGCTGGCGCGATCCCAGCTGAAGCGGCGGGTTTCAACACCGTCGGCATCCTGAACCGCAATCAGCTGGCCCTGCGGGTTATAGCGGTAGTTCACCAGAGGACGTAATTCCCCGGCGACCACCTGATGCAGCGCCGCCAGCCGGCCGTGTTGCGGTTCATAGCTCAGCCGCACGTCCAGCGCTTCATTATCGCCAGCGATGGCGGTCAGCTGTCCGGCCTCGTTCCAGCTAAAGTGCTGGCAGTTTTCGTGACGATCGTAGATACGGCCAATACGCCACTCGCCTTCGCGCTGCGGATCCGGCTCATAAAGATGAAACTCGCCCTGCGCGGTTTGCATAACGATAACGCCCTGCAGCGAGCAGAACAGCGTAAAGCCCTCTTCATCAAAACGCACCACGTCGCCTGGCGTAATCTCGCCCAGACCCAGCTCCTGACCCGTTATATCGCGCCAGGCAAACTGGAAAGTCCCATCCGGATGACGAAAGCGGAGCAGGCGCGTTTCAAACGGCAGCATCCAGCCCGTGCCCAGCAGGCCGGTCGTCAGATTGCGGCTGTGATAGATGCGCTGCCAGTAAAGCGGGATACGATCTTCCAGCACAAAATCCAGATCGTCCTGACCGGCCAGGATCTTGGCCCCGGTAGCATAGTTAACCGGGTGAAAACTCTGCATCGCCGCGGAGGAGATGGCGCCTGCGGCAACCGTTCCTCCTGCTTCAGAAACGATCGTACAGGTGATTTGCCGCAGCGCGCGCCGCGCCGCAACGCGGGTAAAAAGCTGTTCCAGCAGTTTTGCCCCTTCTTTACCGATACCGCCGCTCAGCAGGCCACCGACAAAATAGGCCAGCATGTTTTTGCCGCTACGGATATCGCGCACCACCACGCTGTCCCCGCCGATGCGTACGCGCGGGTTATCGCTGACCTGAACGGTGGCCTCACAGGTGCTGCGGTGACCGTTGCGCACCGCAGGATGGCCGTTGATCATGACCTTTTTTGACCCTTCCGCCAGGAAGTTGGCATTCTCGGCCAGATGTCCTTTGGTACAGGCGACGGTGTCTTTGTTCGCTGGCGTAGCGTAAGGGCTGGCGCTGGCAACGGTCGGCTGAATCAGGTCGTCCCAGAGATTACCGAACCAGCTGCCCACCGATGCGGCGCTGAGATGGCTGACTTTGTCCAGCGCGGCGCTTACCGCATCGCCCGGATGGCGGATAGTGGAAGCGATCCCGCCTGCCACGGCCATGGCAATATCTTTCAGCCCCGGCGCTTCTTCGCTGCCAACAGACGGCGAAGCCAGCCAGGCACGGCTTACGGTTCCTGCCGCGCGTGCAGCCGGCTTGCCCATGATCTTAACGTTATCAGAACCGCTGGTTATAACCGCATCCGGCGGCCCGCGCATACCCAGCGTATCCAGCAGGCCATCCACAGCGTCGCTGGCTTTGTTGCCCAATTTTTCAGGATAGCCGGACGCCATCGCGCCCAGCATGACAGCAGCACCAACCGCGACGCCAGCCACCGGATTAACGGCAAACAGCAGGCCAGCGCCGGCTAAAATGCCGGTATAGATAGCTCCTTCGACTAATCCGCTGACAAGATCCGCCAGTGCAGAGCTGTGCACTAAAGGATCGTCTAAACGAGCTGCGATCGACTCGGACATTACTCAGGCCTCCGATCCTGCGGCAGGAATAAATCCCTTCTTAATATCTTGCCAGACGGTCAGGGAAGCGGGATCGAAAGAGCCTGCCCGGCTGAAGGTCAGCGTCATCAGATGCGTAGCGGTTCTGACAACCAGCAGTTTTTGCACCACCTGCACGCCCTGGTTTTCAAATCGCATGGCGACTTCCTGCGCAGGCAGGCCGCCGAAAAGCGCCTCCTGCACTTTTTCAGCCGCGAATTTTTTCATATCGCGTTTCACTTTTTCCAACTGCTGTTGCAGATAGCGCACTTCTTCGCCTTCCTGCACATCCCATGCCCGGGTCACGACCAGCGTGGCACGAGCTTTGGGCAGTTTCAGTAAGGTAATACTTTGTTCCTGGACCGCTTCAGGTAACGTCAGCGTGCCTTCGGATAAAATGTAATTCATGAATTGCTTCCTTTTTTATCGAAGGCCTGAAGAACCTCATAGCCGATAGTCATCGGTGTTGGATCGGGCGTGATGCCCGGCGTTGGCGTGCTGATATTCAGATCCAGCGTGCCGCCGGTATTGATTTGTCCGTTGCCGGTGGCGTTGATTTGGAACTGAATGCATTGCAACGAAATCGTGCCGTTGGGATCGAGCGTCAGCACGCTCTCGCCCGAAACAAAGCTGATGCCTTGTCCGGCAGCGATCTGCAAGCCATCCTGCGCCCAAAGCTCGTAGTCTCCTCCCACCAGTTCATTACGTGATTTCTGTGTTTTCTGCACGTAAGCGCCGCTCACCGTGCTGGTAAAATCTTTATTAATGGATACCGTCTGATTACCACCCACCGCTCGGGTTTCATCATTTTTGATATTGGTATCCATATTCTTCTGCGCCTGGATCCACACCTGCTCTTCGCCCGCCTTGTCCTCAAAGCGCAGCGCGTTGGCGTTGTCCGGCGTGCCGTCCTTCGAGCGGCTTAAAAAGCCCATCTGCGTCGCCGCAGCCGGCAGCGCCCACGGCGGCATGCTCGCCTCGTTGTACACGCGGCCCGTCACGATAGGCCGGTCCGGATCGCCGTTGATAAAGTCGATCACCACCTCGTCGTTGACGCGCGGGATCTGCACGCCGCCGAACCCCTGGCCCGCCCAGGCGCTCGACACGCGCACCCAGCACGAGCTGGTGTCGTCACCCTTCGCCAGCCGGTCCCAGTGGAACTTCACCTTGATGCGCCCGTACTTGTCCGTCCAGATGGACTCGCCCTTCGGCCCCACCACCTTCGCCGTCTGCGGCCCGTGCGTGCGCGGCCACGCCGTTTTCGGCGCCGCACGGAACGTCACGTCCGACGGGATAACCCCGATGGCGATATTGTGCTTCGTGCCGCCGTCGCCCCCGCTGGCGTAGCGGTTCTCCTCGAAGTCGTAGTACGCGCTCACCGTCAGGTACTCGCCGTTGTCGCTGAAGAACGGCGCGTTCAGCAGCGTGAAGGTGTTCCCCGGCGCCAGCCCCAGCGCCGTGCCCACCGCGCTTATCTGCCGGTGCTCCACCTGCCATACCTCCTGGCGGATTTTTGCGTAGTGCTCCCCGTGGTCGTGGTCCACGAAGTGCCCCGGCCAGTCGTACACGTCTATCTGCCCCGGCGCCGGCGACGCCGGGTTCTGCCGCGCCTGCAGCATCCACGCGTTCGGCTTGCGGAAGTCGTAGTCGTCTATGCTGTAGATGCCCGGCGTCACGCTGTCCTCCATCTCCCACACGCTAATGCCCTCCGTTGAGGTGCTGCCCCCCGACGGCGTCGCGTGGTACGGAATAACCTCGTAGCCCGCGTACGGCTGGTGCTGCCGCGCGCTGTCCGCCAGCACCAGCGTGTGCCGGTCCGCCTCGTGGCGGAAGAAGTAGTAAATCCCCTCCAGCTCCATCAGCCGGCTGATAAAGTCGAAGCTGCTCTCCTGGTACTGCACGCAGTACTCCCACACCCGGTAGCTGCCCGTCAGCCGGTCCTCCACCGTCACCCCATACTCCTCCAGCAGCGTTTTGATTATCTGCACCACCGTCTGCCCCTGGAAGATGCGCAGGTTGCGGTCGCGCTTCATCGGCCACAGGTCCGGCTCCATGCTCAGGCGGTACACCGCGTAGCGCGTGCCGTTCAGCTCCTGGCTGTAGACCCCGGCGCGGGTGATTTTGCCGTTCAGGTAGCGCGTGCCCGTGCCCTGAGTCGGGATGCAGACGGTAACCGGCTGGCCCAGCAGCGTTTTGCGGTCGATGCGCGCGTCGGTGCTGAGCAGCTCCACGGTGAACTCAAAGGCGCCGGCGAGGCGTTCCCGGCCGCTGAGCTTCCAGAACAGCAGGCCCTCGACCGGCAGGATGACGGTGATACGATCAAACATAGTGATTTCCCGGACTGGCAGGCCCGGCGGTAAACCGGGCGGATAAGGATTAGGGTGGTCAGACGTAGTATACTTCCCGAAGCAGGATTATTGTAATTCAATCAAAAAGCTATGGCTTTAACTGGCTAAAATTTGCATGGTGGAAAAAATGATCTCAATACACCTTTTATTTTCTTCGAAGTGATATAGCGCCCGATATTTACTGATCCTGCCTCCGGGCATGCTATCGACTTTACTTCAGCTGGCTTCAGGCTTTTTGGCAATGCTACCCAATAATGCAGCATTTTCTCATCTGAAAATGTGTAAAGACACTTTCAGTAGCGTTGCTTCATTTTCTTTTTAGTAAAAGGAGAGGCAAAAGGAAAATTGTAGCCGATGTGATTTTTCATAGCATCCTGTTGTTATCTACCTAACCAAATCCCATAAAGCATCATTGCCGACACTGCAGAAACTGAACATTTAACAAAAAGAACAAGTGACGGCGATATAGCTTTCGACAAAGAGGATATTTTTTCATAATTTTTTTCATTACTCTGCTTATGAAAGCCCAGAACATTTGAAAATATTGAAAAAATTGCCACTACTAAAAACTTGCTTCCAAGCACGGCAATAAAAGCGCCCCCCAAAGAAGCAGTGATTTTTTTCGCCTCTGGTATAGACATAAAATTCCACACCATTATCATATTATACATAACCCTGCCAAATAAAGCCGTAACAATCAAAACGGAAACTATTTTAGCAAAAAAAAGAACCCATTCTTTTTTAGAAAAATTATCTTTACCATTCCATACGTACCATAGTGATAAAGTCAGAAAAAAAAAGAAACCTAACCAGGACATACTCTACCCGTTATGTTTAAATTCAATAAAATATTATTACTTCATTTCCTCTTTAGTAAAGGAAATGCAAGATGAAAATTGTAGCTGGCGTCAAAAATCATAGCATTCCCTTATGCTTTATGGCTGAGCAAGCCAGATACCATAAAAAATTATTACACCAACAGCGGACAGCAATAATTTAAAAAAATTTAACATAGGCAAAGAAATCCCGCTCGTAAAAACACTTAAATTATTATAATTGTTTTGATTTTTCACCTGGTGGAATTTCATAATTCTTGCGAAAATAGCGCACATCATCACGACTAAAAATTTTAATCCTAACACCATTATGGATGAAAGACTAAAACCAGCTAAAATGAACCTGGCCGTAGAACGGGAGAACTCGGGAAAAACAGCAAGCGAGCCTTTTATAATAAAGCCTACAATAGTAATAGCTATTGCAACACTAATAAAATGCTGACCAAATTTAATCCAATCCTTTCGTACAAAAACATCTTTCCCGCTCCATATATATCCGATTGAAATTAAAACAAAAAATAAAAAGCTTACATACTTCATCAGATACCCCCTTTTACCCCCCTACCAAAACCGTATTACAACCACCAGAAAACGCCCATCGCTGACATTATCTACTTTATTAATCCAGTCTTCATCAACACGATAATCAATAACTTTCCCAAGAATACTTCCAGAACAGCATGCCTTCGACCAGCAGGATGACGTTGATACGATCAAACGTAGTGATTTTCCGGACCGGCAGTACCGGGCTGATTGATAATCTGCAAGATAGCAGCGCTGTTAATGGCCACTGCCCCCAAATAGCTGGTTAATATGTCTTAGCTATAGCGGATAAAAAGTTGACCTGTAAATAAACCCGACTCGCTGTAAAGCCTCTTTACAAAGACAACCCTGATCTGCCTCAGTTAGCTGGCCTTTATATTTAAAGTGGCCAAAATTATCTCCAGGCAGCGTTTGTTAGCTTTGAATTTATAGTTTTCATTATTACGCTGCTGGCCGACCAGCTCAATATAGCACCATACACCTGAATCATTAAAGATATAGCTTTGATAGAAGGCTCGTATCTTTTCCTTCTCGCTATATAATTCACCAGTACAGGTTTGTATTGAGCCCAGCTCAGGATTAATGCCATTCGGAAAATCCTCCAGCTCGTTTGCTGTAAGGATTACGGAATCATCATGCTGAACAAAACGAGCTGTTGATTTATCAAAGACAGCTTGAGGCGCATGGCATTCGCCGACAGAATAGAAATAGAAATTAATAACACCAGCACTGGGATTATCAGTTGTATGACCGACAACAATTCTATTTTTTTCAATGATTTTAGCATGCCAGGAAAGAGGGATTTTAAAAGCACTTTCACCTCCCAGAGCTACTGAGGTGATCAATTCAGCCATAGCTAAATTACTGCAATGCAAAAGATCCCAGTTGACTGCCATAAAATAAATATCATGCGCCAGTGCGGTATAATTCTGAGAGGCACAGGAAACTTTTAGAGAAAAATAATTCCCGCCACCTTTATCTTTATTATAATCCTTTTGCACAGTATATAGTGAGATCACCTCATCACCGGAAGAGTGCACCTTGATAGTTAAAACATCAGCAAAAATACCATTTTCTACGGCTTTGCCCACAAGACGGCGATGAAGAACTTTTTCACCCGCCAAAGCGAGCTTTTTAAATAACCAGTCGGATGCATTCATTTCCCACTGACAGCGCTCATAAGCTGCCCAGACTTCAAGGTAAGGCGATTCGTCAGTAGTAAAATAGCGGCCAATATTTGTTAATCCCGTTCCGGGAAAAGCCACCGGTTCCAATTATGCTGGCTTAAGGTTTTTTGGTAATACCATCCAGTAATGCAGCGTCTCTTGTTCTGAAGAAGTATAAAGGCACTTCCAGAAATGCCGTTCAATCTCTTACTTAGTAAAACCAGGAGCAACAGGGGATCTATATTCGATATTAAAACCTATAGAACATCTCCTTCTGATTTAATTCGTAAGCCAAATACCATAAAGCATCAATACAGCCCCCAAAGATACTAAACACTTAGCAAAAATCAGAAAACCTGGGGCCAACTTACTGGTAACTGGCGAAAATTTTTTATAATTTTCAAAATTATAGTGCTTGTGAAAATCCATGATCCGGCCAAATATAACCGATATTGCTACAATTAAAAACCCCATCCCCCATACCACTATAAATGAGGCGCCTATTTCCTCCATTAAATCGCCGGCAGCATCATTAGTAAATCCAGGAATGACGGCCACCAGAAGTTTAAGAAAAAACCCCAAGACGATAACCCCCAGAAATACACCGATCAATCCCTTACCCACGCTCACTAATTTTATTTTCCCGGAGGATAGGTTAGCGCGCCAGACAAAATAAAGCGTGATAGCTAAAAAAAACAATAAAGCTATCATTTTCATAAAAAATTCCCACGAGAAATTAGTTACTCATCAAAACCGTCTTACACCCATCGATAATGCTACCTTCACCACCACCACCGCTCTTCTCGCCCACCTCCCTATGCTCATCCTTACCAAAGAATAATTTCCCGGACTGGCAGGCCCGGCGGAACGCCGGGCGGATAAGGAATGGACAGGAATTGAGCAGCGCGCGGCCTCAGCTTTGCGGGTTCAGCAACCATACGCCTTCGCGATCGACGGTAATGCTCTGATCGCGGGTCTGGCCCCGGTTGCTGATGCTGAAGCGGTAGTCGCCCGGCGGCAGCTGCAGCATGGCAAAACCGTTCGGCGACGGCACCAGCGCCTGAGGATTGCCGTTCATCGCCACTTTGTCACCTGGCAGCAGCTTGATGTAGACCTGCGCGACCGGTTCCGGCGGTGGCGCAGGCTCGGCGGCCTGTGGCGCGGCTTCCGGCTGCGCTTTAGCGGTTTCCGCTGGCGGCTGGGCAGCCACCGGCGCTGTGGTTGCCGCGGGCGCTTCAGACGCGGCCATCTGCGGCGCATCGTTGCCGCCACCGCCCGCCATCAGCGCACCCACGCCAATCCCCACCAGCACGCCCGCGGCAATCAGCCCTGGCACCATAAACCGTTTCAGGCCGGTGGCTTTTGGCGCGGCCGGCTCTTCTTCCACCGGCACCAGCATCGTGCCCGGCCCGCTGACCTTCACCTCAACGATTTCGTTGATCTCGCTGGGAGAAAGCGCCATCAGCGCCGCCAGCTCGTCTATGGTCTGCGGACGATCTTCCGGCTGCAGCGCCAGCGCACGGTCAATGGCGTGCAGCAACGGCAGCGAGTAGCCTGCAGGCTTTTGCTGCACCAGCGGCTTGTAGCTGTCTTCGATGCTGCGCACCACGCTGACCGGCGGCGGCGAGCCAACAATCAGCGTATGCAGCACCGCGCCCAGCGCATAAATATCGGTCCAGGTGCCCTGCTCGCTCTCGTTATCGTCACTGTACTGCTCAATCGGTGCGAAGCCCGGTTTGAGCATGGTTTCGGTTTCGTCGGACAGGTTACCGATAGCTTTGCGGGCGGAACCGAAATCCAGCAGTACCGGCACGCCGTTTTCCTGGATCTGGATATTATCCAGCGAGATATCGCGGTGCAGATAGCCTTCGCGGTGAATGGTGTTGATGGCACCAAACAGCGGCGGCAGCAGACAGCGGATCCAGGCTTCGCTGATCATCTCCGGACGGCGGCTGTGCAGCTGCGACAGCGTGGTGCCGGTATAGAAGGCCGTGCCCATATAGGCGGTATCGTTCTGCACCCAAAAGCGCAGCACGTGCAGCAGGTTAGGATGATTAAAGCGGGCCAGCAGGCGTGCTTCCTGAATAAAGCTGTTCAGCCCGGCGGCGAACGTCTTGCTGAAACGTTCGCTGCGCAGCACCAGCGTCAGGTCGTCATTGCGCACCGCCAGCGAGGCGGGCATGAACTCTTTGATAGCGATGGTGCGTTCAAGCTGGTGATCCCAGGCGCGATAGACGATGCCGAAGCCGCCGCCGCCGATCACCTCTTTAATTTCAAACTCATTAAAGCGGTAGCCCACCGGCAGAGCGTTAGGAAAGGCTCGCGGAATATCTTGTTCTGACATATTGGACAACTCTCTTAATTGCGGCTTACGCCTCAAACTGACACTGGAACTCGCCGTCGTGCAGGGTCACCTTCAGGCGCTGATACTGCTCTTCACGCCGGTGTGCATCCAGCAGCAGCTGGCTCATCTGCGGCAGCAGCGTGTTGGTAAGGATGGCATCGACCATACGGCCGCCCGATTCTACCTCAGTACAGCGCTGAACGATGCGTGCAATCACGCTGTCATCCACTTCAGAGACGATGCCGTGGTTCTGTTCCAGACGCTGCTGGATACGTTTTAGCTGCAGACGCACGATGCTGGCCAGCATCTCATCACTCAGCGGATAGTAAGGTACCACCAGCAGGCGGCCCAGCAGGGCTGGCGGGAAGACTTCCAGCAGCGGCCCACGCAGCGCACCGGCCAGCGCATCCGGTTCCGGCACCAGTTCCGGATCGGCGCACATGGCGCTGATAAGCTGCGTACCCACGTTGGACGTCAGAATAATCAGCGTGTTGCGGAAATCGATATGGCGGCCTTCGCCATCTTCCATCCAGCCTTTATCAAACACCTGGAAGAAGATTTCATGCACGTCGGGATGCGCTTTCTCGATCTCGTCCAGCAGCACCACGCTGTAAGGACGGCGACGCACGGCCTCGGTCAGCACACCACCTTCGCCATAGCCGACGTAGCCCGGAGGTGCGCCCTTCAGCGTGGAAACGGTGTGCGCTTCCTGAAACTCGCTCATATTGATGGTGATAATGTTCTGCTCGCCGCCGTAAAGCGTCTCCGCCAGCGCCAGTGCGGTTTCAGTTTTGCCGACGCCGGACGGGCCGCAGAGCATAAAGACGCCCACCGGCTTGTTGGGATCGTCCAGCCGCGCGCGGGAAGTGCGGACGCGTTTGGCAATCAGCTCCAGGCCGTGGCGCTGACCAATTACGCGCTCGTTCAGCGTGTCTGCCAGCTTCAGTACCGCATCGATTTCGTTTTTCACCATGCGGCCCAGCGGAATGCCGGTCCAGTCTGACACTACGGCGGCGACCACGTTGGCATCCACGGCGGCAAACAGCAGCGGCGCTTCGCCTTGTAGCGTTTTCAGCTGCTGCTGCTGCTCCGCAAGCTGCTGGTGCAGGGCGGCAATGTCTTCCGCTTTGTCCTCGTGCAGCTGCACGCGCAGCGCGATAATGGTATCGATCAGCGCACGTTCTGCCTGCCAGCGTGCGTGCAGTTCATCACGCTGGCTTGCCAGCCTGGCAAGCTGCTCGCGGATTTTTTCCACGCGGGCGGGATCGCCAATCGCCACTTTCGCTTCGCGCTCCGCTATCTCTTTTTCAATCTCCAGCGCATGGATGCGATGCAGACAGTCTTCCAGCTGCGGCGGCTGCGCGCTCTGGCTGACAGCAACGCGAGCACAGGCGGTATCCAGCAGCGCTACCGCTTTGTCGGGCAGCTGGCGGGCAGGAATATAGCGATGGGAAAGCTTAACGGCCGCCGCGACGGCCTCATCCAGCAGCAGGACGCGATGGTGCTTCTCCAACGGGGCGACCACGCTGCGCAGCATCAGCAGCGCTTTCTCTTCGTCCGGCTCCTGCACCTGCACGGTCTGGAAACGACGGGTCAGCGCCGGATCTTTTTCGATATACTTTTTGTATTCGGCCCAGGTTGTCGCACCGATGGTACGTAGCTGCCCCCGAGCCAGCGCCGGTTTTAACAGGTTGGCGGCATCGCCCGTTCCCTGCTGCCCGCCCGCGCCGATCAGCGTGTGGATCTCATCGATAAACAGAATAATTGGCGTCGGGCTGGACTGCACTTCGTTGATCAACGCCTGCAGGCGCGCCTCAAATTCGCCTTTCATGCCCGCGCCGGCCTGCAACATGCCGATATCCAGCAGCCACAGCTGCACGTTCTGCAGAGGTTCAGGCACGTCGCCTGCCGCCATGCGCAGCGCCAGGCCTTCCACTACTGCGGTTTTACCCACGCCCGCTTCGCCGGTCAGCAGCGGGTTATTCTGGCGGCGACGCATCAGGATATCCACCATCTGGCGGATCTCTTCATCGCGTCCGGCGATCGGATCGATCCTGCCTTCGCGCGCGCGCGCCGTCAGATCCTGCGCATACTGTGCCAGCGTGCTTTTTTGCTGCGGCACGGCGCCATCCTGTACCGGCGCGGCGGTGACGCTGCTCTCTTTGCTGTTGGCAAACACGCTGTCGAACTGCTCCAGCAGCGTATCGGCGCTGAGGCGGCCAAACTGCGGCGAGATACTTTTCAGCACGTTGGCCAGATTGAAGGTTTTCAGCAGGCCGATCAGCAGATGGCCGCCACGGATCTGCTGTACGCCGAACTTCAGCGAGCCGTACACCCAAGCGCGCTCAACCGCGCTGTCGATATGTTCGGACAGATCCGACACCGCACTTGCGCCGCGAGGCAGACGATCCAGCGCGGCAACGATATCACGCGTCAGCGCCTCTTCATCCAGTGAAAAAAAGCGGATCGCCTGTTGCAGATCGCCTTCCTGCTGCTGCATCAGCTGATGCAGCCAGTGCACCAGCTCCACATAGGGATTGCCGCGCAGCTTGCAGAAGGCGGTGGCGCTTTCCAGCGAGGTAAATAACAGCGTGTCCAGTTTGCCGAACAGTACGGCGCGGCTGATTTCTGACATGGTTGTTCCCGGTAAGTAGATGACGGATAAAACAGGAAGCCGTAAAGAACAAGCCCGATAAGCGAACGGCCCGGTTCGGCAAGGCGGCCGGAAAAAGTGACATTCTCTGTCGAGGTCGTGCAGGTTTTAACAAAACGTTATCCGGCGGCGACCTGCTCCGCCGGTTCAGGGCTGAAGGTCAAATCGCGCAGCGGCTCGCCGCTTTTTAAATGGCCGAGCCAGCTGTTAAAGCCGAGCCGGGTTGCGTCGCCGGGCCGGATCCCTTTGGCCTCTTCCGCCGCCAGGATCAGCTTCAGCTCCCAGATATATTCAATGCCCAGGTATTGCCGCACCCAGTCGCGCAGCTCTGTCGTCCAGGCCTCGCCCGGCAGAAAGCGGTTATAGGTTTCCAGCGGCATAGGCCCCAGCTCGATGCGGAACTTATGCTGCACGTCGCGCACCGCCACGCCCAGAAACATTGATTCGCCAAGCTTCGGCGCGTATCGGCCTGCGCCCAGCTTCGCCCGCTCGCGGCTGTCGATCGGCAGCCAGTGCGGCACGTTTCCCACCAGCCTGACCGGCACCTTAAAATAGTGGCTGAGGATCTTTTGCAGGCCTTCGGCGTCGCGCGCGTGACGGGTTAAATGCCCGGCCACGCCATAGCGCGCATGCTCGCTCAGGCTGCCTTTCGCCAGCTGGCCCGGCTGGCCCATGCCAATCAGGCTCGCCAGATAACGATCGAAGCGCTGATTGTCTTCCCGATCCAGCGACACCGTGGGCTGCGCATCGGCCCAGGCGCGATAAAACAGCAGCGTCAGCCGGTGGTGAAACAGGTCGGCAAAGGCCGCCATGCTGCCATCCTGATGATGGGTGATGCGCTCGCGGGCATATTCCGTCAGGTGGGTCGGCAGCGGGCCGTTCGGGCCAAACAGACCGAAGCTTAAAATCGAGATATCGTGCAGCGGACTGTTTTCACGCGGGGCGACTTTCGACAGCGTGGCGGGGGCGAAAGCCAGCGATGGCTCCTGACCGATACGCAACGGTTCATGGCGCGGCAGCGGCGAGCGTCCCAGCGGGTAGCGTTCGCCGCCCTGGGCGTCCAGCCTGCGCAGCAGCTGAAACAGATCGTAGCGCCACGGTGCCTGCGTGATGTCAGACCAGAAGGTTTCCGGCAGCCGCCGCGCTTTGCGAATACGCAACACGTTCATATCAGCGCCCTTTTGCCCATGCGCGCGGGCCAGTAGCCGACTTCACCGCGCTGCTGGCTGGTCAGCGTCAGCTCCGTAAAACTGTTGATGGCGACCAGCCTGGCGAAAACCTGCTCCAGCACGCTGCCCAGCAGCCAGGGGCTGGCCCCGGAAAATGCCTGTTCGTCGACGCTCAGCTCGATACCGATACCGCGAGCGAATACAATGGGGCCGGGTTCCGGCACACGGCGGCTGACCGGTTTGAGCTGACAATGACGAATGCCTTCAATCTGCCGGGCCACCGGCGCTTCAGCCAGGTTGGCGTACAGCGCCAGCAGCTGGCGTAGCGCCGTGGCGCCCTGACCGTCGTCGCTGTCCATCAGACTTAAATAGTTCAGCTGCAGATGACTGATCAGCCGCCAGGTCGCCATACCTTCCGCCAGCGCGGGACGCGGCGGCGTCGGGCCTTTGCGCAGCGTCAGCTGGCTGACCGGCACCGAATCGGCCATCATAAAGTTGCCCTGATCCTGCGCCAGCAGCATCAGCGGCAGATCGCGGCTGGTGCACAGTACTTCCGCCGTCAGATGGGTCAGATCGTCGCGCCACGGCGACTGGCGTTCGTCCACCAGCGAAAGGAAAACTTCAGAGCCGATATAGCCGGTACGCGTGCCGTAACGCTGCGCGCGCTCAGACAGGGTGCGCTGCTCGCGGCGCAGCGAGAAGTAAGCGCCATAGTCGCCTTCGTCACGGCTGAAGGTGCTCCAGAAGGGTCTGAACACCTGCTCGCCCTGCTGCCTGTCGCCCGTGGCGTACAGCTTTTTGACCGCATAAATTTCGTAGTCCAGCGGGCGAATGTTATCGACCACCAGATGATATTCGTGCACGCTCTCGCTGATTTTCTGCCGTTCCGCCGTTTTCGGAAACAGGTTGATAACCGGCGTGCAGTGCAGCGCCAGATGGCTCTTGTCGATCGTCCGCTCCAGCGCCGCATCGGCCTTGTCGAGCAGCAGCACAATCTCAAAGGCTTTGACCTCTGGCCCGCAGCGCGAAGGCAGCTCGCCCAGGCCGCTGACGCTGACAAACTGAAAGCGGGCCGGAAAGGCAAAGTATTCCTGCAGCAGCCTGTAGCCGTCAAAGTTGCGCAGATCCTCCGGCAGCAGCGCCTGGTCAGCCGCAAAGCCTTCCTGTTTCAGCGCGTCGTCGCTGAGCACCATCCGCTGCGGCTGCGGCTCCACCGTCTGGCAAAAACCGCCGACCCTGTGCTGCATCATCAGCTCCAGCAGCTGCTGCGCCTGAATATCCGGGCCGCTGAGGAAAAACATCAGATCGGTCAGGGTCAGGTGGCTGAGCGCCACTTCGCTGAAACATTCCAGGCGAATACGCAGCGCGCTGACCGCGCCGCGCTGGCTCAGCCCCATGCTGCTCAGAGGAATATCCGCCGGCACGCCGCCCAGCTCTACTTGAGCGATGCGCAGCGGTTGCAGCACCACGTCATGCGCCGTGGCGTAGCTACAGGTGACGCCGCTTTTTTTCAGCATCTGGCTGTCCATCATGGTACCGCGCGGCACCAGGAAACCGCCGCTGATATCGCCTTTTTTACCGTCGGGATGCAGTTCGGCAATCGCCATAGAAGGCACGGGCGAAAGATAGTTGGGCGCGATCATCTCCAGCATCCGCTGCGAAAAGCGCGGGAACTCGGCGTCCATTTTCAGCTGCACGCGCGAGGTCAGAAAGGCGAAGCCCTCCATTAACCGCTCGACATAGGGATCGGCCACGTCGATGCCGCTCATGCCCAGCCGTCCGGCGACTTTGGGATAGCGTTCGGCGAACTCCGCCCCCATTTCGCGCAGGTACGCCAGTTCACGGTTGTAATAATCGAGCAGTTTGCTGTCCATAATTACCCTACGTCTTTCAGTTCAAAATGGCCGTTTTCTAAATCCAGATCGGTGCGGAACAGAAACTCCAGCGGATAAGGCACGCACCAGAGCCGCCCTTTGATTTCAATCGACAGCATGTTGTGCAGGCTGAGCGAGCTGGTGTCTGATATGCAGCGCACCTGAAGCCCGGCAGGCAGAATGCGCGGCTCAAAATACAAAATAGAGTTGGTGATTTTGCGCTGGATATCGGCCAGTTCGATATCGGACATACGCTGTCCGGCCAGCGGCGCAACGCCAAAGTTATAAGCGGAGCGCTGCACGTGCGGAAACGGCGAAAGATCCTGCTGCGCTTCGTTGTTGATGCTGTTAAACAGCCACTGCAAATCACGCAGAACGTTGCGCTTCAGCGTGGCGTGCGAAATCACGCGGCTGCCGGGGGCTTCCTGCGGCTTATCCGGCGCGTTGTCGGTCAGCCTGTCCAGCAGCGACGGCTGCATTTTATCGCGCGCCGTCATCGTCTCCCTGCCGCGCTGGCGAAAACCGCCGTGCAGCAAATCGCGACCGTCACTCATCGTCGACTTCCGCTGCAAAAACAATATGCGTCAGACTCAGCAGCGGAAAATCCTGCTCTTCACTCAGCCAGGTTTTCTGACCGTGACCGATAAACTGCTCATCGCCCAGCGGCGTCCACTCGGTGACGGCGCCCAGCCGCAGGTTGTCTTCGGCCGTATCCGCAAACGGATAGCGCACCGGCAGCTGGCAAACCTGCTCGCTGCCGTCGATCAGCGTGACGGCCGTGTGCCGCCAGACCAAATCGGTGACGCTCGCCGGAGGCTGAAAACGCATTTCACGAATGGCGGCAAACGGCAGCCAGGTGTAATGGCCGTTAACGATTAGCTCACAGATCGGGCCGAGACGCCCGTCGCCGTCGATCAGCCACGCCACGGTCTGCGCCTGCTCGTCCTGCATGGTGACGCGGGCCGGAATGGCCTGCGCCGCCGCAAAAGCCGCCGCGCGTAACTCCTCGGCCTCTTCGGCATGTTCCTTACGCAGCGCCTTCAGTAACGCTTCCGCCCAGGCGAACGCCTCGCCGGGCATTCTCGGCATCGCCAGGCCTTCAAAGACCGCCGCGCGCTGGATTTCCGCCGTAATGGTCTGCTCCAGCAGCGTGATGGTGGGTTTAGCCTGTGGCTTTAGGGCCAGCCAGGATTTCAGCTGGGTTTTGGCGCGCGGCCAGTGGCCCGCCAGGCAGAGCAGCTGGACAAAGGCGGCGCGCAGGTCGGCATCCGCCGGGCGGCTTTTGATATCGCTTTCGACGCGCGCCAGGGTTTCCAACAGCGTGGCGCCGGACATCAGTTGAGTCAGAGATTTCATAGCTTTCCTCGGGCACAGGGATCAGTTAAGCGTCCGGTAAGCACCGGCGGCCGGATCTTTCAGCTGCGGATGGATGTCATCCACCAGCTTGACTACCACCGCGCCGTCGGCCAGATAAGGCGACCAGACCTTGCGGACTTCGTCCAGGCGCGCCTTCAGGATATTTTCATCGCTGGCTTCCTGCTGGCTTATCGCCACCACCACGGTACCGTCAGCCTGCCAGCCGTTCAGCGCGGGCGCGTAAGGCACAATCATCCAGCTCTGCGGCGAGCGCTCGTCGCTCAGTACCATACGCTCGTTGTTAACGGTGGTGATCTGCGTATCGCGACCAATCGCTTTGCCGTTCAGCCCGGAAACCGGAAAGCCCTGCACGAAGCTGACCTGACGTTTTTGGGCCGCGCCTTTACCCAGCTGCGCAAGCTGACTGTCGCCGCTGAGCCAGCCGTCGCTGCCGCAGACAACGCCGCCTTTTGCCGGGACGAACAGCGCGCTGGTATGGCTGCTGCTGTTCCAGTAGGTGCGAAAATGGCAGCCATCCAACAGACTGAACTGGATCCACGGCGTGGTATCCGCCGGCGGTGAAAGATCTTCGGCATTAACCGGCGCGGTTTCTACCGGCGCAGCGGCAGGCGTGTTTTGAACTGACGCAGCAGCAGGCGTGTTTTGGACTGCCGCCTGCGCTGGTGCGGCGGCAGCTGCTGGCGTTTCCGCTTCCGCTTTGCTTTGCCAGCCCTGTGCTTTAGTGGCGTTGCCGTGCGCCAGCGCCTTGCCGTTGCTGTCGGTCAGCTGCCACTGAAACGCCGCTATTTTCGTACAGCTGTGGGACATCAGGCCCGCCACCTGCGGCAGCAGGTCGTTTACCTTTACCGGATCTTTGTCACCGTTAGCCACGATGCGCAGCGGGATCTCACGCCTGCACCAGCTGGCAGGCTTCTGATCTTTAACGTTATCAATCCACACATCCATTTGCAGTGACTTAGCGGTCACGACGCGGTAATCCTGTGCCCAGGCACCGGATGTAATCAGCAGGGTGACAGCCGTTAGCCAATATTTCATGAGGGTTAAAGCCTTATTTTAATCACGAAGAGGGAAAAACTGTGCTGCGGCTTCCAGCGAATGCAGCAGCGTGGTGTCCTGCGGATCGCCGACCCAGACGGCAACGGCGCTGTAGTTGTCCTGGCTGGCGGTGGACTGCCGCTCGTTTTTGCGGATAACCTGCTGCATCAGCGTCAGCCATTCGTCCGGCGTATTGACCATATGCAGCGACTCCTGCATGTTTTCCTGCGAAAGCCCGTGCCAGAACCCATCGGTGCAAAGCAGGAAAGCGTCGCCGTCTTCAATTTCCACTACGTCGCTGTAGCTGGCATCCCGTTCTTCATCGCCCATGCCGAGCGCAAAATAGAGCAAATTGCCGTTGATGCCTTCGGTCTGGTGACCGGCATCCTTCATCTGCTGCACCAGGCTGTGGTCGGTAGTGACGTGATAAAGGTAGCCGCGCCGAAAAAGATAAAGGCGGCTGTCGCCCGCGTGCGCCCAGTAGGCCAGATCGAAATCCCTGTCGATAAACAGGCTCACCAGCGTGGTGCCCATACGCTTATGGTCGCCGCTCGCCTGCTGCTGGCGAATCGCACGGTTGGCGTCGTTGACGTATCGGCGGATGCTTTGCGCGTCCAGGTGCTGCTCGCCGTCGAAGCGTTCGAGAATGGTGTCGCGCGCCAGCTCCGCCGCGACGTCGCCGCCCGGCAGCCCCGCCACGCCGTCACAAACCACGAAACAGGCCGAGCGTTCGCCGATGCGCTCGCCGGTCTGATCCTGATTGCTGTCACGGGCGCCCTGGTGCGACATAGAGGCAATGGTGATATTCATCATTCTTCCGATCTGATTTGAGAATCTTTGTACTGGTTCACTTCCATGTCGTAGGCGTGCAGGAAGGCCTCGCCAAACAGCGTATGGAAGTCATCCTCAATTTCGCCCGCCGTTTCGCCATAGCGTTTGGCGAAGTGCTCCCATAGCGCGGCTTTACGGCTGTTGGGCAGCGACAGGCGGGAGATGGCGCCCTCTTCGCGCGCTTCTTCTTCCAGCTGCTGCGGGTTAAAGGATTGCAGCATCGAAGCGATAATCGCGCGGATCCCGGCGATCATGCCCAGCTGGTGCGCCTGTAAATCGACCAGCGCGTCGCGCACCGACTGCTTAGGCGGCATAAAGCCCGGCATCCGGCTGCCGAACATCTGCATCAGCACCGACTTACCGGAGGGCAGCAGCTTGAACGGGTTATTGGCCTCGTCGAGGATCACCGTCATTTCCGCTTTTACGCCGCGCTTGAGGATCGAGCGGGAGGAGAGCAGCGCCACCGTTCCCTGCGAGAACATGCTGAGCATCTGGCCCAGCTCCTGCATCGAGTCGCGGTCAAAGCGCGGCGTCGGCTGCAGATCGTTCAGCCCCATGCCGCCAATCAGCGCCTCCAGCAGCTCGCCGTCCAGCCGCTGTCCGTCGCCGGAAGCGCTGTGCTGTTGCGAAGCCGTATTGGCAACCGGATCGATACGCAGACGCCCTTTAGGCGGCGGCGTGGTGCTGCGCGCGACGGCCTGCGGCGTCGGCAGCGTGATGCCGCTGTAGTCCTGCTGCGGCGGCCGCACGGCGGTGGTCGGCTCGTTGAAATCGGCGTCGCTCGCCGGGTTTTCAGCAAACAGCGATGACCTGCTGAGGTCGTCAGCCGCCTGCGCGTTTTCGCCAAACAGCGGGGACTTGCTGAGATCGTCAGCCGCCTGCGGATCGGCATCAAACAGCGGGGACTTGCTGAGATCGCCAGCCGCCTGCGGATCGGCATCAAACAGCGGCGACCTGCTGAGATCGTCAGCCGCCTGCGGATCGGCATCGAACAGCGGCGACCTGCTGAGATCGCCAGCCGCCTGCGGATCGGCATCGAACAGCGGCGATCGGCTCAGATCGTCAGCTGCCTGTGGATTAGTATCGAACAGCGGAGACTTGCTGAGATCGTCGGCTGCCTGCGGATTGCGCGTTGAGCTGCCGGTCGTCTGCGTGTGGCTGTCCAGCGCCTTTGGCGACGGCGGCGCGAACGCAGTCTGCGGGCGCTTCTGCTGCGGTCCATCCATCGGCGTCAGCGGTACGGCGTTGCCCATCATCAACCCCAGCGGATCGTCGCCGTCGGCTGGCGTGCCGTTGCCGCTGCCGAACAGCGCCATCGGATCCAGCTGCTGCTTTTTGTCCTGCTGCTGCTGCGGCGTCAGCGTGCCCGGCGTGCTGTCGTCAAAAATGCTTTGCCGATCGAACAGCGATTCGCTGCTGAACAGAGAGTCAGGCGTGCGATCCCGACGATCCAGCTGCGGCGCTGGCTTATCGGCAAACTGGGCCAGCGGATCAACCGGGTTACGATCCTGCGCTTTTTCCGTCAGCGGATCCGATCCGGTGGGCGCGGGCCTGCTGCGGCTGGACAGGCTGTCGCTGATGGAAAACTCCTGCGCCAGGCTATCCCAGATTTCACTGGGAATAGCGGCAGGCGCGCTTTCCTGCGACGGCGCGGCCGGTCGGGCAACCGGCGCGGGCCTTGCCGCAGGCTGCGCCGTCACGTTGAGTTCGCTGACCTGTAAACGGTACTCATCAATGCTAAGGATGTCGCCATCCTGCAAATCCACCTGCCGACCCCGCTCCAGCGGAATATCGTTCAGATGCACCAGCGTCACGTTGCCGCGGTTGGTAATGCGGCACTCGCCGTCGGCCGTGATATGCACAATGGCCTGCAGACGAGAAATGGTACGGTCATCATCCGGCAGCACCAGGTTATTGTCGGCGCCACGGCCGATAGTGCCGCCCGGCGGCAGAAAGTCGCAGCTGCTCTGCGGCGGCTGCTGGCCAGCTTTGGTCGCTATTATCGTAAATCGCATCACGTTTTCCTGCGTTGGATTTCGGCATTCGGGCCGCGCCGGTAGGCCCGGCGGGCGTTGAAACTGAGTGCTGCCCGGCATGGATTGCGCTATCCCGACAGCTTTAAACAGGGACGGTTTCGTCAGCGCATAGTGCCTTCGACGCTGTCTATCACCTGGTCGCCCTTGCTGATATTCATTGTCCAGCGTTCAAAGTCATTGGTGATAAAGGTGTATGTGTAATCCGCATTTTCAAAAGCGTATCCGCGAAAATCGCAGACGTCCGGGCAGTTAACATTAACGGTTTTGCCCTGCAGCAATATGCTTTTGCCGCTGAGCTTGCTCCTGGAATCAAGCGTGACATCATCGCAGTCCACATTGCCTTCTTCGCACCAGGCCGTAATACGGGCCAGATATTTTTTGCTGTCAAAAGTGGCCGTATTGGCTGGATGCGCCGCATAAAAACGGCGGATTTTCGGTACGCTGTCCATTGAGGCATTATTCACTTTTTGCGACAGCGCATTATCTACCAGCAACGAGTGGGAGTGCGGATCGTACGCCAGCACCACCGCGGCCAGCGAGGTTTCTACCAGCGTAGTGGCGGTATAGATCACGGCGATCCTGATCTCGCGGTCGCCAGGGGAGGAAATCACGCCCACGCCCTTCACGTCTTCGCAGGCTTCACCGTCAAAACGGTTAAAGCCGATGGTCGGCACCAGGTTTACCAGGCTTTCACCATCGCGCGACCAGCCAATAAAACAGGCGTTCATATCGGCCCGCAGCAGACCTTTGCCCGGCACCATCACGCCCAGTAAATGGCCGCTGTCCCGTACGGCAAAGGTCTGCTGGCCGAACGGCTCTGCGCCAGCGATATCCAGCGACAGGGCTTTTTGCGCCAGTTCAGGCGCGAACGTATCAGCCTCTGCCTTAACCAGATGCGGACTGGCGACGGCGACATTGGTTAATAAGGCAAGCGAGAGTAAAAGGCGTTTCATACTGAGTTCCGGTAAAAAATTAAGGCATAGCGAGAAGCATGATATTGCCTTCACGTGTCAATGCATAACCCGTTAAATTATGGTGTCAGCAGGCCATTCGTCTGGCTAAGATTGCTGACAGATTTCTACCTTACGGATAAAAATATCAGCGGCATGCTGGCCCTGGTTTTATTCTCAAAAGGCAGAAACCGCAATAAGATGTTTTTTTATTTATCCGGTACCAAAAGGGTAAAATCACCCTCTACCGGATCGTCTTTATCGCTGATCATCTGTTTTGTTTTCTGATCGACATAGACGCTAAATAGCCGGGGCTGTGTTTCGGGATCGCCCGGACAGTTACCGCCGTGCTTCTCTACTACATCAACCAAATCCAGACCAGGCTCAGCGTCTTCTGTTATCAAATAATTCACACAGGCCGCATCGGGAACCAGCTTATTTTTCTCGACGGTATTTTCAACCTGTATGACTGCTGACTCTGCCGTGCTGGTGGCCACGGTGTGAAAACTTATCACTGGGAGTAAAGCAAAAAGAAAAGACTTTAAATTTTTCATTATATTTCTTTATTAATAATAGAGCTGGTGTAATTTTAATCAGGACGATCGCAAGAAAGTTTAATTTAGTTTTTATTCTGATTTTATCTTATCATACTCTGTACACATAGATGCTATATCTTTCAAAGATGAGTTTTGTAATATTTCAGTTCAGAAATCATTTTTTCTCTATTTCAGGTGAAATTAAAAAGGAATAATTTTCCATTTAGCATTGTACGCTTTCAGAAAGTATAACCTTCTTTATAATATCTTAGCAATCAGAATCACTTTCATTAAAATAGATCCATTAACGCTATTCCACTTTACCTTTATCTGATGAGACCACCTACCGCTTTTAAATAGATCAAGTTCCCAAAGGCCATTATTGCCTGCTACAAAATAGTATTTATAGAGACCATTCTTAAATTCGTAACCCTCAAAACTACAGACATTAGGGCAGTTAACATTTACCGTTTTCCCCTTAAGGGAAATACCTTTTCCGGTTTTATTACTCTTTGAATCAAAAGTTACGTCATCGCAGGAAAGGTTCCCTTCAGCAAAATGCGACGTTATTTTTGCGGTGTATTTCTCTCCGTGAGACGTCGTGGTAAATCAGCAGCAGAAAAGTCGACAATCCTGAAAGGAATGAGAGGAGTAAAACCACTGTTATAAGATTTTCCATTTTTACCTTATGTATCAATGATGTTATCACTCTCATTTCGCAAGCAGGAATCGTACTCAGCCAGCAGGAGAAAGAAGCTTCAGGTTACCCTCTTCCGGATCGTCTTTATCGCTGGCCATCTGTTTGGTTTTTTGATCGACATAAACGCTGAATAACCGATGCTGGACCTGCGCATCGCCCGGGCAGGCGCCGCCGTGTTTTTCCATCACTTCTACCAGATCAACGCCCGGCTGGGCACTTTTGGTCAGAAGATAGTCCGTACAGGCAGGGTTAGTAACCAGCTTCTCTTTTTCTACCGTAGTTTTTACCTGCATGATAACCGGATTGCTTACCGGCTCAGGGGTGGCAGTCGCACAACCGGCTACTGCCAGTAAGGACGCGAGCAAAAGAGATTTTACGTTTGTGTTAACTATCATATTTTACCTGCAGGAGTAATTTATTGATGAAGGGCGTTCTGGAATGTGGCAGAGGTGGCCACATCAGGCGCATCATAATCTTTCAAGCCGTTAACACGAATGATGCTCAGGATTTTTTTCTCATAGTGCGGATCGGTCGCATAACCAGCCTTCGCCACGACATGAATAAACTTCTCCGGGTCATTACGATAAGCAAATGCCCCCGCATAGCGCTGGTTGCTTGCCAGAAAGCGGCCGTAGTCATCCGCAGACTGCTCGAGAGTATCATAAGACCGAAAACCATCCTGGATTACCGTTGACTTGCCGCCATAGTTTTCATGGGTGGTCACGTTGATGGACTTGCCGTCCGGAGATTTCCCTTTTACCCCAAAGAAAATATTGCCCGGTGCGTGCGTGCCCCAAGAGGACTCAAGCGCGCCCTGAGCAAGAGTCACCGCTATCGGTACGCCCCAGCGTGCTTTAACGTTAATGGCTGCAGGTAAGGCACGATTAAACCAGACAACTTTGCGGTTAGCCGGACGCTGAGCCGCCCGCTGTTGCAGTAATTTCGCCAGTCCACTATCAGGCTCAACGACATGAGCAGCCGCGGCGGGTGCCGCCGGGCGCGGTACAGATGCCGTATGCGGCTGAGCAGGCCTGCCACCAGCGTTAAGCGTGCCGTAAGTGGGCCCGTTGCGGTTGACCACGCCATCCGCATGCGAAAGATGCACCTGATTACGTTGGAACTCTTCTATTCTTGCCTGGGTTTTAGGGCCAAACAGACCGTCTTCATGCAGGATTGCACTGTGATCCTCATGCGCTGCACGGTTTAACAGAACCTGCACCTTTTTTACATCATCACGATGGTTTGGCTGCCCTTTTCCCACGGCGGCCGTTAATTTCCAACGCATAATATTTCCTTAATTAAAGAGATTTGTCCAATTAACGTTAAAACGGAGGGAAATACTGAGTGATTTCTTTCATGAAAAACTCGGCTTTTAGCAGCAGGTATTCCTTCTTCTGAGCAATTAATGTCTTTTGCCGGGAGGAACACTTTTCGCATGCCTAAGTGGCATATCTGTCATAAGGAAAAAATCACACTCCTTTTCTTATGGGAGTTATTTACCTGCCTTACTTCAGTTAACCAAATCCAGATCGCTAAATTTAACGTAGCCTTCAGTTTTTGAACGAGAGCCTGGCAGGGATGCATCGTATAGAGCAACTTTAACCCACTGGTCATCAATAGTTTTTATTTTTACCAGCGGCTGAGAAATGGGTTTACTAACAACGTTCTGACTTGTTATTAAAGGCTTTGACTTAAGGAAAACATCATCATGCCCTTCTTTAATCGTGAACATCACTGAATAAGGCTCTGGATCACAACCAGAATTTAATTCTAATTTTTTTATATCAAAGTCACGTCCTAAAACCGGCTTGAAAGAATCAAATTTTGCGTAGTTTTTTTTATTATCACACTCAGCTATAACCATCTGATTAGAGATCGATAAAACACCAACCTGTTCAGTGTGACCCTCTTTAAATCTAAAAAACTCTTCAGGAGTATTTTTGAAATTACTCTTAATGAACTTCTCTGTTTCCTCTACGTTAAAATAGTCTTTCACACCATTTTTTTCTTTTAAATCGTAAAGGTAATACGTTTGATTGCCCTTGCCATCAGTTTCAAAAAAACGCATCATAATAAGTGGGGGTTTTGATTTTCCTTCATCTGTCCACTGTGGAAACCAGTAAGCTTGTAATACACCTGTTATATTTTTTTGAGCAGCAGCAAAAGCGTTTGCACTAAAAAACATGGAACATAATAAGAAAATACCTGCCACTGATAGCATCATTTTTTTCATAACTTGTCCTTTATTATTTATTCATATTGTGAGCTTATTATCACTTTGAAGTTTTCAATTCCGTTTTTTTGCAAAAATGTTTTTAGCTCTTTTAGCTTTCCAACACTCCCTCCGACAAAATCTACGGCTTTTGAACTACCAATCAGAAGGCATCCATCGGTATGCTGTGGTTTGTTACCATTATGTATTAAAACATAACGCGTTACAGGAACAGCTGAGTTATATAATAGTGGGACAGGACTATATGCCCTTATCGATCCTTTAGCCGTTTGATGCCATTTAAGGTTATAAACCCCTTCCGGAATTCTTAATCTTTTATTGGGTGTTGTTGTATCAGGTCCCGGTCTCTCTAACATATAGCCAGAAATTTTTGTTCCCGGGATACTATAACGTGAAATTGTTGAATTTTCGGTTTGTAGTATCCTTTTAACCAGAATGGTTCCCTGCATAAAATAACCCTTCTCTAATCATGATAATGCAATCCCCTCAGCGAGGGGACTGCTACAACATTAAGCTTCTTTATTTTCTTTGATGTTCCAGCCAGCGCTGCTTTCTGCGCCTTTACCGCCGGAAGCACTCTGCTCCCAGTACTGCTGCTTCACTTTGGAAGCCTGGAAGGAGTAGCTCATGCCTACGGTATCGCCATTATCAGCACCAACATACTGCACGTTAGTCACCAGCACGTCTTCCAGCGTAATGCGGCTGTATTCAACCTGAGTGCCGCCAGCTTTACATACGGACAGCTCAACTTTGGCGATGTGCTTGCCGCTTGCACAGTTCTTCAGCAGCGCGGTGGTAGATTTATCGATTAGCGCTTCAACGTGCAGGTCATTAAAGTTAACTTTACCGGCACCGCCGCCGCCGCCAACAGACATGTTGCCTGGCTGAGAGGCACCCCAGGAGAAAGAAGTGATATCGGTCCAGCCTTTGTGGTTAGAGTCTTTAGACTCACCGGTTACACCGTCAACCTTCATAAACATATCAATAGCCATTATTTTCTACTCTTTATTGATGGACATTTTGCTTTTGACAAAGCAGCGACAGACAAAAAGGCATGCTTTTTGTCTTTTTTCCGACGATCTTTCAGCCGACCGTACAGAAATCTTTTAACCCGTCGCCAGGAAGTAAATTTATTTTCCCGGGAAGAGAGCATCCCGGCGGAGTAAATTAAATTTACAGATAGCATTGGCAGATATAAATTAGAGACTTATCACATGGCGCTGCACTTAAAAGGTCATCGTTAAATAATGAAAAAAACTTTTTTGTCATTACTCAGCGTTATTTTTTTAGCGCTGTCCATCTATGCTCTGTTCACGCTTGCCAGCGGCATCTGGCTGGTAGCCCGCTATGAAAATTTTGATATAAACGCCTCAGGCTTTCTTTCGGGTGAACTGCTGTTCACCGCGCTCTGCCTGGGCTTCTATTTTTTGATAAGGAAAGCGGCCAAAAAAGCGCGTTGACCGCTTTAGCTTTAATTAATCAGCTTGTAAGGGGATCCCGACTTACCTTCTGTCAGGAGCCAGCGGTAAACTCTCCCTTCAGCCTTTAGTCATCGCTTTTCAGCGAGGGCAGCTTAGAGACCAGACGCAGCGACACGGTGAGGCCTTCCAGCTGGTAGTGCGGACGCAGGAAGAATTTCGCGGCGTAGTAGCCCGGGTTATCTTCCAGCTCTTCCACCAGCACCTCGGCGGAAGCCAGCGGCTTGCGGGATTTGGTTTCCTGTGAGGAGTTGGCCGGATCGCCATCCACGTAGTTCATCACCCAGTCGTTCAGCCAGCGCTCCATCTCTTCGCGCTCGCGGAAGGAACCGATCTTGTCGCGCACGATGCACTTAAGATAATGCGCAAAGCGGCAGCAGGCGAACAGGTACGGCAGGCGCGCGGCCAGACGTGCGTTGGCGGTAGCGTCCGGATCGTGATACTCGGTCGGCTTCTGCAGCGACTGCGCGCCGATAAAGGCGGCGAAATCGGAGTTTTTGCGGTGTACCAGCGGCATAAAGCCGTTTTTCGCCAGCTCGGCTTCACGACGGTCGCTGATGGCGATTTCGGTCGGGCACTTCATGTCCACGCCGCCGTCGTCGCTCGGGAAAGTGTGGCAAGGCAGATTTTCCACCGCGCCGCCGGACTCCACGCCACGGATCGCCGTACACCAGCCAAACTCTTTGAAAGAACGGTTGATATTGGCCGCCATTGCGTAAGCGGCGTTCGCCCATGTGTAGTTGCCGTGGTTCGCGCCTTCGGTTTCTTCCTCAAAGTCGAAGCTGTCGACCGGATTGCTGCGGATGCCGTAAGGCAGACGCGACAGGAAGCGCGGCATCACCAGGCCCAGGTAGCGCGCATCTTCCGATTCACGCAGGCTGCGCCAGGCGGCGTACTCGCTGTTCTGGAAGATTTTGGTCAGGTCGCGCGGGTTTGCCAGCTCCTGCCAGGACTCCATCTGCATCACTTCCGGCGCGGTGCCGGTGATAAACGGGCAGTGTGAAGCCGCGCCGATACGCGCCATCTCGCCCAGCAGCTCTACGTCCTGCGGGCTGTGATCGAAGTAGTAGTCGCCTACCAGGCAGCCGAACGGCTCGCCGCCGAACTGGCCATACTCTTCTTCGTAGATTTTCTTGAAGATTGGGCTTTGATCCCAGCCGACGCCTTTATAGCGCTTCAGCGTGCGGCCCAGCTCTTTCTTCGAGATGCTCATAAAGCGGATTTTCAGCATCTCGTCGGTTTCAGTGTTATTCACCAGATGGCTCAGGCCGCGCCAGGCGCCTTCCAGCTGCTGGAAATCTTCGTGATGAATAATCTGGTTGACCTGCTTAGACAGCTTCTCGTCAATCTCGGCGATCAGCGCCTGAATGGTGCGGTAAGCGTCGTCAGAAGCGGTAACGGTATTTTCCAGCGCCTGCTGCGCCAGAGTTTTCACCGCGCTTTCCACCGCCGTGCGCGCAGAGTCGGTTTTCGGACGGAACTCTTTGTTCAGCAGCGAGCTGAATTCATCCTGGCTCCAGGCCTGCTGGCCCTGCTGCTCAAGCTGGGAAGGATTGGTCATTCCTGCTCTCCTTCTTTAGCCGCGTCATCCTGCTTTGGCAGATGGCTGAGAGATTGCAGCAGCGTCGGATCCTTGAGGATTTTGGCAATCAGCTCTTCCGCGCCGTTTTTGCCGTCCATATAGGTCAGCAGGTTGGAAAGCTGGGTACGCGCATCCAGCAGCTTGTTCAGCGGCTCGACGTTACGCGCCACCGCGTCCGGCGAAAAATCTTCCATGCTGTTGAAGGTCAGATCGATATTCAGATTGCCTTCGCCGGTCAGCGTGTTTTGCGCCTGGAAAGCCACGCGCGGCTTCAGCGCCTTCATGCGCTCGTCAAAGTTATCGACGTCGATATCCATAAATTTGCGTTCGTCGACCGACGGCAGGTTATCGACCGGCTTGCCGACCAGATCGGCCATCACGCCCATCACAAAAGGCAGCTCGATTTTGCGTTCTGCGCCGTAGATCTCCACGTCATACTCGATCTGTACGCGCGGCGCGCGGTTACGGGCGATAAATTTCTGCCCGCTGGATTTACTAGCCATAATGTTCTCCATTGGTATGCGCGATTAATCAGGACGCCTCAGTCGTGACGCCCGAAAATGTTTTCCAGCTGATGCACGCCGTCCGGCGCCAGGTCGCGGATAATGCTCATAAAGTCCATCTCGATCATGCGCTGTACGCGGTCGATCATCAGCGGTGCCGGATGGCTGGGTTCGTGCTGCACAAAATACTGTTTCACCTTTTCCAGCATCAGCTGCGCATCGGCGCGCGATGCGGGCTGCACGCTGCGCCAGTCGGTCTGCGTCGCCCTGACCGGCTGCTGCGTCGGGGCGCTTTCCACCTCTTCACTGGCGGTCTGCGGGAGCAGAGCGCTGACGTCGGTCATTTCGCAGGCCTGCGCGACGGTATTGACCGTTTTCAGCAGCTGCGCCATTTCCGGCACGCCGCTTTCGCCCAGGTGCTCCATCAGCGTTTCGCGAATGGTTTGTAACCGCTCACTTATGCTGCGAATAGCAATAATGCCCGGCTGCTCGCTTCGGGCCAGCTCGTCCAGCAGCCTTGCACGGCCGCCGGGGAACTCGTCGCACTCGCTTTTGCTGCCGTCCAGCAGCGCACAGGCGTCGCGCAGAGAAAGCTGATCGGCGGCGTTACGCAGCAGCAGCGACTGGCGCAAAGCCGTAGTAAGCGCTGACTTATCACCCAGAGCCGCCAGCGCGTTGATACGGTAAAAAGGATCGTAGTCGCCGTCTTCGGTCAGTACCGGCCACAGCGGCTCCCAGTAGAGCAGCAGCGACTGCTTGATCAGCTGCAGGCCGTCGGCATAGCCGCTTAAGCCCCGCAGCTGGGTCCAGGCCTGGGTCAGCGCCAGCATCACGCGCAGATCTTTGCTGCGCGTCAGCAGGCTGCCCGCCAGCCTGGCCACCTTGTTCCAGTCCGCCGGTTCAGCGGGGATAATAGTGTCGCCAAACTGCTGCTCGGCTTTGCCCGCGCTGGCCTGCTCCATCGCCATATAGTCGGCGTCATATTCCAGGTTTTCCCCGCACGGCCGATCGCTGCTGATGGGGGCTAGTAGCTCGTCAAGATTCATGGCAGTTCCTTACTCGAACATCGGCGGATAAAGACCGTGGCGGCCAGGCTTTGCGCCAGCGGCCGGATCGAACAGCATCGAAAACAGCTGGCCGGTGAAGTTGCCGCTGTGCACGTGGGTATAAAGCGGCTTGCCGTCGGCCTGATTCGTCCACCAGAAGCTGGTGTAGTGCTGCGGATCAAAGCAGTCCGACGCGCGTCGCCAGCTCAGCGTAACCGGCTGCTGGTGGTAGCCGATGGCGTCAAGAATGGCCGACTGCTGCGGCCGAGGCAGATTCAGCGCCAGCAGCGCGCCATCGAGCTGTGCCGACGACCAACCTTCACGTACGGCATTCAGCAGGATACGGCCCAGCTGCTGATACCAGTCGCCCGCCAGCGCCAGCTGCGCCTGCGTCCAGCTCTGCGGCGAAAAGGTGATCAGCGCGCAAAGCGGATAAAGCCGGCCAACGCTGTCGCGCGAGGGTACCAGGCAACCCATCTGGATCTGCTGGCCGCCCAGCATCGGCGGCACCACAAAGTTCCAGACCGGCGCGTCGGCAAACTGCCGTTCGCCCTCGGTGTTTTCCTGGCGATGCAGCAGCCCGACCTGAAACCAGTGCGACCACTGCGCCAGCAGCGCGTCCGGGAAGCGACGCTTTAAAAAATCGCCGCCGCTCGGCAGCTTTCCATACCAGCAGAGTGCGGGCGTCTGACTCATGTTGTTCTCCCGGCTCATGGGCAGGCGAAACCGGGCAGCTGGAACGGATTACGAATGCTGTTCGGCGTAAATTCCAGCGTCACGTGATGGCCGCTGACGTTAAAAGAGGCCAGGCGGCTAAGGCTGCTGCCGCCTGCGGAGAGCTGCGCGCGGTCGAAGAACCGGTTCAGCGCCCAGGCGCCGTTAGTGACCAGCGTGGCGGTGGTGCCGTTAGCCAGGCCAAGCTGCATGCGCACCTGGCTGGTGCCGCCGGGGCCGGGCCAGCTCATCAGCTGCACCGCCTGCGGGCCGTGGCTGTATTGCAGCAGCTGCCCGTCCACATCCAGCGTCATGGTCAGAATATCGTTATCCATCTGGCCGGTACGCACCGTCACGCGGTAAGAAGGCGTGGTCGCGCCGTTGGCAAAGAAGGCGTCACGAATGCTCTGCGCCTGCTGAAAAGGCCGCAGCACGCTTTCGCCACCCGGCAGCGTTTTGCCATCGATGCCGGGCATAAAGCGCCAGCTGGCCTGGGTGGTATCAACCTTGTTCGCCAGGTTGTCGCGGAAAAAGGTGTCCATCAGCCCGCTGCCCGGCGCGAACATGCGCGCCAGATCGTCCGGCGTCACTTCCGCACGCGCCGAATGCGACAGCGGATAGCGTCCGGCAATCGCCTGGCGACAGAAGCTGCCGACCTCAACGTTGATGCGCTTGCGGATATTGTCTAAATCGCGGCGCTGGGTGTCGCTGCTGGCGCCAACGGCCATACTGGTAAACATGTTCTGCAACGAGCCGGGCAGGCGGCCTGCGCTGGCCTGCAACCGGCTGATGGCGTCGCTGGTCGGCGGCGGCATGCCGCTGTTGGCGGCATCCTGCACGGCGGTAAGGTAGCGATACAGGTCATCAATCTGATGCAGGAAATCATCAAAGGCGATGGTTTTCCCGCCCTTCTCCAGCGGCTGCGCCAGCTCGGTAACAGGAGCAAAGTGAGCGGTTACTGACTGCTCCGGCGTTTGCTGCTGCTGGCTGGCTGCCGTGGCCGTCTGGCGGGCATGGAACAGCGCCTCCAGCGTGCTGCTGGCCTGCGCTTTGTTTCCCTCTTCCTTGCCGGCTTCCGGCGCGGCCTTGTCCAGCACCAGATAGTGGCTGAGATTAATCACCAGCTTGCGCAGCGGCGAATTATTGCCCGAAAGTAACCGTGCCGCGTTAATGCGCTGCGACAGATCTGCGCTGTTGTTCAGCTGGATATCCTGCAACAGCCCGTCCCACTGCCGCATATAGTCGCTCATATAGAGCTGGCGTACGGCGTAATCGGTCTGCTGCTGCGTTTCGTCCTGCACCGTCTCGCTCAGCACCCAACGGTCGTCGTCGTGCAGTGATTTAGTGACGGAAGCGATATTTTTATCGAAGCTGTTCCAGTAGCCCTCTGGCGTAAACAGGCCCGGAATACCTTCGCTAATCGATTTACCGCTCTTGCGCGCAAAGACCAGCTCGCTCTGCGGGCCGCCCAACAGCGCCAGGGAAACCGGCTTCAGGCTGTCGTCCCGTTCCAGCAGGCGTTTGAGGCGGCCATAGACGCGCTGTGACAGCGGCATCTGATTAATGAGCGCCTGCTCGCGCTTTACCAGTGCATCATCCCTTGCATAGGGTGATGCCTGGATTTGCGTTTCCAGCAGCTGCGCCAGATGCCAGTCAAGCTGTTTGATCTGTGCCTGCGTGACGTTCTGCGGCTGGCTGCGGGCGATATTCAGCATCACCCACGCATGCAGGAACTTACCGTCGTAGTGCTTCGGCTGATAGAGCATCTGGTAAGCCTTCAGCGCTTCGTAGCTATAGTCTGCGTCGCTGCCGTTATCCGCGCGCAGCCAGCTGGTGATAAGCTGCGCCACCTGCGGCATCACCAGCTGTTTCAGCGCTTTCTGGTAAAGCGCCTGGGTGGCGTCGCTGACCTCTTCGCCACGGTACAGCCCCATGCGGCGCGTAATCGGCGGATCGTTAAGGTCAAAATCGGCGCTGTCCGGCAGATGCAGCACGCCGTTCAGATAAGGCAACAGCGACCAGAGATCGGCCGTCTGCAAATCCTGGCCCAGCGCGTTAATTTTCGGCACCTTCGCCTGCACTTCCGCCAGCCAGGCTTTGTTGTTGCGGTAGCTGGTGCTCCAAAGCAGCGTGGCGACGATCAGCGCGCCCAGCAGCAGCACGTAGCCGGACCAGAGCACCGCGCGGTTACGCAGCTCCCACCAGCGGTTGCTTCCCGCCAGGCCCGCCTCCTGAAAGATCACGTTTTGTAGCAGATCCTTTAAGAAGAAGCTCTGGCCTTTGTTGCCGGGAATAGGTGCGGCTTTATCCACCTTATCCCAGGCACCGCTGTTGCCGCTGTCGGACGCTGGCAGCTGAAGCGTACGGCTCAGCTCGCCCATCACCCGGTCGAACGGCAGGCCTTCCTGGGTGCCGCTGGCGAAATAGATACCGCGCGGCGAAAACTGCGTTTCAAAGTTGGAGCGACTGAATACCGTCTCCAGGTAGTCGTTAAGCAGCGGACGCAGCGCCGCGAACTCCTGCGGGAACAGATAGCTTTCCGCACGGGTTTGGGCATCGCTTTCCTGGATCAGCGTATCCGGCAGGCCCGCATCCAGCCGCTGCTGCAGCAGCGCGTATTCCTGCGTGAAAGCGCCGAGCAGATCGAAATCGGCCTGTTTCGCGCGCTCCCAGGGAAAGGTGAAGCCCCAGACCTGATCGCGCTGCGCTTTATCAAACTTGCTGAAATAGGCGTTAAAGCCCTTCAGCAAATCGGTTTTGGTTACCAGCATA
This sequence comes from Erwinia sp. 198, assembly GCF_003937915.1. Taxonomy (GTDB): domain Bacteria; phylum Pseudomonadota; class Gammaproteobacteria; order Enterobacterales; family Enterobacteriaceae; genus Erwinia; species Erwinia aeris. Next base: position 8,445 of record NZ_RHUM01000014.1, on the reverse strand, counting down.
TAAACCGGAAAGCGAATGCCCAGCTGTTCGTGCAGCTCCATCAGCCGCTGGCGCAGCGACAGCGCCTGCTGACGCGAGGCCTCCGCCGACTGGGTCATCAGGTCTGAGACGCTGACGGTGACGATCACGCCGTTGACCGGCTGGCGACCGCGGTACTTGCGCAGCAGATCGATAAATTTGCTCCACTCGCTGGCGTCCTGCTGCTGCTCGCTCTCCTGCGTGGTGTAGCGACCCGCCGTATCCAGCAGCACCGCCTCGTTGGTAAACCACCAGTCGCAGTTGCGCGTGCCGCCGATGCCGCGCAGGGCGGCTTTGCCAAAGCGGTCGGCCAGCGGAAACTGCAGGCCGGAATTCGCCAGCGCGGTGGTTTTCCCCGCGCCGGGTGCGCCGATAATCACATACCACGGCAGCTGGTAGAGATACTGACGGCTGAAGCGCTGCGTCCAGCGGCGGTTGCCCGCGCGGCTGAAGTGCGCTTTTTTCAACAGCTCGGCGGCTTCGGTAAAGCGCTCCGCCAGTACGCGATCTTCGCTGGTCAGGCGCTTGACGTTCGGATCGTTCTCCTCCGTGGCCGGATTCAGGCTACCCATCAGCTTGCGGTTCAGCCAGGCGTTGTAAAGACGCGGCACCACGTTGCTCAGGCCCCAGGCGATATACAGCAGCGCGATACTGATCTGGCGATTGACTTCCGGCTCCAGCGGCCGCGAGTCGACGATAGAGAAAACCGGCCCGATCACCCAGATAATGAATGACAGCGCGGTAATGCCGAGAAAGCCCCACATCAGCCGGTTGGTCATAATGGCAAACAGAATATTCATCATCCGTTAATTTCCTTGCTGCGACGTCAGTTCCGCGCGGGTGTTGTCAGGGGAAACCAGCAGCGTGATATCCACACGGCGGTTGCGCGCCCGATTGGCAGCGGTGGTGTTCGGTACCAGCGGATTGGTTTCACCGCGCCCTTCCGCCTTCACGCGCGCGGGCTGGCTCAGCGTCTGCTGTAGCCGTTCCTGCACCGATTTCGCTCTTGCCAACGACAGCTCGTAGTTAGAGGCGAAGCGGGCGCTGCGGATCGGCACGTTGTCGCTATAGCCAATTACCAGAATGCGGCCGCTGACGTTGTTCATCGCCTGAGCAATGCGATCCAGCACCTCTTCATAGCGGCCGCGCACGGTCGTGGAGCCGGAGGTAAACAGGCCGTCGCCTTTCAGCGTCACCACGCTTTGGTCCGCTTCGTCTTTCACCGACACCAGTCCCTCGTCGATTTCCGGCTTCAGGAAGGCTTTCAGGTTCAGCGCGGCGGGCGCGGGCGGCGCGGGATTGTGAATGGTTACTTCCGGCAGCGAGGTCTGATACACCGAGGCCAGCACCGGGCTGGTCGCGTCGCTCAGCCGCCAGTTCAGCAGGATGTAGAGCAGACAGGCCAGCAGACCCACCAGCGCGGCACAGGCCCACAGCGGCACAACCGGCCGCCACAGCCTGCGCGTGACCGGATGATCTTCCGGATGCGGCGACAGCGGCGGCGGATAGCCGCCGCGCACCGAACGGATCATTTGCAGCAGGCGGCTTTTGATCGTCTCCAGCTGGGAACGGCCGTTATCCAGCACGCGATAGCGCCCTTCAAATCCCAGCTGCAGGCAGTAGTTGATCAGCTCCAGCAGCACAATCTGTTCGCGCGGATTCTGCGACAGCTTGGCCAGCAGTTGGAAAAACTTCTCGCCGCCCCAGGTTTCATTATGAAAGGTCACCAGCAGGCCCTGCCCCGGCCAGGCGGCGCTGCCCCAGGGCGTCAGCGCCGCCGCCTCGTCAATAGCGGTGCACAGGCAGTAGCGCGCGCCGATAATCACCTCGTAAGGCAGCCCGGCGCGCTGGCAGTGCATTTCAAACTGGCGGATTTCATCGATCAGCCGCTGGCGCAGTCCGCCAGGATCGGCGTGCGTCACCGAGTGGCGGATCTGCGGGATTGCATTCAGTAGGGGATTTGCCGCCGCAACCAGCGGGTTAACGCTGCTCGCGCCCGAAAAAATGTCGCCCTGTGCGGCGGCCTGTCGTTGCTGCATGTCTCTTGCTCCTGACGTCAGGCGGAATGACTACGAATGGCCCAGAATTCCATGGCGAGGCCGGGAAAATCGCCGGCGAGATGAAGCGCGAAGGTGCCGGACTTTTCCATTTCCTGCCAAAGCTCGCTGCCCTTATCCAGTTCAAAATAGCTGTAGCCGGCGTGCCACGGGATCTGCGGCGGCGCGACCGACATCGGACGCAGGATCATACCCGGCAGCTGTAGCTGCACCAGATCGCGGATTTTTGTAACAGGCGCGACTTTCATCTGCGCAGGGAAGTGGGTCAGCAGCGTATCGGCAGGCACGCTGGCGCGCACCGCCAGCACAAAGCCAAACTCGCGCACCATTGAGCTGGTCGGCACCGTCGCCACGTTCAGCCCGTGCGACCGTTCGGTCAGCGGCAGCTGCACGGCATTTTCTTCCAGCACCTGCGACAGCCCCTGACGCAGCATCAGCATCAGCCTGCCAAAGCAGCGCGCCAAATCGTCATGGTCGTAAACCGGCAGCGAACCGTCCGGAAAACGCTGCGGCGTGTAGGTCGCCAGCTCACAGGCAAACGCCAGCCAGCTGGCGAAAAGGGTTTCCGGGTGCAGCAGCGGCAGATTTTTCAGGTGGCTGACGTGGCCCAGATGGTGGTTAACCAACGCCAGCAGCATAAAGTCGACCATATCCGCAGTATTGAAACGCCCCGGCTGCTGGAGCCGCTGGCCGATTTGCTGGCTGCGCTGCTGCAACAGGCCTGGCATATCGTTGAGGTAGTCGCCAAGCTGCGGGCTGGCGCCGCAGTTCAGCATCGGCGGAATATAGCCGCTTTCCAGCCGCACCTGATTGCTGCGCTTCTCCAGCACTTTTACCACGGCCATCGCCGTCCATTCGGCGCTCAGCTCGCTTTCCAGCATCAGGCGCAGGCGCAGCTTGCCGAACTGCACGGCGGCCGGGCTGACCGACAGCGCGTTGCAGTCGTCTACCTCTTGCTCAAACGTGATATAGCGCGCCAGTGAGTCGGCAGTTTCGCTGAAGATCACCTCGTCGCGGCCGTTGCGGCGCGCGGGCAGCGCCAGCAGCACTTTTTCACTGCCCTGTCCGTCCGGTATTGCCAGCGGCGGCGGGCCGTTTTTGCCGTCACGGAACGAGAAGAAGGTGCCGTCGGGCAGCAGCCCGCTGGCCGAACTGAGGGCGACTTTACCCTGGCGCAGCAGCGCCTCGTCAATTTCGTAGTCGAGAAAGCCCCACATATAGGGTCGCTGCGCCTGGCCCCACTGATTCAGCAGGCTTTGCTGATAGCTTTCCGCCTGCTGAAAATGATGCGGGCGCAGGAACATGCCTTCGGTCCAGACCACTTTTTCTGCTTTGTTCATAAGGCTTCCGTTTTCAGGCTGGCGTCAGTGACTGACGGCAAGGAGTCCGCTGTCGTTAGCGACGAGGGTGGCCTGCAGCAGGCTGTCCGTCTGCTGCCAGATCGTGCTGGCGTCCGCGCCGGACGGCAACGGCAGCGCAAGGCGCCACTTTTTGCCGTCGAGCGACTGGTATTCTGCAAGCACGCCTATATACCGAGCCTCGGCCGGCAGCGGCCCGCTCAGGGTATCGGCGCTTTTTCCGGGCATCAGGAAGAGTTGTTCGCTGTTCAGCAACGCGCCGCCCAGCAGAGCACCCGTTTTGTTTTGCAGCGAATAAAAATCGGCGGACAGGAAATCGGCGTCGGACCGGAGCAGCAATACGCGCACCTTCAGCGGCGCGCCATGATTAATCTGCGAAGGGTGCCTGAACGCCAGGCTGTAGTGAGAAGGTACGCTGTGCGAAGTGCAGCCTGTCAGCAAGCTGAATGCCATCAGGAAAAGCGCCTGAAAGCTCAGGCGCAAAACGTTTCTGTTCATGATTATTAGCTACTGGATTATTAGCTACCGGATTAGTCGATCACCCAGGTTCCGCTGTTGCTGTTCTGGCAGGCTTTGCTGTCGCCATCCACCGCAACGCAGGTCTTTTTCGCCGGCGCGCGAACGCGTTTGCGGCGGGCATCGGCTTTTACAGTCTTATCGTAAAGATCGCTTTTCACTACGGCGCGCAGCGGCACGTAGCCAATCAGCTGCTCTTCTCCGCTTTCGGCGATGGCGAACCAGTTGTTTTCAACCGAGCCGAGCACGGTATAGGGCTTGCCGTTTTCCAGATGGCTGACCAGCTTGCCGCCAAAGTCAGGGCGCGTCATCACCGAAGCGGCGTAAAGCGCCCGATATTCCTCGTTCACCGGGGTGAAAGAGAGCGGCGGCTGTACCGCATGGCGATAGGTCAGCTTAACGCCGTCGACGGTGCTGGAAACGATCGTATCGTCGGTCATTGGCGGCGGCGGCGCCTTACATCCCGCCACAGTCAGAACAAAAAGCAGGCTTAGTGCAATTCGAATTTTCACCCGGGTCCTCATGATTTCTGTTTAAAAAGGCGTGTGCGAAAGCGCGACGGGAAGCGGCCCGGGCAGCCTGAAGCAAAAGTCAGCTATTGGCTGGCCGCACCACGTGGAAAAACAGCCTCTGCCGCGCCCGATTAGTACAATGGTTAACACAACCGAAGCGTTCCTGTTTACCCGCCAGCGGGAGAGCAACGTCTGGTTAGCGGATTAATTATTAAGCAAGCCAGCGATTAAAACAGGCGCTGACCGTGTTATAGCACCATTTAAAGCTGGACATTCAGCGATTTTTTGCGGCATGCCGTGCTCGATCCGTCTGAAAATTAACCGTTCAGGTAACCGTTTTTTCAGATTTTCTTTATTGATTGTCCGTAGCAATTATGCGGACAAAAAAAACAATAACGTCAGATAAATGAACCAATTAGTCATTTATTCTGCGTCACCATAGCTACCGCACGGGCCAGTACTGAAGCAGGCTGCCCGTATAAAACCCAGGGATTAACCCTCCCTTTTTTCGGCAAGTTTACAGAGTCCTTCCAATTATTCAACGTTATGCCCCGCCACAGCAAAGCTTTAGCCTTGCTAATGTAAAAAAAATAAACAAAATTTGACCGTTCTGGCGCACATTTTTCCGAAAGCGCCCCTTTTTGATGATGTTTTCTTCACCCTGCAATTGCATTTAGTTACTAAAAAACTAATTATAAATAACTAAATATTATATAGCCTCAGTCCGTGCTGGCACTGAACTTTAATACAGGGGAGAAAGGTAATTTCGGAGAGAAAATAAAAAAAATAAAGTATCGGATGAGGCGATTATTTCCGTCCCATCCAGTTACTTACGCTGACTAAAGAAAAATTGAGAGGTTTTTGCTGCGGAAAAGCCAAACTTAAGCAATCAGAATCTCTTCGAGTTCCTGTAGCGTGGCGACCTGCCAGGTCGGGGTTATGCCGTCGGGCAAAGGACGGTTATCGGCGTTCAGCCAGCAGGTCGCCAGCCCGGCGCGCATCCCGCCCAGAATGTCTGAATCGGGGTTGTCGCCTACCATCATTACCCGCTCGCGCGAGGGATTGCCCATCTTTTCCAGCGCGTGATCGAAGATAGCCGGATGCGGCTTGGCGTGACCGACCTGTTCGGAAATCACCAGCAGGTCGAAATAGTCCAGAAAACCGGTGCGCTCCAGGCGGATTTGTTGCAGGGCGGTAAAGCCGTTGGTGATGATGCCCATCTTCACGTTACCCTTCAGGCTGTTGAGCAAATTCACCGCGCCGGTCAGCGGCAGGCAAAGCTCGGCCATCGCGCTCAAAAAACCGTTGTTGAGATCGAGCGGCGTGACGTTCAGCCTGTCGGCCCAGCCCTGGAAACGCTGGTGCTGTAGCTGAAGCGCGGTAATAGCGCCGTTCTGATACTCTACCCACAGCGGTTTGTTAACCGACTGGTATTCCTGATAATCATCCGCTGAGAACACCACGTCATACTGCTGAAACAGACGCTGCAACCCGGCGTACGCATCAAAGTGAAACAGCGTGTCGTCAGCGTCAAACAATATCCAGTCCCACTCTTTAAGCATTCGTTACCCTTAAATAGTTAGCGCCATGATAATGGCATCTTCCTTCCCCCCGGCGGTGGGGTAATAGTTACGGCGTACCGATACCTCATTGAAATCGAGCTGCTGATAAAGCGCGATGGCGGCCCGATTCGAGGCGCGAACTTCCAGCCACAGCGTCAGCACGCCGCGCTGTTCCAGTTCGCCGATCAGATGTTGCAGCAGCGTTCGGCCAAGGCCGCGACGCTGAAAAGCCGGATCGACCGCGAGATTAAACAGCGTGGCCTCGTCCAGCACGATTTGCGTGATAGCGAAGGCCGCCATTTCCGTACCGACATCCAGCCGGTAGTTCAGATAGCGCTCGCCCTGGTTGCTGGCAAAGGTTTTTTCACTCCAGGGAAAAGCGTGGCTGCGCTGCTCAATGGCGAAAGCGCGGTCAAGATCTTGCGGCGTCAGTAAAGAAATCGGATTCATAATGGGTGATCTGCTGCCAGAGCGCGCGTTTGGCGTCGGCATTATGGTAAAGCTCCGCCAGTACGGGCGAAGCGAGTTGAGCGCCGTCGATCGCGACCGGCTCGGCCAGGCCCAGGCACCAGCTGGGGCAGCGCGTGTCGTCGGGCAGCATAGCCAGCTGCTCCGGCGTCAGCGCCATCACCTCATGCTCGCGCATCAGCAGCGCGGCCAGCACGTCGCGGATCAGCGGATCGGTTAACGGCGGCGGCGTTTCCGCCACGATGATCAGCCGGGTCTGTTCCGGCAGCGAAACAGAGACTTCGCCGTGCAGGGCGCGCGGACGCCGCAGCGTATACTGCGTAATACCCATCTGCTGTAATAACCAGTCACGTCTGGAAGACATCATTTTTCCCGTCTGGTCGCCCAATTGCGACGCTATGCTAGCAAACCCATCGAATCTGCGCCAACAAACCACTATAATCGCCGCTCTGATTTGTAAGGAGCCACCGATGTCCGCATTTACCCCGGCCAGTGAAGTGATACTGCGCCACAGTGATGAATTTACTCAACGCCGCGTGCTGTTTGCTGGCGATCTGCAGGATGACCTGCCCGCCCAACTGGATACCGCGCTGAGCCGGGTACATACCCAGCAATATCATCACTGGCAGATCCTCAGCCGCATGATGGGTGAAAATGCCTTTTATGGTCTGGTGGCGACGCCGGAAATGGTCGCCGACTGCGACACGCTGGTCTATTTCTGGCCGAAAAACAAGCCGGAAGCGCTGTTCCAGCTGGAAAACCTGCTCTCTTTATTGCCGGTCGGCAGCGAGCTGTTTATCGTCGGCGAAAACCGCAGCGGCGTGCGCAGCGCCACGGATATCGTGGAAGGCTGGGCCACTCTGAATAAGATCGACAGCGCACGCCGCTGCGGACTTTATCACGGGCGGCTGGATGCGCAGCCAGAATTTGACGCTAAGGCGTACTGGAACGATTACGAGCTGGGCGATCTGACCATCAAAACGCTGCCGGGCGTGTTCAGCCGCGACGGCCTGGATGCGGGCAGCAACCTGCTGCTGTCCACGCTGACGCCGCATATGAAAGGCAAAGTGCTGGATATCGGCTGCGGCGCGGGCGTGCTTTCCGCTATGCTGGCGCGCTTCTCGCCGAAGGTGCGTCTGACGCTGACCGACGTTAACGCCGCAGCGGTAGAAGCGAGCAAAGCCACGCTGGCCGCCAACGAGCTGGAAGGCGAGGTCTTCGCCAGCAACGTCTATTCCGACGTGCAGGGACGTTTCGATCTGATTATCTCCAATCCACCGTTCCATGACGGCATGCAGACCAGCCTGGACGCGGCGCAGACGCTGATCCGCGGCGCGGCTAAACATCTGAATATGGGCGGCGAACTGCGTATTGTCGCCAACGCCTTCCTGCCTTATGCACAGGTGCTGGATGAAACCTTCGGCAGCCACGAAGTACTGGCGCAGACGGGCCGATTTAAAGTCTATCGCGCCGTCTGGTCACGCGCGGCCAAAACGAAGCGCTAATTTATTCCGTCCCGCACCTTTTCCGGTGTGGGACGCTGCCCTCTTCTTTTCCCGGACGGTAATTGCCGTCTTCCCGCCAGCCAGATGCCGCTTTTTGCGCACTGATTGCTCTGCCTGCCTCAACCCGATGACGCTTTTTGCAGCGATCGCCGCAGCCGCGTTAAATAACTGTTGACGTGTCGGGGAAAATCTCTAGAATGCGCCTCCGTGGTTGCAATATAACGTTGTTATGTTGACGGTACGCGAAGGTGGCGGAATTGGTAGACGCGCTAGCTTCAGGTGTTAGTGTCCTTACGGACGTGAGGGTTCAAGTCCCTCTCTTCGCACCAAAAACCACGTTATTCATATTACGCAGCATCTGCGCGAAGGTGGCGGAATTGGTAGACGCGCTAGCTTCAGGTGTTAGTGTTCTTACGGACGTGAGGGTTCAAGTCCCTCTCTTCGCACCA
>NZ_RHUM01000013.1 GCF_003937915.1 Erwinia sp. 198 | reverse complement strand
CGGAATTGGTAGACGCGCTAGCTTCAGGTGTTAGTGTTCTTACGGACGTGAGGGTTCAAGTCCCTCTCTTCGCACCAATGCGGTGATATGAGTAAAAAGTTCAACACGATGCGAAGGTGGCGGAATTGGTAGACGCGCTAGCTTCAGGTGTTAGTGTTCTTACGGACGTGAGGGTTCAAGTCCCTCTCTTCGCACCACGTTGAACTCTCTTTTCTGCGCTTTTATCCTCTCGCCTTACGCCTTTTCTGTTTTTACCTTCTCTCTTTCCAGGATCTGTTTTTTGCTTCTGATGCCGATACCTGCTTCGCCGTTATGCTTCCGTACGCACCGACTACGCGGTAATTTGTCGTCTGCGGCATCGCCATGCTGCTGCACAGCTTTATCGTTCACGGGGTTGCAAGACGGCTGCATAACGCTTTGCCGCAGCGGATTGCTATGCTCCCGCCGCCAGGTTCCCCGTCGAGCTGGCCAGCCGCGCCAGCAGGCGTATGCCTGATACCAACGTTCCCACCGTCATTCCACCGCTGGCTTTATCGCAGGCCGCTATTTTATCAGGGCGCCGAAATTAACCGAGATCGCTATCATCCCGCCCGCCAGCGCCAGGCATGAAGGCAGCAGCAGGTAGTGGCGCAGCCGTTTGTGATAAAGCATGACTACCGTCGCCAGCAGCGCGGCCACCATCACCAGCCGCCACTGGCTGAAAGAGAGATTCATTAACGTAATCAGCGGCATAATCGCGCAAAGAAGCAGCGCTCCCCAGGCACTTTCCAGTTTGTTTCCTGCCATCCAGCCTGTTCCCCCTGTGCCGTAAGCGGCTTTTACGGCGGTCTGCATCGCTTTGCTTACGCCACTAATGATAATGATTACCAATAGCATATAAGAACTTCTATCATTTTGCAGCAAGATTTCTTGACATGCCTTTACGCCCGATGATGACACCAGAGTTATTAAGTGTTAAATTGTCGGCGCCTTACTATTATTAAATCCATATAATAACAACAGCAGACTCTTCCCGGCATGGTCCTTTTTTCAGGCCAGGCCGTGCGCTATTCAGGCAGTCATGAGTAGAAAAGAATGAAATTACAAAGCTATAATGAATTGCTTCACAGCAAATATCGGCTTTCGCTGATGCTATTTCTCTTTTTAAACACAGCAGCGTCTTTATTTTATATTTACAGCAGAAAAGAAAAAACCGGCGCGCCCACGCTGCTTATTGCTTTGCTCAGCGGGCTGTTATTGTTATGGACATTTTTGCGTCCCAGAGGGAAATTTCCGCTATTAAATATCGCGGCGATAACCACTGGTCTGCTTTGGGCCTGGCAAATTGTCCTGACATTTGAATTAATTTTCTATTTTGATAACGGTTTTTTGCTGCTCAGCCTGTTCTGCGCCTTTTTTATCGCGGCCATTGCGTTGAACGATAATCTGCTGGCATTTTGTCTGCATACCGCGCCGCCTTCGGTGGCGGTGTTCGTGCTGGATCGCGGCCAGAATACGGCAATTATCGCCTTCACTATCCTGCTGCCGCTGGTGGGCTTTACGCTGAACCATATCCTGCAAAGACGGCGGGATCGCTTTACCCGACGCCTGGTCAGCCAGCTCTACGAAGAGAAAGAAGCCTGGAGCGATCTGAGCATGCTCGACCCGTTAACCGGCCTGTATAACCGGCGCGGGTTGATGAATCGGCTGAAAAATATATTTGATAATCATGCCGGTAACCATTTTGTTCTGCTACTGGATATCGATCATTTCAAAGCCTACAACGATAACTATGGGCATGCGATGGGCGACCAGGCGCTGGCACGCGTCTCCATCGCCATCCGCGACGCCGTGCGCTCCCGCGATATCGTGGCGCGCTACGGCGGCGAGGAGTTCCTGGTGCTGCTGACCAACGTTAACGACGCCATCGCGATGAAGCTGTCGGAACGTATTCGTCAGTACGTGCACGAGCTGGAGATCCCGCATCTGTTTAACGAGCGCGTCGCCACACACGTTACCCTCAGCGCGGGCTTTGCCCCAATAATCGATGAGGATTTTGACAGCGCGGTCGCCAATGCCGATCGCGCGCTCTATCTGGCGAAAAATCGGGGGCGGAATACTATTCTTTCCTGGGAAGCGCTTAGCCAGAACGATCTGAACAAACCCGCCAACACGCTTTAATGCTTTCACCGACCTGAACAATTCGGGTCGGTGAAATAAATTTGCCTTAATATCCCCTCTCTCCGCATCAGCCTTATTTGATTTATATTCACTAAAAAGAGTCAGTCCGCCAGAAACATCTTTTTCAGAATTCCTTTATGCGTCTTTAAGGTGAATTCTGCTACGCGTTTTTATTATTCATATATTGAGTAATTATCTTCTGTATCGGGACGGCCTAAAACCAAATTAATGGCCGGACAAAAATTGCGGAATCGTTACTGCACGATTTTTTCCCGTCTGCGACATTGATACAAATTATTTTATCCGGAAAACATTGTGCTTTTTGTTGTTCGGGCGGCGGAAAAAATGACGCTTGTTTGTCCGCTATGCCTCAGATACAATCAAGAACGATTATCATTTGTTTTCCCACTTAGATTGATGCCGGATAACCCATGAGCACACTTCGTCGTCAGGCCCCAGATTCAGCTGTTTCTCCGCTTATCTTTCTGCAGAGCCATCGCCCGTTGGCCGGCTCGCTACGTGCGCTGTTCAGCGAGCATCGCGCTTACTTTCTGGAGACGATCGGGCTGAACGAAGCGGCGCCCGCCGGCTGTCTGACGCTGGCGCAGTGGTCGCAGCCGGAGGCGTTCGCCCGGCTCAACGCGCGCTACGGCGATTTTATTTATCGCACTCACGGCGACCAGGAAAGGGAAAACAAACCGCTGCAATCGCTCTGGGCGCAGTGGTATCTGGGTCTGCTCCTGCCGCCGCTGATGATGGCGCTGCTGTTGGAAAACCGCGCGCTGGACTGCTCGCCGGAACATATTCACGTTGAGTTTCATGAAACCGGCCGCCCCGCCGCCTTCTGGATTGACGTGCAGGAAGATGAAGAGGCGCGCTACCTCGGCCCGCGTCGTCGGATGGATCGCCTGATCCAGCGCTGCCTGATCCCGATCGTAAACGGAATTGAACGGCACGGCGATATCAACGGCAAGCTGATCTGGAGCAATACCGGCTTTGCCGTGCACTGGTTCCTGGGCGAGCTGGCGCCGTTGCTGGGCGAGAGCCTGCGTGCCGAGCTGGAACACGCTTTTTTCTTCTCGCGTTCGCTCGCCGATGGCGCCGACAATCCTTTTTACCGCACCATGCTGCCGCGAGACGGCGAGATGCAGCGCCGCACCTGCTGCCAGCGCTATCGTCTGCCTGACGTAGAGCGCTGCGGTAACTGCACGCTCAAGCCCGTCTGACCGTCCTTCCCGCCCCGAAAGGTCTCAATTTTTTCCTGCCCGTTTACAGCCGGGCCGCTCTGTGGCAGCTTTATCGCCCCGAATGTTAAGGAGCTGGAGCATGAGCCTGGAGTCTGTACGGCAGTTCTTTGCCGAGCGTGCGCCCGATATCGGCATTATTGAGCTGGCGGAAAGTACCGCCACGGTGGCGCAGGCGGCGCGTGCCCACTACGTCAAGCCGGGGCAGATAGCCAAAACGCTGTCGCTGAAGGTAAAAGACAGGGTGATATTGATCGTGACCTGCGGTGATTTAAGACTGGATAACCGCAAGCTGAAAGCGGTGCTGGGCGCGAAGGCGCGGATGCTCAGCACCGATGAGGTGGTGAGCTGGACGGGTCATCCCGTCGGCGGGGTTTGCCCTTTTGGCCTGGAAACGCCGCTGCAGGTGCTGTGCGATGTGTCGCTGCGGCAGTATGACGAAGTGCTGCCCGCGGCAGGCTCCATCTACAGCGCGGTGCGTATTTCTCCCTGGCTGTTGGCGGAGCTGACCGACGCCACCTGGGTAGACGTCTGCCAGCCGCCGGACTGAAGCCCTTTTAATTTTCCTGGCGGGTGATGACTGTGCCCTGCGTTTCCCTGCCAAAGGCGACGATAGCCGCAATCAGTACCGCTACCGTTCCGGCCACTATCGCCATCGCCAGGCCGTAATTATTGCCGTGTGCTTCGGCAATGCCGGACTGAAGCGTTGCATTGACCGACGCTATCAGATTCCCCAGCTGATAAACGAAGCCCGGCAGTATCGCGCGCGTATTGGCCGGCACCAGTTCAGTCAGCCAGGTCGGCACTACGCCCCACGCGCCCTGCACCATAAACTGCATCAGGAACGCGCCCAGCCCGATGGTGAACGACCCGCTGGAAAAAGCCCACAGCGGCAGCACCGGCAGCGCCAGCAGCGCGGCGATAATTATCGCCTTCTTGCGGCCGATCCTTTCCGACAGCGAGCCGAAAAAGACGCCACCCATCATCGCAGCAATGTTGTAGGCAATGGCGATCAGGCTGACGGTATGCGGGTCAAAACCGTGCTGCACTTTCAGGAAGGTTGGATAGAGATCCTGCGTGCCGTGGCTGAAAAAGTTAAAGCAGGCCATCAGCCCGACCAGATAGAAACACAGCTTCCAGTGCTTACGCACCACCGGCAGCAGCGCCACGCTTTCTTTCTGTGCTCTGGCGGCCAGCCAGACCGGCGATTCCGGCACCTTAAACCAGATAAACGGCAGCAGCAGCACCGGCATCGCGCCAATCAGGAACATGCCGCGCCAGCCAACAGACGCATAGCAAAGCCCAAAAATAATCGAGGCCAGCAGATAGCCTGCCGGATAGCCCGCCTGAAAAATGCCGGACATCAGCCCCCGCGCGCGATCGGGAATGGTTTCCATCGCCAGCGACGAGGCCACGCCCCAGACGCCGCCCATCGCAATGCCGTAAATTACGCGGAAAATCAGGAAGGTGCTGAGCGTGGGCGACCAGGCGGAGAGCAGCTCAAACAGCGAGAAAAGCAGGATATTGCTCATCAGGATCGGCCGGCGGCCATAAGTCTCTGCCAGACGGCCAAACAGCAGCGCGCCGATCGGCCGCACCGCCAGCGTCAGCATGATCGCCAGCGACACTTCCGCCACCCCGACGTGAAAATTCGCCGCGATATCGCTCAGCACGAAAACCAGAATAAAAAAATCGAACGCATCCAGCATCCAGCTGGCAAAACTGGCAAAGGCCACGTTGCGCTGGGTAGAAGTCCAGTCAAGCATATGAAGTTCCTGTCTTGCAGACGGCAAAATCCGCCAGGGAAGGCGGCGCAAATGTTAACCATTTGTTTATATCATGTAAGAAGTTGCTGCGGGCCGAAGCAGTTGTCAGCCTTTAATTCAGGTTGTAAGCAACCTTTTCACAACAGAGGTGAGTGAATTTGCTACACTGGCCGCCGTTTATTCGATAGCGCCGCTGCCGTTGAGGATATGCCAAACCTTTCGCTGATTAAGATGCGGCGTGGCCGCCTTGCCGCCTGGCTTGGCCTGCTTGCCGTTATGCTGCTGTTTATCGCGCCGGTGATTTCTAAATCGCTGGTGGCGTCGCCTGCGTGGCACAGCATGATGATGCCGGGCATGGCGATGGATGAGGCGATGATGGCCAATGCCGCCACGATCGGCCACGCCGGGATGACACACGGCGACGCGTCCGCGATGCCTGGCGAGAGCGCCGCAGTAGCGGAAGATAACGGTCGCGCCAAAGGCGGACCTCCCCTTTCCATGATGGACGACAGCGCCTGCGGTTACTGCGTGCTGCTGGCCCATCTGCCGCTCGATCTTACCCGGCTACCGCCGCTCTGGTCGTCGCTGCAGGCTGCCAGACTACCCGCGTTGCCGCTGTTCAGGCCCGTTGTCGCCCGCTTCGTTCCCCACTTTTTCCATCCCCGCGCGCCGCCGCGCCGCTAAGCCGTCCCGCTAAAAAAGCGTCGCTTTTGCGACAGTCACCTGCTTATGCCTGGATTCAGGCGGATGGAATTCTTATGTCAGAAAAAAGCCTGGCGCAGCCTTTGCGCGCCGCCAATACTCACGGCGCGCTGCTGCCGCTGCTGCGTCGCCTGCATTTTTATATCGGGCTGTTTATTGCGCCTTTTATTTTTGTCGCCGCCCTGACCGGCACGATCTATGTGCTGACGCCGCAGCTGGAAAATGCGCTCTATAGCCACCAGCTGTTTACCGATAATGCGGAACCGGCCAGGCCGCTCGCCGACCAGGTACGCGTGGCGCAGGATTTTGTCGGTGCCGATCTGCCGATCGCCGCCGTGCGTCCCGCGCCGGCGCCGGGCGAGACCACGCGCGTAATGTTCACCACGCCGACCTCCGGGCCTTCCGAAAGCACGGCTGTTTTTGTCGATCCCGCCACGCTGGAAATCCGCGGCATGCTGCCGGTTTACGGCACCAGCGGCGTGCTGCCGCTGCGTACCTGGCTGGATTATCTGCATCGTAATCTGCTGCTGGGCGACCTCGGCAGAAACTACAGCGAGCTGGCCGCCAGTTGGCTGTGGGTCGCGGCCCTTGGCGGCGTGCTGCTGTGGGCGACGGGCCGATCGCCACGCCGCGCTAAAGGACGCGGTCAGCCGATCCTGCGTCAGCGCTACTGGCACAGCACGCTGGGGGTAATACTGCTGCTCGGTCTGCTGTTCTTCTCCGCCACCGGCCTGACCTGGTCGCGCTGGGCGGGCGATAATATTTCCGCCCTGCGTGCCTATTTCGGCTGGATGACACCTGCCGTCAATACCTCGCTACTGCCCGATAAACCCAGCCCGATGGACGAACACGCCGGGCATCATATGACCTCATCCGCGCATCACGGCATGTCGGGCATGGTCATGCCGGAAGCGGCCGCCGTGGCGATGACGCCAGCGCAGTTTGACGGCGTGGTGCAGGCCGCGCGCGCTGCCGGGATCCGGGCAGAGAAAATAGAAATCCGTCCGACCACGAAAGCCGACAAAGCCTGGATCGTCAGCGAGATCGACCGCCGCTGGCCGACGAAGGTGGACAGCGTAGCGGTGGATCCGGCCAGCTTTCGCGTGATGGACAAAGTGACCTTTGCGCAGTTCGGCCTGCTGGCAAAACTGACCCGCTGGGGCGTGGATGCGCATATGGGCGTGCTGTTTGGCCTGCCCAACCAGCTGATCCTGGCAGCGTTTGGGCTGGGACTCTGCATAATGATTGTGCTCGGCTATCGTCTGTGGTGGCTGCGCCGCCCTGCCGCCGCCCGGGGCTGTCATCCGGCGGAAACGCTGATCTATCACTGGCGGCGACTCGGCCTGAGCGCGCGTTTTTTGCTGCTGGTCTGCATCGCGACGCTGGCGGTCAGCCTGCCGGTGATGGGCATCAGCCTGCTGCTGCTGCTGCTGATTGACGCGCTACGCTGGCAGCGGGCAAAAAGCTAGCGCGCGCCGTTTGCGTCAGACACACCTGCACTTGCGCACAGTGCAGGTGTGCAATAAAGGATTGGCCGGGCGTCACACGGAGGTGGCAAAAATGCTGAGAAATATCGACAGTTTTCGGGACAAATGGTTGGAGGATTTTTTCCTGTATAACAAGTCGCACCGTCTTATCCCGGCTGATATTCAGTCGGCCCTGGCGCGCAAACTGGATATGATTAATGCGGCCGTCACCTGTAAAGATTTGCGATCGCCGCCGGGCAACAGATATGAAGAATTAAGGCCGCCGCTAAAAGGCTACTCTTCGCTGCGGGTTAACGAACGGTACGGACTTATATTCAAGTGGCTCGATGGCAAAGCGGTCGATCTGTATCTGGATCCACATCGTTATAAAACATACCGTTAGCGCAACGTTGATTTGGAGAAACTAATGAAACAGGCTACGCGCCACCAGCGTCGGAGATATTTTGCTGTACGAGTACCAGGAGCCTTTAGATCTGAAAATCAATGATTTAGCAGAGATGCTCAACGTACATCGCAATTCAGTCAGCGCGCTGGTGAATAACAACCGTAAGCTGACGCCCGATATGGCGTTCAGGCTTGCCGCCGTCTTTGATACCAGTATCACGTTCTGGTTAAACATTCAGAACAGCCTTGATATCTGGGAGATAGAGAACGATGCCCGCACCCAGGAAGAACTGAGCCGCGTGGTTTCCGTGGCCGATTTCCTGGCGCACAGAGGGGCGGCCTGAACGCCCCTACCCCGCCAGCGCCTGCTCCAGCATCGCCAGCAGCCTGGCGTTATCCACCGTTTGCAGCACGTGCGCCAGCCCGCCGGTCGGCTCGCCCACGGCCGTATCGACCCGCAGCGGCAGACGATAGCGCCAGGATTTTCCACGCGTCATGCCCGGCCGCAGCTCCACGTCGACATAATAATCCGCCGCCGTGGCGACGCGCTGATCGATCAGCCATGCCACTACCAGCGCATCATGGATCCAGCAGCCCGGCAGCCTGCGGGTTTGCATGGAATAGTCGAGCCAGGGCCGCAGCGTTTCACCAACGAATCCCGCCAGCGGCGTATCAGGCGCGGTTATCCGTTGCAGATCGGCATGGGTCAGCATCGTGCGGGTAGTGACGTCCATCGGCACCAGCGTAATACAGGCGCCGCAGGTCAGCACACGTCGCGCCGCCTCAGGATCCAGACCAAAATTGGTATCTTTGATAAAGTCGTCGAGCGCAAAAACGCCGCCCATAATGGCGATTTCCTGCACGGATTCCGCCATTTGCGGATAGCGTTCCAGCGCCAGCGCGACGTTGGTCAGCGGCCCAATCGCCACCAGCGTGATTTTGCCGGGATTAGCGCAAATCAGCCGTCCCATCGCATCGGCGGCCTCTTCGTCCGGCGCCTGACAGGCGCGGGGCGGACGAACATCCTGCCAAAAGTGCGCCAGCTGCGCGTGCCAGACGCGGTTATCCAGCGCCTCGCGCCAGGGTTGCGGCGGCTCCGCTAACGCCCTGTCGGCGCCTTTGTAGACCGGCACGTCCAGCTCAAGCCTGGCTAACAGCGCCTTTGCCACGTTAAAACCCGTCTGGCTCGGCGTATTGCCCGCCACGATAGTGATCATCTCCAGCGAGATGCCGGGCGAGCCGATCGCCAAAGCCAGCGCCAGGCCATCGTCCACGTTCGCGCCGACCACGCCGTTGCCCGGATCGCAGTCGATTATTACTCTTTTCATTAGTTCTGCACCGTCGCGGAAACAGGGCCACAGCCGCAGGATTCTCCAATCTGCAGCTGGTGTGAAAACTCGCTTAGCTGCACCTCGCTCTGCGGCGCGGCCAGCATCGCCAGCGCTTTTTTCGCCATCTCGTTCACAGGCTGGCGTACCGTGGTCAGGGAAGGCACATGAAAAGCCGACTGCTCCGTCCCGTTAAAACAGACCAGCGCCATATCCTGCGGCACGCGGAGTCGCTGCTCTGCCAGCGCCCGCACGCAGCCGATAGCCTGTAGCTCGTTAGAGGCAAACAGCGCACGGGGAAGCGTGCCGCCGCGCAGCATTTTCTTTGTCGCCAGATAGCCGCCCTCGCGCGTGTAGGCTGCCGGAAAAATCCACTCGGGCCGCGCCGGGATGCCGAAATCCGCCAGCGCCTGACGCCAGCCTGCCAGACGATCCTGCGCGTTATACATCTCCGGCGGGCCGCTGATTATGCCAACCTGCCGGTAGCCGTGGCTGAGCAAATGCGTGGTGACCTGATGTGCCGCCTCACGCTCGTCCACGCGGAGAATATTGACGTTCAGCGCCGGATCGACGCGATCGAGCATCACCAGCGGCGTACCGCTGGCCTGGATAATATCGATATAGGGATGACGATCGACGCTGTTGTAAAACAGGCCGTCAACCTGCTGGCTGAGCAGATTGTTGATCAGCTCCAGCTCGCGCTGGCGGCTGTTGCCCGCGTCGCCCAGCAGCATCACCATACCGTTGCTCAACGCTTCCTGCTGCAGGGCGTGCGCGAAAGAGGCGATAAACGCGTTGCCAATATCCGGCACCACCAGCCCGTAGGTTTTGGTGGTGCCCAACGCCAGCGCTCTCGCCAGGCTGTTAGGGCGATAGCCGGTTTTCCGCACCGCCTCCAGCACGCGCAGCCGGGTCGCTTCCGCCACCGGCCTCGGCCCGTTGTTGATTACATAGCTGACCACCGCGACAGAGGTGCCGGCTTCTCTGGCTACATCGGCACGCGTCGCCCTCTCAGAACTTTGTCTCGCCAACGTGTCACCTCTTTTTCCTGACGGGGCGGCGCAACCCGCCCGCGTTATATCAGATGGCATCTTCCGGCGCGTTAAGATCGCGGCCCCGGGTTTCCGGCGCCACAAACGTGGTCAGAAATCCCACAGCCGCCATCACGGCAAAATAGCTGGCAATCGCCCACCAGTGGCCGGTCCAGGATAGCAGCGCCGCCGCAACCAGCGGCGCCGTGCCGCCGGAGAGGATAGAACCCAGCTCTTTGGCGGTCGCCATTTTAGTGTAGCGGTGTTTTACGCCAAACAGCTCTACGCCCCAGGCCGCCTGCACGCCGTAAATCCCCAGCGAGGCTAATCCCATGCCCGTGACGATCACCGCCATCACGACAGCCGGTTCGCGGGAGTCCAGCAGCATAAAAGCCGGAAAAGCGTAGAGGATCAGCAGCAGGCAAAACCAGCGGTAGACGATACGGCGACCAAACCGGTCAGAGAGCCAGCCCGCAAAAGGAATAATCAGGAATCCCAGCAGCGAAGCGATAAATACCGCCGAGGTCGCTACCGATTTATCCACTGCCAGCACCTTCACCACGTAGCCGATCATAAAGCCCTGCGCCAGATAGGAGGGGCCGTTTTCGCCGATGCGCAGACCCAGCATCACCAGAAACGAGCGGCTGCGCTGCCAGAAACTGCGGTCGGCAGCAGGCTGATACATCACCAGCTTGCCTTCACGCGCCGCCTGCATCTCTGCGTTTTTACGCTCGAATACCGGCGTTTCTTTCAGGTGACGACGGATCCACAGCGCCAGCAGCGCAATCAGCGAACTGCACAGGAAAGGCACGCGCCAGCCCCATGCCTGTAGCTGCGCCTGATCCATCTGCACCACGGCCAGCCATACCAGCGAAGCGATCAGCGTACCGCTGTTCGAGCCCAGCGCGATAATCGAGGAGACCAGACCGCGCTTTTTGGCTGGCGCATATTCTCCCAGCATCACCGTGCCGCCGGAGAGTTCCGCCCCGGCGCCAAACCCCTGGGTAAAGCGTAAAACCACCAGGCAGATCGGTGCCCAGAAGCCGATAGTGGCATAGCCGGGAATGAGACCAATAAGGGTGGTAGAGAGGCCCATCAGGATGATGGTAGTTACCATCACCATCTTGCGGCCTTTGCGATCGCCCAGCCAGCCAAAAAAGAGCGCGCCGATGGGACGGGCGATAAAGCCGACTGACCAGGTGGCAAAGCTCGACAGCAGCGCCATGGTGGGCGTGGCGTTGGGGAAGAATACGTCGCCGAAAATGATGCCGGCCGCCAGGCCGTAAAGCGCGAAGTCCGCATACTCCATCGCGGTGCCGAGCCAGCAGGAGAAGGTCGCCCGCCAGAAATCCTTACGCCCTTCCGGCGTGGCCAGACGCGCATCCGCTGCGGAAACAGCGTCCTGCGGGGTGCTTTGTGTCAACATGAAAAATTCCCTGATCTGAGGAGGTCTGTATCGCCTTCCCTGGCTACCTGCTACGTGGGCGATCCGCCAGTGAGGACGTGCTTTTGCTGAGCCATGATTAAAGGTCAGTAACGGGTTCCCTGGTGTTGGACTTCGTTTTGTTTACTTTGCATCCGCTGATTTAAGGTATCAGTCGTTTAAAACGTAAAGTAAATTTGACCTTCACTGGACAAACAAGCCTCGTCACCGTGAATTTCCTACGCGCCACCATTGTATCTACGCGCGTAGATAAATCAAGCCACCTGACGAAACAAATTAGCCTTTCTTCACATTCATCAAAAAAAGAGATGATATAATTTGTTTTAAATCATAAAGTTAATTTACGTAAAAATTTATGCATACGGCTTTTTGCCAAAAAACCATGCAAAGCGTTTACTTAAGTACAATTATTGCGCTTTTCGCGCTGGCATCAGCGGCTGCACTCTACCGCTGACAGATTGCAGCCGGATGACAGGTTAACGATCGGCAGGCCCGGGTTTCTCAGCGCGCTGCCGTTCTTAACGTTACCTTTGAGGAAACCGATGACTATTATCCTGATGCGCCATGGTAAACCCGATCATCCTCAGGGCGGTCGTCTGCCCGCGCTGGCTATGGCAGCGTGGTGCGAGGCATACGATATGTCGCAGGTAGAGGATATGCCGCCGGACAGATGTCGCCAGGTCGCCGCCACGGCGGACTATATTGTGGCCAGCCCGCTGCCCCGCGCACGCTCCTCGCTGGAGAAGCTGGGGCTGGAAGCGGCTGACGTCGATCCGCTGTTCAGCGAAGTTTCCCTGCCCGTAATGCGGCTGGGCTATCCCCATCTTCCTCCCGGCTTCTGGCTGTTGATATTGCGCCTGATGTGGCTGGGTGGCTATGCCGGAACGGTGGAGTCTTATCAGCAGGCGGAACAGCGGGCGCAGCAGGCAGCCGCAAAGCTGATTGCGCTGTCGGCATGCGGCAACGTGCTGCTGGCCGGGCACGGCATTATGAATAAACTGATCGCCCGACAGCTGCGTAAACAGGGCTGGCTGGCCGAGAAGCACGCCAGCAGCCGCCACTGGAGCACCGCCATTTACCATCCGCCTTTTATTCCGGCGGACGCGTAGTTTCAGAGGATCGGGCAAGCTTTAAAAAGCCACGGCTATTTTTCCTGCACGGCAACCCGCTTACGCTGATGACTGCTGACGGAGATGCCGTTCAGCCGTTCTCTTACTGGAGGTTTCCGTGTCTGAACTGAAAAATAAAATTGTTGCTATTACTGGCGCCAGCAGCGGTATTGGCGAAGCAACCGCTCGCCTGCTGGCCGCTAAAGGCGCTCGCGTCATGCTCGGCGCCCGACGTGTGGATCGCCTGACAGCGCTGGTCGAGGAGATCCGCGAGGCCGGTGGCGAAGCGCATTCAATGGCGCTGGACGTTACCCGCCCGGAACAAGTTGAAGCGTTTGTCGCTGCGGCGCAGCAGCATTTTGGCGGGCTGGACGTCATGATTAATAACGCTGGCGTGATGCCGCTTTCGCCCCTGTCGGCGCGCAGGGTGGATGAGTGGGATCAGATGATCGACGTGAATATCCGGGGCGTCCTGCACGGCATCGCCGCGGCCCAACCGGTAATGGAACAGCAGCAGCATGGCCATATTATCAATATTTCTTCCATTGGTGGTTTGAGCGTTTCCCCTACCGCAGCGGTTTATTGCGCGACGAAATTCGCCGTACGGGCGATCTCAGACGGGCTGCGGCAGGAAACGGATAGATTACGGGTGACGGTTGTTTCCCCCGGCGTGGTGACCTCCGAACTGGCGGAGACGATTAGTGACGCGTCCGCTCGTGAGGCGATGAAAGCGTATCGGCGCGTGGCGCTTGATGCCGACGCTGTAGCCCATGCTATCGCCTGGGTTATTGCCCAACCTGATGAAGTGGATGTCAGCGAGCTGGTGATCCGCCCTACCGCCAGTCCCTACTGATATGACCCGGCCAGGCTGCAAGCCGGCTCCAGCCGTAATATTTCCTGCATATACTGCGCCTCCTGCTGCGGGCTGCGGCCAAAAAAGCGCTTAAACTCGCGGCTGAACTGCGACGGGCTTTCATAGCCCGTCTCTGCCGAGGCCGCAGCGGCAGAAAACCCCTGTCGCACCATCAACAGCCTGGCCTGATGCAGGCGCAAAGACTTGAGATACTGCATTGGCGAACTTTGCGTAACGGCCTTAAAACGCGCATGGAAATTCGCGCTGCTCATTCCCACTTCCCGCGCCAGGTCGGCGACTTCCATATGCTGCCGATAGCGGGTTTGCATTATCTGTAACGCGCGCGCGATTTGCGCAAAGTATCCCTGATTCGTTAATGCGGCCCGCAGCGCAGCGCCCTGCTCGCTGACCAATACGCGATAGTAAATTTCACGCAGCAGGCCTGGCGCAAGAACCTGGGTCTCCTGCGGCGACTGTAGCGCTTCAAGCAGGCGTAACACGCTGTCTCCCAGACGCTCATCAAGCGGCGTGGACAGCATACTTACCGGCTCCGCATCTGCCGCAAACGGCAGCTGCAGCGTAACCAGCAAATCTGCGAGCACCTGTAAATCGAGGCGCAGCGCTACGGCCAGCATCGGTTCTTCCTTTGAGGCCTCTGTCTGGCTGATAAAAGGCAACGGCACGGCCACCACCAGAAACTGCTGAGCATCGTAGATATAAACGCTGTTGCCCAGAAAACCCCGCTTGCGTCCCTGGCAGACGATAACGATGGAAGGCTCATACAGCACCGGCGTGCTCTCCAGCGGTACATCAGAACGCAGCAGCCGCACCTCTTCCAAAGCTGATTGGGTGTAACCATTACCGGGCGCCAGCCGGTTTATTAATGCCGCCATTTTTCGCCTACGGCGTTCAGATGAAGAAAGATTATCGGCCACGGTCAGTCTCTGTAGGGGATGAACATAACGGCCCGCGCTTTTGTTAACGACTTGCCGGACAGGATGAAGAACAGATTAGCCAGGTTGCTGAACCAAATACAACCCGATTCAGAGAAGAGAATAGTCAGGTGCAGGATGCTGGTGGCAGATGGCAGATGGCAGGTGGCAGATGGCGGGTGGCAGGTGGCAGGTGGCAGGTGGCAGGTGGCAGGTGGCAGGTGGCAGGTGGCAAGGGGCAAGGGGCAAGGGGCAAGGGGCAGGATAATAGTTTGTTATTCAATCATTTCTACATTTAACCTGATGCCTAAAAAACAGACAAACAGTGGTGGATAGCTGGATTGCATCCGCAAGTTACTTTATAATCCCGCGCCACAGGCCCCTTAGCTCAGTGGTTAGAGCAGGCGACTCATAATCGCTTGGTCGCTGGTTCAAGTCCAGCAGGGGCCACCAAAAAAATCAAGGGCTTGCATGAAAATGCAGGCCCTTTTGTTTTTTCGGGGATATGCCGGGGATATTTTCAAACGGTAAGCATGGTGCATTATGGTTGTTCATTGGCCTTGCCGGTTTGCCTTACCATCCCCCTCTGGATGAAGCCTGCCGGGGAGAAGCCGCCCTTCGCGATGGTTTCCCTGCCCGTTTGCACAGGGAGTGCTTTAACAGCTTTTCCAGCATCTCTTCAGAAATACGCGGATACTTCATCCTGGTCTCTTCTCTCACAATCTTGCACATGATGCCTCTCATCGATCCGTTCTCCTGAGTCAGATTTTTTGCTTGGATGTGTATTGCATGGGGTGTTTTCAAAATACAGCATAAGGGCACGGTAAAAACCTCATGTTGTGCATGAGTCAGTTATTTTGCGCTCACGTAGCGATACAGGTAAACCTCACTCTACCCTCCCGGTCCTGCTGTAGTTCACGCGCGCGTGTGATGCAAAGAAAACCTTCCTACGCGCGCGTAGTGATGCCTGGAAAACCTTCAGCGCCCGCACACTGGCAAATCCCAAGCCAGTGAAACTTCGCTTTATGGCAGGTGCCTTTCTCTCTAATCAGCACTAAATTCAAGAATTATCAAGCCAGCGACAAATCAGTAAATCCCACAATTGCTCTTAATCTCTGGTGGCGTATTATTCACCATGAATCACCAAGTGATGTAATTTCAAACAGAAAGGGAATCAAGGATGAGTAAACGTAACGAAATAATTGATGGTTCGCAGGCAGCAAGTGCGCGAGGTGGTTTGGTATACACAGAAGTCTTGGGATGGATTGATCTTGGTCATGCGAGGGGAGATGATATCAGGATACTGATGCAAAAATTCGACGCAGGTGAAGCAATGAGTACAGATTGCTACGAGGTCACTTATGCACAGTCTATGGTGTCTCCACTCCAGATTATCCGGGTAGGAAAATTTATCAGATGGCGCATACGTAAGGGGCGTCCGCATCACGAACGTAAAAGCATCGCCCTTGCAATGATGATGACGATGGCGCGGGGTTTTGAAGCATTTCAGGGGGCATTCCCTAACAATCTGGTGACTGATAGCGGATTCAGTGGAGAAGACCTGGTGTCGGATTTGCTGGGCTTTTACCGCGTTGTCTCAATTCAAAATCCCTTTGAAATGCTGCGCCCAGTCAGCAAAATTGAAGCATTAAAAAGATGGGATTATTACGGGAAAATTGGAGCATGGAAAAATGAAACTTTCCGGCCACTGTTATTTCCTGATCCGGAGCGATTCCCTAACGCCAGACCTCGCTTAGGCCAATTGCCTAACTTCATGCAGACTATCCAACCCTATAAAGATTGGAAATCACGAAACGTTGCTATCGCAAGTATGGACGGTTCTTTCATACAAGACGGTAAGAGAAAGGATCTAATTGTATGAGAAGGCCACATACAATCATATTGACCATTATTGCCATCATAGCAGGCGTTTTTGCTTACTGGTTGCCAGCGATTAGAATGGAGCTGGCTGGCAGTGCCCATTACCTCGAACAGGATAGTCGAGAATATAAGTTCTACACCCCGGATCTTTTGAAGAAAATCCCGAGAATATCTGATAGGTATGAGTTTGATTTTTATAACGTGGCTGGTCCAGGATCACTTATATACTCGGTTACTTTTTACAATACAAATGATACCGATAAGGTCAGCGCTTATCTGGTGTCTAAGGGCTACATTAGACAAGAGACCTGTTCAGTAGAAGGAGAATGTTGGAAAGGAAACAATCCTGCCGAAACTGTGACCGTTAGCGCGGTACCGAAAACTAATGTGGTGATGGTGCAGATAGATAACTCCCCCCAATTTTGAGTATATAACTTCGCTTCACTGTCGGCCTTTATGTATACGCCACTGAAGGCCGGTTCTACGTGTTCGGCGGCGGGAATAATTTGCTTTCGATCACAACCGGAAGAGCGCACGATTTTACCCAAATAAGCCCCTGATCAACATGCGTTGCATGGCGGAAAAAAGTTTCTTTTTTTCGGCGCGTAAAAATCTGTCGGGGCGAGCAGTCCGGGGTACGTTGAGCTGTAGAAATCCGATCTCCCCCTCCCCAAGAAAAAACATTTCAATACGCGGTTGAGCACATAAACCGGGGCGGGCGGTCCACAGGTTGTGTGCTGCTGAAGTTTTCCCCCACCCGGCCACTCACATTCAGCAGCCGTATAAACGTTAACATTTGCATACATCAGAGGGGTCCGTATCGGGGAAAACGTCTATATTTGTCGCTATTTGCCGCCAACGCACGCCTTATGCGCTGATGCCAGTAATACTGTTTAGGCCGCGCTGGTGCATCCTCAGTGCTGTACGAACTGCGGGAAGGCATGAACCTTAAGATTATTAAAGATCGGATGTGCCACAACCTTACCATTTCTTACTATCGGGACCGCTTCGAACGCCGGGAAAATGTCGCAATTTGTCGCAATTTGTCGCAATTTGTCGCAATGCAGGCCAGTTTATTGGCTCACAAATCTTAGGGGCGAAAAGTGCGAATCGGCCTGCGAAAAACCTGTATAAATCTGTATATCGCTGGTGGAAACTTTTCGCAGTAACTGGGGGAAAAAAACCTTAGCATTTCTTAGCAAGTGCAATGGCTGTAAACCTTAATAAATCTATATATCCATCATGAGCAAAACAAGAGCTCATGCGGCTTTTCTGCCTACCCTGGCCGGGATAAATTCGCAGTTTGATTCGCAATTTTCATTCGCAGTTTTTGGGGCAAAATATTACGAATCGATACCGCAGTTTTGCCCCACTTTTTGCCCCAATTTCTGCCACTGCCGGGAGCTGCATTTGGTAGCCCGCCCAACTCAACTTTGCAACCGATGCGCACCGGAAAAATTAGCGGGTTCAGTGCTACCTTGCGTACTTCTGCACATCCTTTGATTCGATCCGGTATCGGCCAGTCATCGAGCCATCAGCGATTAGCCGTTAGAGTACTGCATTAACGGCCAGCCAGATTGCCGCCGTTTACTCTTGAAAACCTCTATAGATATACAAACAAGCTTATCCCACCTGTCCCATTTATCCCAAACGTTATAAATGATTAATTTAATTTAAATAAATTTTTATTTTCGGGATAAGTCGCCCTCATTTTGGGATAAATTGGCTCGTTTTCGGCTTGTCCCGGTGACCACGAGAGGTAAACTTGTCCCGGAATTGCCCTGACTTATCCCAAAAAGCCCTCAATCTGTCCCACTTTTATCCCGGTAAAACTAATCACCTTTTTAAATTACAATAAGTTAGTTATCAGTAAGTATGTCCGGGATAAGTGGGATAAGTCGTTTTATGCGCACGTATGGTTATTCGATTTCGCTTTCCTCCGTTTCAGGTGCGAACAGCAAGACATAAGTCCACACGCGGGCATTGTTAAGGTGCTTCAAGCGCGGTGTTCTTATCTGCCAGTTTTTACCGCTGGCAGGTTTTTTGAGCATTCCTGCTTCATGGAGTATCCGCGCGGTGGCGTCTTTGTTGTGACTCCCGGCAACAAATTTTTTAAACGGCGCGGGGAGAACGTAAAACAACATGGGATCGTCGTACCGACCACTGTTATCGCGATACCCCATCAGTTCGGGGATCGGCAAATCTCTCGGGTCATAATCCAGCGGGGCAAACCGGCTCATACCCCAGGCATTAAGAAACGCTCCGGCCTGCTCAATAATCTGCTGGTGCTCTTTGTTGCCGGTGCCAAACTCGGCCACCCAGGCGTTAAAGCTGTGCTGAACGGCATTCCGGCACGACTGCGCATCCCAGCCGGTGATATGGCCTGCCAGCAGCAATGCGGCCTCCATCACGGCAAAGCGTTCTCCGACACGGTGAACCTGCTCCCCGTAACTTTCAGGGATAAGACCGCGCCAGCGTTCCCGCGCTGCGCCTGTGGCTTCCCGAGCTTCCTGCTGGTGGACTGCAAGCCAGCGCACCCATTCACGCCCCGCCGCGCCGTGGTGGAGCAACCACGCATCACGCAGGGCATCAGCATGGGCCTTACCTGATGGCAGGCCATGTAACACCGTGGCCTTTACCAGAGGAACGTTAAGCAGGCGTACCAGTTGCCCCGCTTTGGGCCTGATGCCGTGGCTCAGCAGATAGGTTTCAATGTCCATTTCTCCGGTGCTTATGGTAACGGTGCGCCAGCGTTTTAATTCCCGGTTGCCGCCGTCTCTTGCCCCCTGTAGTTTTCCTGAACCGTTGAACAGCGTGTAGGCCGAGGTGGCCACTGATTTGGGGTCTGCTCCCTGTCCAACTTCATCCAGCGCCAGCAGGCCGTCATGGTGTGCCTGTGCTTCATTGGCAATACCCAGCGCCGTGCCGTACCACGTCAGGCGCAACATATCCGGGTTGCCGTAAAGGCTGCTGGCAATACTGGCCGTGGTGGTTTTACCTGAGCTGGACTGCTGGAAGAAATGCACACCGAACCCGTCAGCCCCTGCCAGTCCGATTAGCGGAGCCGCCAGCGCAGCAGCAACGCCCAGCATCATCGACGGATTGCCCGCCACCAGCGCGGCCACATTTTCACGCCAGCTCTGTGCGGTTCCCGCCACGGTATAACCGGAAGCCGTGGCACTGCGTCCGTGCAATATCACGCGCTTTTCACTGTCGCCGATGATTTCCCCGTCTGGCATGACGTAAACGCCGTGCTGCCAGCCGGACCGTGGCAACGCTCCACAGCTCCCCGTTGTCGCTGTCCGTAAGATGGTCGGCCAGAATGGCACGAAGATGGGTTTTGGCCGTGATACGTAGTCCGCGATTGCTCAGGCGTGACCAACCCTCACGATTGCCGATATCACCCGCTGCGATAGCTTCAGTTCGTTCCGGACGGTTGCCGGGTGGCTGCCAGCGCAAAACAACAAAATCAGTACCGTCACCCACGCCGGTCCCCAACACATCCACCCTGCCGCATAACCACTGGCCGGGGCGCTGAAGCTCTCCGGATTTATCAATTTTGGGAGTAACCCAGTACAGACCACCAGCGCGGGCCTCCACGCGAGGGGCCAGCTCGTCCAGCGGCGCACGATTGCCGGTTGCTTTGCGCATATCGTCAACCAGGCTTTCGCCGCGTTCGGACTGCTCACGCACCCTGGCTAAATATTCCCGCCAGTCCTCCGGCTGCTGGTCGGTGATCCCTTTGTACAGGGCCGCATTCTGTACCCCTTCCAGCGCCAGCTTTTCACCAATGGCGTTAATCATGATCGGCTCAATCTCACCAGCCAGATAGACGCGGGCGGCGCGGCGGCCCCTGTCGATAATGCGCAGGTTATCCAGCTCCGCCAGTTGCTTTGGCCCCAGATATATCGGCGGAATGGTGTCTCCGGCTATCTTTTTGCCGTAATCCTCTTCCCACGCGCTGGCGTGGCTCCAGGCATCCGCACCGGCAAAAATAACCGCCTCAGTGAGTTTATCTTTGGGCAGGTGCTTAACGTTCGGTGCAGATTTCATCGCTTAACGCTCCGGATAACCGCCTTATACGACCGCATTGCCGCTGGCGTCCTGCCGGTTATGGTGGCCGTTCTCAGTAATACCCCGGTGCTGGTAACGACCACTTCAGCAGACAGCGCCGCCGCATCCACAGCACAGTCCAGGCGTCGCCCTTCGGTCAGGAAAGCACGAAGGGTGATACAGGCGACTGAGCCATAATCCTGATAATCAATTTTCATGGTTGCCCCCGGCGACTATTGAGGATTAATTCCCGTAATTTTTTTGTTTTCTCCAGCGGGTGATTGCTGGCCCGCCAGGCAGAAAGATTTTCCGTGCTGGTGGCCAGCGGAATAAATTCCCGCCGCAGCCGATCCGGCGTGCAGGTGCAGGGATATTCGTACCCGTCCCGGATAAACGTCACCCGGTTAAAGGCAACCGCTGTAACAGTGATTTTCAGGCCGCTCCTGTCCTGCCATTTATCGCCGGGGCGGATTTCGGGCTAATGCCGAGGCGGCACTGCGGGCGGTAAGTGATGATGTCATGAATACTGACAGGCTGGCCGAGTGTGGTTTTCTGCGGACAGAAATTGCTGACGCGCCTGGAGTTCAGCTTGATACTGCAAGGCCAGAAGCACCGATGTGTGAACAAAATATCTCGGACCTAAAAAATGAAAATCTGTCACTTAAAGAAAAAATTGAGGCGCTGGAAAAACGTCTGGCTGCCCCTATAGAAAAAGCCGAAACTTATGCAGCTAAACGGGAAGAGTTTTTCATCGCTGTTATAGCCAGTTTGTACGACAAAAACAGACTCACTTCTGCAAAGGGTTTACTGCCAAAAGCACCGGAGCTTTTGAGGTTGGTCGAAAGTAAGATCCCGCTATTCTGGCCAGCGGAAGGATGTTTTCCAATGATTGAAGAGCAATGCCTGAAAAATCTTCGGGAAACGATTATCCTGCTTGAACGCGACGTGACTGATCTTCATCAATTGCGGGCTGAAAAGAGACAGATGCAAAAAACAAGAAAAAGTAAATTATCTTAGTCAGTAGGATAGCAAAGGTCACCAAGGTATCTTTCCCGGGTATCGAGATTGTGCCACTAACTGATGAACAGCGTCTGCAAAGAAAGAAGCACCTGCATGCTCTGCCTGCAACGCTGGATGAGTTGTTTGAGCTTTTCCTGTTGCCTGCCATAGAGTGCGACGTGCATTACAAGGACTACAACTTCTGGAGCGATACGTGGCGCATCCAATGGGCTTACCACAAACAAAATTATCGTCGCGAAGCAATTTTAAGTGGCATAACGCAGCAGCAATATGCACAAGCGCGTAAGCTCCCTCAACGTGTGATGTATGACAACTTGCATAAATGCGGTGGCGCGGCAATCCGTGTGCTGTTTTGGGTTCATCATCGTCGACAGTTCCACCAGCAGCGGCGGCTTACGGTTCAGGAATATATTTCTGAGCACCAGCTTCCTCAACGTACAGCGCATCGTCAGTTGTCGCGACAGCCAATGAGTGATATCTGGGCTCAGCATTTTGATAACTATTACAGTGATGCATGGCTGAGACATTGTAACGTCAGAGAGTATGCAGGTTTCTACGGTTTGAACGTTACTACGGCCCGCCAGTATCTGTTTAACTTTCCCATCGGGCTTTTTGACCCAATGTTGATTAAACCCTGGATGTGATTTTTCAAGACATCGCTGAAGAATATGATCATGAATTCTGATCACTGGATAATGATCAAAAGCGTCAAACGGTAAACAACGCAATGATCATGAATTGAATATCAGTAAGCGTATAACGCTAGAACGATTTTTCGTTGATATGCTACATCAAACCATTGACCAGAAGCCGTTAGCAGCACATCAACGAATGAGCTTAAAGAGTTGATTAAGGCTGAGCCCAGCCTTAGATTTCAAGCCCCTTTCAACATATCAAACACCACCCGAGCAAAGCCCTTCGCCAGTTCAGGATTGGAGAGATATTGCACCATCATCTCCTGCTGGGCTTCGTTGCTGTCCATAACGGCATCATCAATGGCTTTCGGAAAATCACCTAACATCGCCTGTTCGCGCGTATTATTCGCAATCTGGGTCATCACAGCCTGGTTTTCTGACAGCTTGTCGCGCACCGCGAAGGCATAATTGATCATGTCTTTATCGGTGAGATTATCGGTGACAAATAGCTCATTAAGGCGAGACAGAATATTCGACAGAAACTCTTCTTTCTTGTCCTTCGGCTTCGCCGTACCGACATCATTCCCCGGCTTGATTTTGTATTCTTCAGCATCCTCTTGCAGCTTCAGGTGCTGTTCGTGAAGCTTCGACAGGCGATAATGACTCATCTCCACGCTGCTTAAATCAATCTCATCTTCTTCGATACGCTGTTCATGCAGTAACGGGCGCAGATGGCGTGCAAACAGGCTCAGCTTCTCCAGGTTCTTGTCGTCGTAATCGACGATTTGCGACATAAACTCGTAAAAGCGGACAAAGCTGCCGAGATCTTTTTTGAAGATATCCAGCTTACTTTTTTCTTTCTCGCAGTCCTTAAAGGTGTTTTCCGCATTGGTGATCAGCACAACATCGCCAGTCTTCTTGGTGCGCTCAAACATTTCTTTGGCCAGCACATACGCATCAATCGCCGAGGTGTAGCGGTTTTTCCAGCGATCCACCGCAGGTTTGCAGATATTACTAATAGCCGCGTTAGATTTGTTTTTGCTGAAGAATGCTTCGCAGAACTGCTCGACTTCTTTCCACAGGAAAATACCGTTGGTACGCAGCTTTTCAAACAGTTCAAAAACGAGCTGCGGATCGCTAACATCCGTTAGTTCCGCCGTCTGGTAGTACGGCTGGAAAGCCCCCAAAATTTCGTCAGGTTCGTTGTAGAAATCGAGCACAAAGGTTCCGGACTGTGCCTTCCCCGGATAGGTACGATTCAGGCGCGACAGCGTCTGCACACACTCCACGCCGCCCAGTTTTTTATCCACATACATGGCACAGAGCTTAGGCTGGTCAAAACCGGTCTGGAATTTGTTGGCCACCAGCATCACCTGGTAGTCGTCGGTATCAAATGCTTTGCGCATGTCGCGGCCTTTGAGGCCTGGGTTCATATTGATTTCAGTGAACTTCTGGTTAAGCAGCGCAAGGCTGTTGTGGTCATCTTCATGGAATTCTACTTCCCCGGAGAACGCCACCATTGCGCTGATCTTGTCGTAGTTGTGCCGGGCGATGTATTTATCAAACGCCAGCTTGTAGCGCACCGCAGCCTTACGCGAACTGGTCACCACCATAGCTTTCGCCTGGCCAGCCAGTAAATGCATCACATGCTTGCGGAAGTGCTCAACAATTACCTTCACTTTCTGCGACACGTTATGATCGTGCAGCGAGACCCACTGGTTCAGTTTGATTTTGGCTTTTTTGCTGTCCACTTCCCGGTCAGGATCGTCCAGCTTTTGCAGCAGCTTATACGCCACTTTGTAGTTGGTGTAGTTCTTCAGCACATCAAGAATAAAGCCCTCTTCGATGGCCTGACGCATGGAGTAAACGTGGAACGCTTCCGGTTTGTTAGTTTTGGACGCCGGTTCCTGCGGATTAGGACGACGGCCAAACAGCTCCAGTGTTTTGGCTTTTGGCGTGGCGGTGAAGGCGTAATAGTTGAGGTTGCTGCTGCCTTTACGTGCGGCAACGGTGGCGTCCAGAATATCCTCTGAAGACATTTCCACATCGTCATCCGCCTCTTCAGTCATCAGCACTTCTTTCAGCTGCCGCGCCGTAGAACCGCTCTGCGAGGAGTGCGCTTCATCGGCTATCACAGCGTATTTGCGCTGCTTGAGGCTGACGCTGTTTTCAATCGCCTTCAGGACAAACGGGAAGGTCTGAATGGTGACGATAATGATCGGTTGCGAGTTTTCCAGCGCACTCGCCAGCTTCTCTGATTTTGAACCGTCGCCTTCTTTGTTATTGATACGCCCGACCACACCATCCTGATGCTCAAACTGATAGATGGTGTCCTGCAGCTGATCGTCCAGCACGGTGCGGTCCGTCACCACAATAACCGAGTGGAACTGCTTCTCGCCATTTTCATCATAGAGACGGGAAAGCTGGTGGGCCGCCCAGGCGATAGAGTTCGATTTGCCCGATCCCGCACTGTGCTGGATCAAATATTTATAGCCGGTGCCTTCCACCGTTGCGGCGGTAATCAGTTTGTTCACCACATCCCACTGGTGATAGCGCGGGAAAATCAGGCTCTCGCTTTTGTACTTCAGGCCAATGGCGTTTTCTTTTTCGACGATTTGCAGATGCACAAAACTGGCGAGAATTTTCAGCAAATTGTCCGGCAGCAGCACCTCATTCCACAGGTAGCTGGTGGCGTAGTCGTTAGCATCTTCCGGGATGTCATTGCCCGCGCCGCCGTCATGAGTCCCTTTGTTAAACGGCAGGAAGAAAGTTTTATCGCCATCGAGTTTGGTCGCCATAAACACTTCGTACTGGCTGACGGCAAAGTGCACCAGCGCGCCACGTTTAAAGGTCAGCAGCGGCTCGGGTTTATTAGTGCCCGGGTCCTTTGGCAAACGCGTTTTCTTATACTGCGTAATGGCGTTTTGCACTGTCTGCTTAAATTCAGACTTCAGTTCCAGGGTCGCTATTGGCAGGCCATTAACGAACAACACCAGGTCGATTCGCCATTTCTTCGCCTTAACGCCCGTTTCTTCAAATGCGGCGCTCGACGCATGTGGGCTGTAAACCAGCTCCGGCACGAT
Source organism: Erwinia sp. 198 (assembly GCF_003937915.1). Classification (GTDB taxonomy): domain Bacteria; phylum Pseudomonadota; class Gammaproteobacteria; order Enterobacterales; family Enterobacteriaceae; genus Erwinia; species Erwinia aeris. The sequence continues at coordinate 126,620 of NZ_RHUM01000013.1, read as the reverse complement.
GCGGCAGATATTATGTTTGTAGCGCGTCAAGGTTTCCGGATTGAGGTTATGTTCCGGCTTAAACTGGCACAGGGAAAAACGCGCATTATGGCTTTTGATGCCATGACGCAGCACGCCGAGCGTACCGTAAGTGCGCGACAGCATATCGGTGGCGTTGATATCCGCTTTTTTCAGCTGCGCCACCAGCGTATCGAGGAAATGACGCTCGGTGTCGCTGGGATAAATTTTGGCAAACTTCTCCCATTCCTGCGGCTGCGTGGTCTGCACGAAGGTCAGTGCATCCTGCGAATACAGCGCACGTTCGCGATCGTAGCCGTCGGTTTTGCCACGAACCCAGCCCTGTCCCTCCATTTGAGTGATTATCTCATTCTGGAAAATCAGCTCTTTGGTGCTGTCCATGCTCATGCGGTGGCCTCCTGTGGCTCCTCAACGTCCTGCGTATCTGGCGCAACCCAGTCGCGGACGTCGATTTTTCCGGTGACGGCGGCGGAGATAAGGGCGGTGCGGCGTTCCTGGAGTAAGGCAATGCTATTTTTTACCTTATTAATCAAAGCGATAAAATCATCATTTTTTCTAGAGAGATACCGCGCTATCTCTTTTTGTTCCTCGAGCGTGGGAACTGGAATTTCCATGCTATTAAGGTTACCAATAGTTAACTGATTAATAGTTGAAGTTAAAAAAGATCCAGACTGATAATCAAATAGCGGGGAATTTAAAACCCAAAAAATGTATGTGTTTATTTGACTTCTGAATATAGCCATGAAAGCACCAAATGCCATTCCTTCAGCATCTTTGCTAATAAGAGCATTTTTCCCGATTAAATTACGGCTGCCATTTCTCGAGCAGATAAGTAAATCATTTTCTTTTACTAGAAATTGTTCAGGGATGATACTATCAACGTAGACATTATCATCAAAGCAAAGGCTTGAGTTTTGAATATTTGATGACCTTAATACTAAAACACCTGATTCTTGATCAGTTATGTTTTCTGGAGAATAAGTTAGACCATTTCTTGCACTACCAATATAAGCTAACCTTTTCATTTCCCAATGGCTAGGGATTTCCCCCAACCACTCTACACCAGAATCTTTCATCGGCACACCAGGGTTTAGCCCTTTGGTGACAGCATGGCTAATCACTGCCTGACGTTTTTCTTTCAGTAGTTCAATCAGTTGCTGTTGCTTCTCGATTAGGTTATCGATTTTTGCGGTTTCGTGATCTAAAAAGGCAACGATAAATGCTTGGTCGTTTAATGCGGGGGCAGACACTTTCAAAGATGAAACTTTTTCTTGATTTATATTAGGCTGCCCTCCACCAGAGGAAAGACGAATAATGTCAGTCCTATATGCCTGCAACCAAAAATAAAGATATTGATTGTTAATGACTTTAGACTTCGTCATTACGCAACATGCTTGATTAGTTGTTGCATCAACACCAAGAATACCTAATCTTCCAATTGTTGCTCCATACATAGCAATAACTACAGAGCCTGCTGGATGGATTTTTAAAGCAGAAAAAATCTGTAAGGTAGATTCCTTAACCTTCTTATCAGTGTCATAAATAATTTTTTCTCGAAGTTCACCAGTTGTAACCCATGGTATATCTCCTTGAAAATAAGATTCATTATCCGAGGTCGGGGTTGTCCCTGAACCAATAACTTCATAAGCATGTGATAATTTCCACATTTGCCATGATGTTGGGATCGTCCCCAACCACTCAACCCCAGAATCCTTATACTCCGGATACGCTTTATACTTAGCCATCAGGAATGGACCTCCTGCAGCAGCTTCATAATCTCGGCGCTGACCGCATCCAGATCGGCATCAATCTCTTCCAGCGGACGCGGTGGCTGATAGACATAGAAATGGCGGTTAAATGGAATCTCGTAACCAACAATCCCCACCTCACCATCTTTCGCATCACGCTTATCGGCGTTGATCCAGGCGTCATTCACGTGCGGAAGTACTTCCGCTTTGAAGTAGTTTTCAATCAGGTCGCTGGTGGATACTGCTGTATTCAGCGGCACGTTTTCATTATCACGCAGCTCGCCGTCCTGTTCGAACTCAACCACTTTGCCTTTGTACTCAAATGCCCCGTACAGCGGCTGAACGGCTTCTTTCAGAACCTTCTTCACCACCGGCTCTGCTTCCGGGTTTTTCGTTGTGATAGCCTCGATAAACTGTTTGTTCTCTTTCGCATCCAGCTTCACGCCGGCTGTTTTGATGGCCCCTTTCAGGGTCAGCTGGAACTGGTTGAAGTCGTTGCTCACCAGCATTTTACCACCCGCCTGCGTACCCAAAGCCGTCTGAATCTGCTGTGCTTTTTCCATCAACCCGCGCTGTGCCAGCCACAGTTTGCTGTCGAGCAGGTCTTTAATCTGCTTCTCTTTCAGCTCGGCAAATTCGGCTTTGATGATGGCGCGCGCATCGGCTTCCAGTTCGGAGAAATCACCGTAGTTATCCGCCTGCCATTGGGCTGCGAACTCTTCATACAGACGTTCCATTGGCGCATTAAACGGCTTCGGCGCAAAGCGCAGAGTCGCAATCGCCTCATCCGTGACTTGAGCAGATAACCGCAGCGGGCGTTCAATGGTCAGGCGGCGATAGCCAAAATCGGTGCTGTTAAAGATCTTGCTGGCGAAGGTTTTCGGCGCTTCGGTTTTAGCAGAGGCAGGCTGACGACCACGGCTGGATTTTTGCTCCGCAGCTTTTTCCAGACCCAGTTCTTCCAGGGTTGTGGCATCCACCACCTCAAAATCACCGAAGGTTTGAGTAATGATTTTTCGATAAGCTTTGTTTATTCGATTTCGCTTGGAGCCTAGAGATTTTCGCATCTTGATATACAAGTTGCTGCCGTCGATCAACTGTACTTTGCCTTTACGCTCAGGCGCTTTCTTGTTAGAGAGGATCCAGACGTAGGTGGCAATACCGGTGTTATAGAACATGTCCGTCGGCAGCGCGACAATCCCTTCCAGCAAATCGGCTTCCAGAATGTAGCGACGGATCTCGCTCTCACCGCTGCCCGCACCACCGGTAAACAGTGGGGAACCGTTAAGGATAATCCCGATACGCCCGCCGTTGCTCACTGTGCCATCCACGTTGTGGTTGTCGCGCATTTTGCTGATCAGGTGCATCAGGAACAGCAGCGAGCCGTCAGAAACACGCGGCAGGCCCGGGCCAAAGCGACCGTTAAAGCCCTTCTGCGTATGCTCGTCGTTAATCTCACCCTCAATCTTCTTCCAGTCCACGCCAAACGGTGGGTTAGAAAGCATGTAGTCAAACTGGTCCTGCGGAAGCTGGTCGTTAGAGAGGGTGTTACCCAGCTTAATGCGGCTGACGTCCTGACCTTTGATCAGCATGTCGGCTTTACAGATAGCGTAGGATTCCGGGTTCAGCTCCTGGCCAAAGGCACGCATCACTGCGTTAGGGTTCAGCTCGTGCACATATTCCATGCCTGAAGAGAGGAAGCCACCGGTCCCGGCCGTAGGGTCGTAAATGGTGCGGATGATGCCGTCCTGCGTTAGCGCTTCATCATCTTCCATAAACACCAGCGAGGTGGTCAGGCGTACGATATCGCGTGGCGTAAAGTGTTCACCGGCGGTCTCGTTGGAACTTTCCGCAAAACGACGGATAAGCTCTTCAAACACCAGGCCCATATCATGGTTGGAAATGGCTTTCGGGCTCAAATCGGTGGTAGCGAATTTCTTTACCACTTTAAACAGCAGGTTGGCATCTTCCAGCAGACCGACAAACTCACCGAATTTGAAGTGTTCGAAGATCTCACGCGCATCCGGTGAAAACGCCTGCACATAGCTTTCCAGGTTGGCTTTGATGTCATTCTGCCCCATTTTGCCCAAATCCATCTTCGAGGTGTTGAAGAAGGAAAATGTGCTGGTGCGCAGCAGAAACTTCTCTTTCGCATCTTCCGGCAGCGGGCTGGTTTTTAATTCATCATATTTCGCCACCACCGCGTCTTTAGTCTCCGCCAGCACACACTCAAGACGGCGCAACAGCGTAAAGGGCAGGATCACTCGCCCATACTGAGACTGTTTGAAATCACCGCGCAGTAGGTCAGCGACAGACCAGATAAAGGCAGCCGTTTGCGAAAAATTTTTGTCAGACATAGGAATTCCGGAAAAACGTTGAATACACTACCTGCCGCATGCGGTCGACAGCCTGTCGAAACGGCAAACGGAGGGCAATAAATGAGATGGGTAAAATCATACATCGCATGTGCGCAAGCACAAGCACCAAATTTCCCTCTGTAAATCTTCCCCTTAGCTTCAGAAACCCCCTGAAAAACTAATGCTTCCCTTTAAATCCACCGGCCAAGGTTGCGGAAAAAGCCAATTAATTTGTTGATTATTAAAAGTAAAAATGTAGAACTCACACTTCTTCTTAAGACGTGCTGTTAAGATAGATAAGAATAATGAAATATATTAGAGTATTCCCAAAAGAAACACTCCCCTTCTTATTGTTATCTATGGTGTAAAAATGGATTCGCTGCTGCTTCCCGGCGTGCTGGTGCGTAATGGCATTTTGTCTATCGCTTCAGTTTTAAAAAATGATGCTGCCCCTGGATTTGTAACTATCCTGCTGGTTGCCACGCTTTGCTTTGCCGTTGTCCGCTGGCGCAAGCTGGTAAAACGTCGCCGTAAGGCTCTTAGCAGTATCCACAGCATTATCGTAAACACGCCTGAAGATCAGTTCAGCCAGCATGTGACTGAAATCGACGCCAGCATTGCGGCAGCCGATAAAACGGAAGAACAAAAAAATGTAGCAGAAGCATGGAAAGAATATCGTGAAACCCATGTGATTGACGATCGGGACGGGCCTCCTGTGGTGCGCAATGCGGTCCGTCCCAGCCAATTTTTTAATCTGGATGACCTGCACTTTACGCAAGGCTTCTGGCGTATCGTTCCGGGGCTGTTTGTAACTATAGGGCTATCCCTCACCTTTCTGGGCCTGATTTCTGCGCTTAACTCAATGAGTACTTCTCTGGATGACGGCGGGAGTGCAGCCTTAGAGGGTTTACTTACCATCGCTTCAGCAAAATTCATCATGTCCCTGACCGGTCTCTGCTGTTCGATTGTCTTTACCGTAGCTTTAAGACGCGGTACGTCACATTTAGAAAAAGCGGTTCATGGCCTTAATAGCCTGATTGAAAAGCGTCTGACGTTTATTAGCCTCGAAGACCTTTCTATTCGCCAGTTGAAAGCCACCATCGAGAGCCGTGAGCATTTCCGCAAGCTGGGACTGGAAATGGCTGCTGAGATTGGCCGTCCGCTGCGCGAAGACCTTCCAAGAGCGATCTCTGAGTCCATTAGTACGGCTATTACGCCGGTTATCGAGCAGGTCAGCCGGTTGGGAAACGATGGTGTGGGAGAAATGGTACAAAACCTCTCCTCACGTTTTTCTGAAGATGTTGGTCGGGCTCTGGCACAAGCCAGCGAACGTATTTCCCTGGCAGGAGACCAGATTAAATTGCTGGCTGAGCGTATGGATCAAAGCTCCGGAAAAATGGGCAACGAAATGGAAGGCGCAATTGGACGCTTAGGCCAGGCGGTGGAAACATTGCGTGATGGTATGCAGCAAACGGCAGATACAGCAACATCAGCATTTAATCAAGGTGCCGAAAATCTGTTGGCGACCATGAACTCAACCCTGCAAGGCATCAAAGACAATACCGGTGAGGGTGCGCGAGCCATGGGCGAAGCGGCTGCCGATATGAAAGCCGCCGCTCTGGGTATTCGTACCGAACTCGAAACTGCCGCAAAACAGGGAGCTGAAGCGGCACAGGCCCGCCTGTCGGAATCAGCGTCACAAGCAAGCGAAGCTATTGGGCAGGCTGCTACACAAGTACTGGGTGCTTTTGGCAATACCGCAGGTGAAATTACCAAAGCCACTGAAGCGATGACACAGAAAGCCAGCAGCGAACTGCTTTCCCCTCTTTCTACTATTGCAGAAAAACTGGAAGACGTGATGGGTATGCTGACCGAAACCAGCACTGCATTACGCCGCGCTTCTGATGGGATTAAAGAAGGTGCTGTCGCCTCGGAGAACGCTTCAGGTAGCTTCCGCACATCTGCACAATCATTGGCCAGCGCCGCCGATCCGATTCGGGCGATGATGGAGCGTATTGAAGTCAGCACGCGCCAGCTGCGTGAGAGCAGTGAGAATAGCCTGTCGGCTATCGCTCAAGCCGCTAAAACCAATGCTGAACAATCTGCAATGACGCTTTCAGCTGCACAAGAGACACTGGGTGGGCAACATCGTGCGGTTGAATCCACGCTGACTAATCTCCAGTCTTTGATTGCGGCTTTACGCGGTCAGGGCGAACGTCTGGATGGCATTGACGAGAAACTTGGCAAGGCATTCGACAGCTACCAACAGCAAGTTGCCACATCGGTTGAAACGCTCTTCGATCATGTCAAAACCTTGCAGAATGAACTCATGCCAGCATTGGACACAATGCAGAGCATTGTCGATCAGGCTGAAAACTTCGCGCCGAAACAAGGGCGAATCTCATGAGAGCCAACGCCAGCCGTAAGCGCTCACATGAAGAGGAAGAAGAGTCCGTTTTTGTCTCGATGACAGATATGACGGTCAGCTTTCTTTTCATTGTCATGGTGCTGCTCGCTTTTTTTGCCAGCCGTTACAACGATAAAAACACCGTCCCGCGTGATGAGTATGAACAGGCGATACAAACACGCGATAAAACCATCGTGGATTTACGCGCTGAGATCGCATTGTTAAAGCAGGTTGATCCGCTGGAACAGTATATGTCGCAGGCTGCTGCTGCCCGGCTCAACTTACTCTATCAATTGCGCAATAATCTAAAGCAGTCGTTTCCTGAACTGCCGGTTGATGTCATTCCTGAAGAAGGCACACTGCGCTTTCAGGGGGAAGGTTTGTTTATCAGCAATAGCTATACGCTAAGCGACGATAAGCGAAAAATCGTCGAAGCATTGGCGAAGACGCTCGATTCCCTGCTGCCCTGCTATACCTTCAGCCAAAGCGTCGGATGGGATAAAAGCTGTAATCCTTCGTTTGCCATTATTGAAGCGGTACAGATTGAGGGGCACACCGATTCCAAAGGCGAAGATGTTTATAACCTGAACCTTTCGACTAACCGAGCCATCACCACGTTTACCAGTATGCTTGCCGCAGCGCCAGACCTGGTCGCACATTTTAATATGCGCAGCCAACCCGTTCTTTCTGTGGCAGGCTACGGTAAAATGCGTCCGGTGAAGCCGAATGACACACCGCAAAATATGGCGATGAATCGCCGTATCGATCTCCGCATCATTATGCATACCCCGGCCAATGCAGCGGAAATTGAAGACATCCGCAAACGCTTGATCGCCCCCCTGAAGAAGAGGCCGCTATGAAATTAAGCGATATCTTCCTGAAACCCGTGACCCTTTTCAAGCCAGCAATTGCTGTATCGAAAGGTTTAACGGTAAAGATCCAGGCCATTCATGTGCGCTGGCCCGATGTCGTCAAGGAGATTGCGGAGCGCGATCGTGAAAAGGTGTTACGCAAGCTGCTTGATTATGTGGAGCGCTGGGAATGGAATGATGTAAAGATGTCCTTTATCTGTTCAGGCGCACCGATTGTTTTTGATAAAGAATTCAGAAATCAGGACGAGTTTGCTGTGCTGCAAGCGTTTTATCTGCGGGAAACTATTGTTACGGATTCAGCGCCATTTATTTCTGCAATGATATCGGCCTATATCCGTAGTTATGAACCGGGTTCACCACACACAAACAAAATCAAAAATTGTCTGGATATCGCCAGAGAACATATGAGCGATAAGTGGAAAGATATTGTCGAGCAACTACCCGAATTCTTTGACGCTAGCCAGGCGCATCAGGCCCTGGCAAAAAGAATGGTTGAAATGGATTCACCGTGGAGAGAGCTTAAAAAATTTGGTATTACACGCCCGCACGATCCGGGGTTAATGTCGCATGCTCATCTGGCCTATATAACATTGCTGGCACCTGGGTTGAATGATAGACCCGCTATTGAGAAGCTGTTTGCCTGGTTAAAACCTGATGGCAGAGGGGGTGCTTTGATGAATGGCGCAGCGGAAGCCATCAACGCACTGTTATCACACTGGTTATATAAACAACCCGATGAAGAGCTTTCTCGCTATCTGACCGAAACGCTGGTGGCCTTTTATGATGACCCGCGTCTGAGCCGCGGTGGCGTATGGGGAAGCGTAGATGAAGCCTGTCGAAACCTGATTATAAACTGGCTCACACGCGAAAATATTCTGTTCTTTTTAGATGTAGTTTCTGACGTTGAAGATAGCCATATGTGGGAGCCCCGACGCAAGTTCTGGCTTAATTTATACCATCAGGACAAAATTGACTCAGCATGGGTGGCTTTCAGTGCTGAAGCCGATATGCGGGCCAGATCGATAAAAAAGACTATGCGAGAAAGTGCGACCTTAACCTTCGGACGGCAAGTTGCTGGCAGCCGAAAAAACACCTCATTGCTAATTTTAAAAATTGGACGCTGCATTGTGGTCGAAGGATCACATAATTATAAAGTTCATATCTTTAGTAGCGATAACAAAAAAGCGCCTGAACTCTTCCGATTGACATATGACTGCGAACATATTCGCATGTTACCTAATCCGGTCGCTATTCCACACTTAGGTGGCTGGCAGGAAAAAGTGCGTGAACAAATTGAGTATCTGTCATGACATTTGCTTTCAATCATAATGCAGAAGCGATTACCCTCAATATTGCTGAAGAAAAACAGAACTTCATTCATCGTCTGTTTAAAAGACAGCAACCTGCGACTTTGTCTGGCCTGACACATAACGATCGCGCCTTAGCTTTCGCTATCGCCGATCTGAAAGCGCTGGCAGAAGAATTTGAAGAGCCTTTACACATCAGTGATGACGCTATTGTGATGGGTCATCATCTGGCAGGCCGACTGGACGCCGAAACGGCGCAGACGCTGGGCCTCCCCCCTCTCGTCGATCTGACGTTGAAAACTGATATCGAAGGCTCACTCGGAAGCGATACCTTTCGCCTACAGCATGAATGGCTACGCAACGGTGTTCGCCAGCTACCACACCGGACCGGATCAATTTTAACCACATCTCAAGGGCCACGCCGGTTGCCCTTGTGGATGATGGAGACTGTTGAAGTTGCCGAAAACTTTACGCCAGGCGGTGGAGAAGCATCGGACTGGGAATCGCTGGCGCGCTTCCGTCAGGCCCTTGATCCTGGCGTCCAGATGAGCCATGAAATTAATGCCGTTCGTGTCTCGCTGACCGACTTTATGCAAGGTTTAGAAGTTCGCATTGCCGATCGTTTTTCTATTTCCACCAGCTCAAAGGGCGCTGATGATTTTGAAATCATCCCATTTTCTGGTAAGAATCTGGAAGAGCTGGAAAGCAGCGGAGAAGCGATTAGCGAGTCTGCAGGTGAGCTAAGTGAACAAACGTTACGTCGGTTCCAACAACGTGTCAGGACTCAAGGGGCGCTTTCCGCTTACCGTGTTGGCGAAGGCAATTATCTGGTCATTGACCGCAGCGCTCGTCCCATTCTTGATGTCATGGTGGAAAAGCAAAAGTCTTCACCTGAAGAACGACGCGCTTTTATTGAAAATCCACGACCTGCAATTACTAATGCTGTTGAAAAATACTTAAGACAATCGGGCAAGCTGGATGGTCTTGACGATGTGGGTGAAGAAGAAGCAATTGAAGCCGCAGCAGGTCCCGCATTTGTCGAAACCGTTGAATATTCCGAGCGTGTTAAAGGTATTTTGCATTACCGAAAAGGTGCTGTTTCTACGCCCATGACCGGAGAAACGGTCTGGTTGCCTGAGGTAATCCCTGATGCCCTGACCAACATTCTCGCTGCGATGGATAGCCAGGCGCTGGCAAGCGTCTGCGATCAGTTGCGTAATGCTATAGATGCATCTCAGGATGAAGTTGAGATTGCGTCTCATCCTGTTAAAGTGACAGAAGAGACATTACGCGCATTGGAGAAACGTCTGGCGAACCTTATCGAGATAGAAGGTTCAGCAGAAGCAGCGGATAGCGAAGATAAGATCGCTATTGATGTTCAACCTCCAGCTACGGTAATCCTGGATACTAAAGACAATTTTGAAGAACTGTTCTGGCAACCTGATCTAAAAAAACGCTCCGTTTTCATTGATGAGCAACTTCCCGCAGGCGTTAAAACAGCATTGCGACCGCATCAGCTGGAGAGCTTTAGCTTGCAGCTTTCATCATGGAAGTCAGGCATGCCAGGCATTTTGAACGCAGATGAGCAAGGCTTAGGGAAGACACTTCAAACCATCGCATTTCTACGCTGGTTGAAAGAGAACAATAACGTCAGCACTGCCAGCAATAAAGAGCGCGGACCAATACTTATTGTTGCTCCTACCTCATTGCTGGAAAACTGGAATGCTGAGGTCAGGCAGCATACTGATAGTGACGGACTTGGTCATTTGCTGCGCCTCTATGGTTCATCGCTAAGCCACTATAAAAATTTCGATGCTAAAGGTGTCGAAACAAAAGATGGCAATACCTTACTGAATTTTCAGCAGTTGCATGAGTCAATCAGGGAAGGAAAAGGCCATCGTTTCTGGATATTAACGACCTATACAACGCTGACTAACTACCAGCACTCTTTTGCGAAGATCCATTTCTCGGCCGTGGTATTTGATGAAATACAGGCGGTCAAAAATCCTGACTCACTACGGGCTCGCGCCGCCCGCGCCGTTAATGCTGACTATCGAATTGGTCTGACAGGCACACCGATTGAAAATACCACGACCGATTTATGGGCGGTCATGGACCAATTGGCACCCGCTTCTCTGGATACGTTGCGTAACTTCAACAGCCTGTATAGCGAACCTGATGAACAGAATATGCTTCAGCTGTATCAGCAAGTCTTTGCACCTCGCAATCAAATGCCACCTTTAGCGTTCCGCCGTTTAAAAGAAGATGTTGCGAAAGAATTGCCTGCAAAAACACGCTTTCTTCATCCGCGCCTTATGCCTGAAGGGCAAGCTATTGCCTACGAAACAGCCCGGTTAAAATTATCTCAGGGAGGTCCCGGCGCTGCACTTAAAATGCTGCAGCATATCCGCGGCGTTTCAGTACATCCGGCCATGGAAATGAGCGGCGATAATCAAACATTTATTGATGCCTCTGCGCGCCTGAATGCATGTTTTGAGATTCTGCATCATATCAAAGCAAAAGGTGAGCGTGTTCTGGTTTTCATCGAACACCGCAAGATGCAGTTCCGATTTATGGAACTGGTTCGCCAGGAATTCGGCCTTGAGCATATTGATCATATCAACGGCGATACGCCGATTCAGAAGCGCCAGGCTATTGTGCGTCGATTCCAGCAGCATCTTGAGCACGATCGTGGCTTCGACCTGCTTGTGCTCGGCCCTAAAGCAGCCGGAACGGGTTTAACGTTGACTGCCGCAACACATGTCATTCACCTGTCTCGCTGGTGGAACCCTGCTGTTGAAGAGCAATGTAATGATCGTGTACATCGTATCGGCCAACGGTATCCAGTCCAAATTCATATGCCAATGGCCATACATACCGGCTATCAGGAACATTCTTTCGACTGTTTACTCCAGGGGCTTATGTCACGCAAACGAAGTTTAGCGCGAGCGGCCCTCTGGCCAATGGGTGACAGTGCTAGTGACATCTCACAGCTACAGGCAGCTTTAAGAAAAGACAAGTCTGAGGCGAGTGGAGATATTTTAGAAACAAGCATCCGAATGATGTTTGAAAGAGATGTTGAAACTGATGGTACACGAATGGATGACGGTTCATATCGAATCAGTTAGCTTCGTAATTTTCTCAGTATTTAAAAAAGGATAACAAGGATGAGCCGCTATACCGGTAAAGAACAAGCAGACCAGATTTTGGAAGCAGCTAGTGAATGGCGGCAACGTTGCCTGATTAATGGCGGTTCACTTTTCAGCAATAAAAACCTGTGGGACAGTCAGCATCTGGCCGAAATTGAGCGTGATGTGGTCAACAGCCAGCTAGAGCTTGAAGGCAACTTTATGCATCGCCTTAAAGAGCAACTAGCCGGCGTCTCTCCAGAGGCGAAACAACTCACTGCAGAAATGCTTTGGCTACTGTTTCTTTGTGCCAGCAATATCAGCGTCAGAACCAAGCGTGAACAGATAACCACCATCTGGGGTCTTGCTAATGAACCGCTAAATAGTGACAACCCATTGCTAAAAGATACAGTACTTTCAGGCGTAGGCAGTGCTGGGACTGGATTTAACACCTTCCGGGCACGTGAGTTTGCCTACCTTACCAACGTTATTAAAGCTCTATTAGCACAGCCATTAGCTGAACGAGAAATGCGCCTGAGTGACGGCTTCTCCTTTGCAGAGTGGCTAAGTGTAATTCCTGAGAATGCCAGCCGTCAGTTCCGCCATATGTTGATGTTTATGCTGTATCCAGATGATTTTGAACGCATCTTTAGCAGCAATGATCGCCGTACTATCATCCGCGCCTTCAAGCCGCAGCAGAAAGAAGAGTTGTCTGCTGTGGCGATGGACAGAGCGCTGCTTGAGATCCGTCGCGAACAGGAAGAAAAACAGAATAGTAAGCAGCTCGACTTCTACGTTCCACCGCTATCAGAAATCTGGCAAAAACGCGAGGAACCTGCTGAAAAACCTGTGGAAATCGCGCCCATTGATGAAGTACTCACTCAGCCGGAAACTATCGAGCCTTTAAACCTAATTTTATTCGGCCCACCGGGAACCGGCAAAACTTACGAGCTAAACCAGTTAAAAGTGAAATATGTCAGTGAAGCGCAGACACTGACTCGCGAGCAATGGCTGGGGGAACAGCTTGCAGAGAAATCATGGCATGACGTAATTTTCATGGCACTGGCAGATATTGGCGGTAAATCAAAGGTTGCTCAAATTGCCGCTCATGAATATGTACTCAGCAAAGCTAAAGCCCAAGGGCGTAGCAATGCACTCAACTCAACAATTTGGGCAACTTTGCAAACCCATACGCCGGAAGAGTCCACGACTGTTAAATATGCTCGCCGGGTTCCACCTTATCTATTTGATAAAACTGACGGCAGCTTTTGGGTTACTTTGCCTGAAGCACAAGAGGAATCAGCTGAGCTGCTTGCTCTGAGTAAACAGCTGAAGCAACAGCCAGCCGAATCGGAAACTATAAGCCGCTACGAGTTTGTTACTTTTCATCAGGCATACAGCTATGAAGACTTCGTTGAAGGTATCCGCCCTGAGCTGGACGAAGATAGCGGTGAATTAAGCTACTCGCCGCAGGATGGCGTATTCCGCCGTATTTGCCAGCGTGCCGAAGCCGATCCTCTGCATCGCTACGCTATATTTATCGATGAAATTAACCGTGGCAATGTGGCGAAAATTTTTGGCGAGCTAATCACGTTGATAGAAACCGACAAACGTACCAGCGGCGACAAAGGCATGCGTATTACGTTGCCCTATTCTCGCGAGCCATTTGGCGTGCCTGAAAATCTGGATATTTACGGCACGATGAACACTGCTGACCGCTCAATCGCACTAATGGATACCGCTTTACGTCGTCGCTTCCGTTTCAAAGAGCTAATGCCTGACAGCAGCAAAATTGCTGGGTCAGATGACGCCGGTAATATTCTTGATGAAGATGGCAACCAGATTAACCTGCGCAGGCTGCTGGATGCGATGAATCACCGAATCCGTTTTCTTCTCAGCCGGGATCTCATGCTGGGCCATGCTTACCTTTGCCCGGTTGCTAACCTTACACAGCTAAAAACGGTTTTCCTGAATCAGTTTATTCCGCTACTGCAGGAATACTTTTATGAGGACTGGCACAAAATCCAGCTGGTGTTCCGCGATATCGACGCTACCGGCAAGCTGGTAGAGGCTCCACTGATTGGCCATGTTAAGTTGACCAGTAGAGATGTTTTCGGCTTTACTCATGATGACTTTGAAGAGGTCGTTGAATACCGTGTTTCAACTGCCCAAGAAATTACGCCCGACTCGATTCGCAAAATCTACGAGGATTAAGCCGTGCCAGAAATATTGGCGGTTATTGAACATAGCTCGCTACCGATTGTTGCAGAAAGAGCCATTGCTCAGCACGCTTTGGGCATTCATCATGCCCGCTTGCTGGAAAAGCTGGCACCAAAACTTCCTGCCGGCACCTTTAGCTGGGGCCATCAATCGGTTCGTTTTGCACAATTTTGCGGCGTAATACAGCTTGATGATTTAACACTAGAAATTCTGCCTAAGATTCATGGTAAAGAAGAAAGGCCTGAATCCTGTCGTACAGCATTAGTGCAGATGCTACATTCCGCCCGAATCATGCGTACACATAAAGGGGCGCAGGCGGGTATCAATACTCAGCAACATAGTCTGCTGGATATTTTTATCCAGCACTTTTGCCATGATTTGCATACGCAGATCCTTCAGGGCAAGTTACGCAATTACATAGAACAGGAAGAAAACCTGTCAGTAATGCGCGGCCGCTTAGTTATCGCACAACATGTCCGGCACAACTTAGTACATAAAGAACGTCTTTATTGTCGCTTCGACGAATTCAGCGAAGATATGCTGCTGAATCAGATACTCCGGTTTACCCTGCGTCTGCTGCTTACCTGGACACGCTCCGGTAAAACCAAAAAGCAGTTAACCGAATTGTTAATGCATTTTGACGGCATTAGCGATGCGCCCATCACCTTGCAATCATTCCACCTCCTTAAAAAGGATCGCATTACGCAACGATTTCAGTCTGTACTTGAACAGTGTCGATTGTTTATTGCCGCCGTTAAACCGGATGTATTAGCGGGCAGCACACCGTTGTTCTCATTACTGTTTGATATGAATCGCCTTTTTGAAGCATGGGTGGCAGAAAAGTTAAAACCCTGGGCCCATCAGCAAGGCTGGCATCTCCGTACACAAGGACCTCGAAAATATCTGGCAATGCGCGACAATGATTCCCAACAATTTCAATTGCGGCCAGATATTGCACTGGTTGATGACAATGGAGTTCCGCAGATGATAGCGGATACCAAGTGGAAATTATTGAATGAAGCGGACCGCAAACTAGGCGTTTCGAGCAGTGATATGTATCAGCTTTATGCCTATGCAGGTCGCTATAAGGTTCCTAATTTGCAGCTGATTTACCCATCCCAGGCGGGCTTACTTGCTCACTACGGTTTTGCGTTACAGGGAACGAATGAGTCAATGCTGGCAGTGAAAACAATAGCAATTGAAAAACACCAAGAAATTAATTGGTCTTTATATTAAAAAAAAATTTGCAGGAGATACACGTCCCACCTTTACCCCTTAAAACTGTGGCATTGGACATCACATTATTCTCTAAATAATTTTCTCCTATGCCACTCCAAATATTTATGTGCGTGAGCCGGGAAAGCCGGCACTTTGGTCATGCTGATCTTCATTTGTTGTAGCAAATCTTTATCCAACTCATTACTAACCAATACTTCCCCACTATTTGCAAAAGATATATATCCCTTATCAAACAATACATCTACATGAACAGCTAACATGATGCCGTTAAATGGGTCTAGGCGCTCTAGTCTACTTTGGCAAGCGCGCCAAGGTTTTATGTGGCTGGCACGAAGTAATGCAGGAAAAAAAATACCAGTCAGAGGACAAGACGGAAAAAGTTTCATACATTGAATTCTAAACCAACCTTGCCCGACTCTGGCGGCAACCAATTGCTTGCGAGTGGTGTCATCAAGGCTTAAATCAGATTTTATTGCCTGAATGTCCCTCCCTTCTTCATAAATATCCTCTACTGCTATGTAGGACAGTATTTTTTCCTCAACCTGCTCTGTAGTGAGCTTTTCCATTCTCTCCATTGCTGCTTTGTAAGCAGCGGGTAGTTCGCGAGGTGATCTATCTTCATTTCGCCAACCAACCCTTATATCGCTTAGCCAAGAATCGAAGCGATCTCTACAATTTTTTAGGCTATTGTAAAACTCCTTTGAGTTTTTACCCTCCCCGAAAGATGGATAAAAAAGAGCACAGGCATCTTTCCAGCTACTAACGCCCAGTAAGGCAGGCGGTTTCTCCTTGCCGAAGCGGGAGAGATACCAAGCAACTTCGTATAACCCTTCACTATGAAAACTCATATGGACCTCCAGATCTCTCTAAAACAATCATCTAAATAAATTCACCACATTGCTGGTGGCCTGCTCAACATGATTAACTCTGTTTTCCCACTGTTCTAATGCCCTTCTTTTCTCTACAAGATAATCATAACGGTCATAGTGCTTCGAGCTGACATCCTGTAATGCATGGTTTTGAATACGGTCGCGTAACTCTTTCGACACACCGATTTCGCCCATCAGCGTTTTGCAGGTCCGCCGCAAATCCCTCGCAACAAACACCGGATTGTCAGGAAAATGTTCACGATAATAGATGATTGCCTGCGCAAAGCTGTCAGTTCGTAGATGCTTACCTACATCCAATCGCTGCGGGAAAATATACGGGCTATCATTAACGTTCTCACTCTTCAGCCTTTCCAGAATTTCTATAGATGAATCCGTTAATGGCACCAAATGGTCGCGCTTGTTCTTTGAGACGTCAGCCACTATCAACAGTGTTTTCTCTTCCCAGTTCACGGCATCCCACCGACTGGAAGCCAGTTCATGCGGGCGCTGACCACCAGCGTAAACACATAAATTAAGCAGCAAGCTCACCGTGCTGCCAACGCCTGGCGTTTTGGGAAAGTCACCCATCAGCTGTTGCAGCTCATTCAACTTCAGCCAGTTGGTTCCCGCTTTCTCTGCAGCCGACTGCTTAGGGATGACGCTCACCGGGTTCATCTCAAGTCCAAACATCACGTTCTGCTGGTGGTTGGCCGGATCGTTATCCGCTTTAAGACCATAGTTGAACGCTGCCATCAGATAAGAACGGACACGGTTAGCCTCAACGCTCGCCCCGCGCTGAATGATAGCAGACAAAATCTGTTTGATATGTAGCGGTGTGACTTCGTTCGCTTTGGTATCTTTGGCGATAAAGGAATAGGTTTCCTTTTCCAGACGGTACAGCACCTGCTGCCAGGTCCGCTTGCCATCTTCCCGCATTTTGTTGGTGTAGCCCTGAATAAGCTGCTCGATACTGCCCTTTAATTGTTCGGCACGTTTTTGCTTTTCCAGCGCGATTTCCTGTTCAGCCTTTTCGACCTTAGGGTTCTTCCCTTCCTTCAGCGTACCGGCATAACCTTTCGTAAGCTGACGAGCCTGAGCTAACGACATTTCAGGGTAACGACCCAACTGAATGAAATGGCGCTTAGCATCCCAGTAGTAGCGATAGTAGAAAACCCGCTGCCCGGATGGCTCAACTTTCACGCCCAGACGCCCTGCTCCGCGCTCACCACTTTTGTCCCATACCTGATAAGCCGAGTCTCGAGCTTTTAGGCCGCGTACCATTGAGTCCGTTAAATTGTCTGCCAAAAGCGAGTCCTTACGAGAATTTTATTGCCGTTTTCTGGGTGATGTAGCAGGTGACGTAAGGATGATACTGAAAGGAAGATTCCGGAACAATATGAAACAAAGAAACAGACACAAGCTACTGTTTTATAGCATTAAAAAGGCAGGAATGGTTAAAGCTGGAAAATGATGAAACAAGCTATTCATATGACTCATAATCGCTTGGTCGCTGGTTCACGTCCAGCAGGGGCCACCAAATTTATCAAGGACTTACGTTAGTGGCGTGGGTCCTTTTTGTTTTCCAGTATATCTATAGGATATTTTGGACAGGGATTTACAGTGTTCAACAGGTACTGTATGACTGGCCACTTCTTTGTGATTGGCTACTTCTTTCAAACCACGCCTGATCAAAGCAAACATGCGCCCTTCTGTCTTTAAGTGAGCTTTCTGTCAAAGCGTAACTCGAAAAAATCTTCCGCGTTCTGCAAATGCATGGCGAAAGAAGCTTGGCGGTAAAAGGTCGGCAGTTCGTGTTTCATTGCCGTCCGCCTGGCAGCATTCATGTACACGCATAAGCGATCGTGGCACCCTTCCCTTCCTCTTTTTTAGTTATAGATTGACCGTAAATTAACACTCGTTTCTATACTGTGTGATGCAGGAAAAATTTTCGCGGTACGGCTATTCGCTTTTGTTTTCACCGGCTGATTTGAGGACACCTTAGGATTTTTTGAATCCGCCAGGACAACTGCCAACATCGCTGATGCTTCATCAGGCATAAACCATACGCAAGCACGGTAATCGGCAAATTGCTTATTCTTGCCGCAAACCAATAAGCGCCAGCCGGTGAAGTCTTTTTCCAGGCCATACGGTCGGGAATTTTGCCAAACACCGTGAGCTAAAATCAGCATAATTTATCAGCCCTACGTGATCCCCAGCGCAATACCGAACGAGATATTTACTGGCCTGCGCTGGTGCTTTTATTGCTTCTCATTAATCTCGCCGTCAGAAAAGCCGTGCTTTTTCAATAAGCCAGCGATGGCTTCATTCAGTAATCTGCTTTCGGGAATGCGGGATTGCTGCGCCAGCTTGTCGGACAACGGGGAGCAGGTCACCAGAGCCGGCATTGAAAAGGATCCACACGGGGGGGCCACGCATGCAAAGCCATGCACCAGTTACATGCATGGCTTGCGACGGGGAAAGAAAGAACTTTAGAAGTATGAAAGTTCGGTGGAGTAGCCCTTCTCATTCATGTAGTCAACAAGACGCCGGTTGACAATATCAAGCCATTCCTGAGCAGTCATCTCCCAGCGATCTGGTGCAAACTCGCCATTATAACGGGATAACAGCACCTCACATCTGTCATTCTGCGCGTTCAGCTCAATCAGGTTTGCTAACAACATTCTCAGAGAGAATTCCGATGACGTATTGAGATACTCATTAAGCAAATTATCAAAATCACATTCTTCGTCAAAGATGTCACAGTCCTGTCCAAAGTATATGATGACCAGATTATCCAGTTCACATGTTTTTTCAATATTACTATCCATCATTTCCTCTTATGGCACAGGATATGCCGTTACGATATAATATGTTTTATTACCATATTTTTTAGCCTCGATAATCACTCTTAATCCATAGGCTTTTTTTACTGTTGTACTCCCCTTTTCAATATATTTTCCAGTAGAAAAGAAAAAGCGATGATCAAGACGCAGCCTTGAGCCTGACTGCATATATTTTAAAGCACTTTGAATTTGAAATCGTTTAATTGATAAAACTTCCGATATCAATAACTCAGCATGTCGGGTATTAAAGAAAGTACTGGCTCGTGCCGGTGCCCGTGGAGCTGATAGCCGAGCTATCATTTGTGCAGGCGTTTGTCCTATATGACGTGCAATTGTATGACCCAACGCCCCACCCTCGTGCTCTGCTAATCTAACACGACCGGAGTAGACTGAAGCAATACGGGCCGCGCCTGCAGCACTGGCGAACGCAAATGGAACAATCAGATCAACTGTGACGCCGACTTTGTATGCCGTTGCGCTATCAGCCCCAAACTGTTCGGCGGCTAACTTCGCCAGTTGAGAGGTTGCAGTTTGTGATTTACGTCCAGTAATAATCTGATTTAAAGATGTCTTAATGGTATCAAGACTATGTGCACCTACGACCACACATCCAGCTTTTGATAGCATTGTTGGCTCAGGCACCACGCAAAGAGCGCCTGCGCCAAATGACTCAACTACACCGCCAATCAAATTCAGACCACCCCAAAGCCGGTTATTCCAGATCTCACCTTCGCTTACCGTTTTTGCATTTACAATCGCAACCATTTGCACGGGTGAAATTGCTATCATTACTCCCTGTTCGTCACTCACATTAATTCCCTTTAACTAGATATAAGAATCTAAAGACTATTCTTTGCTGGCAATCAGATCAACAACCCACACCAGTAATAAATAAGATATTTTCTATATTTTGAAATAAAAACATATTTTTCACCCAAAAATCCGCATCATTACAACAAGCATTGACAGGTTATACCCAGCTTTTATCAGGCGTCCTTGATACATAAAGCTTTCTCGCCGTACTCACTGCGGCCCTCGTTTACCTGATATCAAGTGCGCATGGCCCGCTCGTCACGTTTCAAGAACGACTCGCCCTGGACGTTGACGTTTTTTGTCCAGTCGCCCACGCCCACTGAATCACACGCGATGCCAAGCTTATTGCTTAAAACTTGCGTCGTTTCGCTGTCAGTCATGCGGTACCGATCGTGGTAAACCGTACCGGCAAATAGCCAATAAAATGGAGCCGACGGATACACTAGCAAGCTGCCCATACGTACATAGCTGGCGCAGCTCCTTCAGCTCTTTGCTGCTGTCGTCCAACTAGCCGCCGAACGCGTAGCCACCAGTGTTTTTGGAATATGTATTTTGCCATGTGGTTGGTGACTAGCTTTCACCAGATCGATGGCTTTAGCACGACAGCCGGTTTTTCGGGCTTTCTACATGGTCATCTTGTAAATGTGCTGTTGATGTGACCTGCCCCCAGTCCTGGATACAACGATCAGTCAGTAATGTCGGTTTAATTACCTTCTAATTTTCCATTTCTCCAGCCTGCTGCAAACTCAGCCAGCTTCTGGTAATTTAGCGATGAATGAGGTCTGGACTCGTTATAGTCCTGCCGCCAGTCATTAATGATTTTCCCGACGTGAACAATATCGCTGAACCAGGGCTCATTCAGGCATTCCTCTCTGAATCGCCCGTTAAAACTCTCATAAATCCGTTCTGCGTTGTCCTGCCCGACCGAATTAAGCACGGCTCCACGCCATGCTCATAAGCCTACTAGTCAGTTGCTCTGCAGGTAAACTCCGGCCCCCGGCTAGTTCTTATCGTAGCCAGATAGCCGCGAAACAGCGCAACGCTGTCCAGAATACGCGTGACCTGAACGCCTGAAATACCGAAGGCAACAGTGACCGTCAGGCATTCCTTCGTGAAGTCATCCACGCAGGTAAGGCACTTGATCCTGTGACCGGTGGCCAGTGCGTCCATGACGAAATCCATCGGCCAGGTCAGATTGGGCGCATCCGGGCGAAGCAGCGGAAGCCGTTCGATCCTCAGCCCCTTACGACGACGTCTACGCTTCATACTCAGGCCGTTAAGGTGATAAATGCGGTATACCCGCTTGTGGTTGACGTGAAGGCCCTGACGACGCAATAACTGCCAGATCCGCCGATAACCAAAGCGACGGCGTTCAAGCGCCAGCTCTGTGATGCGAAGACACAGCAGCGCGTCACCAGCCGGACGCTGAGCTGAATAACGACAGGTTGACAGGGACAGACCTGCCAGCCTGCAGGCCCGACGTTGCGACAGACCGGCGGCCTCACACATGACTTCTACGGCTTCCCGCTTCAGGTCTGTCGTCAGTACTTTCGACCCAGAGCTACCTGAAGCGCCTCCTTATCCAGTATGGCTTCGGCGAGCAGCCTCTTGAGGCGGACGTTCTCCTCTTCAGGTGACTTAAGCCGCTTTACCTCAGGGACTTCCATGCCACCAAAGTTCTTACGCCAGGTGTAGAAATTAGCGTCTGAAATAGCATGCTTGCGGCAGAGTTGCCGGGCCGAAACCCTGACTTCGGCCTCGCGGAGAATACTGATGATCTGTTCGTCGGAAAAACGCTTCTTCATGGGGGTATCCTCACGTTGCTGATGAAGACATCACTGACATCGCGATGTATTAACCAACGGGGAGCAGGTCAAGACCAGTGGATGATTATCGGGCATCAGGAAAATACGCTCGATAAGGGGCGTATTGATCTGCTGGCGATAGCGCCTGATGCCTCGCTAATCCTGATAGAGCTGAAACGCGACCGCACACCGCGCGAGGTAGTCGCTCAGGCGCTGGATTACGCTTCATGGGTGGACGATTTAACCGCAGACCGCCTGTCACAAATTTATGAAAAATTCTCTGGCGGCGGCAATTTAGGCGATGCCTTTAAGCAACGTTTCAATACTGAGTTAGAAGAAGAGTCTATTAACCAGTCGCATCAAATCATTATCGTAGCGGCGGAACTGGATCCGTCCACCGAACGCATTGTCGACTACCTGAGCAAAAATGGTATCTCTATCAACGTGCTGTTCTTCAAAGTCTTTCAGCACGGAGATGAACAGTTTTTAAGTCGCGCCTGGCTTCTCGATCCCAGCGAGACGCAAACTAACGCTGCTCAGGCCACCGCAGGTACGAGTGCTCAATCAAAAGAACCCTGGAACGGAGAGTTCTATGTCTCGTTTGGTGACTCAAATAGTCGTAACTGGGAAGAGGCGCGCCGTTACGGTTTTATCAGTGCCGGTGGCGGAAGCTGGTACAGCCAGACCTTAAAACAGCTTCAGCCCGGTCAACGCGTCTGGGTTAACATCCCAAAAACAGGTTATGTAGGCGTCGGTATTGTGCAAAGCGCCGTTGAGCCAGCCAGCAGCTTTACAATTAATACTGAGGCTGGTGAAAAACTCGCGATGGACGTGCTTAAGCATGGAGACCTTTATCGTGATAACTCAGGTGATCCCGATAAATCTGAGTATTTTGTCTCAGTGAAATGGCTTCAGACCCTTAGTGAACAGGATGCAGTAAATGAACTTGGATTCTTCGGTAATCAAAATACCGTTTGTAAGCCGACAACGCCAAAGTGGCGACACACTGTTGAAAGATTGAAAAATTACTTCATAAACTGGAATACTAACGAGTAGAATTTTCCGGCATTCAGGCGAATGGATTTTAATAAGGATCTTAACAATGCGTAAAATCCTCCACTCCGAATACACGTTCCGGCGGTCACACGAAGGTGTGGCTGCCCCGACGGTATATTCGGGGATTACCCATGCATACAAGAAATCGAGCGTTTCGTCGCCATCATATGAAAAGGCTCAAAACTAAACGCGGTCGTTACAATAATGCGGCTTACAGCTGGCCTGAAGGTGCGACTATCGTCAATATCGGTAAGGCTTATCATACGCCATGTCTCTGTTCATGCTGGATGTGTGGACATCAGCGCTTTCATCACGGCATGAACATGCAGGAAGTGAGAGCAAGAGCCAGCTATCAGGATTAAGCAGCTTAGCCCACCTCAATGGTGGGCTACCTCCCGGCAAACGCCCTAAACCATCTTGTAAGCTCATCTCCCACCCACTACAAACCCGATAAGCACGATGAGGACCTCACAATGCAAAATCGAGCCACCAGCGCCAAAATCATTAAGCAAAAAATTTACCGCTCCGTTGCCAGCTCAACGGCTATTGAAACGGGCGAAGCTGTGCAGAAAATTGAGCAAAATCTTAAGCAGTATCAAGCTAAAGCAAAAGCTATCGGTTTAGTTCGCTAATTCGGCAAAAAATCTTCAACAAGCTGTATCATCGGCATATAGTTGTCAGTGATTTCGGCCTGAATAGTTTTTAAAACGCTTTATGCTCGCCAAAAAGACTGTAACCCAGCATCTGCCTGAACTGATAACACATCAAAATCTGCTTCATCGATAATGCCCAGTCTATTTAACAATAACCAGACTGGCGTATGCTCTTCAAAGAATTGAGACTATATTTAGCCAATTCTCATCCTCTCTGGAATAACTTCACTACATTGCTGGTGGCCTGCTCAACATGATTAACCCTGTTTTCCCACTGTTCTAATGCCCTTCTTTTCTCTACGAGATAATCATAACGGTCATAGTGCTTCGAGCTGACATCCTGCAATGCATGGTTTTGAATACGGTCGCGCAGCTTTTTCGAGACACCGATTTCACCCATCAGCGTTTTGCAGGTCCGCCATAAATCCCTCGCAACAAACACCGGATTGTCAGGAGAATGCTGGCGATAGCAGATGATAGCCTGCGCAAAACTGTCGGTTCGCAGATGCTTGGCCGCGTCCAGCCAGCAGTCGGATTAAGCGCACTATCCACCGATGGCATGTATGCTTGGTGTCCATCAGCACCCAGGCAGTGCGGGTGTAATTTTCAAAGGCGAACAGCGTGTCATCACTCAGGCAGCGTGAACTCTGGAAGCGAAACCATCCTGGCGGATAAGCGTAGTGACGTCATTTTTATTCAGCAGGCCCGCATCAGTTGCCGGATCCTGCAAGTCCCAGAACACATCAGCGGAAATACCGGTAACGCCGTTTACGCCAACGTTGGACAGCGTTTTATGCCATCCGGTCTGCTGGTCAAATTTGGCACGCAGTCCCCAGCGCACGAGCGGTTTCATAAGCTGTTGCGTCCGCCTGTAACACGCTGTCGAAATGGATAAAGTCCGGCCAGATAAGCATCCTTTCGCGCTGGCTGAAGTTAGCGCGATAAGCGATCGCTTCTTCCACTGTTTTGCAGCCATAAGCCGAGAGGTAAGCGAAGCTGCGCAGGCTCTGCGTCACGCTAAGTAGCTCCGTTGCCACGGCCTGCATGTTGTGTCCCGGAACGCCAAGAATACCGGGCTTCACGCCCAGCTGCGCCTGCGAGGCCAGCAGCGCTTTCATGCCGGTGCGCTTACCTTCAGCCGTCACGCCACCGATGATATTGGATATGGTTTCCGCTTCGGTTTCGCCCTGTGGAACACGCATCACAACGGCAACAGGTTTAGCCTGGTCGGCGATTGCATCCAGCGAACGGGCCAGCGTGCCGGACTCGCCAGCTTTGCCGCTGGCTGCCAGCAAGTCAGTGAGTAAAACGGGTTTATTGAGCGGAAAGGTCGCCGCGTCGGCATCGTCTGCGGTGCTCACCGTAGATATGGTGCGGGTGCCTGCGTAAATTTCCGTAACGCGCACGCCTTGATAATAGTTATCAGCCATATAGCGAGCCTCCTTTTAAGGGGTTTCGCTATGGTGTGTCAAACAGGCTTAAGATGCATTTGTGGTGAGGTGTTTAAGCAACCACAAAGAAAATCGATGTGGTGAAGGGAAAAGAATCAGCAAAGACAGATGGCTTATCATCAGCCACCTGCACTACTTTCGTTTAGATTTAAACTGTATCTTACTGAAAACTTTAACGCTTAATACAAATATTACACCGATAGTGATTAACAACAACCTTCCCCAGTAATCGGGGAAAAACACCACATAGAATACCCCGGCAATTATCACCAATAATACCGGAGCGTAATCAATAGCAATGTTTAATATAAACTTTGTAATAAATTTCACTTTATACCACCCAGTAGCCTGATAATATCTTGTAGTGTTGGTGCGGCACCGCGTCCGTGTCAGCGGGCGTGACGGTCAGGCGCTGCACGGTGTAACAAGCGCCCAGTTGCTCCAGATCGCTGCCGAGCGCATAGGCTACCCTCACCGCCTGCGCCGTCTCGTTGATACGCTGACGCAGCAGCAACCCCGGTAAGTGCTTTCCTCCAACAGCTTTAAAATGGGTTCCGGCGCCAGCGCGCAGCGCATCGCATCCTGCTCCTTTATAGGACAGAGCGCAATAAACGCCTCTTTGCGTTCTGCCAGCAGCGGTTCAAAATCCGGCACCTCTACCACATCCGGTGCAGGCAGCTGTGAAAGGTCAATAACTGCCATGACCAACTTCCACAGAAACATTCATCGCCAGCGGCGAACCATCAGCACGCTGTCCGGTCAGCTCAACCTGCATTGAACCATCATAATTGCACGTGATATTTACCATATTCAGCCCGATGTACGCCTCCCAGCAACTCAGCGCACCATAGACTGCCACCATAATTTGCAGGTTTAACGCCTTGTTCTGTGGCTGGTCCGTCAGGGCAAACAGCACTGAACCATATTCACGCCGGGCTATCCGGCTGCCCTGCGGCGTCAGCAGAATGTCCCGCACCGACTGGCGAATATGATCTGTGTCGGTGAGCGCCAGACCGGTCTGCTGATTCATGCCGGTATACATCATCATTGCGGTCCCCCGGAAGTGTCACTGCCAGCTTTCACGCCGCCATGTTTATGCGAATCCACTACAACGCCGTTTGCACTCATCTCCCCGCCGCTTTGCTTCACGCTGCCGTTAATCACCACGTCGCTTCTGATATGCATCTGACTGGCAGTAATGGACAGTTTTTCTGTGTTCAGCTCGATATTATCCGCCGTATCAATACGAATACTTTTAACGCCGGAGATCGCCAGCTGACCGTTTTCAGGTTCGTACTCAAACCGGGCACCGTCCGGGAACAGGATAATGCTGCCTTCTTCAGAAGCAGACGGCGGCGGACAGGCATCGGAATAGATGGCAGGTAGCGCAAAAGCGGTATCCAGATGGTCGCCGAGACTCAGCAACAGCACCTGCTCACCAACGGAAGGTTTCCACCAGGTACGCGAACTCCCGGCCCGTAGGGTAAGCCAGTTAATCAAGTTGGTTTCAAGGTCGCCTGTTTTCACGCGGCAAAGCCAGCTCTCCTTATCCACCGCCGAGATGGTCCCGGTGCGGATCAGGTTGGTGATAAGGCGCATTAGTTCGGTGAGTTGTGTGTTCATGTTTTTATTATGGGGGGCTATAGTATTAAAGGTAAGTATTAGAGATTGTGCTAACAACTATACAAAGGTCACCATATGGCGAAAAAAATTAGAAAATCAGCTTTTGACGTTTAAGTTAGAAAACGAAGAATTGAAAGAAATTGAATGCAATATAGAAATAGAAGATGACAGTCACTGGAATAAAGTACATGTAACTTGTTATGATGCAAGCATCTTAAAGATTGAAAACAAGAAAGACGTAAACGTAAGCGTTTCCACTCCAAATATAAGTGGTGTAATCTCCAAAGAAACGACCATGTTCAGCTGCTACATTAGGAACTTAGGAGTTAGCTGGGGAAATATAATTATTATTAGATTCACACTACTCCCTAAAAAAACGGTTATAAGCTATTGGGATCATCAGCAGAAGCTGAATCGCAATACACTTATAAGATACTACATAAACAAAGCTCCAATGTATGCCCCATATAATCAGACACATTTAGATAGATGAAAGTGGCCACGTAAAACAAAGCAAAGGGGAAACATTAAAAATAAAAATACCAAATAACATCACATTAACCGCAGACTCATTATACACTGGCATTTCTAATCAAGGTCACATAGAACTCGACCGGTATCAATTAATTACAACAAAAATAAGAAAATCAATAAACGTTATAGAGACAATCGAAAAAATATAAACCCTTATATTGAGGATGTTTTGCTATTAATGTCATTTTTAAATGATCATAAAGTACACTGCGTGTCTTGGCAGGTACAGTATAAAGACAAAATAGAAACTCACTACAAAAGCAATAATTTTAAAGCTGAAGACATAAAAGATAATCAAACAAGTGAATTAATAGAGAGAAACTTCATACAAAATTTCTTTGATATTACACTGCCAAACTATCATACTTCACCTTACAGAAAAGAAATTAAAAACGGAATTAACTGCCTAACCATCAGAAGGAAAAGTGTTGTTGAATTAACTTTTTTATCCTATTTCCAGGCATTGGAATCCTTAGTGTTAGCGTATAAAAGGCAGAATGGAATTGAATTTATTCTTGACAAAGTTAGGTTTGGGCGGTTGAGATCTAAATTAGAAGAAACAATAAAAAAAGAATTACCTTTATTGAAAAAAGAAAGAGGGAAAATATATAATAAAATAAACGAACTCAACCGACTTTCCTTCAAAGAATCGGCCATGCTATTCCTTGATCAACATAGCATTGAAATAGGTGATACGTGGCCTTTATTTGATGATAAAAAAAACAACACAACCGGATTAACTACTATTAGAAATGTTCTTATTCATGGGGACTTGCTCCCAAGCGATCAACTGATAAATATTGCCATAGCGTCAGAACACCTTCGAACCATCTTAATAAGATGCATATTTAGTCTTTTAGGTTGGGAATTATCCAAAACTAAATTCAGCAAAAAATTCATTTTTGAAAGGCATCACCTCTTTAACCCAAAAGTTAAGAATAAAGCGATTTACGAACTTAACTCCTATTTTAAATAGTGAAAGTCATGAAATCGTATTTCACTTTTTTTATCTTAAGCAAGTCAATTAACAAAAATCCATAGTACTTTATTTTTAACACCGTCACTAACGCCCAGCAGTGGGCGCTTAGTATATTGTAATTTAAAGCCGAATCGATTCACTCTGTCGCGTAAACCATAATGATGCACACGAGCTATACGCTGCGCCCGTCCGGCAAAGAAGATCTCCGCCTGGCTGGCGTCAGCCTGCGCTTTGAGATACTTCGCCGTTTTCAGCTTCATAAACATCTTACGCCTTACCCTCCCCGGCTTTGTCCGGGCCGTCACTTTACGCGGCTCCCATGCCGTACCGTCCGGCGCTCTTTGCGCGGTCATGTTCTGCTGCTGAATACGTCGCACATCCCGCACTACTTCCCGTAGCATCTTCGTGCGGGCTGCTGGTTCCAGATCCGCCAGCAGCGCGGCCAGCCAGGCGTCTACCTGATGCAGGTCATCCATCAGTAACCAGCCCAGTAATCATCACGCAACTTTGGCTCTGCCAGTGCTTCAACCTCCATAGCGCCGTTTACCTCACATGCCAGCACACGCTCCGTTAATTTCAGGTTCAGGCTGAGATCGCAGGCTCCGTTGCCCAGAATATCGACCTCAAACGTAAACAGCCTTTCCCGCTCCGTTACGTTCTGCATCTGGTCCGGCTGATTTTCCCGCAGCCAGAACAGGATCGGAGCCATCAATAAATTTTGGTCGCCGGTAAAATCCGTTACCACTATGTTCAGGGTATAGCGGTATTCTCATGCAATTGACGCGGCAGGCGTCGCGATCAGCGCCCCGTTATCCACAAAAAGGAGGAGCCGGTCCGGATTCTCCCGAACATACGAAACGGCATCATTCAGGGCTTTGCGTAAGGATTACGGCTTGTTCATCATTGCGTTCCTGGCAGATTACGATGGTACCCACCTTTTCCGCGCAGTTTGCCCAGGCAGATTCAGTTTCATCCAGCAGGCGATTCAGATCGCCGTTATTGTGCGGGTTGGCGACTTTCAGGCGGCAGCGCGTTATTGTGCGACAACCAGTTACGGAAAGATTGATCGCCGGTGATGGCTGGTCGCTGCCGCTGCCGGATAACAGTACCAGGTATAGGGGCAGTAGCCCAACGGCGAAACGCTTCATTTTCACGGGGGCAGTTCCTCAATACGTCGCTGCCGTTGTTACAGCGTGAATTGGTTTTTTCGGCGGCAATGCCATCCCCGCCACGCCTGCCCGCTTTGTTCATCGATTTTCATGCAACTGCATCCAGCCTCAGAAACTGCGCCAGAACAGGCCGGGAACAACGGGAATAAGGGCAGGAAATGCATGCAAAATAAGCACCCAGTGCATGCATAGCTTTGCTAAAGCTGATTATCGGCAATATAAGGCTTCACTTGCCCTCAGAGCGTGATCTCGAACGATAGATTTTGCTCACTGTAGAGACAGTGAGAACAGCCAAAATGACGGAGAAAAGGCCCAAAAAAATTATCAGGGAGAGTAAAGGGTTTAAGAGTCCCCCTAAACTTGTGAAATCACTCACCCTCGCCAGCTGTTCAGGCGTCAATGTGCGAAGAATGACCTCCGGTATAATTAGAAAAAAAATAATAACAATTGGAATATAAATCAGCGTTTTCTTTGTTTTTCCCATCTTCTTTCTTTCCCTTGTTGGCGAACATGATCAAAAATTGGGAAGATGATACAACAAGGACACAAGACAGGTCATAAAACTGTTTGCAGTTTAAAATGCAGGCCAATAAAAAATTAGCTACTGCACTAAAAAATTCATTTAATCACATCCATGCAGATTGTATATCTACTATTAGGCGGGCAACGTTTTATCAATTATGTTTCGTGCCTTGTCCCGAATCAATAATATTTCATGCCGTGACATCAGGAGAGAGGAAAAAAGGTTAGCTCTTTCTTTAGGTGAGGCATATAGAAAAAATGATGTAGCTTTGGATTTGGTTGAATTTTACTTTCGTAAAAAATTAACAAGGCCTGGCAATGAAAAAAGCAATAACCTTGTGTCTCACATTCAAAATTGTCAGGCAAAGCGGCAGATCATGCATCGGCTAAAGCCAGTAAGCTGGCTCTATCCTTCACAATTGCCAACTTAGTGCCTGGCAGCGCCGACTTCAAAAAAAACCATATCAAACTTGTTAATTCGTTCTCAACATGGTTTGTGAAAGGACAACGCTTCACGTTCCCGGTGCAAACTTGTTTCCGTCCGGGATGGTGAGAAAAGTATCCCGTTACCGGCTGTCAGGAGACTGTTCAAGGGGCTATGAGACTATAAGGCTACGCCATTACGAAATAGCCACAGTGCTGTCCAGCTACAAATCAAGGCTGGGCGAAAGCTTTCTGCAGGTTACCACACGAGAGACATGCCTGGTCAGGGTGGTTCTTAATTATTTCCCCCTTGCTACCAATACGGTATATTCCATCATGGACAGTAAACGTAGTCCCCATACTTTTGCTATAGCTGACTTCAAGAGCACGTTCTTTTTCTATGCAATTTTCTTTTTCTTTCATATCATAAAAACAAAGCCTGTCATATTTTCCTTCTTCTTTGTAGCCATCACCGAAATACCAGAAAATGATAGTAAAACTTCCATAAGCTGCAGGCTTTGGGATGCCATATTTTTCTTTCAGCATTTTTTTATTTTTTGACCACCAGTTTATTTTACCCTGAGTGGTAAAAGGAAAGTTTTTGACTAAAACATCACTATAATTATTTTCCTGGTGGACTGCGACAACTTCTACAGGGCGTAGTGAGAGCCAGAGCCAGTAACCGATTAACATACAGACAGCCAGGGAGATAATGGCGAAAATTTTCTTATTTTTCTCTTTCATCGCGCCCTCCAGAAATTTCAATGGTGTTTTCCATATTGGTCATAAAAGGTTTAAAACCAAACTGATTATATCGCTGAAGCACGAACCAGATACGAAAGAATCGAAAATAACTAAATTTAAAATTTGAAATGTCGTCTATATCCAGGCCGAAATGATCCTGAATACTGTAATGAACTATTGCCCGGTAATGGTTCTTATCTATCTGTAACGATTTAATCGCAATGTGCGTTGCCCATGTATCATGAACAGTTATTCCCATGCCATTAAAATCATCCTGGAATCGGTCAAATTTTGGAAGCTTTCCACGAGATATGGCGTTCCTTAATTCGTCTTTTCTGCTTACGGGATAAAATTTATTTTCCCAATCTATATGGCTTTTAAAAACTTCATCCAGCCGTAAGCATGTACTGTTTTCCCTCGATCTATCATTCATGATCTGTTCCTTCAGTGCCCTGTCCAACGACGCATCCCGGAAAGATGTGCCATTTCCATGCTGCATATGGCTAATCATCTTTTCAATAAGGTGCCTGTAAGGTCCATAAGTGGCGAACGGCTGAGACAGGTGGCGGAATTCATCAAACAGGATACCGGCGCACTCCTGCCGGGTAATTTTCTTGCCCTCTCCCCGAGAGCCGTAAAACATAGACTGTGGCTGGCTGAACGGGGTGATTTTCACCAGTGTATAAGGATTTACCCTGGTGGAGACATCAACCAGATGATAATGCGATTTCAACTGTGCTGCGGACAAATCACCATAGCGCATATCACTGGCGCTGTAATCGTCCATCCGTTTCTGAGTCTTGAAAATATTACAGGGAAATTGTAGTGCTGACACGGTATCGCTTCCTTGTGTATAGTGATCCATAGGTTTGTGGATGTGGTTACAAATCATACCGCGCTAAAATAATCTGTAAATACTTTATATCCCTTACCTGAGGGCCGTGAGTTATATTCATTTATTAAATACTGCCTCACCTGGTCACTCATTCAGAATCAGGTAAAACCCCCGATATAATAATCATCTCTATAATTTCACGATAAATTTATCGTTCCCGGCGTTGATAACAACATAAATGAATTTAGAATTTAGCCAAAACAGACATGGGGATATCATAAGGCGGCCTCAGCCGGAAGGTCGCTGCTGCCGCTATTACGCTATGGCCCTCTTTGCAGCCTTAAAAAGCGGAGTTATTAATCGCCATGCTGATCATCCGCTGGTGAAACGCTACAACAACCGCTCTTATTTTGATTAAGTGAAGCAAGAGTTAGCCTGTTAATAATAAAAAACCATATATTTTCTCATAGCGTTAAAACCGGCCGATCTATGCTAAACAGCCCGCCTGTATCTGCTTGCCGCAGCGCAGCCCTGTAAGCGGCAACATGAAACATTAGTGCTGCCCGGCCCGATGTAGTTTGATCTTCTTGCTGACCAATGATAACAATTATCATTTATTGAGCTAGCCGGACGGTCCAGAATGAACACCCCTACCCCTTCTTCCTGCTGTATCGTTGGCGCAGGCCCGGCCGGGCTGATGCTGGGTTACCTGCTGGCGCGTAACGGCATTCCCGTAACGGTACTGGAAAAACACGGAGATTTTTTACGGGATTTTCGTGGCGACACTATCCATCCCTCTACGCTTGAAATTATCTGGCGGCTGGGCTTTCTGGATGAGTTTCTGGCGCTGCCGCACCAAAAAGCAGAAAGGCTTTACGGCGAGATCGATGGCCAGCCCGCTACGATGGCGGATTTCACTCGTCTGCCTACCCGCTGTAAATATATCGCTTTTATGCCGCAGTGGGATTTTCTGAACTTTCTGCACGCTAAAGCCTTACAGCTGCCCGGTTTTCAGCTGATCCAGAACGCAAAGGTTGACGCATTAATTGAAGAGCAGGGTCAGATCAAAGGTGTTAAGGCGACAGTGGAGGGCGAAGCGCGCGAATTCCGCAGCGAGCTGGTTATTGGCTGCGATGGCCGTCATTCCGTTATTAGAGCGCTCGCTGGCCTGGAAGTGCAGCGTTTCGGTTCACCACGCGATGTTCTGTGGATGAAGATGGCTAAACAAGCCGACGATCCTGAATGGTCGCCGGGTCATCGTGGGCCTAAGAACCATTTTATTATGATCGATCGCGGCGACTACTGGCAGTGCGGCTATTCGATTACCCAGGGCAGTTTTACTGCTTTGCAGGAGAGCGGGCTTTCCGCTTTTCTGCAGCAGGTCGCCAGCGCTTCGCCATTTTCCCTTGAGCGACTCCAGCTGGAAATTACCGACTGGGATCGGGTTAAGCTGCTGGAGATCCGCATCGACCGTTTGCAGCAGTGGGCCAAACCTGGCCTGCTGTGTATTGGGGATGCCGCGCACGCCATGTCGCCCATCGGCGGCGTTGGCGTCAACCTGGCGATCCAGGATGCCGTAGCGACCGCTAATCTTCTGTCAGGGCCTTTGAGAAAGGGTTCGCTGACTTTGAAAGACCTGGAGAAAGTCCAGCGGCGGCGCGCTTTCGCTACCTGGGCTACGCAGTCGCTGCAAATAATGATTAGCAAGGCGGGGAAAAAGCCGCGACGCAAGCCGCCGGGTCGCATGGAGCTTTGGCTGCGTCGTCGCCCTTTCCTGCCATTTTTATTCGGCAGGCTGATAGGGATGGGATTTTATCGTGAGCTGCCTCAGGAAGCGCAGAAATAAAAGCGGCCCCGCAGGGCCGCATTTAATCAGCTGGCCGGCGGTGTTTTGCCTTCCTCAATAAACTCCGGGTCCAGCTCTTCGCTGTTGCCTTCGTGGTCGCGGCCGGAAAGCAGGTTCCAGCAGGCAATAAACATCGCGGCAATCAGCGGGCCAATGACAAAACCGTTGATGCCGTAGATTTCCATCCCGCCTAACGTTGAAATGAGGATCAGATAATCCGGCATCTTAGTGTCTTTGCCCACCAGCAGCGGCCGCAGGAAGTTATCCACCAGGCCTACGATCACCACAAAGAAAGCGACCAGGAAAATGCCTTTCCAAATTAAACCGGTAGAGAAAAAGAAGATGGCGGCGGGCACCCAGACAATAGCCGAACCTACGGCCGGCACCAGCGAAAGGAAAGCAATCAATGCCCCCCACAGCAGGCTGGCATCGATGCCGGTCACGTAGAAGGCAAAGCCGCCAAGCGCGCCCTGCACCACCGCTACCACGACCGTGCCTTTTACCGTGGCGCGGGCCACCGCAGCGAACTTCGCCAGCAGATGATGTTTTGCATAGCGTGAAAGCGGCAGCGATTTCAGGATAATGTTGACCAGCCAGGAACCGTCTTTCAGCAGGAAGAACAGCAGGTAAAGCATGATGCCGAAGCCTAACGCAAAGCTCAGGCTGCTTTTCCCGATCAGAAACACGCTGCCGGCCAGATACTGGCTGCCCCGCAACGCAACCTGAGAAAGCTTCTGCTGAATGCCGCTCACGGTATTCAGCTGATGATCGGCCAGGTAATTTTGCGCCCATTGCGGAAGATGATGCACCGTATTCGTCATCATTGTCGGTAGCGGCGTGCTGTTAGCCTGAATTTTGCTGTAAACGACGTTGAACTCAACCGCCAGCGACGAGAGGATCAGCGCCAGCGGCGTAATAACGATCAGACAGATAATCGCCACGGTCACCAGGGAGGCGGCGCCGTTTCTTTCTCCCATCCACTGGCGGATTTTGTTTTTCATCGGATGGAAAATGACCGCCAGGATCGCTGCCCACAACACAGCAGAATAATAAGGTTGCAGCACCTCGAAAAAAGCGACGGTCACAATAAGCAGGATTAAGAGGAAAAATCCTTTGGTCAGGCCGGGAAATCTCATTTTATGCTCTCTGAAGCAAGAATTTGCTAACGCAGCATAGAGGGCTGTGCTGTTTTTGCAATACCGACTACACCCGCTCCCGTTTTATCCCATCAGGCGGGCATACATCACAATTTTATCTGCACCGCTTTCGGAAACGGCGCGCCGCCGCTACAGTGAAACTCATCCGACCACTTTGACGATCGCAATTATGAGCCGCTCACTTTTTTCGCCTCTGGATTTAGGGTTCACGCAGTTAAAAAACCGTGTGCTGATGGGATCGATGCATACCGGGCTGGAAGAGCATCCCGACGGCCCGCGCCGCCTGGCCGCTTTTTATGCGGAACGCGCGGCCGCAGGCGTAGCGCTGATAGTTACCGGCGGGATTTCTCCCTCGGCGGAAGGCGTGGTCACGGCTGGCGCTTCCATCCTTAGCCATCCTGACCAGCTTGCACACCACCGTACAGTCACAGAAGCTGTGCATCAGGCCGGCGGCAAGATTGCGCTGCAGATTTTACATGCTGGTCGTTACAGCTATCAGCCAGGTCTGGTTGCGCCATCCGCATTACAGGCGCCAATCAATCCCTTTAAGCCAGCCGCGCTGAGTCACGAGAGCATCCTGACGCTTATCGCCGATTTTGCTCGCTGTGCCGCGCTGGCGAAACAGGCAGGCTACGACGGCGTGGAAATCATGGGTTCGGAAGGCTACCTGATTAACCAGTTTCTGGCTGCCAGAACCAATCAGCGCGACGACGAATGGGGCGGCGACGAGCAGCGGCGAATGCGGTTCGCGCTGGAAATCGTGCGGGCGGTTCGTCAGGCGGTCGGCGAGGCGTTTATCATTATCTATCGCCTGTCGATGCTTGACCTGGTGGAACAGGGCAACACGCTGCCGCAGACGGTGCGGTTGGCACAAGCCATAGAAAAAGCGGGCGCGACGCTGATTAATACCGGCATCGGCTGGCACGAGGCGCGCATTCCCACTATTGCCACCTCCGTCCCGCGCGGCGCTTTTGGCTGGGTGACGAAGCAGCTAAAACAGCACCTGACCGTGCCGCTGATTACCACCAACCGCATCAACCATCCGGACGTGGCGCAGGCTTTACTGGATGAAGGCTGCGCCGATATGGTATCGATGGCGCGTCCTTTCCTGGCCGACGCGGCCTTTGTGCGTAAGGCGCAGGAAGGCCGTAGCGATGAGATCAATACCTGCATCGGCTGCAACCAGGCGTGCCTGGATCAGATATTTGCGGGCAGGCTGACCTCCTGTCTCGTCAATCCACGTGCCTGCCACGAAACCGAAATGGCGATTGCGCCCACGGCAAAGCCGCAAAACCTGGCCGTAGTCGGTGCCGGGCCGGCCGGACTGGCTTTTGCGGTGAACGCTGCCGGACGAGGACATCGCGTCACGCTGTTCGATCGGGCAGCCGTTATCGGCGGTCAGTTTACGCTCGCCAGGCAAATTCCGGGCAAAGAGGAGTTCAGCGAGACGCTGCGCTATTACACGCGCCAGCTGATGCTGAATAACGTTACGCTGCGGCTTAATCATACCGTCACGGCGCAAGATCTGGCCGGATATGATCAGGTGGTGCTGGCAACAGGCGTAGTGCCGCACACGCCGGAGATCCCTGGCATCGACCATCCCAGCGTGCTGAGCTATCTGGCGGTGCTGCGCGATAAAAAACCGGTGGGCAAGCGCGTGGCGATTATCGGCGCGGGCGGTATTGGTTTTGATATTGCCGAGTATCTTACCCAGCACGGCGAGCCGACCAGCCAGAACATTGCGGCTTTCTGTCAGGAATGGGGCATTGATCGCACGCTGCAACAGCCTGGCGGTATCACGACGCCGCAGCCGCCGCAGAGCGAGCGCCAAATCTGGCTGCTTCAGCGCAGGCCCGGCAAACCCGGCGCCAGCCTGGGCAAAACCACCGGCTGGATCCATCGCGCCAGCCTACAGATGCGTCAGGTCAATATGTGGGGCGACGTGCAGTATCTGAAAATCGACGACGAGGGCCTGCATATTCTGCATCAGGGCGAGCCGGTCCTGCTGGCGGTGGATAACGTGGTGATCTGCGCGGGCCAGCAGCCCGATCGCCGTCTGGCGGAAGCGCTGGGCGACCGTCCTGTGCATATTATCGGCGGCGCGGATCGCGCGTTAGAGCTGGATGCACGGCGCGCTATCGCTCAGGGCACGCGCCTGGCGTTAACGATTTAGCCTGTTTGAAGCCAGCGCGGCGAAGCTTTTCCTGGCGGCGGCAACAAAAGTTATTCGCCGTTCACATTGCCAGGTTAAGCTGTCAGGACTCAGGACATCTGTTAAAAAGGTCGCCCGATGCCGCACGCTTACCATTCGCCTCTGCTCTCTTCTCTTGCCTGGCTCGATCATGCTTTTCAGCCCGCAGGCGAGCCGCCGCCGCCGGAAAGCATTATGAATCGTCAGCGCCACACGGCGCACGTCCTGCTGGACAGCGAAGCGCTGCCGGTGAAAAGTCGCGAGGCGGACGGTCTGATTGCCACAGATTCGCGCCCTGTTGCGGTCTATACCGCCGACTGCCTGCCGGTGCTGATCGCCGACGTGCGGCACAAGCAGGTCGCCGCCGTCCATGCCGGGCTGAACGGCGCGCTAAAAGGCGTGCTTATTCAGGCTATCCATCGGCTTTGCGAGCGTGGTGCAACGCCGGACAGCCTGTATCTTGCCGTCGGCCCGTCGATTGGGCCGTGCTGTTATGAACTGGGCGAGGATCGCATCGCGGCTATGCGTCAGGAGAACCCGCACGACCTGCGGCCGTTGCTGGCGTACTCCACGCGGCAATATCGCAATCCGCAGGCGGTAAGAGCGCAGGCGATCGGCACCACGCAGGGCGTCTGGTTCGATCTGCCGCTGCTGGCAAAACGCATGGCGATGCGCGCAGGCGTGCCGGAAGCGCAAATCGAGCTGAGCGGCATCTGCACCTATTGTATGGCGGAAGAACAGGCGAGCTATCGCCGCAACGGCCATTTTCAGCATGGCTATCAGCAGCGGTATGCCTGGATCAGGCGGCGTTAGCGCAGTTTTACCGAACGCAGGATCACAAACTTTTGGTTAGAGGCGACGGTGGTGCAGTTGCCGAACAGCTTCTTCATTTTGCGATAGTAGTCGAGATGACGGTTGCCAACGATACGCAGCTCGCCGCCATATTGCAGACAGCGGCGCGCATCGCGGAACATCTGCCAGGCAATATGATCGGTCAGCGTGTTCTGCTGATGGAAAGGCGGATTGCAAAGCACCGCATGCAGGCGATCGGAAGGAAAACCGGCCAGCGAGTTATTGACCGCAAAGTGGCTGCGCGCCATGTCCTGCGGGCGATTAACCTCCACGTTCATCCGGCTGCTGGCGACCGCCATCCAGGATTCATCAACGAAATGCACTTCCGCCGTAGGGTTCTGCTCCAGCGCCATCAGGCCGATCACGCCGTTGCCGCAGCCCAGATCGACAATTTCACCGTCGATATTATCCGGCAGATGCGCCATAAAGAAACGCGCGCCGACGTCCAGCCCGCTGCGGGCAAAAACGTTGGCGTGGTTATGAATGTGGTAAGGCGTACCGTCCAGCGGCCAGCTGTAGGTTTCCGCACCTGCGGCCAGTTGCGGCAGCTCTGGCGTACAGTAGATCAGCCGCGCTTTTTTCACCGCCAGCGACGTGGTGGTTTTCCCCAGCACGCGCTCGAACAGCTGCAGCGTCGAGGTATGAATGTCTTTTGCCTTACCCGCCGCGATAACCTGCGTTTCCGGCGTTACCACATGACGCAGCGCGCGCAGCTGTTGCTCCAGCAGGGCAAGGGATTTAGGGATTTTAATCAGCACGCGGGCCGGGCTGGCGGGCAGCGCGGCCAGACTGTCCAGAAAATGCACGTCGCCTTCGTCCATGCCGTTTTCCAGCAGGTTCTGCCGCGTCGCCTGCTGGCTGATCCACGAGTCGCTGACGCTGAAAAGTTCTTCGCCCACCAGCGCACAGGCCAGGGCGCCAAAAGTGTCGTTAAAGATCAGCGTCGTGCCGTTGGCAGGCTTGTCCGCAACCTGTTGCAGCAAATATTCATCGGCGGCGTCCCACGCCTGTAACGGGCTTTCTTCACGCATCTGGGGAAAACGGTGCAGCGTCAGCGTGCGGTGGCTCAGTTCGAATTGGCTCATGGGATCTCCGGCTGGATAAAAATTCCCGCGAGTTATCCCCTAAAATGCGCCGACAGTAAATGTTTTTCTTGTTCAGGCAAGCGCTGCGACCGCTGTCACCTCTTCTTCTTTTGCTGCCTCCATCCCACGTTGACGCTGTTATCGCCTGAAATTGCTGATTTTTTCCTGACGGACGCGCGCTGCCTGCGGCTGTTGTCAGCCGCGCGCTGCCTGATGCTTATGGATAATAGCGAGAATATCCTCAACGGTTGCGTTCAGCAGCCGACCTTCCCGGTAGGCCTGTAGCTCGGCTTCACCGCCGTGGAGCGCTTTTGCCGGCCTCTCCACAAAAGTGCCGATCGGCTCAAACTTCTCATCCAGCACCACGGTAAAAGGGATCCGCACCTTATCCAGCGCCAGCGCGGGCAGCAGCGTACGTTCCGCCCGGCTTTTGCTGATAATTGCCTGGGAGATGGTCGGCTGTAGCTCGTTGATAAACTGCATCGCGGTTACGTTGCGCTGGCAGTCCGGGCACCACAATTCCGCTGCGGTCAGCAGATAATAGGCGCCGCGCACCTGTTTTACCTGCTCCTTCAGCTCGCCGGAGACGTACTCTTCCGAGTTCAGCTTCGCGCGCGCCTCTTTGACGGCGGCAATCTCGCCAGCCAGGCCGGTTTTGGCAAAAGCCTCAAAGCCCGCGCCCGCGCCGAACAGCTCTCTGTAATCGATCATCATGACTCCGAATCATTCACTAAACCGACAGTATGCGAAAAGGACTTAAGGCTTGCAACGTCACGCGCCGTCGACGCAAAGATCCCCCGGCGCGGCGTCCGCATGATAAAATCCGGCTTTCGACCGTTATTTATGTGGGAGCGCCTGTGTCTTTACTCTATTTACAAGGTTATCCGGAGTCACTGTTGGCTCAGGTGCAGCAGCTAATCGATCGGCAGCGGCTGGGCGAAGTGCTGCAAAAACGCTATCCCGACACGCACGCTATCACCAGCGACAAAGCGTTATATGACTACGCGCTGACGCTGAAAAACCAGGCCCTGCGCAACGCGCCGCCGCTGAATAAAGTGATTTACGACAGCAAAATCAAGGTAATGAAACACGCGCTGGGGCTGCACACCGCCATTTCCCGCGTGCAGGGCGGCAAGCTGAAGGCGAAGGCGGAAATCCGCGTGGCGACCATTTTTAAACAGGCGCCGGAGGCATTTTTACGCATGATCGTGGTACACGAGCTGGCGCACATTAAAGAGAAAGATCATAACAAGGCGTTTTATCAGCTTTGCTGCCATATGGAGCCGCAGTATCACCAGCTGGAATTTGATACGCGCCTGTGGCTGACCGAACAGGCGCTGCGCGGCAGAGAAAGCTAGCGCCGCCGCGACGTGCCTCCGTGCTCGTCGCGACCTGCTGTTGCCTTATAAAAAGTCCTTCGCTTTCTGGATCAGGCTGGTTTTGGTAAGCGCGCCCAGAAACTTGCGCTCGACAGGATTATTCAGCACCGGCAGACGCTCCAGCGTCACCCTGGCGAAGGCTTCCCAGCCTTCCGTAATGGTTTGATTCTCAAAAATATAAGGGAAGTTCTCGTCCGTCACGCAGCTTATCGGTGAGTTCAGGGTGATCTCCTTATCCAGCACCTTGCGCGAAATATCGTGGATCGACACCGCGCCCATAAACTGACCGGTTTCGTTAATGACATAGACGAAACGTTCGCGCTTTAGCGAGCTTACCGCCAGCGCCTTGCCGACGGGATCCTGCGGCTGTAGCGCCGCGCCGGAGACGATAAACTGCGAGATAATGCCGTTGTCGAAATCGAACTTGGCGTCCGAACGGCTGAAATGGCGCTGAATAACCGGATAGGTGCTGCTGGACTGCAGGCGATACACCACCATAAAAGCCAGCACGCAGGCGATCATGGTTGGAAACAGCAGGCTGCTGTTTAGCGTCATTTCCAGCACCATCAGCATCGCCATCAGCGGTGCCTGGCTGACCGATGCCAGCACCGCGCCCATGCCCACAGCGGCGAAAATCACCGCGTTGTCCACCGGCAGCCCGGCCAGCGCGGCCAGGCTGGCGACCACCACGCCCAACAGCGCGCCGGTCAGCAATGATGGCGTAAACAGCCCGCCGACGGCGTTGGAGCCAACCGAAATAGCCGTGGCCAGCATCTTTAACAGCAGCAGCGCAATCAGCCCTTTTAGCATAAAGCTGCCGGCCATGATCTCGACGATCACCTCATAACCGTTGCCAAGCACCTTAGTGCTGCCGATAGCCAGTATGCCAACCATTACGCCGCCCAGCCCCAGCCGCAGCGGCAGGCTTTTAACGCGGCTAAAGCGCTTACGGCTCTGCGCGATCAGCCAGATCAGCGTCCAGCCGGCCAGGCCCGCCAGCAGGCCAATCAGCACCGTCAGCAGCATGTTTTCCGGCGTCAGCGCAAACTGCGCGTGGGCAAAAGGGTAGATAGCGGAACGGTAGCCCAGCGCGGACATGGTCAGAACGGCCACGCCGGCCGAGATAATCAGCGGGATCAGACGCTGTAAGGCGGAAATACCGAACGCGATTTCCGCCACAAAGATAGCCGAGGCAAGCGGCGCATGGTAAACGGAAGAGAGCCCGGCTGCCGCGGCCATCGCCACGACGTCCGTGTTCTTCAGCGGCAGATTTTTAAAGCAAAAGCGTCCCATCAGGCTGCCCACCAGCGCCGAAAGCTGCACCATCGGCCCCTCTTTACCAATGGACGCGCCGCTGCTGATGCTGGCGACAGAAGAGAGCGCGCGAAACAGCGAGGTTTTAGTCGGCACCGCGTCCAGCCTGGCGTTGATCACTTCCAGATAATCGGTGCGAACCGTCGCTTTCTGTTCAATAGCGGTGGCGTAGCGCAGAAAAAAGCCGGCCAGTACGCCGCCAATGCCGACAATCAACGGCCACGTATACCAGGGCCAGACGCCGATGGCCTGGGTCACATCCTGACGGCTGCCAAACATCAGCAGATTGATGCCTTCTATCAGCAAACGGAAACCCAGCGTCACCAGCGAAGCCGCCAGCCCCACAGGAATAGCAACCAGCAGGCTGGTCCAGTTAAGTGCATGTTTACTGCCTGTGGACATGAATTTTTGACCTCGCCGCCGTTAAACTGATCTTATCGTGAGAGAGACCGCGTTAAAAATCAAATAGTCAGCGCGCCCGCCGCGCTTTTTTGCCTGCTACGCTGGTAGATAAGGTTACGGCGCGCACGGCGCCCGGCTCAATAAATCAAC
The DNA here is from genome assembly GCF_003937915.1 of Erwinia sp. 198. GTDB lineage: Bacteria > Pseudomonadota > Gammaproteobacteria > Enterobacterales > Enterobacteriaceae > Erwinia > Erwinia aeris. Next base: position 84,629 of record NZ_RHUM01000013.1, on the reverse strand, counting down.
CGTTCGGGAAAATTATGATCCGCTTCGCTGTTATTGGAACCAACTGGATTACGCGTCAGTTTGTCGATGCCGCGCACGAAACCGGTAAAATGAAACTCACCGCCATTTATTCACGCACGCTGGCGCAGGCTCAGGCCTTCAGCCGCGACTATCCCGTTGAGCATTTTTTTACCTCTCTCGATCGGCTGGCGCAGTCGGAGGCGGTAGACGCCGTTTATATCGCCAGCCCTAACGCGCTGCACTGTCAGCAGGCGCTGCTGTTTTTACAGCACAAGAAGCACGTGATTTGCGAGAAGCCGCTCGCCTCTAACCTTCGCGAAGCGGAAGCGATGATCGCCTGCGCGCGTGCTAATCAGGTGGTACTGTTCGAAGCGTTTAAAACCGCCAGCCTGCCTAACTTTCGCATTTTGCGCCAGGCGCTGCCGAAGGTCGGCAAACTGCGCAAGGTACTGTTTAGCTACTGCCAGTATTCATCACGCTATCAGCGCTATCTGGAGGGAGAGAACCCGAATACGTTTAATCCGGCCTGGTCAAACGGCTCAATAATGGATATCGGCTATTACTGCCTGGCAGCGGCGGTCAGCCTGTGGGGCGAGCCAGCGCGCGTGGTCGCCACGGCTTCGCTGCTGGAGAGCGGCGTCGACGCCCACGGTACGGTGGTCATGAGCTACGACGGTTTCGACGTGACGCTGCTGCACTCCAAAGTCAGCCAGTCGGATCTGCCCGGCGAAATCCAGGGCGAAGCGGGATCGTTGGTTATCGGGCAGCTGGCCGACTGCCAGCAGATCCATTTCATACCGCGCGGCGCGAAGCCGCAGGATCTCAGCCAGCCTCAGCATATCAATACGCTTTTGTACGAAGCGGAAACCTTTGTCCGGCTGGTGGAGGAACACGATGTAGATCATCCTGGCCTGACCGTAACGCGCATCACGGCGGCGCTACTGACGGAGATCCGTCGTCAGACCGGCGTGGTTTTTCCTGCCGATGCGCTGGCCGTCGTGTAAATATTGCTAAATATTTCTGCGTAAGATTGACCAATGTGCTCGCGGCCACTATCTTCACTGCTGCAAAGGGGAGTAACTTCTTCGTCGGTCAATCGTCATTACGGTGCGTAAGCGCCCGGTTGCCGGGCAGTCAGCAAGCTGACTGTAAGTGAGACCTTGCCGGAAGGCGAGGTTTGCTCACAGCAAAAATAGTGTGGCTGACGTCTTCCGACGTTGGCCATTTTATTTTTGACAGGACAAAACTATGAATACTGTAGGCACGCCGTTACTTTGGGGCAGCTTCGCTGTCGTGGTGGTGATTATGCTGGCCATCGACCTGCTGATGCAGGGGCGGCGTGGCGCGCAAACCATGTCGATGAAGCAGGCCGCCTTCTGGTCGCTGGTCTGGATTAGCCTCTCGCTGCTGTTCGCCGCCGGTTTGTGGTGGTATCTGAAAGAAACCGTGGGGCCGCAGATCGCCCATACGCAATCCCTCGCCTTTCTGACCGGTTACGTGCTGGAAAAAGCGCTGGCCGTCGATAACGTTTTCGTCTGGCTGATGCTGTTCAGCTACTTCTCTGTTCCCGCTGCGCTTCAGCGCCGCGTGCTGATTTACGGCGTGCTGGGTGCTATCGTCCTGCGTACCATCATGATTTTCGCCGGCAGCTGGCTGGTGTCGGAATTCAGCTGGATCCTTTACCTGTTCGGCGCATTTTTACTGTTTACCGGCGTCAAAATGGCGATGGCGGGCGGTGATGAAGGTGAGGTGGGCGATAAGCCGGTGGTGCGCTGGCTGCGCGGCCATCTGCGCATGACCGATAACCTGGAAGGCGAAAAGTTCTTTGTGCGCCGCAACGGCCTGCTCTACGCCACGCCGCTGCTGCTGGTACTGATTATGGTCGAGCTGAGCGACGTCATTTTTGCCGTGGACAGCATCCCGGCTATTTTTGCCGTGACTACCGATCCCTTTATCGTCCTGACCTCTAACCTGTTCGCTATCCTTGGCCTGCGTGCGATGTACTTCCTGCTGGCGAACGTGGCGGAGCGTTTCTCTATGCTGAAATATGGTCTGGCGATCGTGCTGATTTTTATCGGTATCAAGATGCTGATTGTCGATTTCTATCATATTCCGGTAGCGGTTTCGCTGAGCATCGTCGGCGGTATCCTGGCCGTGACGCTGCTGATTAACGCTCTGGTTAACCGTCGCAACGATCGTTTAGCGCAGCGGAAATAACTTTTACCCTGAGGTAACAACCAGGCCCGACGGCAGAATATTCCGCCGCCGTCGGGCCACTTTTCGCTTCCCCTGCCAACACATTTCCTTATACTGCCTGCGCAAACACACCGATGCCGTCAGTTCAGCGCACACGACGCTGAGGCGCATTCCATCACTTTTACAGCTGGTTTTTATATGAGTATTGAAAAGAATCGTCCCGGCCTGTTGCAGCGTCTGATGCAGGCAGGCCTGGTTACGCAGATCGTAATCGGTCTGGTCGCTGGCGTGGCGCTGGCGTGGTTTTCCAAAGAGAGCGCGCTTTCCGTCAGCCTGTTCGGCTCGCTGTTTGTCAGCGCGCTGAAAGCCGTAGCGCCGCTGCTGGTCATGGTGCTGGTGATCTCCTCTATCGCCAACCACAAGCAGGGCCAGAAGACCTCTATCCGCCCTATCGTGATGCTGTATCTGCTGAGCACGTTTTTTGCCGCCGTGCTGGCCGTGGCGTTCAGCCATTTGCTGCCGCAAACGCTGACGCTGAGCGCCGCCAATAATGAAATCACGCCGCCGTCCGGTATCCTGGCCGTCTTAAACGGCCTGCTGATGAGCATGGTTTCCAACCCGATCGACGCGCTGATGCATGCCAACTATATCGGCATCCTGGTATGGGCGATTGGCCTGGGCTTCGCTTTCCGCCACAGCAGCGATACAACGCGTGCTTTCCTGAATGATGCCTCCGACGCCGTGACTTACCTGGTGCGTATCGTGATCCGCTTCGCCCCTGTCGGTATCTTCGGCCTGGTGGCGTCGATTCTGGCCTCTACCGGCTTTTCGGCGCTGTGGCAGTACGCGCATCTGCTTGCTCTGCTGCTGGGCTGTATGCTGCTGATGGCGCTGGTTATCAACCCCATTCTGGTCTACTGGAAAATCCGTCGTAATCCTTATCCGCTGGTCTTTACCTGCCTGCGGGAAAGCGGCGTCACCGCTTTCTTTACCCGCAGTTCGGCGGCCAATATTCCGGTTAATATGGCGCTGGCGAAGAAGCTTAATCTGGATGAAGATACCTATTCCGTCTCGATACCCGTGGGTGCCAATATCAGTATGGCGGGCGCGTCCATCACTATCACCGTGCTGACGCTGGCGGCGGTGAATACCCTGGGCATCCATGTAGATATCGGCACCTCGATCCTGCTTAGTCTGGTGGCCTCCATCTGCGCCTGCGGCGCGTCCGGCGTGGCGGGCGGTTCGCTGCTGCTGATCCCCGTCGCCTGTAATATGTTCGGCATCCCTAACGATGTGGCGATGCAGGTGGTGGCCGTAGGCTTTATTATCGGCGTTCTGCAGGACTCCGCCGAAACGGCGCTAAATTCTTCCGCCGATATTCTGTTTACCGCCGCGGCCTGCATGGCCGAAGAGCGTCGCGAAGCGCAGCAGAATTAACCTTTTTTCCGCCGCGTCCGGTACGCGGCGGAAATTATTCAGTGTAATATCCTGTTGGCTGATACCGTAATAAACCATCCTGAACAATCCGGCTTTTGCTCCCTGCTGCTTATATTTCATGTTAAAATAAGCCACTAAGCATTAATATCCCGTCAGATCCTGATAAGAAGCTTTCTTCTTTAGCGATCCAGCCTTGCTGCATCAAATTAATTGCAATTGTGTCAGCCTGTGTAAAACTTCTTTGCAGCTGCCTGCCACACCTGTACAACAAGTATATGCTGGCTATCTCCAGCTTTTACCTGTGAAATGGGTGTTTTTGCCCTTTTCTCTCAGGATGGAAAGCCCCTTTTTTATCTGGCCGGTTAAATCGTTCGTGTTAAGAAGCCATTCAACACGCATACTAACAATCATTAAAATGTGACGAATTTTGCCGGAACATGGCCGACAATGATGTTCAGGGAATCTTATGGATACTTTAAAAGCGCTTGTTCACGCCCTCTGGCACCAGGATTATGTCATGCTGGCCGATCCCTCTTTGGTGTGGGCAATCTATTTAGTGCTGTTTATGATCTTATTTCTGGAAAATGGCCTGCTTCCTGCCGCTTTCCTGCCGGGCGACAGCCTGCTGATCCTGGTCGGCGTGCTGATTGCCAAAGGCACGATGAATTTTCCGCTCACGCTGCTGGTATTGACTACCGCCGCCAGCCTGGGCTGCTGGGTAGGCTATATTCAGGGGCGCTGGCTGGGCAATACGGCCACGGTGCAGCGCTGGCTCGCCCATCTACCCGCGCAGTATCATCAGCGGGCGCACGCGTTGTTCCACCGTCACGGGCTTTCGGCCCTGTTGATCGGCCGCTTTATTGCCTTTGTCCGTACGCTGCTGCCGACCATTGCCGGGCTGTCCGGCCTAAACAACGCGCGCTTTCAGTTCTTCAACTGGGTGAGCGGACTGCTTTGGGTACTGATCCTGACGGTGCTGGGCTTTGCGCTGGGCAGAACGCCTCTTTTCCAGCGGTATGAAGATCAGCTGATGGCTTGCCTGATGATGCTGCCGCTGATTTTATTGGTTGTCGGCCTGTTTGGGTCGCTTTATGTTTTATGGAAAAAGAAACGCACTATGAATGAGAAAGGAAACTCATGATGAAAAATCACGCTTCCCGCAAACGAATACTGGGCCTGGTGGCGCTGGCATCGGTCGCGCTGACAATGATTGCGCTTCTGCCTGCCCTGTTTGGCGGTGAAACGGCGTTGCAAATTCGGGCCTCTCGCCAGGGTATTACGGTGCCGGACGGCTTCTATGTCTATCAGCGGCTCAACGCGGAAGGCATCCATATTAAAAGCATCACGCCGGATAAAAATACGCTGGTGATTAAATTTGATTCACAGGAGCAAAGTACCGCCGCCGAGAAAGTGCTGCGCCGCCTGCTGCCGGAAGGCTTCGATATCGCCCAGCTCGAACAATCTTCCAGGTGGATTGGCCGCATCACCCCGCATAAGCAGAGCATCGGCTAAGAAACGTGCCCGGCAGTGCCCCTGCCGGGTCTCTATCCTTAAGAATCTTCTCTCTTTTTGAGCTTTCCGCATTTCCTGACTATGCTTAACTGGCCGGCGTAAGCGGCAAGCATGACAGGATTAACGGGGTTGTATCAGCGATACCCAAACAATGGAAGGTCACTTTATGAAATACCGCACGATCCTTGGCCTCAGCCTTTTATCCCTGACTACTTTCGCCCAGGCGGCAGACTCGCTGTGCCTGCAAAAAGAGCAGGACATTCAGCACGAGATCGATTTAGCCCGTCAGCACGACAACCAGCGCCGCGTTACTGGTCTGGAGCGGGCGTTGACGGAGGCTCGTGCGGGCTGTACGGACGACAAACTGAAGGCCAGCCATCAGGAAAAGATCGATGAGCTGCAGCAGAAAGTGGAAGAGCGGCAAAAAGAGCTGAACCAGGAGAGAGCGGATGGCGATGATAAAGAGAAAATCGCTAAACGTGAACGCAAGCTGGCAGAAGCAAAACGTGAACTGAAGGAAGTCCAGGCCGCCCCTTACTGAGGCAGGCAGGGTTCTTATTACTGATTATAAAGGAGTTTGTTATGTCAAAAGATATCACTTCCGATCATCTGCGTGCGGAATTAAAGAACCTGGCGGATACGCTGGAAGAAGTGCTGAGCAACACCACTGACAAATCAAAAAACGAGCTGGACAAGCTGCGTAGCAAAGCACAGAGCGCGCTGAAAGATACCCGCGCGCGTTTAGGCGACTCCGGCGATCGTCTCGCCAAAACTTCGCGTGAAGTTGCCGATAACGCGGATGTTTACGTGCGCGAAAATCCATGGACCAGCGTGGGCATCGGCGCCGCTATCGGCGTAGTGCTGGGCGTGCTGCTGACGCGTCGATAACAATGAAAGATTCCCAGCAAAGCCAGGGCCCAGGCAAAGGGGTCATCAATATCGGGCAGCGCCTCGTCACCACTCTGGTCGGGATTGTAGAAACCCGCGTCAGGCTGGCCGTCGTGGAGCTGGAAGAAGAGAAGGCGAACCTGATCCAGCTGTTGATCATGGTAGGGCTGACCATGCTCTTTACCGCTTTTGGCCTGATGAGCCTGATGGTGCTCATTATCTGGGCGGTGGATGCGCAGTATCGCCTGATGGCGATCGGCATTACCACGGCGGTGCTTTTTGCATTAGCCCTGTTCTTCGGACTCTGGACGCTGGCCAAATCTCGTCGTTCCACCCTTCTGGGCGCTACCCGTAAAGAACTGAAATCCGATCGTAAGCTACTGGAGAACGATTAATGAGCCGCGAGCGTGACGAGCGCAAGGCCGAACTGCTGCGTCAGATCCAACAGCAGCGGCTCGATCTCAGCATCCAAAAGAAATTCTGGCTGGAAAGTACCGCCCGTTACGATCGCGGGTGGCTAACGCTGCTCAGCCTGAAGCGTTATATTGCGGTCGGCAGCGGCCTGGCGGCCATCTGGTCGGTACGTAATCCACGCCGAATTACCCGCTGGGCCAGGCGCGGACTGGGTATCTGGAGCACGGTACGTATGGTGCGCAATTTTCTGCCGGGCCGTTGATTCTTTCTTTTCTTTTTCAGGTTCGGCCTCGCCGAACCTGAGCAATCAATTTTTCTGAATAACTTTAACAGTTTAACTCGCTTACAATCCTCTCTCCTGACGAATATTATCTTCTGCAACGACCGGTGATTAACGCGCATTCAGCGTCACAACCGGGCTTCATGCGGCCAGGAGCTTTTCGGGCCAGATAAAATTTATCGGGGATTAACATGAAAAAATTAGAAGATATCGGCTTTCTGGTCGCACGTATTTTGATGCCTGTCCTGTTCATCGTGGCGGGCTGGGGGAAAATTACCGGCTATGCGGGCACGCAACAGTATATGGAAGCAATGGGCGTACCGGGCTTTTTACTGCCGCTGACCATTTTGCTGGAGTTCGGCGGCGGTCTGGCTATCCTGTTTGGCTTTCTGACGCGCTTTACCGCTATCTCCACCGCCATTTTTACGTTGATTACCGCATTTGTGTTTCACAGTAATTTCAGCGTGGACGGTAACTCTATTAACTTTATGAAAAATATGAGTATCTCTGGTGGTTATCTGCTGCTCTTTATTACCGGCCCTGGCGCATACAGCCTCGATCGCTTAATTAAAAGAAAAAAATAAAGCATGATTAAAGCAGGGCATTATGCCCTGCTTTCAATAGACGCCAGCATAGCTGATTAAAGAATTAATCAATCTCTCAATCAGACGCCTACAGCGTACAGTTTTCTGTACGGTATAACAATAACACCTGAAGATGTCACTCAGCGAACCATACGCCAGTTAAGCCGTTTTATTTTTGAGCTGTGAGATAGCGCTAATGCCAAAATTAACGATACCGACAATACCGGAACCGATATTCGTAATAGCGCTGATGACGTCCAGCTCCAGAAGGCTGCCGATACCGGACCCTAGCGTACCCGCCGCCGTGGTCGCATCAGTTTTCAAACCGCCGGCTAGCGTGCCCTGATCGACAATACCGCCAATGGCTGCGCCGATGCTTTTACCTAAATCGGCAAAAAAGCCAGCACCTGAGACAACTTCAACCTCCCGGCTGTTTAATTCACGCATAAACCTCTCCTTGTTTATTAATAACTCCACGCCATAAAACAGGCGAGGAACTATTCTAATGACAGCCAGCAAAAAAAGTCAAATATCTGCAGACCAATATTAACAAACAATAAAAGTAACTTAAAATGAGCGTTACGTTAATGGTACACATCAAAACGCAATGGGCACCTTTAATTATAAAGCCGGAGCATATTAGCCGGCAAAGTTAACAAAACCTGATATGGTATATTTTATGACATAAATATTTTTAGGAGAAAGTAACGAGCTTTTTCCTGATAACAGGTTATATTCTTATATTATCGTTTAATTATCAGGGAGTTTATATGGGACAGCTTATTGATGGCGTCTGGCACGATAACTGGTACGACACAAAATCCACTGGCGGGCGTTTTAAACGTTCTGATTCCGCCTGGCGCAGTTGGGTAACGCCCGACGGCTCTGCTGGCGCTGATGGCAAAGCGGGTTTTCATGCCGAGGCGGATCGCTATCACCTCTATGTTTCGCTTGCCTGCCCCTGGGCGCATCGAACGTTGTTGATGCGTAAGCTGAAAGGGCTGGAAAAGCTTATTACCGTGTCGGTAGTCCATCCACTGATGCTGGAAAACGGCTGGACGTTTGATGAAGATTTTGCGGGCGCGACAGGCGACAGCCTTTATCAGAACGAATTCCTTTATCAACTTTATCTGCATGCTGATAAGGACTATACCGGCCGGGTTACCGTCCCGGTACTTTGGGACAAGCAGCAGCAGACTATTGTCAGTAACGAATCAGCCGATATTTTGCGAATGTTTAACAGCGCATTCGACGCGGCAGGCGCCCGTGCCGGCGATTACTATCCGGCAGACTTACGCGCCAAAATCGATGAGGTAAACGGCTGGGTTTACGACACCGTTAACAACGGCGTGTATAAAGCGGGGTTCGCCACTTCTCAGGCGGCCTATGACGAGGCGGTCACCGCCCTGTTTCAGTCTCTGGACAGGCTTGAACAAATACTGGGGCAGCATCGCTACCTGACCGGCGACCGTCTGACCGAGGCGGACCTGCGCCTTTGGACGACCTTAGTTCGCTTCGATCCGGTTTATGTGACGCATTTCAAATGCGATCGTTATCGTATTGGCGACTATCTGAACCTGAGCGGCTTTTTACGAGAAATCTATCAACTGCCGGGCATCGCTGAAACGGTCGATCTGGCGCATATCCGCCACCATTATTACCGTAGCCACAAGACGATCAATCCCTACGGCGTTATCTCGACCGGCCCGGCTTTTGACTGGGACGAGCCGCACGGGCGCGATGAACGCTTTCGCTAGCCGGCGTTATCCCCTGAGCGGCGCGTGACGTTTCGCCAGCAGCTTAGGGATCTCCCGCAGGCACCATGATTTGGCTTCGCCCATGCTGTCGCGCCGCCAGGCCATAATGATATCGACCTCTTTGCTGTATTCAGGGCTGACAACACGCAGACGCCCTTCAGCAATATCTTTTTCTACCATCGGGTACGGCATGGACGCCACGCCCAGCCCGGCCAGCAGTGCACGGCGCTTATCTTCGATTGAACTCACGGTCAGCCGCTGCTGCTTATCCAGAAGCTGTACGGTCAGTACCGGACGCTCGCGCGCCGTATCCGCTACGGCAATTCCCCGATATTTCACCCGTGATGGTTCCGATAACGGTTCAGGTTCCTGATGAATAGGATGATCCGGGCTGGCGACGATCACGCTCATAATGCTGTAAAGTTTGCGGGTGTTAATCTCTGAAGAGGCGCGAAAATGCATATCCGGCGCGATAACGATATCCGCACGTCCCTGCTCCAGCCTTTCCCAGGCGCCCGCCAGCACTTCCGTTACCAGCGCAATTTGCGTATTAGCTTTTTCGGCAAGTTTATCAATCAAAGGAAAGAGGTATTCGCAAGGAACCAGCGCTTCGGTAACGATAGTCAACTGTGTTTCCCAACCCCGCGCCAGCGCTTCCGCATCGGTGGTCAGCTTGTCGGCCGCTTCCAGCAAAATCCGGCCACGCTCCAGCAGCATGCGGCCTACGTTGGTAAACTTAGTCCGGTGACCGGAGCGGTCAAACAGCACCACGTCCAGCTCCTCTTCCAGCTTTTGCATGGTGTAGCTGAGCGCAGAAGGGACGCGGCCCAGTTCATCTGCCGCCGCCGCAAAGCTGCCGCGTCGATCGATAGCATCCATTACTCGCAGCGCCTCCAGCGTCAGAGCGCGATCTTTTGCCATAGCGGTTCTCTTTCAGGATTTTTGAATATGGCAAGCAGATTAACTGGCTAACAATCTGGCGTCCAGCGCCTTACTATAGCGGCATAATAAATGACCGACGCGGTTTGCCGGTTAATAAGGAGGAAAATATGATTACCAGTCGCACCGTACAGCAGTGTGGTCAAGCCGATTACGGCTGGCTCCAGGCGCGATACACGTTTTCCTTCGGCCACTATTTTGATCCTCAACTGCTGGGCTACGCCTCTTTACGCGTGCTCAATCAGGAAGTGCTGACACCAGGGGCTTCCTTTCAACCCAGAACCTGGCCAAAGGTCGATGTTGTTAATCTGATCCTGCAGGGCGAAGCGGAGTACCGCGACAGCGACGGCAACCATGTCGTGGCGCGCGCGGGCGAAGCATTGCTGCTGGCTGCCCAACCGGGGATCAGCTACAGCGAGCATAATATCAGTGGCGAGAAGCCGTTGACGCGTATGCAGCTTTGGCTGGATGCCTGTCCCGACAGGGAAAACGCGGCGATACAATGCCTGTCGCTCCCGACTGACGCGAGCACCATGCTGCTGGCCTCACCGGACGGCGCACAACAGAGCCTGCAGCTTCGCCAACAGGCCTGGATTTATCATCTGAGACTGGAACCGGGCGAAGATGTTACGCTACCGTTACGCGGTTCGCGCGCCTATCTGCAATCGATTCACGGCGGCTTTACCGTGACTGCATCTTCAGCGGATCGGCAGGCGCTTGCCTGCGGCGACGGGGCATTTATCGAAAAAGAGCAGAACGTGACGATAGCGGCAACCACGCCAACGCGCGCGCTGGTGATTGATTTAGCCGGGTAGCCGCCGTTGCCTGCTTCTGTAAACCCCGCCAGCGGGGCATGACGGGTTTAGCTGCCTGATACGTCAAATAAGCTGATGGGTACGGCGACTCTTTCGCCGATTGACCAGCCTTTTTTGCCTAAAATATGCTGAGGCGTGTTTTCCGGCACGTTAAAAAAGAAGGTGTTGCTCTCTTCTTCTACTTTTCCCTCGTCTAAATCTTCCGGATCCAGATCCATCTCGTCCAGCTCTTCTTCAGACAGCCCTAAATGGGTAGCCAGTATCGATCTTTTCATCGTTTATCTCCTGAGCGTTACGCTTACGGTTAAAATTTTCAAAACGCCGTAGTTATTTTATATCCTCAGGTAAATTTCGTTCGTTAATCGCACGTTGATTTTCTCTGGCATACTGCCAGAGGCGAGCGACAACACGAGGAGCAGGGAATGAAAAAGCTGGCTGCGACGTTTGTGTTTTTACTGGTTGGCTGTGTCGATTTAGGGCGCGTTGGGATGCATCCTGACATGAAACAGGTCTACCTGAAGGGATATCCACACAATGTTGCCGACTGTCTTTTTGCTGCGGCGCAAAGTCAGCGCCTTCGGCTGGAGCGGGACGGTAGCCTGACTCAGGGCATTGAAAAATATAATCTGACGGACAGAAATTACGACAACGTGGCATGGATTGAAATTTCGGTGGCAGGCCGTCAACAATCCAGCGTGACCTTCTATTACGCTAAGGATCCTGACGTCAGCGCGGCGGTTTCCGCCATAGCGGCGCGCTGCAAAGATTCGCGCTTTTAGGCTTTTCCCTTCATAAAAAGCGTCGTGGACAGCTATCCCCGCCGCAGAAAGCAAAAAACCCGCCGAATCGGGTTTCTTACTGAAAATGTTGAAGCTGACCGGTAAGCCGCTTTCCTTTCATAAAAAGCGTCGTGGACAGCTATCCCGCCGCAGAAAGCAAAAAACCCGCCGAAGCGGGTTTTTTACTGAAAATGTTGAAGCTGACCGGTAAGCCGGGTTCTGTCGTGGACAGTCATTCATCTAGGCCAGCAATCGCTCACTGGCTCAAGCAGCCTACCCGGGTTCAGTACGGGCCGTACCTTGTGAACCCCTATTTGGCCTTGCTCCGGGTGGAGTTTACCGTGCCACGAACTGTTGCCAGCCGCGCGGTGCGCTCTTACCGCACCCTTTCACCCTTACCTGATCCCACAAGTGGGCCATCGGCGGTTTGCTCTCTGTTGCACTGGTCGTGGGCTTGCGCCCCCCAGGCGTTACCTGGCACCCTGCCCTATGGAGCCCGGACTTTCCTCCCCTTTGTCTGTCTCCCCCGAAGGAGGACGGCAACAAAGCGGCGACTGTCTGGTCAGCTTCGGCGCGGATAATAGGGCATTCCGCGCGGTTTGTCACCCCTCTTGCTGCTCCAGCGCATACTTATAGAGCGCATTCTTTTTTACGCCGTGAATTTCGGCGGTCAGCGCGGCCGCTTTTTTCAACGGCAGCTCCTGCTGCAACAGCGACAGCGTACGCAGCGCTTCCGGCGGCAGCGCGTCTTCCACGGCCTGATAGCCTTCCACAATCAGCACCATTTCGCCTTTGCGACGATTTTCGTCCTCTTTAACCCAGGCCAGCAGCTCGCCCACCGGCGCGCCGTGAATCGATTCCCAGGTTTTGGTGATTTCCCGCGCCAGGACTACGTAGCGCTCGCTTCCCCATACGCTGACCATATCCTGTAAGCTTTCCAGCAGGCGATGGGTGGATTCATAAAAAATCAGCGTGCGGGATTCCTGCTCCAGCGCGCGCAGCGTGTCGCAACGGCCTTTGCTTTTGGCGGGCAGAAACCCTTCGTAACAGAATCGATCGGACGGCAACCCCGCCGCGCTTAATGCTGTAATCGCCGCGCAGGCGCCAGGCAACGGCACCACGTTTACGCCCGCTTCACGGCAGAGACGAACCAAATGATAGCCGGGATCGTTAATTAACGGCGTGCCGGCATCGGAAACCAGCGCTATGCTTTGCCCGTCCCGCAGCTTTGCCAACAGCGTTTCTGCCTTCTGCTGCTCGTTGTGATCGTGTAATGCGAACAGGCGCGCATTGATGGCGAAATGTTGTAGCAACAGCCCGGTATGACGTGTATCTTCCGCTGCGATCAGGTCGACGCTGGCAAGCACCGAGAGCGCACGCTGGGTAATATCGCCCAGGTTACCAATCGGTGTGGGAACGATGTAGAGCGTGCTGGCCGAAATCTCTTCGCGTTGTTTCATTGTTTGATCCGAATTGCCGATTTAATATTGAGCATCTTGAAAAAAACATAACTGGATACAGTATGCTTCCTTCGAAAGTCATTCATAACAAAGCAGGACGCTGCGTGCCTCTGCTGCTGGCGGCCCTGATTTTTGCCGGTTGTTCCGGCCAGGGCCCACAGGCGCCGACGGTCAACGTGCAGGGCACCGCGACAGGCACTTCCGACTCTTATTTGCAGCAAATGCAGCAAAGTTCAGATGATAACAAGGTTGACTGGCAATTACTCGCAATCCGGGCGCTGCTGAACGAAGGAAAAATTCCTCAGGCCAGCGACCAGCTGGCCAGCCTGCCGCAGCAGTTGAATGATGTTCAGCATCAGGAATCGCTGCTGCTCCAGGCGCAGCTCAAGGTGATGCAGAAGGATGCGGGCGGCGCGGCGCAACTTTTACAGCAGATTGATGCCGCCTCCCTGTCGAAGGAGCAGCAGGCCCGTTACTACCAGCTGCAAATTGCCGGCAGCCAGGGATTAACGCAGCTGCGCGCTTATATTGCGCAGGAACCGCTGCTGAGCTCGCCGGCTGATAAGCAGAAAAATATTGATGCAACCTGGCTGGCGCTGAGCCAGATGACGCCAGAGCAGGCCAACGGCCTGGTGATCAACGCCGATGAAAACACGCTACAGGGCTGGCTGGATCTGCTCAACGTCTACAAGGCCAACGTCAGCGATCCCACGATGCTGAAAGCGGGCATCAGCGACTGGCAGACGCGCTATCCCAACAACCCGGCGGCGAAAATGCTGCCAACGGCGCTGAGCCAGGTACAGAACTTCCAGCAGTCGTCGACCGGTAAACTTGCGCTGCTGCTGCCATTAAGCGGCCAGGCGCAGATTTTCGCTAAAGCGATTCAGAAGGGGTTTGACGACGCACGCAACGGTGCGCTGGCCCAGCCAGCGGTACAGCCGCAGGCCGCCGCCAGCACCACGCCCGTTGCCCCTAATACCGCCACGCCTGCCGATGCCAACGCCGCGCCAGCAGCAGCCAGTCCGGCCGCCGATAGCGCCCAGCCGGCTACGCAAAACAGCGATAGCGCAGCTCAGCCCGCCGCGCAGAACGGCAGCGTGGCGCAAACCGCGCCGCCATCCAGTTCGGCGCAGGTTCAGGTCTACGACACCAGCAGCCAGCCGATAGATCAGGTGCTGGCGCAGGCGCAGAAAGACGGCGCCACGCTGGTGGTCGGCCCGCTGCTGAAAAGCAACGTCGAGCGTTTAGCTGCCTTACAAACGCCGTTGAATATCCTGGCGCTTAACGAGCCGGAGTCGGTACAGAACCATCCGAATCTTTGTTACTTTGCGCTTTCTCCTGAAGACGAAGCGCGTGACGCCGCGCATCATATGTGGGATCAGGGCAAGCGTTCGCCGCTGCTGCTGGTGCCGCGCAGCTCGTTAGGCGATCGCGTCAGCAAAGCATTTGCTGCAGAATGGCAGCAGCTGGGCGGCGCGACCGTGCTGCAACAGCAGTTCGGCTCGCAGGGCGAGCTGAAGCAGGGCATTAATAGCGGCGCGGGCTTACGTCTGACCGGTACGCCAATTGTTGCTCAGCCGCCGCAGGCGCAGGGCGTGACCATTGCGGGCCTGACCATTCCGGCGCCGCAGGCGGATACGCCAGCGGCGGGCGACGGCAGCGTAGATTCGCTGTATGTGGTGGCGACGCAGGACGAGATGGCGCTCATCAAGCCTTCCCTCTCCATGCGCGTCAGCAGCCGCAATATGGCACAGATTTATGCCAGCTCGCGCAGCTATCAGGCAGGCAGCGGCCCGGACTATCGTCTGGAGATGGAAGGCGTGCAGTTCAGCGATATCCCGCTGCTGTCGGGCGCTAATCCCGCGCTGATGCAGCAGGCGGCTAAAAACTTTAACAACGATTACTCTCAGGTTCGTCTCTATGCCATGGGCGTGGATGCCTGGACCCTGGCCAATCACTTCAATGAAGTGCGCCAGCTGCCGGGCTTCAGGCTGCAGGGGGAAACCGGCAACCTGAGCGCCACCCAGGACTGCGTCATCAACAGGAAGTTGGTATGGAGCCAGTATCGCCAGGGACAAATCGTTCCGGCATCCTGAGCCGTCAGCAAACGGGGGCGGGCTATGAGCAACAGGCCCGCCGCCTGCTGGAAGGTGCAGGATTAACTTTTATCGCGGCTAACGTCCGCTTTCGCGTCGGAGAGATCGACCTGATTATGCGCGATGGTGAGACGTGGGTTTTCGTAGAGGTGCGCTATCGCCGTAACGATCGGTTCGGCGGCGCCGCCGCCAGCGTAACCCACAGCAAGCAGCAAAAGCTGCTGAAAGCCGCAGCCTTATGGCTGAACGGTCGCCAGAGCAGCCTTGAGAGCGCCCGCTGCCGCTTTGATGTGGTAGCGATAACCGGCGCACGAACGGACTGGTTGTCCGATGCTTTTACGGCGGAGTAATTTCGCCAACCACTTGCCAGGTGAAAAACGTGCTGGAAAGAATCAAAGTTTGTTTTACCGAAAGTATTCAGACGCAGATAGCCGCAGCGGAAGCGCTGCCGGATGCTATTTCGCGCGCAGCGATGACGATTGTCCAGTCGCTGCTGAACGGCAATAAAGTGCTGAGCTGTGGCAACGGCACCTCCAGCGCCAACGCCCAGCACTTTGCGGCCAGTATGATCAACCGTTACGAAACCGAGCGCCCCAGCCTGCCTGCGGTAGCGCTGAGCGCGGATAACGTGCTGCTGACGGCAATCGGCAACGATCGCCTGCACGACGAAATCTACGCCAAGCAGGTCCGAGCGCTGGGCCATGCTGGCGACATTCTGCTGGCCATTTCAACGCGCGGCAACAGCCGTGATATTGTGAAGGCCGTGGAGGCAGCGGTGACGCGCGATATGACGATTGTCGCGCTGACCGGCTACGACGGCGGCGAACTCGCCGGTTTGCTGGGTCCACAGGACGTGGAAATTCGTATCCCCTCGCACCGGAGCGCGAGGATTCAGGAAATGCATATGTTAACCGTGAATTGCCTGTGCGATTTGATCGATAACACCTTGTTTCCCCACCAGGACGTTTAAGGAGCTATGATGAAGCTGATTTCCGCAACCGCCATCGTGCTGACCGCGCTGATGCTACAGGGCTGCGTCGCCGCCGTGATCGGCAGCGCGGCGGTCGCCACCAAAACGGCCACCGACCCGCGTACCGTGGGCACCCAGGTTGATGACGGCACGCTGGAGTTACGCGTCAGCAACGCGCTGGCGAAAGACGCCCAGATCAAAAAAGAAGCCCATATCGTGGCAACGGCCTACCAGGGCAAAGTGCTGCTGACCGGCCAGGCGCCGAGCGCCGATGTCGCTAACCGCGCCAAACAGATCGCCGTCGGCGTGGATGGCGCAACCGAGGTTTATAACGAAATCCGCACCAGCGAAAAGGCCAGCTTTGGCACGGCTTCTTCCGACACCTGGATCACCACCAAAGTGCGTTCCAACCTGCTTTCCAGTGACCAGGTCAAATCCTCTAACGTGAAGGTTACCACCGAAAACGGCGAGGTGTTCCTGCTAGGTCTGGTGACGACCGCAGAAGCCAAAGCGGCGGCCGATATCGCCAGCCGGGTCAGCGGCGTGAAGCACGTCACCACCGCGTTCACTATTCTGCAGTAATCCTGGCGACCGGAGCCACCGGCCAGGCCATCACAAACGCGGTAATCCCTGCCTGGCAGGGATTACCGCGATAAATTTAAAATCGTCTGGCGCAAGGCAGAGTTAATCCGAAAGAGTGCCCCGCCTGTTGAGAACTTTACTCTGCTCAACCTGCCGCCGATTAAATGCAGTATCCAGCGTGTTTACAACCCGAACGGCTCTGCTTTTCCTGAAGCTCATCACTTACCTGCCGCTCATTTGCTTTCCGTGCGCGATTACGGTTAATGACAGGCGCTTCTACAGCCCTTACTTAGCCTTATGCCACCTGCAACGGGATGCCGAGCCTGACGAGCTCAGCGCAGAAAAAGCCGATACGGAGGGCGAATTACTGTCTGCCGACTCACATTCCAGACATTGCATTCGCTCAGGCAAACAATGATATGTGTTAATCTCCCCCCTGCTGCTTTTTTATACAGCAGCGGGTTGTTATCGCTAAAGTACTCTCCAGCGAGCAAAACCTGAGGGGCTTATCTGTTCTGACAACAGCATAAGCCACCAGGTTTTTTTTCATTCCTTAAACAGAGCCAGGAAGGTGCAGAATGAAAAACAGGCTTATCGCACAGGCTATCGCCGTCTCTTTACTTTTCCCTTTCGCTGCTTATGCAGTAAACCAGCCTGCCTTAGGTAAAAGGGAGGTAAAAATGATTGCGCATCAGGGCCTCATTTTTAAAGACTTAAACAAAGACGGGACGTTAAACCCTTATGAAGACTGGCGCCTTTCTCCTCGCCAGCGGGCCGCAGACTTGCTCTCCCGCATGACGTTGAAAGAGAAAGCGGGCGTCATGATGCACGGCTCGGCACCGGCACCAGGCAGCGTTATCGGCCAGGGACAGACATACGATATCGCAAGCGTAACCGGGATGATTGTCGAGCAAAAGGTGAATACCTTTATCACCCGCCTGAACACGACGCCTGCAGCGATGGCGGAACAAAATAACCGGCTACAGGCGATAGCGGAATCAACCCGTCTGGGCATCCCAATTACCCTGAGCACCGATCCACGCAGCGTATACAGCTATCCATCCGCAACAGGCTCCGACCACGACGGTTTTTCAAAGTGGCCAGGCCCCCTGGGTATTGCAGCCATCGGGGATGAAAACCTTACTCGCCGCTACGCGGATATCGTTCGTCAGGAATATCGGCTGCTTGGCATCACGCAGGCGCTGTCCCCCATGGCGGACATCGCCACGGAACCACGCTGGTCACGGATTGCAGGCACGTTCGGCGACGATCCCCAGCTCACCCGACGTATGGTACGCGGTTATATTACCGGGATGCAGCATGGCGCCCGGGGACTGAATGCCGCCAGCGTCAGCGCCATAGTTAAACACTGGGTAGGCTATGGCGCGGCTGAAAAAGGCTATGACAGCCATCACAGCTATGGCAAATATGCCGATTTTACCGGGCGCAGGCTGGACGACCATCTTCTGCCGTTTACCGGCGCTTTTGAAGCCCGTGTCGCAGGCGTGATGCCCACCTATTCAATCCTGAAAAATCTGCAGTATCAGGGTCGGAACGTGGAACCGGTTGCGGCGGGCTTCAACCGCTATCTGTTGCAGGATCTGCTACGACAGGCCTACCGGTTTGAGGGGGTAATCGTCAGCGACTGGCTGATCGCCAATGACTGCAAAGAGAAATGCCTGTACGGCTATCCACCCGGTGAAACGCCCGACCCGGGCAGCCTGGGGATGCCGTGGGGAGTGGAGGATATGAGCACGGCCGACCGCTTCGCGCTGGCGGTTAATGCCGGTATCGATCAGTTCGGCGGCGTGGCGGACAGCGCGCTGCTGATCCAGGCGGTAAAAACGGGTCGCGTAAGTCAGAGCCGGCTTGATCAATCCGTAATACGGATCCTTGAGCAAAAATTCGCCCTCGGCCTGTTTGAAAACCCCTATGTCGATCCGACCGAAGCCGCAAAAACGCTGGCGGCTCGTGCCTGGCAGACGGAAGCGGATAGCGCCCAGCGCGCGTCGCTGGTGCTGCTGGAGAAAAAAGCGCCCCTTCTGCCGCTGCGAAAAGGGCTGAAAGTCTGGCTTTACGGTATAAACCCCGAAGCGGCAAGGCAGGCCGGCTTTGCAGTAATGGATAACCCTGAAAGCGCTGATGTCGCGTTAATGCGCATCGTAGCGCCCTATGAGCAGCCGCATAAAAACTATTTTTTCGGTGCTCAATATCATGAAGGGTCCCTGGCGTTTACCGCTGACAATCGTGACCGGCAGGCGGTGCAAAGAGCCAGCAAAATACCGACCATTATCACCGTCTACCTTGACAGACCGGCCATCCTAACGCCGATAAAAGAGAAGGCTTCCATACTGATTGGCAACTTTGGCGTCAGTGACGAGATCCTGTTCCGCGCATTAACGGATGGTCGACCGTTCAGCGGGTCACTGCCTTTTGAAATTCCTTCGTCGGAGGAAAGCGTGCTGAAGCAGCATCCGGCATCACCGCATGACAGCGTCTCGCCGCTTTATCCAACAGGGTTTGGGCTACACTGAGCGGGATAGGTTTGGGGCAGATGGCGTCTGGCGTTCGGCCCCTGTGCTATCCGGGCCAGAAGAGCGGCCAAAGGCGATACCCGACAGGGCGAACCGCGCTTGTCCGCTACCGTTCGCCCTGCCCGCTATAGCCGGCTCAGGCAATCCATCGCCACCGCCTTGAAGCTGACGAAATCCTTGCTGTCGCGCAGCCGCACCATTGCCCGCTCGCGCAGGAACGTCACGAACAGATCGTAAATCGCTATCGCCTCTTCATAATCGCTTTTGCTGATCGCCAGCAGAAAGATCACCGAGGCCGTTTCATCTCCCCATGCGATGCCCTGCGGCGCCAGCACGGTATAGACCACGCTTTTCTTCGCCAGCAGGCCCAGCGAGTGCGGTAGCGCAATGCCTTCGCCAAACATCGTGCTGACAATGGCTTCGCGCTCCACGACTGAATCGTGAAAAGTCTGGTCGACCGCGCCCTCTTTTTCCAGCCGATCGCAGAGCGTACGGAACAGCTCCGCCTGGGTTACGGGCTGGTCGATAACAAGAAAATGGCCGGCGTCAAAGAACTTTTCCAGCATATAAGGCCGGGTGCGATCCACCAGCACCAGTTTGCCAATCTGCTCCAGCTGGTACTCCGTGGGAAAAGGCGACATCACCACCACCGGCTTCTGTTTCTCGGCCAGACGCGTAGTGGAGATAACAAAATCTTCTTCAATACCCGGCTGCTGCTCATACTCGCGCTGCGAAATAATATTGTTGACGACGATCTGCGGATATTTCCGCATCAGCATCGCCTGGATCATACGCACGGTGGAATTGCCGGTATCGCACACCAGCAGCACCTGCGGATGGCGCCGGTAGCCGACGTCATAGTGCCGTTCCAGGCCGACGCCGATATGCAGCACCAGAAATCCTATCTCGTTTTCGCTGATAGTATAAGGCGTGTATTTTCCCCAGCTGGATACGGCGGCCAGCGTCACATCCCACGCCATCGGATAGTGCTGCTTGATGTTCGCCAGCAGCGGGTTGGGAATAGCGATCTGATAACGCACACGGGTGATCATGGTTTTAATATGCGTCAGCAAATCCGCCCGCAGCTGCCCGTCGCTTTGCAGATTAAAGTTGTAGTGAGTATTGATGTAGCCAAGAATGTAATTGACCAGCGATTCGCCGTCGTCCGGGCTGATGGCATCCGGCGCAATCGCCTCAACGCGCCGCGCCGCGATATTAACGCGCAGGTAGGCTTCTTCTGCGGCTGAGAACGCTTTACCGGTGAGCGGCTGTAGTAGCGCGATCAGATGCCGCGCCGCGCCGCGCACGTCGTCATCCACGTCGTCGGCCGTGAAATCGGAAAGCGGATAGCCTTCGCTGATGCGCCTGACGGATACCGCACAGTAGAGGCGCAGGTAAAACTCGCCCTCGTCGGTCATCCTGACGGCAAAACGCCCCAGCGACTGGCTCAGCAGCGGCTGTAGCGTAGCCAGAATGCCGCTGTTCAGCACCTCCAGATGCAGCAGCGGATCGTCGGCATCCTCCTGCGCAATCCGGTAGAGCAGATCGGTCAGGCAGGTGCGCACGGCCATTTCGCTGCCGAACAGCTTCATGCCGTAGCTTGGCCGGGTTTCAATCACCAGCTGATAGCGCGCCAGCCACTCTCTCACTTCAGCCATATCGCTTTGCAGCGTGGCGCGGCTGACGAACCATTCATCGGCCAGATCTTCCAGCTTAAGGGAGAAGGCTGAGGTGAGAAATCGGGTTAACAGATAATGCACTCGCGCCGCCGAGGTGCGTGGAATACGTAAAGACGAAGGCGACTGATGCCGCAGCTGGCTATAGCGCTGCGCATCTTCAATTTTTAACCGATAGCCCTCGCCCCGATTCAGCACAAAGCGGATGCCGTGATCGGCCAGTAGCTCATTCAGCGCGGTAATATCCGTACGTACGGTACGGGTAGACACCGCAAAACGGCGCGCCAGCTCGTCCTGAGGCAGCGTTTCGTTTTGCAGCGTATCGAAAAGTCTTGCAAGGCGTTGGTTAGGGAATCTCACCGGGTTTCCTGTGGTTGTCTTGGTTGCTCTCCGTTGACGAAACGGGCCGGGATCGCCCGGCCTCGATCACGCGCTTACCCCACCAGTTTTTTCGTCATCGCCAGCAGCGCGCGGACGTCGTCCGGACGAGTATTGCCGGAAGCCTTATCAATAATCGAACTGTAAATGTGCGGGATAATTTTGCTGACGCCCGCCTCCAGCGCGATTTGCATAATGGCGGCATAGTTATCCAGGTCGATGCCGCCCGTCGGCTCCAGCCAGAAATCCTGTTCGGCGCAGGCTTTCGCCACCGTACGAAACTCTTCGATCGCTTTCAGCCCGCCCATCGGGAAATATTTAACCGAGCTGCCGCCCATATCTTTCAGCAGCGCAATCGCGGTCGCTATCGGTACGATACCCTCTGGCGCCTGCGAGCTGAGCGGCCCTGTGGAAATTTTGACCATGCCTGGCCTGCCCGTCGGCGAAATCAGGCCGTTAACCACCGTCTGGCGCTGGCCCAACAGCGCGCGGCTGGTCGCCACGCCGGTAAACACCTGGTTTACGTGCTGCGGTTGCAGCCGGGCTGCAATGGCGCTGACCATCGCCGACTGATTCGGATCGCCCGCGCCCAGCCCAACGGAGAGCGCGTTGTCTGTCAGCGCCGCGTAGTCGCGCATATCGGCAACCGCGCTTGCCACGCTGTCATAGTTTTTCGACAACACGCCAACCAGCACGTGGCCTTCAGCCGCCTGCCAGATCTCGCGGGCGTTCTCTTTGGATCCTGCCAGCACGTTCAGACAAACGCGATCGCGATAGAAATTTGGCATAAGCGTCATGCTGTTTTCCCTCCTGATAATAATGCCCTGACGGAAACGTAAATAGTATGCAGCTGATCTGGCGAGACGCTGCGCACGTCGACCTCGACAATGCCTTCATTGGCCTTATAGCCGCGGAAGTAGATCGCCACCTCGCCGGTTTTTAACCTTTGCACGACATCGCCCGCGGTCAGACCTGACTTAAGCTGGTCGAAATGGATTTCCGCCCTGGCAATATCTCGTCCGGCGGCATCCCAAACCACGCGCGCGCTGATCCCGTCCAGTGCGTTCAGGCTGTCGATAAACGGCGTCATCTTCTCCACCATCTGCGCACCGGTCATTTTCGGCTGTTGCAGATAGTTTTCGATCGCCTGCGTCAGGCCAAGGATGCCTTCCTTGCCGACCTTCATCGCCCGGCCGATGCCCTGCGACTGGCGCTTCACCCACTCAACGTATTTTTTGCGTCCCATCACCAGGCCACTCGTAGGGCCTTCGATAGCCTTCGCGCCGCTGTAGATCACCAGATCCGCGCCGTCCTGGTAGTAGCGCTGTAGATCTTCTTCCGCCGCCGCATCGACAATCAGCGGCAGATTATGCTGGCGCGCAACGGCGGCCGCCTGTTCGACGCTGAGGTGGCTTTTCTGTACGCAGTGATGCGATTTGATATAAAGAATGGCCGCCGTTTGCGGCGTTACGGCGGCGGAAAGCTGCGCGGCGGAGCATTCATTGGCGTAGCCTGCTTCTACCAGCCGCCCACCGCCCAGCGTGACCATAGTGCCGACGGGCGCGCCGTAATTGACGTTATGGCCTTTCGGCACCACGATATCGTGAGGAACGATCGGCGGCGCGGCGTGGAGGTTTTCCAGCAGCCAGTCGTCATCTTTGACGATGACCGCCGCCACGGCTTGCGCGATGCCCGCTGACGCGCAGGAAACCACGGCCGCATCCTCGCAGCCGAGCAGGCTGGCGATATAAGCGCCGGTTTTATCAACCAGATCTTTCATTTCAAAATAGTGGTTAAGGCCGTACTTTACCGTGTCCACCACATCGGCGGCAGGTGTAGAGACGCCCAGAATGGTCATGCGGCCCGAGGCGTTAATTACCTGTTTTAAGCCATATTTCTCATAAATCGAAGACATGATGCTTTTTCCCTTCTTCGGTAACAAACCAGCGGCCAGCCACCACGGCGGCCAGCGGCACCAGCTGCTTTTCGCCCGTAGCCGGCTGGCCTTCGGAATCGGTAAACACACAGGACGAATCCTGCACGTCGAAAATAGTCAGATCGGCGTCATAGCCCATCCTCAGCCGTCCCTTCTGCGGTAGCCGCAGGCCGTCAGCCGCGTTAGCGGTTACACAGGTAATAATTTGCGGTAGCGTCATGCCTACGCTGAAGAACTTCGCCATGACGTGCGCCAGCGAGTGCACCGGCCCGTTAAGGCGGTTGCGACAGTAAATATCCGAGCTGATGGTGTGCGGCAGAATGCCCTGCGCGATAGCCACGCGCGCCACGTCAAAGCTGAAACTGGCCGTGCCGTGCCCCACATCCAGCCGCACGCCGCGTTCCAGGGCACGATGAATGGAGGCGCGCAGCTGACCGGCTGGTGTCAGGATGCGGTTGGGCTTGCCGTTATAGCAGTGGGTAATGATATCGCCGCTTTCCAACAGATCGGCTATTTCATCCAGATCGGGCGGATTATTGCCAATATGCACCATCAGCGGCAGCCCGCCGTTTTCCTGCTGGATCGCTTTGGCTCGGATCAGCGGCTGCACACCGTTTTTACCTACCACGCTGCTGCTGATGCGCGCCTTGATGCCAAGAATAAACCCCGGCAAACGCTGTACCGCTTCACGCACGCCATCGCGGTCGATTTGCGTCATATCCGCCAGCTCGTTTTGCGTTACGATGCCGGTGCGCGCGATATTCAGCAAGGCGTAAACCTGCGTGCGGGCGCTGCGGGTTAAACGACAGAACTCGTCAACATCGTTCGCGCCGGTGCTGCCCGCATCCACGACGGTCGTCACGCCGGTAGCAACGCCGATGCAGTCCGCTTCGTCGTGATAAATCGGCGAATTGGGATAGCAGTGCACGTGCGAATCGATCCATCCGGCGCTCAGGTAAAAACGCCCGGCCAAATCATACTCGCGCGTGGCCTGGCCGCTGATCTCGCCCAGCGCGGCAATTTTTCCGTTGTGTACGGCGATATCCGTCAGCCCGCCGTTCGCCAGGCGCGCCCGGCGCACAATAAAATCAAACATGGCAAACTCCTCCGTCTGCAAAAGCGGTCGCCAGTGCCGCTGAGCCCTGGCGATCGGGCTAGAGCGCCACCGGGAAAAATGCGCCCAGCAGCATTGCGCCCAGAATGGCGCCGCCGGTAATAGGCTTGTTCCAGAGATAAAACAGCAGCGCGCCGATGAGCGAACCCAGGCCGATGGGAATGGAGGCGGCCATAGCCGAGAGAATAATTAGCGGCCCGAGGAAACGCCCGGACGCGTTGCCCGCGCCCATCATGACGTCGGCGCCATAGGTTGAATCGCTGTTATTGATGGTGAACCTGCGCGCCAGAATAATGAGGTAGCCGATCGCCAGGCCCAGGATCAGGCCGGTCAGCAGCGAGGCGGCAAAGTTGGCCACGGGGAAGATAAATCCGGCGCCCAACAGCAGCGCCGGCACGCCAAGGCCGACGCCCGTCTGGATGGCGCCGCCGATATCCAGAATGCCCACCAGCGACCCTTCGATAATACGGGCGAACAGAAAGCTCGCGCCAAAGGCCGCCACCGCGCCATAGACGCCGGTTTCCATACCCGCGCGCAGCATAGAGACAAAGGCGACCTCGTTAAACGCGCCCAGCCCATAGACGTAATACATATGCGTTCCGGCGAACACGCCGGCGGAAAGCAGCCCGACAAAGATCGGGAAAGACCAGTCGGCATACCAGAAACCGCTTTTTGCTTCCATTTTCCTCTCCTTATTTTCCGCTCAGCGCGTTATGGAACATCGACAGCCAGTCCGGCACGCCCAGCCGGAAAGATTCCAGCATTTTCATATCGAAGCCGCGGAAGAAGCCGCTCAGGACAAACAGCAGCACGATGGCGAACATCATCACCTTGGTGACGCGATGCCAGCCGCTCTCCTCAACGCCCTTGCCGATCAAAATGCCCAGCACCAGTCCCGGCACCGCATTGCCCATAATCAGCTGCGCCAGGCCGCCGAAGATGGTGGCCCAGAAACCCGATTTTTTACCGGCATCGATTGCCGCCAGCCAGAAGATCACTGGCATCACGGTATTGACCAGCAGGTTAGCCGCAGGCACCAGCACCTTAACGGCGGTGATCTGGAGCGCCGCCGGCACGGCCGAAGCGGTAGAATTCAGAAAGGCGACCACCACCATGCCGATCAGGCCGCAGGCGATGGCCATTTTTTTCGGATCGTGCAGCGTTTCTGCCAGGTTGCGGTTTCGGATCATCAGCGCCGCCGCGCCCCAGTTCGGGATAATGCGGTGGTCGACGTCCTGGGTAAACGAGCCTGCGGCAACGGAAGAAGCCCAGGCGTTAAAGAAGAAGCCCAGACCAAACGAGAAGTGAGAGGCGGGATCGCCTTCACAGGAGTTGAGTTCACCCAGCGTGCGAAAGGCGCCCATGCCCTGAGTCGCCGGCGCATGAAACATACGCGCGGCGCCAGCGCCAACGCCTGTTCCGACCAGGCCGCCGATAATAAGAGATTTAAAAAGGATAATTAAAAACATCACACTTTCCTTGCAGGCTTGCGCCAACGTTTTTAAGTTATGTTTGCCCGGCTAGCGCGTGAGGAAATCGATTTTGTCGACATCGATAGCGTTTACGCTGACGGTAATTTCCAGTTCGATGCTGTAACTCCGCCGCTCCCTCGCCAGAAAGAAAAACAAAAAGCGTTCTTTCCTGACGCTTTCCCGCGCCAGCACCACCCTGACCTCCTGCGGCTCAATGCGCAGCAGCACCTTACCGGTCGTCTTTAGCAGCGTGCTCTGCACACGGCTCAGCGCATCGGCGAACG
Source organism: Erwinia sp. 198 (assembly GCF_003937915.1). Taxonomy (GTDB): domain Bacteria; phylum Pseudomonadota; class Gammaproteobacteria; order Enterobacterales; family Enterobacteriaceae; genus Erwinia; species Erwinia aeris. The sequence continues at coordinate 58,526 of NZ_RHUM01000013.1, read as the reverse complement.
CTTTCTCTTTGCTGTTGCCTTTGCCGCTGACCTTTACCGCTGTGGTAAATTGCTCCTTCATCGGTCAGGCACCGTGCTTCTTGTTCCAGGCCTGCACCAGGCGTTCGCCCAGCTCTTCTTTGTCCATAAAGCCAAAGCCGAGCACGTTCGCGCCCTCATTGATGGCGGTTACGCCCTCTTCTACAGAGCGCATGCCATATTTCGCTTTGTAGCCGTGTTTGGTTTGCGCGGTAATAGCGCCTGCGCCGCCGCTGCCGCAAAAAGAGATACCGAAAGTGGCATTTTCCGCTTTCATGACGTCGCCCAGCCTCATGTCCGCCGCCACGCCCGGCACCACCACGGCCTTCCCGCCCGCTTTCTCGACGCCTGCCGCGACTTTCTGGCCTTTCCCTAAACGATCGCCAATAACAACAATGACTTGTGACATAAGCATTTTCTCCGGCTGGTAAATTTACGGTTGGTTTTCTTTTGCGACTTCAACGTGAACGGAAAGCAGCCAGGCTTCTTCCTGGGGCAAGTTGCCAAAGAGATCCACCACCTGCTGGGCCAGCAACATGGATCCCGGCGAGATCTCGTCAAACAGTTCAGCCTCGACTTCCGGCAGCGGTTCGCCCGTTAGCGAGCGCGAAGCCATTGCCCGCACGTGCGAAGCCAGCATTTTTTGCTGAACGGCATCAGGATAAATATTTTTGGCAGCAAACAGCTCGCTGATTTGCATCATCACTTTGTCGGCAAGCGCCTGAACCGCCTGTTGCTCGTCGGCTTCTTTTACCGCCACTGCTCCGTCTTTCACGCAACGCCCCTTATTTTCCGGTTTGGTTCGGCTGTAAACCGAATTTATTCGCGAGAGAAATAAAGTAGCGCCGGAGGTAGCGATTTTGTAGACCGCATTTTTCCGTTTCAAAGTGGAAATAAGCGCGAAGCCAGGGAAATCCTTCACAAAATGGTTATTTCACTTAACAGAAGAGCAAAAGTGGAAGGTAAATCACAGTACGACAGAAAAAATGCCTGCCTGATCGGCCGATAACGGCGATCGCAGCGGCTATCCTGATGGAAACCATAGGAATTGCTTATGGTAGTGGAGAACGAAATCATTATTTAAATAAAAAAAAGAAAGATTAGCTTTATTTAAGAAATAAAACAGACAGAAAGTAAATTTTCAGATAGTGAGAGGCCCCTGCGCGCTGACACAGGGGCAAAAATCAGAATTCACGCTTGACAATCAAATAACCGTTAAATTCTATATTACACTCATAATCGTTCGCAATGGTAGAGGCAAGAAAAATATCCTCTTTTCCCTCCTTATCTTTAACAGTAAACTTAATTATGAGGTTAACAGGATTATCCTGTGAATATATTTCTTTGTTATCGCTTATCGATAAAAGGGTATCGGTTTTATAGGTTTTTTCGGCATAGTATTGTGATAACAAATCAGAGACAGGTTCGTTGAATAGCAATTCCGTGGTTACCCCATCGGGTGGTATGCTCTTAATGTCAATATGCATTTCCTCATGCATTTTATCCATCATTCTTATGGCAGTACCTGATATGGGCGACTTACAATTATTATCAAGCACCGGCGCGGCAAGCGTACAGGTGCTGCAAATAATTAAGGGGGGAAGAAAATATCTCATTCAACAATAATCTCCTTATCCTTTGAATCCCAAATTGCTTTACGGAACCTTGGATCCAGTATGATGCAGCCATTTGAGGCTTCGCCTGGATGCGTTTGACTTTCTCCATGAATTAGAAAACCACTCCGATTACACATATTGTTGCCTTTATCTGGCTCAAGGCGAAGCGTGAATCGACCCGCTTTTTTATGTGTGAATGGAACGCCTGTGATCCGGTATTTACCTCTGGGCAACGGGCCTCTATCGCGCAGACATTCATACTCAGGATTATCTTTATAGCCCGGAGCACCAGCATAAAGCGCGCTGAACTTGTATTCCCCGTTACGCTTAAAGGTCTTCATCATTACATTATACGTCCATGCCATTGCTACTCTCCTTGTTTACCTCACATGTTATAAAGCCTCTTAGCAAGATTACTTAACAGATATCGCTTAAGCGTTTCTATAGGGGCAGCAAAAAATTTAGGCCTCTTATAACCTCAATCAAAAAAGAATTGATTTTGCATAAACCTGGCGTATTATCGATTCAAGGTGGGATTTCTACGCATGTCACTTACGCATCATGAACCCTGGCAACCGACGGGGTTGTGAAGTCTATATGAGGAAGGTTATCTAATTTTTTCTATTTTACCGGCGATTTCATCGCCTCTATATTTATATAGCGGCGCTAGTGTAGGTTTTTATGGTTGGTATTCTTTGCCTGGCGGGATTTCTAAATTGATAGTTACGATAGCTATCACTTTTTGTGCATTTATTTACGGTTTCAGCATCAAAATTCATTAAAGCCCTCCAAAGCAAATATTAATCCATGCAGAAATCTCACTGTGGCGGAGATCTTTTCATTTTAAGGTTTTACAGGGCAGAACTCATCACCATCAGTAGCAGGCTGGGAAGTAAAGGGAGGCGCAGTCTGCGCCTCCCTTACATAAGCCACCAGAATTATTGTCCGGCGATTTTCATTTCCGGGATCAGCACGGAGCCGCACTGAATATTGCTGCGGGTTTCGATATCGCTGCCCACCGTGACCATATTGCGCCACATGTCCTTCAGGTTGCCTGCGATAGTGATTTCGCTTACCGGATACTGAATTTCGCCGTTTTCGACCCAGAAACCGGCCGCGCCGCGCGAGTAGTCGCCGGTGATGCCGCTAACGCCCTGGCCCATCAGTTCCGTTACTACCAGACCGGTGCCCATTTTTTTCAGCAGCTGGTCGAAGCTGTCGCCCTGACCGTTGATGCGCCAGTTATGGATGCCGCCCGCATGGCCGGTGCTTTTCAGGCCCAGCTTGCGCGCCGAGTAGCTGGTCAGCAGCCAGGTTTGCAGCACGCCGTCTTTGATGATGTCGCGCTGTTCGGTACGCACGCCTTCGCTGTCGAACGGCGTAGAGGCCAGGCCTTTACGCAGGTGTGGCTGCTCCTGGATGGTCAGCCATTCCGGCAGGATCTGTTTGCCCATCGCATCCAGCAGGAAAGTGGATTTGCGGTAGACGCTGCCGCCGCTGATCGCGCCGACCAGATGGCCAAACAGGCCGGTCGCCACTTCCGCCGCAAAAATAACCGGCGCTTTCATGGTGGCGAGCTTGCGCGGCGAGAGGCGCGACAGCGTGCGGCGGGCGCACTCTTCGCCGACCCACTCCGGCGACTTCAGGTCTTCGATAGCGCGGCCGATGGTGTAGGCGTAATCGCGCTCCATATCGCCGTTAGCTTCGGCAATAACGCTGGCTGAAATCGAATGGCGGCTGGAAGAGTAGCCCTGGATCATGCCGTGGCTGTTGCCGAAGACCTTCATGCCGATATGGCTGTTGAAGCTGCCGCCTTCGGTATTGGTAATACGCTTGTCGGCTTTGAGCGCAGCCTGCTCGGCCCGCGCCGCCATCTCGATCGCTCTGTCAGGATCAAGATCGGTGGGATGGAAAAGATCCAGATCCGGCGCATCAAAAGCCAGCAGATCGCGATCCGCCACGCCCGCATAAGGATCGGCGGAGGTATAGCGGGCGATATCAACAGCCGCCTGCACGGTACGCGCGATCGCGTCCGGGCTGAGATCGGTCGAAGACGCGCTGCCTTTGCGATTCTGATGATAAACGGTAATGCCTAAAGCGCCGTCGCTGTTAAATTCAACGTTTTCTACTTCGCCGTAGCGGGTGCTGACGCCGATCCCCGTGGTTCTGGTGACGGCGACTTCCGCCCCATCGGTGCTGGCTTTGGCCAGCTCGAGTGCTGTTGCGACCGCCTCTTCGAGGGTTTTACGCTGTTCTGCAACTTGGGAGAGTAATTTCATCGACCTACCATATAATTAACAGAGGGCTTTTCTGGGTATACGCCACCAGATTTCCGGACTCTTCAGGGTTTCAGGTTTACCTGAGTCTAACAGACTCAGCGAACAATTTCGCAGTAGCCTGAGTTTCCTGATAGCATTAGCCTCTTTTTTAGGGAGCCTCCCATGACCAAACAGCCTGACGACTGGCTCGATGATGTACCAGATAACGAAGAAGAAGATGATGAAATTATCTGGGTCAGTAAAAGTGAAATTAAACGTGATGCCGAAGAGCTGAAGCGCCTGGGCGCCGAGCTGGTAGAACTGAGCGGCAACTCGCTGGATAAAATTCCGCTGGATGAAGATCTGCGTGCCGCCATCGAGCTGGCGCAGAAGATCAAGAAAGAGGGACGCCGCCGTCAGCTGCAGCTGATTGGCAAAATGCTGCGCTCGCGCGAAGAAGATCCTATCCGGCAGGCGCTGGACAAGCTGAAGAACCGTCACAACCAGCAGGTTGCGCTGTTCCATAAGCTGGAGATGCTGCGCGATCGTCTGGTTGCCGAAGGCGATGACGCGATGGCGGACGTTTTACAGCTTTATCCGAACGCCGATCGTCAGCAGCTGCGCTCGATGATCCGCAACGCCCAGAAAGAAAAAGCGGCCAATAAGCCGCCGAAAGCTTCCCGCCAGATCTTCCAGTATCTGCGCGAGCTGGCCGAAGCCTCCTGAAAACGCTGCGGGTTTGCTTGCCCGCAGCGCCGACTGGCTGGCCCGTTACGCCAGCCGATCCAGCAGCTTCTGATGAATGCCGCCAAATCCCCCGTTGCTCATCACCAGGATGTAGTCGCCCGGCTGCGCCGTTTTAGCAATCATCTCTACCAGCGTATCCACGTCCGCGCTCCAGTGAGCGGGCTGTACGCACGCCTCTGCCACTTCGGCGACCTGCCACGGGATATGGTGCGGCTGCAGCAAAAATACCTCATCGGCCCGGCCCAGCGCAGGCGCTAAATCATCTTTACTGATGCCCATTTTCATGGTGTTGGAGCGTGGCTCCAGCACCGCCAGGATACGCGCTCTGCCGCCTACTTTGCTGCGCAGCGCGGTCATGGTCGCCAGAATGGCGGTAGGATGATGTGCGAAATCATCATAAACCTTAATGCCATTGGCTTCGCCGCGCAGTTCCAGGCGACGGCGGGCGTTGATAAAGTCGTCCAGCGCCTTGCCGGCATCCTCCGGCTTCACGCCTACGTGGCGTGCGGCAGCGATAGCCATCAGGCCGTTATGCATGTTGTGCTCGCCCACCAGCGACCAGTTCACTTCCGCCACGCGCTCGCCGTCCAGCCAGACTTCCCAGTGCGAGGCGTCCGGCGTCAGCTTTTTCGCCTGCCAGCGGCCGTTTTCGCCGGTGCTTTCCTGCTCGCTCCAGCAGCCCATCGCTATCACCTGCTTCAGGTTGCTGTCCTGCTCCGGCACGATAATCCGTCCCTGACCCGGCACGATGCGCACCAGATGATGGAACTGCCGCTGGATCGCTTTTAAATCATCGAAAATATCCGCGTGGTCGAACTCAAGGTTATTCAGGATCAGCGTGCGCGGGCAGTAATGCACGAACTTTGAGCGCTTATCGAAGAACGCGCAGTCATATTCATCAGCCTCAATCACGAAGAATGGGCTTTTTCCTAAAGTTGCGGAAACGTCGAAGTTACCCGGCACGCCGCCGATGACAAAGCCCGGCTCCAGCCCGCACGCCTGCAGGATCCACGCGGTCATGCCCGCCGTAGTGGTTTTTCCATGTGTGCCGGCAACCGCAATGACCCAGCGGTCGCGCAGGACGAAATCGTGCAGCCATTGCGGGCCGGAGAGGTAAGGAATATTCCGTTCCAGCACCGCTTCCACACAGGCGTTGCCGCGCGTCATGGCGTTGCCGATGATCACTAAGTCGGGCGCGGGATCGAGCTGGGAAGCATCATATCCCTGAATTAAATCAATGCCTTGCTTTTCTAAAAGCGTGCTCATCGGCGGATAAACGTTGGCATCGGAACCGGTCACCTCATGACCCAGCGATCGGGCCAGCATTGCCAGACCGCCCATGAATGTGCCGCAGATACCGAGGATGTGAATACGCATAAAAGGTCCGTTTACTGAAAGGGTCGGTGCACAGTGTAGCGTCCTCATCGTGCGGAAGAAACGGAATTTGCCCTATGTTCTTTAGCCCTCATTCGGCTAAACTGCCTCGACATACGTTGGCAGTTTGTATCACAGGCTGCTGTTCAACCGCAGATTCAGGGATTGTGTTATGAAAACGTTAGGCGAATTTATCGTCGAGAAGCAACACGACTTTCCTCACGCCACAGGTGAACTGACGGCGCTGATTTCAGCTATCAAGCTGGGCGCAAAAATCATTCACCGTGACATCAACAAAGCGGGGCTGGTCGATATTCTGGGCGCCAGCGGCGTGGAAAACGTGCAGGGCGAACAGCAGATGAAGCTCGATCTGTTTGCCAACGAAAAACTGAAGGCCGCGCTGAAAGCGCGCGGTATCGTAGCCGGTATCGCTTCTGAAGAAGAAGATGAAATCGTTATTTTCGAAGGCGTTGAAAATGGTAAATACGTGGTGTTGATGGATCCGCTGGACGGCTCTTCCAACATCGACGTTAACGTTTCCGTCGGCACAATTTTCTCTATCTACCGTCGCATCACGCCGCCAGGCACACCGGTAACGGAAGAAGATTTCCTGCAGCCGGGCAGCCAGCAGGTTGCCGCGGGCTATGTCGTCTACGGTTCCTCGACCATGCTGGTTTACACCACCGGCTGTGGCGTACACGCTTTCACCTACGATCCTTCGCTGGGCGTTTTCTGCCTCAGCGCGGAAAAAATGGCTTTCCCGGAAAAGGGCTACACCTACTCCATTAACGAAGGCAACTATATCCGGTTCCCGCAGGGCGTGAAGAAATACCTGAAGTTCTGCCAGGAAGAAGATCGGCTGACTCATCGCCCTTATACCTCACGCTATATCGGCTCGCTGGTGGCGGATTTTCACCGCAACCTGCTGAAAGGCGGCATCTATCTCTATCCAAGCACCGCCAGCCACCCACAGGGCAAGCTGCGCCTGCTGTATGAATGCAACCCGATGGCGTTTCTGGCCGAACAGGCCGGCGGCAAGGCCAGCGACGGCAAAAACCGCATTCTGGATCTGGTACCGGAAACGCTGCATCAGCGCTCGCCGTTCTTTGTCGGCAACACCGATATGGTTGACGACACCGAGCGTTTCCTGCGCGAATATCCGGACGCTTAAGGCAGACGGCTATGCAGACAGGGCGATCTTCGGATCGCCCTGTTTTTTTGCGTGCGCTTTGCCAGCGCGTTAAATAACCGGCCAGCGTACTGGAGCATTCTGAAAGCCCAAAAAGGGGGCATACTTTCATATCCAGTTGGCTATAATGAGCGTCACTTGATTTAAGACGATTAAAGGAATTCACCATGAGTTTAAACCAGGTTCCAGCGGGTAAAGATCTGCCAGAAGATATCTACGTTGTTATTGAAATCCCGGCCAATGCCGATCCGATCAAATATGAAGTAGATAAAGACTCCGGCACGCTGTTTGTTGACCGTTTCATGTCTACCGCGATGTTCTACCCGTGCAACTATGGTTACATCAACCACACGCTGTCTCTGGATGGTGACCCGGTAGACGTGCTGGTGCCGACGCCATACCCACTGCAACCAGGCTCAGTGATCCGCTGCCGTCCGGTTGGCGTGCTGAAAATGACCGACGAGTCTGGCGAAGACGCCAAGCTGGTTGCGGTTCCGCACACCAAGCTGACCAAAGAGTACGATCACATCAAAGATGTGAACGACCTGCCGGAACTGCTGCGTGCGCAGATCACCCACTTCTTCGAGCAGTATAAAGCGCTGGAGAAAGGCAAATGGGTGAAGGTAGAAGGCTGGGATAACGCTGAAGCGGCTAAAGCTGAAATCATCTCCTCTTTCGAGCGCGCGAAAAAGTAAACCGCCGCACGGACAGCAGATAAAAAAACACCGCTCAGTGAGCGGTGTTTTTATTTATTTCACGCGAGTCAGGCAGGATCCTGGTTATCCCGCAGCAGCCAGTCTCCGCTGGCTATCCGCTGCTTGCCCTCTACCGAACGCTGATAAACGTACAGCCATGCGCTGCCGTAAGGCGTCGGCATCAGCTCGCGCTTATACTCTCCGCCTTTGGTTCTGAGCGCGTCCAGCTCGCCCAGCGTGGAGGCGTCCACCCGGTAGACCTCGCAGTAAACCTGCCCGCTACCCGCGACGACGCCGGGGTAAAGGCCCAGATTATATAACTCGTAGCCGTCGATCTGATGATCGCCCAGCCACTGCCCGTTGGTCATCCAGTGACTGTTGCCTTGCTTGCGTCTCAGGCTGCCGTAGACAATTATTCGCATTGCTAGAACTCAAACTGATAGAGCACATCAAGCGCCTGGTCTACACCAGACACCGCTTCCAAATAAAGTTTGGGCATCAGGCGATAACGTAAGGTTAAGGTCGCCAGTGAATCAAATATGCCAACACCATATTTTACCTGTAGACCCGGCAGCACGTAACCGCTGACCTGAACCTGCTGGCTGTCACCGACGCCCGCCGTGTCCAGCGCGAGATTACTTACGCCGAAAGTCTCCCCGATTTTACCCACAACCTGCCCACTTTGTGCAAGCCCTAATCCCACCAGCGCCGAGGTTAATGCGCTACTGTCGCTGCCGGTCGCGTCCAGACCCTGTCCACGCAGCAGATAAGAGAGCGCTTCCTGCTGCGACATAGCCGGATCGGAGAAGATCTCCACTTTCGGCTCGTCGGCCAGGCCGGTAACGCGCACGCCTGCCGTAACGTCATTTTCCGTTGCCTCCGGGTTACGGATAGCCTCGATGTTGAGGTAAGGCTGGTTGGCCGGCCCAGAGAATTGCAGCTCGCCTTTACGCACGATCAGATCCTGACCATAGGCATGGAAACGCCCGGAAGGAATGTTGATCTGGCCGTTCAGCCCCAGCCCACGTTTATCCTGCGCCAGCTTCAGATCGCCGTTCAGCTTCGCTTTCAGCCCAAAGGCGCTCAGACGCACGTCGTTACCGACGTGGATAACCAGGTTGCTGTTGATCGGGATCGAGGTGCTTTTCGGCGCAATTGGCCTGAGGTTTTCATCCAGCAGCACTTCATCCGACGAGACGCCGACGGCACTTTCCGGCACTTCCTGGACGGTCACGCGCGCCCACGGAATATCGACGCGGCCGTTCAGATTAAACGCCTGCGGCGTGGCTTCGAACTCCAGATCCGGCGAAACGTCCATCCGGATCATCGGCGGCACCGTCACGCGAATTTTACTGCCCTTCGCCGCAATACGCGCCCGCCAGGCGTCCAGCTGCGCCCAGTCCGCGTCGCCGCTGAGCGCCAGCTGTCCCTGAGACGTCTCGATCATGCCCTGTAGGGTCGAGCTCATGCCGTTAAAGACCATATTCAGATTGGCTGAGGTCAGATCGACCGGCATAAAGCTGCCCTGAACACCGACGTTTCTCAGCCCCAGCTGACCAAAGACCTGCGGTTTTTGCAGGCTGCCGCCCAGGCGTAGCGCGCTGTTAAGCACGCCGGCCACTTTTTCGCCCTGCATCAGCGCTGGATTAATCAGCGTCAGATCGATGTTTTTGATATTAACGTTGCCGGAAAGCCCGCGTTTGTTCTGCGGATCGGCGATCTGCACGTTGCCGTCCAGCTGGCCGTTTTTAGCGATGCGGATCAGCCAGTCGAGCTGGGCGCGACCGTTACGCAACGCCGCGTTCAGGTTCAGCGTATCAAAGGCTACCGGCAGCGTATTGCCATCCACATTCTGTGCGACCTTCACGCCGTTGCCTTTCAGCGAGACGCGGCCCTGCGGTAAACCGCCGTCCGCCGTCCAGCTAACGTCGGCGTCGCCGCTGAAGACGCCGCTGAGTTTGGTTTCATCCGCCAGGAAAGGTTTCACCATCGCCAGATCGAAGCGGTTCAGCGTAACTTTCGCATGGCCGGACGGGCCGGCTTCGATGGTTTGCGGCACGCACAGTTCGGCGTTGGGGTTTTGCCAGCAGTGCGGGCCGACCGATACCGTCTGGCTGCTGTTGAGATAGTCCAGCGCGATGGCGCGCGTCAGGCGCCATTCCCCTACCGGCGTGTCGAAACGGGTATTGTTAAGCGTGCCGCGCCAGCGCTGCTGGCTGCGGTCGAAACTGCCGTTCAGCTGGAGCTGGCCGGACACCGGCTCGCCGTTGACCGTTAGCTTCAGCTGGTGCGCTTTTTCGTCGCCGCTGGCGTCCAGATCCAGCCGATTAATCGCCAGCGTGTCCTGCTTCAGCCGATCCACCCGCAGCGCCAGCTTGCCCTGGATCTGCTCGCCTGATTTTACCTCGCCCTGTAGCGCGACGCGGGCGATGCTCATTGCCTGCCAGCGGAGGCCGGTAGCGGTCAGATCGGCCAGCAGCTGCGGCGTTTTTAAATCGCCGCGCGCTTTGATCGTGCCTTTCGCCACGCCGCCCAGGCCGGGCAGCGCGTTATCCAGATGCCCGGCGTCAATGTTGGCGTCCAGCGCCAGCTTGTCGCCGAGGGAGCCTTTGACATCGACATTATTACGACCAAGCACCAGCTTGATACCCGGAATATCCCATTGGTTGTAGCTGTTACCGTAAAGCGAGCCGTCGGCGCTAACCGCATTCTGCTTCACGTTGCCGCGTAGCTTTAATTCAGGCACGCGCATTTGCCAGCTGCCGCCGTAAAGGCTGCCGCGCGTGGTGATTTTGCCTTCCAGCTTCGCCGGCCAGTCCGGATACTGCCGTGCGGTGTTGATGCCGTTGAGCAAAAGCTCGCTGCGCCAGCTGATCGCCTTGCTCCAGTCTACCAGCGCCGTCAGGTCGGTAGTGCCCTCCAGCGCGGCCAGCCGCAGCTTATCCAGCGAGAACTGCTCTGCGTTGCCCCTGCCGTCCAGCGTGAGCGTGGCGGGAGGAATGGCCTGGCCGCGCAGCGCGGCTTTCAGCGACATAACATAGTCTGTTGCTTTGCCTTTTATGCTGAAGTTCAGGTTATCGGCCTGATACTGCGTTTCGCCGGTCAGCGGCCAGCGCAGCTGCGCGCTTTGCACCGTCATCGCCAGCGGCAGGCCTGCTTCGGCCAGCTTCGTTTGCGCGTTCAGCTGCATCCGCACGGGGCCGGAGAGGTTCAGCGCCAGATCCAGCTGCTCGCGCAGGCCGCCGCCGACGGTCATTTTGACCTTCTCGCCTTTGAGCGGATCGACGTTAAGCGAGCTGGTGAGGTTAAAATTCACCGGCCAGGCATCCGCAAGCTGCGCCTGGCCGCTGGCGTTAAGCTGGCCCTGCGGTGAATCCACATCCAACGTTGACAGACTTAACAGGCGATCCTGCGTTTGCGCTTTCACCAGCAGGCGTGTGATAGCGATATCGGTATCGCCAGTAATGCGCAACTGCTCGCCGAGGATCTGCTGGACGTTGACATCCAGCGGCATTTTGAAATCGGGCAGATCGGGCAGCAGCGGTTTGGCGAACATCGCCTTCAGCGTTTCGCCCAGCGGCGGTTCGTTAGTCTGCGGCTGCTGCACTTTTGGCTGCACCACCTGCTCGTCGGCCACTTTGGCCGCCTTCGGCAGCGCAATCAGCAGGCCCTGAATGTGGGTCGGCGTTAAGGTCAGCGCACGCTGCTGCCAGCTGAGGCCAGAGGTAAAGTCAGCCAGCGAAATTGCCGTATCATCCACTTTCACCGTGATGTTATGCAGCGCCAGCTGGCGCAGCGTAATCGGGTATGGCGTGCTGAGGTCGCCGGACGCGTTTTCATCCTCTTTGGCTTCCGGCGCGGGCGGCCCCAGCTTTTTGCTGTCCACTACCACGCTGACGTCGCGCAGTGCCAGGTCATTGACACAGAACGCGCTGTTTTTCAGGCAGCCCAGCTGCAAGGCCAGATGTAACTCGCCGGCATTAACCGTCACGCCAGGCATCTCATACTGCACGCCTTTTAACGTCAGGTTACGCCAGCCGCCGCTGACCTGTTTGATGTCCAGTCCCGGCACCCAGCGCGCCGCGCCGTTCAGCACCAGATGTAATCCGGTAGTGGTGCCAATTAAAAATGCCACGCTGCCGAGCAGCACGACCAGGAAAATCACGATGCCAATAAGGACCTTTTTCCAGAGACTCATAATTCAGGCCCCAATCCGATATAAAACTGTACGTCCCGATCTTCACTGTCGCCGACCGGACGGGCGATATCCAGCTTGATCGGCCCAACCGGCGACTGCCAGCGCACGCCGAAACCGGCGCCGGTTTTGACATTGCTCTGCTTGATGTCGTTGACCGCTTCGCCGGAATCCACAAACACCGCGCCCCACCATTTACCGGTTACGTTGTACTGATATTCCACCGAGCCGGTCGCCAGCTTCGAGGCGCCGGTCAGCTTGCCATCGTCGTCGCGTGGCGAAATCCCTTTGTACTTGTAGCCGCGAATGCTGCGGTCGCCACCGGCGAAAAAGCGCAAATCAGGCGGCACGCGTTCAAAATCGTTGGTTTCGATCCAGCCGAGATTGCCGCGCAGCACGAAGCGATGTTTATCCGCCAGCGTGCGGATCCAGACGTTTTGCGCCTGCACCACGGCGAAATCGATATCCGAGGCCCAGGTGGTATCGGAGACGTCCAGCGAGTAGCGCTGCGAGTCGCCCCACACGGGCATCAGTCCGCCGCGCGAACGGGTGCGGTTAACGCTGACGCCGGGGTAGATCAGCATGGTGGTATTGGTGACGTTACCCTGAGTAAAGTGATCCAGGCTCCAGTGCAGGTTAATGGCGCGCTGCCAGCCCGTAGAGGATTCCCAGTAACGGGACGCGGCCAGCGTGGTAGAGTCGGATTTGGTGTCGTTCAGGTCGGTTCTTTTCAGGCCGCCCTGCAGCAGGTAATACTGCTCGACCGGATTTTTCAGCAGCGGGATTTTATAGCTGAAGTCAAGCTGCTGCTCCGGCGCTGAGATATTGGCGCTGGTGGTAAAGCTGTGGCCGTAGGAGTTTACCCAGGGCCTTTTCCAGGTTGCTTTAACGCGCGGGCCGACGTCGGTAGAGTAGCCCACGCCCGTTTCGATGGTGTTTTCCGTACGCGGACTGACCACGCCGTGCAGCGGCAATATTTTATTTTTACGGGATTGATCGAACTGCGGTGCGACCACCACGGAATTAAACCAGCCGGTAGAGGAAAGGCGGCGGTTCAGCTCGGCCAAATCGCGCGAGCTGTAGTAGTCGCCCTTCTTAAACGGCACCAGGTTTTGCAGGTATTCCTCGCGGATCTGCGAGCCTTCAAAGGTGACATCGCCAAAGCGGTAGCGCTGACCGCTGTCGTAATCGATGTCCCAGAAAGCTTCGCGCCGCTCGACGGAAACGCCCAGCTGGCTTTTGCGGTAGTCGCCGTCAAAGTAGCCTTTGCGCAGCGACAGATTGCTGAGCGAGCTTTTAAAGCTGTCGTAGTCGCTGTGGTTAAGCACGCCGCCAATTTTGGCTTTGCCGGTGCGTACCAGGGTCTGGTAATCCTCGTCGGTACGCGCGCCGCCGCGAACGATCACCGTTTCGCCCGCCAGCTTCACCGGCGGGCCGGGCGTGACTTTCGTCAGCAGCACCGGACGCCTGCCGCCCGCAGGCGGCGGCTGCAGTTCAAAGTCAATTTTTGGTTCGTAATAGCCCAGCGCCTTAAGTCCTTCCTTAACCGCTTCGCTGACGCGCGCGCGGAAACGCCCATCGGAGGTCACTTCCTCGTTGGCGATGGTCGACAATCTTGCGCGCACATTTTTTTGTAACTCCCCAGACAGGCCAGTGACCTGCAAACGCACCGTAGCCGCCTGAGCGGCAGGCACGGCTGCGATCAGACCTAACATGCAATAGACATGGATTCGTGGCACGCTAACTCCTGAATTTATTGCCGGCTCCAGATGGGCGCAACTGCTGAATCTTGAAAATAGCCCGCTTAAGCATGGCAACTTTTTACGGGTTCAAAGGCTCTTTTTCACTGAAAGGCCGAAATTTGCGTTATTGTGTGCAAAGAACCGCCAGGTTACAACTGCGCATCGTGAGGGAATATTACGCCAGATCGGCCTGCAATGCAGACTCGGATAAATCTCACCGCCGGATCGCCTGCAGCGCCGTAATTGTAAGCAATCCTCACCACAGCTATAATCTCTGGCAGAGGCCGCGCTGCGGTCAGTTAACGTCTTTCTGCCCAAGCCAAATGGCGCAGACATTTTTGGCACGGATAGCCCGGTGCCGCTCACAGGTACAGAAGGTCAGCTGCTCCTCATCTGCTGCCCAGGCCAAAAATGACAGGTAATCAACTTAAGGCCTGCTTTAGCGCATTTTCCTCTGAAAGTGCCTGAAGCGGCCATTTAATGGATGTTTTATGTTAGACAGCTTGCTTGTCATCTTAATGCTGATCGCCATCAGCTCATTTTTTTCTCTTTCGGAAATCTCTCTGGCCGCGTCGCGCAAAATCAAGCTGAAGCTGCTGGCCGACGACGGCAATATTAACGCCCAGCGCGTGCTGAAGATGCAGGAAACGCCAGGGATGTTTTTTACCGTGGTGCAGATAGGCCTGAACGCCGTGGCTATTTTGGGTGGTATCGTGGGCGATTCCGCCTTCTCCCCGGTGTTCCGCACGCTTTTCGATCGCATAACCGGCCCGGTGCTGGCGGAGCAGCTGAGCTTTATCGCCTCTTTTACCGTGGTGACCAGCCTGTTTATCCTGTTTGCCGATCTTTTTCCAAAACGTCTGGGGATGATCGCACCGGAAACCATCGCGCTGAAAATCATCAACCCGATGCGGCTGTGCCTGTTTATCTTTCGACCGCTGGTGTGGTTCTTTAACGGCGGCGCCAATATCATTTTCCGCCTGTTTAAAATCCCCCTGGTGCGCAAGGACGATATCACCTCGGACGATATTTACGCGGTGGTAGAAGCTGGCGCGCTCGCCGGCGTGCTGCGCAAGCAGGAACACGAGCTGATTGAAAACGTGTTTGAGCTGGAGTCGCGCACCGTGCCCTCCTCCATGACCTCGCGCGAGAACGTAATTTGGTTCAATCTTCATGAGGAAGAGGCAAGCCTGAAGGAGAAAATCGCTAACCATCCGCATTCCAAGTTTCTGGTCTGTAATGACGATATCGACCATATCGTCGGCTATGTCGATTCTAAAGAACTGCTGCTGCGCGTGCTGGGCAATCAGAGCATGGCGCTTAACAGCGGCGTGCAAATCCGCTCGGCCCTGATCGTGCCGGATACGCTGACGCTGTCGGAAGCGCTGGAAAGCTTTAAAACCGCCGGCGAAGATTTTGCGGTGATCATGAACGAATACGCGCTGGTGGTCGGGATTATTACCCTGAACGACGTAATGACCACGTTGATGGGCGATCTGGTCGGCCAGGGGATGGAAGAGCAGATTGTGGCGCGCGACGAAAACTCCTGGCTGGTGGAAGGCGGTACGCCGATCGACGACGTGATGCGCGTGTTGGATATTGACGAGTTCCCGCAGTCCGGCAACTACGAAACCATCGGCGGCTTTATGATGTATATGCTGAGAAAAATCCCTAAGCGTACCGACTTCGTGAAGTTTCACGGCTATAAGTTTGAGGTAGTGGATATCGACAGCTACCGTATAGACCAGCTCCTGGTGACAAGGATTGATGAAACCCGACAGGGTGCCGCCGTGCTGAACAAAATGGTCGAAGAATAAAAACAGAAAAGGCGCGAATTTCGCGCCTTCTTTCTTTTGAACCGGCCTGCCGGTTGCTAGTTGAACTCGGTCTGCAAACGCAGCACCTGACGGTTCACTTCTGACATCACGCTGTAGTGCTGCTTATCTTTAACGCGTGGGATCAGGATTTTACCTTTATCGAACTCAAATGCGCCTACATCTTTGATGTAGATCCGGCCGCGGAACAGTGTTTTGACATATTTGGCCACCTGCAGCGGATTATAGCGCTGGAAAATCTTCATGTTACGACTCCTGAAAGATGATGCGTGCTGCGTCGTTTCCAAGTTCGGTACGAATCTTTGCAGCACAAAGTGGATACACTATAGACCAGGTTTCACTTCTAAAACTCCTAAAACCGAGTTTTTTTACTGTTTTTACACATCATGACAGTAGGCTCTTTCACCCGGTTGTATGAACGCAGTATAAACCTTCGACCTTTACGGAATTGTGCGGTGTGTTGCAAAGATGTTGTATCGCTGCGACAGACGCATCATCCACGTTTATTATTGCAGAAACATGACTAATGAGTTCAATCATGATTTTTCGTCCTTTACTCCTGCTGTTAACGTTGCTGTCATGCGCCGCCAGCGCCCATAACCTGGTTACAGGCCAGCGCGTACCGCCTGTCGGCATTACCGATCAAGGCGAGCTGCGTTATCAGCAGGAGCAGTTCAGCTATCGAGCCTGGAACAGCGCCGCGCTGCCGGGCAAAGTGCGTGTCCTTCAGCACATCGCCGGCCGCGCCTCTGCCAAAGAGAAAAATGCGGCGCTGATCGAGGCGATAAAATCGGCCCGGTTTCCCCACGACCGCTATCAGACTACCACGCTGGTGAATACTGACGATGCGATCCCCGGCACCGGCATGTTTGTCCGCAGCAGCATTCAGAGCAATAAGAAACAGTATCCCTGGTCGCAGTTTATCGTCGACGGCAACGGCACGGTCAAACGGGCCTGGCAGCTGCAGGATGAAGGATCGGCGATTATTGTGCTGGATAGCGGAGGAAAGGTGCGTTTCGTCAAGGATGGCGCGCTGACGCAGCAGGAAGTACAGCAGGTGATTATGCTGGTGCGTCAGCTGTTACGCTAACGGACAGAGGGAGGCGCTGGTGCCGCCCCCCATAGCAGATTAAAAGATCGAGACGCGGAAGCCCGGATTCAAAAAGGCTTCGCGCGGCGCATAGTCCAGCGTTTTCCCCTGCCAGTCATGCACGTGCGCGCCTGCGGCAATCGCTACGGCGTGGCCTGCGCCGGTATCCCAGATATTCGTTGGCCCAAAGCGGGGATAAAGCTGCGCCTTGCCTTCCGCGACCAGACAGAACTTCAGCGAGGAGCCAATAGCGATGGTCTGATGCTCGCCCAGCTGGCTAAGGTAATCCTCCAGCTCGCTGTCTGAATGCGAACGGCTCACCACCACCAGCGGCGGGCGCGCCTCCCGCACGTGGATCTGCGTTTTTACGCCGCCCTCTTCCTTCCAGGCTTTCCCCTCGGCGGCCGAATACATCACGTCCATCACCGGCGCGTAAACCACGCCCAGCACGGGCCTGCCGTTTTCAATCAGCGCAATATTGACGGTGAATTCGCCGTTCCGCTTGATAAACTCCTTGGTGCCGTCCAGCGGATCGACCAGCCAGTAGCGCTGCCAGTGCTGGCGGATCTCCCAGCCCGGCGGATCTTCCTCAGACAAAACGGGCACGTCGGGCGTCAGCGTGGTCAGCCCCTTGAGGATCACCTTGTGTGCAGCGATATCCGCTGCGGTGACCGGCGAATCATCGGATTTTGTGGCAACATCAAGCGGCGCCTGACCATCGTATATCTGCATGATGGCAACGCCCGCGTCTCGTGCCAGCTGGCATATATTCTCTAACATTGTCCACCTCTTGATTTGCTGGCTGGTGCGGGTCATCACTTCACCTGCGCCAGCGCTCTCTGTTGATCATAGTCGATAGCGAAGATCGAAGGCCAAACGATCCGCCAGCGCTTAATTATCAATAGCATAAATTATTTCAGGCCGCAGGAGCTGCTGTTTTTCATCAGATTGACCCCGCAACGCCCCTAATCGTTCCCGACAGGCCGGGCCATAAGAGATAAATATTTGTAGCTGCTCACATAATTATGAGAAAGAAGGTATTAGTTTCATAAAACTTTGCGACGTTAGGGATTACACCAATGCTATTAAGGAGAAAAAATGATTAAGTCCGTTGTGACGCCCGTCGCACTGCTGGTCAGCTGTGCGCTACATGCTGCCACGGTCGATTTCCGCCTGCTGGAAACCACCGACCTGCACAGCAATATGATGGATTTTGATTATTACAAGGATACCCCGACGGAAAAGTTCGGGCTGGTGCGTACCGCAACGTTAATTGAGGCGGCGCGTAAAGAAGCCGTCAACAGCGTGCTGGTGGATAACGGTGACATTATTCAGGGCAGTCCGCTCGGTGACTATGTGGCGGCCAGGGGCTTACGGCAGGGCGAAATCCATCCGGTTTACAAGGCGCTAAACACGCTGGATTACACGGTAGGCAACCTGGGCAACCATGAATTCAACTATGGTCTGGACTACCTGCAAAAAGCCATCAGCGGCGCAAAATTTCCCTACATCAATGCCAATATCATTGATATCCACAGCGGTAAGCCGCTGTTCACGCCTTTTTTGATTAGGGCGACGGAAGTGACGGATCGCGAGGGCAACAAGCATCAGCTGAAAGTGGGCTACATAGGTTTTGTGCCGCCGCAGATTATGGTGTGGGACAAGAAAAATCTCAGCGGTAAAATTACCGTTGAGGATATTACCGAGACAGCGCGCAAATGGGTGCCGGAGATGCGCCGCCAGGGCGCGGATCTGATCGTGGCTATTCCCCACTCCGGTCTCTCCAGCGAGCCGTGGCACGCGATGGCGGAAAACTCCGTTTACTACCTCAGCCAGGTTCCCGGTATCGACGCTATCCTGTTTGGCCATGCGCACGCCGTTTTCCCCAGCCAGGATTTTGCCGCGATCAAAGGTGCCGATATTGCCAGGGGTACGCTGAACGGGATACCGGCGGTGATGCCGGGCATGTGGGGCGATCATCTGGGCGTGATCGATCTGGTGCTTAACAATGATGCCGGCCGCTGGCGGGTAAGCGAAGCGACCGCGCAGGCCCGGCCCATTTACGATACGGCGGCGAAAAAATCGCTGGCGGCGGAAGATCAGGCGCTGCTGAAGGTGATGGCGCCTGACCATCACGCCACGCGTGAATTTGTCAGCCAGCCTATAGGGAAATCGGCGGACGTGATGTACAGCTATCTGTCGCTGATTCAGGACGATCCGACCGTACAGATTGTGAATAATGCGCAGCGCGATTATGTAGAGCGCTTTATTCAGGGCGATCCGGATCTGGCCGATCTGCCGGTGCTTTCCGCCGCCGCGCCGTTCAAGGCCGGCGGCCGTAAAAACGATCCGGCCAGCTATGTGGAAGTGGAAAAAGGCCCGCTAACCTTTCGCAACGCAGCGGATCTTTACCTCTATCCCAATACGCTGGTGGTCGTAAAGGCCAGCGGTAAAGAGGTAAAAGAATGGCTGGAGTGCTCGGCGGGTCAGTTTACTCAAATCGATCCGACCAGCGCTAAACCGCAGCCGCTGATTAACTGGGATTTTCGTACCTATAATTTCGACGTTATTGACGGCGTTAGCTACCGCATCGACGTCACGCAGCCTGCCCGCTACGATGCGGAATGTCAGGTGATTAACGACAAGGCTTCCCGTATCCGCGATTTAACCTTCCAGGGAAAACCCGTCGATCCCGATGCGACTTTTCTGGTGGCGACCAATAACTATCGCGCGTACGGCGGCAAATTTGCCGGAACCGGTGAGGATCACGTCGCTTTTGCTTCTCCGGATGAAAATCGTGCTGTCGTAGCGGCTTACATTACGGCGCAGACCCGGGCGCATGGTGAAGTCAGTCCGCAGACGGATAATAACTGGCGGCTGGAAAACATTCATAGCAAGGTGCCTTTGAATATCTTTTTTGAAACCTCACCCTCGCAAAAAGCGGCCGACTTTATTAAGAACAGGGGCCAATATCCGCTGAAAAAAACAGGTCAGGACGATATGGGTTTTGCGCTTTACCAAATCGGACTTAACTAGCTCTTTCTTCATAAAAAGAGCAAAGCCAGCCCGGCATTGGGGCTGGCTTTTTCATTAGCAAAGGTAATGAAGTTTACGCATTTGCAGATAAGCTGAGGCTGTTGACGGAGTCAATCGCATATTTCAGCAATCCAACGACTCCCGCGCCAATATCGTTAATCGCGCCGGATATATTTAACTCCAGTATTTTACCTATCCCTCCCCCCAGCTGGGTAACAGCATCAACGCAAGAGGTGGTTAAGCCACCGGCAGAGGCGCCCTGGTCGATAACAGAACCGACAAGGAAGCCTACCCCTTTACCGATATCAGAAAAAAGCCCAGCGCCCGCAACAGATGCGATTTCATTATTATTTAACTCACGCATTTATAGTTCTCCTTGATAATAATATCTTCAACATTACTATGGCATTCATTGCCACGACGTGAATTTATTTCAAAAAACCAGCGCAGTCAAACATTAAAATTAGCCATTAGAAAATAAATATAATATTAAACATATTTTCAGAAAATAGTTAACATTCATCTGGAATAATAAAAAAGAACATCAGTGTATAATATTTTTATTTTGACGCCATTAATAATTTATCTGGCAGAGTTGGGAAATAATTGATTACCTGCCGGGATTTTATTTTACCTATTCCGGCAGGTTTGGCTGTTACAGAATCTCTAACAGCTCAACTTCAAATACCAGCGTGCTGAATGGCGGAATGGAAGCGCCAGCGCCACGCTCGCCGTAGGCCAGATTCTGTGGGATAACCAGCTCCCACTTTGAGCCAACCGGCATAAGAGTCAGCGCTTCGATCCAGCCAGGGATAACGCCGCTGACAGGGAACTCAGCCGGTTCGCCGCGCGCCACGGAGCTGTCGAACACGCTGCCGTCGATCAGTTTGCCGGTATAGTGAACGCGAACGCGATCCTGACGAGACGGGATAGCGCCGTCGCCTTGCTTGATGACGCTGAACTGCAGGCCGGATTCGGTGCTGCTTACGCCGTCACGCTGACCGTACTCTTCCAGGAATTTCTGGCCTTCGGCGGCCATCGCCTGCTGACGCTCGCGACGAACCACGTCGGCACGCTCGTGCACTTCACGCAGCGCGCGGTGAACAACGTCAACGGGCACAGCCGGGGAGTTCCCTTCCAGCGCGTCGCGCAGGCCAGCCAGCAGCGCTTCTGGCTGCAGCCCCTGCAGCCCGGATTCCAGCAGCTGCTGGCCAACCTGTAAACCGATACCGTAGCTTGCTTGTGCTTCTACGCTGTCTAAAGAAGGGGTAGTCATGGATTTTCCTTTACTGGTAATAAAACTGAGGACGAAGCATAACAGCGCAGGCAACAAGGGTAAAACGCCATCTTCTTCAGGTGACATTTTCAGTGTAAAAGGAAACAATAACGCTGCTCCGCTTACGGTATAAAAGCCGCGCGGAGAGTGCGCTATCAGCTATATTTCAGTAGAGGTCAACATGGGCCATATTGCCCGCAGACGAAGGAAACGCCGACCGGCTTTGTTAAAGCGGTTTATTTTATTCGCGCGAGGATCGCGCAAGGAGGAAGACGCCATGCCTGTCACTAAAGCGTCACCATTATCGAAGTGGTTCAACTGGCTCTGGCACCTGGCGGATTCTGCACGCTGGATGGATCCGCTGCCGTCCTTCCACCGTCGCGGCATTATCCTTGCCGGGGCGCTGGTTTTGCTGGCTTTTTTGTGGCCTTCGCCGCGACAGCCGGAGCAGACGGAGCGCCCCGTTAACGTTGAGCGCACCACAACAGACGTGCCGCTACAGGCGGAGCCTGGCGACCGGGTGGATAACAGCCAGCAGCCTAAAGGCGATGCTCAGGGACAATGGACTAACTATCAGATTGCCAACGGGCAAACGCTGGCGCAGCTGTTCCGCGACCACAATCTGCCGGTAAATGATGTTTTTGCGATGTCCCGCGTGGAAGGCAACGACAAGCCGCTCAGTAATTTGCAGGCCGGTCAGGCGGTCAGGATCCGCCAGAATTCGCACGGCGTGGTGACGGGACTGGCCGTGACTACGGAGCAAGGGGAAATTTTATTTACCCGCCAGCCGGACGGCGCGTTTCTGCAGGTTCATTAGCCAAACAAAAACGCCGGCGCTTTGGCTCGCGGCAATACTCAGCGAACCCTTTTTACAAACAAAAACGCCGGCGCAAGGCCGGCGTTTTTTAGCGGTAGAGAAGCGATTAAGCTTCGGTAACCACGTTTACAGTCAGTTTAGCGAAGACTTCGCTGTGAACCTGGAAGTCCACTTCGTGCTCACCGGTAGTACGCAGAACGCCGTTCGGCAGGCGAACTTCGCTCTTGGCTACTTCAACGCCGGCTGCAGTTACAGCGTCAGCGATGTCGCGAGTACCGATAGAACCGAACAGTTTACCTTCGTCGCCTGCTTTAGACGCGATGGTAACGGTGCCCAGTGCATTGATTTTCTCAGCGCGAGCATTAGCAGCGGACAGAACGTCAGCCAGTTTGGCTTCCAGCTCTGCACGGCGTGCTTCGAAGAACTCAACGTTTTTCTTGGTAGCAGGAACAGCTTTGCCCTGTGGTACCAGGAAGTTACGAGCGTAGCCCGCTTTAACGTTTACCTGGTCGCCCAGGGTGCCCAGGTTTGCTACTTTATCAAGCAGAATAACTTGCATTACCTTATCCTCTTAAAGTCGTTAATTGACAACAGCCGTTACTGATGACGATCGGTATACGGCAGCAGAGACAGGTAACGCGCGCGCTTGATAGCACGAGCCAGCTGACGCTGGTATTTAGCGCGAGTACCAGTGATACGGCTTGGTACAATCTTACCGCTTTCAGTAATGTAGTTTTTCAGCGTTGCGATATCTTTATAATCGATCTCTTGAACGCCTTCCGCGGTGAAACGGCAGAACTTGCGACGACGGAAATAACGTGCCATTTGGCTAGTCTCCAGAATCTATCAATTCAATCTGCTCGGCATGCAGCACCGTCTTATTCAGCCCATTGCGCCCTTGATGGCTGCTAATGAAACCTGAAACGGTGACCGGCGTGCCGACCGTTATACTTTGAGTAATGGCCTGATGGGCTTTGCCGCTGATAATCACCGGCATGCGGCACCAGGCTTGCCGGGTAAAACCGGCCTCCACCTGCATCGATCTGTGCTCAAGCACGAACTGGCAGTGTGGAATACCTGAGGGGCTCACTTTACGCATCGGCGTCTTGCACACGGTGCCAGACAGCGTCAGCCGATTAGCCTCCACGGTCAATTACTCTTCAGAATCCCCAGCATCTGCTTCATCAGAGGTTTCGTTAGCAAAATCTTCACGACGCTCACGGCGCTCGTCTTTCGCTTTAACCATCGGAGAAGCTTCAGTTACCGCGTGCTTAACGCGCATAACCATGCTGCGGATAACGGCGTCGTTGAAGCGGAAGTTAGTTTCCAGCTCATCGATCGCTTCCTGCGGCGCTTCAACGTTCAGCAGAACGTAGTGAGCTTTGTGCAGTTTGTTGATCGGGTAAGCCAGCTGACGGCGGCCCCAGTCTTCCAGGCGGTGGATCGTACCTTCTGCACCAGTGATGGTGGCAGAGTAACGCTCGATCATGCCAGGAACCTGTTCGCTTTGGTCAGGATGAACCATAAAAACGATTTCGTAATGACGCATCGAATTTGCTCCTTACGGATTATTCAGCCTCCTGTCAGGGTCAACCGCGGCCCATGGAAGCAAGGAACGTGTTTGTGTGCGGCTGAAAAATTGACGCGTAATCATACTGGCGGCGGGGGGGAAACTCAAGGTAAAGTCGCGGTCGGCTGTAAATTATTTGTCAGCCTGGGCCAGGCGGCGGCGGGAAGCGAAAGGGATCGGGCAATTAGCCGGTTTTCCGCCCATCAAGCGCGACGGTAAAAAGCAAGAATTACTAATACACTTTATCGCGAACGGCGCTAAACTTACAGGGTGAAGACAAGACCCTGACGCCCGGCGTCAGATTTGTTACCTGATTGTGGAGTTGAACCATGAAAACCATCGCAATCGCCACCTTACTCGGACTCGCCCTTTCCACCCCCGCCCTTGCCGATACCGGCTGTGAGCAGAGCGTAGCCAGCGAAGCGGCGAACAGCTACGTCTATGTAAACCGTATCGATTCGCCAACGGGACAGATGACGGACAAGCCTTTGGTGACGATCCCCGCTGCGCAACGGCTTACGCAGCGGCTGTGATCCGTCTATAAATGGCGTTTGAAAAATGCTGTCGTGGCTTCCAGCGCCGATGGCGTGATGCGATGCCCGATGCCCTGCTCCGTGAGAAACGTCAGCCCGGCATCGAGCTTCGCTTCTCTTAACGCTTTTTCCAGCCGCACGCTCTCTGCCGCCGGTACCATCTCATCCGCTTCACCGTGCCAAATAAGCAGCGGCCGATCGGCAATTTTTTCCAGCTGCCGACTGATATCATAATCCGCCAGCGGCGCCATTCGTTCTGCAAAAGCCTGCGCCTGCTCGGGCGTATTCGCTGCCAGCGGCGGAAACAGCGTATGGGACAGCGACATAAAATAGCCTGACCCCATCAGGCAGGCGACGCTGGTAAAACAGGGGTAGCGCGCCATCGCGCCCAGCGCGGTCATGCCGCCCATTGAGGCGCCCGCCACCGCAAGGCGCGTACCCTCAATCAAATTTTGCTGCCGCAGCGAAGCTACAAGCTGCGGCACTTCATCAATATTGCTTTTCAGGATTTCCCAGAAGCGGGACAGGCGATATTCGCTATCGCCGTTATAGCGCGCGCCGTGCATCTCCGCGTCGGGCAGAATAACGCGAAAGCCCGCCAGCGCCAGCGCCACGCCAAAATAGCTATAAACTTCTTTCGACGAGGTAAACCCGTGATAAAAAAGGATAGTGGGCAGCGGCTCGCCTTTTTTGCCTGTCGGCGCGGCGTGCAGACATTCAATCCCCGCACAAAATTCCATACTGACTTCAATCATTACTTTCCCCTTAAGTCCTTGCGCTACAGGCTACAAATGCAAATAGCCAGCTAATCATGCTGCTATTTGAGTTTATTACTTAGTTAATTGATCTGCGTGCTGAAACGCTCACTAAATATTTTCTTTTCCCAGCCGTTAACCGTTGTGACCCCCTCTTTTAATACAGGCCATTTTATGAAATTTCTCGCATTTGGGCGCTGGAGCCTCGGCGTTAAGCTGTCGGTAATAACCTCGCTAAGCGTAGCCGCATTATTTTTAGTTTTAACGCTGGCGCTGACAAATAACGCATCGAATCAAATGCAGGCATTAACGCTGGAAAATATGGAAAATCAGGTCGACGGTATCGGTGATATGGCCGCCATGTTCAACAGTACGCTGAGCGAAGAAGTCGCTAACTATACCGCGCTTTTTCAAAGCTTTTTGCCGAAGCAGTTCTCCATCGATCCCACCGAGCGCGTAACGATTGGTGCCGATCAGGCGCCGGTCCTGCGTGCGGGGCTAAAAACGCTGAATCTGGACGAAAGCCTGGTTGATGATTTTCTGGCGCGTACCGGCGCTATCTCAACCGTTTTCGTGCGTATCGGTGATGATTTCCTTCGTGTGTCGACGTCATTACGTAAAGAGAATGGCGAGCGCGCTATCGGCACCCGACTGGATCGCGCCAGCCCGGCCTGGAAAATGGCGCAGCAGGGCCAGATCTTCCAGGGCGTCGCCATGCTGTTCGGCAAGCGCTATATCACGCAGTATCAGCCGGTAAAAGATGCCAGTGGACAGGTGGTCGGCATACTGTTTGTCGGCGTGGATATCACTAAACAGTACGCGCTGATCAGAGAAAAAGTGCTGATGAAAAAGCTGGGCGAAAGCGGTCACTTCTCCGTGCTGAGCGATGCCGAAGGCAAAACTCGCGGCCAGTATGTCTTTCATCCTGAACGCGAAGGCCAGCTGCCGACCTGGCCAGAAGCTACTCGCCAGCTGTTGCTGAGCCAGACTTCTGGCAAGGTGCAAGTCAAAGACGCCAACGGCGAAACGCAGATCATGGCCTGGCATCACCTGCCGGACTGGCACTGGATAATTTTAGGCGAGGTCAATAAAGCCAGCCTGCTGGCGCCAATCCAACATACCCGCAATCTGTTCCTGACGCTGGGTGCCGCGCTGGTTGCGCTGTTCGCGCTGGGCTTTATCACCACCACGCATCGTTGGATAAGCAGGCCGCTACAGCAGGTCATCGAGCTGGCCGAGCACTACTCCGCCGGTAATTTGCAGGCCATGCTGAAAACCCAGCGCCATGATGAAGTGGGCAGGCTGATCGTAGCGATCAACGGTATCGGCGACGGGCTGGATCGTATCGTTTCTCAGGTTCGTGAAGCCGCTCAGGAGATCAGCAGCGGGACGGATGCTATCGCCTCCAGCAGCGAAAACATCAGCGAGCAGATCACGCGTCAGGCGGCCAGCGTGGAAGAAACTTCGGCCAGCATGGAGCAGCTGAGCGCCACCGTGGCGCAAAACGCCGCTAACGTTTCCCAGGCGTTGACGCTAGTAGGCGAAGCGGCGGCGGCGGTCGGTAAAGGCGGCGAAACGGTGACGCGTTCCGTGACGACCATGACCGATATCAAAAGCGCTTCACAGAGCATTGCTGATATTACTCAAGTGATTGAATCTATTGCTTTCCAGACCAATATCCTGGCGCTGAACGCCGCAGTGGAAGCGGCACGCGCGGGCGAGCACGGTAAAGGCTTTGCGGTGGTGGCGGCGGAAGTTCGCGCGCTGGCGCAGCGCAGCGCCACGGCGGCCAAAGAGATTGACGGCCTGATTGAAAACTCGCTCAGCAAAGTGGTACAGGGCCATAATCTGTCCGAGCAGACGCGCCAGTCAATGGAGGATATCGTTGGCCGTATCGAGCAGGTGAAAGTGCTGATGAGCGAAATCAACGTCGCGTCCAAAGAGCAGTCGGCTGGCATCGGCCAGGTCAATATTGCCATGAACCAGATTGGCCAGGCGACGCACCAAAGCACCGAGCTGGTCGCTACCTCAGAGCTGACCGCGCAAGAGCTGAGCCGTAAAGGCCATCATCTGACCGATCTGGTGCAGGTTTTCCGCGTCAAGGCATAAAGCATCGGGATAGCTTACACTTCAGGCAGTCCATCAAGAGGAGTGCTTATGTCCAGGTTATCCCTGTTTTTTGTGCTGCTGCTTACGGGCTGTAGCCTGACCCAAACCACACCGCAGCCGCCTCCGCCGGTACAGGCGCAGGCGCAGGAGATCGCGCGCGCGCAGAGCATGACGCTGACGCGGCTCGGCACCGTCAGCGTGTCGGTACGCGGCTCGCCAGACGATGCCGCGCGGGCTATTGCCGCTAAAGCCAATGAGGCGGGCGCGAAGTATTACGTCATCCAGATGGTCAGCGAAACGGTCATGCCGGGCCGCTGGTATTCAACGGCGGTGCTTTACGGACCGTCAGCCAATGCCGGTGGCGCGCAGTAGCAAACGCTGACAGACTTTTTCCGACAGCGGCGCCGGCCCGCGCAGCTGTCGGCACCAGGCGTCGGCGATGCAGGGTTCCAGCTGCATCATGACCTGCACGCCGCAGGCCAGGTTGAACAGGCTTTCGCAGATCGCACGCGCCTGGGCTTCCTGCGGATGGCGCAGCAGCAGCTTTAACTGGCGCCAGGCACCGTCGAAATAGCGGCTTTGCCCTTTCACTGCCTCAAATTCCCTGGTCAGCAGCTCCATGACGGCTGGCTGCTTACTCAGCACGCGCAATACATCCAGGCACATGACGTTGCCGGCGCCTTCCCAGATGCTGTTAACCGGCATTTCACGATAGAGCCTCGGCAGCTCGCTCTCCTCGCAGTAGCCGATACCGCCCAGCATTTCCATCGCCTCCGCGACAAAGCTGATGCCGCGTCTACACACGACGTATTTCGCCGCAGGCGTAAACAGTCGGCTGAAGAGTTTGCCCGCTTCACCGCTTTCCGTCGACCATGCGCCGGCCAGCCGCAGCAGCATCGCCGTCTGCCCTTCCAGCAGCAGGGCCTGCGAGCAGAGCTGCTGACGCATCAGCGGCTGATCGACCAGGCTTTTGCCCTGCACCTGACGCTGATGGCAATGATAAAGCGCAATGGAAAACGCACGGCGCATCATCGCATGGCTCGCCAGCGCGCAGTCAAAACGGGTATAGCCGCCCATTTTTAAAATTTGCCGGACGCCTTCACCCTCTTCGCCAATCAGCCAGCCGCTGGCCGCAAAGAACTCAGCTTCGCTGCTGGCGTTGGACCGATTGCCCAGCTTGTCCTTCAGCCGCTCCAGATGCACGGCATTCCGGCTGCCGTCCGGCAGCAGACGCGGCAGGAAAAAGCAGGAAAGCCCGCCTTTGGCCTGCGCCAGCACCAGATGCGCATCGCTTTGCGGCACTGAAAAAAACCATTTATGGCCGGTGAGCCGGTATTCGCCGTTGCCCGCCGGTTCGGCGCGCGTGGTGTTGCTCAGCACATCGGTGCCGCCCTGTTTTTCAGTCATACCCATGCCGATCAGCAGCCCGCGCTTGTGCCCGCCCGGCTGCAAATGCGGATCGTAACGGTCGGAAAGCAGCGGCGTAAGCCAGCCGCGAAAAGGCTCAGGCAGGTGGGATTTCAGCAGCGGAATAGCGCCGAAAGTCATGGTGACAGGGCAAAGCGTACCCGCTTCCACCTGGGCGTGCAGCATAAAGCGGGCGGCCCGCGCGACAAAGGCGGCGGGCGGCGCATTCTCCTGCCACGGCAGGTTATGCACGCGGTTGCTGCACAGCCCCTGCATCAGCAGATGCCAGGCGGGATGAAAGCGCAGATCGTCCAGCCGTTCGCCGCTGGCATCGTAGCGCAGCAGCTCCGGCGGATAGCTGTTGGCCAGCCTGCCCAGCTCTGACGACTCGGCGCTGCCCAGCTGCTGCCCAACGGAAGCCAGCAGATCGCAGTCCCAGCCCGCGCCTTCACGCAGCACGGCCTCGCGCAGCGGCGTGTCGGAAAGAAACAGATTGCTGTTGGTCAGCGGACGGGGCTGATTAAAAACGTGATGGGTACGGTTCATCCTGACCTCCTTCTGTAGGCACACACTCAGTATGCAAAAGAGGACGACGCAGGCGAGGAGCAGAGAGGGATTTCGGGGCGCGGATCACGCCCCGGAGTGGTTATTTCGCGCGCTGACGCACGGCCTCAAACAGGCAGACGCCGGTAGCGACCGATACGTTCAGCGAGGAAACGCTGCCCGCCATGGGAATGCTGATTAGCTCGTCGCAGTGTTCACGGGTCAGACGACGCATGCCTTCGCCTTCCGCGCCCATCACCAGCGCCATCGGGCCGGTCATTTTGCTCTGGTACAGCGTATGATCGGCTTCACCCGCCGTGCCGACGATCCAGACGTTGGCCTCCTGCAGCATGCGCATAGTGCGCGCCAGGTTGGTGACGCGGATCAGCGGTACGTTTTCCGCCGCGCCGCTGGCTACTTTTTTCGCCGTGGCGTTCAGCTGAGCGGAGCGATCTTTCGGCACGATCACCGCATGAACGCCAGCCGCATCGGCGCTGCGCAGGCAGGCACCCAGGTTATGCGGATCGGTTACGCCATCCAGGATCAGCAGGAAAGGTTTCTCCAGCTTTTCCAGCAGATCCGGCAGATCGTTTTCCTGATACTGGCGACCAGCTTTGACGCGCGCCACGATCCCCTGATGCACGCCGCCCTCGACCTGACTGTCCAGCCACTGACGGCTGGCGACCTGGATCACGATGCCCTGCGCTTCCAGCGCCTTCACTACCGGCTGCAGACGGCGATCGTCACGGCCTTTAAGGATAAACACTTCCTGAAAGCGCTGCGGATCGCTGTCAAGCAGCGCCTGCACGGCATGGAGTCCAAAAACTATTTCACTCATTTACTGTTACTCAACTGGTCGTTACGTGCCGCATCCGGGATGCGGCGAAGTTATGCGTGTGCCTGCCTTCAGGATGCGGGCGTATCGGTCTTTTTCGCGGCGCGTTTGGAACGCGTCGCGGCGGCGATTTTACGGCTTTTATCCGACGGCTTGCGGGGTTTTTTCTCACTTTTCGCGCCGTCTGCCGCACCGGCTTTGCTTTTGCCGCTGCGGAAGGCGCTGTCCGGCTCGAAGTTCACCTTTTTGCCCTGGTCGCGGCGGCGTTTGCCGCTGTGCTGGGCGGCGGGTTTCTTGGCCCGATCGCGCTCGGTTTTGCCTTCGCCGCGCGGTTTGCGCGCGCTTGAAACCAACGCGAAGTCGATTTT
This sequence comes from Erwinia sp. 198, assembly GCF_003937915.1. Taxonomy (GTDB): domain Bacteria; phylum Pseudomonadota; class Gammaproteobacteria; order Enterobacterales; family Enterobacteriaceae; genus Erwinia; species Erwinia aeris. The sequence goes on along the minus strand of NZ_RHUM01000013.1, from coordinate 28,518 downwards.
GCGCTCGTCCATATGCACCGCGTCCACGCGCACTTCAACCGTATCGCCCAGGCGATAGGCCTTGCCGCCGGACTCGCCAATCAGGCGCTGGCCGATGGCGTCAAAGCGGTAGTAGTCGTTGTCCAGCGTGGAAACATGCACCAGCCCGTCGATAAACAGATCGTTTAAGCGGACGAAGAAGCCGAAGCCGGTGACGCTGGAGATCACGCCGGTAAAGGTTTCGCCCACCTGATCCTGCATAAAGTCGCACTTCAGCCAGTCGGCTACGTCACGCGTCGCTTCGTCCGCCCGGCGTTCGGTCATTGAGCAGTGCTGACCAAACTGCAGCATCTGCTGCATTTCGTAGTGGTAGCCGCCGGTTGGCGTGGTGTTACCCTGCAGCGTGTTGTTCTCTTTCGCCAGCAGGTATTTGATGGCGCGATGCAGCAGCAGATCGGGATAACGACGGATTGGCGACGTGAAGTGCGCATAGGACGCCAGCGCCAGGCCAAAGTGGCCGCGGTTTTCGGGGTCGTATACCGCCTGTTTCATCGAGCGTAGCAGCATGGTTTGCAGCATTTCGGCATCGGGACGCGAAGAGATCTGCGTCAGCAGCTCGGCGTAATCCAGTGGATGCGGCTTGTTGCCGCCGCCCAGCGTCAGGCCCAGTTCGTTCAGCACGGAACGGAAGCTTTTGATGTTTTCTTCGCTCGGACGATCGTGATCGCGGAACAGCGCCGGCTCGTGGTTTTTCTCCACGAAGCGCGCTGAAGCGATATTGGCCAGGATCATGCACTCTTCGATCAGCTTGTGGGCGTCGTTACGCGTCACCTGCTCCACGCGCTCGATACGGCGATCGGCGTTGAAGATAAATTTGGCTTCGTCGGTTTCAAAGGAGATGCCGCCGCGCTGCTCGCGCGATTTTTCCAGCACCAGATACATGCGGTGCAGCTCTTCCAGATCCTTCACCAGCGGCTGATACTGTTCGCGCAGCTCCTGATTGCCCTGCAGAATGCTCCAGACCTTGTTATAGGTCAGGCGAGCCCAGGAGTTCATCACCGCTTCGTAATGCTTGTAGCCGGTCAGCTTGCCGGTGGCGGAAATGGTCATTTCACAGACCATACAAAGGCGATCCACCTGCGGGTTCAGCGAGCAGAGTCCGTTGGAGAGCACTTCCGGCAGCATAGGCACAACCTGCGACGGGAAGTAGACCGAGGTGCCGCGGTTAACCGCTTCGTCATCCAGCGGCGTGCCGGGACGAACGTAATAGCTGACGTCGGCGATAGCTACCCATAAGCGCCAGCCGCCGCCGCGTTTTCTTTCGCAGAAGACGGCGTCATCGAAGTCGCGGGCGTCTTCGCCGTCAATGGTGACCAGCGGCAGATCGCGCAGGTCTACGCGGCCCGCTTTAGCTTCTTCCGGCACTTCTTCCTTCAGCTGGGCGATCTGGCGCTCCAGCGCTTCCGGCCAGGCGTGAGGGATATCATGGGTACGCAGCGCCATTTCGACGGCCATGCCGGTGCCCATATTGTCGCCGAGCACTTCCACCACTTTACCGATAGCCTTGCTGCGACGGGTAGGACGCTGCATCAGCTCCACCACCACCACATAGCCCATACGGGCGTTCATCAGCTCTTCCGGCGGGATCAGAATATCAAAGCTCAGGCGGCTGTCGTCCGGTACTACAAAGCCGACGCCGGCTTCGGTAAAGTAGCGGCCGACGATCTGGTTGTTACGCGGCTCCAGCACGCGCACTACGCGCGCTTCACGACGGCCCTTGCGATCGGCGCCCATTGCCTGGGCCAGGATCACGTCGCCGTGCATACACATTTTCATCTGCTCGGCAGAGAGATAAAGATCGTCTTTGCTGCCCTCGGCGCGTAGAAAGCCAAAGCCGTCGCGATGGCCGATAACCTTGCCGCGCAGCAGATCGAGACGCTCCGGCAGCGCATAGCACTGGCGGCGAGTGAACACTAACTGTCCGTCGCGCTCCATCGCGCGCAGGCGGCGGCGCAGCGCTTCGGTTTGCTCCTCGCCAGAGATAGAAAGTTCGTCCGCCAGCTCTTCACGGCTGGCGGGCTTTTCGCGTTTATCTAAATGGGAAAGGATAAATTCGCGGCTGGGAATGGGGTTCTCATATTTTTCAGCTTCCCGTTCCTTAAATGGATCTTTTGACATAGCGGTTCCTCCGTTGTCATCAGCTGCGGAAAGAGGGTTGCTCAATTCGCAGCAATTGGTAGAGCGGATGGTTGTCGGTAACCAAATCGGCCAGCGTGTAGCCGTCCAGCACGGCGAGAAAACACTGTACGGCCTCGTGCAGCGCCGTTTTCAGGCGGCAGGCCGGGGTGATGTGGCAAAAGTCACTGTGGCAGTTCACCAGCTGGAGCGGCTCCATATCGCGGACGACCTGGCCTATCACGATCTCGCTGGCCGGTTTACCTAACCGGATGCCGCCGTTTTTGCCCCGTACCGCAGCGACATAGCCTGCCCGACTCAGCTGATTGATAATCTTAACCATATGATTACGCGAGACGCCGTAAGCCTCGGTGACTTCCGTGATGCTGGTCATCCTGCCTGCGGGCAGCGCGGCCAGAAAAATCAGCGCGCGTAAACCATAATCAGTGAAACTTGTTAGCTGCACGGTTACCTCAACGGCACGGCGCTAAACGCGCCAGCAATCCGCTCAAAAATGAGTGTGTTGTCAATGATGATAAACCAGCCTTCGCATTCGAGGCCATTTTATTTCAGTAAGCGCTGATAAAGAGAGGGCGGGACAAGAGAACGGGAGAGGAAATCAGGCCGGATAATACCCGGCCTGGCTAACATCTTATGCGTCAAAAGGGTCACGCAGGATCATCGTCTCGCTACGGTCAGGACCGGTAGAGATGATGTCTACCGGCACGCCGGTCACTTCTTCAACGCGCTTGATATAGTTGCGCGCCGCCTGCGGCAGGCCTTCCAGCGTTTTCACGCCAAAGGTGGTTTCGCTCCAGCCCGGCAGGGTTTCATAAATCGGCTCAATGCCTTCCCAGCCTTCCGCAGCCAGCGGCGTGGTGGTCATTTCGCGGCCGTCCGGCATACGATAGGCGACGCAGATTTTCACTTCTTTCAGGCCATCCAGCACGTCCAGCTTGGTCATGCAGAAACCAGACAGCGAGTTGATCTGCACCGCGCGACGCACGGCAACCGCATCCAGCCAGCCGGTACGACGACGACGACCGGTAGTGGCACCAAACTCGTTACCCTGCTTGCACAGGAATTCGCCGGTTTCGTCGAACAGCTCCGTCGGGAACGGGCCTGCGCCAACGCGAGTGGAATAGGCTTTCACGATGCCCAGCACGTAGTCTACATAGCGCGGGCCGATACCGGAACCAGTCGCTACGCCGCCTGCGGTGGTGTTAGAAGAAGTTACGTACGGATAGGTGCCGTGGTCGATGTCCAGCAGCGTGCCCTGCGCGCCTTCAAACATGATCAGGTCGCCGTTTTTACGCGCGCCGTCCAGCAGTTCGGAAACGTCCACCACCATGCCGGTCAGGATATCGGCGATAGCCATGATATCGCTCAGCACTTTGTCGTAGTCGACCGCTTCTTCTTTGTAGTAGTTCACCAGCTGGAAGTTATGGTACTCCATCACTTCTTTCAGCTTGGCCGCAAAGGTGTCTTTATTGAAAAGGTCGCCAACGCGCAGGCCGCGACGGGCAACTTTGTCTTCATAGGCAGGGCCGATGCCGCGACCGGTGGTGCCGATGGCTTTGGCGCCGCGCGCTTTTTCACGCGCCACGTCCAGCGCGACGTGATATTCCAGGATCAGCGGACAGGCTTCGGAGATAAACAGGCGGTCGCGTACCGGAAAGCCGCGATCTTCCAGACCCTTCATCTCTTTCATCAGCGCGGCCGGTGAAAGTACCACACCGTTGCCGATGATGCTGGTAACGTTTTCACGCAGAATACCAGAGGGAATTAAATGGAGGACGGTTTTTTCACCGTTGATGACCAGCGTGTGGCCCGCGTTATGACCACCCTGATAGCGAACCACGTATTTCGCACGTTCGGTCAGCAGGTCAACAATCTTTCCTTTACCTTCGTCACCCCATTGGGTGCCCAGTACGACGACGTTCTTACCCATTTCTAAAATCACCGATTGCTTAAAAATGGATTCTACCACCGTAAAACACGTCTTTCAGCTCTTTTAGCACACGTTTGCGTACTTTTTTCCCCGTCGCGCGGTCGGGCCTCGACGGGCGCTTTTTCGTGCCGTTATCCGCCGCCGTGGACGCTGACGCTATACCAGATCACCAGGCCGGCAACTACCAACCCGCCGCCGAAACGACGCAGTAATCGGTCGGGAACCTGCGCCATCGTGAGGATCAAACGCCGCCAGATACGCGGCAGCAGCATCGGGCCAATCCCTTCTAAAATCAGCACTAATGCCAGCGCTAACCAAACATTTGCATTCATAAATGACGATCCGGAAAAAAGAGGCGTAGTATGCCACGGCTTTTTACCGGTTTGGCCGGGAAAATGAAAGAAATCATGTTAAAGCGCTAAAACTGTATTCCCGCTTTCAGCCACCACGAGCTGGCGCTGCTGGCGTGCTCGCTGCGTCGTCCGGAACCGTTATAAAAACGGGACGAAGGGGCAAACCAGGCCGCGCTGGCCTCTATTCTGACATGCGGTGTTGCTCGCCAGCCTACAACGATGTCCAGCGCCGATCCCAGCTTTTTCGTGGTCAGCCGATCGTATTTAGCGTCCAGCGCCGTACTGTTTTTTGTCTGCTTGCCCAGGCGATCCTGGCGGTAATAATGTCCGATAACATCAAGCGAAAGGTGCTCATGGATATTTACGCCCACGCCTGCGGTCAGGATATGAATATTGCTCAGTTCAGGATCGAGCGTATCCCCATAGATTTTATATTTCGCCAGGCCGCCAAACCGGGCCTCGTTTCCCTGCAGTCCGGTCTGTCGATAGCGTCTGGACACGCTATCATCATTGCGGTCGCCGCTGCCCCAGGCATAGCCCAGCGTCAGCCGTGGACGCAGCGCAACGTGCTGAAACGTCAACGTTACGCCGCCGTCCAGCGCATAGCCCCGCAGCGCCTGCCGCGCTTTTTGCCCACGCACAGTACCGATATCCAGCCAGTGGCTGAGCGGCGCCCGAGACGGCGACCAGGATCGCAATCCTATGTTGAGCTGCCTGTCGCTTTCTGCCGCGCGATTATACTGCCAAAAGCTATAGCCGCTGACCCGCCACTGCGGATCGATCTTGTAACGGGAGAACAGCATCAGCAGCGTGGTCTTATCGCCGCGCGTGTGGCTATCCAGCAGGTTTCGCTGCCAGTAATTGATGCGTCCCACGCCCACTTCCGTTTTTAGCGTATCGCCAAAGCGCGCGTGGACGCCATCCACGTTTTCGTCAATCAACCACTCCCGCTCGTCGCGCAGCAGCCAACGTCCCAGCCGCAAATCGGTTTCCGGCAGCAGCGAGTCATCAAAGCGCAGCCAGAGCTGGTTGAAGTTCAGCGTATCGGTAGTCTGGCCGCCGCTTCCCGTCTGGCGCTTTCTTTTACGGATCAGCTCCAGCTCGCTGAAAAAAGAGACCGGTTCGTCCTTGAATCCGCGGACGTTCAGCCGCAGCGTTGGCTCGGTTTCTGTTTTATTGCGGCGATCGTCCCCATATCTGAGCTTGCTGTTGTTCAGCGTTTTCGCCTCATAAATTGCCCGCCAGTGAAAGGTGACCGGCTCCGCCCATGCCCCGGCCGGAAAAAAAAGCGTCAGTACCAAAAGCACGAACACGCCGCGCCGACGCATCAGCACCTCCTCCGCTCGGCAGAGCGCCTTAAACGTGATTCGCAAAGCTCCAGCAGTCTGACCGTCGTGTGGTGGCGTTCAGGAAAGAGCAGGCTGATGGCGATATGGCGCGCCAGTGCCAGCGTAGTGAAAATGCTGATATTAACGATATCCGCAGCGGCGGATCGGGCCAGCCAGGCGCCCAGAAAAGCGTCTTCATGGACGGTAAGCGCTTTGTCATCGCCATAATCCCGCAGCGCCTGCTCGCGCAGATGAGCGATATAGTTACCTGCATCCAGCGATGGCGGCCCCAGAGCGGCAAGATCGAAATCCAACACGGCAAGCTGCCCCGGCCGTGCCTGGGTCAGCAGCAGCTGAGCAGGATAAAAATCACGATGGAGAAAAAGCCCGTCCGTGGGGCTCAGCGCCAGCGCCAGCTGCTCACAGGCACGACAGATGTCGGCTATCCTGCTGGCCCACGCGGGCCGCGCCGCCGCCGCCTGTTTCAGCCGCTGCCGCAGCGTCTCCAGCTCGTCTTTTATGGACCAGTGCCTGCCCGCCACGGCCCGCTGCGCGGCGTCACTGTGCTGTAGCCTGGCCAGCGCCGTGCCGACAAGTTCGCCCGTTGCCGCCAGCCGATCGCTGTCGGGAGACAGCGCTTCGGTGACCCGCTCACCGGCAATCCGCTGCTGAAGCCAGAGATTTTGCGCCTCAAGTACGGCCAGAGGTTCAGGCACGATAACGTCGCTGTCGCCGCGAAAACCGTTGCGCCACAAAGCCTGCTGGACAAGAAAACCGTGCGGCTCGAATCCCTTATGACGGTATTTGCCAATAATGCTCAGTTCACCCGGCGCTGAGGTCCAGCGCCAGGCCAGCACCGCGCGACGACCAGGCTTATGGGTAACGAGCGTCGCCTCCTTCAGCAAGGCGGCGGCAGGCAATCCCAACGCCTGGCGCAGCAGCGGCGCCATTCGCGGCTTGCTCAGCAGCCCGGAGAGCGCCGCTGCCGGATCGGAGAGCGGCTCGCTCTGCGCCATCAGCTGCCCGGCCCGCTGCAACAGCTCGGCGATATGCTGCGCCCAGCCTGTCATGCGCTTGCGAAACGGTTCAGCGGCCAGCTGCAACAGCGCCAGCGCCGTATAATCGGCCAGCAGCGGCGGCAGATGACCACGCTGCTGACGATAGCCCTCGTGTAGCGAGGCGACAACCCGACCGGCCTGGCAAGGCGTCAGCGTTTTTTCAATGACCTGCAACTCCAGTCTGGCCTGAAAAGCAGCCAGGTCGGTGGCCGGATGCCCGGCTGCGGCTCTGTCCCAGTCAATCAACCGCAGCTGACCGCCCACGGCGCTTTTGACGACCTGATCGACAGTGAAATCGCCGTGAGTAACCACCCGCTGAAACAGGCGATCCGTCAGTTGTTTTGCCAGCCTGGTTAACAGTAAGGTAAAGCGTTCTTGCTGGATGGGCGCCACGACGCTCAGCGTGTTCAGCACCTGTTGTGCGTCTTTAATGCCGTCTGGCAGCGGCGCATCGGGCAACGCTATTTTCAGGCCGTGCAGGCTGGCCAGCCTGGCTCCCAGCTGGAAAGCATCCTGTTCCGTCAGATTATCGCCCTGCTCCGGGCAAAGCGTTTCTCCTTCAATCCAGCGGGTGATCAGCAATCGTTGCTCGGGTAGCGCCGCCAGCAGTTCAATTTCGCCGGTAGCGTGCCCCAGCCGGTTGCCTGTCAGCATCGCCTGATAGCGCTTATCGCTGGCAAAACGCAGCGTGGCCCAGGGTTGACCGTTGCAGCGCAGCAGCGCCAGCAGCCTGCGTTCCGGCTTATAGCGAAGGATGCTCAGATCAAGACGCGCCTTTCCGGCAATGTCAGGCAGCCAGCTGCGCAGCTGCGCGTCCCGTTCCCGCGAAGCGTTCAGCAAAGAGAGACCGGGAAGCGCGCGGTCGTGCTGTGGATAGCTCAGGATGATCCCCAGCTCGGGAATAGCCAGCGGGGCAAAAGGATCGCCGTTGTTAATTAGCTTTTGCCGTTTGGGATGCCGCCAGGAGATTGCGAAGCGCGTCAGCGTCAGCGCCTTGGCCGCCAGCCAGTGCCGCTGTCCGTCGGCAAACTGGAGGATTAGCGTTGCGACGCAGCTGGTGGCGGGTTTATAGCGGATATAGTCGATTTTAAGCGTGCGCAGCCCGGAAAACGGCGATAAAGCACGTATTTTTGCCGCCAGCAGATCTTCATCAAGTAGCGCTGCCAGCCCCGGCAGAGCGCCGTCTTTCTTAATCAGCTCGTCGTATTTATTCCGTAGCATAGGATACGTCCCTGTTGTTGCTTCGCTGTAATGCCCATAGATGGGCGTAGCGCCCGCGGCTTTCCAGCAGCAGCTCGTGCGTGCCCTGCTCAACGATTTCGCCCTCTTCCATCACGAGGATCCGCTGGGCTCGCGCGGCGAAGGAAAGATTATGCGTCACGATAATCGTGGTGCGATCGGCCATCAGCCGGGCCAGCGCCTCGGTCAGTCGGTGCTTGCTTTCACAGTCCAGCCCCGTATCCGGCTCGTCCAGCAGCAGCACCGGGCTCTGCCTCACGGCGGCGCGGGCGATGGCGATACGCTGGCGCTGGCCGCCGGACAGCGAGTTGCCCCTTTCGCTGAGCACGGTGTCGTACCCCTGCGGCAAGCGCATAATAAACTCGTGCGCGCCAGCCAGCCTGGCCGCCGCGTAAACCTGCCGATCCGTCACGGCTTTCAGCGCCGCCATGGCAATATTTTCCCGAACGCTCAGGCCGAACAGCAGGCTGTTTTGCGGCACATAGCTGATATTTTGCCGCACGCTTTTAATGGTGCAGTGCCGGATGTCCTGCCCGTCGAGCAGGATACGGCCCGCCTGCGGATCGTACAGCCGCAGCAGCAGGCTGAGCAGCGTGGATTTCCCCGTGCCGGAAGATCCTACAATAGCCAGCGACTCGCCAATGCCCAGCGAAAAGCTGATATGCCGCAGCGTGTCGTGCTGTTGCGAGGTCGGATAGCTAAAGCTGACGTCCTCACAGCAGATTTCGCCGCGAACACGGGCCGTCTGCGCACCCGGACAATCGACAATTGCCGGTCGGATATCCAGCAGGTTGGTGACGCGTTCACCTGCGGCAAGCGCTTTTGACAGGCGTCCGGCATATTTGGCGTACTCGCGCACGGGCCGAAACGAGTTTTTAAGGTAGGAGACAAAAATCAGTAAATCGCCGGGCGACATCCGGTTTTTCAGCACTTCGCTTGCGCCGTAATAGAGAACCGTCGCCGTAGCGAAAGCGATGATCAGATCGACCCTGCGCTCCAGGCCCGCCAGCAGGCGACGGGACTGCACGTTTTGACGCAGGCTTTTTACATCGTCAACCGCAAAACGGCTGGCGGCGACGGGTTCCAGCGATAACGCCTGCACCACGCCTATCGCGCCGAGGAATTCAGCGGCACTGGCGGCCAGCGCCCCTTCCCGCTTGCGCTGGTCGCGGCTGACCTTATGCACTTTTACGCTGGTGCGGCGAGTACTGAACAACAGCAGCGGCATCAACAACAGCGACAGCAGCGTCAGTTTCCAATTGATATAAAGCATCATGCCGAACATGCCGGTCAGGATCAGGATATTCGCCAGCATGGGCACCATCGCCGTAACGATCGCCTCGCGCAGCATTCCGATATCGTTGATCAATCGCGTGGTGAGATCGCCACTCTTTGCCTGATGATGAAAGCTTAACGACAGGCTTTGCAGATGATTGAACAGCTCCTGACGAAGCAGGCTGATGATGCGATTGCCCGCTATCGCCAGGCCAACGGTGCTCAGGTAGCTCAGGCCGGCTTTAACGGCGGCAATCAGGATAACGCTGCCGGCGCAGAGCAGCAGCAGATGCGCCGCGCCAGGATGAGCAACCAGCGTATTCAGCCTGCCCGTAACCGGCGCGTCAGACGGCGCCAGCACCTCGTCAATAATAAAGGCCAGCGGCCACGGCTCCAGCAGGCGCATGCCGGTCGCCAGCAGCAGGAAAATAAGCGAACGCACAATTAAGCCGCGCTGCTGGCGAAGCCAGGGAGCGAAGCGGGCGGCGGCCTGCAGCCAGGACAGAGACATCAGCTTGTGCTCCCGGCAGGCATTTGCGCTATCCGCAGGGTCTCGCTGACTACCTTATCCCAGCTGTGATGCTCCATGACGAAGCGCCGTGCGGCCACGCCAAGGCGCTGACGCAGCAGGGGTTGATCGACCAGCTGCCGAAGCAAAACGCAAAGCGCCGTGGCATCGCCCGGCTCTACCAGCATCCCCGTAACGCCGTGGTCAATCACTTCGGCAAGGTGACCGACACGCGTTGCCACAACCGGCAGCTGGGCGGCCATATACTCGTAGATTTTCAGGGGTGAGAAATAGAAGTCCGCCAGCTGTGGATAGGGCGCGACGGCAATGTCCATCCTGTTCAGCCAGTCCGGCACCGTCGCCGGACTAACGGCACCGGCGAAAGCGACGCCGGAGATCGCTCTCGCCTGCACCGTTTTTTGCAGTTTCTGCCGCTGTGGGCCATCGCCGACGATCAGTAGCCAGACGTCAGGACGCTGCAGCTGCAGCAGCACAAAGGCATCCAGCAGCGTTTCTACGTCGTGCCAGGCCTTAAGCGTGCCGACAAAACCGATGGTTATCGCTCCCCAGCTATTTTCCGGATGCAGCTGCGCTGTGGGTGACCGAAAGCGCAACGGATCGACGCCATTAGCAATAACGTGGATGCGCTCTGCAGAACCGGTAAAGCCAGTCAGCCACTTTTTTACGCCAGGTGAAACAGCAATCACCGCCGTCGCACTGGCAAGCAGCTTTTTCAGTACCGCTACGGCCTTTTTTTCCGCCACCAGCTCGCGGTAGTTTTTTTGTTCTTCAATCAGCGGCGCATTGACTTCCAGCACCGTGCGCCAGCCCTGTCGATGCGCATACGCCAGCCCGGCGAAGCTCCACAGGGAATAGCGTTCATATACCAAATCGAACGGGCCTTCGGCCCGGAGCGCCTGCTCCAGCTGAGCATTAATGGCCAGCGCCATTTCAACACGCGCCAGCGCATTGTCTGCCGCAGGCGGATCGAAGGGATCGAGCGAGACAAGTTTGATCCCTTGTAGATCGTCAGGCGGCGTACCGATACGACGGGCAAAAAGCACGATTTTCGCCCCCTGCCTGAGAAGCGCGCGCAGCACTTCCTGAATATGGACGGATGCACCCTTACAGCCAAAAACGGGGATCCCGCCATCTGCACAGATGAAAGCAACTCGCATAAATGAAAATCCTTTTTTCATGCGCAGAATTTATTTCTGCTCTGGAGTAAATATCTTTTGCATTTCCATGATGTTACGGTCGATGTCATAGTCGCGAACAATCATCCTGCGCGCCTGCCTTGCCAGCTTTTCACGCATATCCTGTCCGCTCAACAGCATGACCATCGCATCGGCCAGGCCGACGACATCTTCGGGGCCGACGCAAAGCCCGGTTTGACCATCAATGACCAGCTCCGGGATCCCTGCCACGCGAGTGGAGATCACCGGTGTGCCCAGCGCCATCGCTTCAACCATAATGGTTGGCAGGCCGTCGCGATCGCCATCCTCGCTGATGATGCAGGGCGCAACCACCATGGCGCTCTGTTGGATAGCCTTCGCTACGCGCTGGCGCGACAACAGGCCGGTAAAGGACACCTTTGCCTGTAGTTCACAGCTAACGACAGCCGCCTCCAGCGCCGACCGTTCCGGCCCGTCGCCAATCAGCGTACAGTGGAACGGAATGGCTTTGGCCTGCAGCTGCGCCAGGGCGGCAATCAGCACGCGGAATCCTTTTTTAGGCACCAGCCGCCCCACCGCCAGAATATGGGCCTGTCGTTTGAGCGGTGAAAGCCAGGGAAACTGGCGCAGATCCAGCCCGTTATAAAGCCGACTGACTTTCTGCCGATCGCCGCCATAACGCTCGCATAGCCACGCAAGATTGTAATCGGACACGGTTATCACATGGCTGGCGTCCTGTATTTTGCGGGCCAGCTGAATATCCGTGTCATAGCGGTAATAGATGTCTTTCGCATGGGCAGTGAAAGACCAGCTTATGTCGCTGAACTTTGCGGCAAGACGCGCCACGGTGGCGGCCTGGGTGGCGAAATGCGCATGCAGATGCCGCAATGCGTGCTGTCTGACGGCCAGCGCGAGCGAAATGCCCTGCGCCAGCTCGTGCACGTCGTGATCCCGCTCCTCCGCCAACCGCACGGCAAAATCAGGCAGCGCTGCCAGCCCCTCTTTTACCAGCCCCCAGAAAAGCTCGATGTTACGCTGCTTATCCGTCAGGCGAATAACAGGTGCCTTCACCGCGCCGATATCGGGCTGGAAATGCGTTTCCATTACCGGCCCGAGCGCAAAAATTATCAGGCTGAGGCCCGCGCGCTCGTGCGCCAGGATTTCATTGACGACAAAGGTTTCTGAAAAGCGTGGGTAGCGCTTCAGCACATAGCCCACACGCAGCGGTTCAGACGTCATCAGACACACTCCCCGATACGTTTGCCGTTGAGTATTTGCCGGACGCTGGCAGCCACTTTTTCCAGCCCCTCGAAATTAAGCTTTTCACGCGGGTTAACAAAATGGCGGGGCTGCATCAGCCAGTCGCCCAGCCGTTCAGGGGATAAATGGTCCGGATGCAGCGCATCAATCAGCCCCAGCGCGGCAAGTTTTGTTGCTCTGATCCACTGTTCCTTGCGGGGAACGACGCGCGGCACAATCAATGCCGTTTTATTAAAAGCCAGCAGCTCCGTCAGCGTATTGTATCCGCCCATCGCAATAACGCGGCTGGCGTAGCGCAGCAGTTTTAGCGGTTCCGCTACGAACTCCACCACGGTTTTTTCAGGAAACGCCGCGGCCAGCTTTTTTAGCCGTAGCCGCTGCGGTTCGGGCATCATCGATCCGGTCACTAATACGCCGTGCATCCCGTTGGGCAGTACGGTGCTGACAAAGCTTTCCGCCAGCCGAAAGCCATCCTGCCCGCCGCCCACGACGCACAGCGCATAAGGCTGGGCGACAGGCGCAGCCTCATCATGACTAAAGCTTTGAATGCGGCATGTCGCGTCCAGATAGCCGGTGAAAATCATCTTATTTTGGGTTGCGGCGTCAAAGTGATATTCGCGAGCTAAATCGTAAAGTGACCTGTCGCCGTAAACCCAAATCGAGGAATAAAATTTTTCGAGCGCCGTACTGTTTTCCTGTTTAAACCACTGCTGTTTTACCGCTTCAGGTTCGTCAAGAATATCGCGCAGGCCCAGCACCAGATGCGTTTTTTTCGCGGCCAGCAGCGGCAGGCTGAGATCCAGCTCGCGCATGGCGCCACGTGGCACGTTATCCACAATCATAATATCCGGCGAGAAAGCGTTGATGGCCGCATAAATAATTTGCGAGCGCAGCCTGACCAGCGGCTGAACCTTTTTGCCTAAGGCGCGGGGGTGATACTTGCCCTCTGCGGTTTTTTGCCAGGAAGGCAGGATAAGGCTGTCTGCACCGGGCGGCAGCATAAAGGCCCCGGCTTCGCGCACGCCTGAAATAAGTAATATTTCAGCATCAGGGCAGGCTGCTGTTATTGACTGACTGAGCAACATATTTCGGCGTATATGGCCGAATCCCATTGTGTCGTGTGAGTAAAAAACACAGCGGGGATTTCTGGAAGAATCCATTTCCATTTATCCTGTTATTAACGCTAATTTAAGATGGCCGACCGGTTATTTAATCCGTAAAGCTTCCGGCTTATTTAAAAACGGCAAGCGCTTATCATGGTTGAATATTTTCAGGTATTAATCGTTTAACAAAACAAGGGTAAAAAAAGGCTACACAAAGCGCGGCAGGCCGTCAACGGCAAGGGGTAAAAAGCGGAATAATCACATTTTTACGCGACTATTAATTAATAATTGATTAACAAATGCATCACGCTTGCAGAGAGGAATAAAAAAAGCCGGGGAAGATCCCCGGCCTGTGTATTGAAGACGCTTAGCGAGTTGCTTTGGAAGGCGACTGCATAAAGCGGAAGAAGTCGCTGTCCGGGCTCAGTACCATTACGTCCTGACTGCTGTTGAAGCTGCTGTCGTAGGCGCGCAGGCTGCGGATAAAGGCATAAAAATCCGGATCCTGACTGAAGGCGTCGGCAAAAAGTTTCGCCGCTTCGGCATCCCCTTCACCCCGCGTCATCAACGCGGTACGCTGTGCTTCGGCCAGCGTGCGCGTGACCTCATAGTCCGCGCCCGCACGCAGTTTCTCTGCCTCTTCCTGACCCTGTGAACGCTGGCTACGAGCAACCGCTTCACGCTCGGCGCGCATACGATTGTAGATAGCATCAGACACCTCGGTCGGCAAGTTGATCTGCTTGATGCGCACGTCAACGACCTGAATGCCTAACGCCGCCATACTGTTCGGATTCACCGCTGGCTCTTTGCTGCTGGTTTCGCGCTCTACGCGCGCCGCGGCGGAAGCGATAGCATCATCGGCCGCTGGCGTAGCGATTTCGTCATCCTGGCCTGCGCTGCCGGTATTCAGGGCGTCACGCACGTCGGTAGTCAACCGTCCCCGCGAGTCGGTAACGATATCTTTCACGTCCAGACGACCAATCTCAGAACGCAGACGGTCGCTGAATTTGCGTTTCAGCAGCACTTCCGCCTGCGAAACGTCGCCGCCGCCGGTAGCCAGGTAGTAGCGGCTGAAATCGCTGATGCGCCATTTGATATAGGAATCCACGATCAGATCTTTCTTCTCTTTGGTGACGAAGCGATCGGCCTGGTTATCCATCGTCTGCAGGCGCGCGTCCAGCGACTTCACGGATTCCAGGAAAGGGATCTTGAAGTGCAGGCCCGGCGCATAGACCAGCGGTTTATTTTCATCGTCGCGCAGTACCTTGCCAAAGCGCATAACGATGCCGCGCTGGCCTTCCTGCACCACAAACAGCGATGCGTAAAGCACCACCAGCACCACAATTAATACCACGATTAATGGCTTACGCATCCTTAATCTCTCCCTTCGCGCTGGGTGTCGTTACGCTGAGCATTAACCCGACGCTGATCCATAATGCTGTCCGGGCTGAACGACGAACCGTTGCTGGCGCGTTCATTGCTGCCCGAGGCTGCCGGCAGATGGAGCAGGCTGTTGTTATTCTGCCCCGCTGACGCTGGGGCGCTCTGACCACGCATCAGCTGATCCAGCGGCAGCACCATCAGGTTGTTGCCCTTATCGTTAACCAACACCTTACGGGTGTGGCTCAGTACGCGCTCCATGGTTTCAATATAGAGACGCTCGCGGGTGATCTCCGGCGCGGCTTTATATTCCGGCAGCAGTTTGGCGAAGCGTGCCACTTCACCCTGTGCTTCCAGCACGGTACGCGTTTTATAAGCGCGTGCTTCTTCCAGAATACGCTGGGCCTGGCCGTTGGCGCGCGGCTGGACTTCGTTAGCATAGGCTTCAGCTTCACGAACGTACTGCTCGCGGTTTTCACGCGCGGCAATGGCATCGTCAAATGCGGCTTTTACTTCTTCCGGCGGACGAGCGGCCTGGAAGTTGACGTCCAGCAGCGTAATGCCCATATCGTAAGGGCGGATCGTCTCTTCCAGCTCGCGCTGGGTATCGCTACGCACGACGGTACGACCCTCTGTCAAAATGCGATCCATCGTTGAGCGACCGATTACGCCGCGCAGCGCGCTGTCCGTCGCCTGGCGCAGGCTGTCGTCCGCGCTGGTTACGGCAAAAAGATAGCGTTCCGGATTAGTCACGCGGTACTGCACGTTCATTTCCACGCGCACCACGTTCTCGTCCGAAGTCAGCATCGTTCCTGATGCAGCCAGTTCGCGTACCGCCTCAACGTTGACGGCGCGTACCTGATCGATAAAGGTCGGCTTCCAGTTCAGGCCTGGCTCTACCAGATGGCTGAACTTGCCAAAACGTGTTACCACGCCGCGCTCCGCCTCTTTAATGGTATAGAAGCCGCTGCCTGCCCAAATCACTACCGCAGCGACGGCAACGATACCGATCAGGCGACCGCCGCGTCCCGGCGCTTGCTGGCCGCCGTCGTTTTTACCACCGCCGAAACCGCCAAGCTTTTTGCTTAGCTTGCGGAAAATATCATCCAAATCAGGAGGCCCTTTATCGCGCCCTCCTTTGTTTCCCCCGGGGTTGCCGCCTTGATTATTGCTGCTCCCCCACGGGTCGCGGTCCTGTCCGTTATTCCCGGGCTGATTCCACGCCATGTTTCTGCTCCATTTATTGTGTATGCGGTGTTATCCCAGAGCCGGGATACGCGAGTCGGGCGTCAAACAATGTAATCCACCAGCTCCGGTTCCTGTTTACACAGGCGGCGCCAGTCAACGATGGGCATGCGTATCTGTAACCCTACGCTGCCGTCATCTTCGTTCCACTCTTTTTCTATCGCCTGCAGCTGATAAAAGCGGCTGCGCAGCCGCCCCGCTTCCGGCGGCAGGCGTAAATCGTATTGGGCTATTTCACCCGCCAGACGCTCGGTCAGCGCCTGAAACAGCAGCGGAATGCCTTCGCCCGTTTGCGCGGAAACCCAGACGCGAACCGGCAGATTTTCATCATTGCGATCGATCCTGGGGACGAAATCCTCCAGCGCATCAATCTTATTCATCACCTGCAGCGTCGGAATATCGTTCGCTTCGATCTCTTCCAGCACTTCTTCTACGGCTTCAATATTCTCATCCACGCGCAGATCGGCGGCGTCGATAACGTGCAGCAGCAGCGTGGCCTGCCGTGTTTCCTGCAGCGTCGCTTTAAAAGCGGCGACCAGATCGTGCGGCAGATGACGGATAAAGCCAACGGTATCCGCCAGCACCACTTCGCCTACGTCCGCCACGTCCAGGCGACGCAGCGTGGGATCCAGGGTCGCAAACAGCTGGTTGGCGACATAGACCTCGGCAGAAGTAATGCGGTTAAAAAGGGTGGATTTTCCGGCGTTGGTATAGCCGACCAGCGAGAGCGTAGGCACATCGGCCTTATTGCGCGCCTGGCGTCCCTGATCGCGCTGCTTCTCTACTTTTTCAAGCCGGGAAAGGATAAGCGTGATGCGGTTACGCAACAGACGACGGTCAGTTTCCAGCTGAGTTTCACCCGGGCCGCGCAGGCCGATACCGCCTTTCTGGCGTTCCAGGTGGGTCCAGCCGCGTACCAGACGCGTGGCGAGATGGCGTAACTGAGCCAGCTCGACCTGAAGTTTACCTTCGTGGGTACGCGCACGCTGGGCGAAGATGTCCAGAATCAGTCCGGTGCGGTCGATTACGCGGCACTGGCACAACGCTTCAAGGTTGCGTTCCTGAGCCGGACTAAGGGCGTGATCGAAGAGCACGACAGAAGCGCCGCTGGCTTTAACCGCCTCGGCTATTTCTGTGGCTTTACCTTCACCAACAAAATATTTTGGATGTGGCGCCTTGCGGCTTCCGGTAATTACGCGTAGTGCTTCGACACCAGCGGAAGAGACAAGAGTTTCGAACTCCTGTAAATCTTCCATATCTCTGTCTTGGGAGAAATAGATGTGTACCAGTACGGCCTGCTCACCGGCATCATAACGGTCAAACAAACTTAAAACCTCTCAGAACCTTGTTGAACCTGCTTTACGATGGCCATACTGCCTGGGATCAGAGGCAAAATGCACATTTGCGCTAAATAGCGACGCCCGTTCGCCTTTTCCTGAGAAGAGGCGCGAGTCAGGGACATTGCCAGGACGGGCGAGCCGGCCCGTCCTGAAAGAAGAGTGATTACTCTGCGTCGTCACTTTCCTGCTGGGGCTGCGATGATGCTCCCTGATTACTGCCACCGTGATGATAGTTGCTGCTTCCGCCACCCGTGTTGTTGCTATGATGGGAGACCGGACGGGACGGAACAACGGTAGAAATGGCATGTTTATAAACCATCTGGCTAACCGTGTTTTTCAGTAAAATTACAAATTGGTCAAATGATTCAATCTGACCCTGCAGTTTAATACCATTCACCAAATAAATCGAAACCGGAACACGTTCGCGACGCAGTGCGTTCAAGAACGGATCTTGCAATGATTGCCCCTTAGCCATTCTATCTTTTCCTTATATGCTTGTTGTTTACTACTTAAGAGCTTGCGCTCTGAAATACTGCGTAAAAATTTGCGCACGATAACGCACCAATTGTACACAATCACCCAGCCTTCGCACTAAGAACCTGTAATACCTCTGCCAGCGCCGCCTCAGGTTGTTCGCTATCCAGCCAGTGAACATCCTTCCAGCCGCGCAGCCAGGTTATCTGGCGCTTGGCTAATTGCCGTGTTGCGCAAATTCCCCGATAAACCATTTCATCGTAATCGATCTCGCCCTGCAAAAATGACCACATCTGGCGATAACCCACACAACGAATGGAAGGCATGTCCGTATGCAAATCACCTCGTGCAAAAAGTGCCCGAGCCTCCGCTTCAAATCCTGACGCTAACATTTGCTGAAAACGCAGCGCGATACGCTGATGGATGGTTTCCCGCTCGCGAGGAGCGATGGCGAACTGCACCACCTCGTACGGCAACGCTTCACCTGCGGTTTTCGTCAGTTCTGTTAAAGTTTTACCTGAAATAAAAAAAACTTCCAGTGCTCGCGAGAGTCTCTGGGGATCATTCGGATGAATACGATTTCCAGCAATGGGATCTATTTCACATAACTGACGGTGAAGCGCTTCCCATCCCTCTTCACTCGCCCTTTGCTCTATACGCTGGCGTATTTCAGGATCGGCCGGGGGCAACGGCGATAATCCTTCCAGCAACGCCTTGTAGTAGAGCATGGTGCCACCAACAAGCAGCGGGATACGCCCGCTTCGGGTAATCTCCGCCATTTCCGCCAGCGCATCGCGGCGGAACTCCGCCGCCGAGTACGTTTCAGCGGGATCGCGAATATCCAGTAAACGATGGGGCGCCAGCCGCAGCTCCTCTGCCGAGGGCTTGGCGGTGCCGATATCCATACCGCGATAAATCAGGGCGGAATCGACGCTAATCAGCTCAACCGGCAGCTGCTGGCGTAAGGCTATCGCCAGCGCCGTCTTGCCGGAGGCCGTAGGCCCCATCAAAAATATAGCCTTAGGCCGGCCAGCCGTAGATAAGTCACTCATGCTTCAGGGCATTCATCGCCAGTTCAGTATCAACATACTGTAATAGTCCGGATGGCGGCGATTTAATCAGCTGCGGGCAAAGTCTTTCGACCTCCGCCAGCAGCGCAATCGCCTGCGAGTGATTCCAGTGCGGACGCTCGGTCACAGCGTGCCGCGCTAACCATTGCGCCACCTGCCTGACCGAAATCTCCGGCTGCTGAGCAAGGTAGCCTAACAGTTCTGGAATCAAGATTTGTAAATTTTGTTGGCGCAATGGTAAAGGTACGGCGCGCAGCGTGATGTGCTGCCCGTCCGCCTCCAGCTCTATGCCCATTTGCTGCAATAACGCCGCTAAACGACTGGCGGCTTCGCGCTCTGGCTTCGCCATTTTTATCCTGACCGGGATCAGCAGCGGCTGCGGCTTTAGCCCTTCTTCACCCGGCTCCAGCTGCGCCTGCTTCAACCAGCGCTCCGCTACCGGCAGCGAAATCAGGGCCAGGCGCTCGCGGGATTCCACCAGCGCAAAGTCGTTATGCAGCACGGTCAGCACGCGGCCAAAGCTTTCGCTATGACCGCTGAGCGTCGGCTCGGGTTCAGGCTGCGCGCGTACGCTTTTTGGCTCAGCCGGGCGCGGCACCGCCTCGCGCGCGGCGGGCAATTCAGGCGTTTGCAGCAGCTGGCGATAGAGCGCGCCCTCTTTTTTCTGGTAGCCTGGCTCCTGATGTTGCCAGCCTGCCGCTGCTTTCCCGCCGCCTTTGCCGCTGCTGTTGTCGTTGCCTTTGCCGCCGCCGTTGCCGTTGCCGCCAGCGTGTCTGGCCGGTGCAGGCGCGGAAAAATGGTTGCCGCCCGCCGCCTGACGGTTCTCGGGCTGCCAGCGCTCGGTCGGCGCTTGAGCAGCCACGCCCGGCAGCGTTTCCGCACCGGCTTCCTGCAGCACGCTGATCACGCCCTGATAGATAAAGTCATGCACCAGCCGCGACTGATGGAAACGCACTTCATGCTTGGCGGGATGCACGTTGACATCTACCTGGTGCGGATCGATGGTCAGGTAAAGCACATAGGCAGGCTGATGATCGCCCAGCTTATCCTGATAGGCCTGGCGGATAGCATGATTGATCAGGCGATCGCGCATCATGCGGCCGTTAACATAGCAGTATTGCAGATCGGTAACGGCGCGAGCGCCGACCGGATCCGCTACCCAGCCCTGTAGCACCAGATCGCCGTGCTGCCATTCGATAGCCAGCGCATGGCTGAGAAAAGCGGTTCCGCAGATTGCGCCCAGGCGGCGTTCACGCTGCTTGCTGTCGCTGACGGCGCGATACTGACGGATAAGCTTGCCGTTGTGGGTGAGCGAAAACGCCACGTCGAACCTTGCCAGCGCGATACGCCGGATCACCTCGTCGATATGGGTGAATTCGGTTTTCTCCGTGCGCATAAATTTCCGGCGGGCGGGCGTATTATAGAAAAGATCCAGCACTTCAAGCGTGGTGCCGACCGGATGCGCCGCAGGCTTGATGGTCACGTCCATCTCTCGTCCTTCCGCGTAAGCCTGCCAGGCTTCCGCCTGTTCAACCGTGCGCGAAGTCAGCGTCAGGCGCGAAACGGAGCTGATGCTGGCCAGCGCTTCGCCCCGGAAGCCGAGGCTCATAATGGCTTCCAGGTCATCAAGCGTGGTGATTTTACTGGTGGCGTGGCGGGCCAGCGCCATCGCCAGCTCGGCTTTGCTGATGCCGCAGCCGTTATCGCGGATGCGGATCAGTTTGGCGCCGCCTTTATCGATCTCGATATCTATTCTTGTCGCGCCAGCATCCAGGCTGTTTTCGACCAGTTCTTTCACCACCGACGCCGGACGCTCTACCACTTCACCTGCGGCAATCTGGTTGGCAAGCTGTGGCGGCAGTACCTGAATCGGCATAAAAGATCCTTGTTTACGAGGTTGGAATAGTTAACGTCTGCCCCAGCATAACATTTTGCGATTTCATATTATTCGCCTGCTGTATCGCTTTCGGGCTGACGCCATAGTGTGCGGCAATGGCGGTCAGCGAGTCGCCACGCACCACTTTATGCCGCTGCGGCCTGCTGGCGCGCTGCGTGCCGGAAGCCGGCACTTTCAGCCGCTGACCGACCCAAACGACATCCTTCTTCAACGTATTCATCGAACGTAGCATCGCCATGCTGACGCCGTAGTGGGCAGCAATCCCGGAAAGCGTCTCGCCCCTTTTCACCACGTGGCGCGTTACCGCACCGGCATAGCGCGTGCTGACCGGGGCGGGGTCAGGCTGAACATCAACCGCCGTTGCGGACTGCAACGGTCGGTTTTCCTCCTTTGGGATAGATTGCAGCGGGTGCGCCAGGAAGTAGTTGCGCAGGCCTTTATAAATCGACTCGGCAATCTTCTGCTGGTAAGCGCTACTGCCGAGCAGTCGCTCCTCCGAAGGGTTACTGATAAAGCCGGTTTCCACCAGCAGCGAAGGAATGTCAGGCGAGCGTAATACCCCCAGGCTGGCGTGTTCCGGACGTCTTTTGTGCAGCGAGCCAACGCGCTGCAGCTGGGCGATAACCTTAACCGCTACGTCATAGCCAACGCGCTGCGAGTGGCCGAACTGCAAATCAAGCACCGCCTGGCTGAGATAGGGATCGGCCTGGCTGTTAGCCAGCAGATCGCCCGCGCCGCCCAGCAGCTCGGACTGCTTCTCGTGCTGCTCCAGCCATCCCGCCATTTCGCTGTTGGCGCGACGGTTAGAGAGCACCCAGACGGATGCGCCGGACGCGCTACGGTTTGGCGCGGCATCGGCGTGGATAGACACCAGCAGATTAGCGTTCTGCTTGCGCGCCACGTCCGAACGGCCCATCACGGAGATAAAATAGTCGCCGTCACGGGTCATCACGCCTTTAAACATGGGATCGGCATTCAGCAACGCTTTTAATTTACGCGCTATGGCGATGGTTACGTTCTTCTCTTTCAGGCCGTTCGCGCCGATAGCGCCCGGATCCTGGCCGCCGTGTCCGGCATCTATCGCCACGATGATAGCTTCATCAGCGGCACGCACCGTTCTGCCCGGCACCGCGACTTCGTTGCCGCTGCTGACCGCCGTAACGGCGTTGCCTTTAAACGGATTGTCTGCCGGAACGGGTCGCGAGACGCTGCTGACGGCCGCGGCGGAACGCTGCGCCGGACGCGTGCCGTTGATGGTGAAAATCACGTTATAGCCGCTGCCGTTACGCTGGGTCACGGCGCGCGTTTTTCCCGGCTGCGTCAGCTCGAACACCAGACGAATGCTCTGCTTATCCTTTGGCGTACTGGCGCGAATACGCTTCACCATATTATCGCCGCTGAACGTCAACGGCAGGCCTTTGATCACGCCGCTCTGGCGAATATCCAGCACCACGCGTTCCGGGTTGTGCAGCGGAAAGAAGCCGTAAACCGGCTGACCGCTGAAGCTCAGCGTGATCGAGGCCCTGTCGTTACCGTTTGAAACCTGTATATCCGATAAATTAGCGGCCAGAGTGGAAAACGTACTCAGTAAAGCAGCCAGCAGCAGTCCCAGCTTGATCATTGTCCGTCTTTCTCCATGCGGGCCAGGATCGCCTCGCCCTCTGCCGAGCAGGCCTCAAGCTCTGCCTGACGGGCTTCGCCCTGATAACTGAGACGCAGTTCAATATCCGGCTGCGGAAGAAAGCCCGCGCCCTGCTGCGGCCATTCGACCAGGCAAAGGCTGTCGCCGCCGAAATAGTCACGGATCCCCATGAATTCCAGCTCTTCAGGATCGGCCAGCCGGTAGAGGTCGAAATGATAAATTCGACGATCCGGCAGAACATAAGGTTCAACCAGCGTATAGGTCGGGCTTTTCACGTTGCCCTGGTGGCCCAGCGCCTGTAAGAAACCGCGACTGAACGTGGTTTTCCCCGCGCCCAAATCGCCATACAAATAGAGTGTTGCCGCGCGGTGACAGGCGCGGGCCAGGCTGGCTCCCAGTGCGAGAGTGGCAGCCTCGTCGGACAATGCGATAGCGGTCTTCATTCTTTTCTGTTCAGGATCTCTGGGTTAACAAACAGGTACAGCTCGGAAAACAGATCGGTCGCCAGCATCCCGCGCGTGCCCAGACGTTGCGATACGGCTTCCGCCGCGGCGCCGTGGGCCACGCAGCCCGCGCAGGCCGCTTCATACAGCGAGAGCTTCTGGCCTGACAAACTGCCGATAATGCCGGAAAGCACGTCGCCCATGCCGCCGGTCGCCATACCGGCGTTACCGACATCGGCAATCGCCATCTCGCCCGTTTCGCTGGCAATCAGCGTGCCGGCACCTTTCAGGACCACCACGCCGCCGTAGCGTTTAGCCAGATTACGAGCGGCAAGTAAGCGGTCACTCTCTATTTCGCTGGTTTTTACATTAA
Source organism: Erwinia sp. 198 (assembly GCF_003937915.1). Classification (GTDB taxonomy): domain Bacteria; phylum Pseudomonadota; class Gammaproteobacteria; order Enterobacterales; family Enterobacteriaceae; genus Erwinia; species Erwinia aeris. Next base: position 5,250 of record NZ_RHUM01000013.1, on the reverse strand, counting down.
GCAGACGGGCCGCTTCGCCCGGATGCGGCGTAATGACTCGATTTTGACGTTTATCGCCAGCGATTGCCAGCAGGTTAAGCGCGTCAGCATCCCAAAGCATCGGTTTAGACGATTTTTTTACTTTTTCCAGGGCTTCTTTACCCCAGTCGCGCTGACCCAGCCCCGGGCCAATCACAATGACGTCGGCCCATTCCAGCGCCTCATCAAGCGCACGAGCGCTTAGCGTCTGTACCATTAGCTCGGGACGCGCCGTTAACAGCGGCGAGACATTATCTTTGTGAGTAAGTACTCGCACTAAGCCTGCCCCGGCGCGCAATGCGGCTTCTCCCGCCATACGGATAGCGCCAGCCGTTCCCTGATCGCCGCCGATTATCACCAGCTTGCCGTGGTCGCCCTTATGAGAAGTAGGTTTACGCGGCGGCAGCCAGTGCGTCAGCGCGGAAGCATCGTAGCGCGCCATCGGCGCAGTTTGTCCTGCCAGCCAGGCATCCAGCCCAAGGGCGTGGAAATGTAGCTGACCGACGCAATCCCGTGCTTTACCGGTCAGCAGACCCGGCTTAAGCGCGATAAACGTTAGCGTATGGGCGGCGTCAATAACCGCGCCGGGCGTGGTCCCGTTAGCAGCCACTAATCCGGAAGGTATATCTATGGCAAATACTGGCGCGCTGGCCGCATTCGCTTTCTCAATCAGCCGGGCGTATTGGTCGCCAGGCGCGCGATTCAGCCCGGTGCCCAGTAGCGCATCGATAATAATATCGCTTTGTTCAGGCCAGGGCGTGCCCGCCGCATGAATTTCACCGCCTGCCGCCAGCCACGCGTCGCGCGCCTGTGCTGCTTCTTCCGGCAGCGCCTTCGATCCTTCGCAGGCAATAACCGTTACCTCCTTGCCTGCCGACAACGCCAGGCGAGCAGCGATAAAGCCGTCGCCGCCGTTATTGCCGTGGCCGCACAGGATCAGCCAGCGTTTCTTCTCCGGGTACAGGGCCTGAACGTGGCGGAATGTCGCTTCGCCCGCCCGCTGCATCAGCTCAAATAGCGCGATCCCCAATGCGTCCGCGCCCTCGCGCTCAAGTTGCGCAATCGCCTCTACAGGCCAGACAGAATAGGGTAAACTGGTCGGGTTATTTAGCTGGTTCAGGTTAGTCATGTCGCATCCTCTCGATCTTTCTCAATTCGCCCTGCAAATTAAACAATGGGGGCTGGAACTCGGCTTTCAGCAGGTCGGTATCTGCGATACCGATCTTAGTCTGGAAGAGCCGCGCCTGCAGGCCTGGCTGGACAAGCAATACCACGGCGAAATGGACTGGATGGCGCGTCACGGTATGATGCGCGCCCGCCCTCATGAGCTACAGCCCGGTACGCTGCGCGTTATCAGCGTGCGTATGAATTATCTGCCCGCTAAGGCAGCGTTCGCCAGCACCCTAAAAAATCCGCAGCTTGGCTACGTTAGCCGCTATGCGCTGGGACGTGATTACCACAAAGTATTGCGCAATCGCCTGAAAAAGCTCGGCGATCGTATCCGCGAACGCTGCGAAGAGGCTGAATTTCGGCCTTTTGTCGACTCGGCCCCGGTGCTGGAAAGACCGCTGGCGGCCAAAGCGGGGCTGGGCTGGACGGGCAAACATTCTCTGATCCTGAACCGGGAAGCCGGCTCGTGGTTTTTTCTTGGCGAACTGCTGATCAATCTGCCTTTACCGGTCGATTCACCGCAGCAGGAGCAGTGCGGCCGCTGCGTCGCCTGCCTGACCACCTGCCCGACCGGCGCGATAGTCGAGCCTTACGTCGTGGACGCCAGGCGCTGTATCTCCTATCTGACCATCGAACTGGAAGGCGCCATTCCGGAAGAGTTCCGACCGCTTATCGGCAATCGCATTTACGGCTGTGACGACTGTCAGCTGATCTGCCCCTGGAATCGCTACGGTCAGCTAACGGATGAGGATGATTTCAGCCCGCGCGCCGTGCTTCACGCGCCGCCCTTAAGCGAGCTGTTTGCCTGGGACGAGGCAAAATTCCTGCGCGTAACGGAAGGATCGGCGATCAGACGTATTGGCCATCTTCGCTGGTTACGCAACGTTGCGGTAGCGCTGGGCAATGCGCCCTGGTCAGCGGAGAACGTGGCGGCATTACAAAATCGTCAGGGAGAAAATTCGCTGCTGGACGAGCATATTACGTGGGCGCTGGCCCGTCAGCTGGCAAGGCGAGCGGAAAATGCGATTGAGGTGCAAAGCGGTCAGCAAAAGCGGCTGGTGCGCGTCATAGAAAAAGGATTACCGCGCGACGCATAAATAACCATGTAGGCTGCCTGCGCCGTTAAGCCAGTTTTCCACACGCTGTGCATAAAAATAAAAAGCCGTTGTCATTCAACTGCCACAGAAAGCGCAAGCGATCTCTATAACATTTTGAAATATTAGTTTTTCTTTACAAATCAATTAGATAAAAAAATAACGTAACGTCTTTTATTCCTGAACAGCGGGCACGGGCAGATCGCAACCTGTGGATAACTCTGTTGAAGGTTATTCTGGACAGGCTGAAAAAAGCGAAACCCAGCCGCTAAAGGGCTGTGGATAACTCGATCAGAAATGATAATGATGAATGTTCTGGAGCGGGAAACGAGACTCGAACTCGCGACCCCGACCTTGGCAAGGTCGTGCTCTACCAACTGAGCTATTCCCGCAAAGAGATAATACTAAGCGTTAACCGTGTTAAAATTGTTAACTTGTTGATTTTAAAAGAATTGTTATTCTCTTAAGGTCGAACGGGTGCGATTATGAACGTATCATTAAGCAAAAACAAGCTTTTTTCTGCTGTCTGCGGCTAATTGTTACTGGCGATCGTCGCCTTGCTACGCCTCTTGCATAGGCTGACAGACAGGGTGATAAACGCTCCTCACACGCAGAGTAAACCCTCAGGCTGCGCGTTTATCCCTCAGGAAGGCCTCTCCCTCCTGTACCCTGGCGGTCACTTGTTGCCAGGCGCAGAACCGATGCTATTGATAAATATTGGCACAGACAGCTTTGGCGGCTGGCTGTCGTTTGCTCTTTGAATAGCTGAGCCGGGCCGCCCCGCTGCTGGCTGATTTTTTCGCCCCGGGCCAATAAAGGTTTTTTCCGGTCGTTATCAAAATCTGCCGGCATCTTTCTTTTTAGCGGCAGGCTACCCGAAGGGGGCGTAATAGCGTTGTCCTTCATTTATCCTTTCGGATAAGACTCGATAAACTATTCTTATCCGTATTTTCAGCTCTGCGCCACCGTTAATTTTATGACGTTAAAACTCTTTATAAAAAATATTATCGGGAGTGGTTTGATGATTGTTATCGGCTGAAATGCCTTCATGGCCCAGGTCAGCGATTTCTCCTTCGTCCCGTCTGCGGGGCCAGGATGCTTACCTCATTAATCTTGCAGCCGCATTTGTCCGGGTTTCAGACAAAACATGCGCGACGGTGAGGCTGAGATGGCCACCGATACATTGAGTACTTTTAATACCCGTCTGTGCACCATTGTTATTACTGCCAGGTTTACGCACCGCGCTTCGTATAGGAACCACAGGCTGCCCATTCGCAATACCAGGCGCAAGGCTGGCTGATGTTTCTCTTTTCCATTTTAACGGCAACAGGCCTGTCCTGAACGAAAGTAAGCCGCCTGCCAAAAGTAATGTCAACGCTCTCAGCACCAGCAAAGCCGTTATGATCCATTAACCACAAAGCCTGTCAGAATATTGCTTTATAGTTAAACAATCAGGGGAAATACTGCTTTGTAGTTAAACACACATAACTAATGTTCGCCCGAACATAACGTTATCACCTGAATAAAGTAAATCATCGTCTTTTGAGCAGGCTTAACCTTCCATAAAAACAATCAATTACCTCAACAACCATCCAACCATGCTTTAAAAATCATTATATATCAGAAAATTATACATGACTTTTTATTTTTCATTTAGCCCTTTATTTTTTCCTGACTTAATTAATGGCTATCCGCCTGTTACCTGCCTTGCCTGCATTTGTGGCCCTGCCTGCATTTTTTATCTGTCCACACAGGCAGATACGCTGGCTCTTCCTTTTCCCGGCCTGACACCAGGCTATGTTAAAAGTTATTGATATCTTCATCATATATAATTTATCGAACCCTTTAATTTACGGTTAAAAGTCATTCATCCGACCAGTAAAAAAAAGATTGAATACAGAGAAAATTGCTCGCACACTTACTTATGACATTTTTTGTTATTGCAAAGGATAAACGCACTGACAAAGATACGCTTTCCGGCGTTTACGGTAAAATTTGATAATTTAAAGATGTTAAAGCATCCCTGCCTCGTCGACTTTATTTTAAAAAATCACAATAATTAACAGTAAAAAACTGACATGCGATCCTGACGAGGCAAGGAGTTTTCAGGCTCAGCCATGCGCCTGTGACTGTTTATTAAAGACACATCAAAACACCTTCAGAATATGCCACTTATTAAGGACGATAAGCACCATGGATAATAAAGACGCTATTGTTTATTGCATTAACAATCAGATCCATTTTGTTCCTCAGCAGAATAAGCTTATCTCGTGCAAAACGGGAAAAGAACACGTCACTTACATTACCGCTTCGCGCTGTTTACATTTGTTGATTTGCCAAAGCGGGGAAATGGTTTCTCACCATTCCCTGTATGCGGCGGGCTGGGAAAATCACGGAAAAATTGTCACCCCTAATACGCTTTATCAGACTATTTCAAAATTAAGAAAGCAGCTACAGGATGCCGGACTGACGGAAAATATTATTCAGACTCACCCGCGTCGGGGATGGAGTATCAGCGGCAAGGTTTCCATTGAGGAAAAAGCGATCGGGGCAATAGCGGATACGCTGCTCCCGCAGCAGGGTCTTAAAGGATTTTGTAGAAAAATTTTTAGCGTTTATCCAAAAAAAATGCTGACTTCCATTGCTCGTTTCCGCTAATCCGCATGGCGCAACGCCGTAAACGAAGAAGGGCTCATGTAGCCAGTGCCGGTTTGCGCAGTCCATCCACCGTAAGGGTATCAGCGTCATGCCATTTACTGTTGCACAGCTACGAGCCGGACGGGTATCAACGGAGACAGGTTGGATGAAAAAATAATTACGTGCAGGATCGGGTCAATCGCGGTAACAAGTAGCATAAGGGGGAATTATAAAAATGCAGGAGAGGATAATACTGGAGCGGGAAACGAGACTCGAACTCGCGACCCCGACCTTGGCAAGGTCGTGCTCTACCAACTGAGCTATTCCCGCT
>NZ_RHUM01000012.1 GCF_003937915.1 Erwinia sp. 198 | reverse complement strand
GGAAACGAGACTCGAACTCGCGACCCCGACCTTGGCAAGGTCGTGCTCTACCAACTGAGCTATTCCCGCTTGGGGTGGTGCTGTAAAACGTTTGGAGCGGGAAACGAGACTCGAACTCGCGACCCCGACCTTGGCAAGGTCGTGCTCTACCAACTGAGCTATTCCCGCTCTGCGTATCAGGTAAAAACTCTTCCTGTACGGGGAGCGCATTATACGAGAAATGAGAATCGCCGCAAGCCTGCGACGCCACTTTTTTTCGCTTTGCCGCCTGATTGCTGACAAAACCAGCATAACGCTAATTTTGTCAGCGCTTCGCTACTAGAGTTGAATAAAATGCTCGCGGTACCAGGCCAGCTCGGCAACCGATTCCCGAATATCATCCATCGCCTGGTGCGTGCCCTGCTTTTTAAAACCGGCAAGGATCTCCGGCTTCCAGCGGCGCGCCAGCTCTTTCAGCGTACTGACGTCAAGATAGCGATAGTGGAAGTAGGCCTCCAGCTCCGGCATATATTTAAACAGAAAGCGACGATCCTGAGCGATGCTGTTGCCACAGATTGGGGAACTGTTCTCCGGCACCCACTTTTTCAGGAACGCCAGCGTCGCCTGCTCGGCGGCGCGATCGTCGTACTGACTCGCTTTCACTCGCTCCACCAGCCCGCTGTTGGTATGGGTATTCACGTTCCACTCATCCATCAGCGCCAGCTGCGCATCGGACTGATGGACGGCGAACACCGGCCCTTCAGCAAGGATATTCAGATCGGCATCGGTCACCAGCGTGGCGATTTCGATAATACGATCCTGTTCCGGATCCAGGCCGGTCATTTCAAGGTCAATCCAGATCAGATTACTGGCATTTACTGTCATAGGGTTTCTCGCCGTGGCTTATATCATCAAACGTTAGGGTGTATCATAAACGTTTTGCCCTGTCAGGGCGAAGCTAAGCCTGTGAGGAAGCGTGAGCAAGAACAAACTGTCTAAAGGTCAGCAACGTCGCGTCAGTGCCAACCATGAGCGCCGTCTGAAGCAGCGCGCCGACAAGCCGGAGCCGGATGATAGCCTGTTTGGTGAAGCGCGCGACGGCGTGGTGATCAGCCGTTTCGGGATGCACGCCGACGTAGAAGATGCGGACGGCAGCGTCCACCGCTGTAATATCCGTCGCACCCTTCGTTCGCTGGTAACGGGCGACCGCGTACTCTGGCGGCCCGGCGTACAGAGCGCCAAAGGCATTGTGGAAGCGGTGCACGAACGCACCTCGGTACTGACCCGTCCTGACTTCTACGACGGCGTAAAGCCGATTGCCGCCAATATCAATCAGATCGTTATCGTCTCGGCCATCCTGCCGGAGCTGTCGCTGAATATTATCGACCGTTATCTGGTGGCCAGCGAAACGCTGGATATTGAGCCGCTGCTGGTGCTGAATAAAACGGATCTGCTGGATGACGAAGGCATGGTCTTTGTGCAGCAGCAGATGACTATTTATCGCAGCATCGGCTATCGCGTCGTGATGGTTTCCAGCCATCGTAAGCAGGGCCTGAGCGAACTGGAAGCCGCGCTGGTCGACCGCGTCAGCATTTTCGCCGGCCAGTCAGGCGTAGGGAAATCCAGCCTGCTTAATGCGCTGCTGGGGCTGGACTCTGCGGCAGAGATCCTGACCAACGATGTTTCCGACGTCTCCGGTCTTGGCCAGCACACCACTACCGCAGCCCGTCTTTACCACTTCCCTAACGGCGGCGACGTTATCGATTCGCCGGGCGTGCGCGAATTCGGTTTATGGCATCTGGAGCCGGAACAAATCACCCGCGGATTTGTCGAATTCCGTGAGTTTTTAGGTCACTGCAAATTCCGTGATTGCAAGCATGACGCCGATCCGGGCTGCGCTATCCGCGAAGCGGTAGAACGCGGCGATATCGATGAGTCGCGTTTTGCCAACTACCACCGTATTCTGGACAGCATGTCGGACATGCAGCTAAAAACGCGACGCAGTTTTTCTGAAAACAGCGACTGAGATCCGCGCGGCGGGCGTCGTAGCCTGAATGCACGGACGCTGTTACAATCCGCACCCTTAATTATTTCAGAAAGCCAGGAGGCTATTGTGTTGGATCGTCTGAAGCTCGGCCTGAATGCTGTTTTGCCGAAAAAAGGCCTTACTGAACTGGCCGGTTGGGGCGCAGGCAAGCGCGCCGGCTGGCTGACTAAAGCCGTTATTGATATTTTTGTCTGGTTCTACAAAGTTGATATGAAAGAGGCGCAGAAGCCCGATACCGCCAGCTACCGGACGTTTAACGACTTTTTCGTACGTCCGCTGCGTGACGAGGCTCGTCCGATTGAAACCGATCCTAATCTGCTGGTGCTGCCATGCGACGGCGCAATCAGCCAGCTGGGCCACATCGACGAGGATCGCATCTTCCAGGCGAAGGGCCACACCTATACCCTGGAAGCGCTGCTGGCGGGCGACGTAGCGATGACCGATATGTTTCGCAACGGCGAGTTTGTCACCACTTACCTCGCGCCGCGCGACTATCACCGCGTGCATATGCCGTGCAACGGTATCCTGCGTGAGATGATCTATGTGCCGGGCGATCTTTACTCCGTGAATCCTTTGACGGCGCAAAACATCCCTAACCTGTTTGCCCGTAACGAACGCGTTATCTGCCTGTTTGATACCGAGTTTGGCTCGATGGCGCAGATTCTGGTTGGTGCCACTATTGTGGGCAGCATTGAAACCGTCTGGGCGGGCACGGTAACGCCGCCGCGCGAAGGCGTGATCAAACGCTGGCGCTGGCCGGGCGCGGAAGAAGAGGGTTCGGTGGTGTTGCTGAAAGGCCAGGAGATGGGCCGCTTTAAGCTGGGATCGACGGTTATCAACCTGTTCGCCGAAGGTAAAGTGAAACTGGCGGAAAGCCTGACGCCGGAAACCACCACGCGTCTGGGCCAGCCGCTGGCTATCGCGCTGCAAAAAACCAGTGCTGAAGAAGTCTTACATCACCCATAGCAGAGACGTATGTTACGCCTGATAGTTATTCTTTTCGTGGGCTGGACGCTGCTCCAGCCCGCCTGGGCCGCCAGCGCCCCCGACGCTGCGCAGATTAAACAGGCCCTGGAAGAGGCGAAGTCCAGCCAGGATACGCCCAATCAGGCGGAAATCGTGGATGCGCTTCAGTCGGCGTTAAACTGGATCGATGATCAACAAAAGTCGCAGGCCAACGCCAGCGACTATCAGCAGGTTATTGACGATTTCCCCCGCCTTTCCCGCGAATTACGCCAGCAGCTGGTCGTGCTGGGCGACAGCAGCAAAACGGTAAGCAGCACCATGACGGCGGCGGAGCTGGATCAGGAGATCCTGCAGATCAGCAGCCAGCTGCTGGAAGAAGGCCGCCAGGCGCAGCAGGAGCAGGATCGCGCCAGGGAAATCAGCGACTCTTTGGCCCAGCTGCCGCAGCAGCAAACCGACGCCCGGCGCGCGCTGAATGAGATTGAACGGCGCCTTCAGGCTCAGCCCACCCCTGGCACGCCGCTCGCTCAGGCGCAGCTTTTCGCCCGCCAGGCAGAGTCGGCAGCGCGCAAAGCCCGCGTCGATGAGCTGGAGCTGGCACAGCTGTCGGCCAACAACCGTCAGGAGCTGGCGCGGATGCGCGGCGAGCTTCACCAGCGTAAAGCCACCCAGCTGGATGCGTATCTGCAGGCGCTGCGCAACCAGCTGAACAGCCGCCGTCAGCGCGAAGCGGAAATCGCGCTGGAAAAAACGGAACAGCTGGCGGAAAACAGCGGCGAGCTGCCGCAAAGACTCAGCGAACAGTTCCGTATTAACCGTGAGCTGTCCGCCGCGCTGAACGAACAGGCGCAGCGCATGGATCTGGTCGCCTCGCAGCAGCGTACCGCCGTTAATCAAACTATTCAGGTTCGCCAGGCGCTGAGCACCATCCGCGAGCAGTCGCAGTGGCTCGGCGTCTCCACGGTGCTGGGCGAAGCCCTGCGCGCGCAGGTGGCCCGCCTGCCGGAAATGCCCAAACCGCAGCAGCTGGATAACGATATGGCCCAGCTGCGTGTTCAGCGGCTGCGCTATGAAGATCTTCTGGAGCGCCAGCAGCAGCTGCGTCAGCTCCGCCAGGATGATGGCACGCCGCTAACCAGCGAGCAGCGCCGCATCCTCGACGCCCAGCTGAAAACCCAACGCGAGCTGATTGGCTCGCTGCTTTCCGGCAGCGATAACCTGATCCTTGAAGTCACCAAGCTTAAAGTCGCCAACGGCCAGCTTGAGGACGCGCTGCGGGAGATTAAAGAGGCGACGCATCGCTATCTGTTCTGGACGGCCGATGTCGGCGCGCTGCATCTCGACTTTCCGCTGTTGCTGATGCGCGATCTACGTAATCTGCTGTCGTTGAATACGCTGGGCCAGCTGGGCGGTGCACTGGTGATGATGTTTACCAACCGGGAAACCGTGCTGCCCATTATCGGCGCGATCCTGCTGGTGGGCTTCAGCCTGAGTTCACGTCGTCACTACCGTGATTTTCTCGACCGTTCCGCCAGTAAAGTGGGCAAAGTCACCCAGGATCGTTTTGGGCTGACCATGCGCACCGTGTTCTGGTCGATTCTGGTCGCGCTGCCGCTGCCGGTGCTGTGGATGGCGCTGGGCTACGGTTTGCAGCACGCCTGGCCCTACCCCGTCGCCGTGGCGATTGGCGACGGCATTACCGCTACCGTGCCGCTGCTGTGGGCCTTTATGATCAGCGCGGGCTTTGCCCGATCCAAAGGCCTGTTTATCGTCCACTTTCGCTGGCAGCAGAATCGGGTGGCGCGCGCGATGCGCTTCTATACGCTCTGCATCGGCTTTGTGGTGCCGCTGATTATGCTGCTGATAGGCTTTGATAACCTGGACGAGCGTCATTTCTCCGCCACGCTGGGCCGCCTCTGCTTTATCCTGATCTGCGGCGCGTTGAGCCTGGTGACCATCAGCCTGAAACGCGCGGGCATTCCTCTTTACCTGGATAAAGAGGGCAACGGCGAAAACTTTATCAGCAATATTTTGTGGAACATGATGATCTGCATTCCGCTGATTGCCGCGCTGGCTTCCTGCATCGGCTATCTGGCCACCGCCCAGGCGCTGCTGGCCAGGGTGGAAACCTCGCTGGCGATCTGGTTCCTGCTGCTGATTATCTATCACATTATTCGCCGCTGGATGCTTATTCAGCGTCGCCGCATCGCTTTCGATCGCGCGCGCAACCGGCGGGCGGAAATACTGGCCCAGCGCGCCAAAGGCGAAGAAGAAACCACCGCCACGCAGAGCACGGAAACGGAAGTCGACGAGCCGGTTATCGATCTGGACGCCATCAGCGCCCAGTCGCTGCGGCTGGTGCGCTCCATTCTGACGCTGATTGCGCTGGTGTCGGTTATTGTGCTTTGGTCAGAGATCCATTCGGCGTTCGGCTTTCTGGAGAACATCAGGCTATGGGATGCCAGCACCACGGTGCAGGGCGTGGAAAGCCTGGAGCCGATCACGCTCGGCTCGGTGCTGATCGCGATCCTGGTGCTGATTATTACCACGCAGCTGGTGCGCAATATGCCGGCGCTGCTTGAGCTGGCGCTGCTCCAGCACCTTAATCTGACGCCCGGCACCGGTTATGCCATTACCACGCTGACCAAATACACGCTGATTCTGGTTGGCGGCCTGGCCGGATTCTCAATGATCGGCATTGACTGGTCGAAGCTACAATGGCTGGTAGCGGCGCTGGGCGTGGGGCTGGGCTTCGGATTACAGGAAATTTTCGCCAACTTTATTTCCGGCCTGATTATCCTGTTTGAAAAGCCGATCCGCATCGGCGATACCGTCACCATTCGCGATCTGACCGGCAGCATTACGCGGATCAACACGCGCGCGACGACGATCACCGACTGGGATCGCAAAGAGATTATCGTGCCGAACAAGGCCTTTATTACCGAGCAGTTTATTAACTGGTCGCTCTCCGATTCGGTTACGCGCGTGGTGCTGACTATTCCTGCGGCAGCGGAAGCCAACAGCGAAGAGGTTACCAACGTGTTGCTGACCGCCGCGCAGCGCTGTCAGTACGTGCTCGACACGCCGCCGCCGGAAGCTTTTCTGGTGGATTTGCAGCAGGGTATTCAGCTGTTTGAGCTACGCATTCATGCGGCGGAAATGGGCCACCGGATGCCGCTGCGCCACGAGCTGCACCAGCTTATTTTGCAGGGCTATCACGAGCACGGGCTGGAGATGCCTTTCCCACCGTTCCAGGTACGTATGGAAACCATCGGGCGCAAAACGCCGGTCAACAACGGCGTGCCGGCGGCCAGAACGTACAAATCAGGCGGGCTGTAGACGCAGGCCAGGGCGCAATCCCTGGCCTTTTTTATGGCAACTTAACAGCGGTCGACGGAGAACGCGATCACTTCGCTCAGCTGCGATGCCTTAAGCGCCAGCATCACAATGCGATCCACGCCCAGCGCCACGCCGGAGCATTCCGGCATGCCGTGCGCCAGCGCGTCCAGCAAATTAGCGTCAATCGGCTGCTGTGGCAGGCCAAGCGCCGCCCGCTTGCGGTTATCCTGCTCAAAACGCTGGCGCTGCTCGCGGCTGTCGGTCAGCTCACGGAAGCCGTTGGCCAGCTCGATGCCTTTGAAGTAGACCTCAAAGCGTTCCGCCACGCGGTGATCTTCAGTGCTGATCTCCGCCAGCGCCGCCTGGCTGGCCGGGAAATGGTAAACAAACGCCGGTTTCTCTTTGCCGATTTGCGGCTCCACGCCCGTGACAAACAGCAGCTGCAGCAGCGTGTCGCGGTCTTCCTCGCGGTTAGCTAAATCGCCCACGCCCAGCTTCTCCGCCACTTCACGCATTTGGGCTTTATCCGCCGACAGCGGATCCATCTCCAGATGACGCAGAAAAGCCTGCTGGTAGGAGAGCGTTTCCGCAGGCGCGCACTCCAGCACCTGCTGCAGCAGATCGTCCACCTCGTTCATCAGCCGGTACATATCGTAATGCGGCCGATACCACTCCAGCATGGTGAACTCAGGGTTGTGATGGCGTCCCGCTTCCTCATTACGGAAGCAGCGGCAAAGCTGGAAAATCGGCCCGCTGCCCGCCGCCAGCAGCCGCTTCATATGGTATTCCGGGCTGGTCATCAGAAAGAGATCCAGCCCCTGCGCCGCACCCGGCCCGACAAAACGCGTCTGAAAAGGAAACAGGTGGATGTCGGTTACGGTTGCCTGGCTCATCGCCGGGGTTTCCACTTCCAGCACCCCACGATCGGCAAAGAAACGCCGGATTTCAGCCATTATCGCTGCCCGTTTTAACAAGTTGGTGACGGGCGCGCTCGGCTGCCAGCTGGCCGTATCGCTCATAGTTTGTACTCCTCAGGGATCAGGGTGAAGCAGTCTACCCGAGGCGACACCGACAAACAAACCTGCGCCGGTAAAAAAAACGCCCCCCCGATACAGCGTCCGCCGTGGAAAACGTTAACCCCTTAACATTATTGCCGTCATTTTTTCACCTGTTTGCCTGAGCATATCAATTTTACCCGCTACCGCCGGTTTTATACTGCTGTCTCCGTTAACCGAGGGTATCCCCTCATCCTTTCTATAACGGCCTGACAGGGAGAATATCGTGCAAACTTTTACTGCCGATCTGGTGATTGTCGGCGCGGGCGGTGCCGGGCTGCGGGCGGCCATCGCCGCTGCGGAGGCCCATCCCACGCTTTCCATTGCGCTGGTTTCAAAAGTCTATCCCATGCGCAGCCATACCGTTGCCGCCGAAGGCGGTTCCGCCGCCGTCACGCAGGCGCATGACAGCTTCGATCTGCATTTTCAGGATACCGTTTCCGGCGGCGACTGGCTGTGCGAGCAGGATGTGGTGGACTATTTTGTGCAGCACTGCCCGCAGGAGATGGCCCAGCTGGAGATCTGGGGCTGCCCGTGGAGCCGTCGTGAAGATGGTTCGGTCAACGTGCGCCGCTTCGGCGGCATGAAAATCGAGCGCACCTGGTTTGCCGCCGACAAGACCGGCTTCCATATGTTGCATACGCTGTTTCAGACCTCACTGAAATATCCGCAGATTATTCGCTTTGATGAGCATTTCGTTCTCGATCTGCTGGTGGATAACGGCGAGGCACGCGGGCTGGTTGCCATGAACATGATGGAAGGCACGCTGATAAAAATTCTGGCGAAATCGGTGGTGCTGGCAACCGGCGGCGCGGGGCGCGTCTATCGCTATAACACCAACGGCGGCATCGTTACGGGCGACGGCATGGGGATGGCGCTGCGTCACGGCGTGGCGCTGCGGGACATGGAGTTTGTACAGTATCACCCGACCGGACTGCCCGGCTCCGGCATCCTGATGACCGAAGGCTGTCGCGGGGAGGGCGGCATTCTGGTTAATAAAGACGGCTATCGCTACCTGCAGGATTACGGTATGGGCCCGGAAACGCCGCTCGGCCAGCCCAAAAACAAATATATGGAGCTGGGGCCGCGCGACAAGGTGTCGCAGGCTTTCTGGCATGAGTCGCAGAAAGGCCGCACCATTCATACGCCGCGCGGCGAAGTCGTTCACCTCGATTTGCGCCATCTGGGCGAGAAGAAGCTGCTGGAGCGGCTGCCGTTTATCTGCGAGCTGAGCAAAGCCTACGTCGGCGTCGATCCCGTTACCAGCCCTATCCCTATCCGTCCGACAGCGCACTACACCATGGGCGGTATCGCTACGGACGCCAACTGTGAAACCCCTATCCGTGGGCTGTTTGCCGTGGGCGAATGCTCGTCGGTAGGCCTGCACGGCGCTAACCGGCTGGGATCGAATTCGCTGGCGGAGCTGGTGGTGTTTGGTCGCCTGGCCGGTGAAAACGCCGCCGTCAGGGCGCTGGAAAACCGTAACTTCGCCACCGCCGCGCTGGATGCCCAGGCCCGCGACTGCCAGCAGCGGCTGAAGGCGCTGGTTAATCAGCCCGGCGACGAGCGCTGGTCAACGCTGCGCGATGAAATGGGCATGACGATGGAGGAAGGCTGCGGCATCTACCGCACGCCGGAGCTGATGCAGCAGACTATCGACAGGCTGGCGGAGCTGAAAGCGCGCTTCGCCCGCGTGCGCATCCGCGACAGCTCCAGCGTCTTCAACACCGAGCTGCTCTATGCTATTGAGCTGGAGCACGGGCTGAACGTGGCGGAATGTATGGCACACGCGGCTTTCGCGCGTAAAGAGTCGCGCGGCGCGCACCAGCGTCTGGATGAAGGCTGTCGCGAACGCGACGACGAGCATTTTTTGCGGCACTCGCTGAGCTTTTTCAACGCGCAGGGCGCGCCGACCGTCGCCTGGGGCGACGTCATGATTACCCGACTGCCGCCGGCTAAACGCGTTTACGGCGCGGAATCAGAACATAAGGAGGCGCAAAATGGCTGACCTGCCACATTGCAATATTGCCATCCAACGCTATAACCCGGAAACGGATAAGGCACCTTATTTTGCCACCTACGCGGTGCCCTGGGATGAGCAAACCTCGCTGCTGGACGCGTTGGGATATATCAAAGACAACCTGGCAGGCGACCTGTCCTTTCGCTGGTCATGCCGCATGGCTATCTGCGGCTCCTGCGGCATGATGGTGGACGGCGTGCCAAAGCTCGCCTGTAAAACCTTCCTGCGGCACTATCCACAGGGTATTCGCGTGGAGCCGCTGGCCAACTTCCCCGTCGAGCGCGATCTGGTGGTGGATATGAGCCGCTTTATCGAGAGCCTGGCGGCGATCAAGCCCTGGATTATCGGCGATTCGTCGCAGGCGCAGAACGGCCCCAACCGACAAACGCCGGCGCAAATGGCGCGCTACCACCAGTTTGCCGGCTGCATCAACTGCGGCCTGTGCTACGCCGCCTGTCCACAGTTTGGGCTTAATCCGGAATTTATCGGCCCGGCCGCTATTACGCTGGCCCACCGCTATAACCTCGATAGCCGCGACAAGGGTAAACGCGCGCGAATGCCGCAGCTGAACGGCGATAACGGCGTCTGGCCCTGCACTTTTGTCGGCTTCTGCTCGGAGGTCTGCCCGAAACATGTCGATCCGGCCGCCGCTATCCAGCAGAGCAAAGTGGAAAGCGCCAAAGACTATCTGATCGCCAGCCTCAGGCCACAATAAGGAGTTGCCAGATGAGTTCTAAACGCAATGCTTATCACCGTCCGGTTATGGCCGACTGGTGGCGCAAAACGGGTTTCTATCGCTTCTATATGCTGCGCGAAGGCACGGCGCTTCCGGCGCTCTTGTTTAGCATAGAGCTGATTTTCGGGCTGTACGCGCTGAAGCGCGGCGCGGAAAGCTGGGCGGCCTTTATCGATGTCCTGCACCATCCCGTACTGCTGCTGTTGAACCTGATCGCGCTGGCGGCGGCGCTGCTGCACAGCAAAACCTGGTTTGAGCTGGCGCCTAAGGCGGCGATTATCGTTATCGGCGACAAAAAGCTGTCGTCCGGGCCGGTTGTTAAAAGCCTGTGGCTGGCGATGGCGCTGATTAGCCTTGCCATGCTGGCCGCTGTTCTGCTGGTAAGGGGGGGATAATGAAAAATAAAAACCGTTCTGACGAGCCGTTATTCTGGGGCATGTTTGGCGCGGGCGGCATGTGGGCCGCGCTGGTGTCGCCCGTTTTGGTGCTGCTGGCAGGGATCATGATGCCGCTGGAGCTGGGCACGCCGTCAGCCTTCAGCTTTGAGCGCATCCTTGGCTTCGCGCAAAGCTGGCCAGGTCGCCTCTTTCTTTTTCTGGCTATCGTGCTGCCGCTCTGGTGCGCGGTGCATCGGCTGCACCATATGACGCACGACCTGAAAATCCACCTTCCCGCCAGCAAATGGTTTTTCTATGGCCTGGCCGCCATTTTGAGCATCGTCACCGCGATTGGCGTACTGACGCTTTGATAACCGGGCGGCTTCGGGCCGCCTGCGCAAAATGGCCTATACTTAAGCAGTTCAAACGCAAAGGAATCGCTTATGTCTCTCTGGAAAATGCTGGCCGCAGGCGCCGGCGCCCTTCTCTCTGTCGCCTGTACCACCACGCCGCCGAAAGGCGTAACGCCCATCGAAGGCTTCAACGCCGACCTTTATCTGGGCAGCTGGTATGAAATCGCCCGTCTGGATCACCGTTTCGAACGCGGCCTGGATCACGTGACCGCCACCTACAGCAAGCGCGACGACGGCGGGCTGAAGGTGATCAATCGCGGCTTTAACGTCAAAAAACAGCGCTGGCAGGAAAGCATCGGCAAAGCCTACTTTACCGGTTCGCCAAGCCAGGCGGCGCTGAAAGTCTCCTTCTTCGGACCTTTTTATGGCGGCTACAACGTGATCGCGCTGGATAAAGACTATCAGCACGCGCTGGTCTGCGGGCCAAACAGAAACTATCTGTGGATTTTATCGCGCACGCCGCAGCTCGACGGCAAGGTAAAAGAAGCGCTGACGGCGAAGGCGCGTCAGGCCGGTTTTGACGTGAACAAGCTGATTTGGGTGAAGCAGGATTAATGCCCTGTAGTGGCTGGAAAGGTGAGGCCGGATTAACGTCCTGTAGAGGCTAAAGCAAGAAGGCCGGTGTGCAAACACCGGCCTCTCTTTTACTGAGCGCTTCGCTGGATCGCTCGTCCGCCTGCGGACACGTCTTCGCCTACCCCACGGGTGGTATTACAGGCGGTAAGCGCAGAAGAAAGCACCAGAACGGAAAAGATCGCGACAATACTTTTCTTTAACATAACCAGTTCCTTTTAATTAGCGGTAAAGTACAGCGTGTTAAGCATAGTCGTAATTTCGCGAATGCGTCTGGCGAGGCGAAAAGGAAGGCGGGAACTCAACTGACAACGTATGAGATGACGCCGCCCAGATGCTGAACATCTTTGCCGAAGCCGTGGAAGGTAAGGTAGCGCTCAGCGCGCGGGCCGTGAAAGTGACGGCAATAAAACAATGCGGTTTATGGGGCGGGGAAAAATAAGGGCCCGCACAGGCAGGCCCATACCACTTATTTTACGCGAGAAACGTATTCGCCCGAACGGGTGTCTACTTTAATCACTTCGCCAATCTGTACGAACAGAGGCACTTTCACTACCGCGCCGGTAGAAAGTTTGGCTGGCTTGCCGCCGGTACCTGCGGTATCGCCTTTCAGGCCTGGATCGGTATCCACGATCTCCAGCTCAACGAAGTTTGGCGGCAGAACCTGAATCGGCTTGCCGTTCCACAGCGTCACGATACACTCTGCGTTGTCCAGCAGCCATTTTGCCGCGTCGCCAACGGTCTTCTCTTCGACAGGGTGCTGTTCGAAGGTTTCCGGGTGCATAAAGTGGTAGAACTCGCCGTCGTTGTACAGGTAGTTCAGGTTGGTATCTACTACGTCTGCGCCTTCGGCGGAGTCGGTAGACTTAAAGGTCTTCTCAACGCGAGTGCCGGTCAGCAGACGACGCATTTTCACACGTGCGAACGCCTGGCCTTTACCTGGCTTTACAAACTCGCTGGATTCGACGGCATAAGGCTCGCCTTCGAACATGATTTTAAGACCGGGACGGAAATCGTTGCTAGAATAAGTCGCCATAAAGGCCCTCTACAATTTAATACTGGTACTTAGCCAAAAAAATGGCACACATTGTAACCCTAAATACCCCTTCGCGAGAAGAATGGTTGCATCAACTTGCAGATGTAATCACCGACCCTGATGAACTATTACAGCTTTTAGGCCTTGATTCACATCCTGAGCTTCGGGGCGGCGCCAATGCGCGCCGTCTTTTTGCTCTGCGCGTACCGCGCGCTTTTGCGGCAAGAATGCAAAAGGGCGATCCGCAGGATCCGCTGCTGCTCCAGGTGATCACCCAAAGCCAGGAGTTTATCGATGCGCCAGGTTACAGTACCGATCCGCTCGACGAGCAAAGCAGCGTAGTGCCGGGTCTGTTACATAAATATCATAATCGCGCGCTGCTGTTGGTGAAAGGCGGCTGCGCCGTCAACTGCCGTTACTGCTTCCGCCGTCATTTTCCCTATTCGGATAACCAGGGCAACAAGCGCAACTGGCAGCAGGCGCTGGAGTATATCCGACAGCAGCCGCAACTGGATGAAATAATTTTCTCCGGCGGCGATCCGCTGATGGCGAAAGACAGCGAGCTGGCGTGGCTGATAACCGAGCTGGAGCAGATCCCGCACGTGAAAAGGCTGCGTATCCATACGCGTTTGCCGGTGGTTATCCCTGCGCGTATCACCTCTGCGCTTTGCCAGCGGCTGGCAGGATCACGACTGCAAACGCTGCTGGTTACCCATATTAATCACGCGCGCGAGATTGACGACCAGCTGCGGGAAGCCATGCGGCAGCTGAAGCGAGCAGGCGTCACCTTGTTGAACCAGAGCGTGCTGCTGCGCGGCATCAACGACAGCGCCGCCACGCTGGCAGAACTCAGCAACGCGCTGTTCGACGCCGGGATCCTGCCCTACTATCTGCACGTGCTGGATAAAGTCCAGGGCGCGGCGCACTTCTACGTTTCCGACGAGCAGGCGAGGAACATTATGCGGGAACTGTTGAGCCAGATTTCCGGCTATATGGTGCCGAAGCTGGCAAGAGAGATTGGCGGCGAGCCAAGCAAAACGCCGCTTGATTTGCAGCTGCGTCAGCAATAAAAAAACAGGAGAAGCGGCGATCTTCTCCTGTTCGGGTGATCCGTACTGCTAACGCCTCAGGGACACTTATAAACCTGACCGCTCATTTTGCTGTCCAGCGGCGCGAAGCTTGACCAGATGTTCTGCGTTGGGCTGGTTGCGCCGTAAATCACGTTGCCGCCCATTTCCGCCGCGCGATTGCGTAGATCGTTAGCCGCACCGCGCAGAGAGCTGCTTTCACCGCCGCCCGCGCCGCTCAGCCAGTTGCTTTGTGAGCCGGTCAGGTTGCCCAGCAGCTGACAGCCGCTTGCCGGTTGTTGGTCGGTGAAGGTGACGCGTTCACCTGCTGAACTCAGTTTGGTAGAGCTGCTGCAACCCGCCAGCAGCACCGCCGCGACAGAGAGCCCCAGCAAGACGTTAATCCGCATTTTAATCTCCATTATTATTTACAGACCCATTCGCAGGTTAACATAAAATCCGCGATGCATTGAATACATCCAGAAATGGCGATGAGATTGCCTGTTACGAAGAAATAGGGCGAAGGGTTAATCAGCTGACCACGCGATCGGCAGCAGCCCGTGAAACACGCCCTGGCCTCGCTTTTTACCGCCAATGCACGGTCTGAGGTTCAGGTATAAAAAAACCTGCCATCGCTGGCAGGTTTTTTTCGTTCAGGGGCTGGGTGCCGACTTACATCATGCCGCCCATGCCGCCCATACCACCCATGCCGCCGCCTGCACCTAAGTCTGGCGCGTCAGCTTTTGGCAGATCGGTGACCATGCACTCGGTGGTGATCATCAGGCCCGCAACGGAAGCCGCGTACTGCAGTGCAGAACGGGTGACTTTGGTTGGGTCCAGGATACCGAAGTCGATCATGTTGCCGTATTCTTCGGTCTGCGCGTTGTAACCGTAGTTACCGTCGCCCGCTTTCACGTTGTTAGCGACTACAGATGGCTCTTCGCCTGCGTTAGAAACGATCTGACGCAGAGGGGATTCCATTGCGCGCAGCGCAACTTTGATACCCACGTTCTGGTCTTCGTTCTGGCCTCTCAGCTCGGACAGCAGAGCCGCCACGCGCACCAGCGCCACGCCGCCACCGGCAACCACGCCTTCTTCTACTGCCGCACGGGTAGCGTGCAGAGCATCTTCAACGCGAGCTTTCTTCTCTTTCATTTCAACTTCAGTCGCTGCGCCTACTTTCAGCACAGCCACGCCGCCTGCCAGTTTCGCTACGCGCTCCTGCAGTTTTTCACGATCGTAGTCGGAGGTCGCTTCTTCGATCTGCTGACGGATCTGGGTTACGCGGCCAGAGATCACAGACTCTTCGCCCACGCCATCGATGATGGTAGTGGTGTCTTTATTGATCACAACGCGTTTTGCCTGACCCAGGTCTTCCAGCGTTGCTTTTTCCAGCTCCATACCGATCTCTTCAGAGATAACGGTACCACCGGTCAGCACAGCGATATCCTGCAGCATAGCTTTACGACGGTCGCCGAAGCCAGGCGCTTTAACCGCAGCCACTTTCACGATGCCGCGCATGGTGTTAACCACCAGAGTTGCCAGCGCTTCGCCTTCAACGTCTTCAGCGATGATCAGCAGCGGCTTGCTTGCTTTTGCCACGGCTTCCAGCACCGGCAGCATTTCGCGGATGTTGGAGATTTTCTTGTCAGCCAGCAGGATGAACGGTGATTCCAGCTCAACCGCACCGGTTTCTGGCTTGTTGATGAAGTAAGGAGACAGGTAGCCGCGATCGAACTGCATACCTTCAACCACGTCCAGCTCATCCTGCAGGCCGGTGCCTTCTTCAACGGTGATCACGCCTTCTTTGCCCACTTTTTCCATCGCCTGAGCAATCAGGGTACCCACGCTCTCATCGGAGTTAGCGGAGATGGTACCAACCTGAGCAATGGCTTTGGAATCGGAGCAAGGAACGGAAAGTTTTTTCAGCTCATCAACCGCAGCGATAACGGCCTGATCGATACCGCGCTTCAGATCCATCGGGTTCATGCCCGCGGCTACGGCTTTCAGACCTTCAGTGATGATAGACTGCGCCAGCACGGTGGCGGTGGTGGTGCCGTCGCCCGCTGCGTCGTTCGCTTTAGAGGCAACTTCTTTCACCATCTGCGCGCCCATGTTTTCGAACTTGTCGTCCAGCTCGATTTCACGTGCAACGGAAACGCCGTCTTTGGTGATGGTTGGCGCGCCGAAGGATTTATCCAGCACTACGTTACGGCCTTTCGGGCCCAGGGTTACTTTTACTGCGTCTGCCAGTACGTTAACGCCACGGAGCATTTTAACACGAGCGTCGTTGCCAAATTTTACGTCTTTAGCTGCCATTATCAATATCCCTTAAATTCGTTTCGTTCAATGAGTTACGTAGATTACGCTTCAACAATTGCCAGAATGTCGCTTTCAGAAATGATCAGCACTTCCTGGTTGTCGATTTTCTCAGTTTTCGCACCGTAGCCTTCGCTGAAAATCACGACGTCACCGACTTTTACGTCCAGTGGCTTCACTTCGCCATTTTCCAGGATACGGCCATTGCCAACAGCCAGCACTTCGCCGCGGGTAGATTTCCCTGCTGCTGAGCCAGTCAGAACGATGCCACCAGCCGATTTAGATTCCACTTCTTTACGCTTGACGATAACACGGTCGTGCAATGGACGAATTTTCATTGATAGCTCTCCTTTGAGAAGTCCAATCAGTCATTTTGGGATGAATGCCGGGCTTCACTGGCACCGGCCTCGTGACGCAAGAGATAGGGACAGCGCCCGACCCTTTCAAGGGGTAAAAAATAAAAATTTTGCTTCTGCGCCACAACTGCACAAATAACAGTCAGCGCAACGGCGGGTAAAAGAAAAGGCGGGTTGCCCGCCTTTCTGAAGATTACTGCCTGTCGTGCTTGTCGTCGTGTTCGATAAGCGTGGTGTCTTTACGCTCATACTCGCCGTCCACGGTATAGCCGCTGTCCGGCCCCGCGCCAGGCCCACGCCAGCTGCGCAGGTGCGGCATCAGCTTCAGCGTCAGGTGTTTTTGCACCGGCGGCAGCAGCAGCAGCAGGCCCAGGAAGTCGGTAAAAAAGCCGGGCAGCAGCAGCAGAAAACCGGCCAGGATCAGCGAGACGCTTTTTAGCATCTCTGCCGCCGGGCTTTCCCCCGCCGCCAGCTTTTGCTGCATCAGCATAAAGTTCTTCATGCCTTCGTTTTTCACCAGCGAAATACCGATGCACGAGCTGAACACCACCAGCAGCAGCGTCAGCAGCACGCCCATCACATGGGCGACCTGGATAAAAATAGTGATCTCAATCCAGGCGAGAAGAAAAAGTACTAAAAACGGTAACCAGCGCACCGCAGTCTCCTGTCGGTTAGAGCCGCCATGCGCCAGGCATAGCGGCGAAAAAAAGGATCGTATCGATTAAAGATGGGCATGTCGCCCTGTCTTTTCAACCGCCAGCGGAAAATTCCCTGCCGCCTCGTCAGATAAACAACGCCAATACGATGGCTAAAAAAACCTCGCTATAAAGTGAAAAGCGTCAATATTTTAACGAATATAGTGATGCTCCTGATGACGCAAAACGTTAACATATCGTCCCGGACTGATGGCGACTCATGGATCATTCTGACTCTGGCTAGTATAACCGGCAGCAATCACAAGAAGGTGCTCATGGCTAACGACATTCGTATCGAAGAAGACCTGTTAGGTATGCGAGAAGTTCCGGCGGATGCTTACTACGGTGTTCATACGCTGCGTGCGATCGAAAATTTCTATATCAGTAACAGTAAGATCAGCGATATTCCGGCATTTGTCCGCGGCATGGTGATGGTAAAAAAAGCGGCCGCCATGGCAAATAAAGAGCTGCAAACCATTCCCCGTAACGTTGCCAACGCTATTATCAAAGCTTGCGATGAAGTGCTGATTAACGGCAAATGCATGGATCAGTTTCCGGTTGATGTCTATCAGGGCGGTGCCGGGACGTCGGTCAATATGAATACCAACGAGGTACTGGCCAATATCGGCCTGGAGCTGATGGGCCATCAGAAAGGCGAATATCAGTTCCTGAATCCCAACGATCACGTTAATAAATGCCAGTCCACCAACGACGCCTACCCTACCGGTTTCCGCATCGCGGTTTATAGCTCGATCCTGCAGCTGCTGGACGCTATCGGCAACCTTAGCGAAGGCTTCGAGCGTAAAGCCGTCGAGTTCAACACCATTCTGAAAATGGGCCGTACCCAGCTACAGGATGCCGTGCCGATGACGCTGGGCCAGGAATTCCACGCGTTTAACGTCCTGCTGAAAGAAGAGATCAAAAACATCCTGCGCACCGCCGAGCTGCTGCTGGAAGTTAACCTGGGCGCAACGGCTATCGGCACCCGCCTTAACACGCCGGATGGTTATCAGCAGCTGGCCGTACAGAAGCTGGCGGAAGTCAGCAATCTGCCGTGCGTACCGGCGGAAGATTTGATCGAGGCGACCTCGGACTGCGGCGCTTACGTCATGGTGCACAGCTCGCTGAAGCGCCTGGCGGTGAAGCTGTCGAAAATCTGTAACGATTTGCGCCTGCTCTCTTCCGGCCCACGCGCCGGACTGAACGAAATCAACCTGCCGGAACTGCAGGCCGGCTCGTCTATTATGCCTGCCAAGGTCAACCCGGTCGTGCCGGAAGTGGTTAATCAGGTCTGCTTTAAGGTTATCGGCAATGACGTGACGGTGACGATGGCGTCAGAAGCGGGCCAGCTCCAGCTGAACGTGATGGAACCGGTCATCGGCCAGGCGCTGTTTGAGTCGGTATCTGTCCTGACTAACGCCTGCGCCAACCTGCTGGAGAAATGCGTGGACGGCATTACCGCCAATAAAGCGGTTTGCGAAGCCTACGTCTTTAACTCAATCGGCATCGTTACCTACCTGAACCCCTATATCGGCCACCATAACGGCGATATCGTCGGCAAGATTTGCGCCGAAACGGGTAAAAGCGTGCGCGAAGTCGTACTGGAGCGCGGCCTGCTGACCGAAACGGAGCTGGATGACATTTTCTCGACCCAGAACCTGATGTATCCGGTTTATAAAGCGAAACGCTACACCGATGAAGAGTAATCCGCCGCGGTAAGCGAAAAAAGGCACGTTGGTTCACAGAACGACGTGCCTTTTTTATGCCGCAAGTTACATGCTATCAACCAATTCATAACCAAACAGACCAGGGGAGCAACTATGATTTTACCAGAGCTTATTGTCGTGCTGGCGGCGATCTATCTGGGCGCACGACTGGGCGGTATAGGCATCGGCTTCGCTGGTGGCGTGGGCATGCTGGTTCTGACGCTGGGGTTTCAGATTAAACCGGGCGCGATCCCGTTTGATGTGATTGAAATCATTATGGGCGTGATTGCGGCTATTGCGGCGATGCAGGTCGCGGGCGGAATGGATTATCTGGTCAGCCTGGCCGAACGCCTGCTGCGCAAGCATCCGCGCTATATCACGTTTCTGGCGCCGCTGGTGACCTACGCAATGACGCTGCTGGCCGGCACCGGCCATACGGCATTCTCCACGCTGCCGGTGATTGCCGAGGTGGCGAAGGAACAGGGCGTTCGCCCTTCCCGCCCGCTTTCTATTGCGGTAGTCGCCTCGCAAATCGCCATTACCGCCTCGCCTATTTCCGCCGCCGTGGTGTTCCTTTCCGGCATCCTGGAGCCGAAAGGCGTCAGCTATCTGGGCCTGCTGGCCGTGGCTATTCCCTCTACGATGGTCGCGATTTTCATCGCCGCGATGGTCACCAATTTTCTGGGCAAAGAGCTGCATGAGGATCAGGTTTATCAGCAGCGTCTGGCAAAGGGCGAGGTCACGCTGCGCGGCGAAACGGTATTTAAAGAGAAACCGGGCGCGAAGCTATCGGTACTGCTGTTTTTGATCGGCATTATAGCCGTCGTGCTTTACGCCACCGCGATTAGCGAAACCGTTGGGCTGATCCAGAACCCCGTGCTGCCGCGCAACGAAGCTATTGTGATATTTATGCTGACCATTGCGGCGCTGATCTGCCTGAGCTGTAAAGTAGATACCGCGAAGATCCTCTCCGCCAGCACGTTCCGTTCCGGTATGAGCGCCTGCATCTGCGTGATGGGCGTGGCCTGGCTGGGCGATACCTTTGTCAAAGCGCATATTAACGAAATTCAGGATGTTGCCGGCAGCCTGCTGCACGACTATCCATGGATGCTGGCGGTGATCCTCTTTTTCGCCTCCACCCTGCTTTATTCGCAGGCCGCCACCACTAAAGCATTGATGCCTGCGGCCCTGCTGCTGGGCGTGTCGCCGCATACCGCGATAGCCTCTTTCGCCGCCGTCTCGGCGCTGTTCGTGCTGCCTACCTATCCTACGCTGCTGGCTGCCGTGGAAATGGACGATACCGGCTCGACCCGTATCGGAAAATTCGTTTTCAATCATTCATTTATCGTGCCCGGCACGCTGGCGATTGCGCTATCGGTCGCCTTTGGCTTTCTCTTCGCCAATCTGTTCCTGTAGCAATAAGGGCGGGCTGCGCTGACGGCCCGCCAGGTTAAACCCCGCCTTAACAACGCCCTTTCCGTTTCTTCCTGTGCGGCATCCTGCCACAGCCGCAGCCGCCAGGCCGTGATATAGTCTGCGCCTTGCATAAGATCTCCGCCGCGTCGGAGACTGCCTGTTTTCTGGTTTATATCGGTAGTGGAAAAATGATCCCTGTCATGATGAAACGCATCACAACCTGCCTGCTGCTGGCGCTGATCGCCCTCTTTAGTACGGGCACCAGCGCCTCGCTGTTTGGCAACAACGCCAACGGCCACTTCGGCACCGTCGACCAGGCCTTCAGCTTTGATTTCAGCCAGCGGGCCGATCGGCTGACGCTCAGCTGGACGGTGAAGCCCGGCTACTACCTTTATCGCCAGCAAATCTCCCTGACCGCGCAGGGCGCGAAGCTGGCCGACTGGGCGCTGCCCGCGGGCAAACCGCATGAGGACGAGTTTTACGGCAAAACGGAAATCTACCCCGACAGCCTGACGGTACCTTTAACGCTGCTGGCAGCGAAAAAGGGCGCGACGCTTAGCGTGACCTGGCAGGGCTGCGCCGCCGCCGGCTTTTGCTATCCGCCGGAAACCCGCAGCGTACCGCTGAACGAAGTGACGGCCGCCAGCCAGCCGCCAGCCAAAAGCGCGGCCTCCGGCACGCAAACCGACTCCCTCGTCGGGCAGCCCGCGCAACCGGATCATAAACTGCCCTTTTCGCCGCTTTGGGCGCTGCTGATCGGCATCGGCGTTGCCTTTACGCCGTGCGTGCTGCCGATGTATCCGCTGATCTCCGGGATTATCCTTGGTGGCAACCGTCGCTATTCGCTGAAACGCCTGTTTGCGCTGGCTATGGTCTATGTACAAGGTATGGCGCTGACCTATACCGCGCTGGGCGTGATCGTCGCCGCTGCCGGGCTACGGTTTCAGGCTGCGCTGCAGTCACCGGCGGTGCTGATTGGTCTCTCCGTGCTGTTTATTCTGCTGGCGCTGTCAATGTTCGGGCTGTTTACGCTCCAGCTCCCCTCCGCGCTGCAAACCCGGCTAACGCTGTTAAGCAATCGTCAGCAGGGCGGCTCGCTGCCGGGCGTCTTTTTAATGGGCGCGCTGGCCGGTCTGATCTGCTCGCCCTGCACCACAGCGCCGCTCAGCGCCATCCTGCTTTATATCGCCCAAAGCGGCAACATGCTGGCCGGGGCGGGCACGCTCTGGCTGTACGCCGTGGGCATGGGGCTGCCGCTGATTCTGGTGACGCTTTTCGGCAACCGCCTGTTGCCGAAAAGCGGCGCGTGGATGCAAACGGTAAAAGAAGGCTTTGGCTTCGTGATTTTGGCGCTGCCGGTCTTCCTGCTTGAGCGCGTGGTGGGCGACGCCTGGGGACTGCGCCTGTGGAGCCTGCTGGCCGTCGCCTTTTTCGGC
The DNA here is from genome assembly GCF_003937915.1 of Erwinia sp. 198. Classification (GTDB taxonomy): domain Bacteria; phylum Pseudomonadota; class Gammaproteobacteria; order Enterobacterales; family Enterobacteriaceae; genus Erwinia; species Erwinia aeris. The sequence goes on along the minus strand of NZ_RHUM01000012.1, from coordinate 147,029 downwards.
TGGGCTTTTATCAGCCTGAAATCCGCTAACGGCTGGCTGCGCCTGGGGCAGATCCTGATGCTGGCGGCGGCGCTGGTCGCGGCCCGTCCTTTGCAGGATTGGGCGTTCGGCGCGCCTGCAACGGCAGGCCACACGACGTTAAGCTTTACGCGCATCGCCACCGTCAGCCAGCTCGATCGGGCGCTGCAGCAGCATAACGGCATCACCATGCTGGATCTCTATGCCGACTGGTGCGTAGCCTGTAAGGAGTTTGAAAAATATACGTTCAGCGAGCCGCAGGTACAGAATGCGCTGAATAAAACGCAGCGGCTACAGGCGAACGTCACGGCGAATAATACAGAAGACAAAGCGCTGCTGGCGCGGCTGAACGTGCTGGGGCTGCCTACCATCCTGTTTTTTGACGCCAGCGGCAAAGAGATCCCCGGCTCGCGCGTGACCGGTTTTATGGATGCCGCAGCCTTCCGGGAGCATTTGCAGAAATTGTCGCAGTAAACGACACTAGAAAAGAATTTTACGGTCGCTACCGTAAAGTAATGCATTCAAGAGGAGAGTCGCTTGCAACGTGAACAGGTACTCGAGCATGCGCTGAACGTACTCGAGCAGAACGGGCTGGCCGCCTCCACCTCTTTCGCCATGATGGCGGAGGCGGCAGCCTGCCAACAGGAAGATTTGCAACGCTACTGGCCCGACCGCGAGGCGCTGCTCTATGACGCCCTGCGCTACCACAGCCAGCAGGTTGATATCTGGCGGCGCAAGCTGCTGCTGGATGACACTATGGGCCCGGCGCGCAAGCTGCTGGCGCGTTACCAGGTGCTGGAAGAAGCCGTTAACAACAATCGCTATCCCGGCTGTCTGTTTGTGGCCGCGTGCAGCTTTTATCCGCAGCCAGACCACCCTATCCACCAGGTTGCCGAGCAGCAAAAGCGCGCTTCCTGGCAATATACCCACCAGCTGTTGACCCAGCTGGAAACCGATAACCCGGAACTGCTCGCTCATCAGATGGAGCTGATTCTGGAAGGCTGTCTGAGTCGGCTGCTGGTGAAACACAACGTGCAGGAAGTGGTGACGGCCCGCTCGCTGGCGGAAGACGTGCTGAGTATCGCGCTTTGCCGTAAGAACGGTGCGTTGAGCTAACGCGTTGAGCCGTAAGCACGGTGCGTTTGATCAGCGCCCCATACTGTAAAAGCGCCGCGCCGCTCCCATGCCGCACAGGCTCTGGCGTTCTTTGGCAAAGAAAGCGCACATGACGGAAGCCTGAAAGACAGGTTGTCCCGGATGGATTTGCATAACTTTCAGGCTGACTGTCTGAAAAGCAGGCAGTCAGTCACGCTTTAGCGCTTTTTTATGACAAAGCCGTTGACGGCGGGCGGCCTTTACGGTTTAATGCGCCCCGTTGCCCGGATAGCTCAGTCGGTAGAGCAGGGGATTGAAAATCCCCGTGTCCTTGGTTCGATTCCGAGTCCGGGCACCACTCATTCTGCATCAAAGCACGCTGGTTAAGGGATAAGTCTCTAAACGGGCGAAAATACAGGATATTGTAGATAAACTATCCCACCGTGTTCAACAGCAGTTGCAGCGGTTAATAGCGACAATATTCCTCAGAAAGGGAACCTGTTTCATCAGGTTCCCTTTTTTGTCTTGCCGCTAATAAGTTTAGCCACTTCCCTGCCCCCGCCAGCTGCAAGCTCTTTTCTGCCGTCATCGCAGTATGAAAAAACCTTTCGGCTTTTCCAGGGGTATTCATCTTCATCGTCTTATACTCCGCGATGGAACTGACATTGCGACACCCAGCAAACCTTTCCTTGGCTTAAGGTCCCGTCGCCATTAGCTTTGTCGTCAGAACAGGGAGAAAGAGAGGCAAGGGGATAAAAGCCACTCCTTGCAAAGTGGCGGAAGGTTTATCGCTGCAGGCGTAGCAGGCTGGTGAGTGTCGACAGCGCCGATATCAGGCAGGCCAGCCCAAATAACCAGATGGCGAACGACATCCCTGCGGAGTTGCTCAGTCCGTTCAGCAGCGCAATCACCATTGCCACCAGGGCTGCGCCGATCGATTGGCCGGCCGTCCTGGCCGTCGATAAAACGCCAGACGCCGTTACCGTGCGGTTTGCGGCGACATTCGAAAACATCTCTTTGTTATTCGGCGGCAGGAACAGCCCATAGCCGATCCCGCAAATCGCCACCCGCCACAGGAAATCATTGACCGTGGCGGCTTCCGGCAGCAGCGCCAGCGCTCCCAGACCCAGGCAGAAAATCATCACGCCGACGGTGGAAATCTGCGTCGGATTTAAACGGTTAGAAAGTTTGCCAGCAAGCGGGGCGCAGACGGCAACGGCAATCGGCCACGGCGTGAAGATAAACGCGGCCTCCAGCACGGAATAGTGGAAGACGTGCTGCAGAACAAAAGGTAACCCAACCAGCGCCATTCCCTGTGCCACAAACAGGGAGACGGAAGAGATCACCGCAAAGGTATATCGCCGGGAATGGAAGATATCAAGAGGCAGCAGTGGATGCTTTGTACGCCTCTGCGCATAAATAAAAATGGCAATCAGCGCTGCCGATGAGATGCCGCACAGCATCAGCGTACGGCTATCCCAGCGGCCAATCTGATCAACGGCGACAACCATCAGGCCTAATGCGGCGGCCGAAGCGACCGCCCCTCCCCAGTCGAAGCCTTTTTCCTTCTCCACATCCACGCCCAGAGAAACAAACGAGAACACGATGGCAAGCCCCCCCAGCGGAAGATTGATATAGAACAGCCAGGGCCAGGAAAGATAAGAGATGATCAGGCCGCCCAGCGCAGGGCCAATCGCCGTGCCCACCGCAAACGCCAGCGCGTTCAGCCCTAATATGGTGCCCAGCGTGCGCGGCGGAAAGATAACCCGATAGAGTCCCAGCCCGACGCTAATCATAACGGCGTAGCTGATTCCCTGGAGCACCCGCATTACCACCAGGATGCCAAAGGTTGGGGAGAGGCTGCAGCCCAGCGACGCCAGCGTAAACAGAATTATTCCCGCCGTGTAGAAACGTCGCTCCCCAATCCTCGAACCCAGCGAGGCGCAAATTAACATCGCCGCCGCGCTGGCAACCTGATAGGCGTTGGTCACCCAGATAACAGAGGCTGGATCCACCTGTAAGGCTGCGGCAATTGAGGGCAGCGAAATATTAACAATGGAGCTGTCGAGCGCCGCCATAATAACGCCAATTAAAATAGCCGCTGCCGCCAGGTAGCGTCTCGGCGCCTCAAATCCCTGTTCCAGGGTATTACTGCTTACCAACGACATACCTTAACATCCTGTAGTGGGTGAAAATTACGCACAAAGGCTTTCAGTTTCAACATTTGCCCCTTCGAGGTAAGCTACCAGGCCCAGCATCAGCACTTCTTCAGGGCTGGCTACCACAGGGGAAAGCGGGGCTTTCCAGAGCATTTTACTGCCGTTGATGCGGATACTTCTCAGGAAGCAGTAGGTAGTAAGCACGTAGAACCGATTGCGCATGCTTTCGCCCATCAGCGGCAGCAGACCGGCAATGCCGCCCAGCTCCGGGATGCTGCCGAGAATGTTGCCGTAATCGGGTTTTGCCAGCACGAACATCAACGCATCAGCCATCGGCACCACTTTCACCGCGTCCTTCACCTCAGCGGCAAGTTCGTGCCAGAACGAAAAGGCAAATCGGGAGAAGCCGAAAAGCGGATCGAGTCCCCGCACTGAAAAATCGGGATCGATAAAACGGGTCTGCGCGTGTTCCTCGTTGTAGAGCACGTTGCCGAAGTGAAAATTGAAGTGGGCTTTTTCCACCGACCTGAATTTTTCCGTTCTCGCCAGCTCCAGCGACTTTTCAAAAATCTCGCGGGCAGTTCGGTTGCATCTTGCCCCGTTAAGCAGAATCGGCTTATCAAACAGGTCATGTGCGAAACGCGTGCCTTCCCACTCTTCCCGTAGTCTGGCCGGCATATCGTCGAAGGTTGCCAGCTGATTATCCAGCTCCATGCCGATGGCTCTCTGAACATTTTCCAGTGCGTTGATGACGATCGTTCTGCGTTCAGCCAGCGGGCGCCCCTCGTCAAACACGATTTTAGACAGCGGAAGGGCATCGATCTTTTCAAGAATGTAGAACTGCCGTCCGGCGGCCAGCCCGTCGTGCAATACCGGAACCATCAAATCCGGGTAAATATCGTGCAGCGCGCGTATCTGATCGACTTCAGCTTTCAGTTTGCCATTAAACGTGGCGGAGCTGGCCGTCTTGACGACAAGACCTGAACTCAACAGATCGACCGTATGAGAGCGTGTCATTTTTCAATCCCCTGAAAAGTGGCGACGGGCAGGCCAAGCGCGACGCTGCGCGCGACGGCGCGAACGACCGCGCTATAGCCAACCGTATTATTTACAAATGACTGAACGATAATCTCACTCAAATTCTGCTCTGCCAGCCAGGCCGGACGCAAAATAAGCAGGTGATTCTTGTCAGAAAGAATGGTGGAGCACCGGCGCTCCCAGGCATAAGCACGGCTGCCCAAAGGCGACCGGGATGCACTGACGACGTGCGGATGTGTTTCGTTTATGCGATCTATCGCCGTCCTGATAAGATCGAGGCTTAACGCACCGCTGTCCCGGACGATAAAGCGGTTAATCTGGTAGCCGGGCGCATGTACAGGTGCGCGTAATGAAACGGTATTCACCAGCGGCGCCCAGGGCATGACTTTCTCCTGGCTCATGGCAATTTGTGAGAAGCTGGGACGCAGATTGTCGCGTGCGTCCTGCATGCGCCCTTCAAAAGATCGCGTGCCGAGCACGCCGTTAGGCGTATCGGGATGCACGATATCGGTTTCTACTGAAATAATATGCGAGGCATTGAAATGAACGGCTTTCAGTGCCTCTGTCACGACACGCAGCGAGGCATGCATTCCATTCGTCTGGCAGGAACCGAGGCAGTACATTCCGGAATCAACTACCCGACGCTGAATGGTGCCAATCTCATCGCTGGTCAGATCTTCCAGGCAGCCATAAATGCTCGGCAGCTCGTTCGCCTCGGCAACGCCCAACACTACGTCGGCAAGCTCCAGCATATTACGAGCAACCGGGCTGTTCCTGTCCATATCCAGCTTGCTGGTGGCAATAAAGCCAATGTCGAAGCGGCCGCTTTGCGGCGGAAGCTCTTCGGCTAAATTGCCAAAGAAGAAGTGAACTTCGCGACCGTCGATGTTGAGCGTGTTATCGCTAATAATCTCGATACGAGACTGGATGCCGGGTTGCGCCATCGCCAGGCGGGCAATAATGCCATCAATCGGGCGCAGGTCCGGATAATGCTTATCTAAAGAAGGCGGATTCGTCACCACGGTTTGAATAGCGAAGCCATCTTTTGCCGGATCGTTTTGAATCAGCAGGTTTGCGCCGATCTCCGCGCCGCAGCCAACCAGTATTGCTTTTTTCACTTTATCACCTCGAAAGAAATTAACAGATGTTATTGTTTTTTATGAGAGCTATAGCCATGAGAACATCTTCAGGAAGTCGGTAACGGGCATCGCATCCAGCTTTGATTCAGAAATCAGGACGTCGGCCAGGGCCGACGCACGGTTGCGCAGCGGGCTGTCTGCAAGGTTCAAATGAAATTTAGCCAGCAGCGCCTCGAAACACTCTCTACGACGACGTACATGGCCGAGCGGATAATCAATGGCTTCGGCGATCTCTTCCGTCATGCCATGACACTTCAGGTAGAGCGCATTGGGAATAGCGCGTTTTTCCGGGTCGTAGTAGCTCTCGGTAAAGGCAGGCCGTTCAGTGCAGGTAATTTTCATCCGCAGTGCATCCAGCTGCGGATCGGCGGCGAGCGGTTCATGGAAATCCTGTACGGTGAGATTTCCGGTGTGTAACCCGACAGCAATCATGTACTGAAGGCAGTGATCTCGATCGGCAGCGTTCTTTAGCGGCCCTGATTTATCAATAATCTGCATTGCCGGCCGCGTCGTTTCCACACGGACATATTCAATGCTTTCGGGCGAGTATCCGGCGGCAACTATCCGTTGGCGCAGATTAATCGCCGCTTCCACGGCGGTCTGTGCATGGTATTCCGCAGGGTTGGGAACCTTGAACAGGATATTTTTGATGACAAAGTCGGCCAAGCCGCGCGACAAATTAAAAGGCTTTCCACGTAAAACCGCATCATCAAATCCCCAACGGCTGGCGGTAAGCGCAGAGGGATAGCCCATTTCACCGGTCTGGGCGAACAGCGCCAGTTGAAGTCCGCGCGCTGTCGCGTCACCTGCCGCCCAGGATTTGCGCGTGCCTGCATTAGGCGCATGCCGGTAGGTTCTGAGAGCATGGCCATCGATAATGGCGTTGGAAAGCGCGCTTAGCGCCTGCTCTTTTGACAGGCCAAGCAGCTGAGCGGAGGCAATCGCCGAGGCCAGCTTGACCAGCACGACATGATCGATACCCAGCGCGTTAAAGCAGTTCGACAGGCAGAGCACCCCGTGGATCTCATAGGCGCGAATCAGCGTATTTAATACGGCTGCCATATCGGGTTCCTGCTGGCTACCGTCTGCCACGCCACGCCACGCTGCGGCCGCCAGAATTGCGCCCAGATTATCGGAGGGATGTCCCCATTCTTGTGCCAGCCAGGTATCGTTATACTCAAGCCAGCGGATCATCGATCCGATCTGAAAGGCCGCCTCAATCGGTCCCAGCCTCAGGGCGGTTCCCATCACCGGCATGCCCTCGCTGCTCTTGCTGAATTGCGCGCTGCGCATCAGTTTTAAGCAGTCATTATCGCTGGAGGCGGCAATCGCGCAGCCTACGGAATCCAGCAGGCAAAAACGTGCCAGGCGCAAAGTTTCATCATCAAAGGTTGACTGCTCATAGGCATAATCAACCAGTTCAACCATTATCTTATCAAATTCGTCCTGCGCCATAATTTATCCCATACGCTAAAATAAGTTTTCGAAAAGATCAAAAACAGCGATCCGCTACGGATATATGCAGAGAAATAAAATAAAGCATTAACCTGTAAGTTATCGCCGGGTCTTGTTCGCCAGATGTTATTTTTCACGTCGGGCAAACACCAGCGAATAAAATCGAGGTATTCATCGAAAATATGAATATCCTGGCGATATTCTGAAAAGAGAGAAAATAGTTATTCGGTAGGATTTATTATAGAAATGATTTTGTAAGACCGGACTGGCTGCAACGGAGGGTTTTTTGACCACCCCTGTTCTTCTGGCAGAAAACGCTATCCCTTTGATGGCCTTTAACATCAGTGCTGGTACGAATTTATGGAGGTCGTTCAATAATTTCGATAGCGGCATCGAAATTATCCATTAGGGCAAAAGTCGGGATTGCCCTATTAATAAGAGCGGCAGCCTGTTTCTGCAGCCCGCCAACATGCACGGATTCCATAAGTAAAGATTGCAAATTCAAATAGTGCAAGCGATGGAACTGGCGAGAAAAAATAAAAATGAGGAGTCCTGGATGTTTATTCGGCCACTTAAATTAACTCAGCACGTCGATGTGCAGGGGCCAGAAAATGCGAAAACATTGGTACTTCTTCATTCACTGGGCACAGATTTACACCTGTGGGATTTGCAAATGCCGCGTTTAATCGAGCGCTATCGCGTAGTGCGGCTGGATATCCGCGGGCACGGTTTAAGCGCAATCGATGCGCTGCCCTTCTCCATGTCTGATTTGGCTGACGATGTCATCGCCGCGCTGGATCATCTGCACATTACTGAGTTCTCGGTTGCAGGGGTTTCGATTGGTGGAACCATCGCGCAGTGGATCGGATTCAAGATACCCAGGCGTGTGCAGGGATTGGTGATCGTCGATACCTCGCTGGTCAATGCCGCTCCGCCTTCGCTTTGGCGAGCCAGAGCTGAAGATGTTTTTCACCACGGCGTTGAACATCTTGAAATGGGTATTTTGGCTAAATGGGTCACGCCGAACTTTATCGACTCGCCCTATGCAGACGGCATGAAGCAGATGCTGCGGCGCACCACGGTTGAAGCTTTCGCCGGTTGTTCTTATGCCATTGCCGATACCGATCTGACCAATATGAATTTTCCACGCGTCAGAGCGGTAGTGGTGAGAGGCGCAGAAGATCGGCTCACGCCGCCGGATTATGCGCGGCGCCTGGCTGAAAAATGGCATGCAGAACTGCACACCATACCTGGCGCGGCACACCTGCCCAATTTTGAGCAGCCCGATGCCCTTACGAATGAAATCCTCTCGTTCATTGACGCCGATAAGCCTGCCTGAGGCCTGTCAGGGCTGAGTAAACCAAGCCCGGCAATACCCGGTCGCGCAACTGGAGTAATATTATGAATCGTAGGAAATTTATTGGCGGCAGCCTGGGCCTGTGCGCCAGCACGCTGATATTGCCTGCCATGATTAACCTGGCAAACAACCGTAATGAGCTTATTGAAATGAAGCTGCATAGTGGAACGGTGACTCTCCGCTTATTTCCCGAGCTGGCTCCCAATCACGTAGACCGTATTAAAACGCTGGTGCGGGCCAGATTCTATGACGACATGCCGTTCGCGCGAGTGATTGAGGGCTTTATGGCACAAACAGGAGATCCGGTAAGAGAGACTGGCCTGGATTATTTAAGGCTGCCGAGACTGGCGGCAGAAGTTAACAGCCTGCCGTTTGAACGCGGAACGCTCGGCATGGCCAGGTCAAGATATCCACACAGCGCCAGCCACCAGTTTTTTATTACCTATGCCCGCTCGCATTTTATGGATCAAAATTATACGGCCTTTGGCAAAGTTACGAGCGGAATGGAACTGCTCGACCGGCTTCGCCGTGGATGTGCTGAACTCGGTACGGTGGCAAATCCTGACGTCATAAAGAGCATGCGATTAATCTCAATTAAAGCAGCGTAAATAGCCATTTTCAGGAACCAGGTAACATGCCCAGTATTACCCTTTATACATCCGCGGCCCATCGCATTAATCACGATGCCTTTGCGGAATTTTCAGCATCATTAGCCGATCTTGCTATGAAGATATTAAAGGCAAAAGAAAACAATATTCATATTAGTTACCTTACTGCCGAAATAGGTTTCGGCACGCCGGTATACTTTGAGGCAAAGCTAAGGCAGGAAACGTTTCGTACCGCGCCGGTGCTGGAAGCATTTTTGCATCAGGTTGATGAATTAATTAGAGAGAAAATGGGGGTCATTGCGAGGATCCGCTGTTTCTCTTATGAAGTAAATAACATCTGTGCAAAAAACTAAGGAACAGGCTATGAATACATTATTTCCCACCCTGGATCTCGGCGATATGTCGGTTACTGCGGTAAGCGATGGCTATCTGCAGGTTGACTTCGGCATGCTTGCTAACGTTAACCAGGCGGAGTGCGAAAACATCCAGAATGGCGCACAGGTAAAGGAGCTTAACGATGTGCACATCAATACCTTCCTGGTGCGCCGCCAGGGGAAAAACATTCTTATCGATAGCGGAGCTGGCGGTATTAAGGGCTGGGGAGGCGGGCTGATTGCTAACCTGGCAAAAATAGGCCTGGAACCGGGCAATATCGATGCGGTACTTCTGACACATGCACATCCCGACCATATTGGCGGCTTACTCAATGCGGAGGGCGAGGCGGTATTCAGCAATGCCGAGCTGGTGATCAACAACGAGGAGTATTGCTATCTGGAGGATGACAAAAATTTTGCGGCGGTCGCCGATCGGGTTAAGGGAAATTTCCTGCTGGCACGCAGCATATTCAAAAAGTATCAGCAGAATTTCCGCCCGTTCGACAAAGGTGAGGTACTGCCCGGTATTTTTGCCACACCGCTGAAAGGCCATACGCCGGGCCATACGGGCTACAGAATTGAAGGCACTCAGGAGAGCCTGCTGATTTGGGGCGATATTGTTCATTTTCCCCATATCCAACTGCTGAAGCCGGAAGTAACGATCGCCTTTGATTATGACGCTCAGATGGCGGCAGAAACTCGTTCTCGCGTGTTCGATATGGTCAGTTCCGATGGCGTTCTTGTCGGCGGCATGCATTTTGGAGAACAGGGATTTGGCCACATTGAAAAAGGCAATTCAGGATACGGAGTCGTCAATATTAAAAAATAAGAAAATTTAATGAGCGTTATGCTCTGAAAATAATTGCTTTATCGAATGGCAAGGCAGTGTTGATTCAGGCTGCTTTGTCATTGCTGCTTTTCTGCCTGTCGCTCTCTTTCAGAATATTTTTTGGTATATCAATACTATCTTTATGGGGAATATAATGAGTACTGCGCTTAATAGAGAAACAGATGTTAATGCCGTTTGCGGCGACGTTAATCATTTTCATGAAGGTCAATCGTTGGGCGCAGGAGAACTCCCCAGGCTGCCTAAACTTCCTTCACTGACTGGAAGCCGGTTCTGGGCCGCCTTTTTAGTTTTTTTATTTCATTCATCGTTGCCGAGCGATCTGGCGCCGTTTGCTGATACCACTACCCAGCACATCTTTACGGTAATGGTGGGAAAAGCAGGCTGGCTCGGCGTGTCTTACTTCTTCATACTTAGTGGCTTTATCATGGTATGGTCGGCAAAAAATAACGATACGCCCGGCAATTTCTACCTGCGCCGTTTTGCCAAGATCTATCCTACCCACTGCCTCACATGGGTGATGGCGTTTATTATCGGTGCGACCAGCCTCTCCCAATATAAGCTGTGGTCCGTAAACCTACTGCTGTTGAATACCTGGTTCGATGATGTTCACTATTTCTTTGTGGGTAATCGCCCCAGCTGGTCGCTGTGTATCGAAGCGATGTTTTACCTCTCTTTCCCTTTTATTTTCAATGTGATGAAAGCTATACCGGCGAAATTCGATCGGGTTGGGTTACTTGCGGTTGCCGCTGCCTCCCTGCTGGTTCAAACCGGCATTTATTTCTGGGTCGAGCCGAACCATATGATGGGCGCATTTCCGATTTCGCAGCAGCATTTTTGGGTGTCATACATTTTTCCTCCGGCCCGCATATTTGAATTCCTCGCGGGTATGTTTGCCGCAAGGCTACTGGTTAACGGTCGGGCCCCGGTGCTGAGCAAAACGGCCTCGCTTGCCATTCTGGCGGCAACTTACGTCGGCTCAAGTTATATTCCCTATCAGTTCAGCATGAGCGTGGTATTCATCATTCCTGTTTGCCTGTTGATTATCTCTATGGCCAGCGATGATTTGAAAAACAAAAACACGGTGCTGAGTAACCAGACTTCGGTATGGCTGGGAGAAATATCCTATGCGTTCTATATGGTTCACTTTTTAGTGCTGTTCTATTTTTTAAACCTGACGGCGGGAAGAAAATTCAGCCTGCCGGAAGGCGTCGCGCTGATCGCCGTTGCGCTGGTGCTTAGCGTTTCGCTGGCATCGTTTCTGTATAAATATTTTGAAGTACCGATGATGAAATTCATTCTGGAAAAGTGCAGAACGAAAGCGCTGGTCATTGCGCGCAGGCCTTCATAATTCGAGGGAACGAGATCGGCAAACAGGTCAGTTATTTCGGTTAAGGGCATGTAACATGTTTACAATTACGGTCTTCCGGCTGAGCCAGCTGGAAGTCCGTATGTCTGTTAACGCTTGGGTAAGGGCAGAACAGCGGGACTTAATGACCGGAGGTATGCAGACGGGGATCCTGAAAAACGGATGTCATCATACTTTTGAATTTCGTACCGTTCAGATTGACGCAATCGGTACGGTAAACAAGCTCGATTCTGAAGTCGTTAAACTGGCCGGAGAGTTCATGGATTTTGATTTTGCTTTGTATCTCGCTGCCGATCGAACAGCGTAATACCAGTGAGACGCCCTTACCCGCAGCAACGCTTGAAAACAGCACGGGGTAAGAGCCGCACTCGACAATCCGTCTGGGGGTGATCCCCCCTTCTTTAAACAGAGAGGTGTAGTTGCGGGTTGAAGTCGCACACTTTTTGCTGCTAAGCATAAAAACTTCGTCATCCAGTATGGCGATATCCGTGATGGTCGGAAAATCTTTTTCTGTAATGATAACCAATTCGCTTGATAGCAAGGTGGAACGCGTATGCTGCGCAGTGGAGAAACCAGCGCCGATAATCACCGCATCATATTCGTTCTGATCAAAAGCATTGAGCAGGCTGACAGTATTGCCAATCGACACGTCGATGTTCCACCCCAGATCGTAACCTGAATCGATCATTGAACTAATAACCCAGGCGGGCAGGCATTCGATTATGCCAATACGCATGTTCACCTGGCTGTTTCTGGAGTGAAAAATGTTGCTTTTGCAATCATCCGCAAGGTTCAATATTTTCACCGCATAGTCGTAGAGTATCTGGCCTTGCGCCGTCAGCGAACAGCCATCGCTTTTCCGATCAAGCAGGGTGACATCCAGATTATCTTCAAGGCTTCTGATTCGATGTGAAATGCTTGATTGCACGCGATTCAGACGCTCGGCGGCCTGAGTGATGTTCCCTGTTTCCACAACCGTTACAAAAGCAAGAAGTTCATTTAATTTCATTTGACACCTCATACTAAAAAATCCGCTGCCGCAGAATAATTTATAAGTTTTATTAATAAACTTGTCACTCTTTTTTGTTGCCCAGACCGCGTGGACAATTTACTTGCAGACTGAAGCCCTGACATAGTCAGGGCCGGATCGAAAGCTTTTTATTCTGTCGTATTCATGGCCAGCATATAATATTTATTATTGTTAAACTCAAAGAAACCCGGATCTTCCAATTTATTCCTTCGATGAAAAGCGTAAGAGCGGGGATTAAGCACGTTGACAAAACTCACGGTGTGCTTGTAACGAGAGGAAAAAACTTCACGCTGGTAATCCAGCAACCTTTCGCCAATTCCCTGGCTTCTGTAGGCCACGTCAATACAAACAGGGCCGTACTGATAAGAAGTAGCGGCGGAAAGCACTTCGCCATTGAACGGATAATTTTTAAGGATGCCCGCCATATAATCAAACACAGGCCAGGGTTTTAAAAATCCCCATGATACCCCCGGTAACAGGCCGACGACTTTTTTCGCTTTTTCATCGTAAGCAATAGCTACGCCGTTCTCGCTATCGCTTAAATCCTGCAGCTGCTGCCCGGTCATATCAGTGGTAACAAACCCGTTCTCACGCTGGGCTGTATTCAGATTCTTAACGTGATGCCGCTCCATCAGCTGTTTAACACCGAAGATATCATCGTGGGTCGCCAAACGGAGTTAAGCGGGCGACTCAGATGGTCATTGTTCTCGCCCTGATATACTACGGGCCACAGGCCAGCCTCGAAATGCGCCGATAATAAAGTCCCGTGTAAATCTGAATTTTTACTTTCAACAAGATCCGCGTCTGCTGGAAAAAGGGGGGGTTCGGCAAGCTCGTCCGCCCTGAATTGTGGCAAAGACCATAATACAAAAGAGTCTCTTTTTAATCTGGTTGTGAATTCTCCGGCACTTATCGGCAGTGCATCACGTATACTGTCTGCTTTGGTTAAAATTAGTCCATTATTCATTATTTGATTTGCTAACCTTTCAATAGAAATAGCGCTGATTCAACTAAGATAACTTACTTATTTTAAGACCTGCACATGTTTAACATATAATTAACGCACGTAAAATGCATAAACAATATTTATATAAAAATCAGGTGACTTACATTTAATTACGTTTCTTTACAGTCAAAAGTTCTTCCGGAAGGCGTGCGAACAAATTTTTGTTCCGACGGTGTGAGAAAGCGTCTGGGCGTTTTTGGCAGTGGGGAAAATAAGGGCTTCAGATACCTGAATCCGCATGGAAGATCCATTTATTAATAGAGGATTTCGGCGATTCGACTTCTTTTACGATCATTCTGCATAACAGCATTATCCATCTTTTTTGGGATGAGTTAATTTCCTCATCCAGAATGGAAAAGTGTTTTTACAGGCGAGCGGGAAATCGTTATGGCCTGCTGGTTGATAACACGCCCGAGGTCGTTGCTCTTCACTTTCCTGGCACATCCGAAAAAATCTTTTTAGTCGTCGGCACCGGACACGGTTATCGCCCTGTCGCTTGTCGACAGGTCTCAATGAACAGCTACTGACAGGCGCCACTGTGCTCAGTGGTTACCTGCCCTCTTCTCTTTTAAGTAGCGACTCAGCGGTATAACAAAAAGCAGGAGGCGATATTCTGACGTGTCTGCCAGACAGGAAGAATTTTGCAAAACCCGGCGGCGAGGCTTATTGCGGCTTATCGTAGCGTGACGGCCAGATGCGCTCCGGCTCGGTGTCCAGCGCCATGGCAATCAGCCTTTCACCTTTTGGCCAGTGGCGGTTCAGCGCATTGGCCAGCGTGGACGAGGCCAGTCCGGCCTCGCGGGAAACGGCAGAAAGCGTCGTGCCTCTCTTCTTCAGCCCGGCAATGATATCTGCCGGGTGCCAGTCCTTATCGGTTATCTTTGTCATCCTTGTCAGCTTCCATCAGACGTTGCTTGTTGAGTATCACTAAACAACTACGATGTTAAGTAATGCTAAACAGTAAGTCAATGTATGATTGTTGATGGTGCTACTGATGATCCCAGCTCGTTTGAAAGCCGCCCGTCTCCATGCTCGTCTGACTCAGGAAAAGCTGGGCGTTCTGGCGGGCATTGAAGAGGAAACGGCGCGCTCTCGCGTTTCGCAATACGAAGGCGGGATCCATCGTCCAACGTTTGAAACGATGTGCGCCTTTGCAAAAGTGCTCAACGTGCCTGAATGCTACTTTTATACGATTGATGACGCCTTCGCCGAGACGGTTTTAGCGCTCTGGCACCAGAGACAACGTCCCGCCTGACGCCGCTTTACCAGGCGGCCTGTCGCTTTTCAGACAATGGCCAGCCCTGCGGCCCTTTCCCTTACCTCACAAGCCCGTACGCCCGTTCCGGATCTTTTTCATGCGTCACCAAAAATAAAAAAACGATCGTCAGGCTTGATCGTTTCCCGCAAATGATAATACTGTATTTATATACAGCTTATTTCGGGATAACCCCATGAATTTACTTCGTCCGGTAGAAGTCCGCGCGCTTCTGCGGCTGCCGCTCTTTATGAGCCGCGTGCCCTGCGGCTCACCTGCCAGCGCACACGGCCATGTTGAACAACGCCTGGACTTAAACGATCTGCTGGTGCAGCGGCCGGAGAGCACCTATTACATTCGCGTCAGCGGCGACTCAATGCAGGATGCCGGGATCGATGACGGCGACCTGCTGGTGGTCGATAACGGTATTGCCGCCGATCACGGCGATATCGTGGTCGCGGCGGTAAACGGCGAGTTCACGGTAAAAAAGCTGCAGCTGCGCCCGGACGTGCGGCTGCTGGCGATGAACAAGGCCTGGCCGCCCATCGTGCTGGCGGAAGAAGAGCAGCTGGATATTTTTGGCGTGGTGACCTTCACCATTAAGGCGATGGAGTAAGCCGTGTTGAAAAATCGTGTTTACCGCGCCTGCGCCTCTGACGTTCAGACTTCGCCGCCGCATCAGGTTAAGTTTTTGTTCAGTCGGCTGCACGAGCTGGTGCCGACCAATGATGATTGCTATCTCTGCGCCTGCAACGGCAGCTTTTGCATTATCGATCGTTACCGGCCTGCCGTCGCGGGCAGCCGCGTTTTAATCGATGTGGCGGGACGCTGCGAATGGGCAAAAATCGGCCACAATACGCAGCAGATCGTCACCGATTCGGGTCAAATTATTGAAGGTAATGGGTTACATGAGGTGACGATCCTGGGCGTAGCGATACGGGAAGTGATCTCGATTTATCGGGCCGGTTCGGCAGCGGACAAGGCCCGATGAACGGCATATTTAGGATTTTTTTCGGGTTTGCAAAGCGGTAACGGCAGGTAATAATCGTCACGGTTGCGCTAAGGCAGGTTTTGCCTGAGGTCAGGACAGCGCCAGAAAAAAGGAATTTATCATGCCTGTAATTGTGATCGTTGACGATCAACCGGCGATCTGTTTTGCGGTTAAAGCCATGCTGAAGCCGCTTGCCGGAAATGCCATTCATACCGCTAACAGCGGCGCCAACGCGTGCGCTTCCATCAGAAAACATCAGCCCGACCTGGTGATCCTGGATATCCTGCTCAACAAGATGGACGGCCTACAGCTGCTCCAGCAGCTCAGCCGCCAGGCTTTTACGCTACGCGCTATCGTTTATAGCAGCCTGCCCCCGGAAATCTATGCGTCCAGAGCAATGCGGGCCGGTGCCGCCGCATTTTTCAGCAAGGATGCCGATATTAGCCAGCTGGTACCGCTCTGCCAGCTGGTGCTGCGGGGCTACGGCTGCTTTCCGCAAAGCACGCTGGAAACGTTAATCAATACACCCGCCGTTCCGTCAGAAGATAATCCGCTGGCCCCGCTTTCCGACCGTGAACTTATCGTTTTACGTTATCTGGTTAGCGGCATGAGCAATAAAGAGATCGCCGACCGTTTACTGCTTAGCAATAAAACCATCAGCACTTATAAACGGCGACTGCTCGATAAGCTCCAGCAGGACAGTATAGAGGGACTCCGTACGCTGCTTGAGCCGTGGGAGAATAAGCTGCAGCTTATTGCGAGGACTACAGAAAATGAGGCCGTTCCTACAAAGAAATGAGGCCTGGCAACACTGTTTTCTTCTTACCCATCCCGCTTACCATGCGGGTTACAGGTTGGAAGAGACAATCTTCCGGTTGCTATTAACGATTAAGGATGTCGAATGAAAAATTTACGCATACTACCTCTGGTACTGGTTCTGGGTGCAGGCTTCAGCAGCGCGGCTTTTGCCGATTGCGAGATTAAAGCTTCCGTACTGGAAGCCAAAATCGCCGCTGCGGAAAAATATGGCCATACTGCGAAAGTCGCCGGTCTGAAAAAGTCGCTGGAACAGGTCAAAGCCAACTGTACGGACAGCGCTAAGCTGCAGCGCGCGCAGGAAAAAGTCGCAAAACAAGAAGCAAAAGTGGCCAAAGCGCAGGCCGAAGTGGCGGAGGTTCAGGCCGATCTGGGCGAGGCTCAGGCCGCCGGCAACAGCAAAAAAATTGCTAAATACCAGAGAAAACTCGTGGAAAAACAGGTGAAGCTAAAAGAAGCCAATGCCGCTCTGGCTAAAGCCCGTGCGGATCTGGCCGCGGTGCAAAGCTGAGTTTGCTTTTCCCTTAAGGCGCCTGTCGGCGCCTTTTTGTCGTGCTTTTTCCGCCTGGGGATAAAACCGTTCACGGATGAATGTGTTACCGCGCCTGATGGCGTACCTGCTGTTTGGCATAATATGCGCCAGCGCTGCTGAGGAAACCTCGGTGGGCGTTATCGTCAATGACAGCTGGCGAGGCACCACTGAGTTGAGCATCGGGCCGGGCCAGCTGCCCTGCCTGACCGCGTCGCTGCTCCAGGAATGGGGCGTGCGTTATGATAAGCTGCCCTCTTTCACCTTTTCCGACCAGGGCTGCGTTCTGCCTCAGTCGCTGGCGAGCCATGCTATACGCCGCTACTACGTGCGAGAGGCGCAGCTTCTGACGCTCATTATTCCCTCCGCGCTGCTGAATCATATTGCTAACGGCATAGCCACCAGCCGTTGGGATGACGGCATGAACGCTATTTTTGCGGATTATGATATCAGCTACTCGCACTACACCGGGCTGGCATATGCTCGTGCTTACTCGCTGGATATCAATATACTTTACGGCGCCAATCTGGGGCCGTGGCGCTTTCGTTACGAACCGGTTTACAGCAAAGATCCCTTCAGCGAACCCCGCTGGCATACCGAAAAAGCAACGTCGTTTCGTACGGTTCGTTCACTGCGATCGCTGCTGACGCTTGGCGATAACACTACGTCCGCCAACGTGTTTGACAGCGTTGACTATCGCGGCATCAGCCTGGCTACCGATGACCGAATGCTGCCGGACGAGCTGCGTCCCCTGTCGTCCTGGATACGCGGATTTGCCCGCACCGAGTCGGAGGTGAAAATCCGTCAGTACGGCACGGTGATCTATCAGACAACCGTCCCGGCTGGCTCATTTGTCCTGAAGGATATTTATCCTGCCGATCCCAGTGCGGATATAGAGATGACGATAAAGGAAGAGGATGGCACGGAAACCGTCCGCATCATTCCCTACAGCGCCATGCCCAATTTAGTTCGCAGAGGCCAGGGCAAGTTCGCTGTTGCCCTCGGCAAATATCGCCCTTATTACCTGCTGGCCGAGCAGGAACCCTTTTTCTCCCAGGCCACGCTAAGCTACGGCGTGGCTGAGGATAGCACGCTCTACGGCGGCGTCATGCTGTCCGGACTTTACCGCAGCGCTGTGTCAGGCGTGGGTAGAAGGTTTGCACGTTGGGGAGCGCTGTCGATGGATTTCAGCGTAGCCGAAGCCGACGATCCGCGTTATGCCCAGGCCGATCGGGGGTCGATGGCCCGCCTGCGCTACACCAGGGCCTTTGCCGACTGGGCATCTTCCGTCAGTTTGACCGCGCAATACTATCCCAAACAGCGCTATCGCACGTTCAGCGAGGCGGTTTCCCAGCAAACCCGCTACTGGTGGGACTGGGAGGATGGCCGTTTTGTGGGTGAGGCCGAGGCGGAAAAAAAGAACCGGCTGGCCTTCAGCTACGTGCAGAATTTTTCAGAAGAGGCTGACTTTTATCTGACGCTGAGCGGTGAAACGCTGCGCGGCAAAAAAAAGCGAACAGTCTCGCTGGAGGCTGGCTACACCGGCAGCTGGGGAGGGGTAGACTATTCGCTCTTTTTTTCCTACGAACGCCCTCAGGGCGAACAAGAGCTGAGTCAGCTTAATTTTTCGCTGGCTCTCCCGCTGCCGCTGTTCGGCCTGCCGCACAGCAAGCTTAACCTGGCGCATACGCTGGCGAAAAACGGCGCGGCCAGCCGCAAAGTAGGATCATCCGGCACCGCGCTAAAGGATTACAGTCTGAGCTATAACCTTAGCAACACGCAGGAAAATGGCGCGAGCAGCATGCAAAAAATGAGCGCAAATTATCAGTACAACGCGGGCAATCTGATGGGTATTTACACCCGAAAAAAACAGGAGAGTACGGCTTATCTGGGCGTAACGGGCAGCATAGTGGCGCATCAGGGCGGCGTAACGTTCGGCCAGAGCATGGGCGAAACGGCCGCGCTGGTTGAAGTCCCGCAGACGAGCGGCGTCGGCATTATTAATCAATACGGCACCACAACCGATTCCCACGGCTATGCGGTTATCGGTAATCTGACGCCCTTTCGCGTTAACGAGCTGATGCTGGATACGCCAACGTTGGGCACGGTGACAGAAGTGGTGCCCACCGCAGGCGCGATTATGGACGCTCGCTTTAAGGCGCCTGGTGAATTGACGCCGTAAAGCAAAAGCCGGCTTACTTCGCGTAGGCTTCAGTGGTGATGGTCAATTTCACGTCGTCGCTGACGGCCGGCACATACTTATCCAGCTTAAAGTCGGAACGTTTAAAGGTGGTGGTGGCATCAAAGCCAACCGCTTCCTTCTTCACCATCGGGTGCATGCCCTGCTTGTTCAGCACCGCGTGCAGCACCACAGGCCTGGTGATGCCCTTGATGGTCAGATCGCCATGGACATCCATGGTATTTTTACCGGTGCTGACCACTTTAGTGCTTTTAAAGGTCGCATTCGGGTATTTGGCCACGTCGAAATATTCCGGGCCTTTAAATTCTTCGGTCAGCTTATCTACGTGCGTATCAATGCTGTTGACCGGAATAGTCACGTCCACTTTAGAATCGCTGACTTTAGCGGCATCAAAATCAATATTGCCGGTAACATCAGACAGATCGGCCGTTGGATGGGAAAAACCGAAGTGGGTCCACGAAACAACGACGGAGGTATGCCCGCTGTCCATTGCGTAATTAACGGGCGCGGCGGCAGAAAATTGTGACCAGAGCGCGGAGCTGATTAATAACGGTAAAGCGACTTTCTTGATTAACGTCATGCCGGTTGTCCTTATTTTCACCAGGAATGTTTAAGGATAGTGCAGCATTAACGATTTGCCCGATAGTGAAGATATTTGACCAGCTTTGTCAAAAAGATTAGCCAACAGCAAAAGATCCTGGCGATCGGGCGGAACGATCGAGGATCCCTTTTGCAGGATTATCCCGGCGCAGCATTGCTTTAACAGCTATCGCCGCGCCCGGTGCGAAAAACGCGATTTTACGCTTTGGCCACAAACGCTTTTACCACATCCTGCCACGGCGTGGTCGCCCGGCCGATCAGGCGGCTTAAAGTATGGCCGTTATCATACAGTGCGCCTTTGGCCGCATTAGCGTCCGAATCCGCCAGCATCTCTGCCAGCGCATCAGGCAAGCCGGCCGATTTTAACGCAGCGGCAAAGTCGCCCTGAGACAAATTTTGATAACGCACGGTTTTACCGCTGGCCTGGGCGATTTCCGCCGTGAACTGCGCCAGCGTATAGGCCTCGTCGCCCGCCAGCTCGTAAACTTTATCAACGGGTGCGTCGCTGGTCAGCACGACAGCCGCCGCTTCAGCATAATCCTGACGGGTGGCAGAAGCGATTTTGCCCTCGTCGGCCGCACCAATAAACACGCCGTGCGTCAGCGCCGGAGCAATGCTGGCGGCATAGTTTTCGCTGTACCAGCCGTTGCGAAGAATAACGTAAGGCATGCCGGATGCAATCAGCGCCTGCTCGGTTGCACGGTGTTCATCGGCCAGCCCCATCGGCGAGCTGTCGGCATGAAGCAGGCTGGTATAGGCCAGCAGCTTAACGCCTGCCGCTTTGGCCGCCTCGATCGCCGCTTTATGCTGCGCCTCACGCTGGCCGATTTCGCTGGAAGAAATCAGCAGCACTTTATCCACGCCGCGAAAAGCGTCGGCCAGCGTCTGCGGTTGGTTATAGTCGCCCAGACGTACCTGAACGCCCAGCCCGGTCAGGTCAGCCGCTTTCGCCGGCGAACGCACCACGGCCACAAGCTCTTCGGCAGGCACGCTTTTCAGTAAAGCGTCAATTACCAGGCGGCCAAGCTGGCCGGTTGCTCCGGTTACTGCAATCATGATGTTCTCCTTAGCGATAATAAAAGCGCATCCGGCTTAGCCCGGAAGCGTTGTGTTCAATCAGCCTATGCCATACACTAACCAAAAGTAAGTACTTACAGGTTTGTTAGTATGAAAAAAAATAGCCCGCCGATCTTTTCGCTCCGCGACAGGCTGCAACGCGGCGAACTGTTGAACCGCGACTGTCCATCTCGCGAAGTGTTAAAACGCCTGACCGGCCGCTGGAGTTTGCTGGTGCTGATTGCGCTGGAGAACGACACGCTGCGCTTTGGCGAACTGCGCCGCAAAATAGGCGGCGTCAGTGAAAGAATGCTGGCGCAAACCCTGCGTTTTATGGAGGAAGACGGCTTTGTGGAGCGTATCGCTTATGAAGTGATACCGCCGCACGTTGAATACAAACTTACTGCGCTGGGCTACGAGGCGCGCGATAAGATCGTAGGTCTGGCCGACTGGATCGAGGTTAATCTGCATCAGATTATTGATAACCGCCGCCAGTTTTCAGCAGAGAAATAACCTGTATTCGGTATCGGCCAAAGCCTTCCCGCCCAAACGGTTAGTAAAGTTCATCCTGTCCCCTGATGGCATATTTCTTTCAGCGATAATCAATAAAAAAGGCCTTCGTAATGAGGGCCTTTAATAATTAAGCGCGCCGTTTATCGCTTTGGCGCCGCGTCCGGATACATCGCCAACAGGCGACGCGTAACGCCGTTTGTCCAGCCGAATCCATCCTGCAACGGATATTCCCCGCCGCCCGCTAATACCGGCGCGCGACCGGCAACGTTATATTTCTCCACCATCTTATGGTGACGATGATAGGTGGCGCCCGTTACCTGAAGCCAGCGTGCGGCTATTTCCTTGGCCAGCAGCTCTTCACCGTAGTTATTGAAACCTTTGATCGCCATCCACTGCATCGGCGCCCAACCGTTGGGTTTATCCCACTGCTCGCCGGTTTCTTCTACCGTGGTCAGCACGCCCCCCGGCGCCAGCAGATGCGAGCGCACCGCCGCCGCAGTAGCTGCCGCCTGCTCCAGGCTGGCCATTCCTACGTAAAGCGGCGTTACCGCGGCGGCCGAGAAGGCGCCTTTTTCGCGCTCACGCCAGTTGTAATCGCGGTACAGCTCGGCCTGCGCGTCCCACAGCCAGGCATCGACCGCCTGCCGGCGGCGCACGGCTTTTTGCTGAAACAGTTCTGCCGTCGCACGATCGTTTTTACGGGCAGACAGACGGGCGATCGTAGTTTCCAGCTTATAGAGAAACGCGTTCAAATCGATCGGCACAATGCTGGTGGTCTGGATACTTTCCAGCCGGCCTGTCTCGCTTAACCAGCGGGAGGAAAAGTCCCAGCCGGAGGCCGCGCCCGCTCGCAGATCGCGATAAACCTCGCTGGCAGGCCGCGCCGAATTTCTGGCGGTTTCCACGTCTTCAATCCAGGATTCGTCGCGCGGCGTATCGCGATCGTCCCAGTAGCGATTCAGTACCGATCCGTCCGGCATCATCACCACGTGACGCCATGCCTCGCCAGGCGTAAGCGACTCCATGCCGTCCATCCAGAAAGCATATTCACGCTTCAGCTGGCGAAGGTAACGCTGGGCCTGGCTAACGCCATCTTTTTCAAACAGTTCGACCATCAGCGCAAACACCGGCGGCTGCGAGCGGCTCAAATAGTAGGTGCGGTTGCCGTTTGGAATATGACCGTAAGTGTCGATCATCCATGCAAAGTTATCCGCCATCTGACGCAGCAGATCGGTCTGGCCGCCAGCCGCAAAGCCCAGCATGCTGAAGTACGAATCCCAATAGTAGGTTTCACCAAAGCGGCCGCCCGGCACGACATAAGGTTCCGGCAGCGGCAGCAGCGAAGAAAACTCAGAATGCTTTTCCGGCTTGCGCGTCAGTACCGGCCACAGCGAGTCGATATGCTCGCCCATGCTTTTTGCCGGATCGGCCACGTAGCGGCTGTCGTTAATTTTCGGCAGATTGAAGTTCTCCAGCACAAAGGCCAGCAGGTTAAAATCCTCTTGCTCACGCTGGATAAAATAGCGGTAGAGGATCCTCTCCGGTTCGATTTTCGGCGCGCAATCTGCAAAGGTTTTGCTGTCGGCAAAAATCCTTGCGCTTTGCACGGCTTCAAAGAGTTCCTGGTAACGATCGGACGGCGTCAGAATATCCGGCGCGGGCAGCCCCTGAATGGGTTCAGGCTGCGGTTCGGCCAGCATATCCAGCGCTTCATAATCGTGATAATAAGCTTCGTAATCTGCCAGGCTATTGTCAATGGTCAGGTCGTTATGATTAAAAGCGATAAAAACCTCCTGATGTCGATGTTTGACAATGTGGTTTACGGTTAATTTTTTATAGAATTAAGTATAGTACTCACGTCTCATAGTGCAAATAAGCGTGAATATGACAGAAGATAAGATAATATTTCAAAAAATAAACAGACGAAGGAAAATGGCTATTTCCCCGTTGATTAAAAAAATGACGAGAGGTGAAATCCCTTTTACACTTTTCGGAAAAAGTGAAATAAAACAGCTGCCTCTTTCCGTCACGCTTTAACCGCTCCACGCCCGCCTTGTCCCACCTGTCGGGCTTCGGCTTGCGACCTTTTCCGGCTTATCCGCGATCGGGATAAAATAAAGACAATCGAAAATTAAATTGATGCTTTTTCATTCTCTGAAAAATATTTAAATTTCTCATTTACATTATATTTAAACGGCCGAATACTAGCCCGAACCAAATGCTGTTATGGCAATGGCAGTGATAAGTTTACCTGATAGCAAACCAGCCCTTTCAAATACGACCAAGGAAATCTCGTGGCACCGGTAGTAAATAAATCCGCAGCGTTGCACTCGGAAAGTCTCGCTGGCGAAGACGACAGCTTAGTTTCTCCCGTTAGTTCTCCTGACATAAATAAAACCTATATTATACGCGGTACGCGCAGATTTATGCACGCCACGCTGGCGCTGTTCTGCGCCGGGCTGTCCACCTTCGCCGTGCTGTACTGCGTGCAGCCTGTGCTGCCGGTTTTTTCGCAAAGCTTTCATCTGACGCCTGCGCAAAGCAGTCTGTCGCTGTCGGTCACCACCGTCATGATGGCGCTGGGACTGCTGGTGACCGGGCCGCTGTCGGACGCCATCGGGCGTAAATCGGTGATGTCCGTTTCACTGCTGCTGGCCGCCTGCTTTACGCTGCTCTGCGCCACCATGAGCAGTTGGGAAGGGGTACTGGCGATGCGCGCGTTAACCGGACTGGCGCTAAGCGGCGTCGCGGCGGTGGCGATGACCTGGCTGAGCGAGGAGCTGCACCCGGTTTTCCTCTCTTTCTCAATGGGGCTTTATATCAGCGGCAATTCAATTGGCGGGCTGGTTGGGCGGCTCTCTACCGGTATGCTGGCCGATCACTTTTCCTGGAACGTTTCGCTGTTCGTGGTCGGTCTGTTCGCGCTGACGGCCGCCGGGCTGTTTTTCCGCCTGTTGCCGCCCTCGCAGCACTTCCGCGCCAGCTCGCTGCGGCCGCATCAGCTGCTGGTCAACTTTATGTTCCAGTGGCGGGATACAGGATTACCGATGCTGTTCCTGGTCGGCTTTATTCTGATGGGCAGCTTCGTGACGCTGTTTAACTATGTCAGCTTTCGCTTTCTGGCCGCGCCTTTTTCCCTCAGCCAGACGGTGGTCGGTCTGCTTTCCGTCGTCTATCTGACCGGCACTTACAGCTCGCCGAAGGCGGGCGTGATGACCGCTCGCTACGGGCGCGGCGTGGTGCTGATGGCTTCGCTGCTGTTGATGCTGGCCGGCCTGATCGCTACCCAGTTCACCACGCTGTTGCTGGTGCTGCCGGGCCTGATGCTGTTCGCCGCCGGTTTCTTCGCCGCGCACTCGGTTGCCAGCAGCTGGGTTGGTCACCGCGCCCGTCGCGCCAGGGGCCAGGCTTCTTCGCTCTACCTTTTCTTTTATTACCTGGGATCGAGCGTGGCGGGTACGCTGGGCGGCGTGTTCTGGCACGGCTACGGCTGGGCTGGCGTCTCCGCATTTATCGCCGTGATGCTGCTGGGCGGGCTATGGCTGGCTAACAAACTGCGCCAAATTCCCG
Organism: Erwinia sp. 198; assembly: GCF_003937915.1. Lineage (GTDB taxonomy): Bacteria > Pseudomonadota > Gammaproteobacteria > Enterobacterales > Enterobacteriaceae > Erwinia > Erwinia aeris. Next base: position 122,004 of record NZ_RHUM01000012.1, on the reverse strand, counting down.
TGCTGGTGAAAAAAGTGCGTTAGTTTTACGGGGCGGCTCGCATTCTCCGCCCCCAACCGCTTCTGCTTAATTTACTTCCCCCTACGCAGCCATTAAGCTACGGCCACCCGAAAGGTTCCTGTCGCTCATTGTTCAAGGAATAGTGTTATGTCGCTCCACCTCTGGCTTGCCTATGCCGGTATTATTGCCGTGCTTATCGCCGTTCCCGGCCCTTCTGCGTTGGTCAGCATGACGCACGGGCTGCGCTATGGCCGCCGCCGCGCGTTGGCGACGGTGATCGGCGGCGTAATGGCGGCCATGACGCTGATGACCGCATCGGCACTGGGGCTGGGCGCGATTCTGGCGGCTTCCACTACCGCCTTTACCGTGCTGAAAGTGGTCGGCGCCGCCTATCTGGTCTGGCTGGGCATCAGCGCCTGGCGCAACAGCACGCCGGCAGAAAGCATCGTTATCAGCGGCCAGCCGCAGGCGATGCCCGGCCTGCTCAGGCTGTTTCGTAAAGGCTATATGGTCGGCATCAGTAACCCCAAAGACCTGCTGTTTTTCGCCGCGCTGTTTCCTAACTTTGTGGAGGCCAGCCAGCCGCACGCTGTTCAGTTCGCCACGCTGGCCGTCACCTGGGCCGTCACGGACTGCGGCCTGATGTTCGCTTACGCCTGTGCCGGTCGCCGCCTTTCTGGCGTATTTGCCAACCCGTCGCGCCTGCGCCTGCTTAACCGTGCCGTCGGCAGCCTGTTTGTCTTTGCGGGCAGCGCGCTGGCCCTCTCCGCGCGCTAATGAGCGACGTCGAAAACCTGCACGCGATGGTGATTTTTGCCCGCGTGGTAGAAACGCTGAGCTATACCGAAGCGGCAAAACAGCTGGGGATATCCAAGTCGGCGGTCAGCAAAGAGATCGCCGCGCTGGAAATACGCCTGGGCGCAAAGCTGCTGTTGCGCACCACGCGCAGGATCGCCGTGACCGAGGTCGGCATGACCTGGTATCACTACTGCGCGCGCATTCTCAGCGAGGTAAAAAGCGCCGAACTTTTTATTCGCCGCTTCCACGAAGAGCCGACCGGCAATCTGCGCGTCGTCGCGCCAGTTACCTTCGGCTGCCAGTGCATCGTGCCGGTGCTGAACCAGTTCGTGGCGGACAATTTGCACGTCAGCGTGGATCTTGACCTTACCGACAGGCCGGTGAATCTGGTGGACGATAATATCGATCTGGCTATCGTCATCCGCCGCGACAGACCGGAGCATCCGCACTGCCTGCCGCTGATGGATATCAGCTGGGGCCTTTATGCCGCGCCCGACTATCTGAAGCAGTTTAAGCCCATCAGCAAGCCGGAAGATCTGACGCGCCACGACTTTATCCTGTTTCGCGGCCCGGCCCATACGATTTCGCTGCCGTTTCGCAAGGAAAAGCAGAAGCGGGATATTGAGGTGCGCAGCCGGTTCCGCGCCAATAACAGTACCGCGCTGGTCAATTCAGCGGTGGCGCAAACGGGCATAGCCTATCTGCCGGATTACGTTGCCCTACAGGCGATGGAGGAAGGCAAGCTCTGCCGGATACTGCCGGAATGGGAAATGGATCTTTATCAATCCTGGATCCTGACCAAAGACGATGGATTAATTTCCCCACGCGTCAGGCTGTTTATCGCTGCGTTGCAGAAGGCGCTACGGTAAATACGGCTGACGTTTCAGATAATAGCCCGGCTGGTTGAAGTTTACAGCCGGGCGAGAAAGCCTATTATCGGGCTATTCGTCTGTTTTTTACTCCTACAGAAAAGAGGCTCAGGATGAGCAAGCGCAGCGAAATTATTGAAGGGAACGTGGCAGAAACAGCTTTCTATGGACTGATCTATACAGAAGTTTTGCGTTGGATAGATCTCGGCCATGCGCAAGGAAAAGATATTAGAAATTTGTTCCGGGCAATTGAAGCAGGAGAAGCGTCTGGACAAGCTTACTACGATGTAACTTATTCGCAGTCTATGAGAAGTTATATTTTCAACACTAAAACAGGCAAGTTTATTACCTGGCGTATTAAACATGGACATTCGCATCATGAACGTCAAAGTATCGCGCTCGGAATGATGGTTTCCCTGGTCCAAAAATTCGAAGGTCTTCAGGCCTCTTTTCCCCTCAACATGGTGACTGACAGCGGCTTTAGCGGAGAAGATTTAGTCTCGGATTTGTTGGGTTTTTATCGGGTTATATCCGACCATAATGTTTTCACGTGCCTTAAGCCGGTCAGCAAAAAAGAGGCACTTAAAAGATGGGACCACTACGGCAAAATTGGCGCCTGGAAGAACAGAGGTTTTACGCCGATTTTATTTCCCGATCCCGATAAATATCCCCATGCCCGGCCACACGAAGGTGTACTGCCTGCTTTTATGCTGACCGTACGGCCCTGGAGTGATTTTCAATCCGGTAAGGTAAAAATCGCCACGGCTGACGGCTCCTACCTGGACAAAGCGAAAGGAGGCACCTTGCCCTATGCGTAACGCTTGCAAAATATTCAGCTGTCTCGCTATCGTTGCGGGCGCAGCCCTTATCTCTGTCTGGCCCTGGCTTAAGATGGGCTCGGCGAGTAGCGCTCATTATACTGAACGGGATAAGCGAGAATATGGTTACTACACGCCCGATATATTGAAAAACATGCCCAGAATTTCTGCACGCTATGATTTTGACTATGCGAATGTTTCTGGCCCGGCGTCATTTTTTGCCTTCACGGTAAAATTTTATGGTACCAGGGACACCAGAGAAATAAATCGTTACCTCGATTTAAAGGGTTATGCAAAACAGACAACCTGTTTTGTAGAAGCGGCCTGCTGGCAAGGTCAGGATCCAAAAGAGGTTATAACAGTAGGTCTCTATTCTGAACCGGATACTGTAGCCGTCTCGGTTGTTCAAAGATAAAAAGCCCGCCAGCGCGGGCTCAGACTAAAGATTAACGTGCGTTTAGTAGTAATTACCGTGGCGGTAATCCCAGGTAGTGAAGGTATCTGACAGCATCGACATGATTTTATCCACGTCCAGCCCTTTACGGATCAGTACCGGACAAGGCGTGATGTTGCGTTCGCCCTTCTGCTCCGGCACCAGCTTGCCGTTTTCGTCCACCATCGCCACCATCACGCCCTGCTCGTAGCGGGTTTTCTCTGATTCGTTAGGCTGGATAGACTTCACGTAGTCGTTGGCTTCGATAATCAGATCCGCCTGGGATTCAATACGCTCGCCGATGCCTTCGACCAGACCGCGGTTGCCTTTGCCTGATGGGTTAGCCGAGCTGGCGAAGGAGAATTTACCGTGGTTTTCCCACAGCTCTTTCGCCAGTTTCTCGCCGGGCACGCCGAATTTAATCACGAAGCAGCTGGTTTGACGGCGATCCATCATCAGATCTTTTGAACCGTCTTCCGGGATACGCGCCACCGCCTCTTCTTTCCACGGCAGGATGCAGCCCAGCAGCACGTCTTTGTCCCAGTGCTGCTGATACAGCGATTCAATTTCCGGGTTCAGCTGCGCCAGCTCTTTCAGCTGCTCCAGCGAGCCGCACAGCACCACGCCCGGCTTGTTGCGGTTGCGCTGCTTGGCGTCGAACTTGCGCTCCAGGCCTTTTGCATCGGAAGTCATGATGATGTAGCCCACTTTGGTCGGGCAGACGATCATGCCGCCGTCGGCAGACAGGATATTTACCGCTTCCGGCTGCAAGCCGCCGTTCCAGTGAATGGTTTTATTGCTCATGGTTTCCCCTGCCAGTATAAGAGTCATGTTGGGGTCAGCGCCTTTTTGGCCTGCCCGGATAGCTTCATCCTAACGCAGGCGGCTTTTTTCGCAACAGTCAGGCGCATCTTTCGGCTATTGTTTCCACCAGGAAACAATTGTTGCAAAATGAGGCCGGATAGCGCCGCCAGACCGGCGGAACAAAGAAAGTTGAACCCTTCGTGGATTTTCGCCACTCACCTTTTTTAGCCTGAGCGAGCACCCTATGCAGATTGCCTTTTTCGCCGAGCAAGATCGGCTTGCCTTAAGCAGTTGGTTTACGTCACAGGCCGACGTTACGCAGTGGGCCGGGCCGGGCGTCGCCTGGCCGCTGGAAGAGTCATTTCTCGCCACGCTGCTGGATTCCGCCAGCCAGAAGCCTGCCAGCCTGCTTACTTTTGCCGGAAAACAGGCGGGCGAACTGGCTGCCGTGGCGCAGACAGGCTTTGACTGGAACAACCATCTGGCCTGCCTCTGTCGCGTGGTGGTCAATCCAGCGATGCGGGGAAAAAATCTGGCGGAGCACATGCTGCGTCAACTGATTGCGACGGCTTTTCAGCAGGAAGGCATCGAGCGTATTGAGCTGCGCGTCTACACCTTTAATCAGGCGGCGATACGTACCTACGAGAAGCTGGGTTTTGTGCGGGAAGGCGTACAGCGGCAGGGCGTGGCGGTAGGAGAAGCGCGCTGGGACTGCGCGCTCTATGGCATGCTGCGTCAGGAATACGTGCAGCCTGAAGCAGCGCGCCGCGCGTAATGGCCGTCACGCGCGGCGCCTGTAGCATCAGGCCGGGATAAGTTTTTCCGCCTTCAGCCTGTCAAACAGCGCGAAAAACGCGTCGCGGGTGGGCTGGTAGCCGGTAAAGCCCGCCTTGCGGCTTTTACTGACGTCGGTAAAGACCTCCATCGGGCGGCCCAGATCGGCGTCGGTATGCCACCAGGAAACCAGCCGGTTGATATCCGCTTCCTTCAGGTCGAACTGCTGCGCGATGGCTTTCCACTGCTCTGCCGCCGCATCCATCCGCCCTTCCAGCGGCTGCATCTCGTCCGGGTAAGGCGCGGCTTCCACGCCAAAATAGTCGGCGATCTGGCCCCACATCCATTTCCAGCGGAACACGTCGCCGTTGACCACGTTGTAATCCTCGTTCTGCGCCGACGGCGTGGTCGCGGCCCATTCCAGCTGCTGCGCCAGCACGCTTGCGCTGGTCATATCGGTCACGCCTTCCCACTGCGCTTTTGAGCCGGGGAAGATAAACGGCTGGCCGGTCTGCTTGCAGAGGCTGGCATAAACGGCCAGCGTCTGGCCCATGTTCATGGCGTTGCCCAGCGCAAAGCCGATAATGGTATGCGGGCGGTGCACGCTCCAGGTGAAGCCATATTTTTCTGCGCCCGCAAAGACTTCATCTTCCTGCGCATAATAGAAGTTATCGACCGGCTGACGGCCCTGCTCTTCGCGGAACGGCGTCATTGGCACCGCGCCTTTGCCATAGGCGTCGAACGGCCCCAGATAGTGTTTAAGCCCGGTGACCAGCGCCACGTGACCGCCTTTCAGACCGTCGCCCAGCGCGTCAATCACATTACGTACCATCGCGCCGTTCACCCGAATATTCTCTTTTTCATTGGCCTGACGCGACCAGACACTGAAGAAGACCTTATCAACCTTCAGGTCAGCCAGCGCTTTCTTAACGGATCCAGCATCGGTAAGGTCGGCGGTCAATGCCGTGCAGCCCGCCGGAACCGCTGTGCGACCGCGTGAAAGGCCGTAAACTTCCCAACCGTCGCCGGTCAGCTGCTCTGCCAGTGCGGTACCGATAACGCCGCTGACGCCGACAATAAGTGCGCGTTGTTGCATAAATTTTCCTCCTGATTACTAATTCATTAAGCTTAATAGAGAATTAAAATCCTATTAGAGGTATAAATTCATATTATTTAAGAATATGAGTCATAAATAATGATCGGTCGGGACCGCCTTAAAGATATCACCCCCTTTGTCGCCAGCGTGGAGCACGGCAGTTTTACCGCCGCCGCCGATTCGTTGCATCTGACCAGTTCAGCCATCAGCAAAAGCGTGGCAAGGCTGGAAGCCCGGCTCGGCTCGCGGCTGTTTGAGCGCACCACGCGACGACTGGCGCTGACGGATGCCGGCCAGGCCTTTTATGAAACCTGTACGCGCGTGCTGAGCGAGCTGGCGGAAGCGGAATCCGTGTTGGCCGCCCAACGCGCCATTCCGGTCGGACGGCTGCGGATTGCCGTGCCCAACACCTTTGGCCGGATGCGGGTGATGCCGCTAATCAACGAATTTTGCCGGCAGAACCCTGAGATGCAGATTGCCCTCTCGTTCTCCGATCGCTTTGTCGATCTGTTTGAGGAAGGCGTGGATATCGCGATACGCATTGGCGGCTCGACAGATTTTCCGCCCTCGCTGGGCTGCCGCTTTTTGGGTAATGAAAGGCTGATCTTCTGCGCTTCGCCGGACTATCTGGCGCAGCACGGCGTGCCTGGCTCTTTGCAGGCGCTGACCGAAAGGCGGGCCATTGTTTACAATCGGGTAGATGGCAGCACCAGTCCGTGGCATATCCGCTCGCCGGATGGACGAACGATAACCCGAACCCTGCCTTATCGGATGGCGTTGGGAGATGGAGAAGCCCAGGTCGCCGCCGTAGTAGCCGGACTCGGCGTGGCGCAGATGGCGACCTGGCTGCTGGAAAAAGAGTTAGCCAGCGGCGCGCTGGTGCCGATCCTGCCAGAGTTAGCGGTAGAAGGCCTGCCGCTATTTATCATCTGGCCGCGCAGAAAGCAGCTGCTGCCGAAGGTCGACGCGCTGCTTGCCACGCTGGATCGGCTGAAAATCAGTCAGTAGCAGGTTTGTTTACGTTGATGCGCCACGGCACGCCGAACTTATCGATCAGCGTACCGAAACCGGCCGCCCAGAAGGTTTCTTCCCATTCCAGCGTGACTTTACCGCCAGCGGAAAGATTATCGAACCAGCGTTTGCCTTCGGCAGGATCGTTGCTCGACAGGCTGACGGCAAAACCGTTGTAGCTTACCGCTTCCGCGCTGTCGCTCATTTGCAGCTCGCCATCGCCGATATGCAGCAAGGCGTGCATGATTTTATCATCCGCTGGCTGCTCCGCGCTTGGGCTGTTCTGTTTCTGCGGCTGCTGTTTTTTTTCCGCAGGCACGTCACCCCAGGTCATTTTAACCGTCAGTTCGGCTCCCGTGGCCTGCTGATAAAAAGCGATAGCCTCTTCACAGTTTCCCGAAAAGTATAAATAAGGCGAAAGTTGCATAACATCTCCTTCGTTTGAGGTATGTGCTGAAGAACAAGCTCGAAGAAAGTGTAGCAGGCGACTGAGATCTGGCGCTTAATTACATGTTACAGGTTAATAACATATGCAAAGAAGACAAAGGATAAGCGGTTTATGAATGCCTTAAAGCAGCACGGTAACAGTAGTCCGAAAGGGACGACAAAGCGCGTCACGGCGCTTTGTCGTCGTGGCCTCAGGCTTTTCTTGTCCGACGAGCGATAACTTTTTCCGTCAGCAGCTCCAGCAACAGATAGCCGGCGCACGCCGCCACAAAGGAATTAATGGTAGACACGCCCCATGCCATGTTCAGTCCAATATAACCGCCCAGCAGCGTGGCCAGGATCGCGGGCCAGCCGGTAAATGTCGCTTCCGCAGGCAAACTGCCGTCGTGACCGGAACGTCGTAAGGCAAGGCTGTACTTCTTCAGCAGGAAATACTCCGTCAGCATCACGCCCAACGCTGGCGGCACAATAACGCCGAGCAAATTCAGAAAATCGACAAAGTGATCCAGAATGCCCAGCACCGATAGCGTAGTGCCCAGCACGCCCAGGGCCAGCGTGACGGGTCGATAATTTAATTTTATGCCGCTAAGGCTTTCTACGGCATTAATCACGCCAAGCGCCGAGGAGTAAAGATTCAAATCGTTTACCCTTAGCGTAGAAAAAATAACGGCAAACAGGCCAGCCGTGCCGGAAGCCAGCGTGATGATAGACATCACGTCGCCTGTATTCAGCTTACGCGCGATAAAGATCGCCAGGCCGTTGATAATGAACTCGCCCAGAACAATGGTCGCCAGGGTGACGCCGAAACGTGGCTGCCTTTTCGCGAGTAGCGCGTCAGATCGGGCGTCATCAGGCTGACAAGAATGGCGCCGCCTACCACCAGCGTAATGCCCGCGTTCACCGACAGCACCTCTTTACCTGCCAGGGAAACGGCCATTGCCTGCACATGATCGGTAGCCAGCGTCTGCCAGGCAATCCAGGCGATCAGCGCAATAAAAACCGGTACGGCGATGCGTGCCGTAAAGCGCAGCGCTTTGAAACCAAACGCCACCAGCACGGTAAGAAACAGGCCGGAGATCGTTGCTGCTGTCCGGAAGTTAAGCGTATCGGAAAACGCAGCGCTCAGCGATTTCGCAAAAATCGCATTCTGTATACCAAACCAGCCTAATAAACTGATCGCCACCACGACGCCGATCAGTGCCGACCCCGTTCGGCCAAATCCGCACCAGCGCGCCAGCAAGCTGCCGGACAACCCTTCTTTCATACCGATATAGCCAAAACCAAAGGTGACCAGGCCAAATAACAGGCTGCCTACCAGAATGGCCGCCAGCGCCGCCGACAGGCTCATGCTGTCGCCCAATACCGCGCCTAACATAAATTGATCCAACGCGGTAAGCATTCCCATATGGACGATAGCCACGCTCAGAAAAGAAACGCGGCTGTGTTGTGGCACGCGTTCCAGAGGAAAATCATTGTGTTGCATAGAACATTCCGTATTAAATAAAGTTAATCCCTTTCTTCATCAAACGGGCAGGGATATAGTTTTCCAGACTATGAGCGATACAATATTCTTCAAATTGCTTCAACGAATGCACGTCAGCTTTCTGATATATCGTATATACCCGATTTTCAATTGTTTTTACGCTGACGTTAAAGATACTAGCGATCTCTTTTGCCGTATACCTTTGCAGCATCAGAAAGATAATATCCAGCTCGGACGGCGTAAATAATTTATTTTCCGTAGCGGTCGTCAGTACGCCAGGCTTTTTGTGATTAATAAACTTCAGCGGCGTCAGCGTATCGAGCGGTCTTGCATTCCAGATAGTGCCGATACAGTTTCCCTATTCATCGAATACCGGCAGTTTTTCGCTGATATAAGGTGAAAGCGTTTCCCGGCCATACCAATAATGCGTTTCAATGACCGCGACTCTTCCCAAATGCTCTTCTGTCCGGCGATCGTGCTCCTGCAGCGCTGCCGAACATTCCGCCCAACCAGCCGGGAACTCATCATCCCGGGCACCTTCAACCGTGAATGATGCAGGCGTATTGGTATAAAGGTAAGCGGCCTTGTTCATATAAAGATGTCTGGAATCAAGGTCTTTAATACCCCAGGGCTCGTTCAGATGCTCCATCATAGCGATAAAGCTCCGAAAAGCGCTAATTTTCGCATTAGTGGGCGGCATAGCTTTTTCCGTATTATCAGAACATTTTCTGTAAATAGAACCGCGTATGTTTGCCCAGGTAGCCTTCCATGCTGCCATAGACGCTGTAGCCCAGTTTCTCGTAAAAGCCTTTCGCCTGAAAATCAAAGGTATCCACATAGGCCATGCGACAACCGCGATTTCTGGCGACCTCTTCCGCTTTTATCATCAGCTCCCGACCCTTACCCTGCCCGCGTGCGGCTTCGCCAACCCAGAGATACTGCACTTCTAAGCCCTGCCACCACGTCCGCGCCACCAGGCCGCCGAGGATCTGGTTTTGCTCGTCCCGCAGCGTAAGGAAAAGCGGTGTAATATCCACTTCGTCAAACTGGCTGTTATGTTTCCATAAATTATCAATAACGAACTCTTCATCCGGTAAAGAAGGATTATCCGTGACAACGATTTTCATTATTTCTCCCGGCGCAAATTAACGTTCAGTCCGCAGCCAATAACATCTTGTCGATAGTAATTCAAGAGGATTTTCTACCGTGTTATTCAATGCGGGTTCGTCTTTATTATACGGAAATAAATTATAAAATAAGTAGTCATTTAATTTTCAGTCAATGCCGACACCAGGGAAACTATTACAATGTGCAACTAACCAGATTGCATCTAATCTGACGCAAAAATTAAGAGGCACGTCTTTTCGGAAATAACAGACACTTTCTGAAGCAGTACGCTAAAAATAGCGAGAGAACTAAAAAATAAAGCAAAAAAAACGGCCAGTTTGCTGGCCGTTTTCGATCGTAAACTCGCTTATTTCACTTCAGTCAGCTTCTCGATATCCGCGCTGCCCTGCTGTTCAGCGTCATTTTTACGCACTTTCGCCACGTCGCTGGCGCTGACCTGCTCTTTAGCCGTATTGCCCCAGCTGGTGCGGATAAAATTCACCACGTCGGCGACCTGTTGGTCGTTCAGCCGCCAGCCGAAAGCCGGCATGGTGATGGCGGAAGGGGCACCCTTCACGCCCGGTAGCGTCGCGCCGCTGATAACGATATGGATAAGCGAGGTTGGATCTTCCGCCAACACCACAGGATTACCGCTCAGCTGCGGGAAGAAGCGCTTATAGCCGCTACCGTCCGTTTTATGGCAGGCCGCGCAGCTGTCGACATATACCGACGCGCCCGGTTTGCTGTCGTCGCCCTTCCACAGCGCTTTTGCTACCTTGTCATCCGACGTAAAACCGACCTGGTTTAAGTCTTTCGCGCCCAGAGATTTCAGATAGCGCGCAATGGCGGTGATATCTTCGTCGCTTAAATGCTGCAAACTGTGCTGCACCACTTCGGTCATGCCACCAAAGGCCGCGGTATGATCGTTGCGGCCATAGCGCAGGAACTGCGTCAGATCGTCTTCGCTCCAGCGGCCCAATCCGTCACGGCTGTCGCCGCGCAGGTTGTTTGCGGTAAAGCCGTCAATCGGCGAGCTGCTGCCGGAAAGGTAGTCGCTGCCTTCGCTGTCGTTCAGCGCTTTTTCCTGCATGGTCAGGCTGCGCGGGGTATGGCAGGCGCCGCAGTGGCCCAGCCCCTCCACCAGATACTGACCGCGAGCCAGCACCGCATCCTGCCCTTTAATCGCCTGGAAAGCTTTTACGTCCGGCGCAAACAGCCCGCGCCAGATCGACAGCGGCCAGCGCATCGACAGCGGCCACGGAATATCGCTTTTCCTGTTTTCGGCCTCGACCGGCTTCACGCCATGCATAAAGTAAGCGTAAAGCGCGTGCATATCCTCATCGTTAACGACGGCATAGGAAGGATAAGGCATCGCCGGATAGAGCGTGTCGCCGTTCTTCGCTACGCCGTGGCGTACCGCTTTCTGAAAGTCGTCATAGCTGTAATCGCCAATGCCGGTTTTCTTATCGGGCGTGATATTGGTGGAGTAAATCTTGCCGATGGGCGTCGCCATCGCCAGCCCGCCGGCAAAGGATTCGCCGCCCATTTTGGTATGGCAGGCCACACAGTCGCCCGCGCGCGCCAGATATTCGCCGCGCTTGATCAGATCGGCGCCGTTATCCGCAGCCGTCGCAACAAAGGTGGTCATACCCAGCATCAGAGCCGGGATCAGCATTTTCATCATGGTCATCCTTACGCCTGCACCAACGGACCCGGATTCTTCAGGTACTGTTCACGAATCGCTTTCGCTGACCAGTAGGTCAACGCCGCCACCATGCCGGTCGGGTTATAGCCCAGACCCTGCGGGAAGGCAGACGCGCCTGGAACAAACACGTTCGGCACATCCCAGCTTTGCAGATAGCGGTTAACCGCGCTGGTTTTCGGATCTTCGCCCATGATCGCGCCGCCGTTCATATGCGTGGTCTGATACACGGTGGTGTCGAAATGCGTGCCCGGCATTTTTGGCGCGCCGCTGATCAGTTTCGGGTTCATCGCTTCGGCGATTTTGTGCATCCGGCCATGCATAAACTGCGACATCTTGATGTCGTTTTCCTGCCAGTCGAAAGTCATACGCAGTAGCGGCTGGCCGAAGGCATCCTTGTAGTTAGGATCCAGATCCAGATAGTTGTTGCGATAGGACTGGTGCGCGCCGTGCGCGTCCATCGAGACATGATGCGTATAGTGATCGGCGACCGCCGCTTTCCACTTGCTGCCCCAGCCTGGCGTACCCGGCGGCGTTGGCAGGCCGGAGATCGGCTTCACGCCTGCCTGGTTGACCCAGAACGGCGAGCCGCCGACAAAGCCATATTTGCCGTGGTCGAAGTTATCCGCGTTGAAGTCGTCCACGCCGACACCCGCGCCGCCCGCGCCGATAAAGTTGTTGGTAAAGACGTCTTTATCAAAGAAGGCCTTGATGGTGGAAATATTCTGATAGGCGAAGTTACGGCCTACGGTGCCTTCGTTAGTGACCGGATCGTAAGGCTTGCCGATGCCGGACAGCAGCATCAGGTGCACGTTATGGAACTGGAAGGCGGACAGGATCACCAGGTCGGCGGGTTGCTCGATCTGGCGGCCAAGCGCGTCGACATAGGTCACGCCAGTGGCGCGCTTTTTGTCGTCGGTCAGGTTGACGCGCAGCACGTTGGCGTTTTCGCGCAGCTCAAACTTTGCTTCCTGGCGTAGCGCCGGCAGCACGTTAACGTTCGGCGACGCTTTGGAATACATATAGCAGGCGTAGCCGCTGCAATAGCCGCAGAAGTTGCACGGCCCCATCTGCGCGCCGTAGGTGTTGGTGTACGGGCCGGAAGTATTGGCGGAAGGCAAATCGTAAGGATGATAGCCAACGGATTCAGCGGCCTGCGCAAACAGCTGCGCGGAAAAAGTCCGCTTCTGCGCGGGCAGCGGGAACTTGTCGGAGCGATCCGGTGCGAACGGGTTGCCGCGTCCCTGCTGGCCGACGACTTTGCCCTTAACGCGCCATTCCGAGCCGGAGGTGCCGAACACTTTTTCGGCCTTGTCAAAGAACGGCTCCAGTTCGTCATAGGTGACGCCGAAATCCTGAATGGTCATGCCCTCAGGAATAAATTTTTTGCCGTAGCGCTCTTCATAGTGGCTGCGCATCCGCAGCTCGATCGGATCGACGCGGAAATGCACGCCCGACCAGTGCAGGCCCGCGCCGCCGGTGCCGGTGCCGGGCAAAAACGCGGCAAGCTGGCGATAGGGCTGCGCGGTCTGCGCCGAGTTATGGCGGATGGTCACGGTGCTTTTGGAGAGATCCTGGAACAGCTTTTTACGGATGTTATAGGTCAGCTCATCAATAACCTGCGGATACGCGCCGTCAGGATAGGTGTCGCGATGCGGGCCGCGCTCCAGCGCAACCACGTTCAGGCCCGCTTCGGTCAGCTCTTTCGCCATGATCGATCCCGCCCAGCCAAAGCCTACGATCACCGCATCTACTTTTTTCATTACGTTTGCCATGCTTATGCTCTTTCCCCACGAATCGACACCGGCGGGAACGGATAGCGCTCACCCCGTTCAACCCAGTCCATAAAATCAGCGCGCGCGCCCGGAAAGCCGATCAGCTTCCAGCCGACCATATTCTGATTGCCGCCATGCACAGGATCGCTGAAGAAGCCTTCGCGCGTGTTCTGTAACAGGAAAGAGAAGAAAACCTTAGCCGGAACCTGTTTGAATTCTGCTTTGCCGGCTTCAAAGGCCTGTAGCAACGCGTCCTGCTGGTCGTGGCTCAGGTCGGCGAACGCTTTGCCGTGCTGCGCTTTGGCGAAGGCATCCGCGTCCGCCAGGCCCAGGCGGTAAATATCGCGCGGGATCAGTGGGTATTGATAGCCCAGCTCTTTGTCGGCATCGGGATGGAAAGGCCCCTGCATATACCAGTTGGAACCGGTCGCGTAAGGCGTGTTCATCTGTCGATCGATATATTCCGGCACGCCCGCTTCCAGCGCGCCGGGGCCGCGTTCGTCGGCAGGGATCAGGCGCGCCACGGCCGCCTTAATAAAAGCGTACTCTTCCGGGGTAAACCAGGTGGGCTGGTAATCGCGGGCCTGCTGCGGCCCTGCGGGTTCGGGCGCGGCTACGGCTGCGGCAGGCGCGGTTAACGCCCCCAGGCCGGTGCTGCCAATCGCCACGGCGGGCGCAAGCGTAATGGTTCTCAGCAGAAAGTCCCTGCGGGAGCTTCCGATCGTTTCTTTTGACATGACATTGCCTTTTAAAATGGCCTGGTTGTTCGGCTGTAAGCATTCGTGATGGACGACCCGCTAACCTGTTTTTTTATAAAAATCGGGCGCTAGCGTGATCTGAATCAATGTTACCGGTAACAATTTATGTATTTTAACAGGAATCCGCGCAAAGAATTAGCGTAAATAAACAAAATGGCACAATTTCATTAACAATCAGGCAGACGAAAAGAGAGATGCGCGCCAACAGAGAGGGTCAGCGCGCAGCAGACGGTGGTAAGGGTTAAGCAGCAGAAGAACGTGCGGCCACAGCAGAACCAGCGCGCAGCCTGCCTTTACGGTGGTCAGGCCGCAGAGAGCCAGCCTGTAACATTACGCGCGGGTGCTTTAGCCAGAGAAATGCGCAAGGCCAGCACGCAATACGTGGCGGATAAGCTCTGCGCGATCGTACCCATAGCGCTGTTCAGAACCGGGCCGCTAAGGGTGAACCTGCCCGTCGTGCTTTTCGTCCAGGCCAAACAGCTTCAGCCGTGTTTCCGACGGCTGCGGGCGGCCAAAATAATACCCCTGGAACAGCGTGCAGCCTTCGACTTTCAGCTGTTCGAACTGCTCGCTGCTCTCCACCCCTTCCGCCGTGATTTGAATATCCAGGCTGCGGCTCATGCCCGTAATGGCCCGGATAATGGCCAGCGCCTCGCGGCTCTCTTTCATATCGTTGATAAACGACTTGTCGATTTTAATCTTATCGAACGGGAAAGAACGCAAATAGCTGAGCGACGAGTAGCCGGTGCCGAAGTCATCCAGCGCGATGCGTACGCCCAGCTTCTTCAGCTTTTGCAGAATGCGGATATTGACCAGGGTGTTGTCCAGCAGCACCGACTCCGTGATCTCCACCTCCAACCGGTGCGGCGCCAGCCCGGAATCCTTCAGCGCCGCTTCCACCACCGACACCAGCGAACTGTTTTTAAACTGGAGCGGCGAAAGATTGACCGCCACGCTCTGATGCGCCGGCCACTTCGCCGCCTCGCGGCAGGCTTCGTACAGCGCGAAGGCACCCAGCGAGTGGATCAGCCCGGTTTCTTCCGCTACGGGAATAAAGTCCAGCGGCATAATCAGCCCCCGTTTCGGATGGTGCCAGCGCATCAGCGCTTCGTAGCTGATAATCTCCTGACCCAGACTATCGGTAATCGGCTGGTAATACAGCTTGAGATGGCGATGGGTCATCGCCTCGCGCAGATCGGTTTCAATCATACGGCGTTTGCTGGCGGCTTCGCCCATTTCACTGGAGAAATGCTCAAAGCGGTTGCGGCCGTTGCGTTTGGCTTCGTACAGCGCCATATCAGCGCAGCGCAGCAGCTCGGCGGGGGTGCTCAGGCCGCCTGCGACAATAGAAATGCCGATGCTCAACCCGACCGTCAGGCTATGCCCGTCGACGTTGAAGATCGGGCGGATCGCCTCAATCAGCCTTTGCGCCACCGCTTCGGCCTCCTGTAAATGCGTCAGGCCCGGCAGTACGATAGAGAATTCATCGCCGCCGTTGCGCGCCAGCGTATCCTGTTCACGCAGCACGCCGCGCAAACGGCTGGCGACGGCGCGCAGCAGATCGTCACCGACCTGATGGCCCAGCGCGTCGTTGACGTTCTTGAAGTTATCCAGATCCAGACAGAGCGCCGCCGTCTGTTTACCATTATCGAAATCGCAGCGCAGCGCCTCGTTCAGCCGCTGGCTGAACAGCACGCGGTTCGGCAGGCTGGTCAGGTTATCATGATGCGCCATATGATGAATGCGCGCATCAGCCGCGCGCTGATCGGTGATGTCGTCAGCAATCAGCAGCACGTAGTTAGTGTGGGCGTCGTTGCCGTTAATAATCGAGGCCGAGGCGTTGATGATCCGCTCGCCGCCACGGGTACGCAACAGCTGCTCGTTTTTATGCACGCCTTCATTACGCTGTGCGGCGGTGGCCAGCTGGGAAAAATAGCCGCTCAGCTCTGAGGGCATGTAATCGTCCAGCCTTTTACCGGCAAGCTCCTTCATTTTTACGCCCAGCAGCTGCTCCGCTTTGCTGTTCAGCAGCAGCACCTCGCGCGATACCACGTCTTCCACTATCACGCAGCAGGGAATATTGCCGATAATGGTGTCGAGAAACTTCGACAGCGCGGCCATCTTATTGCTGTTCTGCTCTGCCAGATCTTTTGCCCGCAGGATCTGCTGTTCGTACTCGCGCAGTTCAGTGCAGTCGCGGGTAATTTTGGCAAAGCCAAGCAGGCGGCCTTCTTTAGTATGAATTGCTTCGATCACCACGTGCGCCCAGAAGGCGCTGCCGTCTTTACGATAGCGCCAGCCCTGATCTTCAAAACGCCCGGCGCTTTGCGCAATAGCCAGGTTTTTGTCGGGCAGGCAGGCAAAGCGATCCTGTGCGCTGTAAAAACAGGAGAAGTGTTCGCCGACGATTTCCTCTGCCGTATAGCCTTTGGCACGATGCGCACCGGCGTTCCAGTTCACCACATGGCCTTTAGGATCGAGCATATAGATGGCGTAGTCGGTGACGCCCTCCACCAGCAGGCGGAATACCTGTTCCCTTTCGCGCTGTTCTTGCAACACGCGCTGTTGTTCAGTGCAGTCGCGGGTGATCTTGGCGTAGCCGATTAGCTTACCGTCGTCGTCGTGCACGGCGTCAATCACCACGTGCGCCCAGAAAGAGGTGCCGTCTTTGCGATAGCGCCAGCCCTGCTCTTCAAATCGGCCGGTGCGGTAGGCGGTTTTCAGGTTGTTTTCCGGGAGCCTGGCCTGCTGGGCCTGCGTGCTGTAAAAGCAGGAGAAGTGTTTGCCGACGATTTCTTCCGCCGTATAGCCTTTGGAACGCCTTGCGCCTTCATTCCAGTTCACAACATAGCCGTCGGGATCGAGCATATAGATGGCGTAATCGACCACGCCTTCGACCAGCAAACGAAATTTCTGCTCCTGGGCGCGCTGTTCGGCAAACTGAGCCTGCTGTTCGGTACAGTCGCGGGTAATTTTGGCGAAGCCAATTAGCTTGCCGTCGTCGTCGTGCACGGCATCAATCACCACGTGCGCCCAGAAAGCGCTGCCGTCTTTGCGGTAGCGCCAGCCTTCGGTTTCAAAACGTCCTTTTTCGCGGGCGATGGCCAGACCGCGCTGCGGCAGTCCTTTTTCTCTGTCTGCCGCACTGTAAAAACAGTCAAAATTTTTGCCGATAATTTCGTCCGGCAGATAGCCTTTCGCCCGCTCCGCGCCCGCGTTCCAGTTGGCTACGGTGCCGTCAGGTTTGAGCATATAAATGGCGTAGCCGACCACGCTTTGCACCAGCAGCCGGTACATCACATCATTATTTTCGTTCATTTTCTTTCCGCCTGAGAGACGCTGCCCCGAACAAGACCTGGCCTGCAGATAAACAGCCCTCCGCTACAAGCCCGC
This sequence comes from Erwinia sp. 198, assembly GCF_003937915.1. Classification (GTDB taxonomy): domain Bacteria; phylum Pseudomonadota; class Gammaproteobacteria; order Enterobacterales; family Enterobacteriaceae; genus Erwinia; species Erwinia aeris. The sequence continues at coordinate 104,736 of NZ_RHUM01000012.1, read as the reverse complement.
CTTTTCTGAAGCGATCCCGCGCCGCTATTCCCTGTAAAACCTTGCTTTATCAGGCTCCGCTGCCTGAAAGTGCCTTATCGTTATCGGCCTCGTTTAAATAACATTCAGCATTTATTTCACCGGGCCAGAGCGGGGGGACTATGCAGGGTTGAACGCGTGGCTGCAACCCACGTTCGCTACAATTCCGGGATAAGATGTTTGCAGAGTATTAAAATAATGACCTTCAATTTATTAACGCTTCGCAACCGCTATTCACGTTAACTACTGGCGTAACGGAAACACCCGCCTGTTGCAAAGGCGGCGGTCAGACATCAGCGGATACAAAACCGGTAAGACCATTAACGAGTAATCGCGTTAGATGGTGGGCTTACCGTTCTGGAGTCGCTATGTTTAAATCCTTTTTTCCCCGCCCCGCGCTGTTCTTCAGCAGCGCAGCCGTCTGGTGTGCGATCGCCATTGTTGTCTGGTTTGCCGGCGGCAGGCAGTTTCTGACCTCCCTGGCCCATTCCGGCCCGCTGCCGAATAACGCCCTGCGCTTTATCGCGCCTTCCGCCCTCGCTTTTTACCTGTACTATTTTGCGGCTTTCGCCGTGTTCGCCGGGTTCTGGCGCGTGTTCAGTCCGCATCCCTGGCAAAACTGGTCGGTAAACGGTTCGGCGCTGATTATCTTTGTGACCTGGTTTTCGGTGCAGATGAACGTTGCTATCAACGCCTGGTATGAGCCGTTTTACGATCTGATCCAGCGTGCGCTGACCCATCCTAATTCGGTGCCGATCGCCACGCTTTATCAGCAGCTGATCGGCTTTCTCAGCATTGCGCTGATTGCCGTGCTGGTGGATGTGCTGAATATGTTCTTTATCAGTCACTATGTTTTCCGCTGGCGCACGGCGATGAACAACTATTACATGGCGCACTGGTCACGGCTGCGCGGCATCGAAGGCGCAGCGCAGCGCGTGCAGGAAGACACCATGCGCTTTGCCTCGACGCTGGAGGATATGGGCGTCAGCCTGATTAACGCCGTGATGACGCTTATCGCTTTTTTGCCGGTGCTGATTGGGCTATCGGTACATGTGAAAAACGTGCCGCTGCTGGGTGACCTGCCCTACGCGCTGGTGATTGCCGTGGTGCTCTGGTCGCTACTGGGCACCGGGCTGCTGGCCACCGTCGGCATCAGGCTGCCGGGCCTGTCGTTTCGTAATCAGCGGGTGGAGGCGGGCTACCGTAAAGAACTGGTCTATGGCGAAGACGATCCCGCGCGCGCCAGTCCGCCCACGGTGCAAAATTTGTTCGGGCTTATCCGTAAGAACTATTTCCGGCTCTACTTTCACTATCTCTATTTCAATATCGCCCGCTCGCTCTATTTGCAGCTGGACGCCGTTTTCGGTCTGGTGGTGCTGTTTCCTTCTATTGTCACCGCCGCCATTACCTTCGGGCTGCTCCAGCAAATCAATAACGTATTTGAACAGGTGCGCGGCGCCTTTCAATATCTGGTTTATTCGTGGAGTACGCTGGTTGAGCTATTGTCTATCTATAAACGTCTGCGGCTGTTTGAACAGGTACTGGACAGGGAAGCGGAAGGAGAGCTTTAACAGGGCGCGGAAGGAGCCGCGCCCTGCAAGGGCCGCTGTTATTGCGCGGCCAGCCTGGCGAAGACCTGTTCTACCGCATAAGCACCCGGATCCTTCACGCCATGCAGGCTTTCCTGGTTAAGGTAAGAAGAGCGGCCCGCCTGCGCTTTGCTCATCTGCGCCGTTTTCTCCGCGCCCGCTTTTGCCGCCTGCGCCGCCTCTTCTTTACTTTTGCCCGCCGCCAGCGCGGCGAAGGCCGGATCCAGCGCGTCAATCATGGTGCGATCGCCCGGCCGTGCGCCGCCGTAGTGCTGCATCCGTTCCAGCCCGTAGCTCAGCGCCTGCGGCAACGCCTCGCCTTCTTCCAGCTTCTGTCCGGCGGCGGTAAACATAATCGACATCAGCACGCCGCTGGAGCCGCCCATCACCACCGCCAGCTCTTCGCCAATTAGCGTTAGCAGATTTTCCGGCTCGTTCAGCGGCAGTCTGTTCGCTTCCAGCTCGGCCAGGATTTTTTTCGCTCCGGCGGCAAAGGTCGAGCCGGTGTCACCATCGCCCACTTTCGCATCCAGCTGGTTAAGCTCGGTCTCCAGCTCTGCCAGCGTGCGGCAAACGCTGGCCACTATGGCGGCGGCTGATGCATTTTCCGAAGGCGCAAATTGCTGCTGCCGCGCGACCTTTTCGCCACGGCGCGTATTAAGCGGAGCAGGCTTGCTCGCGGGCTGCCAGCCGCTGGCCTCAACCGGCGCCTTCAACGCTTCCGCCAGCACATCGGTAAGCAGCAGCGTTGACAGCGAAAAGCCTTTCATATCCAGCGCGCTGACCAGCGTCGCCGGGCCAATCAGCAGATCGACCTGTTTTCCCAGCGGCGAACGCAGCACCTCACGCGTCAGCACTGCCATTTCCAGCGAAGAGAATCCGCCCAGGTTATTGATTAACAGCGCCGTTTTTTTGTTGTCCGGATTGTGCTCCGCCAGCTTCTCCGCCATCAGTGCAACGATCTCGCGGCTGTCCTGCGTTTTCAGCGTGGAGGCGCCCGGTTCGCCATGAATGCCCATGCCTAACTCGCTTTGGCCTTCTTTAACCCGCTCGTCCCGCTTTTCGCCGGGTACATGGCAGCTGCTGAAGGCCAGGCCGAGACTGGCGGTGGCGGCAATGGCTTCGTTGGCCGCCGCCATCACCTCTTCCAGCGATTTTCCGCTGGCGGCGGCATAGCCGGCGACTTTATGGATCAGTGCCGTACCGGCAATCCCGCGCGGCTGCGGATTATCCGGCAGCGCGATATCATCGGTCACCATCACCAGCTCGACCTTAAAGCCCAGCTTTTTGGCTTTTTCCGCCGCCAGGCCAAAGTTCAGCCGATCGCCCGTGTAATTTTTGACGATCAGCAGACAGCCTTTTTCACCCGTGACGTTGATGATGGCGCTGAGTACCGCCTCCACGCTCGGCGAGGCAAAAATATCGCCGCAGACGGCGGCGGTAAGCATTCCTTTTCCGACAAAGCCCACATGCGCCGGTTCATGCCCGGAGCCGCCGCCGGAAATCAGCGCTACGTCCTTTTTATCCCAGTCGTTACGCACCACCACCCGAATATCGGGGCCGGCGTCAAGCAGGCTAAGGCTGTGCCACGGGTTGCCGATCAGCGCGCCTTCAATGGCTTCACTGACCAGATCGCTTTTTTGATGCATGAAAAACTGACTCATAAATCTGTTTTCTCCTGGCTGAAAAGAGCGGACTGAGTCACTAACTGTAGTTGAATTCCTGCTGCGGTCGCGCAGGAAACAGGCAGAGCGGGGAGAAAAGTAGCAGCTTAAAATGGGCGTAATTTCCCTTTTACCGGCAACAAGCGTGGGTAAAAGCTAACGGAAAAACAACAGAATATTTTATATTTTTTATCACTTTTTACCGAAGAAAACTCCTGACCCTTCTGGTCGGGCCTCTGCGCACCCGCCATAGGAAAACTCCGAATGAACAAAAACAGTACCATGATTATTAAAGGATTTATTATTAGAAAACCCGGTATTAATCCTAATTGTTTCCCTGTACTGGTTTTGAGATTGCAGTATATCAGTCAATTATTATACAGTTTTGGTTATCGTTCTGCGGCGTCCGGGAAAACCTCTTGTATCTGACAGCGCTTTTCCCCCTTTACGCAGACGATCCCCCTCTGTAGCAGGATAAGCCTCACCACGCCACCACCAGGGCGTTATGCGGAGCAGGTCGAAAGACCTGCTCTTTTTTATCGCTGTTTTAGCTATACATAGCCCGGAGAGGCCGCACGCCTTAAAGCGTTATATCCGTGGAGAGGGCGTAAAACAGGAGTTGCAACAGCCTTTTTCGGCAAAGCGGGGCCGGTAACCCCGGACAGAAGCGTAAGGAAAGCGAGCGGGAATTTTGTCTTACCGTCTAAAAGTATGCCGTTCAAAAAGCAGGCTCCGTTCGCTGCTCGCCAAAACGTGGCGCGAACGAAGCCTGCATCGCCACTAGCGGAACACGCTGATCGCTTCCACCAGACGGGTGGCCTGATGCGTCATTCGGCCAGCCGCCTGTGCGCCCTCTTCCACCCGCTCGGCGTTCTGATGAGTGATATTGTCCAGGTCTTCTACCGCCAGACTGACCTCGCTCAGCGCCGTAGCCTGCTCGGCGGTGGCGGAACTGATCTGCGCAATCAGCGAGGTAACGTTCTGCACCTGAGAAACGATATCCTCCATCGTTTTGCCCGCGTCGTTAACGTGAACGCTGCCGGACTCCACCTTCAGCGCGCTGTTCTCCACCAGGCTTTTGATTTCGCTGGCGGCTTTGGCACTGCGCTGCGCCAGGCTGCGCACTTCTCCGGCCACCACGGCAAAGCCCTTGCCCTGCTCGCCCGCGCGTGCGGCTTCCACCGCAGCATTTAGCGCCAGGATATTGGTCTGGAACGCGATGCCATCAATGACGCTGGTGATGTTGGCTATCTTCTTCGAACTGTCGGCAATTTCCGCCATCATGCCGACCATATCCTTCATCACCACGCCGCCTTTGGTCGCGGCATCGCGCGTGCTGGCGGAAAGCGTATTAACCTGCTGCGCCGTGTCGGTATTGCTTTTCACCGTGGCGGTCAGTTCATTCATGGTTGCAGCCGTTTGCTGAACGTTGGCCGCCGCCTGTTCGGTACGACGGCTCAGCTCGTTATTGCCGTGCGCGATAGCATCGCTGGCGCTCATCACGTTGACCGCCTGGCCGCTGACGTCTTCCAGCAGCCAGCGGAACATCAACCCCAGCTGCCCGACCGCCCGCAGCGTGGTGCCGATTTCATCCACGCGATCCATCTGGTCGACCTGTTGACAGGCGCCGGTTGCCACGCTCAGCGCCTGTTTGCACAGCCGTTCAACGGGACGGGAAATCTGCTGCTCAAGCCAGCCCGTGGCCAGCAGCAGCAGCACGGCCATGATGGCGCTGAATATCGCCAGCGGCTGGGCCGGCAGCCCCAGCGCCCAGACACCCGCCACGGAGAGCGGCCACAGCGCCAGCAGCGCAGAGCGAATGCGCCAGCGCAGCGGCATGGTTTTCAGCAGCGAGGCCCAGCGCAGCGCCCCGGTACGCACCAGCAATCCTTTATGGAAGCGCCAGCCCTTACGCTTGCCTTCGCGAAACTCTTTATACAGTTCTTCAGCCTGCGCAATCTCCTGCGCGGCGGGACGGGTGCGAACCGACATATGGCCCTGTATCTGGCCGTTGCGCACGATCGGCACGGCATTGGCGCGTACCCAGTAGTGATCGCCGTTTTTACGACGGTTTTTCACCAGCGCGGACCAGGGTTCGCCCTGTTGCAGCGTCGCCCACATATCGGCAAACGCTTCCGGCGGCATATCAGGATGGCGCACTATATTGTGAGGCTGCCCGTTGATCTCTTCCGGCGTAAAGCCGCTGACTTTGATGAATACGTCGTTCGCGTAGGTGATATGGCTGCTGGCGTCGGTGGTTGACATCAGCGTGGCGTTCTCATCAAACGCAAATTCCTGTTGTGTTACGGGTTGATTGCTGCGCATGGCGTAAATCCTTGAAGCGGTGACCAGGATTGGGCTTTGAGTGGATAAATTATCATTCGTTATATTTTCGGCCCGTCCCGCCTGAACTTTAGTTGCTAAAGCTAAATTCCGTGCAAACGGTAAAAAATCGCAAAGCCTTACGGACAGCCGTCTGGCGAGAAAAGAACCGGTTCCAGCTGCCCGCAAAACCCTGTCGATGACAAGCCATTAATATGCAGAGATGTTTTAGTATGGTGAACGGATCACGCCCGGCGAAAGGTTAACCCCCCCCCTTACGCCTGCGTTATAGCCCGGTCGTTGCCGTCGATTTCTTTCCGATAGTCCGCTTCCGCACAGAGCAACACCTTATTTTTTAAAGACGGGGGTGGTGCCAATGCCGGCTTCCCACCTCTGACCAAGCTTGCCGCTGCGGAAGCTCTGCTTAAGGCAACACAGGGTAAAAAGGATTTCAGCGTTGCCGCCCGGCTGTAAAAAGCAGGCGCTATCGCGCCCTGTGCCGCAATAAGTCTTCGCAAAAGGAGATGTAATTTAAAAAGGATATTTCCTCCAGCGTTGAAGAAAAAAGTAAAAAATCCCGCCGTAAAAATGCGATGGCAGGCGACGTGACGAACAATTAAAAATGGTTAACAACAATCACATCGTTACTGCAACAAAAGATCCATATAAAATTATGGCGACAAACGACACTCCCAAAAAAATATAATGGCGCCGTAAATAACCCTATTAATTAGCGGAAGTCTGTTAACTTATTTTCCTTTTATCGCTAAAAGGATACCCACTGCTTTTCGCGTTAGCGTAAAATAAAAAAATATTATTCCTGAATGAACAGATAAGAGAAAAACTCAGGGGATAGGATTTTAGAAGTCAACTTCAGAAATAGTTTTATTAAAAAACAGACTAACGGTTATTTCCCCCCCCGCTTAAATAATGTGATTTATAATTATAAAAATAGCTGCTGCGCTCTGGCATGGAAAAAAGCAAAAAAAATGGCCCGAAGGCCATTTTAATTTTTGCTGTTCTGTCGCGCCGGGGCGATCAGGAAGCGGATGCCAGACGCGCCTCGTAGGCCACCGCCTGTTTGGCATCAAACTGGTTTTCCCACTTGGCGATCACCAGCACCGCCAGCGCGTTGCCGACTACGTTCAGCGCGGTACGCGCCATGTCCATGATGCGGTCAACGCCGGCGATAAACGCCAGGCCTTCCAGCGGAATGCCCACGCTGCCCAGCGTAGCCAGCAGCACCACAAAGGAAACGCCAGGCACGCCCGCGATCCCTTTCGATGTCACCATCAGCGTCAGCACCAGCACGATCTCCTGACCAATAGAGAGGTCAATGCCGTACAGCTGCGCAATAAAGATCGCCGCGATGCTCTGATAGAGCGTGGAGCCGTCCAGGTTAAACGAATAGCCGGTCGGCACTACGAAGCTGGTGATGGACTTAGGCGCGCCGTAAGCCTCCATTTTCTCCATGATCTTCGGCAGCACCGTTTCAGAGCTGGAGGTAGAATAAGAGAGGATCAGCTCATCCTTCAGAATGCGCATTAGCGTGGTAATGCGCAGCTTACAGATGCGCGCGACCGTTCCGAGCACCACAAAGGCAAAGAACAGAATGGCGACGTACACCAGGATCACCAGCTTAGCCAGCGGCCACAGTGAGGCGAAACCAAAGTTGGCGATAGTCACCGAGATCAGGGCAAACACGCCAATCGGCGCGTAGCGCATAATCATATTGGTGACTTTAAACATGGTTTCCGAGGTGGAGCGAAACACCTTCACCAGCGGCTCGCGATGTTCCGCAGGCAGCGATGACAGCCCCAGCCCAAACAGCACCGAGAAGAAGATGATCGGCAGCATCTCGCCTTTCGCGATCGCCGCGAAAATATTCTGCGGGATCAGCGACAGGATAGTGGTCACCAGGCTGTGCGGGCCGCCCTGAACCTGTGCCGTGGTGGCTTCATACTTAGAGATGTCCACCGTTGCCAGCGTCGACATATCAATGCCGTAGCCAGGTTGAAACACATTCGCCAGGGTAATCCCTACCACAATGGCAATGGTGGTTATCACTTCAAAATAGAGGATGGTTTTGACGCCGATCCGTCCCAGTTTTTTCGCATCGCCCACGCCGGCGATACCGACGATCAGCGTGGAAATCACGATGGGAACCACAATCATCTTGATCAGATGGATAAAGATATCCCCGGCAGGACTTAGAATGTTAGCGATTAACCATTCACGATCCTCCGGTTGATTATGCAGTATCGCGCCAACGACGATCCCCAGTACCAACGCCGTCAATATTTGCCAGGCAAGGCTGAATTTTGCAGCTTTCATAATAGTTTTTTCCTTAACAAAACCCGCTCTCCGCGTCTTTAATGCGGAGCGATCACTCTCAAGGGAAGCAGGCCGATGTCGGCGAATGCGCGGATAATGGATGGTTGATACCTGATTTACAGGCGCGTAATCAGTACCATTTTCACGGGTATAAATGCAACCCTAAGTGATATACGGCTAAACTATCATCGTCGAACAGGATAAAGCTCTGGAATCGACGCGTACTACTAACTCTTTGTTATAATTAGAAATATATCTCCATATCTGCGCATAGCTATGCAGTTACTCACCAGGCGCCAGCCGAACAGCCAGGTTTAGTTGTGCGGCTTTTGTACAGCCCGTTTGCGTTATGCGGCGAATGAGTGGCCGACGGTTGCGGAAAGTTCCACCGTATTACGGCAACTTTTTGACCATTTTCATCACCTGACGTTATGGCGTGATCCATGGCGCAAAAAGCAAACAAAGCCCGGCGGCACGCTCCATCCAACCTTTGATTGACATATTATTAACATCTTCAAGGAGAGTAGCCATGAGCCAACAACACCGACATCCCGTTCCCGCGAATATCGCGGAAAATACGCTGATCGCTGCCCCGCAGTATCAGTCGATGTACCAGCAGTCCGTACAGGATCCCGAGGCGTTCTGGGGCGAACAGGGTAAAATCCTCGACTGGATAAAGCCGTACACCAGCGTGAAGAACACCTCATTTGCGCCGGGCAATATTAATATCCGCTGGTTTGAAGACGGCACGCTCAACCTGGCGGCCAACTGTCTGGATCGCCATCTGCACAGCCGGGGCGACCATCCGGCGATTATCTGGGAAGGCGACGACGCCAGTGAAAGCAAGACGCTGACCTTCCGCGAACTGCATCGGGAAGTCTGCCGCTTCGCCAACTCGCTGAAAGAGCTGGGCATAGGTAAAGGCGACGTGGTGGCGATCTATATGCCAATGGTGCCGGAAGCCGCCGTCGCCATGCTGGCCTGCGCGCGGATCGGCGCGGTGCACTCGGTAATTTTTGGCGGTTTCTCGCCGGAAGCCGTTGCCGGACGCATTGTTGACTCCGCCGCGAAGCTGGTGGTGACCGCCGATGAGGGCATTCGCGCCGGGCGCGCCATCCCGCTGAAGAAAAACGTCGACGAGGCGCTGGCTAATCCCGGCGTCACCACGGTAAGCAACGTGGTGGTTTTCCGCCGCACCGGCGCGGATATCGCCTGGCACAGCCGCGATCTGTGGTGGCACGAACTGGTGAACAAGGCCAGCGCGCACCACCAGCCGGAAGAGATGGGCGCGGAAGATCCGCTGTTTATCCTTTATACCTCCGGCTCCACCGGCAAGCCGAAGGGCGTGCTGCATACTACCGGCGGCTATCTGGTTTACGCGGCGACCACCTTCAAATACGTTTTTGATTATCATGCCGACGATATCTACTGGTGCACCGCCGACGTTGGCTGGATCACCGGCCACAGCTATCTGTTGTACGGCCCGCTGGCGCTGGGCGCGACCACGCTAATGTTTGAAGGCGTGCCGAACTGGCCGAAGCCCAGCCGGATGGCGGAAGTGGTGGATAAACATAAAGTCACGCTGCTGTATACCGCACCTACGGCAATTCGTGCGCTGATGGCGGAGGGCGACAAAGCCATTAGCGGCACCGATCGCTCCACGCTGCGCATTCTGGGTTCCGTCGGCGAACCGATTAACCCGGAAGCCTGGGAGTGGTATTACCAGAAAATCGGCAACAGCCGCTGCCCGATTGTCGATACCTGGTGGCAGACGGAAACGGGCGGCTTTATGATCGCGCCGCTGCCTGGCGCGACGGAGCTGAAGGCCGGTTCGGCCACCAAACCCTTCTTCGGCGTACAGCCTGCATTGGTCGATAACGAAGGCAACGCGCTGGAGGGGGCCTGCGAGGGCAACCTGGTGATCGTTGACGCCTGGCCTGGCCTGGCACGCACGCTGTTCGGCGATCACGAGCGCTTTGAACAGACCTACTTCTCTACCTTTAAAAACATGTACTTCAGCGGCGACGGCGCGCGGCGCGACGAGGACGGCTATTACTGGATCACCGGCCGCGTGGACGACGTCCTGAACGTTTCTGGCCATCGGCTGGGCACGGCGGAGATAGAATCCGCGCTGGTCTCGCATCCTAAAATCGCCGAAGCGGCCGTGGTCGGCATTCCTCACGCCATTAAAGGCCAGGCCATTTACGCCTACGTCACGCTGAACAGCGGCGAAGAGCCGACGCCCGAGCTTTACAGCGAGGTACGCGGCTGGGTGCGCAAAGAGATTGGCCCTATCGCCACGCCGGACGTGCTGCACTGGACGGATTCCCTGCCGAAAACCCGCTCCGGGAAAATTATGCGCCGTATTTTGCGCAAAATTGCCGCTGGCGATACTACCAATTTAGGCGATACCTCGACGCTGGCCGATCCGGGCGTCGTGGAAAAACTGCTGGAGGAGAAACAGGATATTGCCATGCCCTGAAAATAAGTAAAAGGCAGTCTGGCTTTAGCGGGCAGCGTAATTATTACCACGCTGCCCTTTATTTATCAGCTTCCCGATGATGAGGCATTACCGGCGCGGTCGCTCAGTCAAGCCGGATCTCATAACAGCTCTTGCAATTATCTCTGGAGACTCTGTGATGAACGATAGATATCAGCGGATTGAAAAAAGCGCGCGTTTTAAAGAGCTGGTAAGAAAACGCCAGGCTTTCGCCACGCTGCTCTCGGTAATAATGCTTATTCTCTACGTCGGCTTTATTTTATTAATCGCCTTTGCGCCAGGCTGGCTGGGTACGCCGCTTGACGCTAATACCAATGTTACCCGTGGTATTCCGATTGGCATTGGGCTGATCGTTATTTCTTTTCTTTTAACCGGTATTTATGTCTGGCGGGCCAATGGCGAATTCGACCGCTTAACCAAAGCGCTGCTGGATGAGGTGAAAGGATGAAACTTTTCCTTTATTTCGCCCTGCTGCTGCCTGTTTCTTCCCGCGCCGCCGATGCGATTAGCGGCGCGGTTGAAAAACAGCCCACCAACGTTGAAGCGATCGTGATGTTCCTGATCTTCGTGGCCGCCACGCTGGGTATCACCTGGTGGGCCTCCAAACGCACCCGTTCGCGCAGCGATTATTATACCGCTGGCGGCAATATTACCGGTTTTCAGAACGGCCTGGCGATGGCGGGCGACTTTATGTCGGCCGCCTCATTCCTGGGGATCTCCGCGCTGGTTTATACCTCCGGCTACGACGGCCTGATCTATTCGCTGGGTTTTCTGGTCGGCTGGCCGATTATCCTGTTTCTGATCGCCGAACGGCTGCGCAACCTGGGACGCTATACCTTTGCAGACGTCGCCTCCTATCGTCTGAAACAGCTGCCTATTCGCACGCTTTCCGCCTGCGGGTCGCTGGTGGTGGTGGCGCTGTATCTGATCGCACAGATGGTCGGCGCGGGTAAGCTTATCCAGCTGCTGTTTGGTCTGGACTATCACGTCGCCGTGGTGCTGGTGGGGATCCTGATGGTGCTGTACGTGCTGTTCGGCGGCATGCTGGCGACCACTTGGGTGCAGATTATCAAGGCGGTGCTGCTGCTGTTTGGCGCCAGCTTTATGGCGATCATGGTGATGAAAACCGTGGGCTTCAGCTTTAATAATCTCTTTACCCAGGCGATGGCGGTGCATCCAAAAGGCGTGGCGATCATGCGCCCCGGCGGGCTGGTACACGACCCGATCTCCGCGCTGTCGCTCGGGCTGGGGCTGATGTTTGGGACGGCTGGCCTGCCGCATATCCTGATGCGTTTCTTTACCGTCAGCGACGCCCGCGAGGCGCGTAAAAGCGTGTTTTACGCTACCGGGTTTATGGGCTACTTCTACTTCCTGACCTTTATTATCGGCTTCGGCGCGATTCTACTGGTCGGCGCTAATCCCGCGTTCAAGGATGCGACCGGCTTGCTGATCGGCGGTAATAACATGGCGGCGGTACATCTGGCCGATGCCGTTGGCGGCAGCCTGTTCCTGGGCTTTATTTCCGCAGTGGCCTTCGCCACGATTCTGGCGGTGGTCGCCGGGCTGACGCTGGCGGGCGCGTCGGCAGTATCGCACGATCTTTACGCCAGCGTGGTGAAAAAGGGCCAGGCCACCGAGAAACAGGAGCTGCGCGTCTCGAAAATCACCGTGCTGGTGCTGGGGGTGGTCGCTATCGCGCTGGGTATTTTGTTTGAGAAACAGAATATCGCCTTTATGGTCGGGCTGGCCTTCTCGATTGCGGCAAGCTGTAACTTCCCGATTATTCTGCTGTCGATGTACTGGTCGAAACTGACCACAAGAGGCGCGATGGCAGGCGGCTGGCTGGGGTTACTGACGGCAGTAGTGCTGATGATTTTAGGCCCTACGGTATGGGTTCAGGTGCTGGGCCACGCGAAACCGGTCTTCCCTTACGAATATCCGGCGCTGTTTTCTATGCTGGTCGCCTTTATCGGCACCTGGCTGTTTTCCGTGACCGACCACTCTCAGGAAGGTCAGCAGGAGCGGCAGCGTTTTCAGGCGCAGTTTGTACGTTCGCAAACCGGCGTGGGCATTGAAAGCGGGAAAAGTCACTAAGTAGCGAGCTGCAGGGCGGCTAGCCGCCCTGCAGCGCAGTGACGCGCCGCGCTCAGTGATAGTTCAGCACCACGACCACGCTATCCTCTATACGCTGTGCCGCTTTCGGCGTTCCGGTTGTTTGCATATACAGCGCCTCGGTTACGTCGCTGGTAAAAAATTTCAGCCCTTCCAATTTTTTACCGCTTTCATCCAGGATCTGCTGATCGAGCACGTTCCCCGCCGATGCCTGCTGCGTAATCTCCACCGTAGTCGACGGCACCGTTTTGCATATTAACGTGAGGTCCCCTACTTTGTGGTTACGGTTAATGGGCTCGCCGACGATAACCGTACCCAGATCGTTGGGATAACTCACCAGCTCCGCATGGCAGTCGTCGATCGGCGTGATCGGTATGCCGCCGCTGCAGCGCGCATCTTTACCCAGGCCATCCCATCCTGACCAGCAGGCGCTATAATCGCCTTCCTGTACCGACACGATCACCGTTTGCGTTAAGCGGTATTGCGCGACTTTTATTCGCCTTGCTGGTTCGTCGGTGGCGTTCTGGCATTGTTGTACGGTTGGCACACCGCCGGGCGCATCGCTCATCCCGATAAACGTGGCGGCTACTTCAGGATTGCGGACGGTAAGGCCATAGATATGGAATACCAGGTTGCGGTTACTGCCCCTGCTGGAGCAGAGCCAGACGTCGGTGCCGGCCTCCACCGTAATCATATTATTTCTGACCGTCAGGCCGGTCGTAATGCCCGGCACGGAATTGTAGTACCACGCCAGCGCCGACGTTGAAAAACAGATCAGGCTCAGCGCGAACATAATCCTTTTCATTTTATCTCCTTGTTATGAGCCAGCCAGCACCCCGTACGGCGGCGGCGGTTTCGGCGGTTCAGGGGTATTCGATGATGTAATTCAGGCTGGCGGTGAATTCTCCTGCCGTCGGCGGCGTCGCGCCGTCCGCCCGTAGCCAGGCCTGCATCGGGATAACGATATCAGCAGCGTTCAGGGACAGCGTCAGCCCCGGCGAGGTGGCATTGACCGCCAGCGGCGCGCCCCGCGCATTTTCGATGCCGATAACGATGCCGGTAGCGGTACTGCCCGCATCCGGTTGCAGCATCCCGTTACTGTCCCCATTCCCGCGCAGGAAAACTTCAATTCGGCCTGGCGTTGTCGCATCAAACTCGCAGTTTTCCAGATGAACGGCAAACGGGTAACGCGGGCTTTCCTGCGAGCTCTGCAGCATGTTCAGCGTGACGGCCGCCAGCGGGAGCGTGATGTATTCATCACCGGGCCGTATCGTACAGGGGCTGAGATTTTCAACCAGCGTACCGCTGAATGTTGCCTTCACCGCTACCTCTGCAGGCGCGGCATAGCCGAACGCAACGAACAGCGTTATCCCCAGGCCTGCTCCCAGGCAGCGCATTAATTTCCTTTTCATTGGTAGACCGCCTTAATTGTCGCCGTCGCCTCAAAGTATCCGGGCGTTAACGAGGCCGCTGGATTTTTCACCAGCACGGCCATCAGAACGGGGGGATCCGTGCCATCAATGGCAAACGAGGTATTTACCGGCTGGGCTTTACCCTCGTTCATTATTTTAATCGCCAGGCCGGGCTGGACATACAGCATCCCCTGGCCAAAATCTGCGCCCGTGCCGTCGATTTGCAGCGTTACCGTATTTTTACCCTGCTGCTTGCAGCTAAAGTTATAAGCAATCTCGCTCTGGTAATTGGTGCCGTTGATTTTTGCAATATCTACCCGATCGCCAAAGGAAACCTCAACGTTTTTGCCTTCATTAAGCTGACAGGAGGCGGACTGCAGCACGTTGGCCGTCATGGTGAAGGTGAATACCTCGGGCGCTGCCGTCACCCGGCCTGAAAATAGCGTTAATCCTGTTAGCGTGCAGAGCACCGCTTTTGCAAAGGTGGTTGTGCTGTCCATCTGTTTATCCTGCCGCCGTTCATGACGGCTTATCCAACATAAACCTGCCGCAGCCCGGGCAAGACGCGGTTGAGCAAAGAAGCGTTGCGCGGCTGCTCTGGCGAAGCGGCAAGACCCTATGCGCTTAGCCAGCGGGCCTGACCGCCGTGGCCTTACAATGATCCCCGCTACAGGTAAACTGCAACTGCGGACGGGCGCCGTAATCGTTGATATAGGTGAGCAGCGGGCGGCTTCCCAACGCTGCAGCGCTGACCTCAAGCACGTCTTTGCTTTTCGGCGCGATCATCAGCGGCTTGAAATTCCTGATGCCGCTATTCCTGGCGGCGTTGCGGCCATCGATCAGCGTCACGAAATAGGGCGTGGGATTGTTTACCTGATAGCGATCGCCGACGCGAGTCAGCGTCAGCTGCGCCTGAAAGGGCACCGCGTTTCTTTTGGGCACCAGCGCCTGCGGGCGATAAAATAATTTTACCTTTGTCTGCAAGGCAAGCTGGAGCGTGTTGGGGCGTTCGGATCGCGGCGGGATCTCACGCAGATTAAAGTAGAATAAGGTTTCACGATCCTGCGGCAGCGCGCCCACGGAAGGCAACGTCTCTATTTTTACCTGGCTCTTGCTGCCCGGCTCAATGCGCTGTACCGGCGGCAGAGCGGTCAGCGGCTGCTGGATTTTTTTACCCTGGCTATCTTCTATCCAGCCCTGCGCCAGATAGGGTAATTGTTTATTATCGTTACTGACGACCAGGCTGACAGACTTTTGGCCGCCCTCAAATATCACGCGCGTACGATCGAGTGAAACAGCGCCGTGGCTTTGTACGGCCACCAGAACGGTGAGTAAAACGGCGATGCGTGATAAACCTGCTTTATATGATCTCATTTTTCCCCTTACACCATGTCAACTATCAGCGGCAGCCCTGCGCGGTTTATAACAGGCGGCACGGCAACAAAAGACGCTGAGAAATATCACCGAACAAGCTCTCCGGCAGTTTAAATTCGCACTGCTCTTTGCCGCTCCAGCTTACCCGCATCGTTATGCCTGGCTGGATACCGCTCAGATAGATGCTGCCGTCATCATTCACAATGCCCACTTCCTGACGCTGGCTGTTTTTTACCGTAGCGCCAAACGGCGGGGCTTCGCCGTTTTCCAGGCGCAGTACCGCCATGGTTTTGCTCCCGGTCACTACTTTAAAGCCACCGTAGCCAATCGCGCCTTCGGTTAAGGTGCGCTGGATAACCGAAGCGCTCGCTTCAGCATTGTCCGGCAACGCATTGATATCGATACTGATGCGGTTACGGTAATAGCTGCTGATATCCGCGATAACGGCTTTGCCAAAGCGGTTACTTAAGGTATCCGCGCCGTAGCTTTTTACCGGAATATCTTTTACCGCGGTGTCGATCAGCATTCTGGTGCCGCCCGGCCTGCTGATACGATGCAGCGCCGCACCCTGTGCGGTAGCCGTTACGCCGCCCTGCGCCGAAAGGCTTAAAGCTGAATAGCTGTTGCCCTGATAGCCGGCATTAACGTTTATCCGCGCGCTGTCTCCACGATAGGTGTAATAGCCGCTTGCCAGCGTCTCCTGTCCCGCAGCCCCACCGCTGATTTGATAGTTGTTACGCTCATCCACCGTATTGAAGTAGCTGGCCTGATGAGTGTTATTACCCTGATTGAAAGATCCGTTGTAATTCAGCGTGCCGCTATTGCCCCACGGTAGTGACAGCGACAGGTAAATCCCATCATCATTGCTGCCTTCATATTTATTACGCCAGGCGGTGGCTGACAGACTGATATTACGCAAGCGCCCGGCGTCAAAATATTTCGTCGCCGTCAGGGTAAAACGGTCATTGTCCGGTTTATCCCACCAGGTCTGATGAGAGTAATTCAGATAAAAGCTTGCCCGACAGTCGCGCAGCTGCTGGCTGAATATGGCGGTATACATCTCTTTACCGTTGCCGTAGGCCCTGCCGTATTTATGCGCGTTAAGGTAATCCTGCATACTCATATAGCCCTGCTCTGAATAGCGGTAGCCTGCAAAGGTCATTTCACTGTCGGTCTCGTCGAACCTTTTTGAGTAGCTGACGCGCCACGAGGCCCCTTTTTGCGTATCCGGCAGCGGAGCGGGTAAACGCCGCGCAAACGCCTGAGTAAAATCCAAAGAGAGCGCGCCGAAAGCCATCAGATCGCGCCCTGTGCCCAGCGCCAGCGCCTGGTATTCCTCACTGGCTATCGTCCCGCCGTACAGGGACCAGCCGTTACTGACGCCCCATGAGAACTCGCCGTTTACGAAGCCCTCGCCTTCCATATGGTGCTGAGTGTTGGAAGGCCTGCCGGCCGCCAGCTTGTAGCGCACCACGCCCGGCCGCGTCAGATAGGGCACGCTGGCCGTATTAATGCTGAAAGTTTGTACTGAGCCATCCTGCTCTTCTACGCGCACATCCAGCTCGCCGCCGATCGTTTCGTTAAGATCCTCAATACGAAACGGCCCGGCGGCAACCCGCGTTTCCTTGATGACCCGCCCTTTCTGGACGATCACCACTCTGGCGCTGGTTTTCGCAACCCCGCTGACTTGCGGGGCATAGCCACGCAGATTAGGCGGCAGCATATTGTCATCTGACCGCAGGCTCAGCCCGGTATAGGTAAAACTGTCGAAGATATCTGAAAAGAGCGCATGTTCACCCACGCCCAGCCTGGCGTGCCTGTGCGGTAAAGCGCGCCAGGCATAGAAGCGTGTCCAGTCCCAGTTAAGGTTGTTACTGGTCTGACTGTCATAGCGCCCCTGCCAGTCGGCACGCAGGCGCCAGGGACCAACGTTGCCCCCTGCCGTCCCGTTCCCCGTGAACGTGTTGTCCGTTTTCTTCTCGTGCTCATGTCGGGTCTGGGCACTGGCGTAATAATCGAACAACAGGCCGGGTATCCCCTCATCCCACTGCGCCGGCGGATCCCAGTTGGGCGCGCGGTATTCCAGATAAATTTGTGGAATAGTTAAATAGAGCGTATTGGCGCCTAAATCAGCGCGCTGGCTCATACCCGGCAAACTGTCGATATTCAGACACTGGCCCTCATGCCACCACGTTAACTGCGGGCGTAGCTCAGGCTTCAGGCCAATAAAATTGACCAGAGCGGTAGTCAGACAGGGTCTGCTTTCTTTTTCGTTATCTTCTGTCGTAAACCAGTCCACCGGCTGCTCGGGTAGCTCGTTATCATTAATCTGAAGTTTCAGAGTGTAGTTACCTGGCATGATGTATCCCGCCTGAGAAAAACGGCTGAGATCGATATTCACTCTGTCTTTCACATCTAAAAGATCGGTATTAAATTCTATTCCATTCGCCCCGACAGACCGCGCGAAAAAGCAAATAACTAGCAGAAATATGGCATACCATAGCCATAAAATATCTTTTTTTAAGATAATATTCACTGACAGCGGCATCCTTGCGAGAAGCTAATCCCTGGGTAAGCCTTTCATAACCGATTTAATAATTTCTTGCCGGAGGAAAATAAGCATAAAAATAACTCCGCCATTCTGCCGACAAACATGAACCTGTTTTGCCCCAGGCAGAAAACACTCCCGGCAGAAACGCCGGGAGTGGACAAGGTTTGTCAAATCGACTTATTGATATGCGAGTGTGAAATCAGCAATACTCTGGAATTCGCCAGGCGTTACGTCTTTGCCATCACCTTGCACATAGGCAGAAAAACTCAAGGTATTATAACCAGTCTGCAAGCCCTGCTTAGCGCTCGGACTGCCGAGCTTAAGCACTGCGCCAGTACCATCAGTGATGGCGATACTCGCGCCCTTAACTGTCCCGGTCATGCCCAACAGACCGGTAGCGCTTTCCGATCCGCTAAACATGGCCGTTACCACTGCGGCGGTCGCAACCGTACAGTTTTCCAGTTTAATCTGGAAAGGACGGGGATTGGAGGTTCCGCCATCCTTCAGGGTAACAGTCGAGATTTGCCCAAGAGGCACGTCCTGATAAACAGAATCAGGATTAATTGAGCAAGGAGCCTCAATGACGGATCCCGAAAAAGTCACTGAACCATTTCCCTGGTCGGCATAAGCCAGAGAAGTCATGCCGAAAATGGCGATAGCTGACAGTACGATTTTATTAATTTGCATAAAATACATTCCTTTGATTATAAATCTTTCCGTTTGTGATTTATTTACAACATTATTCTCTTTGCTGAGAAAAGCCCCCTGTAAAAACAGATGATTCAATAACGCATTAACAGTATCTCAGTTTATTAATGACCATTTACACCATAAGGTAAATAAAATTAATAATAAACCCCTACTCAGGGCGGCAAGATTATTCTTACAGAAGACTTTTACAGATGAAAGGTATTTTTTCTTAGAAAATTACACAAAAAAATGAAAATTTAAACAGAAAGGCGTAACTGGGGATAAATGCTAAAAAAACGTCAGGAAGAGCTACAATTAAGAATAAAAAACCAAATAAACCCCATTTCCCACGCCGTCACTCTACAGGCGAAAATGTAAAAAAAGAAGCAATAAACGGAGTGGTTTAAATATATAGCATTTATCTTTATCGGAATATTAATGATGTCAGATAAAGGCGTTAATATAATCTGCTATATTTTAATATAGAGCACCTGTTCGCACATTAGCGGCAACAACTTTATAAAACTTCAGCATAATAAGCCTGTTCCCGGCCTGGATCAGGGCATCAGCCGTACCGGGAGCAGGCAGATCCGGCCAGAAGCCGGACGCGTTCAGCGGCAGGTCACCCTTTACGGGTTGCCGCCTTTGACATCAGAAATGCAGGGATGCACCTACGTATGCACCGTCGGCAATGACGTTGTCTTTACGACCGTCTTTACCGTTCATCGCCAGGTACTGATAGCCCACGCGCACGTCAACCAGAGAGATTGGCTTAAAGCTCACGCCAGCGGAAGCTTCCTGGTAGTCATCAATGTGGCTGGAGAAAGAATCCGGCGAGTAGTAATACTGACCAAATACGTTGAACATATTGGTGACTGGAACGCTTGCGCCAATGCCGACCGCAACGGCATAGCCATCTTTGCTATCGGTTGGGTTGGTGGAAATCGCTTTCACGCCAGGCGTGATAAAGATATCGCCCAGACCCACATTGTAACCCAGACCCAGGCTACCCATGCTGCCGTCGTGATCGCTACGCAACCAGTTACCGGTCAGCGCCAGACCAGGCGAGTCAGCGCCCATACCCGCGTGTACATTAGTATAATCACGACCTACGTCGACACCGCCTTCAATCGCCTGCGCTGAACCGGCCAGCGCCAGCAGCGCCAGAGCGCCTGCGGTAGTTGCCGCTGCTTTCATTTTATTCTCCTGATGAATTTACTCACGCCGTTTCCCGACGGCAGCGGAGGATAGGTTATCAATACAGAAAATAAAATGGGAATGCGACGAATCTTAAGGTTCGTTTAGTAAATGTTGCTGTTAAGGGGCAACCCTACAGGCTTCAAACCATTGTCCACATCAGGCGGCCAATTAGCGGCGCGATAACGACTGTCACCACGCCTGACAGCATCATCACCAGGCTGGCGACCACGCCCTCCTCCTGGCCGATTTCATAGGCGCGAGCGGTGCCTGCGCCGTGTGAGGCCGCGCCAAACCCGGCGCCTTTCGCCAACCCCTGCTTGACGGCAAGCCGCATAAAAAGCAGATCGCCGACGGCCATGCCGAATACCCCGGTGATCACCACAAACAGCGCCACCAGATCGGGCTGTCCGCCCAGCTGCTTCGCCGCCGCCAGCGCAAAGGGCGTAGTGATAGAGCGCACCGCCAGACTACGCTGGATTGCCTCTGGCAGCGTCAGCAGCCTTGCCAGCCATACCGAGCTGCAAACGGCAACCAGCGTGGCGGTCAGTACGCCCGCGCTAAGCGACAGCCAGTGGCGGCGAATAATCGCCATATTTTCGTACACGGGCACGGCGAAGGCCAGCGTGGCCGGGCCAAGCAGCCACAGCAGCCAGCGGTTTTCGTCGATATAGTTCTGCCAGGAGATATGGGTCAGCAGCAGCAGCGCTACCAGCACCACAGGGGTCATTACCAGCGGCATCAGCAGCAGCCTGTGCCAGCGCCGATAGAGACGTTTATTGAGAAAATAGACCAGCAGCGTCGCCAGCAGACAGAGCAGGCTGATAAAAAAGTTATTCACCCTGACGCTCCTTTTTTCGTGCCGCCAGCCGCATTTCAAAACGATAAACGCGATCCACCACCAGCGCGGTAGCGGACAGCACCAGCAGTGTACTGATCATAATCACCAGCATAATCCGCCAGCCGTCCACGCGCAGCAGCTGCGAATAGTTAACCACCGCCACCACGGCAGGAATAAAAAACAGCAGCATTTCCGCCAGCAGCCAGCGCGATCCGGCTTTTACCCAGTTCAGCGGCAGCACCCGCAGCATAATCAGCGCCAGCAGCAGCACCATGCCCACGATATTGGCGGGCAACGGCAGCCGCAGCCAGTCCACCAGCCGCTGCGCGGCAAGGAAAAAAGCGATATACAGCACTACCTGTAACGGGATCTGAATGCGTTGCTGCCACGTGCTTTGCGGGCGTATCGCCAGCTTCATGATGGGTCTCTCTCTGAATAATGCGTAAAGAGAGTATAAAGCCGTACCAAAGGGTGAAAAAAATGACTTAATATTATCTGAACTATGCCTTACAGGAATGTTTATGGACGTCAGAGCCCTGCGTTATTTTGTGGAAGTGGTGCGCCAGCAAAGCTTTACTCGCGCGGCGGAGCAGCTGTACGTCACGCAGCCGACCATCAGTAAAATGCTGCGCCAGCTGGAGGAGGAACTGGGCTGTACGCTGCTGATCCGTGAAGGACGCAAGCTGCATCTGACCGATACCGGACAGGCCGTTTATCAGCGCGGACTGACTATCCTTCAGGAATTTAAGCAGCTGGAAGCGGAAATCAGCGATATCAACGACCTGAAAACGGGCGAGCTGCGTTTAGGCATTCCGCCAATGGTCGGGATGCAGATAGCCGGTTCGATCTCCGCTTTCCGCCAGCGTTATCCCGGCGTCGAGCTGAAAATTTCCGAATTTGGCGGCCTGACCGTGCAGCAGGCGGTGCTTTCCGGCACGCTGGATATTGCGATGACCGCGCTGCCGGTAGCAGAAGATCTGCCGCTGAACGCACTGCCGCTAATGAGCCACCCGCTCTGCGTGCTGGTGCCGAAAACCCGAGAATGGCTGCGCCGTACCCATATTCCACTGGCCGAGCTGGCCGGGCACCCTATCCTGATTTATAACGAAGAGTTTTCGCTGAATCGCCAGCTGATGCGCGCCTTTCAGGCCAGCGGCTTTACGCCACAGATCGCGGTACGCAGCGGCCAGTGGGATTTTCTCGCGGCGATGGTGCAGGCCGGCATGGGCGTGGCAATCCTGCCGGAGCCGATCTGCCAGCGGCTGGATAAAAGCCATCTGCTGTGGCTGCCGCTGGAGTCGGAGCTGGTCTGGCAGCTGGGCCTGATCTGGCGGGAAGGCAGCTACCTGTCAAAGAGTGCGCAGGCCTGGATCGCCTGCTGTCGCCAGTTCTGGCCCGGTCAGACGCCGACGCTGTCGTTATAAAAAACGGGGGCGCTGGCAGCGGCCCCGGAGACGCTAAACAGGCGCATTTTTACTTGTCTTTTAATCTTATTCGTTCTGCCTCTTACGGATATTGCTATTCAGCTTGTCTGCTGCCTCTGCGTTCTGGAAAAGAATGCCGAAGAAGATATAGATCGGCACGGATGAAAGCGTATGACTTCATCAGCAATAATTAGCAGAACTGTTACGTCAGAGACTGGCCTGATATTTACCAGACCCAACCCTGAGCCTTAAAGCGCGTTTTCCTGCCGTTTACAAAACAAAAGCAAAAGAAAATAGTATTAGCCTGGCGGAACCTCTCATTTCATCAGAACAGCAGCAAGCAGAATAAACCACCGACTACCCCCCTTATCATAATATTTCCCTTCCCTCCAAAATATAATTATCGTTATATGACGAATTTAACTTTCGCTGTACGGTTGAATAACATCAGATGACAGAGGCGATTTTCTTAACGCAGCATGACGAACATAAATTAAGCTGATAAACTAACAGAAAACCGGGCAATAGCGCTCGTCGACCAGCAAAAGGAATATTGCATGTCACCTTCTCTACAGGCTTTACGCCTGCCCTTCGATGTTTTTCAGACGCAGAAACGCATGGATGATTACGGTGCCGATGATATGCAGTGCGGCGATTTAAGCGAGCTGCAGCTGAAGAACTTCTATCGGCTGGAGAAAGTATCCGGTCAGTACGATCCCTGGCGGGCAGAGAGAACGGATTTTCCCATCAGCAATTACGCCGTGATACGTCATAAGATGCGCCATCATGAAGTGGCAGCCAAACTATTCAACGAATTCCGCCGCGAGTCGCGGCCCTTCTCTTTTTTCGGCCATCGCGGGCTGTTTATGGCACTAATCGACCATTTTCAATATGGCGATGGAAAACCCTCTTCCAGCAGTGAATTAAATGGGGCTTATAAGAGGTTGATAGAAAGCGCGCATTCAGATAACGCAAACTCGTCAAAGGTTATCGATAAATTCATACGAGAAAATATAGACTGGAATAATGGTTTTCTTGCCGAAAATAAAAAACAGGCTTTAAGAAAAGTTATCGGAGAAAGTTTTCTTCCGACATTTAATAGATTACAAGACAAGATGAATGGTCTGGGTATGTCAGTGCACGGTATATACGCGACAAAAATCACGCTAAAGTCTCTGGAAGTTAACGGAGATAAATACAAAGCCACCCTGCATTACAAAGGCCAGGATCACTTTGGCCTTGATGACCGCGATATCATGGTTCCTCGTTTTCATCATTTGAATATTTTCCGAATCTGGTTTGTGCTACAGCGCTGGAGAAGGTACGCGTACAAGCCCTTCTTTACCAATATGGCAGCGACCATCACGCTGACGGGAAGCAAAAAGTGAAAAAGATGAATAGATTTTTCCCGGCTCTGGTCGTAGTCAGCTGGCTGTACGTCATCGTTATGATGCTACGGCCTGTAGAGGTTATAGCTGTTCACCAGAATCATTCCGTCACAGATATTTTGGTGAAAAACTTTCCTCTAACCAACAAAGGAAAGATTGAATGGTGGAAAGAAAATGCCCGGAAACTGGATAAACAACACCCTTTTCTTTTAAATAGAAAAGGCGAGAATTTTTGGGTAACTATCTGGGACTTTAAAGACGGTTATCAGCAAGAAAAACCCGATGACACTACTTTTTTCCCCAGTCATAGTACCGACCATCTGCTCTGTTTTGAGGATATAAAAGCGGAGGAAAGATGTATTAAAAAAGTAAACTGGTTGATGCAGGTTACCAGAGCGACAACGGGAACCATGAGCTACAGCATGGAAGGCGCCTCTTATTACCAAAGGCCAAACGGCCCGCTGATACGGGAAGAACACTGAGTTTGATGCGGTATAGAATGTAAAAAGACCGCGAGCCGGGCGGCTCGCGGTCTTCCCGCTACTCTTCTTTCTCGATCAGCAGCGTTTCCAGCAGGTCGAGATCGTGCAGCATCTTCTGCATGGTTTCGTTGCTGATTTTCTGCGTGGCGCGCAGATGATACAGCTCGCCGCGCTCGGCGCGCAGCGCGGTCAGACGGAAGCGGCGTTCCAGATTTTCCGCATACAGCGCCCGCTCCAGATCGTCCTTACCGTCCACGCGACGGCGCATATTGCCAATCACTCGCGAAGCGATTTCCTTGACCAGGTCAGCGTCGATATTCTCTTCGGTATCGGCCGCCAGGCGCTCTTCCATCTTGTGCAGGCTATCGATAGCCGTTTCCGCCATCGCCGCGCGCGCCATCTGGATCTCATGGCGGTGCGCCGTCTTATCCCTGCCCGCCACGCCGCGCAGCAGCAGCGGCAGCAACACTACGCCGACCAGCAGCGAGAACAGGATCACGCCCATTGCCAGGAAAACCAGCTCGTAGCGCGCCGGGAAAGCGTCTCCGTTGGTCAGAAACAGCGGAATGGACAGCACGCCGGCCAGGGTGATAGCCCCGCGTACACCGGCAAAAGAGGCAATCAGCAGCTCACGCAGGCTGTAGCTGCTGAACTCCATCGGCCGCTTTTTCAGCAGGCGCTGGCTGATCAGGCGCATCGTCCATAGCCAGGCGAAGCGGACGATCATCAGCGCGGCGTAAATCAGTACCACCGACAGCACCAGCATCCACAGATCGACGTTAGGATCGGCCTCCGCCTGGGCCACGGACAGCTGTAAGATGTCCGGCAGCTGCAGGCCCAGCATCAGGAACACCATGCCGTTAAAGACAAACTCCAGCATCTGCCAGACGCTGTTGGCACGCAGACGCATCGCCAGCGGCGCCTGACGGATAATGCCCGAACGGGTGATGGTCATGCCTGCCGCCACGGCGGCCAGGATCCCCGATACGCCAATATGTTCAGCAATCAGGTAGGAGGCAAAAGGCAGCAGCAGCAGCAGCACCGTCTGCGTAGCCGGATCGTCGCCGCTCCAACGGCTGAACAGGCGCAGCGACTTGCCGTACAGCCAGCAGATAGCGATACCGGCCACCAGACCGCCGACGGCGACCTTCACGAACTCCAGCGACGCGCCGGAAACCGTGAACACCATGGTGCCCATCGCGACCGCAACGGCAAACTTCAGCGACACCAGGCCCGAAGCGTCGTTCATCAGCGCCTCGCCCTGCAGTATCGACATAATTTTTTTCGGGATGCGCCCTTCTCCAACAATCCCGGAGAGCGCCACGGCGTCGGTCGGCGACAGCACGGCCGCCAGCGCGAAAGCGGGTAGCAGCGGAATACCCGGCACCAGCCAGTAAATCAGATAACCGATGCCGACCACGGTGATCAGCACCAGCACCAGCGCCAGGCCAATAATCTCGCGTCCGTGATGCAAAAACTCGCTGGTTGGCGTCTTCCAGCCGTCAGCAAACAGCAGCGGCGGAATAAACAGGACCAGGAACAGCTCGGGATCGAAGTCGACATGCAGGCCGAAAGTCGGCCACGCCAGCAGCGCGCCCATCACGATTTGCACCAGCGGTAGGGGGATTTGAAAAGGAATAATGCGTGCGGCTACGCCAGAGAGCGAGACCACCAGCGTGAGGATGAGAATAGTAAAAAAGATTTCCATGTTGTCCTTTCATAGCTTCCAGATAGCGACAAAAATATCAGGCCCGGAACAAATAATGCCCTGCATGATAGTAAAGCAAAAATGGGATGGCTTGAAAAAGCTGAAGTGTGCTATTGCGTGGAAAAAAGCGAAAATTCGGAACAGAGGCCGGAAAAACCGGCCTCGCAAAAGGGGATCAGATCGCCCAGCCGCCGGCGTAAAAAGCCACCAGCGCGACAGCGATAACCACGGTGCCGACGTTGAGCTTGCGCCACTCGCCCGCAAAGACGCGGCCAATGACCAGCGAGCCGAAGCCCAGCATAATACCGGTAACGATATTGCAGGTCAGCACGATAAACACGGCGGCAAGCAGGCCAGACATGGCGTCTACAAAATCGCTAAAGTCGATTTTAGAGACGTTGCTCAGCATCAGCAGGCCGACATACATCAGCGCAGGCGCGGTAGCATAGCCCGGCACTAAATAAGCCAGCGGCGACAGGAACAGGATCAGCAGAAACAGCACGCCTACCACGATAGCGGTCAGGCCCGTTTTGCCGCCCGCCGCCGTGCCCGCTGCGGATTCGATATACACCGCCGCAGGCGAAGCGCCGATCAGGCCGGAAAAGATGCTGCTGACCGAGTCGGTGGTCAGCGCTTTGCCGCCGTTCAGGATCTGATGATCTTTATCCAGCAGGTTCGCCTGGCCCGCTACCGCACGGATGGTGCCGGTGGCGTCAAACACGGCGGTCATCACCAGCGCCAGCACGCTTGGCAATACCGCAGGCTTCAGCGCGCCCAGAATATCCAGGCTGAACACCAGCGAGTTGCCTTGCGCATCCGACAGTGAAGGCATGGCAAACAGCCCCTGATATTTTACGGCCGGATCGAAAATCAGTCCGAGCACGGAGATGGCGATAATAGTCAGCAGGATCCCGCCCGGCACGCGCAGCTTTTCCAGACCGAAGATCGCCGCAAGGCCTGCCAGCGTCATCAATACGGGAAAGGAAGCGAAATCGCCCAGCGCGACCGGCAGCGCACCGGGTACGGGATTTTTTACCACCAGACCCACGCCGTTAGCGGCGATCAGCAGCAGAAACAGGCCGATGCCGACGCCGGTACCGTGCGCCACGCCCATCGGCAGGTTGCGTAAAATCCAGGCGCGGATGCCGGTTGCGGAGATCAGCGTAAACAGTACCCCCATCAGAAACACGGCCCCCAGCGCCACGGGCACGCTGATATGCTGGCCCAGCACCAGGCTGAAGGCCGTAAAGGCGGTCAGCGAAATGGCGCAGCCGATCGCCATCGGCAGATTGGCCCACAGCCCCATAATCACCGAGCCGAAGCCCGCCACCAGACAGGTAGAGACAAAAACGGCGGCGGGAGGAAAGCCCGCCTTGCCGAGCATGGACGGCACAACAATCACCGAATAGACCATGGCGAGGAAGGTGGTAAGTCCGGCTAAAATCTCCTGACGAACGCTGCTGCCGCGCGCAGAGATTTTAAACCAGGCGTCTAACGTTCCGCCGGTCTGATGATGAGTCGACATAATGGAAATCCCCTGAACTTTCTTATGAATTATCGATGCCTGATGGCGGGTTGGTACCACGTTTACATCCCTGATAGCGCTATTGCAGATCGCCAAAACTTCGTAAAGAAGCCGCGATCGGAAAAAAGCAAACGTTTAACCCGACAGGCATAATGCCCTTTTTATAAAGGCAAACGATTATCCTGCCTTTAAGGCCGCCTTTTCAACTGCTGATGCCGGGAAGGCGACAGATTTTCGTCGCTTTTACGTCCGCGCCTGCCTGAGCAGACTTTAGCTGGCTCGCTGACAAGCGCGGTCATAGCACTTTCTTATGGTCGCGGGCGCGATGAAACGTCAGGGGCCGCCGCGCGATAATTTATTCAAGCGTGAGCGCACCGCCTTTCTGCAGCGCCCGCTGCCAGGCCGCACGGCTTTGGACTTTCTTCAGCCAGCCCTGGATGGCAGGTAAATCGCCTGCGCCGCCGCGCGCGCTGAGCGCCTGAAGCGGAAAGCTCATCTGCACGTCGGCAATGCTGAAATGCGATCCCGCAAACCAGTCGTTGCCCGCAAGGTGTCGCTCGATAAATTCACGATGAGTGGCAAGCTGCTTATCCAGGAACGCCTTCTGCACGCCCTTGCCAAAGGCGCGGCCTACTGGCCGCAGCAGCCACGGCACCGGCGCCTCGCCCATGCGGCTGAAAATCAGCTTCATCACCAGCAGCGGCATCAGTGAACCTTCCGCATAGTGCAGCCAGTAACGAGACTCAATACGCTCGTCTTCCGTAGCGAGTTTCAGACGATTTTCTGCGTCATAGTGCTCAGCCAGGTATTCAAGGATCGCGCCGGACTCTGCAATCACCCGATTTCCATCGGTGATCACCGGCGATTTGCCGAGAGGATGCACTTTTTTCAGCGACTCGGGCGCCAGCATCGTTTTTTCGCGCTGGTACAGTTTGATTTGATAAGGCGTTTCCAGCTCTTCCAACAGCCAGAGAATACGCTGCGAACGGGAATTGTTCAGGTGGTGAATGGTGATCATGACCTTTCCTTGTGCGTAAACGAAGTGCTATCAGTATAGACGGCCGCGTTCAGACTCCAGCAGGATGGCGCCCGTGCCGCGTTCGCTCAGGCGGTCATCCGGGTTGCGCAGTGGGCAGTCCTCCATCGATAAACAGCCGCAGCCGATACAGCCATCCAGATCGTCACGCAGTCGGGTCAGGGTATCAATACGGCTGTCCAGCTCCTCGCGCCATTTACGGGTCAGCAGCGCCCACTCTTTGGGCGACAGCCGCTTGCCCGGCGGAAACTGCACCAGGTGCTCGCCGATGGTCGCCAGCGGAATGCCGATCCGCTGGGCAATTTTAATAACCGCCACCCGGCGCAGGACATCGCGATGATAGCGGCGCTGGTTGCCGCCGTTGCGAAAGCTGACGATCAGGCCTTTGCTTTCATAAAAATGCAGCGTCGAGACAGCGACGCCGCAGCGTGCGGCCACGTCGCCGGGCGTCAGCTCGCGCTTATTCAATACGGGATTTTTTTTCACTTTGCACTTTACCTCAAGTTAACTTGAGGAATTATACTCCAGCCCTTAAGAAGGCGAACCCCTCTTTTTCGCCATAGCGATCGGCCGCCAGCCCCAGGGAGAAGACCAGTATGCATGATGAGATTATTCACGCGCTTACCGACTGGATTGACAGCAATCTGGACAAGACGCTTTCTATTGATGACGTTGCAGCGCGATCCGGCTATTCAAAATGGCACCTGCAGCGTATGTTCCGCGCCGTGACCAAACAGACGCTGGGCAACTATATTCGTGAGCGTCGCCTGACGCTGGCCGCGAAAGAGCTGCGCCAGACGCAGCGTCCGGTTTTTGATATCGCCATGCAGTATGGCTATGATTCGCAGCAGACTTTCTCGCGCGTTTTTCGCCGCCAGTTTTCCCAAACGCCAACGGCCTGGCGCAACACCATGCGCCGTCAGCAAAAGCGCCCGCTCTATTTTGACTGCTCTGAGTTCCCGTCAGCGGTCAGCACCAACGGCTAAACGCTTTCGCACTCCAGCGCCGCTGGCGCGCTCCAGAGCGCGGGCGAAAAATACCAGCCGCCGCCCAGCGCTTTGATGTGGTACATCGCCGCATCGGCCTGGGCAATGGTTGCCTCGCCGGTGTGATGATTTTTCGCCAGCGCGATGCCGATGCTCAGCGACTGGGTAAGGATCGTGCCGTCGTCCAGCCGTATGGGTTCACGCATTGCTTCGATAATGCTTTGCGCGACGCAGCCTGCCTGCTCGCCGCTGTCAATCGCAGACAGCAGTACCGCAAACTCATCTCCGCCCAGCCGCGCCACCAAATCGCCTTTGCGCAAGCGCGCGCGCAGGCGCTGTGCGGTAATGGTCAGTACCCTGTCGCCAGCAGCATGGCCGTAGCGATCGTTTACCTCTTTAAAACGGTCGCCGTCGATAAACAGCACCGCCACCCGCGCGGCGGTCAAAGAATTGTTCAGCTGTTTGTGCAGCTCCTGCTCGAAAGCCGTGCGGTTTGGCAGGCCGGTTAATGCATCGTGCCGCACCTGATGCGCCAGCGTAGCGTTCTCGCTTTGCAGATGGCGCTGCCAGTCGGCCAGCTCGTCCAGCAGGCTGTTAAAGTCGCCGCTCAGCTTGTTTAATTCGGCAATAGAAGAAGAAGGCACACGCAATGAAAAGGCTCGTCGCTTGCGCACCTCATGCGCCACGCAGGCGATGTTTGACAACGCGCTGACGATGCCTGAATGCATTCGGCGCGACAGATAAAAGGCCAGCAGGGCGGAGAGCAACATACTGCATCCCAACCACGTCAGCGCCTGATAAAGATAATGCATTACCCGACATCCATCGCCGGTCAGCCAGATGGTGCCAATTTCTTTGCCGCCGCGCAGGACGGGGATCTGCACCGGTTTGGGAAATAACCAGCGCGACACCAGATTGCTGAAGGCGCTCTTGTCGCGATTATCGTTTGCGGCCCAGCTTGCCAGCAAACGTCGATCCGCATCGAGGATCCGCACCTGACCAAACTGCGTTTTCGCGCCGATATCCTGGAGAATAGCGCGCGCCGCCGTGCCGTCGCCTGCCGCTACCGCCTGCTGGGCGCTGTAGCTGATGGTCGTTGCCAGCAGCTCGGAATTGTTTTCGGCATAGTTACGCAAAGCCAGCACCGAAAGCAGCGAGAGCGAGATGCCGCTGAACGTTAGCGAGACAAGAATAATAGTTAGATGAATACGCTGTAGCGACTTGCGTAGCGTAGGCAGCGGCTTAGCTGCCGGTTGCGCGGTAATATTTCCCGCGGGACGGTCATGATCCATGATTCCTCCCACGCCAACCGAACGGATCTCCGCTCATGCAGCGCTTCTGCATTGGGGGGCTTGCGTTGGCGACCGCCCGTAGCAGTGATGCTGCCGGGACCAGGCTGCTGCCCCGATCTGAGGTAAAGAGCAAGCTGCACACGAGGGGAATGTTGTTTGCGGGCAAAAAATGGCTTTTCGACCCTGAACAGCCACAGGCAAACAGGCAGGCTCCGGTTATCTGACGTAAAATTTCCGCTGTTGCTATCCTGCGCGCGTTTAGCGCTAATAGCTTATGCAGGAAATAAAATAGCAAAAATTAGTTTTCAAAAATCCTACAACTCCTCTTCATCCCATACAACTTTTAACAGGTCAGATTCATCCCAAAGGAGCCAACTATTGCCGGATAATTTGGCATAATTCAGCGAGCAGATAAAAATAACGGCGTGGATAAATAGGTTAAAGCGTTAAGCCAATTCCGAAACGGCGGGAGGGATGATGTAAATTACTATCATTCCTTGTCTCAAAAATAACCTGAGTTTGAATGCAACTTCAAGATATTAACTTTTTAAGGCGCTATTTAGCACCTGCCGCGCAATATCATCGCTAACTTACGGGAAATAAATGTGATTATTGTGCGCGATCAAAAAACGCCCACAGGCGGTCTTAAAAGTGTTCAAAACTCGCCTGACGCAATGCTATAATGTGACCGTCATCACACTTACTCCCTGTATCCGCCCCGATGAAAAGCAATCCTGGCCTTTTCGTCCGGAAAGATGACGCTTTTTCTATTGCCAGGCCTGATTGACGCGGAGTTTCAGAGATATGGGTACCTTAACCGCTAGCCTGGTGCTGATGAGATGGGAACTGGTTAGTGCAGTCATGATGTTTCTCGCCAGCACCTTTAACGTAAAATGTCGTCAGTCCAGCCGCAACGGCATGGCCTTCATTTTTACCGGCGTTGGCATAGGCATGTCGTGCTGGTTCGTTACCGGCCTGTTAGGTATCACGCTGAGCATGGATAACCTGCTTAACTTCTGGCATATCACCAAAGACGTGTTTGTTGACGTCATGAGCCATACCCCAGCCGATTATCCTCTGCCATAAAAGCGTAAAGCCGCATGAAGATCATGCGGCTTTCTTCTTTAAACTTTCTTCAGCGTCCCGGCCATGGCCGCCGCTTCGCCGCCAATAGCCTTCAGCGTTTTTGGCTTACGTTCCTGTAGCCACATGTCGCCCATGATCTTGTCCAGCCCCTGATCCAGACCGGTTACCATGCCTGCACCCGGCGTGAAGGTCAGCTCGCCGAAGTAGATTTGCCCTTCGCTGATATACCAGTCAACGCGCACGTAATCGAAGTCGCTGGCCAGCTTTTTGCTCAGCGCCAACGCTTTTTCCAGCGTTTCCAGGTCGCCGCTGATATCCAGTCCCGTATCGCGGATCTTATAGAAGCAGGATTTTAACGTGTTAACGTAGAAGTTCATCGACAGCGGCGCGTTGCCGCAGCGGTTATAGATAATCTGCAAAACGTACTCGAAAGTACCGTCTTTCTTGTTAAACATGTGAAACTTGTAGTCAACGGCGGCAAATTTACCGTCGCCGACGTACTGCTCAACCAGAATGCGCGGTTTAATATAGCGATAGTGGATCTCACGCGCTTCGTGCGAGAAATCCCGGCTCAGCCACTCTTCGCAGCGCTTGATCAGCAGCTGTTTCTGCAAGCAGTCCGGCTCTTCCAGCAAAATTTCCACCATGCCTGACCCGTGATTGGGTTTCACAACGGTGTTCTTCAGCGAGCTAAGCCCCAGCAGCGTGACAGGATCGGCCGTTTCATGCAGCAGCGGGATTAAATATTCATCCCCAATGGTCTGAGAAATATAGTCACGAACCAATAACTTATCGGATAGCATGCCATAACGCAGGTAGTCGCCGGTGACGAATTTGCGGTACAGAACTTTCTCATTAAAAAGTTTCGGCTGGTGTATGTTGGGTAGTTTTTTAAATTTATGCAGATAATAAATTCTGTCCTGGTAGGACCAGGGCATTTTTTTGAAAAGGAACAGGAAACCTTTTCTTATTTCTGCTTTGAGTTTTAGCATTTTCGACCTCATATGCAGGCTTTATAATTGTTTGAGGAAAAATGTCTTCAAAATAGCGTTTTTTCGCCATCCGAAATCGCGAAACCCGCGTCTCATTTTTCCCGGCAGACATAAAAAATCCGTCAGCTGCTTTACCCGTTTATGCAGTTTTCCTGCTCACGGTCTCTGCTTCCTGCAAGACAACACCAGATTCATGCCTCTGGCATCAGAAGAGAGAAAACTCACTGACGAAAAGCCCGTTAAGGACGCGCTGAGCAGATTTCTGCTTGCGGTAGTGCCCTTCGCGGGACGACAACTCCGTTTTTACCGAACAGAGCGGCCAGCGGCCGTCCTGGGTTTTATTACTGTTTTTTCTGCGACGTCGACGGCGCGCTTTCCAGCCGCTCCGCCAGAGCGGCTGATTGACCATCCTGCAGCCACATCTTACCCATCATTTCGTCCAGCCCGTGCTTCAGCACCGGCATCAGGCCTGCGCCTGGCGTAAAGGTCAGCTCGCCGAAGTAGACGTCGCCCTGGCTGATATACCAGTCAACCCGTACGTAATCGAAATCACTGGCCAGCTTTTTGCTGAGCGCGAGTGCCTTCTCCAGCGCGGCCCGGTTGTGGCTGATATCCAGTCCGGCATTGTCAAAGCGGCGGTAGAAGCAGCTATCAAGATTATTGACATAGAACAACATCGACAGCGGCTGATTATCGCTACGGTTAAACACCACCTGTAGCACATACTCAAAGTGGCCGTCCTGCTTGTTAAACATATGAAACTTGTAGTCAATCGCCGTAGACTTACCGTCTCCTACCCGCTGCTCAACCATGATCTGCGGTTTGATATCGCGGTAATGGATTTCACGCGCTTCATGCGAATAATCTTTTGTCAGCCACTCGCCACAGCGTTCAATCAGCTGATGTTTTTCGACAAAATCAGGTTCTTCTACAAAGACTTTAACCATTCCTGAACCGTGATTTGGCTTAATAACCGTATCTTTTAACGTTTCCAGCTCAAACAGCGTCTCAGGATTATCCGTGGTGTGTAGCAACGGGATCAGGTATTCCCCACCTATCTTGTGGGAAATATAATCCCGCACCAGGATTTTATCTGATAACACGGCGTAACAATCGTAATCGCCTTTAATAAACTTGCGAAACAGTACCTTTTCATTAAAGGAACCGGGATGGCGAATATGCGGCATCCGTTTAAAGCGATGAAAATAATATATTCTGTCCTGGCAAGACCACGGCATAATTCGGATGCAACTCAGAGCGGCCTTTTTAAGTTGTTTTTTTGCGTCTACCATTTTCTTACTCACCTATAGGTTTTGTAGTTGAGTGAGGAAAGCTGCATCTTAAGAATGATCCCATTCTTAAAGAAATAATTCATCAGCGTCAGGGATAACAGCTCCGTGACCAGCACGCTCCACGCGGCACCCGTCAAGCCCCAAAAACGAATGAAAAACCAGTTGGTTACTACGCTGACCGCCACCAGTAAAATAATTTTCACCAGCAGATAATTAAAACCACCCTCTTTCACCATGTAGCGATAGGCGACGGTGCCCATTGCGGAAAAGCAGGTCGCAAGGGAAAGCAACGTGACCAGATCGCCCGACTGCTGATAGTCATGGCCGTACAGCAGGCTAACAATTTTTTCGCCGAACAGCGCAACCACCAGCAGCATAAACAGTGAAACAGCCATAACGTAGCCGTTAAGCCTGGCCGCCAGTCTCAAAGCCACATCCGCCCGCTCACGGAAAATTTCCGAGAAGCTGGAGGTGATAATCGCCACCGGGATAAATATCCATGAGGCAGAAATCGTATTCGCAGCGGTAAACAGCCCCAGCTCGTGTGCCGATCCCACGCCGACCAGGAAAAACTGCGCCAGCTTTACCTGAACAGAAATAAACACGCTGGAGATTGCCAGCGGCAGTCCCGCATGGAACAGATAGCGCAGATAGCTGCGGTGCTTGCGCCTGGCTGGCGGACTGATGGTATTTTTTTGATAAAACATCGTCCGCTTAATCAGGTACGGCACCAAGGTCACCGCAACAATCGAGAAGGACAGCAGTAGCGGATTAAGCTTGAACCACGCAATAGCAAAGCTAATGGCGAAACTGATAATCATTCCCGTTGCGTTAGCAACCGTGTTCATCCGCGATTCCAGTCGCGCGTTGTTATAAACGCTAAAAATATCCTGAGTCACGAAAATAGCCGACAGAAACGACGCCACGGCAAAAATCAAAAAGTTTTCACGCATCTCCAGCCAGACCCACGCCAGCACCGGAAAAGAAAGCAGTAATAACAACGCCATACGTAGCTGTTTTGCCACGGCCATCAGCCGCAGGCCTTTCGCCGCGCTTTTGCTGATGCTTTTAAACAGGATGGTTTCCGTACCAAAAATCGCTACGGTTTGAACAATGGAAAAAATGGATGCAGAAAATGCGATTTGCCCAAAAACAGATGGCCCAAAAGATTTTGCAACATAGGATGTAACAAAAATTACACCAAATACCGAAACTACCTTCTCTGACATCATCCAGGCAGCGTTCGTGACGACACTGTGTTTCATTGAAGCTTCCTTCGTAAAACTAATAACTTATAACGAAAGTCAGTACATCCTTGTCTATCACAGAGAAAGTAAACCTGGCCTGGGCCCGGCAAAAATAAGCGTCCGGAATATTATTTTACGGGCGATAGCGCACCGTTCTTATTTAAAAGATTTTATTTTATCAGATCGTTTTTTTAACGAACCGTCTGATTCTTCCTGGACTTGATACTGGTTAGCAATGTACCTCAGCACGAACAACGCTGGAGAATATCCTGGCACAGTTTTTTTCTTCCGCATGCTGGATCATTCTGAATTACCAACTGGCCTTGCTGCTGGCATGAATCGAATTTATAACAAAAAGCGCTTTATCGAAAGCTAACCAGGTGCTTTGCAAATAAAATAGGAGAAATCCCATGATGATATTTATTCATAATCCCTTAACTTAAAGCCTGCAATTCAAATCGCGAACTTAACGTCGCTGTCCTGATTAATGGATAAATTAGATCCATTCTTTAGTGCAGCCATTCTCATCACTTTATAGTTAAGAAAGGTAATAGCATCCATGAGAAAGTCACGATATACAGAAGAGCAAATCACCAGTGCCATTAAAGCATCTGAATGCGGCGTAAAGGTTAAGGAGATTTGTGAAGAACTGGGGATTTCTGAGGCCACATTCTACAGCTGGAAAAAGAAATACGCCGGATTATTCTCTGAAGAAGGAAGAAAAATCAAAGAGTTAGAGGAGCGCGTACACAGTATGGAACGCGAACTCCAGATGCTCTCTTCTGATAAAGAAATGCTACAGAGCGTACTGAAAAACTTCTTTACTACCAATGATAAGCGTCAGGCGGTTAATTTTCTTCAGGACACTTTTGATATCGGCACGCGCCGGAGCTGCCGCTTGTTGGATATTAGCCGCAGCGTTTATCATTATCCTTACAACTGCGAGAACCAATAATTGCGACGCAGCGCGCAATTTTTTTACTGTTCAGGACCAAATTAAAATATTCCGATCTTTAATTAAAAAGTACCGTTCCTTTTTATGGCGACCTGATTCGGTGATGAGTTTATTCCTATAAACCCGCCTCGCCAGGCCACCACAATTGATCGTCACCAGAAAAATTACATTACTTTCATACAGTTAACAGCGCATTTATCTTTTGGGTCAACGATAAATGCGCCAATTCTGACATAAAACCTTCTTACAAATCAGCCCGAAAATCCCGTGTCAGCTTCAGTAATGGTAATACTTCTCGGTTTACGAATGGTTTACATTTCTCACTGTTTCCTGCGGTTCGCTGAGCGTCGTTTTTCGCGAAAAGCCCGCCGCCACTGCCCCTCCCGCTTCGCCACGCTGCGTTCAAGACCAATGATAATGCAACACAACTTAACATTAACAACCTTTACGACCGGCTTTGATGTGAAAAGCTAATCTTTTTCTGTGATTTATTAATGTATCAATCTACCGGGCTTTGTCTTTTCATCCGCCGCTGCTCATTAAAATTTGAGTTAAAAATGGTTTGTTGTCGCTAAAACAGTCTCAAAAAAGAAGAAATATTGAATGTGTAGTAAGCGTTGACTGTATTTGAAAATAACGAAATCCGATTAGCGATTATTCTTATAGCGGAACAATCGGTCGCTGTGTCATAGCGTTGTTTGAGGGAAACCGCTTTTTTTCTTCGCCGCATCGAAAAAAAACGTGATAAAAATCACACATAGAGCTAAAAATTTCCGGAAATTGCTGCCAGCGGCAATAAAAAAGAGCACAAAAATCGCTCTTTTTTTTACCTTAATCAAAATAACCCGCCAACCAACGTGCCCTTTTTGGCCAGTCTCTTAAGAAAAGACGGATTTTTTAACCGGTTCAGGTTTGATACGCGTCACCAGCACTACGCCCACTATCAGGGCCAAAATGCCGCAGATCGTGACTGCCGAAGGCCAGCCCTGCCTTAATAAAAAGGTGTAAGCCAATGCCGCCAGCGTTTCAAAAACAATCAGTGGGCCAACCAATACGGTGGGTAAACGCTGGCTGGCTTCGTTCCAACACAAAGCGCCCAGCCAGGAGCAGAGCAGGCCCAGCGCGATCGTTAAGGCGATAAAAAGAGCGGGATGAGGACCAAAAGGCAGCGAAAAGTCGGGACGGGTAACGTGCAGCTGGATGCTCACCAGCAGATAGCCCACCAGCGCCAGCGGCAGCGTGGCTATGCCCTGCGCCGTCGCCCAGGTCGTCGCGCTTCTCTGCGGATGCGCGCGTAACCAGCGCGCGTTACGTAGCGGATACCATGTCCAGCAAATCATTGCCATTACCGCCAGCCCTACACCACTCAGGTAGCGTGGCAGATCGCCATGCTGAGCGCTGTCCTGCCATTCCGCAACGTTAACGCAGCCTAATCCCAGCGCGATCAGTAGCAGTACCGGCATCAGCTTTCGCCACGGCAGCCGCCCTTCATGGTGCCCATAAAACAGGTTAGCGCTGACGGAAATAACTACCGGCAACGTGCCGATAATCATACTGGAAACAGGTGCGCCGGTACGCTGAATAGCGCTGGCTAAAAAGGTGTAATAAAGAAGGTTACCGACCAGCGCCAGTTTGAGTGCTTCTCTCCAGTCGTCGCGCGACAGCTGACGCAACCGGCGTCGATCCTGCCACGCCAGCGGAAGAGCAATCAGGCCGAAAGCCACATAGCGGCCTACCGACTGTAGCGCGCCCGGATAATCCGGCACCAGCAGAGGCACGACGAAAATAAGTCCCCA
The DNA here is from genome assembly GCF_003937915.1 of Erwinia sp. 198. GTDB lineage: Bacteria > Pseudomonadota > Gammaproteobacteria > Enterobacterales > Enterobacteriaceae > Erwinia > Erwinia aeris. Next base: position 66,923 of record NZ_RHUM01000012.1, on the reverse strand, counting down.
CATCAGTCCCGCGCTCAGGGCAAAAATGACACCAGCAAACATAAACAGCGATCCCGTTAATTAAAGCGAAAACGCTATTCTGACGCGCCGTCAGGGGAAAAGATTGTAGCAGATTGCGCTTAGCCTCTTATCTGCTTCTGATAGCGCACCGGGGTAGTGCCGTAGCGGTTAGCGAAACTGCGGGTCAGATGAGCCTGATCGGTCAGGCCTACCGCCAGCGCAACGTCAGCGGCCGGGCGGCCCGAGGCCAGCAGCTCTTTTGCGCGCCACAGGCGAAACGCCATCAGCATCTGATGGGGCGTAACGTGATACTGCGCCTTAAACTGTCGTTGAAAATGCCAGGGGCTGAGCGAGACCAGCGCCGCCAGCTCGTTCAGGGTAATACTGTCAGCAAGGTTGTCGCGTAAATACTCTTTTATGAGGTCGAAGCGGTGCCGGGGCGCGGCTGCCGCCTTATCGCCAATCCGGGCGCAGGGACGTAAAAGATCGATCGCGGTCAGTAAAATGCCGTCTCTCGCCAGCGGATCCCGCACCTGCCAGAGCATAGCCAACAGCGCGGAAAGCCGGGCCGCTCGTGGCGGATCGAAGCGCACTGCCTCGGTAAACCACCAGCCCTGCTCGCCCGTTATGGCGGCCAGCCGCAGCGGATCGAGATAGAGCATACGATACTGCCACCCTTCTTCGCTGGCCGATTCGCCGGTATGCAGCTCGTCCGGATTCATTAACACCAGCGATTGCGCGGGCGCCATATGCACAGCGCCGCGATAGCGAAAACGCTCCGCGCCTGCGTCTATCGTACCGATGCCGAATGCCTCATGCGTGTGCGGCTCAAAGGCGTAGCGCGAAATATGCGCCTGATAAAGCTCCACGCCCGTCAGCCCGGCAAGCTGGCAAAAGCGGGCGCGATCTTTTTCATCATTAAACTGCGCGGGTACACCCTGCAAGCAAGCCTCCGGAAAATTAAGCGAGGATCTCTACTGCTGAAAACAAAAGTATAACGTCATCAGCAACGTCATTTTTAATTTGCTCGTTTTATGCAATCAATTTGGCATAAGTGATTAATAAATTAAACAATCATTCAACCGACAGGCAATGCTCTTAACTTGTAAATCAACATTTACTCAATGTTGAAGTTGCCGGTGTTCAACTGAGTTTTTTCCACTGGAACGCCGAAGATGTCCGATATCACATTTACGTCAGGTCAGGAGAGCAGCCTGACCTTTTTTCTGTCGCTGGTTACGGGCAGGCTGAAACCGGGCAAACTGTGGCATGACCGGGAATATCGCCTCAAGTATCTGTTTCGCTCGCTCGCCTGTCCGCGGCAGACCCTGAAACTGGCCGATGCGATTATTCATGAGCCGGTAATGCGTGAAATGCTGGCCGTCCAGCATACGCTGCCGAGCAAGATCCATCGACCCTACCTGTATAGCGGTATGCCGGTGGCCGACCGGGCCGGGGCGATTATCACGCACTACCGATTCGCCAGAGACCTGCCTTACTCGGTCTTTCGTCAGGCGCTGCTTAGCCAACAAGGGGCGGAGCTGCTGCGTTTTGCAGGCAAAGGCGGCGAAAGCTTTTCCATTACCATGGCCTGTACCGGACGCTGTGAAAGAGAAGGCGAGGTTAATCTGTTTTTCAGCCAGGACGGGATCAAGCTGGCGATAGTGACCTTTGCCATAACCGCACAGCAAGGTGAAAAGGTAGTGATAATCGGCGGTATTCAGGGCGCGCATCGCGATACGCCGCACGAGCTGATCCGTTCGGCGACCAGGGCCTGCTATGGTTTATTTCCGAAACGCCTGCTGATGGAAACCCTGGCGCTGTTCTGTAAGGCAACGGGGATGACGCAAATTCTGGCCGTCAGCGACACCGGCCATATTTTCCGCAGCTGGCGCTATCGCCTGAAAAAGAAAAGTCTGTTTCATGCCAGCTACGACGAGTTCTGGCAGACGCTTAACGCTGTTCCGCTGTCGTCGAAGCTCTGTCGCGTGCCTGTGACTTTTGCGCGTAAGCCGCTGGAGGAGATAGCCAGCAAGAAACGGTCGGAATACCGGAAACGTTACGAACTGCTGGACGCTCTTGCAGAGCAGTTCACCGCGCATATCCGCTGATCCGCGTGCCCCAGGTGACCGTACCGGCCCGCGGGCGGTTCACCTTAGCGATTTTCCTTTGCCACATCATCAATTTTCCAGCCGTCGCGATCTTTGCGCATCGTGACCAGCAGCAGCTGACGATCCTCCGGATCCTTGCCCAGCGCCACGTCGCCGGAAGCGGTTTCGCCGTTGACGGTAAACCGGCTAACGCTGACGTGATCCACCCAGCTGTCGCTGTAATCCTGATCCTGCAAAAAGAAATCGTCGTCCATGCCGTCAGGGCTTTTAATCAGCACGTTGATCTTTTGCAGCAGCTGCGGCGTGACATACTGATTTAACACCGGATCGTGCTCGTCGATCGGGCTTTCATCCTTGCTCAAGGCGCTAAGATACCAGCTGTAAAAAGCCTGGCTTACCTTTTGCGGATCCTGTTCCGCCGCGCCAGCCTGCGACGCCAGTAGCGCTATACCCAGCGCCAGTATCCATTTTTTCATCAACAAATCTCTGCCCGTTACGCTTTTGCGTGGCGGCTCCACGCTGCCGGTTAATTTACCTTTTCATCGCCCTGAATGAACCCGTTTCCGCATTATTTTTGGTAAATGTTTATACCGCGTCGCGCCGTAGCCAACGGGTCATGACTTCAGCCAGGGCGGCAGGCTGTTCCAGCGGCAACATATGGCCCGAATCCTCGATAATTTCCAAATCGGCGTGCGGAATACGTTCATACAGGGTGTGCGACTCGGGCATCGTGCGCATACGATCCTCGGCAGCGGCGATAACCAGCGTCGGGCACCTGATTTGCGACAGCAGATGGCTATCGCTGTTGCGCGCCATCAGCAGCTGACGACAGTAAGCCTCTTTCCCCACTCGCAGGCTCATCTGGAAAATTTGCGTTTTCAGCTGTTCATCGGTGGCATGTTTTTTACTGAGCGAAAGCGCAATGCTTTTCTGCCCCAGCCCGCGAAAGGCACCGCTTGCCGACTGTAGCGAGCGTGCCGTGGCCGCTTTAAAAGCCTTTAGCTGCGCGCTGTCTTCCGCGCTGGAGGTAGCGATCAGGATCAGCTTTTCTACCCGCTCCGGCGCCTGGCGGACCGCTTCGCGCGCCACAAAACCGCCCATTGAAAAACCCACCAGCGTAAAACGCTCGGGCGCCTGCCGCAGCACGCTGGCCGCCATCGTCTCAAGCTCGCTTTCAGTGGCGAGATCGCCGTAAACCAGCGGGCCAAACGGTGCCAGATCCGCCGCTACCGCCTGCCATAGCCCGGCGTCGCACATAACGCCCGGCAATAAAACCATTGCCATGGGTTCCTCCTTTTATCCGGGCTGAGAATAACATCTATACAACAATATGTTGAGCCTCGCTCCGCCTGTTTAAGAGGAACAGCAATGCTGCCGGACAGCGCACAACGGATACTGCAACAGCCTGCAAAATCGGACGACGAATGCGAGCCATGCCGGAATCCTCAATGCTTTTCCGCTGTGTTTCCGCTGCGCCGTCAGAAAAACTCTCCACTTTTTATGTGGCTATAGATTATCGCGCTGCCGCAAATCGCTATCTTAATTACCGTAAGCGTTAACTTTGCCGTGCAGACCGCAATGGAGGGTAAACAGATGGAGATACGAGTCACCAGGCTGGAAACCGATGTCTGGCATATGCTGGGAGATATTCAGGAAATCAAAAGCGGCCTCCACGAGTTTAAAAAAGAAGCGCGCATAAATTTTCGCCGGCTGTTCGGCGCTATTGTGCCCACAACTCTGGGGCTGGCTTTGCTGATTGCCTGGCGGTGACAGGGCCTGCCCGCTGGAGACAGGTTATCCTTTACGGGCCGGGTTGTGGCGACAGCGAGTGCTGCTGATGCTTTATACCGGTTTCTCCTGTTGCCCCATGCTTAGCGTTCTGGTGCGTCCGGGCGCAACGCATTTTTCCGCAGCAGGCCGCCCGGATCGGGCGCAGGATAGTCGGTATCAATACGTAACGGCGCGGCATAACCGCTCTGCCACAGCTGCTGATAAAGCGCATCCAGCCGTGCCGCCATGACGGCGTCATTCAGCACCAGCTCCAGGTTGCGTGAATTATCAAAGTAGCCGCCGCTCCAGTTACTGGTGCCTGTCCAGGCCAGCTCGCCGTCGATAGTCATGATCTTACTGTGCACGACGCGGGCATAGGGAATAAAGCCGCTGCTCGCCTCCGGTATCGTCACGATTTTTATCGTCACGCCCGGTACCAGCGCCAGACTTTTCAGCCAGGCGATGTCGGGCTGTTTGGTATTCCAGTTGGCGACCATTAGCTCAACCTGTACGCCACGCGCCGCTGCTGCGCGCAACGCATTGTCAATTACGGCATAAAAGGGGCGGGTGCGATTTTCGCCAAACGACAGCGGCGCATATTCCATTACCTGCACCCGAATACGCTTTCTGGCGGAAGCAAGCAGCTGCGGCAGCACCAACTGTGAATCGGGAATACCTGCCGGATTCCAGGCGCGCGGGCTGGCGATCAGATAACGGCCGGCGCGAAGATCGGCAGGCAGAGCATCCGTACCGGTTTCGGGTACCTTTTCGCCCGCCTCCAGCAACGGCTGCGCGGCCCAGTCGTGATCAAAGATGGCGGCAATTTGCGCTACAACAGGCGCGTCGTTAATCAGCAGGCCGGTTTCCTGGATATGCTCCAGCGCCCGCCAGTCGAAGTTCTGGCTGCCGACAAAGCTCTGCCTGCCATCCACCAACAGGTATTTTGCATGAATAATACCGCCAGCCAGGCGGGCGAAAGGCATAACGCGCAAGGTTAATCCCGGAATGGCTTTCAGCTGCGCCAGCGTTTCCGGCGTACTGAGCTTCAGCCCCTTTTGATCCATTAAAAACCGAATTTTTACGCCGCGTTCGCCAGCCTGCCGCAGCGTCTGGATCACCTTATCCAATCGCGAACCCGGCTCGTTGGCCACATAAAATTGTGCAATATCGATCTGTGTACGGGCGCTGGCGAACATCTCTTGCCACACCACGGCGCTGCTGCGCAGATCTGACGCCGTCAGCGTGGTTTCGGCAGGGGCATCATAAACCAGTTCATAACCCGCGACGGCGAACTTTGCCTCACCCAGCGGGCTGAACAGCAGCAGCCCGCCGCACAGCAGCCTTTTGCACCGCTGCGCAAGATCATGCATAGCGGCGCACGCCATTGTCCTGCGGCCCGGCAACAGGATCGGCCCGCTGTACGGGCGTAGCCGCCCGCAACAGCAGCACCTTAAGTAATTCATTAATGCGCTCCATACGGTTCTGCAAAAAGTTATTGCTAACCAGACAAACCAGCGCAATAGCAATGCCTAATCCGGTGGCATACAGCGCGGTGCCCATCCCGGCGGAAACCTGGCTGGCGTCCGACACGCCTGCCGCCGCCAGCGCTTTAAACGTGTCGATAATTCCCATTACCGTGCCCAGCAGCCCCAGCAGCGGCGCGGCGGTTACTACCGTTTCCAGTAGCCACAGGCCGCGCGTCATGGCCGCTTTGCTCAGCAGATACTGCGCGTCGACCTCGTCGCTGAGCGCCTCGGCTGAAGCCTGCCCTTTACGTGCCAGTACGGGCTGCACTGCGCGCAGCGGCACGCTACTGCGTCGGGTTACGCTTTCCGGCAGAGCGTGCGTTTCCGTCGTCATTACCGCCGCCAGCTGGCTGGCCTGCCGCCGCGTCCACGCAAACCAGATAGATCGTTCAATGATAATCACCAGCGCTGCCGCCAGCGAGAAGTACATGACATAAAAGATTGCATCGTGCATCAGGGTTGCATTCATCTTCTTCTCTCTTCCGGTTAAAAAGTGGCTTCCAGCGAAACGCTGTAGGTACGCTCTACGCCAACATTGTAATAAGGTGTGGCGGCGCCAAGACCGTTACGCGCATCGGCGTTAAACACCGTAGTGCGCGCCGACGTCAGGTATTCTTTATCGAGCAGGTTGAGGATGCCGAAGCGCAGTGCGGCGCTTTTGACGATCTTTTTATCCACTGGCAAATAAACGCCTGCCGCCAGATCGAACACCGTTCTGCCGCCCACTTTTTCATCGTTGGTCATGTCGCCGTAAAACGCGCCGACATATTTTCCGCTGACGCTGCTGTAGTAGCGGCCATCATCGTAGCCCAGCGTCAGGTTCAACAAATTTTTGGGCGAGTTGGGCAGCTGCTTGCCGCTGGTCGGCAAAGGGATACCTTCCCGCGTGACGTTATCTTTCTGCCCGGAGTCGGTATAGGTGTAAGACGTGTAGTAATTGAAGTTATAGGGCAGTTTGCCGCTCCACTCGACCTCCAGGCCCCGATTCTCCACCTTGCCAACGTTCATCATTTCATAGTCGCCGTCCGGATTGGTGGTGGAAATTTGACGATCGGTATAGCGCAGATAAAACAGCGTGGCGCTGAGCAGCATATCGTCCCGCTGAAAGCGCCAGCCCAGCTCATGGTTCCAGCTCAGCTCCGGTTTAGTATTAATCGAATCGCCGACGTTATAGAGCACGTAGTTTTGCGGCGTACGCATATTGCGCGTCAGGTTGTAAAACACCTGATTCTGCCGATCGAGCCGATAGCTGGCGCTGAAGTTCGGCAGGAACTTGTGATAGGTGGCATGGCGATGCTCCGGCGCGTTTGCCAGGCTGCCTTTGTTTTCGCCGCGACGATCGACGTGTTGCCAGGCCAGACCGCCGACCAGCGTCCAGTCGGGCGTGACGAACCAGCTATCCTGTAGCCAGATTTTTTGCGCAGGCGTGATGGTATACTGGTTGCGGCCCTGCACGGTGTTACCGTTGGCATCCTTTACCTGCCCGGCGCCGTTCGGATCGCCCCACAGGTCAGCTGGATTACCGTCGCGCTTGATCGCCACATAAGGCTGCGTTTGTAGCTGGCGAGCGCGTTCATACCAGTAGCCCAGATCCAGACTGTGTTGCTCGTTGATATCCCACTTTAGTTTAGTCGTGATGCCGGGCCGCCAGGTTTGTGTCCACGACGGACGATAATAAGTATTGCTGGTCAGGTTGCTGAGATCGTACTGGCCCGCCCGATCGGACGTTGGCCCCAGCGTGCTGGCGCTCTGGCCGGTAAAGCTGCCGCCGTTGCCCCAGTAGTAGTAAGGCTGCAACGTCAGCGACAGGTTATCCTGTAGCTGGAGTTTCTGCGTAAAGCTGAGGGTGAAATTCTCAAACGGGTTACGGTTCAGCTTGTAGTATCTCAACAGCTGACCACGGCTATTATACTGCGGCATAGCGGAATAATCGTTGGCGTAGCGTCCGTCCTGTTCAAACTGCGCCTTGCTTAACGTGTTGTAATTGGCATTTTCCTGACGGTTATACTTCATAATCAGGCTGCTGCTGTTGCCATTTTCCGCCTCGAAGAGTGAGTTCATCTCAAATTTATTGGAATATAAGCGTCCTTCGCCGCGCCATTTTTTCGCTTCGGTATGCGAATAAGAGAGCCAGTTACTGAAGCCGTTATATTCGCCGGTTTCCAGACGGGCGAAGGTTTTACTCAGATTGTTACTGCCCAGCGTCTGCTTCACAAAGCCGCCGAAATCTTTTGCGGGCCTTTTAGTCACCAGACCGATATTGCCGCCGCTCGATCCAATATGAGGGCCGTCCGCCTCTGACGAGCCCTGAGTCACAAACACCTCTTCGATATTTTCTGCGTCGCCTACCAGATTAGGGTAAACCGCGTAGTTGCCGGAGTCGTTAATCGGAATGCCGTCGATCGACAGGCCAATCTGATCGGAATTCATGCCGCGCATGGTGTAATCAACGCCGCTCAGACCGCTGGCGTCGTTGCTGTTAACGTTCAGGCCGGGCGTATATTTCAGTCGATCCAGCGCGTTTCCCGCCATATCCGCCTGTTTCTGCATCGCCTCTTTAGTAATGGTAGAACGCGCTTTCGCTGACTCTTCCTGTACCATCATGCCGCCGCCCAGCGTCTCGCCCTGGACATTAATGGCACCGACATCGGTACTCTCTGCTGCCTGTGCCGTCATTGATAAGGCCGACATCACCGCAAGGCACACCCCGGAACGTATAAAAATGCTCATTATTATTTCCTGTGTTGATGTCAGGCGCTCACGGCGCCCGATAATTCAGCGTGGCGGTAAAGCGCCTGCTGCTTTGTCCGGCGAAGGCGTCGGCCGGGAACGGCTTGACCTGCCTGATATTTTGTAAGCTGCCCAGCGCGGCACGATTAAGCAGCATATTGCGAGCTTTACTGCTGATGCCGGAAGCCAGTACGCGACCGCTGCGATCGACTTCCAGCCAGATCTCCACGCTGCCTTCCGGGCGTTCCAGCGAGGCCTGACGGCCGGTGGGATAGCGTTTTTGTGCTTCCAGATCGTGACGTAGCCCTGCGATCCAACCGCTTTCGATGGCGCCATTGTTGACGCGCGGTGTGACGGGTTTGGGCGTGGCAACCGGCGACGCGGCGGGTATCGGCTTTGCAACGGCGGTCGGTTTAACAGAAGCCCCGGCTGGCTGGCTCGCCGTTTTCGGTTTTGGCTTTGGCTTTGGTTTGGGCTTCGGCGGCGGCGCAACGGGTTCAGGCGAAGAGAGCGTCGGTTCCGGCGGCGTTTCCTCTACGGGCTGAGGCTCGGGTTCCGCTGGTGGTTCGGCAGGCGTTTCAACCGGCGGTGTCTCAGCCGATGGCGGTTCCACCAGCGCCAGTTCCATGGTTGATTCGTCGTAGCGCGGTTCGATTTTCAGCGTGGCGTGCTGGTTCATCAGCACCCAGCCAGCCGCCATCAGCACGGGCAGCCAGCTAACAACATGGCGAAAGCGATAGACGGCGTACATGTCATAGTTTCCGTGTTGCGACAGAAATAGCGGTAAAGCCGCCCTGCCGCAGGCAGTCCATTACGGCAATCAGCCGCTCGACGGGCACGCTTTTATCGCTGTTAAGCACGATCGCCGTTTTCTGTCCGTCTTCCTGCTGCGCTTTCAACTGGTTAACGAGCGTTTCTGGCGTAACCGGTTGCCCGTCCAGCTCCAGACGGTTATCCATGCCCAGCGTAACGATGGCGTGCTGCTGCGGTTTTAACTGCTGCGCGCTGGCCGCGCCCGGCAGCTGAGTTTTCATTCCCTGGGAAGGAATAACGTTCAGGCTGATCAGAACAAAAAACACCAGCAGGAACATCATCACGTCAATCATCGGGATCAGTTCAATATGGGCTTTGTTTTTAACAGGTTCATTCCAGCTACGCATCAGGCTCTCCCTCTTTTTGGAAGGCCAATATAGAAGCGGAATGTTTATTTTTAGTTACACTTTTAAGATAAATAGATGGATCATTACGATTAACTTACGTATTAGTAACGGTAGGAAAGTAAAGAAGGGTGCGCGCGGGCTTTGCGAAGAGCGTCTGAAACCGAAAAGAATTATCAATCATAATATAGGTTTAAATAAGTGAATGCCGTTCAAAAAAATAAATAACTCATTGATAACAGGGTAATTAATAAAAAGGCATGTAATACATAGCGCTTTGTTATAGCCGAAAAGCTTGTTATCACGTTCGGACGGAAGGACTTCATCAGGCCATTCATTCCCATTTAAGGAGGAATACGAAACTTTGTTACTCTCCCGGTGCCTGCTCGCTAGCCCGGCATATCGTCCATCACGCAACTCGCCTGGCGCACGAGCTGGAGTCTGTGGATTTAAAGACCAAAACTCCCCGCGGCGGCAAATACTTTCCGGCCATCAACAGCAAAAGTTATGTGTCCGCGTGGGCGCTGGACAACGGTAGGGTGATAACTAAAGGCGCGGCGATCTCACAATATTTGGCGGATTGAAATCCCGAAAGCGGCCTGCTGGCTGCGCAGGGCGAAGCGCGCTACGCCGTGCGGAAGGCCCGATCTGAATCGCTGCGCGCAGCGAGGTTACCCTGCACAACCCGCGCTTATCCGGCCTTTTGCGCACGGTAAAAGGCCGGATAAGCGCTACGATTTTTTGATTTCATCCAGATAGTTGTAAATGGTGTAACGCGTAACGCCCAGCGCTTTCGCCGCTTTTTCCACGCCGCCGCGCACGATAAACAGCCCTTTATCCTGCATAACGCGTACTATCTCCGTCTTCTCTTTCTTCGACGCGCCCGATATGCCTGAAGGCGGCATAGCGGAACGAATAATCTCGTTCATACGCGTTTCCAGGCTGGAGACGTCCCCGGCCGGCGCGCTGGCAGGCAGCAGCTGCCCAAGCAGGGCCCGCGCGGTTTCCACCGCCGCGTGATCCGCGTTAAAGCACAGTGAAATCAGCGGCTGATGATTTTCGTCCCTGAACATAACGGTAGAGCTTTGCAACGCCGCGCCGCGCGCGCTGGTGGTGCGATAATCTTTAAAAACCTGCGGATTTTCTCCGGCTGGCTCCTGCTCCAGCAGGCCCAGAAAACCCAGATCGTTTTCAGGCGCGCTCTGTAGCGGGCTGCCCGGCTTGCGGCCCGAAATATGGCCGTTGATAATTTTCACCACCGAAGAAGCGGGCTGCGTGAGATCGTGCAGTACGATCTCCAGGTGCTGGCCGGTAACCGACGCGAGCGCATCCATTACCGCGCTCATTTCCCCGATCAGCCGCGCTTTATCTTCTTTACTGGTCATAGCTTTCCTCCGGCAAATGTGAGCCCGCACCATATACACAGTTTGTTGCAGGATCAACGCAAACCTTAGCCAATATCAACACAACGTTGATTAATCAATTTTTTGTTGATAACTTATCGTAACCCCCGCAGATTGCACTGCCCTATAGCCTTAACCCTGGACAAGCTATGCATCAGGCCATTGTTTTTCATCCGGGCACGCTGCCCTTTCCTTTCTCCCGCGCCACGGAGGTCGGAGGCATTCTCTATCTGTCTGGTCAGGTTGCCGTGACGGAAAAAGCCGAGCCGCTTTATGGTGATATAACCAGCCAAACGCGCCATATCCTGAGCGCGATTGAGGCGACGCTGGCCTCGCTGGACGTGGGCCTTGACGCTATTTTTAAGGTCAACGTCTGGCTGTCCGATATGCAGCATTTTGCTGAATTTAACCGGGAATATGCCCGCTGGTTTAACGCCGCCTTCCCGGCCCGCTCTGTCGTAAGCAGCAAACTGGCCTTCGATCTGGATGTAGAAATAGAAGTCCAGGCCGTCTCTGCCGATGCCCATTTTCGTTAGCCTTCAGGAATAAATATGCACCTACACCACGCTACGCCGCTTATCCCGTCACGTCCTCTCAGCCTGCTGACCGGACGTGAAGTCTGGCTGAAGATGGAAGCGTTTCAGCCGCCCGGCTCTTTTAAAATCCGCGGCATCGGGCTGGCCTGCCAGCACTATTTACGTCAGGGCGCCGAACGCTTCGTCTCTTCCTCCGGCGGCAATGCGGGCATGGCGGTCGCCTGGGCCGGTCGCCGGCTGGGCGTACCCGTCATCGTCGTCGTGCCTGAAACTACTTCCGCCCGTGCCGTCGAGCTGCTGCGCCAGGAGAATGCAGAGGTTATCGTACACGGCGCCTCCTGGCAGGAAGCCAACCATTACGCTCAGTCGCTATTGGGCAGCAAGGATGCTTTTCTGCACCCGTTTGACGATCCGCTGCTGTGGCAGGGCCATGCCACAATGATCGATGAAGTGGCCGCTGACGGCTGTAAACCTGACGTGGTGATCCTGTCGGTTGGCGGCGGTGGCCTGCTGAACGGCGTGGTGGAAGGGTTGCAGCGCAACGGCTGGCACGATGTCCCGGTGATGGCGGTAGAAACCGAAGGCGCAGCCTCTTTTCATGCGGCCCTCCAGGCCGGTCATACCGTTGAGCTGACCGCTATCAACAGCGTTGCGGGTTCGCTGGGCGCAAAGCGCGTCAGCGAACAATCACTGCGCTGCGCCGCCACGCATCCGATTTACAGCGCGCTGGTCACCGACAGGCAGGCTATTGCCGCGTGCAGCCGCTTCCTCAACGATCATCGCGTGCTGACCGAGACAGCCTGCGGCGCGAGTCTGGCTGTCCTTTACGACAGCCATCCGCTGCTGGCGGCGTTCCGGAAACCGCTGGTGATTGTCTGCGGCGGCGCCACCCTCACGGCGGAACAGCTGTGGCATCTGTCCGAAAAGCGCTAAAGCCTGTAAAAGCGTCTGGTAATACGGGAAGAAAGCGCTAATCTTCTGATTTTGTTAATAACAGGACAGAAGAAGCGCTATGGCAGATCGCGAGCATGACTATCAGGTGGCCGTGGAGTGGACCGGCAACAAAGGCCAGGGCACCGAAAATTACAAGGCCTACGACCGCCAGTTTAAGGTGGTAGCGGGCGCTAAAGCAGAGATAGCCGGCTCCTCCGATCCCTCTTTTCTGGGCGACGCCAGCCGCTGGAATCCCGAAGAGATGCTGCTGGCTTCCGCTTCCGCCTGCCATAAATTGTGGTATCTGCACCTGTGCGCTGAGGCGGGTATCAGCGTGCAAAGCTACCGTGACAGGGCGGAGGGCACCATGCTGGAAGCCAGACGGGGCCGTTTTACCCGTATTGTCCTGAAGCCGCAAATCACGCTACGCGCGGGTGACGATATTGCCCTGGCGACAGCGCTGCACGAAAAAGCGCATGAACAGTGTTTTATTGCCAACTCGCTGAACTTTCCGGTACTTTGCGAGCCGACTATCAAACACGCCTGAGTGACAACGACGTTAACCCAACCGGAGAAGTTATGAACCCTTATTTTACGGAAGTTATCGCTGCCCACGTGGCGATTAAAAACTGGCTTGGTCAGGGTAGCGGCGACGTGCAGGCGCTTTTAAATCGCTTCAGCGCGGACTTTGTGATGATCCCTCCAACCGGCCTCTGCATGGATATGGCCAGCGTAAGCGATTTTTTTCTGGCACAGCGCGGCGGCAGGCCGGGGCTGGCTATCGAGCTTGAGGAACTGACGCTGGTGGAAAGCTGGCCCGGCGGCGCGGTAGTACGCTATCTTGAACGGCAGACGCGGCCAGCCGCAGCCGCCACCGCGCGCTGGTCAACGGCGGTGTTCCGGCTGGTCGGCGGCCATCCACAGTGGGTTTCCCTGCACGAAACCTGGCAAAACGCGTAACCGACGCGCTCTGGCTGGCGCTTCAGCAGCCCGCATCCGGGATCAGCATAATCATTTTCAGCGAACGGTTACTGCTCAGCTGCCAGCTGAGATGGCGATAGCGCTGCTCGCCAAGCTGCGGATGCCGAAAAATACGTTTACCGCCTTCCCGCCCGATAACCTGCTGTAGCGACCAGAAGGCCTGAAACCTGGCGTTCTCCTGCATCCGGCTGACAAACGCGTTCAGCGCCTGGTCGTGCGGATAGTGCATGGTATCGGCGCGCAGCTCCGCCACGATCCTTTTGGCCCGCCCTTCCCAGTCCACCACCAGGTGCTGCGCCAGCGGATGCATGAACATAAAGTCCATCATATTCGGCTGCTCATCCTTATCCAGCCAGCCCTGAAACAGCGCCGCCGTCGGCGCGTTCCACGCCAGAATATGCCAGGTTAAATCAAGCAGATAGCAGGGGTCGCTGACCTGATGTACCGCCGCCAACACCGTATTTTCAATCGCCGGCACCGGCGCTTCCTGGGGATCGCTCTGTTGCGCCAGCCGGAACAAATAATCGCGCTCGGCCGGCTTCATTTGCAGCGTATTGGCGATATTCGCCAGCGTCTGCGCCGAAACCACAATCTCTCTACCCTGCTCTATCCATGTGTACCAGGTCGTGCTGATACCGCTCAGCAGCGCCACTTCCTCGCGCCGCAGGCCTTTGGTTCTTCTTCTGGCTACGACAGGCAGGCCCAGCTTCTCTGGCGAGGTCTTTTCCCGCTGGCTGCGCAGAAAAGCGCCCAGCGCCTTTGGGCCGACAAGCCATGTCTCGCTCATACAGGTTACTCCTGATACCAGTATAATTGCCCATATTGTACCCGTTTAACGCCGGTCGTATAGTGCTCTGACCCTCCCCAGGAAAGGCGTTTTACAATGAAAAACAGTCATGAAACACTGGTTGAGACCCAGTTCGGCCACCGCGCGCAGGCTTATCTGCACAGCAGCATTCACGCACAGGGCGCCGATCTGCAAAGGCTGGGCGAATGGTTAAGCCACGACGCGCACGCCACGCTGCTGGATATTGGCTGCGGCGCAGGCCATGCCAGCTTTACCGCAGCGGACAGGGTTGCGCAGGTAACCGCTTACGATCTGTCAGAAAAGATGCTGGATGTGGTGCGTGAAGCGGCTAAGGTGCGCGGGTTGACCAATCTGACCACTGCGCAGGGGCCAGCGGAAGCGCTGCCCTTTGCCGCAGCGAGTTTTGATGTGGTTATCAGCCGCTATTCCGCGCATCACTGGCACGACGTCGGTCAGGCGCTGCGCGAGGTCAAACGCGTTTTGAAGCCGGGCGGTAAATTTATCCTGATGGATATTGCCTCGCCTGGCCAGCCGGTACAGGATGTCTGGCTGCAAACGGTCGAGATGCTGCGCGATCCTTCTCACGTACGCAATTACTCGCAGGGCGACTGGCTGAAGAGGGTGAACGAAAGCGGAATGATCGTTAACCGGCTGGTGATGGATCGCCTGGATCTGGCGTTCGCTTCGTGGATCGAAAGAATGCAAACGCCGCAGACGCTGACGCAGGCGATCCTTTTGCTGCAGGAAAAAGCGTCCGCCAGCGTGAAGCGGCATTATGCCCTCCAGCCGGACGGATCCTTTAGCACCGATACCCTGATGTTTCAGGCGCAATAGCCCTGTCCTGTTTTGTTCATCTTCAGCTTTCTGATGCGTTTGAGCGGCATTTTTTTCATCAGCTGGCCAAAACGCATCACGTTGCGGCCTTGCAAACGCCGCGTGCCGGTCAGTTTTGCCCCTTTTATAACCGTAGCAGGCTCATTCAGCCACGGTTTCCATCTTTCGCCGTGTCGCTCTGGCGTGCCAGGGGTAATCAGGCCATAGTTATCGGGTGCAGTCTTTAAGGAAAAATAGAATGAGAATAGCCTGTTTGGGTTGGGGATCGCTTATCTGGAAATCCGGCGTGCTGCCGGTTGAGGGCGAATGGCGTCAGGATGGGCCGCTCGTGCCGATAGAATTTTCCCGCATCAGCGACGGCGGCGAGCTGGCGACGGCTATCTGTATCAACGCCGATCCCGTTCCTGCGCTGTGGGCATGGCTGACGGTTGACGACCTTGCGACGGCGTGTGAGCTATTGAAAGTCCGCGAGGCCATCCCGGCACAGCGTAGCGACGGTATCGGCTCGCTGATAGTGACCGACAGGCCGGCAGGCGCGCTGGCTAAATGGGCACACAACCGGCATATCGATGCGGTTATCTGGACGGCTCTGCCGCCGTGCTGCGATAAGATTGAAAGCCGTACGCCTTCTTTAGAGACGGCGCTGGCCTATCTGGGCAGCCTGACGGGCGAGACGCGGGAACATGCTAAAGATTATATCTGCCGGGTGCCGGCGCAGATCGACACCGCTTACCGTCGGGCCATTGTAGCAAGCTTAGGCTGGACTGGCTAAACGCCCGCCTTTTTGCACGTTATGTTTTTCCGGTAGCGTGTCGCGAGGCGACTTCACAGGGAGGTACGATGCGCAGGTTCTGGAAGCCCCTTTCTTACTTTATTACGCTTTTATTGGGCGGCCTGCTGACGCTGGCCTGCCTGGCGGCGCTGATGATTTACTCACGCGTTGCGCCTGCCGATGAGGCTTTTCAGCAGGCCTGTCCGCGCTTTACGCCGGAAGAGGTCCGTGAGGAATATATTCGGTCGTGGCTGCGCTCGGCTGGAAAAGATGAGCGGAAAGCGGCTATCGGCCTGGACAGCCTGAGTTTTAATACCGCCCCGACTTTCGGGGGCAAGACGTGGTTCGGCAAGCTCCAGGTCAGCGGCAGCAAAGGCAGTGATGAAGCTTACGTCATTCTGGACTGCCGTACGGGGATGTTCGATTATTCGGGAACTGAACTCTCCTCCGGGCGGTAACGTCCTTTTCCACAGACGTAAAAAAACCCGCACGAGGCGGGTTTTTTGTCACTGTTATTATTTTCCACTTAACTGCTCAGGCTGCTGCCTTCATCGCTATCGTAAGTGTGGTAATAATATTTACAGTGCGACGACGTTTGCAGCTGAAGGGCCTTTAGCACCATTTTCGATGGTGAATTCTACCTTCTGGCCTTCGTCCAGCGTTTTGTAGTCATTACCCTGGATTGCAGAGAAATGTACAAATACGTCTTTGCTGCCGTCCTGCGGAGAAATGAAGCCGAAACCTTTATCCGCGTTAAACCATTTTACTAAACCAGTCATTTTACCAGACATCGATACTTCCTTAATTTTGAGCCACTTAAATTGGCGTGAAGGCCTGTTTCCAGAGCATAACTTATTGGGCACTTAGAAGAAGATCAGGAGGAAGGATATCGTTGGATAACGCTTGCGCTGAGGACTGCTTTACTAAAACTGCTTTCATAAGGTCTGTATTCCAAACCGATGACGCTATTAAGTCATGCCTGACTCAGTTAAGCAACGTTTATTTTTTATATTTTATCCGCGCTGGTTTTTTTGGCCGGCGGTTTAGAAACCAGCCGGCGCCAATACACTATGATTTTTCGCTATTGCGCTGGCCCGCTGCGGCAAAAAAGGCGCTGGCGCTTTCTTCTCTTTTCATGCACTTAACTCAAATCCGCCTGCGGAAGCGCGTTTAATGATAAAGGAAACTTACACTCGCTATAGCAGCCTGCAAATTAAGACCATCGTCATCACCGGCGGCGCAAGCGGGATCGGCGCGGATCTGGTTGCGGCTATCCCTTATCCTCAGCCAGAAAAGGCAGCAGCGTCGCCAGCACTTTTTCCGGCACTTCTTCCTGAGGCGAATGCCCGCACGGCAGCGCCTCGCCACTGACGTACAGGGCTTTTTCCCGCCATGTGGCGACCACGTCGTAAAGCTGGCCTACCGTGCCCTTCTCGCCCCACAGCAGCAGCAAAGGGCAACGGATACGTTGATCGCTGTCCGCCGCGTCGTCTGCCAGATCGATTGTCGCCGAGGCGCGATAATCTTCGCAGGCCGCGTGGATCATCGCTGGATCGCGGTAACAGCGCAGATAATCGGCAAAAATTTCCGGCTCCGTGGCGCCTGGCGTCTTCAGCTGTGCTTCAATATGCTTTTGCAGGAAAAAAGCCGGATCGTTGCCGATCATTTTTTCCGGCAGCGGCTCAGGCTGGATCAGGAAAAACCACCAGAAATAGCGGGTTGCAAACGCTTTGTCGGTCTGCGCATACATGGTTGCCGTGGGCGCAATATCGAGAAAAACGCAGCGCTCCACTCTTTCAGGATAATCCAGCGCCAGCCGGTGTCCGACGCGGCCGCCGCGATCGTGGCCGACAAAAGCGAAACGGTCATAGCCCAGCACGTCCATCAGCTGGGCAACGTCCTGCGCCATCACTTTTTTGGAATAGCAGCGGTGATCGGCATCGCCTGACGGTTTATCGCTATCGCCATAGCCGCGCAGATCCGGCATCACCACCCTGTAATGCTGGCTCAGCGCCGGCGCAATCTTCCGCCAGACCAGATGGTTCTGCGGATGCCCGTGCAGCAGCACCAGCGGCTTACCCTGCCCCATAACGGCAACGCGCAGCGTCATCCCGTTTGGCAGCTTTACGTCCTTAAGCGCGCAATCCGCAATAAACGGAGATGCGCCTCTTGCGGTTTCAACCTGTTGATCTGTTGCCATTTCACGCTCCCGTTAATGTCATCCCCTGGGTATAAGACGGCGTTTCTGTTTTCGGGCCGTCTTCTCGTCGAAAAAGTTTAGCGTGCTTTTACAGCGCCAGAACTTTCCTTAAAGAGACGAAAATCACATTGCATTTCCGGATGCTGTCTATAATCAGTACAAAGTTTCGCCGTCAGGCTGAGTATTGCCCGCGGCGCAGCGACTTGTGCGGTTCAGTCTCCAGCCGCCTTTTCTTCTGCTCCTCACTGATTTTACCGCTTCCTCCTGTTCGCCAGCTTACGGCGAATAGTGCCTTTTTTACGGCGTGGAAACGGTTTTCGGACCGATGTTAATCGGCCTGCACAGCTGCTACCCAGCCGTCGGCACCCTGACGCTGGCGGGAAAATATTCTCTTTTAAACGGTAAGGGAATTTTGCATGGCGCTATTTCGCAGTTTTTGGCAGGCAGGTTACGAGGGAGCCGATCACATTAATCCGCAGGGTCTGCGCCTGTCGATGAATGCGATTACCGACCACCTGACGCAGGCCCGACAGGATTATGCCCGGCTTAAACGTTTTAATATTGCTACCGTGCGCGAAAGCGTCGGCTGGCGGCTCGCTGAAACGGCAAAGGGCTACGATTTTTCTTCCGTCGCGTTGCGAATGCAGGCCGCACGCGAACACGATATACAGATCTCCTGGACGCTGTGCCACTACGGCTGGCCTGAATACCTGAACCTGTTTTCTTCCGAATTTATCAGCAGTTTCGCTGCATTTTGCCGCGCATTAGCGGAATTTCTGGCGCCGTTTTACGCAGGAGCGGAAGCGCCAGTTTACGCGCCGATGAATGAGATTTCCTTTCTGAGCTGGGGCATCTCGGTTGGCCTGTTCGCCTGTGCGGGCGGCCCGGAAAATGACCGTGCGCTGGCCGCCAAACGTCAGCTGGTGCGCGCCACGCTGGCCGCCTGTGACGCCATTCGGCTGGCCGATCCGCGTGCGCGCTTTCTGCACTGCGATCCCCTGATCCACGTTATCGCCGATGAAGAAAACGAAGCCTGTCGGCAGGCAGCCCGCAGCATGACCGAATCGCAATATCAGGCCTGGGATATGATCGCGGGCCGCTGCGAACCCGAGCTGGGCGGTGCGCCGCACTATCTGGATCTGATTGGTGTTAATTATTATCACGACAATCAGTGGGAAGCGTTTTCCGGCCGTCGGCTCTACTGGCATCTTGGCGACGCGCGCCGTAAGCCGCTGCATGCGCTGCTGCATGGGCTACATAACCGCTACCAGCGACCGCTGCTGCTGGCCGAAACCAGCCATGTCGGCAGCGGACGCGGCGCCTGGATCGCCGAGATCGGCTCGCAGCTTGCGCAGGCGCAGCTGGCTGGCGTTGCAATAAGCGGCGCTTGCCTCTATCCGATTATCGATCGCCCGCTTTGGGAAGATACCGCTTTCTGGACCCGCAGCGGCTTGTGGGATCTCGACCGCCAGGGGGCCGATCCCTGTGCCCGCCAGCTTCAACACCCCTATGACCATGCTCTGCTCCTGGCGCAGCGAACGATGCGCCGTTTTCATTCCTTTATCACGTCGGCCAGGGAAGCCCGGGAGAATAATATGAAAATGCCAGTCCTGATTGTCTTTAGTCATCTGCGTTGGGGATTTGTTTTTCAGCGCCCTCAGCATCTGCTGACCCGCCTCGCGCAGCACTACCGCATCCTGTTTGTCGAAGAGCCGATTTATCAGGCGGGAGCGGAAGAACTCCATACCAGCAGCCCGGCGCCCAACGTGACGGTGGTGCAGCCGCATACCGACGTCAACGCGCCGGGTTTTCACGATAGCCAGATCGCGCCGCTTCAGCTTCTGCTCGCCACGCTGATCGATGAGGATGAGCAGCCGCTGATTTGGTTCTATACGCCTATGGCGCTACCGTTGCTGACGGGGCTGAAGCCGCGCGCCATTATCTACGACTGCATGGATGAGCTGTCGGCGTTCGATCAGGCGCCGCGCCAGCTTCAACAGCGTGAATCCGCACTGATGAGCCGGGCCGATCTGGTATTTACCGGCGGCACCAGCCTGTACGAGGCGAAAAAAAGCAAACACCCTCACGTGCACTGCTTTCCCAGCAGCGTAGACGCGGTGCATTTTGAACAGGCGCTGGATCGCAGCAACGGCCATCCTTTGCAGGAGGATCTGCCGCCGCTGCGCATGGGCTACTATGGCGTGATCGACGAGCGTCTGGATCTGCCGCTTATTGCGGCGCTGGCCGACAGCCATCCGGAGTGGCAGATCGTTATGGTCGGGCCGGTGGTGAAAATCGATCCGGCGACGCTGCCGCAGCGCGGCAATATTTACTGGTTCGGGCAGCAGCCTTATCAGGCGCTGCCGCAGTTTCTCGCGGGCTGGGATGTCTGCCTGATGCCCTTCGCCCTGAACGCCTCCACGCGCTATATCAGCCCAACCAAAGTGCTGGAATATATGGCGGCTCGTCTGCCGATCGTCAGCACGGCTATCGCTGACGTGCAGCGACATTACGCGGGACTGGTGGAAATTGCCGATAGTCACGCGGCCTTTATCCACGCCTGTGAAAAGATGCTGAAACTGGCGTCGGACGCTCGCCAGACGCTCGCCGCCAGGATGCGCGCCAAAGTGGCGGAAACTTCCTGGGATCGCACTGCGGATCGAATGCACGAGCTGATGAGTCAGACTGTTGTCGCCCACGCCGCGCCGTCAGCCGCCGACGCCGCCGTTAAGGCACAGGATATCGCCTGGCTTAACGTGCAGTCTGAAGAGGCAGAGAAGATCCCCTGTCTGATTATCGGTGCCGGGCCGACCGGCCTGAGCGCGGGCTATCACTATGGTGAAGGCGCCGTGCTGCTGGAAAAAAACGCCGCGCCGGGCGGCTGGTGCCGTTCGGTCGAACACGACGGTTTCACCTTCGATTACGCTGGCCATATTATGTTTTCCCAGGATCCCTACGTGCTCCAGCTTTACGAGATGCTGCTGGGCGATAACCTGCACTGGCAGGATCGGGAGGCATGGGTTTACAGCGAGGGCGTACACACCCGCTATCCTTTCCAGTCCGCGCTGCATGGCCTGCCGCCGGAAGTGATCAAAGAGTGCATCCTTGGCGCGATCGAAGCGCGCTATGGCGAGGCCGAAGCGCAGGCGGTGCCGCTTAACGCCGCGGCCGCCAGGGATTTACGCCGCACGGAGAACCGCCTTAGCCACCGTGACTGCTGCGCGGATGGATCGGTGCCCGATGAAACGTGCGCGCTGACCGCCGGCAAGCCGGAAAATTTTGAGCAGTTTATCCTGCATACCTGGGGAAAAGGCATCGCGCGTTATTTTGCGCTGCCCTACAACAACAAGCTGTGGAAGCTGCCGCTGAGCGAAATGGAAACCTCATGGCTCGGCGGCCGCGTGCCCTTACCGGATTTGGATCAGATTATCGACGGCGCGCTGAAGCCGCTGGCGAAGCCGGTCGGCCCAAACGCCCGCTTCGGCTATCCGCTGCGCGGCGGTTTTCAGGCGCTGATGTCCGGTTTTTTACCCCATCTGAAATGCAGGCTGGAAACCAATGCCGCTATCGTCAAGATCCTGCCGCAGGCGCGCATCGCGCTGCTGGCCGACGGGCGGGCCTTTCGCTACGAGCAGCTGATCAATACTATGCCGCTGCCGGAACTGATCGTTCTGATGGGCGACGAAGCGCCGCAAAACGTGCAGGCGGCCGCCAGGCACTTGCGTCATGTGTCGGTGCGCTGCGTCAACCTGGGCATCGGCCGCGCTAACCTTAGCGAGAAACACTGGATTTACTATCCGGGCGAGACGATCTTCCACCGCATTTTCCTGCAAGGCAACGCCAGTCCGTTTAATAACCCGCAAGATGGCTTTGGCCTGACCTGCGAAATCAGCTATTGCGCGGAGCACCCTTTGCCGCTGGAAGGCGACGCGCTGATAGCCCGCTGCGTGGAGGATTGTATTCGGGTCGGTATTATCCGCGCCGACGATCCCGTGATTACCGCCAGCGAGGTCGATATGCCTTACGCCTACGTGGTTTACGACCATTACCGTCAGGCGAACGTCGCGTTAATCCGCCAGTGGCTGCTGACCCAGGATATTCATTTGTCGGGTCGCTATAGCGAGTGGGAGTACTACAATTCGGATCATGCTTTCCTGGCCGGTAAGCGCGCGGCAGAGAACGTGAAAAGCGAGGGCGTCGCTACCAGCACGCTGGGTTAATCCGCTGCGGCCATAAAACTGCGGCCATAAAAAAACCCCGTACAAACGGGGTTTTTGCTGTTCAGTCTGCCCAGGCCTTGGCCCGGCGAGAATAATCAGAACGGGAAAGGGTAGCCGAGGCAGCTTGCGTATTTTCCATTATCAATCAATTAGTTGATATAAAAACAGCATGTCATAATCACGGATAATGAAAAGCAGCCAGCAACACGCAGGCCAAAACTTCACACGCTTGTCGAATACCGACTACACGGCATAGCTGAAGCTCGCTACATTGCATTACCCCTTATGCCCCCTTTGCCATTCGGAACAGCTTACAAGGCTCTTGCCCGTTGCGTCTCAATCTCGGCCAGCAAGCTCTGGATTAACCCTGCTGCAAAACGCTGCCGCCCAACAAGCTCATCTTCGTCGTCCTCGCCGTAGAAGCGTGCGTAGGCGACAGCCCCCACCTTCTCATAGCCTTCACCATGCCTGTCGTCCCCAAAGCGTCTTGCGAGCGCCGATAGCCCGTCCTGCAGCGCCTCTGGGTGCTGCTCTGAACGAATGCGCTCAACAAACAGGGCTGCGACTTCCTTTACCGAGCCTGAGTATCTGATCACATGGACCAGGTCGGCGGCATCCTTCCTCTCCTGTCGTTGATCCAGAGCCAGCGCTTTCAAAATGACAAATGCTGGCACGTCTGCAAATCGTACAATATCTACGGATAGACCATCACCATCCAGGAGTTGGGCAGAAATTTCCTTCTCCTGATACCAATCGTGGACGATTCGTGCATGCTTGATTGCGAGTGCCGATACTTTTTCCCCGTCGACGCTGATGGTTTTACCAGGTTCCTCATCACCGGCATCCCGGAGAAGCTCAACGACTACCTCGATGTGGTCATTGACCTTGCGGCGCCATCGCCAGGATGCAGATTGTCCCTCTTCGACCCACCGGGTAAAGCCACGGGCTTTTAGCTGCTTCGCAAGACTGACGTATTCGTTGCCAGCTGCCAGTACCTCCAGATTTAATACAATGTCCACGTCAGAAGTCCCCGCATGCATCGGAACATCAGGCGGAGTCGCTGGCGTAAGATAACGAGGAACCAGACCACCGATAAGTCTGAGGGTTTCCTTCAGATTTCCAAAGGCGCTCAGCAGTGTGAGTAACGTCCTCTCGCACGCCGAAGTAACATCTTGATCGTATCCAGCCGCTGTACGAGGCTTCAGTCCTTTTGCCATAACGACTGCAAACGCTTCCTGATATGTTCAGCTAATTCTTTGTTGCGGCCTCGGCCATCCAGCAAATCCAGGTAAAGAATGTAAGGACTTGCGAAAAAGACAGGATGATCCGGGTGCACATCCCGGTAAAGCAAGCTCGCGGATTCGCGCTCGATGAGCGTGACGTTGGCCCCTTTATTAACGGGCTTCAGGCCCAGCACGTCAGCCATTCTCTCTGTGTAGCCCTTGGGCACTATGATTTCCGCCCCCTCAGTACTGGTCAGCAACGGGGCGTAAACATTAGCTGCAGCAACACCTGTGAACGCCCAAGGAAAATCCACCTTCTGACGGTCTATCCGTTCCGACAGGTGAGCCAGCAGATGCCTGGGATTTTCGACAAAGGTATACCACTTCGACTTCTTTTCTTTGCGCTCCTGCCACTGCTCAGACCAGGCGTCTAAAAGCTTATCAGGGCGAGTGAGCATTCTACGCTTGCTCGGCCCTCCACCTACAGACTCCACCCACTCACATAACGTCAGCTCCTTCAACACGAGAGAGCAGGTGTACGCGGAGGTTTCAGCTTGTTCGGCCAGCTCTGTACCTGTTAGCCACCCATGACTATTCATCAAAAGCGCGTGGATTACGCTTTCACGAGCCTCTGTGAACAGATCAATACTCCGGGTATTCTTTTTGGAACGGTGAGGAGGCTTTTCAATATTGACGAACCAGCCATCGTGCTTTAGGTAAAGACTACCTCCCAGCTCGAATGAGGCAATATTTTTTTCCCTGAGCTCCTGCTTAGCCCCTGGGCTCAGTACGCCTGCCGCAAGCAGTCCAATAGCTTCGTGACGATGATGAGTTTCGTCCATGCTTCTGCACAGCTGGTACACAGCATTCCTTAAGTCTCTTGGGTAGACCACCCTTTTAACTTCTACGAATACCAGCAGGGTTTTACCTGGAGCCTTGATCTCGACCATGCCATCAAGCTCAACCCCACGAAACTCTTGTGAAGCATCGTGCACCGAGACTTCGGAGCCGAATGCCTCAGCAAGCGCCTGCACCAGCGCATCCAGCATCTGCCTTTCGAATTCAGGCCCTGAACGATGTGAGTAGCGGTCCATAACTTTAGCCTCCAATGCATTATTAGCTGAACAGCAAAGAAAGGCATATCAGCTAATATTTAGGCTTTATAGTAGCATTAGCTACGCAGCTAACAAGCTAATTTGGGCTAAGCTTTGGGTCTTCACGCCTGCATTGGTGAGCATGCCTGTGACGTGAAAATCACCTGCAGGGGAATACTGAGAATAAGTTACTCTGTTGAGGCCTATGAGCGACCAGCACTCAGGCCCCGTACTTATCAAATCCTCCCGTCCTCAAACACGATTAGCCTGACGGTCGCAACACGAAACAGAACAAATACTTCTGTCAACTTTACACTCATCTTTGACTATCCTCCGGCCAACACTCACGGCTCAAAACTTTACATTTACCGGGGCAAAGAAAAAGCCCCAGGATCTTTATTCCGGGGGCCTTTAGGGGAAACCTTACACGTTAGGTCTATATATCTTAGAACGGGATATCGTCGTCGAAATCCATTGGCGGCTCGTTGCCCGCCGGCGCGCTGTTCTGCTGCGGCTGTGGACGAGACTGCTGCTGCTGGCCGCCGCTGAACTGGTTGCCGCCCGCAGGCTGCTGCGGCTGGCCCCAGCCGTTGTTGTTGTTCTGACCCTGGCCACCGCCAGCCGGTGCGCCGCCGCCCTGACGGCCGCCCAGCATCTGCATGGTGCCGCCAACGTTAACCACAACCTCGGTGGTGTACTTCTCCACGCCCGCCTGGTCGGTCCATTTACGGGTTTGCAGCGAGCCTTCGATATAGACCTGAGAGCCTTTGCGCAGGTATTCGCCCGCTACTTCCGCCAGCTTGCCGAACAGCACCACGCGGTGCCATTCCGTTTTCTCTTTGGTTTCGCCGGTCTGCTTGTCACGCCAGCTTTCGGACGTGGCCAGCGTAATGTTGGCAACGGCGCCGCCATTCGGCATATAGCGGACTTCCGGATCCTGACCCAGATTTCCCACCAGGATTACTTTATTTACGCCTCTGCTGGCCATGTTCGTCTCTCCGATAAATGTTCTTAGCTTAAGGATGAAATTCTAACACGCCCTACCCACAGATTATACCTTCGGATCCGGGTTTCAGAGGCGGATCGCAAAGGGTCTCTTTCAGGCACAGCCTTTCGGCGGGCGGGCCGGGCAGGATCGCAAAACGCTCTGGCATCGCCTGGCAATACCAGGATCCCGTGGCGTATTATACAGCAAAGTACTGTATATCCATTCAGCTTTTTTTGTGCCATACTAACAGGCTTAATTCTGGCCGTGCCGGACAGGCATGGTGACGTCCGTGTTAATCCGGGAATTGTGAATGGATAAGATCGAAGTACGGGGTGCCCGCACCCATAATCTGAAGAATATCAACCTGATCATCCCGCGCGACAAACTGATCGTTGTCACCGGCCTGTCGGGTTCGGGTAAGTCCTCGCTGGCGTTTGATACGCTGTATGCCGAGGGGCAGCGCCGCTACGTGGAATCCCTTTCCGCCTATGCGCGTCAGTTCCTCTCGCTGATGGAAAAGCCGGATGTCGATCATATAGAAGGGCTGTCGCCAGCTATCTCGATCGAACAGAAATCAACCTCGCATAACCCACGCTCTACCGTCGGCACCATCACGGAAATCCACGACTACCTGCGCCTGCTGTTTGCTCGCGTGGGCGAACCGCGCTGCCCGGATCATGACGTCACGCTGGCGGCGCAGACGGTCAGCCAGATGGTGGATAACGTACTGTCGGAGCCGGAAGGGCGCCGTCTGATGCTGCTCGCGCCTATCGTTAAAGAACGCAAGGGCGAGCACACCAAAACGCTGGAAAACCTGGCTTCGCAGGGCTATATCCGCGCGCGCATCGACGGCGAGGTCTGCGATCTCTCCGACCCGCCGAAGCTGGAGCTGCAAAAGAAACACACTATTGAAGTGGTAGTGGATCGCTTCAAGGTGCGGGAAGATCTGAAACAGCGCCTGGCGGAATCCTTTGAGACGGCGCTGGAGCTTTCCGGCGGCACCGCCGTGGTCGCCGATATGGACGATGCGCAGGCAGAAGAGCTGATCTTCTCCGCCAATTTCGCCTGTCCGATCTGCGGCTACAGCATGACGGAGCTGGAGCCGCGTCTGTTCTCGTTCAACAACCCGGCCGGTGCCTGTCCGACCTGCGATGGCCTGGGCGTGCAGCAATATTTCGATCCGGATCGCGTGGTGCAAAATCCGGAGCTGTCGCTGGCCGGTGGCGCTATCCGCGGCTGGGATCGCCGTAACTTTTATTATTTTCAGATGCTGCGCTCGCTGGCCGAGCACCTGGATTTCGACGTCGAAGCGCCGTTTGATTCGCTGAGCGACAAGGCTCGCAAAATCATCCTGTACGGCTCCGGCAAAGAGAGCATTGAGTTCAAATACATCAACGATCGCGGCGATACCTCGGTGCGTCGTCATCCGTTTGAAGGCGTGCTGCATAATATGGAGCGCCGTTACAAAGAGACGGAGTCCGCTGCGGTGCGCGAGGATCTGGCGAAGTTTATCAGCAACCGCGCCTGTGCGACCTGTGAAGGCACGCGTCTGCGTCGTGAAGCGCGCCACGTCTACGTTGAAAACACTACGCTGCCGACTATTTCGGATATGAGCATCGGCCATGCAATGGCGTTCTTCCAGAACATGAAGCTGAGCGGCCAGCGCGCCAAAATCGCCGAAAAGGTACTGAAAGAGATCGGCGATCGCCTGAAGTTTCTGGTTAACGTCGGCCTGAATTACCTGTCGATGTCCCGCTCTGCTGAAACGCTGTCGGGCGGCGAAGCGCAGCGTATCCGTCTGGCGAGCCAGATTGGCGCCGGGCTGGTGGGCGTGATGTACGTGCTGGACGAGCCTTCTATCGGCCTGCACCAGCGCGATAACGAGCGCCTGCTGGAGACGCTGGTACACCTGCGCGATCTGGGCAACACCGTGATCGTGGTAGAGCATGATGAAGATGCCATCCGCGCTGCCGATCACGTGATCGATATCGGGCCGGGCGCGGGCGTACACGGCGGCCAGGTCGTGGCGGAAGGCACCGTTGACGACATCATGGCGGTGAAGGAGTCGCTGACCGGACAATACCTGAGCGGCGAGCGCGGTATTCAGGTGCCGGAAGAGCGCGTCAAAGCCGATGCCAGCAAAGTGCTGAAGCTAAGCGGCGCAAAAGGCAATAACCTGAAGGACGTAACGCTGACGCTGCCGGTTGGCTTGTTCAGCTGCATTACCGGCGTGTCCGGTTCCGGCAAGTCGACGCTGATCAACGATACGCTGTTCCCTATCGCGCAGCGCCAGCTGAACGGCGCTACCATCGCCGAGGCGGCACCCTATCGCGAAATTACCGGCATGGAGCATTTCGATAAGGTTATCGATATCGACCAAAGCCCGATCGGGCGTACGCCGCGCTCCAACCCGGCCACCTATACCGGCATCTTTACGCCGGTGCGCGAGCTGTTTGCGGGCGTGCCGGAGTCGCGCACGCGCGGCTATACGCCAGGCCGCTTCAGCTTTAACGTGCGCGGCGGACGCTGCGAAGCCTGTCAGGGCGACGGCGTGATCAAGGTGGAAATGCATTTCCTGCCAGATATCTACGTGCCGTGCGACCAGTGTAAGGGCAAGCGCTATAACCGCGAGACGCTGGAGATTAAATACAAAGGCAAAAGCATTCACCAGGTGCTGGAGATGACTATCGAAGAGGCGCGCGAGTTTTTCGATGCGGTGCCTGCGCTGGCGCGTAAGCTGCAAACGCTGATGGACGTGGGCCTTTCCTATATCCGTCTGGGGCAGTCGGCCACCACGCTTTCCGGCGGTGAGGCGCAGCGCGTTAAGCTGGCCCGCGAGCTGTCGAAGCGCGGCACCGGTCAAACGCTCTACATCCTGGATGAGCCGACCACCGGCCTGCACTTTGCCGATATCCAGCAGCTGCTGGCCGTGCTGCACCAGCTGCGCGATCAGGGCAATACCATCGTGGTGATTGAGCACAACCTCGACGTGATCAAAACCGCTGACTGGATTGTCGATCTCGGCCCGGAAGGCGGCAGCGGCGGCGGTGAGATCCTGGTCTCCGGCACGCCGGAAACGGTGGCGGAGTGCAAAGAGTCGCATACCGCACGCTTCCTTAAACCGCTACTGGCAAAGAAATAGTTTGCCACGAAGGCGCGAGTCGTTAACGGCTCGCGCCTTTTTCCCTCTGCACTGTCGTTATCGCTTCCGCCGTTTTCTTCTGCCTCTGCAATAAAACTTTCTTATTAGCGCCTGTTTTTTGTCATTTCCCCCTAAAACTTGCAGGATCAGGCAAGATTTAAACAGGTTCCGGCATACCCCTGCGCGGAACGGGCCACTATCCTTAATGAGCCGTGAGGCACACGCCATTCCATTATCAGGAGAGTCCATGAATATTACCCATGCTTATGCCGCTAAAAGCGCCGATGCGAAGCTTGCGCCTTTTGAATTCCAGCCGCGCGAACTGCGTGAGCACGACGTACAGATTGAAATTCTTTACTGCGGCGTCTGCCATTCCGATTTACACCAGGCCCGCAACGAGTGGAAAAACACCATTTTTCCCGTCGTACCGGGACATGAAATCGTAGGTCGCGTGACCGCTGTCGGCGGCCATACGCACAAGTATAAAATCGGCGATTTAGTCGGCGTCGGCTGTCTGGTTGATTCCTGCCGCACCTGCGACAGCTGTAAAGAAGACCTGGAGCAGTATTGCGAAAACGGCTTTACCGGCACCTATAACGGTGAAGATCGCGAAACCGGCGACATCACCTACGGCGGCTACTCAACGCAGATCGTCGTCAATGAAGACTTCGTGCTGCGCGTGCCGGAGAATCTGGATCCCGCAGGCGCCGCGCCGCTGCTGTGCGCCGGCATCACCACCTATTCGCCGCTGAGCCACTGGGGCGCAGGCCCGGGCAAAAAAGTCGGTATCGTGGGCCTGGGCGGTCTGGGCCATATGGGCGTGAAAATCGCGCACGCGATGGGCGCGCACGTCGTGCTGTTCACCACCTCGCCTTCTAAGGTAGAAGACGGCAAACGCCTGGGCGCGGATGAAGTGGTGATTTCTAAAGATCCTGAGCAGATGGCACAGCACGCCAACAGCTTTGATTTTATCCTGAATACCGTGGCGGCCCCGCACGATCTGAACCCGTTTATCACGCTGCTGCGTCGCGACGGCAATATGACGCTGGTTGGCGCGCCGGAACACGATCATCCATCACCGCAGGTGTTTAACCTGATTTTCAAACGCCGCAGCATCGCCGGTTCGCTGATTGGCGGCATCAAAGAAACGCAGGAAATGCTGGATTTCTGCGGCAAGCACAACATCACCTCGGATATCGAGATGATCAAAATGGACGAAATCAACGAAGCCTACGAACGTATGCTGAAAAGCGACGTGAAGTACCGTTTTGTGATTGATATCGCCACGCTGCGCGGGTAAACGCCCTTCAGGCATCCTGAAGCCCGATGGAATATCAGGGTGCCTGAGCCGCGTCTTCTTTAACTACGCGGTTCGCGTAGCCAGCGCCTGCTGAAGCGAGGCGTCGATCAGATAGTAAATCTGTGAATCCTTCAGCGAGCCGTCCAGCAGCACGGTGCTCCAGTGCGTTTTATTCAGATGCGCGGCGGGCACCACATCGCTGTGCTTTTCCCGCAGTAAATCCGCCAGCGCGGGCGTCGACTTCAGGGTTACCGCAGGACGGTCGTCCACTTCATGCACCATCGCAAACAGCACGTCATCCACTTTTATCTGGGTCGCTTTCCAGTCGTTATGCACGACCTGCTCCGCGCCCGGCTTGTCCATACAGTAAGAAAGTAAATCCGATACGTTCATGTCATTCTCCCTGTAGCGTGGCGATAATGCGGCGGCTGCCGCCGTGATTGCGATGCTCGCCCAGCCAGATGCCTTGCCAGGTGCCCAGCAGCAGCTTGCCACGGCTCACCGGCAGCGTCAGCGACACGCCCAGCGACGAAGATTTAATATGCGCAGGCATATCGTCCGCGCCTTCGTAATCATGCTCATAGTTCGCCTTTTCCGGCACCTGGCGCAGAAAGTGGTTTTCCATGTCGCTTCTGACCGTAGGGTCGCAGTTTTCATTCAGCGTCAGCGAGGCGGAAGTATGCTGAAGCAGCAGATGCAGCAGGCCGACCTGCACATCACCAAGCCGCCGCAGCTCCTGGACTATGTCGTCCGTTATCAGATGAAAGCCGCGGGATTTGGGATCCAGGGTGATTGTCTGCTGATACCACATCGTTATGCTCCTTAGCTGAATACGTTCCGTTAAGTGTGCAGCATGATGGGAAAAGGTAAACCTGCGGAAGCAAAAAAGAGTGAAAAAGGCCGGACGGGCGTCCGGCCACAGGGGCTTACATGACCGCAGCGAAGGCTTCGGCAACCTGATGCACGTTCTCGTTGTTCAGGCCCGCCACGCACATACGACCGCTGGCGATCAGATAGATGCCAAACTCGTCACGCAGGCGATCGACCTGTGCCGCGCTCAGACCGGTGTAGCTGAACATGCCGCGCTGTTGCAGCAGGTAATCGAAGTTTTTGCCCGGCACCGCCGTGGTCAGTACGTCCACCAGCGCCTGACGCATGGTGGAGATGCGCACGCGCATCGCCTCGACTTCCGCCAGCCACTGCGCTTTCAGCGCCGCATCATTCAGCACGCAGGCCACCACCTGAGCGCCAAAGTTTGGCGGACTGGAGTAGTTGCGGCGCACGGTGGCCTTCAGCTGGCCCAGCACGCGGGAAGCTTCTTCCGCATCTTCGCAGACCACGGAAAGACCGCCGACGCGCTCGCCGTACAGCGAAAAGATTTTTGAGAAAGAGTTGCTGACCAGCGCGGGTAAACCTGCGGCGGCAATCGCGCGGATAGCATAGGCGTCTTCTTCCATGCCCTCGCCAAAGCCCTGATAGGCAATATCCAGAAAGGGGATCAGATCGCGCTCTTTCAACACCGCCGTTACGCTGTCCCACTGCTGGTTAGTGAGATCGGCGCCGGTGGGATTATGGCAGCAGGGATGCAGCAGCACGATGCTCTGCGGCGGCAGCGTCTTCAGCGTGGCGATCAGCTCTTCAAACCTCACGCCGTTGGTCGCATCGTCGTACCACGGATAGGTGTTTACCTGGAAACCCGCGCCGGAAAAGATCGCGATATGGTTTTCCCAGGTTGGGTTACTGACCCAGACCTGAGAGCCGGGAAAATACGCCTTGAGGAAATCCGCACCGACCTTCAGCGCGCCGGAGCCGCCAACGGTCTGGATGGTGGCGATACGCCCGGCCTGCAGCATTGGATGCTGCTGACCAAACAGCAGCGGCGCAACCGCGCTGCGGTAGGTTGGCAGTCCTTCCATCGGCAGATAGAGAGAAGCATCGTGCGCCTGCGCGTTCAGACGTGCTTCCGCTGCGGCCACCGCCTTCAGCTGAGGAATAACGCCCTGGCCATCGTAATACAGCCCGATGCTCAGGTTAACCTTGTGGGGGCGCGTATCCTGCCTGTAGGTTTCCATCAGGGAAAGGATCGGATCGCCAGCATAGGCATCAACGTTTTGAAACACGGTGCAAATCTCCATTAATAAGTTGGTCGGGCGCGGTGGCACTCGCGGCCTTGCGCGACGAAGGGCGCCGCGCCGGGTTCAGACAGCGTAACGGCCAGGGCGGTGGTTCATGGCGATAATCAGGTTAAGGATCGCCGCGCCCGCAACCGAGGCCGCCAGCATCGGCAGCGGCACCACAAACAGCGAGGCCAGTACCACGCAGGTATCGACCGCCATCTGTAATTTTCCGGCACGGATACCGTAACGATCCTGTAGCCATAACGCCAGAATATTCACGCCGCCCAGGCTGGCCTTATGGCGGAACAGTACTATAAACCCAATCCCCATAATGACGTTACCGAACAGCGTGGCGTAAAAGGGATCCAGCGCGGAAAAATGGATAAAAAGCGTATGCAGATGGGTAAACAGCGACACCAGGCCGACGGCGCTGAAGGTTTTAAGAGTAAACGCCCAGCCCATGCGCTTTACCGCCAGCCAGTAAAAAGGCAGGTTGATCAGGAAAAAAGCGAGACCGAAAGAAGCGTGCGTCAGATAGCTAAGCAGAAAAGCGATGCCTGCGGTGCTGCCGGTCAGGGCGCCAGCGCTTTTTAACAGCATTACGCCAAACGAGACCATCAGCGTCCCGAACAGCAGCGCCAGCGCATCTTCGATAAACGTATGCGGAACTTTAACAGGTTGAACAACGTTATCCATAAGGTCGACTCTCTGAGAAATAAACGCTGACTCAGCAAGGATCGCACCACTCTTTTGCTATCGGGGGTGACGGCAAGGCAAATGATTGATTGAGCAGAATTAACTTTATGCACATCTGCGTGGCAAAAGCATCAATATATGCATGAATGAGCGGGAGTACGCTTATTTCTCGTATAGAATGCTCTGCTCATGCACTAAATTGATCCGCGCCTGCACCAAAAAGGAGCTATTGGTCAGCCTGGCGTCATCATGCCGTTTTCTTTCAGGCGGGTGAGCACGACAGAGGTCTTGACGTGCGACACGCTGCGATGCCCCGCCACCAGCTGGCTAATCAGCGCGCTCAAAGCGGGCAAATCGGCGACGGCGACCTTTAGCAGATAGTCAGCATCGCCGGTGGTTTTCCAGGCATCGACGATAGCCGTTTCTTCAGCCACCATGCGGGTAAAGCTGTCCACGTATTCAGCGGTGTGGTTAATCAGGCGGACTTCAATCAGGCCGATCAGGCCCAGCCCTATCGCATTGGCTGAAAGCCGGGCGTGATAGCCGAGGATCAGCCCCGCCTGCTCAAGGTTGATGCGGCGACGGGAGCACTGCGAAGCGGAAAGCCCAACCAGATCGCTCAGCTCCTGGTTAGTCAGACGGCCATTGCTTTCCAGCAGCGTCAATATTTTGAAGTCATAATCATCGATCTGGGTCATCATTTATCCGGCGGCTAATTATTTTTCCTGTCGGACAGGTAAGCGCAGTTCCCGCCTCGTTGTCCAATACTATTTTCCGCATGGGAAAACCGCTGCCGGGTAAACACACGCTTGTTGGTAATAACTTTCGCGTCAGATCGGTTTCCACGGCAAAGCATTGCCGGTTTCAGGCCCGGCGGTGGGCACCAGCCCGGGTTCAGTGCCCGACACCACCTGTCATTCGCCTGATAATTGCCGCCGTTATGGCTTACCACAGTGCCGCCCGTATAAGGCACAGCGGCGCTCCACGTCGGCCCTTTGATGGGGGAATAAGTCGTCTCGCATCTTTTTTAAGCGGCCGCGCGTCATGAAAATTACAGAACGGCCTGACCGTCGCCAGTTATTGATGTTCAAAAAATTAAGTTAAGAACAGCAGGCAGGAGAATAATGAGTTAGCGTATTGATATGCCTGGAGGCAAGGAGAACCCTCTTCCAGTAGCGGTCGCTACCGGAAGAGGCAAAGAAAGCAGATCTTATTCGTCGTCGTACTGCGGGCCGGCGTAGTTATCAAAGCGCGACCACTGGCCGTTAAAGGTCAGGCGTACCGTGCCGATAGGGCCGTTACGCTGCTTACCCAGAATGATTTCCGCAATGCCTTTCAAATCGCTGTTTTCGTGGTAAACCTCGTCACGATAAATAAACATGATCAGGTCGGCATCCTGCTCGATGGAGCCGGATTCACGCAGATCGGAGTTAACGGGACGCTTATCGGCACGCTGTTCAAGAGAGCGGTTAAGCTGCGACAGCGCCACGACCGGCACCTGAAGCTCTTTTGCCAGCGCCTTCAGCGAGCGGGAAATCTCGGCAATCTCCAGCGTACGGTTATCGGAGAGTGCCGGAACGCGCATCAGCTGCAGGTAGTCGATCATAATCAGGCTTAACCCGCCGTGCTCACGGAAAATACGTCGCGCGCGCGAGCGCACTTCCGTTGGCGTCAGGCCGGAAGAATCATCAATGAACATGTTCTTCTTCTCCAGCAGGATGCCCATCGTACTGGAAATACGCGCCCAGTCTTCGTCATCCAGCTGGCCGGTACGGATACGGGTCTGGTCAACGCGGGAAAGCGAGGCCAGCATACGCATCATCAGCTGTTCACCGGGCATTTCCAGGCTGAAGATCAATACCGGTTTATCCTGCAACATCGCTGCGTTTTCGCAAAGGTTCATGGCAAACGTGGTTTTACCCATCGACGGACGCGCCGCCACGATAATCAGATCCGAGCGCTGTAATCCGGCGGTCTTCTTATTAAGATCCTGATAGCCGGTATCAACGCCGGTGACGCCGTCATGCGGCGTTTGGTAAAGCGACTCGATCCTGGAGATCGTCGCCTCAAGGATCTGATCGACGCTTTTTGGCCCTTCATCCTTATTGGCGCGATTTTCGGCAATCTGGAAAACGCGGGATTCCGCCAGATCGAGCAGATCTTCGCTGGTGCGGCCTTGCGGATCGTAACCGGCATCGGCGATCTCGTTCGCCACCGCGATCATCTCACGGACTACCGCACGTTCACGTACGATATCGGCATACGCGCCTATGTTCGCCGCACTTGGTGTATTTTTCGATAATTCCGCCAGGTAAGCGAAGCCGCCGACCATGCTGAGTTCGCCTTTGGTTTCCAGCGACTCGGAAAGCGTGATCAGATCGATTGGCTTGCCCATTTCCAGCAGCCGCTGCATTTCGCTGAAGATCATGCGATGCGGACGACTAAAGAAGTCCTGCGCCACCACGCGCTCAGAGACGTTATCCCAGCGCTCGTTATCCAGCATCAGGCCGCCCAACACGGACTGCTCCGCTTCCAGCGAATGAGGCGGCAGCTTCAGCCCTTCCATTTGCCGGTCGCGCGGCTCACGGTTTTCATTGGATTTGTTGGTGGGTTTATTTCCTGCCATAGTGATGTAATACCTTGTGTGGGGACGCGCCAGTATACCCGTTTGACGACCTTTCGTCCTCCATCAATCACGCGCAATCAACAGGAGTGACCATGCCAAAACGCATACAAATCAGTCAGCACGGCGGCCCGGAAGTGATGCAGATTATCGATGCGGCCATCCCGGAACCGGCCGCCGACGAGGTTGTGGTTGAGAACAAAGCGATAGGCATTAACTATATTGATACCTACGTGCGCAGCGGGCTTTATCCGGCTTCGCTGCCTTCTGGCCTGGGAACGGAAGCGGCTGGCGTGGTAAGGAGCGTGGGCGAAGGCGTGACTACGGTTAAGGTTGGCGATCGTGTGGTTTATGCGCAGTCGGCGCTGGGTGCCTACAGCGAATACCACGCCGTTGAGGCTGACAAGCTGGCGCTGCTGCCGGACGCCATCTCTTTTGAGCAGGCGGCGGCCTCGTTTCTGAAAGGGCTGACCGTGCATTACCTGCTGCGGCAGACCTACGTGGTACAGCCGGACGAAACCTTTCTGTTTCAGGCGGCGGCGGGCGGCGTAGGGCTGATTGCCTGCCAGTGGGCTAAAGCGCTGGGCGCACATCTGATTGGCACCGTCGGCTCGGCGGAAAAAGCGGCAAGAGCCAAAGAGGCCGGCGCCTGGGAAACCATTAACTATCGCGAAGAAGACGTGGCAAAGCGCGTGCTGGAACTGACCAGCGGCAAGAAAGTGCGCGTGGTGTACGACTCGGTAGGCAAGGACACCTGGGAAGCCTCGCTGGACTGCCTACAGCGGCGCGGCCTGATGGTCAGTTTCGGCAACGCCTCCGGGCCGGTAACCGGGGTGAATTTATCAACGCTCACCCAGAAAGGATCGCTGTACGTGACCCGCCCTTCTCTTAACGGCTATATCACCAACGCGGACGCGCTGACGCAGGCCAGCAACGAGCTGTTTTCGCTGATCGCCAGCGGTGCGATTAAGGTAGAGGTGCCGGAACAGCAGAAGTTTGCGTTAACGGACGCGCAGCAGGCGCATCAGACGCTGCAAAGCCGTGCCACGCAGGGCTCCTGTCTGCTGATCCCCTAAGGACAAACGCGCCAGGCCAGCCAGAAATAAGTGGGGCTTCCCGTAGGAAGCCCCTTTTTCTTTTTTATAGTTCGCGCTGTTTGTAGGGTCAGCGGCGATGAATTTCGGCAATTCAGTAAAATCATCCTGACAGAATTCATAAGTAAAAAATATGTTTAATTGCAAAATTTTCTGTGCGATCTGCCAGGTTGTGATCGACTCCGCATTACTTTTTGCAAACCTGGCGTCAGCGCCCTGCCGTTAGCGAGACATCCAGCGTGCTGTTTTTGATGACGGTTTACGGTATGCGCGATAAATCCATACCGCAGCGACCGCCAGCGCCAGCCACGGCAGCATTTTAATCACCACCATCAGCAAACCGGCAAACATCATCACTACGCTGGCGACAAACAGCGCCAGGATAATCCCCAGCAGCGAAACGCCCGTCAGCAACAGCATGACAAAAAAGCCAAGCACGAAAAAGATTTCCATCAGCGTTCCTCCTGTTAAAGATGCTGTAGCACTATTACAAGATCCGTGCCAGAAACGCACTTCCGGTAACACTTTGAATTTAAAAATAAATAATAAAGAGCCGCACGGGAGGCCTGGTCAATATCGCTATTACCTGGCGCGATATTGACCAGGTAATAGCGAGCCAGCAGCAGGCCGTGCTTTGCAGGCTGTTATTACGAGGATTTTTGTCGGCTGCTGATAGCGTCTTTGGCCTGATGGCCTACACCGCTGTCGGCACCTTGTCGGCCACCAGCGCCAGCGCGGCTTCCAGCGTCTCTACGTTCGCACCCGGCTTGTGGGCATTTTCGCTCAGATAACGACGCCACTGGCGTGCGCCAGGGATCCCCTGAAACAGCCCCAGCATATGGCGAGTGATATGGCCCAGATAAGTTCCCTGCGCCAGTTCGCGTTCAATATAAGGGTACATTGAGCGCACTACCGCCACCGGATCGACCGCAGGTCGATCGCAGCCAAACAGATCCCGGTCAACCTCTGCCAGCATGCCCGGATTTTGATAGGCTTCGCGCCCTACCATCACGCCATCCACATGCTGCAAATGCGCTTTGGCTTCCGCCAGCGACCTGATCCCGCCGTTAATCGACAGCGTCAAATGCGGAAAATCACGCTTCAGCTGATAAACGCGCTCGTAGTCCAGCGGCGGGATCTCGCGGTTCTCTTTCGGGCTGAGGCCGGAAAGCCAGGCTTTACGCGCATGAATAATAAACATGTCGCAGCCGCCCTGCTCCGATACCTGACGGATAAAATCGCAGAGAAACTCATAGCTGTCCTGCTCATCAATGCCGATACGGGTTTTTACCGTCACCGGAATCGACACGCGATCGCGCATGGCCTTCACCGCGTCCGCTACCAGCGCGGCTTCCCCCATCAGGCAGGCGCCGAAGCGTCCGTTCTGCACGCGATCGGAAGGACAACCGACGTTCAGGTTGATCTCGTTATAGCCGCGAGCCTGTGCCTGTTCGGCACATTGCGCCAGCGCAAGCGGATCGCTGCCGCCAAGCTGCAGGGCGACCGGCTGCTCCTGCTGGTTCCAGGCCAGATAGTCGCCTTTGCCATGGATAATAGCGCCGGTGGTGACCATCTCGGTGTAAAGCAGCGCCTGACGGCTCAGCTGACGGTGAAAGTAGCGGCAGTGGCGGTCGGTCCAGTCCAGCATTGGCGCAACGGAAAAACGGTGGGCAGGTAAATTTTGGGTCATAAAGCGCAAAGACTCTGATTAACAAATGACGATAATGTGCGCAATGATAGCATGACTGCCCGCAATCGCTAAACGGGCTATGAGGGCGCACGGCGATGCGCCCCTGAGAGAAATCAGAACGTGAAGTTAAGCTGGGCTACCGCGCCCCAGGTATTGTCGTCACCCCGCATCCCGGCCAGGTCCAGATGCACCTTGTTAAACGGCGACAGGCCAAAACCGGCGGTGACCACGTTGGTATCGTTAGACTTCATATCCGCACGATAACCTGCACGCAGCTGCAGCCAGTCCAGTACGCGATACTCCGCGCCCACGCCTGCATACTGGCTGTCCTCCACCGTTTTAAACCGCTTGGTCGGCGTGGCGTCCACATCCAGCGCCGCCGTCAGCCGCTCGGTATGATAAGAGACGCCAGGCGTCACTACCGGGCGGATCTGGTAAGTATCCTTGTAGCCGTTCACTTCGCGGGTATCAATATCGCGGGCAATCAGGTTCTGCGCGCTGACGCCCAGCGTCCAGTTATCGTTCAGATCGGTCGCCGCGCCGGCATCCATGTTGAAACCGGTATTGGAATTTTTATAGCGCCCTTTGGTGAAATCCGACTTGTCGTAGTTATAAACGGAGGCGCTATAGTTATAGAGATAAGTCTTCTGGATCTTCGGCGTGATGCCAAACGAAACCGGATGACCGGCAATATTGAACTCATGCGCCACGGCAACGCCGTAGTCATAAACTATGGCGCCGCGTCCCAGCGCTGACGAGGTCAGCAAGTTCTGCGCGCCCGGCCGTGGAAAATCGGTGCCGTCGGCAATGCGCTGCAAATAGTCGATATCGCCCTGGCTGACGTTCGCCGTCACGTGCGCCGTACCGTAAGCTTTCGCCACGAAGGCAAAAGGCAGCACCTCGTTCGGCACGGTCACCGCCACGGCCGCGCCTGCCGTAGCCCAGGCTTTGTTGCCCTTGATGCCGCGCAGCTGGCTCGCCAGATCGCCGGCAGCCGCCCGCACGCGTGGATAATTCGTGATCAGACTGATGGGATCCTGCTCGGCAATATCCTGATAGCGGTCAACGCTGTCGCTCAGGTCATCCACTTTATCGATGAGCTTGTGCTTATCCGTCAGCTGCGCACCAGCGGCCGGAAGAATAATGCTGACGTCGTCTTCCGGCTGGGCTTTCGTCATCAGCGCCGGGTTAGCCAGTACCGCCGTGCCGTAGGTTGAAGAGGCTACGCCCGTCCCACCCATCGCATCGTTGCGGGCGTCGTAGTAGTTGCCAGCGGCCAGAGCGCTTAGCGGAGCCAGAAACAGCACGGGAAATACAACCGGTCGGGTGAATCTGTTCAGCTTAAATTTTTTGACCATTTACTTCTAACCCTTCAACAAAGGAGACAGCGCCTGAAGCGCGACAAGTGTGATTGTCCGTATAATGGGCCGAACGGCGCTAAGTCATTAGCCTGAACTAAGTCAAATTACCGGGGCTTTTCTGCTCATTGCGCGGCTTTTAATCTGCTAGCTGGCCTGAAAATAAGCCGTGTTTTCAACGTCTGCTGTGGAAAGGTTTACAAATACTTAAGTAAATGTAGCTAAAACATTTCAGAGTGCAACCGTTATTGACGGTCTTCTTTAGTAATGAATGGTACAACGCAGCCGATAACAAAGGTGAGTTTCTTCTCTTCGGATTTGACTGAAATTTTTTGCGGGCATAGCCGTGAAGGGAGACGCTCGGGCGGGAAGTCGGAAGCGCGGCGTTTTTATCGGCGCTGTGATAATATAACGTGCTAAGCCAGCCTGGGGAAATCTATGAACATTAACAGTCCTGAAAACATTCTGTCGCAGGCGGAAGCTATCTGTCAGCAGCGCAACGTCAGGCTGACGCCTCAGCGTCTGGAGGTGTTGCGGCTGATGAGCCAGCATCACGGCGCGATCAGCGCGTACGACCTGCTGGACCTGCTGCGCGCCAGCGAACCGCAGGCCAAACCGCCCACTATCTATCGGGCGCTGGAGTTTCTGCTGGAACAGGGATTCGTACATCGCGTGGAGTCAACCAACAGCTATGTTGTCTGCCATCATTTCGAAGAGCCTGCGCATACCTCAGCGATGCTGATCTGCGACCGCTGCGGCGGCGTAGCGGAACAACATGCGGAAGGCGTGCAGGATATTCTGAAGTCCCTGTCGCGGACAGCGGGCTTTGCGCTGACCAACAGCGTGATTGAAGCGCACGGGCTGTGCAAAAGCTGCGTCGAGGTGGAAGCCTGCCAGCATCAGGATGCGTGCCAGCACGATCACACGCTTGGTACAAAAAAGCGCGGCCGTTGAAACGGTCAACCATCAGAATAATTTAAGCGGCAAAACTGA
The DNA here is from genome assembly GCF_003937915.1 of Erwinia sp. 198. GTDB lineage: Bacteria > Pseudomonadota > Gammaproteobacteria > Enterobacterales > Enterobacteriaceae > Erwinia > Erwinia aeris. The sequence continues at coordinate 26,624 of NZ_RHUM01000012.1, read as the reverse complement.
ACAAAATAGCGGCAGTCAAAACAACAAGGGCAGCGCCAGAAGCGCTGCCCTTGCTTTAGAAGGCTATCCGGTGAGTCAGCTCTGGCAGTGCCAGCCGGCCTTCCCGGACGCTATCTTATCAGAAGCGATGGTTATTGCTGGTTTCCCAGTCGCCCAGCTCTTTCTCAGCCTGGTCTTTGGTGTAACCGTAGCGTTCCTGAATTTTGCCGACCAGCTGATCGCGTTTACCTTCTACGACAGTCATGTCGTCATCGGTCAGCTTGCCCCATTTTTCTTTAAATTTACCTTTTAACTGTTTCCAGTTACCGCCGGCTTCGTCTTTATTCATCTTGTTTCTCCTTAACCTTAGGTGATAACAGCTTATCGTTACAGCAAAACCGCTGACAGCAACATAAAACGCTGCCCAAATGCTTAACGTACGGATAATTGTAGTAGAAGATGGCAGGTTTGCACGGCGAGGCGGTGTATTTTTCTAAAAAAAGCGAGGCGGCACGAGCCGGGCAGCATAAACCCGCGCAGGATCGGGTACTTAAGGAGCGGGAAAACGGAAGCGCCGGGGGCGATGTTGCAGGCTCGACAGGAGAGGACGGGAGGCATAAGGATGCAGACAATGGTCCCAGAAGCGATCGGGCAATATGACAAATGCAAAATAAAAGACTTAAGCGGCACGCCCGCCGGTACGTTTATTTAGCAGGCCTCTGCACCATCACCATGACGCAGAGGCGGCACAGCGTCTGGCTATTACAGCCAGCTGCCGTTACGGATCACGCCGACGGCAAGCCCTTCAATAGAGAAGGTATGCTCACGCAGATCCACCACAATCGGCTGGAACTCGCTGTTTTCCGGCAGCAGATGCACAATGTTGCCCTGCTTTTTCAGACGCTTGACGGTAACTTCATCATCAATACGCGCTACCACGACCTGGCCGTTGCGCACGTCCTGCGTTTTGTGAACCGCCAGCAGGTCGCCATCCATAATGCCGATATCCTTCATCGACATGCCGCTCACGCGCAGCAGAAAATCCGCGCCCGGCTTAAACAGATCGGGATCGACCTGGTAATGGCCTTCGATATGCTGTTCCGCCAGCAGCGGTTCGCCTGCCGCCACGCGGCCTATCAGCGGGAGACCGTCGACTTCTTCCATCATCAGGCGGATACCGCGTGATGCGCCGGAAACGATCTCGATAACGCCTTTACGCGCCAGCGCCTTCAGGTGTTCTTCAGCCGCGTTCGGGGAGCGGAAGCCGAGCTGGGCGGCAATCTCTGCCCGCGTCGGCGGCATGCCGGTCTGGTTAATATGCTGGCGAATCAGGTCGTAAACCTGCTGCTGCCTTGCCGTTAGTGCTTTCATCCCGCCCCCTGGTTGTTTATACAGTCGACTGTGAGTATATACAGGTATTTCGTCAATGAAAACCTCAACCCGGATAAAAAACCATGCTTATAGCTATTTAGCCCGGCGGCTGATGAGAAAGCAGGATCGTCAGCCAGACAAAAACCGCTAACAGAATAGCTAACAGCACGGCAGCCGAGCCCATATCTTTGGCGCGCCCGGAAAGCTCGTGGAACTCATTGCCCAGCCTGTCGACCACGGCTTCTATGGCGCTGTTAAGGATCTCCACAATCACCACCAGCATGACGGAGCCAATCAGCAATACTCTGGCCAAAGGCGCCACGTCCAGCCAGCAGGCGATAATAATCGCCACTACCGCCGCAACCACCTCCTGGCGGAAAGCCGCCTCGTGTTGCCAGGCCGCCCGTAATCCTTTCCAGGAATACCCCGCAGCTTTAATGATCCGCGTTAAACCCGAGGCGTTATTTGCCATAATCAGGGAACCCTTTGTTCTGTTTAGCGTCAATGTCAGGGTAGCGCACATTTTGCAACACCACAGATCTCATGCAAGGATTCTGGTATGCTTGCGGCGCTTTGCTAACAAGAGGCTTTATGTTGTCTATGTCAGGTTGGCGTAATTTATATTACAAATTATTGAATTTACCGGTAAAAATGCTGGTAAAAAGTAAAGCGATCCCTGCCGAGCCGGTCGTTGAACTGGGGCTGGATACGTCGCGCCCTATTATGTATGTGCTGCCATACGATTCAAAGGCCGATTTGCTGGCGCTGCGTGAGCAGTGTCGCAAAGAGGATCTGCCCGATCCTTTAGATCCGCAGGAGATCGACGGCACGCTGCTGCCCCGCTACGTCTTTATTCATGATGGCCCGCGCGTGTTTCCTTATTACGCGGCCAATCCGGAATCCGTAAAGACGTTTCACGACTATCTGGATCTCCATCGCAGTAACCCACTGCTGGACGTGCAGATGGTGCCCGTCTCGATCATGTTTGGTCGGGCGCCGGGACGTGAAGTTCAGGGCGAAAGCCAGCCGCATCTGCGCGTGCTGAACGGCATTCAGAAATTTATCGCCGTCCTGTGGCTGGGTCGTGACAGCTTTGTACGTTTCTCGCCGATGGTGTCGCTGCGCCGTATGGCGACCGAGCACGGCACCGATAAAACCATCGCCCAGAAGCTGGCGCGCGTGGCCAGAATGCATTTTGCCCGTCAGCGCCTTGCCGCAGTCGGCCCGCGTCTGCCTGTGCGTCAGGATTTGTTCAACAAGCTCTTACAGTCCAAGGCTATTGCCAAGGCCGTAGAGGACGAGGCGCGCAGCAAGAAAATCTCCCATGAGAAGGCGCAGCAGAATGCCATTGAGCTGATGGAGGAAGTTGCAGCGGATTTCTCCTACGAGGCAATCCGTCTGACCGACAGGATCATGGGCTGGACGTGGAGCAAGCTCTATCAGGGCATTAACGTTAACGGCGGCGAGCGCGTGCGTCAGCTGGCACAGGACGGCCATGAAATCGTTTACGTGCCGTGCCACCGCAGCCATATGGATTACCTGCTGCTCTCCTACGTGCTTTATCACCAGGGCCTGGTGCCGCCGCATATCGCTGCGGGCATCAACCTGAATTTCTGGCCGGCCGGCCCGATTTTCCGTCGCCTGGGCGCTTTCTTTATTCGCCGCACGTTTAAGGGCAACAAGCTCTACTCCACCGTTTTCCGCGAATATCTGGGCGAGCTGTTCACCCGTGGCTATTCCGTGGAGTACTTTGTGGAAGGCGGCCGTTCCCGTACCGGACGCCTGCTCGATCCGAAAACCGGCACGCTGTCGATGACCATTCAGGCGATGCTGCGCGGCGGCAACCGCCCGATTACGCTGGTGCCGATCTATATCGGCTACGAGCACGTCATGGAAGTGGGCACCTATGCCAAAGAGCTGCGCGGCGCGACCAAAGAAAAAGAAGGCTTTATGCAGATGGTGCGCGGGCTGCGCAAGCTGCGCAACCTGGGCCAGGGCTACGTCAACTTCGGTGAACCGCTGCCGCTGGTCGCGTATCTGAACAAGCACGTGCCGGAATGGCGCGACGCTATTGACCCGATCGAGTCCCAGCGTCCGGCCTGGCTGACGCCAGCGGTCAACGATATCGCCCAGCGCGTCATGGTGCGGATCAATAACGCGGGCGCGGCCAACGCCATGAACCTGTGCGTTACCGCGCTTCTGGCTTCCCGTCAGCGTTCGCTAACCCGCGAGCAGCTGGTGGAACAGCTGGACTGCTATATTCAGCTGCTGCGCAACGTGCCTTATTCGCCGGACGCCACCGTGCCGGACATGACGCCGGAAGCGCTGCTGGATCATGCGCTCAGCATGAACAAGTTCGAGATTGAGCAGGATAATATCGGCGAGATCGTCGTGCTGCCGCGCGAGCAGGCGGTGCTGATGACCTATTATCGCAACAACGTTCACCACATGCTGGTGATGCCGTCGGTGATTGCGGTAATTTTGATGCAGCATCAGGAGCTGACGCGCGCCGAGCTGCTGCGCCAGGTCAGCGTGATCTATCCAATGCTGAAAAGCGAGCTGTTCCTGCACTGGGAAAAAGACGAGCTGCCGGGCGTGCTGGATCCGCTGGTCAGCGAAATGGCGCGTCAGGGTTTGTTGACCGCCGACGAGCAGACGCAAACGTTACGCCTCAGCCCTGCCCGTTTCCATACGCTACAGCTGCTGGCGGCCGGCGTGCGGGAGACGCTACAGCGCTACGCCATCACCTTCTCTATCCTCAGCGCCAATCCGTCGATCAACCGCGGTACGCTGGAGAAAGAGAGCCGCACCATGGCGCAGCGCCTGTCGGTGCTGCACGGCATCAACGCGCCGGAATTCTTTGATAAGGCGGTGTTCTCGACGCTGGTGCTGACGCTGCGTGATGAAGGCTACATCAGCGATACCGGCGATGCGCACTATGAAAGAACGCACAATGTCTATCAGCTGCTGGCCGATCTGATTAGCCAGGAAGTACGGATGACGATTGAAAGCGCGCTGACGTACGAGTAGGTCAGCGATAAAAAAAGGCCGGCGTGAGCATCACACCGGCCTTTTTTATTGGCTGGGGATCAGCCAGAAAACGGCGCGCAGCTCAAAGCGATGCCGATAAAGAGGAGCAGTCCCACATAGTTGTTATTCAGAAAGCCACGAAAGCAGGCGTCACGTTCGCGAGCGCTAATCAGCTTCTGCTGGTAAATAAACAGCGCTGCCGCCGCCAGCAGCGAGCAGTAAAAAGGCGTCCCCAGCTGCGTCAGCCAGCCGATTACGACCATCAGCACCAGCGTGGCCAGCTGCAACAGGCCGATAATCAGCGTATCGAAGCGGCCAAACAGGATGGCGGTGGATTTGACGCCGATTTTCAAATCGTCATCCCTGTCCACCATCGCATATTGCGTGTCGTAAGCGACCGTCCAACAAATGTTGGCGAAAAACAGCAGCCAGCAGGCCAGCGGCACCGTTTCGCTGACCGCCGCCCAGCCCATCGGAATGGCCCAGCCAAACGCCGCGCCCAGCACCACCTGCGGCAAATGGGTATAGCGCTTCATAAACGGATAGATCCACGCCAGCGCCAGGCCGCCAAAAGAGAGCAGGATGGTCATCAGATTCATGGTAAGCACCAGGCAAAACGACACCAGCACCAGACCGCCAAACAAAAATTTCGCCTCCGTCGAGGTGACTGCGCCGCTCGGCAGCGGTCGCGATCGCGTGCGTTTGACGTGTCCGTCTATCTTGCGATCGGCAAAGTCGTTAACCACGCAGCCCGCCGCGCGCATAAAGAAGACGCCCAGCGTAAACACCACCAGCACGTCGAGCGGCGGCACGCGCAGCCCGGCCAGCCACAGCGCCCAGAAAGTCGGCCACAGCAGCAGCAGCGAGCCGATTGGCTTATCAATCCGCATCAGGCGGCTGTAGGCCTGAAGCTTACTGGCAGGTAAAGATTTTTCCATCTACTTCTTCCTTTCGGCCTGGACGGCGTGATAAAGCGGCGCAGGCGGTAAAAACAGTTCGGTCAGCAGCAGCGGCTTGCCGGAAAGGCGCAGCAGCGAGCGGCGGCCCCACAGGTCGTGGCTGCGTCCCGGCTCGATAAAATCGCGGCTGAGCGTCGACGAGGCGAAAAGATAGCGCCCCAGCGGCTGGCTGCCAAGCTGTTGCAGCTTCTGCTCCGGCCCTTGTAGCGTGGATTCCGGCAGAATGGTGCGGGCAGCCAGCCAGGCTTCGCCATCGCCGCACAGCAAAATTTCCCGCAGCCAGTAACGCGGTTCTTCAGGCAGCAGCAGCGCATCCGCGCCCGCTTCTTGCGCCCCGATAAAGCCCTCGCGCAGGATCTCAACGGTGACTTTTTCGCAGTGGCGTTCAAAGCGGCGGGTCATGGAATCTTCTTCCATCAGCCAGTCAAGCAGCGACGGCGTCAGCTGGGGCGAAGAGAGTGGAAGCCACTCGATGGCGTGTAGCTGCGTTAGCGCGGGGCTGGTCATTGCGCTTCTCCGGGCAGTCAATCAGGTGCCCTAGTGTAGCCTAAGGCGAAAGGCGTTAAACAGAATTTTAACCGGGTAACGAAGCGGAAAGCCGCCCGGTAAGAACGGCCTGCTGGCTTACTTGCCTGCTGCGTTAACGATCGCCGTTATGGGACAGATCTCACTTCCCTTCTGCGAATGACCACAGCACACCAGAAACAACGAGCACGATACTGCTTCATTGTGCGGCCCTGTTAAAGACCGTTTCGTAACGCCACCACCGAAGAGGTAACTGCGAATGCAAGTACCAGGGAGTGCTTGCGTTAAATCAGCAATCAACTGCTGGCAAGGCCGCTTACCTGGCCAGCGCAAAAAAACCGCCTTTAAAGACGGTTTTTTTGTTTCTGCTTTTAGGCGAAAAGCTGCCGCTTCGTCAGCCCGCAAAGTCTCTTCCTGCCTATTCGCGTTTCAGGCGGTTGCTGTTCGCCAGCCACAGCGTGATCACCAGGATCAGGATCGCGACAGAATAAGCCAGCGTGTCGAGCGGATTCTTATGATCGACAATGATCAGACGGATAATGGCCGTGATGCCGATATACACAAAGTAGCGCAGCGGAAAGTGGTAGCCGGACTGGAAGTACTTCACGATCAGCGCAATAAACTCAAAGTACAGAAAGTAGATCACAATCCCTTCGATCAGCAGATACGAAGAGGTCTGCTCGCCAGTGTTCAGCAGCACGTTGGCCAGATGAAACGTCTCTTTTCCTAAAAAAACGGCAAGAATACCGGCCAGTGAAATCAGGCCTACGTTCAGCACCATCTGTAAAAACCAGGCAATACGCGTGGCGTTAATCATTATCATCCTCTACAAATACGATTTCCCGTCAGATCATCCTGACCGCCACAATATGCTTTAGTGTGAGCTGCTTCACAAGTTTTCCGCAGGCCAGCCGCCCGCAGCAGGCATAAAAAAAGGGGCGAAATTTCGCCCCTTGCTCTGCACCCTAGCGGAAGTCTTTGTCCCGGTCGGTGGTCATATCGTAAAGCTGATATTTGCGGCCCAGCATCTGGCCGCCGTCGCGCGTCAGCGGCGTCCAGTTGACCTGCGCGCGTCCACGCGTCGGCGAAGCGGTAAACAGATCCATCGGAATAGAAATGTAGAAGCCTTTGGTAAAGTCGCCTTCGCCATATTCCTCCGCCGAAACGTTGGTTTTGGTGGCGTAAGCGCCGACGATCACGCCGCTGTCGAACTGCCGGGAAACGTCCAGCGTCGCGCCTTTGTCCTCGGCCAGATACTGACCCACGCTCGCCTTCACCAGCACCTGATGGTTAAAGAAGGCAGGACGCCAGTAGGCGGTCAGGTTACCGACTTTCGCATTGTAGTCGGTGAACTGCATCATGTTGTCCCAGTCGCGTTGCTTAACGTAGTTGGCGTCAACGCCGAAAGCCCAGTCGGAATCAAGCGGACGATAAAGGAGTTCGCCGCCCACGCCGCCATACATCGTTTCCAGATAGCCGCCGTAAACCTGCCCGTAAAAACCGTTGCCCAGGTAGTGCATATAGTTGGCTTGCAGGTTATTTACGTAGACGTTGTTGTCAACATAGTCGCGGATATGGGTACGGACGCGCGGCAGCGAGGAATCGGCCGGTGCGCCGTTATAGTTGAATTTATCGTAATTGTTCGCCAGGTTGCCGAAGACGCTGCCGTCCACCAGCAAATGATCGGTCAGCCAGTAGTTGGCGCTGGCCATGACGCCGACCTGGTACAGATAGAAGCTTTCCGGCCCGCCGACGGACTGGTTCAGCACCGGCGACAGGCTGGCGTTAAAGCGATCCGCATCGATGTAATAGCCCTGCTCGGTATGGCCAGGATCGGACGGGTTAACCCGCTTCTGATCCAGCATTTTTTCTTTACCGAGCGGATAGCCTTCCAGCTGCTGACGCAGGCTGTCGGTGCTGGTTTCCGTGGTGACCTGCGGCATATTGTTGCGCGTTTCGGTCACGTTCAGTTTTTCGATGTTTTGCGGCAGCGCATTCATCATGATCACATTAGCGCGATCGATCCCTTCCTGAGTATTGCGATATTTTACCTGCTGACCGGAAACGTAAAGCGTGTCGCCCTTCACCTGAATTCTTGGCCCCACCAGGCCCGCATTATATTTCAGGTCGGTCAGCTGGTTAGCCACCACCGTCGGCTCGAGGAATTCGCCCTGCGGCTGCGGATTGTAAGCCGGCTTAGGCGCATCCACCGAGGCGGTATGCAGATCGTTGAAGTTGGTGCGCAGCGTAAAGCCCGCCATCAGCGTGTTGCCGCGCTCGTAGCTGACGTTAACGTCGGCCCAGTCGGTGATGCGATAAATAGCGCCGACGTTGACTTTGCTTTTCTGCTCCAGGCGACCGGCGAAATCATCCTGATAGTCGTTGCCTTCGTATTCCACCTTCAGACGCAGCGGCTGCCACGGCGTCTGGTACTCAATGCCGCCGAAAATAGCCGCCGGGCCTTTAAACAGATCTTTGTCGCTGACCGAACCGGCAGTGCCGTTGGTGTTGGAGCGGTAGCAGTAGCTGCTGTCCGCCTCGCAGAACGGGTTTTTGACCGTGCCGCTGTTGCCGAGATAGCCAAAGCCCAGCCCGACAGTGAAGTCAAACGGTCCCCAGGCTTTGCTGGCAACCATATATTCGCTGTCGAACAGCCCTGTACCGCCCAGGTCACGCGCGCCGACAGACACTTCCGGCAGCCAGTAGCCTTCCTGCCACAGTCGTGCTTTAAGATCGAACGCCTTGTCTTTATAAGACTGGCTGCCGCTGAAGCTTTCCACGGCGCTGTAGCGACGAGTTTTCACGTCGGTATAGCGGATGGTAGCTTCCAGCCACGGGAAAAGCTGCACCGAGGAAGAATAGAAGCGGTACTGATCGTTATAGCGGTAGTTCAGGCTGAATTCGCCATCTTTCGCCATGCGCGCCGTCGGCACCTGCAGCAGGCCCACGCCGCCAAAGTCGGACTGCGATGGCCCGACAGGATCCGCAGCCTGAGCCTGGCAAGCGCAGGCCACGGACATCGCCAGCAGGCTGAGAAGGTAAGTTTTTTTCATCAGTCAGGGATCCGGTGCGTCAAAACAGAAATAATTTGCTGGTTAAGGTCCGGGCCGTCAGGCAGCGACCAGGCAGAAAAGCCAACGTAAATGATGCTGCCCGCGTCGGGTTCAACATGGCGGCGATTCCAGTAGGCGACCGGCACCTGTTCCGTTTTGCCGGAAGGCGCGATAAGCGTGACGAAATTGCGCTCGCCGCCGTCCAGACGCTCGTGGTCAACCAGATAGTCAACCACGCTGCGGCCCGCAACCCAGGTTGTTTTGCCGCTGTTGTTCGCCAGACCGGCAATCATCAGGCTGCCGGGTTTTTGCAGCGTATAGACGCTGTATTCGCCCTCCAGCCGACGGTTCTCTTCTGGCCGCAGGCGCACCCAGTCCGGATCGAGGTTCACAATCTGACGCCCCGTGACTTTAATGGCGGCAATCTGCTGGTAAAGGTTATCGATGACCGCGGCTTTTTCGCCGTTATCGTCAGCGCGCAGCGCTGCGCTCCAGCTTTTCAGACGCGCCAGCAGCTGCTGCTGTTGCTGTACCGCCGCTGCCGTCGCCAGCTTTTCGCTGATAACCGTGCCTGGCCACCAGGTATCTGCCAGCGCGGGGCTTGCCGTCAGCTGCACCAGGTTTTGCGCATGGCTGACCAGCGCAGTTTCGCTGCGATCCGGCGAGAAGACGGTGACTTCGCTGTCGGCGCACACGTTCAGCGATACGCAGGCGGCGAGACCGGCGAGGAGATAAGTAATATTTTTCATGATTTTGCAGGCTTCAGGATGGTGGTTTCAACGGAAACGTCGTCGCCGCCCAGCGTCTGCCGCGACTGGCGAACCTGGCCGGTAGTGGTGTCGATCCAGAAAATATTGTGCCAGGTTTTACCTTCGGCCGTGACCTCTTCCTGCCAGACGCGGCAGGCGACGCGGTGCCCTGTCAGGTCAAGCACCTGATCCTGCAAACGCGTAAAGCGCGATATCGCCGTCGCAGCGTGGAAGCGGCCCTCTGCTGACCAGGTCAGCTGGCGTGTCCAGCCTGCCCCGTCGCTCAGATGCAGCGGATCGGCCAGCGGATCCTGAGCAAGGTTGCTCACCTCATGCAGGTTGTCCGCCAGGCCTAACGTTTTCACCACGCGGCCATGCTGCGTGACGATCATGGTGCGATCGCGCGTGATCCATTTTTGCTGGCCGTTTTCGTCAAAGCCCAGCACCACAAAAATACGCTGCCCGTTATTAACGCGCAGATACATGCTGGCATAGGGCAGGCCTTCGACCTGCTCTGCCGTCACCTCGACGTCGTCCGGCCCGAGCAGAGCGAGTTTTACCGTCTCCCCCAGGCTTTTTTGTGTTTGTGTGCAGCCCTGGGCAAGCAGGCATAAAAGCAGCAGTGGTAGGTAGCGCACTGGTGTAAGTTCCTGAATGAAGTCTAAAAATATCAAAAAATAACCACACAAGCGTGTGGTTATGATTAATTTACTGCACTTAACGCGTGGTGCTGGTGGTGGTGGTCGTCGTGGTTCCGGTGTTGGAACCGTTACCGCCGCTGCTTGCTGCCAGCGCCACGCCAACCAGCGCGCCAAGCGCGCCCACACCCACTGCCGTGGTCGTCCCGGCGGAAAGGGTTCCCGCCGAGGCGCCCGCTGCGGCACCGGCCTCTTCAGGCGCGGCAAACGCGGCGGAAGCAGTCGCTAAGTACGCTACGGCTGCAGCAGCACATAAGACTTTTTTCATACAAAATCCTTCATAGAATGAATGGATAACTCGCCTGAAAGATTTCAGACCGGCCCATTATAAGGCAATAAATTACCAGAATTCAGGATGGTTAAACGTGCCGGCCGCTGCCGCTTCGCTGCGTGAAACAGAAACATTTTTGGAGGGATAAGGCAATAATTAGTCAATAAACCTGGCAGATCGCTATTTATCGCTGCCATAAGACGACAAGTTAGCGCCATTCACTACCGATTGTGATTAAAACGGGCGTTTGATGGACAGAAAATGCGGCAGCGCGCCTTTTCTGTTAAAAGTGCAGTTTTTCAGTGAGTTAAATCTATTTTTTCATCGTTTTGCGCGGCCCGGGCGCTAATACGTTTCGGACTATTCCTGCCCAAAATTGACTTATCGGCCTGAAATTTAAGAATTTCCTTACCTGAACAGAGGGGCATTCAGCAATTATTGGAAGAGGTATTGCCCTTAAACTCTGCCACAGGGCCGTATTCGTCAGGGCCAGCGGGAAACCGCGTCGCTGTCAAACAGGACCACCAGTAGATAAAAATGGATCTGATAAGCGCATTATTGAGCTAAAAAAGGTCGGCGCGAGGGCCGACCTTCAGACTTTGCTTTGCGCCGCGCCAGCAGAGAGCCGGACGCGTGTCAGCTGTTTCAGCCGCGCCAGTTTTTGTAACGGTTGATCAGGCCGTTGGTGGAGCTGTCATGGCTTGCCACCTGCTCGCTGCCGGACAGTTCAGGCAGGATACGGTTAGCCAGCTGTTTACCCAGCTCCACGCCCCACTGATCGAAGGTGAAGATGTTCAGGATAGCGCCCTGGGTAAAGATTTTGTGCTCGTACAGCGCAATCAGTGCACCCAGGCTGAACGGGTTAATTTCACGCAGCAGGATGGAGTTGGTCGGACGGTTCCCTTCAAACACTTTGAACGGCACGATATGCCCGACGGACTGCGCATCTTTGCCCGCATCAGCGAACTCTTTCTCTACCGTTTCGCGAGATTTGCCGAACGCCAGCGCTTCGGTCTGCGCGAAGAAGTTAGAAAGCAGCTTAGCGTGATGATCGCCCAGCCGGTTGTGGCTGACGGCTGGCGCGATAAAGTCGCACGGCACCAGCTTGGTACCCTGGTGGATCAGCTGATAGAACGCGTGTTGGCCGTTGGTGCCAGGCTCGCCCCAGATGATCGGGCCGGTTTCATAGCTGACAGGATTGCCGTTGCGATCGACATATTTGCCGTTCGATTCCATATTGCCCTGCTGGAAGTAGGCAGCAAAACGATGCATGTACTGGTCGTAAGGCAGGATCGCTTCGGTTTCGGCACCGAAGAAGTTGTTATACCAGATGCCGATCAGCGCCAGGATCACCGGCAGGTTTTGCTCCGCAGGCGTGTTGGCGAAGTGGTTGTCCATCGCGTGGGCGCCGCTCAGCAGCTGCTCGAAGTTATCGAAGCCGATCGACAGCACGATAGAAAGGCCAATCGCCGACCAGAGCGAATAGCGGCCGCCGACCCAGTCCCAAAACTCAAACATGTTGGCGGTGTCGATGCCGAACTCGCCCACGGCTTTAGCGTTGGTAGAGAGCGCGGCGAAGTGTTTCGCTACGTGCTGCTCGTCGCCCGCCGCCTTCAGGAACCAGTCGCGCGCGCTGTGGGCGTTGGTCATGGTTTCCTGGGTGGTGAAGGTTTTTGACGCGACCAGAAACAGCGTGGTTTCCGGGCTGAGATCTTTTACCGTTTCTGCGATATGCGTGCCGTCTACGTTAGAGACGAAATGCATATTCAGATGGTTTTTATACGGACGCAGCGCCTCGGTAACCATAAACGGCCCCAGGTCGGAACCGCCGATACCGATATTGACCACGTCGGTAATGGCTTTGCCGGTGTAGCCTTTCCACGCGCCGCTGATGATGCGTTCAGAGAACGACTTCATCTTCTCCAGCACCGCATTGACTTCCGGCATTACGTCCTTGCCATCGACCATAATCGGCTTGTTGCTGCGGTTGCGCAGGGCAACGTGCAGCACGGCGCGATCTTCAGTACGGTTAATTTTTTCCCCGGAGAACATGGATTTGATAGCATCCTGCAGCTCGGTCTCTTTTGCCAGAGCCTGCAGCTTGTCGAGCGTTTCGCTGGTGATGCGGTTTTTAGAGAAGTCCACCAGCATTTGATCGTCAAAGGTGGCGGAAAATTTGCTGAACCGGTCGGCATCTTTGGCGAACAGTTCGGCAATCTCTACGTCTTTCATCTCTGCAAAATGCTGCTGCAGCGCTTGCCAGGCAGCGGTTTGTGTCGGATTGATATTTTTCATAGCAACACACTCTTTTTATTTAAGAACCGTAAAACAGACCGGGCACCATGTTACCTGTTACGCGTTTTTCGCTCGCCTTTCCCTGCAACAGGTGACGGCTATCAGAGGAGAAGTTTTCCTCTCTTTTGCCCGGGGCTATTTATAATTCAGGCGGCGGGGTGAAACCCGATGCGTTTCAGTATGACTATTCTTGCCCTTTAAAGGAAAAATTTTATGGAGCTTTCTGCGCCACTCCTGTTGGTTATCATTGGATTAAGCTCGCTAGTGGCCCAGTGGCTGGCCTGGTTGCTGCGTTTACCGGCCATTTTACCGCTGCTTGTTTTCGGCATTCTCCTGGGGCCGGTCGGCCATGTTTTGCAGCCGGATGCGCTGTTTGGCGCTCTGCTGTTCCCGCTGGTTTCTCTCTCGGTGGCGATCATTCTGTTTGAAGGCGCGTTGACGCTGCGTTTCGACGAGATCCGCGGGTTAGGCAAGGTGGTGCGCAATCTGGTCACCATCGGCATGTTTATCACTTTTCTGGCTATCGGCCTCACCTGCTGGCTGCTGCTCGACTTCCCGCCAGAGCTGGCGGCGCTGGTCGGTGCCGTCACGGTCGTCACCGGCCCGACGGTTATCGCTCCGCTGATGCGCGTGGTGCGTCCAAACAAGGCTATTAATCAGATCCTGCGCTGGGAAGGCATCGTGATCGATCCGGTAGGCGCTATTTTCACGCTGCTGGTGTTTGAATTCATTGTGCTACAGCAAAAAGCGGAGTCGCTAACCCATCTCTTCTGGACGTTTGGCCTGACCGTGGTGGTCGGCACCGTCGGCGGCGCGCTGTTCGGCTGGCTGATGGGCGTCGCGCTGAAGCGCGTCTGGCTGCCAGGCTATCTGCAAAACTTCGCGGTGCTGGCCATTACGCTGACCGCTTTCGGCGCGTCGAACGCTATTGCCGACGAGTCGGGCCTGCTGACCGTCACCGTGATGGGGATCTGGCTGGCCAACATGCGTGATGTGGATTTGAGCGAGATTATCGCCTTTAAAGAGGAGCTGTCGGCGCTGCTGATCTCCGCGCTGTTTATTATTCTGGCCGCCAGGCTGGATCTCGGCGCGCTGCTGGCGATGGGCTGGCCGCTGCTTGGCCTGCTGCTGGTGGTGCAGTTTATCGCTCGTCCGCTCTGTATCGCACTCTCTACCTGGGGCTCCTCGCTCTCCTGGCGCGACAAGCTGCTGCTGAGCTGGATTTCGCCGCGCGGCATCGTGGCGGCGGCGGTCAGCTCGCTGTTTGCGCTGACGCTGGAAAAAACCGGCTATGAAGGTGCCAGCCGGCTGGTGACCGTCGTGTTTGCGGTGATTATCGGCACCGTAGTGCTGCAAAGCCTGACCAGCTCGTTGCTGGCCCGTGCGCTGCGCGTGCAGCAACGGGAGCCGCGCGGCATCCTGATTATCGGCGCGAACAGCGTCGCCCGCGCGCTGGCTGCCGCGCTGCAAAAGCTGGATCTGCCCGTGCTGGTGACGGACAGCAGCTGGGAATATTATCGGTTGGCCCGGATGGAAGGCATTCCCGCTTACTACGGCAACGCCTGGTCGGATCATGCTGAAAACTTCCTTGACCTCAGTGAAACGGCCCAGGTGCTTGCCCTGTCGCCCAATCGCCATCAAAATGCGCTGGCCGTTTACCATTTCAGCCATATTTTTGGTAACAACAACGTGGCGGCTATTCGTTCGGGCGCCGCGCTGAAAGGCCGCCGCGACAGTGAAAGCCCGCGCTTTCGCCGTCATGAAGTGCTGTTCAGCCAGGAGCATACCTATGCTCGCCTCAGTAGCCTGCTGGCGAAAGGCGGCGTAATCAAAGCGACGAGCCTGAATGAAAATTTCGGCTGGGAAGAGTATCTGGAAAAGAATCAGAACGCGCTGTTACTCTTTGTGCAGGACGAACAGGGCAAGCTGAAAACAGGCGACGGCCAACCGCCCGTGCTGCCCTGCACGGTGATCGCCCTGGTACAAAATGAATCATCGGCCAGCGCCGGGGATTGACAGCAAGGCAATAACCCGGTATTTCTGGGCGGCTAGCTGCGCATCTGATGCGCAGGCCAGAAGAGGCGCGTCGCCCAGGCAGTGTGTTGGAGGAACCGAATCCGTAGAAAACACATCAGGGGGAGCGACGCCGAGGTACAAACCATGCGGTATGGGGCGTATCGGCTACAGGGGCTGAATCCTCTGGGTTGTCACCACGATCGTCCGCCGGGCGGACGGTTTGCAAGGTGGAGCGCTTCTGGGTGACTCGTAGTAATCCCTTTTCTACGTCTGCCCCGTTTCTGCTCTTCCCTTGTGCCAAGGCTGATAGATTTTAACCTGACACGAGGTATGTCAAGACATGTCCCAATCATTGATCGTGGCGAAGTTCGGCGGCACCAGCGTTGCCGATTACGCCGCCATGAACCGCAGCGCCGACGTGGTGCTGGCCGATCCGAATGTGCGCGTGGTGGTGCTTTCCGCCTCTGCGGGTGTCACCAACCTGTTGGTTTCCCTGGCGGAAGGCCTGGAGCAGGAGCAGCGTGCTTATCAACTGGATGAGATCCGCCGCATCCAGTACGCCATTGTTGACCAGCTGCCGCATTCTGAAGTGATTCGCGACGAAATCGATCGCGTGCTGGAAAACATCACCATGCTTTCCGAAGCCGCCGCGCTGGCTACCTCGACCGCGCTGACCGATGAGCTGGTCAGCCACGGTGAACTGATGTCCAGCCTGCTGTTTGTAGAGATCCTGCGCCAGCGCGAAGTGGCCTCCGAGTGGTTTGACGTGCGTAAAGTGATGCGCACCAACGACCGCTTTGGTCGTGCAGAGCCGGATGTCGCGCTGCTGGCGGAACTGACGCAGGCACAGCTGGCGCCGCGCCTGGACAAAGCGCTGATCGTGACCCAGGGCTTTATCGGCAGCGAGCCGAAAGGCCGCACCACCACGCTGGGCCGCGGCGGCAGCGACTATACCGCCGCGCTGCTGGGCGAAGCGCTGCACGCAAGCCGTATTGATATCTGGACCGATGTACCGGGCATCTATACCACCGATCCGCGCGTGGTGCCGACGGCGAAACGCATTGATGAAATCACCTTTGGCGAAGCGGCGGAGATGGCGACGTTTGGCGCCAAGGTGCTGCATCCGGCCACGCTGTTGCCTGCCGTACGCAGCGATATTCCGGTGTTCGTCGGCTCCAGTAAAGATCCGGCCGCTGGCGGCACGCGCGTCTGCAACGAAACGCAGGATCCGCCGCTGTTCCGCGCGCTGGCCCTGCGCCGCAAGCAGACGCTGCTGACGCTGCATAGCCTGAATATGCTGCACGCACGCGGCTTTCTGGTTGAGGTTTTCACCATTCTCGCGCGCCATAATATCTCGGTCGATCTGATTACCACTTCAGAAGTGAGCGTTGCGCTGACGCTGGATACCACCGGCTCTACGTCCAACAGCGATGGCCTGCTGACTCAGGCGCTGCTGACCGAGCTTTCTTCGCTGTGCCGCGTAGAGGTAGAAGAGAACCTGGCGCTGGTGGCGTTGATCGGCAATCAGCTTTCCAAAGCCTGCGGCGTCGGTAAAGAGGTCTTCGGCGTGCTGGAGCCGTTTAACCTGCGCCTGATCTGCTATGGTGCAAGCAGCTTTAACCTCTGCTTCCTGGTGCCGGGCAACGATGCCGAACAAGTGGTGCAGGCACTGCATAAAAATCTGTTTGAGTAAGCGTGAAAGCCGGGCGGAAGCCCGGCTTTCAGATTGCTGACAAGCCTGACGGCACCCTGCCGTTTTTCGCAGCATCAATGCCGCGCTTCATTAGCCCAATGGTAGCCGGATATCCTGCAGGCTTATTATCCGCCTCAGGCCCAGCCTTGCCCGCTTTTTTACTTTTCTTGTTTTTCCCTTTCATCGTTTTACTCAGCGAGCGCTTATCTTTTGATCTGGCTCAAGCCAGTTGCTATTAAAACAGCAGATCCGCCTGCAGGCAGCATATTCTCCGTTCCGTTGATTTTCCGGTTGGACAAGCCGGGGATAATCGTGGCGTTAAATCACATAATGGAGCAAAACATGCGTAGGTTAGTCGCTGAATCGCTGGGAACCTTTGTGCTGGTTCTCGGCGGCTGTGGTAGCGCGGTATTAGCTGCGGCTTTTCCCGAGTCGGGAATGGGTTTTGTCGGCGTATCGCTGGCGTTTGGCCTGACCGTCCTGACGATGGCTTATGCCGTAGGGCATATTTCGGGCGGTCATTTCAATCCGGCGGTAACGCTGGGCCTGTGGGCCGGCGGCCGTTTTCCCGCCTCGCAAATCCTTCCCTATGTTCTGGCGCAGGTTATGGGCGGCGCGCTGGCGGCAGGCATGCTTTATACGATCGCCAGCGGCAAAGCCTCTTTTGACGCAGCAGCCAGCGGTTTTGCCGCCAACGGCTACGGCGAGCATTCGCCTGGCGGTTTCCCTCTGCTGTCCGGCATGATTGTGGAAGCCGTGCTGACCGCTATTTTCCTGATCGTTATCCACGGCGCCACCGACAAACGCGCGCCGAAGGGCTTTGCGCCCATTGCTATCGGTCTTGCGCTGACCCTGATCCATTTGATCAGCATTCCGGTGACCAATACCTCAGTTAACCCGGCACGCAGCACTGCCGTGGCTATCTTCCAGGGCGGCTGGGCGCTGGACCAGCTATGGATGTTCTGGGCGATGCCGCTCGTCGGCGCGCTGGTTGGCGGCCTGATTTACCGCGTTGTGCTGGAGGAAAAAGCGTAACGCCTTCTGGCGGGTCGCTGCTGGCCCGCCCTCGCCCGCCTCTTTGCTCCGCGGTCCGCTCATTCTTCCTTTCCCATCAGCTAATGCTATGATTCGACGACCGCTTTTCCCTCGTTCCGGGAAAACGGCACTCTATAATCACAACATCAAAAGGAAGTCTGGCCATGCTCGCCACCGTTACCCGACTGTTCCCGTTATGGGCAGTCCTGCTTTCCCTTGCTGCCTGGTACACGCCCACCCCCTTTCTGGGTATGGGGCCCTGGGTCACTTATTTGCTGATGCTGATTATGTTCGGCATGGGCGTCACGCTGAATATCAATGATTTCAAACGCGTGCTGACCCGACCGGCACCGGTGATCGCCGGCACGTTTCTGCACTATCTGGTGATGCCGCTCGCCGCCTGGGCGCTGGCAAAACTGTTTAAGATGCCGCCGGATCTGGCGGCGGGCATGATCCTGGTCGGCAGCGTCGCCAGCGGCACCGCTTCCAACGTGATGATCTATCTGGCAAAGGGCGACGTGGCGCTGTCGGTGACCATCTCGTCCGTCTCTGCGCTGGTAGGCGTATTCGCCACGCCGCTGCTGACCAGGCTCTATGTGGACACGCATATTCAGGTGGACGTCGCCGGGATGCTGCTGAGCATCGTTAAAATCGTGGTGGTGCCGATTAGCATTGGTCTGATTGTCCATCACACGCTGCACGGCGTGGTACGCCGCGTGGAGCCTTATCTGCCCGCTTTTTCCATGGTCTGTATTCTGCTGATTATCAGCGCCGTCGTAGCGGGCAGTCAGGGCTTTATCGGGTCGGTGGGGCTGGTGACGATAGCCGCAGTGATCCTGCATAACGCGCTCGGCCTGCTGGGCGGCTACTGGGGCGGCAAGCTGTTTGGCTTTGATGAATCCACCTGCCGTACGCTGGCGCTGGAGGTGGGGATGCAAAACTCCGGCCTGGCGGCGACGCTGGGCAAGCTTTACTTCTCACCGCTGGCCGCGCTGCCGGGCGCGCTGTTCTCGGTCTGGCACAACCTTTCCGGCTCGCTGCTGGCGGGCTACTGGTCCAGCAAACCCATCAGCAAAAAATAGCGTTTCTCCCCCGCATTGTCGCGGGGGCTTGCATTATTCCTCATCCCTGGGATCGTCAGGCTGCTCCAGCACGCTGTAGGCAACTGCGCAAAATAGCGAGTTCAACCTTTTCATATCGCCCAGCAAACCCAGATGCAGCGAACTGGTTTCTATACTCTGCACGTTTTGCTGATGCAGACGATCGACATGCTTATGCGAATAGCGGCGAGTTGTAATGCGGAAACGGTGCTTGGCGCGCCGCAGCCGCTTAGCGCTGGTGACGTCGTGTGATAAAAATACCGACAGGCTCAGACGCAGGTTGGCGTTGAGCTGCTCAAGCAGCGCGTCCAGTTCCGCCAGCCCCTCCACCGAAAAAGCGCGGCGTGCATTCAGCGACTTATCCACCACATCGCCGCTCATGCGCTCCAGAATATCGCCCGCCATTTCCAGGTTCAGCGCCATTTCGATGGTTTCCGCCCAGCGCCGCGAATCCTCTTCCGGCAGATCTTCTTTCGGCATCTGCGCCAGGTAGAGTTTGATCGCGGTATAAAGTATGTCAACGTCGTCGTCCAGCCGCCGGATTTCCCTTTCCTCACGCAGCTCGCCATGCATCACTTTACTGAAGCTGGTCAGCATCTGTTCCAGCACGTCGCCCATGCGCAGCGTCTCTCTTGAAGCGTTCGCCAACGCCAGCGCAGGCGTATCCAGCGCGCTGCTGTCCAGATGTTTCGGCTTCAGGCGCAGATCCGTTTCCGGCTCTTCACGAATAATTCGCTGGCACAGATCGGCCATCAGATCGGCGAAAGAAACCATCACCAGACAACGGATCAGGTTGTAGAAGACGTGGAAAAAGATCACCAGCTCTTCATCGTTAACCGGCAGCTTTTGCAGCCAGTCCGCCAGCAGATCGATAAAAGGCAGCACCATCAGCGAGCCGATAAATTTGAACAGCAGGCTGCCCAGCGCCACCTGTTTTCCTGCGGCATTGGAGCCGCTGTTGTTCAGCATCGCCAGCAGACCGCTGCCCAGATTCGCGCCGATCACCAGACACAGCGCCACCTTAAAAGAGATAACGCCGGTCGCGGTGAGCGTGGCGGTGATCAGCACCGCCGCCAGACTCGAATAGCTGATAATGGCAAATACCGCGCCAATCAGCGAGTCCAGCATTACGTCGCCGGTAAGTGAAGAGAAGATTACCTTAACGCCTGCGGCCTGGGTGATCGGCGTCGCCGCCGCGACGATCAGCTGTAGCGCCAGCAGGATCAGCCCCAGTCCGATGCTGGCCCGGCCAAGCTGTCCGGCGCGCGTCTGTTTGCGGCCCAGGAAAAAAACCACGCCAAAGAATATAAACAGCGGCGACAGCCAGGAAAGATCAAAGGTCAGGATGCGCGCCATGAGCGCCGTCCCCACGTCCGCGCCCAGAATGATCACCAGCGCGGGCGTCAGCGCCACCAGCTCCTGCGCCACAAATGAAGTCACCAGCAGCGTGGTGGCATTGCTGCTCTGCACCAGCGCGGTGACGCCGATGCCGGCCACAAAGGCCATTGGCTTTTTCGCCACGCTGCGGCTGAGCACGCGGCGGAGATCTGCGCCGTAAACTCGCATAATGCCGGTACGAACAATATGCGTTCCCCACACCAGCAGCGCTACGGCAGAAAGTAAATTAAGCAGGGTCAGCACCGATATTAACCTCACGGATTTTCACGAATAAAAGCTTTAGTCCTGATGAGCGACCGTCGCCTTAAGTTTAGTCGCTCTGGCGAAAAAGCTTTTTTATCAGCGTTATATTATCGAAACAAGACCGGGAGGCTGGCGTTAGCCGAAGCGCAGGCGGGAGAAAAGCAGGGCGGATACTGCGCTCCGCCCAGGCGTCGATCAGTCGGCGTCATAACCCAGGTTTGAGGCCAGCCAGCGTTCAACTTCGCCGATCGACATCCCTTTGCGCTGCGCGTAATCTTCTACCTGATCGCGTTGCAGCTGAGCGACCGCAAAATATTTGCTTTGCGGATGGCTGAAGTACCAGCCGGAAACCGACGCGCCCGGCCACATGGCACAGGATCCCGTCAGCCTCATGCCGGTATGGGTTTCCACATCCAGCAGCTGCCAGATGGTCGCCTTCCCGGTGTGTTCCGGACAGGCGGGATAGCCGGGCGCGGGACGAATGCCCTGATAGTTCTCACGGATCAGCTCCTCGTTGCTCAGGTTTTCCGTGGGCGCAAAGCCCCAGATGACCTTACGAACTCGTTCATGCAGATATTCCGCGAATGCTTCCGCCAGACGATCCGCCAGCGCTTTCACCATGATTTTGTTGTAATCATCATGAGCGGCGTCATAGGCTTCCGCCAGCGAATCTTCTTCCAGACCGCCGGTAACGGCGAACGCGCCCAGATAATCGGCTTTGCGGCTGTTGGCCGGCGCCACAAAATCGGCCAGGCAGTAGTTCGCGAAACCCGTTTTTTCCGTCTGCTGACGTAAGTGATGGCTTACTTGCAGAATGTCGCGGCGTGCTTCGTCGCGATAAATATGGATATCGTCGCCGACGCGGTTAGCCGGAAAGAGACCCACTACGCCGCGCGGTATAAGCGTCTGCTTCGCGCTCAGCTCATCCAGCATTGCGTTCGCATCGGCAAAAAGCCGTTGCGCCTCAACACCCACCACGTCATCTTCCAGAATACGGGGATATTTACCTGCCAGCGACCAGGTCATAAAGAACGGCGTCCAGTCTATATAGTGCCGCAGCGTTTCGATGTTAGCGCTTACTTCGCTTATGCCCAGCCGGGGCGGTACGGGCGGCGTATAACCTTCCCAGTCCAGCGCCAGGGCATTAGCCCTTGCCGTCACCAGCGAGACCGGCGGCGTGCGCGGCTTTTTACGACCGTGCTGGATGCGCACCGTTTCATACTCTTTACGCGTGCGGGACACGAAATCATCTCGCTGCGTGGCGGAAAGCAGCGCTGAAACCACGCCAACCGTGCGCGAGGCGTTTTGCACATAGACCGTTGGGCCGCTATAGTGTTGCTCGATTTTAACGGCCGTATGCGCTTTGGACGTGGTTGCGCCGCCGATCAGCAGCGGTAGCGTAAAGCCCTGTCGCTCCATCTCTTTCGCCACGTTGACCATCTCGTCCAGCGACGGCGTAATCAGCCCCGACAGACCGATGATATCGGCATTTTGTTCTCTGGCGGTTTTAAGAATTTTATCGCCGGGCACCATCACGCCCAGATCGACGATTTCGTAGTTGTTGCATTGCAGCACCACGCCGACGATATTTTTACCAATGTCGTGAACATCGCCTTTTACCGTAGCCAGCACGATTTTGCCGTTGGTACTGCCCTTCTCTTTGCTCGCCTCAATATAAGGCTCCAGATAAGCCACCGCCTGCTTCATTACGCGCGCGGATTTCACTACCTGTGGCAGGAACATTTTGCCTTCGCCAAACAGGTCGCCGACCACGTTCATGCCCGCCATCAGCGGCCCCTCAATCACCTCAATCGGGCGACTCGCCTTCTGGCGCGCGGCCTCGGTATCTTCTTCAATAAATTCGGTAATGCCTTTAACCAGCGAATACTTCAGCCGCTTTTCCACTGCCCAGCTGCGCCATTCCGCCTGCGGCTTGTTTCCGTCGTCCGCCTTGCTGCCACGATATTTTTCCGCCAGCGCCAGCAGCCGCTCGGTGCTGTCTTCACGCCGGTTAAGCACCACGTCTTCTACCGCGTCGCGCAGATCTGGCGCCAGGTCGTCATAGATGGCCAGCTGACCGGCATTGACGATCCCCATATCCATACCGTTGCGAATAGCGTAATAAAGGAAAACCGCGTGGATAGCTTCACGTACCGCATCGTTGCCGCGAAAGGAAAAGGAGACGTTGGAGACGCCGCCTGAAATCATCGCGTGCGGCAGCTCTCGCCTGATATCTTCACAGGCGCCGATAAAATCCATCGCGTAGTTGTTGTGCTCTTCAATGCCGGTAGCGACCGCAAAAATATTGGGGTCGAAAATGATATCTTCCGGCGGGAAGCCAACCTCTTCCGTCAGAATCTGATAGGCGCGACGGCAGATAGCGATTTTACGTTCGCGGGTATCCGCCTGGCCAACCTCGTCAAACGCCATCACCACCATTGCCGCGCCGTAACGCCGCACAAGGCGTGCGCGATGTATAAAGGCTTCAACCCCTTCCTTCATCGAAATGGAGTTAACGATGCCTTTGCCCTGAATGCACTGCAGGCCGCTTTCAATCACTTCCCATTTGGAAGAGTCGATCATTACCGGGACGCGTGCAATATCCGGCTCACCGGCAATCAGATTCAGGAAGCGTACCATCGCCGCCTGCGCATCCAGCATCCCCTCGTCCATATTGATATCAACGATCTGCGCGCCGTTTTCCACCTGCTGCAACGCCACTTCCAGCGCCTCGCTGTACTTCTCTTCTTTGATCAGACGCCTGAATTTTGCCGAGCCGGTAACGTTAGTGCGCTCGCCGACGTTGACGAACAGCGTTTCGGCGCTAATGTTCAGCGGTTCGAGACCGGAAAGACGACAGGCCACGGGCAGGTCCGGCAGCTGGCGAGGCGTAACGCCCTCTACCGTGGCGGCCATTGCGGCAATATGTGCTGGCGTAGTGCCGCAGCAGCCGCCGACGATATTTAAAAAGCCCGATCGCGCCCATTCACCTATCTGCTCCGCCATGATGGTCGCGTCCAGATTGTATTCACCAAAGGCATCAGGCAGGCCCGCATTAGGATGGGCGGTCACGTAGCTTTCCGCAATGCGCGACAGCTCCGCCACGTACTGACGCAGCTCGTCCGGCCCCAGCGCGCAGTTCAGTCCGAACGACAGCGGCTGCGCATGACGCAGCGAATTATAAAAAGCTTCGCTAGTCTGTCCCGAAAGCGTACGGCCGGATGCGTCGGTAATGGTGCCGGAAATCATCAGCGGCAGCGTAATGCCCTGCTCGTCAAATTCGCTTTTTACCGCGAAGATGGCCGCTTTGGCATTTAACGTATCGAAAATGGTTTCGATCATAATAATATCAACGCCGCCCGCCATCAGCGCCTTTGTTGATTCACGGTAGGCTTCGACCAGCTGATTAAAAGTGATATTACGGAAGGCAGGATCGTTAACGTCCGGCGAAATCGAGCAGGTGCGGTTAGTTGGCCCCAAAACGCCTGCAACATAGCGTGGCTTTTCGGGCGTGCGGGCAGTCCAGGCATCGGCGCACTCGCGGGCCAGCTTTGCGGCGGCAAAGTTAATTTCCGCCGACAGCGTGGCCATATGGTAATCCGCCATCGCAACAGGGGTGGCGTTGAACGTGTTAGTTTCCAGAATATCTGCGCCCGCCTGTAGATAGGCGTGATGAATGTCGCTTATCACATCAGGCCGCGTCAGCACCAGCAGGTCGTTATTGCCCTTCAGATCGCTCTGCCAGTCGGCAAAACGCTCGCCGCGAAAATCCTCTTCGCTCAGGCGATAGCTCTGGATCATGGTGCCCATGCCGCCATCCAGCACCATGATGCGTTTCGCCAGCTGCTGATGCAGCGCTTCTGTTCTGTTGCCCACTGTTGCCTCTTTTTCACCTGCGGCGAGATGCCGGCAATCCATACTGGCATAAGTTTTCAGCATGTAAAGCGGGCGACCCCGCGAGATGTTCAGCGTCATACAGGGAAGAGGCGTATTATTTAAATATCGTGAGCAATATCACCTCTAAGAGATTTAAATGGGATTAGGTTAGCAACCTCAGGAGGTGCCTGATGAAAATTTTGCCCCAGAAGCCAAAAGCAATAGTGTTAAAATATAAAAACAGGAAAATATTTTTTTTCCTTGAAGTTATCGCCATATTATTGTGTGCTTTATTAGGATATTTTTTATCATTTTTTAATATTTCCAAAGAATTTTCTTTAGAAATAATAATCCTTATTACGCCCTTAACCATTATTTTTATGGAGTACCTGTATAGAAAATTAAGTTAATAGTTTTTATTTCAAGGGACAGAAAATGAAAATTTTATCTCCAGAAGAAACTAAAGCGGTCGCTGGCGGAAACGCAAACTCTAACTATGAAGGAGGATGCGTATCAAAAGCTGCAAAAAATGCGGTACGTGGAGGCATAGCTGGCGGCATAGCTGGCGGCATAGCAGGTGGTATAACCGGAGGCTTAATGGGGTTACCCGCCGGCCCTGAAGGTATAATAGCGGGCGCGGCATTAGGCTATGTCAGAGGAGCCATCCGGGGAGCAGCAGTGGAAGGTGTAAAATCTTATATTGCCTGTTCATCCGGAAACGGCGGTGGCGGTGGCGGTGGTAGCGGTAATAATTCCTGCTCTTCAGGTTCGGGACAATGCAGCTGATAGCATTCTGTGATGCTTCTGTTCATTCCCAAACTGCGTTATAAGAAATACAGCTTTTTTTATAAAACCGTGTCGGCGATAGAGTTGCTGCTGACCAGGAAAATTATTCATTTATCGTCATAATTACTTCTGACTAATAGGCCAATATTTCTATTGGCCTTTACCTTTACTCCAGCGTTGGGTTCATATGGCGCAGATCGAATGGCGTAATCTGGTAAACGTAGTAGTTTAGCCAGTTTGAAAACAGCAGATTGCCATGGCTGCGCCAGCTGGCGCGAGGCGGCAGCTCCGGGTTATCCTGTGGGAAGTAATTACAGGGTATCTCCGGGTTTAATCCCGCCTCATAGTCACGATGGTATTCACCGGACAGCGTCAGCGCATCGTATTCCGGGTGGCCGGTGACGAAAGCCAGCCGCTTATCTTTACTGGCAAACAGATAGGCGCCTGTTTCTTCCGACTCCGCAAAGATCTCCAGATCCGTATAGTCGCGCAGCAGGTGCGTCGGGAAATCCGCATAGCGTGAATGCGGCGCCAGAAAAGTATCGTCGAAGCCACGCGTTAACAGGGCGTGCGGATGCAGAATACGATGCTCATAAACGCCCGACAGCTTTTTATCGCGCGTCTGCTTGGGAATGCCATAAAGAATATTTAACGCTGCCTGTACTGCCCAGCAGACAAATAGCGTTGAGGTTACATGCTCTTTGGCCCAGTGCAGCACGCGCTGGATCTGCGGCCAGTAGGCTACGTCGTTGAAATCGACCAGGCCCAGCGGTGCCCCGGTAACGATCAGCCCATCATAGTTATTGTCCTGAATATCCTCAAAATTACAGTAAAAGTTGTTCAGGTGTTCCACAGGCGTATTGCGCGATTCGCGACTGTCGACGCGCAGAAGCTGAATGTCGATTTGCAACGGCGAGTTGGAAAGCAGACGTAAAAACTGGTTCTCCGTCTCGATTTTCTTAGGCATCAGATTCAGAACCAGCACTTTTAACGGGCGGATTTCCTGAGTGCTGGCCCTTGTAGAGGTCATCACAAAAACATTTTCATTACGCAGAAAATTCACGGCTGGTAATTCATCGGGTACCCTAATCGGCATCGTTTACTTCCTCGGCTAACCATTTATACGTTTAGACATCCAGACAGCCAAAGATAGCGGGTCAGACGCTAAAAGTCGAGGCGAGATGAAGTAATTGAAAATGTTTCATCAAGGATCAAAAGGCTGATAAATATACCGGACGACGCAAATGATAGAGTAAAAAGGAGGTATCAGGCAGAAAGTTGGAGGGCAAAAAAGCCTTGTAGCTCCTGAATCGATTACTAAAAGCGGTTTATTTGCAGCGTGCGGCTCTAAAAACCGGAACGGAACCGCCTTCCCGGCGCACCCGGCGCACAAACGCAAAAAACCCCGACCGTGAGGTCGGGGTTATCGCAATCTGATGCCTGGCAGTTCCCTACTCTCGCATGGGGAGGCCCCACACTACCATCGGCGCTACGGCGTTTCACTTCTGAGTTCGGCATGGGGTCAGGTGGGACCACCGCGCTAAAGC
>NZ_RHUM01000011.1 GCF_003937915.1 Erwinia sp. 198 | reverse complement strand
GGTCATCCCCAGGGTGAGATGCGTCTGGTGAACCGGGTCTTTGAAATGTAAGGTCAGTCGACAACATCGACGGCCGGTTCTCCCCAATCTTTGCAACAAAGCCCCTGAGTAAGCGTTAAAATGACGGTCGCCAGTTAATGCTGACGGCCGCTTTTGCTCAACAACGCAAAAAGGTATCTATTCAGGCACCATATGGATGGTTAGTTATTGATTTGCATTATTTTAATATCAAATTTGCTACAGTCGTTGACCGTGCATATCCCGCTATACCATAGCTCTCCATGCGGGCCGACCATGATCCCTGTGTCTTTAGCAAACAGGTCTTCATATTTCTGCCCTAAAATGATTTTTACTAGGCGGTTGTTAAAGATTTTATCGTAATGTTTAACAAAATCCCGACTATCAGCTATATCGATTTCTTTATGAGCGACAGTGACGGTAAGTGGATAATCGACCATTGAAGCAACGGTTTCTTTGTCTTTCTTCTCAACCGATTTCTGGAGCTTTGTTAGAAAATCGTGGTAATGCTGATGCGTATTAGCGCCCATCAGTGTATCCAGGCGAGAATCCATTTCCTGATCGCTACCGGCGAATGCCGTAGTGGCACTGCACAATGACAGCAATAGAACGAGTGGTAATTTTTTAAGCATATTATTCCTGCCTGAATGGTGCGGCTTCTTCCAGCCTTCTTTTATACAAGGGGAGCAAAATTTTGGGTTTTCCGATTTTATGACCTTTTGCATCATGTTTGAAAACATAGATGTATTGCAGCATTTTATCGTACACCGCTTTCATATCGCCGCGATCGGCTGCCTCCATAACTGAAGACGGATTAGATACGTTGTAAGTGAAGGAAACCAGGCCATCAAACTGAGCTTGTGTAAGGCGATGATGCCTAACTTTACGACGAACATACTGTTCGACTTTATGGACGTGCCTTGCCAGCGCAGTATTAACGTCCTGTGCTGTAACGTGTGTCTTTAGTTCCTCTTCCGTACATACCCCAAAGTGCGCCAGCGTTCCTACTCCCCACGTACAGTTTCCCGCATGAGGCCCCAGGTCGTTGTAGTAGCGATAGACTACGCCTTCGCGTATCCGTAGCTAGCCATATCCTTTTGTACTGAAAGAAATCGAATCATTAACCCCGGCCATAAGATTTACGTTCTCCTGTTATGGGTTGGAGTGAATCATTTTACTTTTTGGTCAACATAAAGGCAATCAGCTGAAAGTACTAAGAATTCAATACCTAATTGCTTATTTATACAATAATTCATTAATTAGTATATTAGAGCAAGGTTATTACTCCATCCCTTAGCATTTATGAGTTTTATTTGTCTATCAGGTTGATAAAACCTCAGGAATAGGATTAAAATCCCTCCATATAAACTATTAGTTAAACAGGCATAATGGCGCAGCACAGGGGGGATAAATGGCGGAAGCGCGCCCACGCATAAACAGTGCGGAAGTGGCAGATTACATGCTCAGTATCAACCGGCCAATTTCAGCGCCTGAACTCACCACGATCCTTTCTCAGCGTTACCCACACCTTTTAGTTGAAAATTATGACATCTACATCCGGCTCCGGGGCTTTTATATGTCCGATCAGGCAGAGTGCGTGATGAATGATGAAGTGCGACCGCGCACCTTTCACCTGAAGGCGATTAAATGTACCTATTTTAAATTCCGCCACGGGCGTAAGACTGACATCAGTAAAACGGCGATAGTCCGAAAGCATGAGGGGTTGGAAAGGCCGTGGAAAAAGCAGACCAAAAGACAAAAAGATAAGGCCCTGAAAGATCTCAGGGCCTTATACATGTCTATCGAGCGCGAGCTGATAAAGAAGAGGTCAGGACTAAGCTGTTAGGCACCTTTAAAGACACGGTTGCGTGCGTTCTTCTTATTCGCCAGCGGTAATGACGACTCGCTTTCACCTTCAGCTAACTGCGGCGCCGATTTAGGGCCCAGGCCATGCTTTGAATCAGATGTAGCTTGCGCGGCCACAGGCGCACCGCTGTTGTCCTCAATTTGCTCAGCTGGCGCTGTTAAACTGGTTTCTGTTGCTGGTGGCTCATTACCGCCAACGCCATATTTGGTCATTACCTTTTCGAGCAAAGCAGCACGCTCAGCAGCGGGAACGGAAGCCAGCAAACCGTTATCATCCAGCAATTCACGTTCCAGCGTCTCAATGGTTAACGCCACCGGCTTGGTCGCCGCTGGCAGCTCATCCGCTGTTGGCAGGTCAGCAAAAAATGCCGCACCGCGCAGAATTTCAGAATTCCGCTTTGTACGTTCCATAGAGGCAAAGTCTTCGGTATCGAGCACGCGCAATAGCGTGAACAGCCCGGACTTTTCCATCAGGTAGCCGTTAACGATGGCATTATTCATCAGGCAGTCCTGAATCACCCGCACGTTAACCGGTGTCCCCGTCCCAAATCCCGCCTCTTCCAGCCAGTAGCCAGTGGCCCTTCAGCGTGATGGACGGAACCGGCTGATACTTCGCGTCACTGACATAACCCACAGTATAACAGCGGGTTGAGGGTGTGTACGTCTCTGGCTTATGATGTTGCGCAGCCATAATCAACTCCTTCTTAGTTGCTTGTGGTCAGCGGGCTGGGGTGTTACAGCACCTCAGTTCCGCGTCTGTTAACTACTCTGTTTTACCAATCACGTTATCCAGCATCTCCGTCACAAACTTCTGCTTCGTCATCGGCATCTGCCGGATCGCTTCGATCTGTTGTTCCAGCCGGGAGGTCGGGCCACGCTTCGATGTACGCCTGGCTGGCAGACCCAGCAACTCATCCAGCGACAGGTTAAGGATCTGTGCCAGCTGCGGCAGCAGTGAAGCCGAAACCTTCAGCCGCCCGCCTTCGTAATGCGCCATTGTCTGCTGAGCGATACCCAGCTGTTCGGCCAGCTGCTGCTGTGTCAGCTGAAGTTCCTTCCTCGCCAGCGCGATCCGCGCACCCAACGCACTGAAAAACTGTTCATCTCTGCTGTTCATGGCATTACGTTGCTGTTGTGTCAGTGTTGCCATGATGATACTCCCTGTTCTGAATAACTCTGTTATAGAGTACTCTGCAATGGAGTTATTTTTACTGTTTTACAATTGACAGGTTTTTGACAGGAGTTGTGACATGCCCCGCATCCCGCAGAGAGAACTGGACGAGTTGAAGCGCAGTGTGTCCCTTGCCGCGCTGGCTGAATCGCAGGGGCATAAGCTGCGTAAGCAGGGTAAAGACCAGGTCACCGGGAAGGGGACCTGATCCAGGGCTCTAAAAACGCCTGTATCGTCACCCTTGTAGAACGTCATTCCCGTTTTGTTATGCTGGCTAAAGTCAGGGACAACAAGACAATAACGGTTATATCTGTACTCATCAAACAAGCCCGGGAATTACCGGCTGAGCTTTATAAAACATTAACATGGGATCGGGGTGCTGAAATGACCAGCCACACCCGGTTTCCTGTAGCCACAGATATTCATGTTTACTTCTGCGATCCTCAATCTCCCTGGCAACGCGGCGCCAATGAAAATACGAACAGATTGCTCAGGCAGTATTTTCCAAAAGGAACTGACTTATCTGTTCACAGCCAGCAAAGACTAAACAGTGTTGCCAGGCAGCTCAACGAGAGGCCAAGAGAAACACTAGACTATGCGCAGAGCGTTTTAACCAATGGGTTGCATCCATCGGTTGAACTCACAGCACAAAGCAGACATTAAAAGCCGTCAGATGACGCAGCCCACCCCCTCATTCATCGCGTTAATCTGTTCCGCGTTTCAATTTTAGGGTTGCATCGGGGCCTTTTTCCATCGTCAATCCTTCCTTTACGGAAATGTTCAGGTTATCGCCTTCCCCCGTAACATACCTTGCCTGCACGCCATAACGGGCATCAATCTTAATGTTATTTAGCGCGACATCGTGTATTGGGGACTCCGGCAGACCGCTGAAAATCATGGCATAAGTCGCTTTAGTCGCGACCAAATCTGAGATGGTTATCCCTTTGATTTTCGGCGTTGATGCCGTCACCGGGGCCGTTTTTATAGGCTGGGTTAGCGTATGCCCCTGTGCCCCCGCCTGGCCGCTGTAACTGTTAGTCACCAGGATCGGCGTAGTCACATTGGTCATGGTAAGATGGCTGGCGACAAGCGGGCCGATAGTGTTGCCCCTGTCTCTGGCTGATTTGATGCGCACGCCATTTTCCGTATTCAGAAATGTCACGCCCGTGATAGTCACTTTGCCAATACCGTTAGCGGTTTCACTGCCCACAGAGATACCGTGCCCCTCACGCATAATGGAATTGTTGATGGTGATATTTTTTGAGGCGGCTGCCGTGCCATTAACTAACCCGGATTTAATGGCAATATTGTCATCGCCCGTATAAATATCCATATTTGAAACCGTCACATTCTGGGAAGAGACGATATCTATCCCATCAGTATTCGGCGAAGTGACAGGGTTGTTAATCTTCACATCGCTCACATGAATATCGGTGCTATTGCGAATAACAATGTTCCACATTGGCGAATTAGTCAGATGCAGTTTTTGAATCTTCCCTCCGGTGACATCATTAAATTCGACAAACCAGGGACGGGGAACGCCATTCGCTAAAGGAACTCCTGGAAAGCGGTCGGTGAAGGCTTTTTTATTCCCCCCTCTCACTTCACCACGAATTTTCAATGCTTCGGGCCACCAGGTTTTTTCTCCATCGCCATCCAGTATGCCGCCCCCCGTAATGGCGATATTTTTTACGTGACTGGCGAAGATAAAGGCTTCATTCTCTTTAGCGGGTTGCCCAATAAACGCTGAGATGAATTTCCCTTCCTGATTGCTTGCTTTCAGCGTCCCTCCTTTATCAATTTGCAGCGTGATATTACTTTGTAATTGCAGCGGGCCGCTTAACCAGAGCCCTGGTGACAGTTGAACTGTTCCCCCACCACGCTGACTACATTGCTGAATAGCCTGTTGAATGGCATGGGTATTCAGGTTTTTTCCATCAGCTTTACCTCCAAAATCCTGGGGAAGACAGACTGTAGAAGCGGCTTGCGCTATACAAGATGAAAAACATACACAGCAGACCAGTGTCATCAGAGATTTATTCATACACCCTCAACAGATTAAACAATTAAAAGCCTGACATTCAGGGCGATATGTGCCCGTTGCATGCTACATAGCGACCCTAATACGTCACCACCTTCACCCAATTCACATCGCCCAGACAGAAACTTCACTCACCTTCTTAAGCGTCCCCGCTTTTAGCAATGATTTCTCCGCTTCCGTGAAGCACAAGGCCAATATCTGCATTGCCGACACAGTCCTCTTTCCCGCTGGCATGAGCAAGCAATGAATGCGCCTTGCGATCGGCTGATAACTCATGCTCTTGTGTTGCCATACGTCACTTATAGAGTAAGAAAAACACCGTTATAGGTATACGCAGCAGAATCGGTTAGCAGATATGTGCTTTTGCCCTGTAACGATTAGGCAAATGACGGGCTGTTTCTAAATTTCATGAGGTTAGGTAAATTTACGCCGAGGATTTTTGTACTGGTTTGTGCACTGGCTCACTCGGGGAAATGTCCGCTCCTGGCACAAAGCGGACCGGTTTGGGCGTAAGATCCGCTATGAACGAAAAGCGGATCCTGGGAATTCATAACACAGCCCTTTTTGACGCGAGGATAGCTTTATGCCTGAAACCATCTCCTGTCATTGCAGCGATAGCTATGCTGACAGGAGCCCATGCCCACGAGCAGTCATGTTCGGGTTATCGGCTGCCCTGGCGCAGTTTTTCCAGCAGCTGCTCTGCGCCTTTGTCCACCCCTGTTTCTGCCGCGCTCATTGAGCCAAATGTTGCACCCACGTTCATAGCATCAGGATACTGTTCCGCCACGTAGGCCAGCAGGAGTTCACCGGTCGCGGCATCTTTCACTTCCACTGCATAGTTGACGTAACCGCTCATCAGCCCGCGCCCGCCTCGCACAGACTGAACGATATTATAAGGGCCGCCTGCCAGGTCGAATTTGGTAAAGGTCCCCACGACCTGTGGCGTCGTGTCCGCGCCGGTCAGCGTCAGCTTAAGCCGGAGAGAAGGCCCGTTCCCGCCGCTGGCGTTAACGGTAAATTTCTCGCGCAGCACGTCGGCAAACTTCTTTTGCATGTAGCCTGCCAGATTGCGCCGGTCTTCCTGAGACAGGTCATTAAACTGTGCGTCGCTGCCGCCATAGATTTCAACGGGATCGATGGTGACGCTGCGGTATTTGCTCCAGTCAACCGGGGTGGCGTAGCGGAAGGGGATCCGGTCGCTGTCATCAGCCGTGTTAGGCGTCATCCGCGACGTGGCCTCAATGCCGGAATATTTTACCGGTGACGTGGACGAACACCCTGCGGCGGCAATGGCGACGGTCAGGATAAGCGTACGGGACAGCTTTTTTGTAAGGCAAACCATAAATATTCTCCGGTTACTTTTTGATATAAATAAACTGTACGGTATAGTTAATATGGTTTATCCTGACTCTGTCAAGAAAATGTTTCAGGGCGTGTCGGTAACTTTTACATGAGGAGTGCGGAATGCTTTATTTGAACCCGGAAGTTTCGTCGTCAGGCATCGCAGGCTGGCTCCGTTCCCGGCTGGCCATTACGCCGGTATTAAGGGGGGAGGGCATGCCGGAGCCCATGCGGGAAGTGAGTGCTGAGCGCGCCTGTTTTATCCTGAGTCTGCCGCTCCGTTATTCCGGTCTGCCGGTGCGGCGCAGGCTGATAAGAATGATGCTGACGCTGCAAAAATATGATCAAGGCAGCAGCAGCCTTGATGGTCCGGGACGAGACGCCTTTACACCGGCAGCGGACTATGCGCGCAGCGTTATTGATACGGCAATGCTGCGCGGAGAGTTGCGCTGCCGGCCCTCTGCCGAAATGGCTCATGACTACCTGAAGCTTACGGAGGAGCTGCGGAGCCTGATGGCTGGCCTTCAGCAGAATAAGGCGCTGCTCCGTAAAGAAGTAAGGCGCAGAACAACTGATTTTCTGCGGCGTTATGCGGCGGGTGCAGGAGTATGAAGGTGCTGCTTATCCGGGCCGTTCCGGGGCTTGTTTTTATTACCGGCGTCATTCTTACCGCATTTGACGTCCGGGTCAGCTGATGAACGGCTGGCTGATAGCCAATGGGCTGGAAAATACCTCGCCGGGGCAATGGGTCGTATATGGGGCCATGCTGCTAACCCTGGCATTTGCCCTGCTCAGAACCGTCGGCAATCTCAGGGAAATGCGTCGTCTGCGCCGGTTCGGGCAGCGTCGCGCAGGATACTATGCAGTCAGGGTGTGGGGGGCCTCATCAGGACTGGTGCGAATATTTCTGGTAGTGGAATGCCTCATTGTTGATGCGCTATCTGTGCTGCTGCTGCTGGCGCTCGGCGACGTCACCCTCTGGTGAAACTTCCCGCAGCATCTGGCCTGGTTCGTAGGGACACGCGTTTTCAGAACCCATAAGCGAAGACTTTACATGCAGAAGAATATAATGATGGAAAAGCTGTCAGGGATTGCGGGAGGCTGGTTCAGAAACGGACTGGAGCATGCCAAGCCTTGTGGTTTTATTTGGCGCTCTCGTCGTGACGGTCATGATTGTGTGGTGGCATATCATCATTAATATAACAGAAATCGTCAATATCCGGCGCCTGAAAGCCCGCCGGGGGCGAATACGCGGAGGGGGCCCGGGGAGTTCACAGAACTTGCTGATGGCTCTGCTCGTTGCAGAAATTCTGGTGGCTTTGGCCATCAGTACCCTGAATGTGCTCATGCTGTCGGAGTTATCATTTTAGCCGTGCGCGGGCAGCTTCAAAAAAAAGCCCGCCGTAAGGCGGGCTTGTAAGGTTCAGATGTGGCTGCCGATTGCAAGACATCCGCTAAGCAGCAGTATGGTCATGCCAGTAACGAGGCTGTAAACAAAACGCATGTCATCCCCTCAGAATAAAGAAACGCAGCCGCTCAGCATAAGCGAACCCACGGCCAGACCCGCTATCATAATGAAACGATTAAGCATTAACGTAACCCCTATAATTAAACTGTACGTATCAGTTTATATATATCCGGAGATTAGTCAACCGCATATGGTGAATAATCCGTCTCTGCCCGCCAGCTCAGCGTGGGGATGCGCCCGATATAAATACCGCTACGGCGCTTTTCACCATAGCGCTGATATCTTCGGGGGTATAAACGGGCATACTGTAGCGGAGAAAAAGCTCATCAGCCTCGGCCTTCACCAGCGCAGAAAACTGTTTCGCCCTCAGGTCGGGGCGGGCGGGAGCGAGGTCACCAGCCTCGATATGCTGTTTCATCAGCTCTGCCAGCGCGTTCATGCTTTCACGGACGCCGGACTCATAAAAAATATCGCCGATATCAGAATGTCCAGCCTCGCCGATAACCATACGATACAGCTGTAGCCCCTTCCAGTCCGATGTCATTGCACCCAGCATACCCTCACCAAAGCGCTGCAGCCTGTCAGCCAGGGGCAGATGACGGCTGTCCTTAGTGTGAATATCGTCCGCCGCGCGCGTCAAAAAATTGGTGCCGTAGGCCCTGACGACGGCGTCAAGAAGGCTCTCCTTGGAGGAGAAATAGTTATAGAGTGTGGCTTTGGAGCACTCTGCTGCTTTGGCCACGGCCTCCATAGATGCGCGTTCGTACCCCTGCCCGAGAAAGACGGTCGTGGCGGCGTTAAGGATGTCAGTACGTTTCTTTTCAGTCAGTGTTCGCATGTGGTTTCTCCCTTAAACAGGCTTATATTAACAGAACCAACCGGTTCATTAAAGGCGTGCATTTTTACTTTCAGTATCCAGACTGCTGACTGTGAACTGCTCCCCATGATTAATGGAATACAGACTCTGCAACGTTCGTATCCGGTACATAGCTGACTATATGTAGGCTAACGTCTACCGTGAGCGAACAGCGGATCGCAATACCAAAGGAAAAGCCTCACTGTTAATGTCCGGACAGTTCATGCTAAAACCCTGTATGACAATTTTCATCGACGTTTAAAAAGGGCTGCTAATGGCTACAGTTGAGGTATTAAAAGCGAAGTATCCAGGCGCAGATGCCTGGCAAATGGGCGACAGTCCGGAACTGGCCAGCCAGCTTGCTGACCTGATTAAAAAAGGGATCAAAACGGCCTCCTGCGGATCGCTTACCTCTTACCAGCAGGAAGAGCCTGCCCCGAAGATTGGGGGCTATAACATCATCCTTGATGGTCAGAACGTCCCGGTCTGCGTGACCAGACTGGTTTCAATGCGGCTGGTGCGTTTTTGTGACGTTACTGAGGCGTTTGCCCGCAAAGAAGGTGAGGGCGATTTAAGCCTTGAATACTGGCAGAAAGAGCATCAGCGCTTTTTCACCCGCGAAGGGCATTTTTCTGACGATATGGCGCTGGTCGCAGAAGAATTTGAGGTAATTGAGGTGCTGTAAGATAAACCTTCTGGCGTTTAATTCCTTGCCCTTCGCATATGCCCGCTTCCGGCAGATAGCGGACACGTATGCAAATATTGGTGAACGAAAAGTAGGCCTTAAAGCAGGACGCAGATTTCTCTGTTTGCTGAGGGTGTCCTGACCGCTCTTTATGTATCTATTCCAGCATTGAGATAGTCTTTATTGCCATGTCAGGACTCATCGGTGGTCAGGTAAAAATATGCTTTTGCTGACGCTCAGGGTGCCTTTCTGCGTGGTGAGATTAATGACGCATTGGGCGTCCACACCTGATGGTGAAAAATGGCAGCGCCCGTACGGCATTTCATCCAACAGGCAGGTAAGCATCTGAACGGTATAACCTGCGTTTCCATACAGGCATCCTCTGCCAGTTTCAGGCAGGGCCAACCAGTTGTTGTAGGTCGCCTTGCATGAGCTGGTCAGGCCTGGCAGACGAACACGAGCAGGGCGTCCTTTTCAGAATGCTCTTTATAGCGTCCGTAACAGGAACAAATACCACCTTCCGGGCTTCCATTATAAAAAGGCTTCGCTCAGTGGTCAGGCTGAATAGATGCTGTGTTTCCTGCTTTTCCAGTGCGAAAGGCTTTCGCAAATGATAATTGCTCTATCAGCGCTGATGGTATCTTCAACATATAAAATACACATCATCTTCTTCACTGAGTCGTCTAAAGTTAATGCTGCAAATATTAAGCACAGGATTTTATTATGAAATGTTTTCGCATCAACAGCTTTGGTAGTCTGGACGCCCTTAATATGCGTATTGAAAACGAGCCGAAACCATCCCGAAGAGAAGTGCTGGTCAAAGTCAGAGCCTGTAGCCTTAACTACCGCGATCTCTCAATGCTCTTTGGCAAAGGAACGCTTTCTCCACGCAAAGGACTGATCCCGTTATCTGACGGGGCTGGTGAAATCGTCGAGACGGGTGGTGATGTGAGCAGATTCCATAAGGGGGACAGGGTCGCAGGCATATTTTTCCCTAACTGGCAGGCTGGCACCTTAACTCAGGATACCGGAAGAGGGGCATGGGGGCTGGAAGAAGATGGATGGCTGACGCAGTATAAAGTTATTAGCGAGGAAGCGCTGGTCTCCATTCCGCAACATCTCTCTTTCGAAGAGGCTTCCACCTTGCCCTGTGCGGCAGTCACTGCGTGGAACAGCCTGATGAAACCGCGACAGCTTAAAGCAGGCCAGACGGTTCTTATTCAGGGCACGGGCGGGGTATCGTTGTTCGCCTTGCAATTCGCAAAGCTACTGGGCGTAAAAGTGATTGCCCTGACCTCAACTCAGGAGAAAGAGCAGCTACTGCGTGAGCAGGGCGCTGACCATATTATTAATTACACACAGCATAGCGACTGGTATCACCAGGTCAGAGAATTGACGGAAGGCAGAGGCGTGGATCGTATTGTGGAAGTTGGGGGGCCAGGAACCATAGCTAACTCCATAAAGTCCTGTAAGCCAGGAGGCGAAATTATCCTGCTTGGCTTTGCTTCCGAAGGCAACAGCATGCTGAACTTTATGGACATCTATGCAAGTGGTGCAGTGCTTATGCCGATGAGTGTGGGCTCGCGTGAAGACTTTGAAGACATGAATCGGGCTATCTCCCGGGCGCAACTTCGTCCTTTAATCAGTCGGATTTTTACGTTTGACGATACGGTAGAAGCCTGGCGCTTTATGCAGGAGAAAAACCACACCGGCAAAATTGTTATTACTCTGTAAAAGCTTAAAAATAACGGCAGGATGTAAGCGCCTGTATAGAGAGTCCAGAGCCAATATGGTTTGAACAGATCGATCGCTATGGCAGCAAACGCTGTAAAACAGAGGGGCCTGTGTGGATCCTCTGTTTTGGCTATTAACAGCAAAATGGCGGGTTTTTTACACCAGTCGATCGCATGGCCCACACTGAAGCTTGCTATCATTTCGCTAATGCCCCACGCCCAAAAGTAAGGCGTAATAACATTCACATGAACGCTTCCTTAAGTATGCGCGCAATGAAGGTATAAACGCCAAGACTGGCGAGTGTAGGCAGAAAGGTGACCCAGAAGCGGTTTGTGCAGATTAGCGACCGGCACGGACGGCGGGTTAGCCATCGCGCCAGGGACATGTTCGCCCCGGCCAGCCCGCCAGCTGCACCAATACCTGCTCCTGATTAAAAACTGCACACGGCCCGGCAGAGGGTTCGCCGGGCTGAACACCAGCCCGTGTGGCCGCGCTAAAACCCTGGCTGGCCCGTTCGGCAGGCTGTGAAAAAGGCTTCTTTACAGCGCATTTACGCCCGTTGCGGCTCGCTCATTTATTAACATTAAAAGTAACGCCTGCCGCAAATAAATCCCATAAATACAGCTGGTTAATTGAAAACCTCACGTTGCTGCTTCGTTAATTTTCATCACGTTTCCACGCCTGTAGATTTTTTCTTGATTGAACGTTCAATATAAAAAGTCTATAATCTTTCTCATTCAATAGCTGAAACCGATTAAGCGATGCCAAAAGTTGGAATGAAAGCCATCCGCCAGGCGCAGTTAATTCATGCGACGCTGACGGTAATAGACCGGGTCGGCCTGGCCGATGCCAGCCTGGCGCTGATCGCCAGAGAGGCGGGCGTCTCCACGGGGATAGTCAGCCACTACTTCGGCGACAAAAACGGCCTGCTGGACGCCTGTATGCGCCAGATCCTGCTGGATCTCTACAGGGCGGTGGAGCATCACCGCCGCGTCGCGGTTAACGATCCGCAGGCGCAGATCCGCGCGATTATCGACGGCAACTTCGACGATTCGCAGATTGCCGGGCCGGTGCTGAAAACCTGGCTGGCGTTCTGGAGCAGCAGCCTGCATCAGCCTGACCTGCAGCGTTTGCAGCGTATTAACGACCGCCGACTGCATTCCAACCTGACGGCGCAGTTCGCCAGAGCGTTGCCGATTGACGCGGCGCGAGCGGCAGGCGCCAGCATGGCGGCGCTGATCGACGGCCTGTGGCTGCGCATGACGCTGGCGCCCCAGCCGATGGCCCAGGGCCTGCTCGATGCGCGTCAGCTTTGCTACCAAAATCTTGCGCTGTGGCTTTCCGGCCCGGCAACCTAACCCTTAAAGGAGGAGACATGGCCGATATGCAACGCCGTGGACTTTACATCAATGGCCGCGAAGAAGCGGGTCAAGGCGAAACATTTACCACCATCAACCCCGCTAATGGCGAAGTGCTGGCGGAAATCACCTCGGCCAGCCAGCAGGATATCGATCGCGCGGTCGCCTCCGCCGAAGCCGGCCAGCGCATCTGGCGCAGCTATACGCCGGTTGAACGTAGCCGCGTACTGTTAAAAGCCGTGGCGCTCTTGCGCGAGCGTAACGACGAGCTGGCCGCGCTGGAAACGGCCGACACCGGTAAACCGCTGAGCGAAACGGAAGCGGTGGACATCGTAACCGGCGCGGACGTGCTGGAATACTACGCGGGTCTGGCCGTAGCGGTCGAAGGGGAGTCCATTCCGCTGCGCGACAGCGCGCTGGTCTATACCCGCCGCGAGCCGCTGGGCGTCTGCGCGGGCATCGGCGCCTGGAACTATCCGATCCAGATCGCCATGTGGAAAAGCGCGCCCGCGCTCGCCACCGGCAACGCCATGATTTTTAAACCCAGCGAAGTAACGCCGCTTACCGCGCTGGAGCTGGCGAAAATCTTTACCGAAGCGGGTCTGCCGGACGGCGTCTTTAACGTGGTGCAGGGCGCCGGAAGCGTCGGCCAGGGCCTGAGCCAGCATCCGAAAATCGCCAAAGTCTCCTTTACCGGCGAAGTCAACACCGGCAAACGCGTGATGGCGGATGCGGCGCTGGCTAACCTTAAGTCGGTCACGATGGAGCTGGGCGGTAAATCACCGCTGATTATTTTTGAAGATGCCGAGCTGGAACGTGCCGTAGACGGTGCCATGATGGCCAACTTCTACAGCACCGGCCAGGTCTGCACCAACGGCACGCGTGTGTTTATTCATCGCTCTTTAAAAGCGGAGTTTGAAAAGCGTCTGCTGGAAAAAATGCGCGGCATCAAGTGCGGCGATCCGACTAAGCCGGACACCAACTTCGGCCCGCTGGTCAGCGAAGAGCACTGCCAGAAAGTGGTTAGCTATATGGACATCGGCAAACAGGAAGGCGCGCGCGTGCTGGCAGGCGGTTCCCGTATCACCGAAGGCGATCTGGCGAAAGGCTACTACGTGGAGCCTACCGTATTCACCGACTGCACCGACGAAATGCGTATCGTGCAGGAAGAGATCTTCGGGCCGGTCATGAGCGTGCTGGTTTTTGATGACGAGCAGGAAGTTATCGATCGCGCTAATAACACCGAATACGGCCTGGCCGCTGGCGTGTTTACCACCTCGCTGAATCGCGCGCACCGGGTTATTCATCAGCTGGAAGCGGGCATCTGCTGGGTAAACAGCTGGGGCGAATCGCCAGCGCCAATGCCGGTCGGCGGCTATAAGCAGTCTGGCGTGGGGCGTGAAAACGGTCTGGAAACGCTGCATCACTATACCCGCACCAAATCCGTACTGATTGAAATGGGCGACTATCCGTCCGCGTTTTGATGGCGGTTTTGCGCTTATAACACTTTTTTGCTGCGGCGCAGGCCGCAGCGTTTTGGAGGTTTAATGCAGAAATTTGACTATATCATTATCGGCGCCGGCTCGGCTGGCAATGTCCTGGCCACGCGACTGACTGAGGATGCTGACGTATCGGTACTTTTACTGGAAGCAGGCGGCAAGGATCACCGCTGGGATTTCCGTACCCAAATGCCAGCCGCTTTGGCTTATCCGCTGCAGGGAAAACGCTACAACTGGGCTTATGAAACCGATCCTGAGCCGAAAATGAACAATCGCCGCATGGAGTGCGGACGTGGCAAAGGGCTTGGCGGCTCCTCGCTAATCAACGGCATGTGCTACGTGCGCGGCAACGCGATGGATTACGACAACTGGGCCAGCAAAAAGGGTCTGGAGGACTGGTCCTATCTGAACTGCCTGCCTTACTTCCGTAAGGCGGAGAAGCGCGATATTGGTGAAAACGACTACCACGGCGGCGAAGGCTACCTGAGCGTCACCACGCCGAAAAAAGGCAATAATCCGCTGTTCCGTGCCTTTATCGATGCCGCCGTGCAGGCCGGCCATCATGAAACCGATGATATGAACGGCTACCGTCAGGACGGCTTCGGCCCGATGGATCGCACCGTTACGCCGCAGGGCCGTCGCTCCAGTACCGCACGCGGCTATCTGGACGTGGCTAAGCAGCGTTCAAACCTGACGATTGTCACCCATGCGCAGACCGATCGTATTCTGTTTGAGGGCAAAACCGCCGTTGGCGTTTGCTGGCTGCGCAATGGTAAAGCAGAGCAGGCTACCGCCACGCGTGAAGTGCTGCTGTGCGCGGGCGCTATTGCTTCGCCGCAGATCCTGCAGCGTTCCGGCGTCGGCCCGGAAGAGTGGCTGCGCGAGCTGGATATCCCTGTTGTTCACGCGCTGCCGGGCGTAGGCCGCAACCTGCAGGATCATCTGGAAGTTTATATGCAGTTCCGCTGCAAAAAGCCGGTCAGCCTCTATCCGTCGCTGCAATGGTGGAACCAGCCGGCAATCGGCGCGGAATGGCTGTTCAGCGGCACGGGCATCGGCGCCAGCAACCAGTTTGAAGCCGGCGGCTTTATCCGCAGCGACGACCAGCCGGACTGGCCGGATTTGCAGTATCACTTCCTGCCGGTCGCCATTAACTACAACGGCAGCAGCCCGGTGAAAGAGCACGGCTTTCAGGCACACGTTGGCCCGATGCGTTCGATGAGCCGTGGTCGCGTCAAGCTGACCTCGAAACATCCTTACGCCGCGCCGTCGATCTTCTTTAACTACATGTCGGAAGATCGCGACTGGGAAGAGTTCCGCAGCGCGGTGCGCCACACGCGTGAAATCATGCGTCAGCCTGCGCTGGCTGAATACTGCGGTGAAGAGATCCAGCCGGGCGCGGCGGTGCAGACCGACGAGCAGATTGATGCCTTTATCCGCGATCATGCCGAAACGGCCTATCACCCCTGCGGCAGCTGCGCGATGGGCAATGACGAGATGGCGGTAGTGGATGCGCAAGGGCGCGTGCACGGGATGCAGAAGCTGCGCGTGGTGGATGCCTCGATTATGCCGCAGATCACTACCGGCAACCTGAATGCGCCAACCGTGATGATCGCCGAGAAGATGGCCGATCTGATCCGGGGCCGCACGCCGCTGGCCGCTTCCACCGCGGATTACTATCGCCTGGCGCGTGAAAAAGCCGAGGCGGAGCAGGCGCAGGAAGAAGGCGTGGCCTGATAGCCGCCGCGTCCCGAAGGTTGGCAAACCCGTCTCGGGGGCGCTGCCTTTTGTACCTTAATAAAAAATGCACGTAACGGCTGTACAGCCCGTTATGTGCATTTTTGTATCAGCCAGCCCTCCTTATAATTACCTGACGACCCTGACCCCGTAGCCGTTTGCGCGGCCTCGCTTTCTGCTTTTTTAATATAAAACCAGGCGACCGCCGCGCCGCATGCTTTCTGGTCGTGGTTGTTTATCCTGTCTATAGTGTGCTCCATGCAGGCCTTTTCTTCTTATATCGACAAGGCTTTCCCGTACTGGCGGGCAAAGCCATCACGTTAGCGAAGGCGGCCCCTGAAACCTCTTTGATCGGGACAGCGCATGGCTGAGCGACATATTGTAATTATTGGCGGCGGCTTTACCGGCACGACTCTGGCTATCCATCTTGCCCGCCTGGGCGAGGCGGGCTTAGCGGTCACGGTGATTGAACCGCGCGCGCAGCCAGGACAGGGCGTCGCCTACAGCACCCCGGATCCGGCGCACCGAATCAATGTCCCTGCCGCCCGAATGCAGCTATCCGCAGCGGAAGAAGGGGATTTTGCGCGCTGGTATCAGCAGTGCGGCGCTGAGCGACAGGATCCTGCCGCTCGCTGGCATGACGGCAAAGTTTATCCGCAGCGTGGCTGGTTCGGCGCTTACGTGGCGGAACAGTTTCGCCTGGCGGCCCAATCCCGCGTCAGGCTGACGCACTGTCAGGATCGGGCCGTGGCGCTGCGTGACGGGCTGGTCACTACGGCTTCCGGCAAAACATTTCGGGCTGATGACGTGGTGCTGGCCATCAGCCATCCACCGCCCGCCGTGCCGCAAAGCGTACAGCAGGCGCTGGGCGGGCATCCGGGGCTGATCGCTAATCCCTGGCATCCGCAGGCGTTGGCAGCGGTCGGCGTAAACGAGCGGGTGGTCATTATGGGCACGGGCCTGACCATGGCCGATATGGTGGCTTCGCTTGCCGCGCGGGGGCACCGTGGCCCGATCACGGCCTTTTCAAGGCGGGGCCAGCTGCCGCGCGACAACGTCAGCGGCGACTATGCGCCCCGGTTGCCTGACTATC
Organism: Erwinia sp. 198; assembly: GCF_003937915.1. GTDB lineage: Bacteria > Pseudomonadota > Gammaproteobacteria > Enterobacterales > Enterobacteriaceae > Erwinia > Erwinia aeris. The sequence continues at coordinate 160,562 of NZ_RHUM01000011.1, read as the reverse complement.
GGCAGGCGCCCGCCACCGCGCGCGGCTGGCTGCGGTGGGTTCGTCAGGAAGTGGCTCAGGCGGCGGTGGAAGGCCAGCCCTGGCAGCTGGTGCTGGACGATGTTCGCGCGCACGCGCAGCAGATCTGGCAGCAGCTGCCGCTAAGGGAGCAGCGCCGCTTTCTGCGACATTTACGATCCTGGTGGGATGTGCATCGCTACCGCATTGCGCCGCAGGTCAGCCAGGCCTTGCAAATCTGGCAACGCAGCGGCCGGCTGCGCGTGCTGGCCGCAAGGCTGGCCGGGGTTGGGGTGCAGGGAGAACAAATCGCACTGAGGTTGGGGCTGCGCAAAGGCGCGGAGGTCTGTCTTATCGCAGACAAACTGATCGTCACCACTGGCCCGGCGCATAATGCGCTGCTGACCAGCGACAGGCTGCTTAGCCAGCTGGCGGAAGAGGGCATGATCCAGGCAGATCCGCTGGCGCTTGGCATCCTGGTCGACGTGCAGTCGCGCACCCTGAATCGTCAGGGCACGGCTAATGCGCACCTGCTCGTGGTTGGGCCAGCGGCGCGTGGACGCTTTGGCGAACTGATGGGCCTGCCGCAGGTGGCGGAACATGCCGAAGCGGTGGCCCGTCAGCTGGTTGGCGCCGCGCCGTTAACGCCGTGACGGGCTGCGTTTCACCGTCGCGGGCTGAACGGCAGGCACCGTTAACGCTGTTCCCCTCGCGACCGCGCTTTATCGGCGTGGGCTGAGCGAGAGAAACAGACGGCATGGTTGCTACATGCGAACGCGGCGGGAAAGCGCCACCACCAGCAGCATCAGCACCGTAACCATGATAAAGGCTACCGGCAGCGAGCTAAGGTGAGCGACAAAGCCAATGGTGGCAGGCCCGGCCAGCACGCCGATATAGCCCAGGGTGGTGACGGCCGGGACGGCGGCGGCCTGCGGCATGCTTTTCTGTCTGCCGATAGCGGTAAACATCACCGGCACGATATTGGCGCAGCCGATGCCGATCAGCATATAGCCCACCAGCGCAACGTGCCAGGAGGGGACGATCACCGGCAGCGCCAGCCCGACGGCGGCGGTCAGCGCGCCCAGGAGCACCACTTTTTCGCGGCCGAAACGCGCCACGATGCGGTCCCCGGTCAGCCTGCCCACGGTCATCGCAGTAGCGAAGCAGGCAAAGCCCAGGCCGCCCAGCGTATCCGGCATATCGCGGTGTTCGGTCAGGAATACCGCACTCCAGTCCAGCACCGTGCCTTCGGCCAGGAATACGGCAAAACAGATCGCGCCAATGGTCAGCACGGCGCCGTGCGGCAGGGCGAAGGCCGGGCCTTCCGGCGGGTTAGCGTAGGTCAGCAGGCCGCGAAAGCTGTAGCCCAGCAGCAGCAGCGAGAACACGGCGGCCGCCAGGCTGGCGGCGAACGGCGACAGTCCGCCTGCCATCAGGCCGCTGACCGCGCCCGCGCCCGCAATGCCGCCCAGGCTGTAAAAGCCGTGAAAGCCGGACATCATCGGCTTAGGCGCCGCTTTTTCCACCAGAATCGCCTGTACGTTCATCGCGCAGTCGGTAGTGCCCACGCCCATGCCGAACACCAGCAGCGCCAGCGCCAGCAGGACAGGGCTGGGGATCACCGAGAGCAAGGGCAGCATCAGGCAGAAGGCCAGCGTGGCAACGGTCATTACCGCCCGGCAGCCAAACCGCGTGGTGAGATGGCCTGTCAGCGGCATCGCCACCAGCGCGCCCACGCCCAAACAGAGCAGCAGCATTCCCAGCGTGCCGTCGTTGACGCCGGTATTCATTTTGGCGAAGGGCACCAGCGCGGACCAGCCAGCGGTGGCGAAACCCGCCACAAAAAACATGGCTCGCGTGGCGTTCTGCTCGCGTTTTGCGGGCGTTTCTGCGGCGGACTGGCGCAGCGTGTCGACATGGTCAGGCATGAGCGGTGATACTCCGGGTTAAATTAAGCGTCAGTTTAAGATAGACAAAATTTGTGAGTGCAGGCGAGGGCAGCCGCTGGCGATAATCTGGCCGCCCTGTTCAGGCCGCCCGCCATCCGGGGTAGTCACTATACCGCCCGCCTGCTCAATCAGCGGGATCAGCGCCACAATGTCATAAGGCTGAAGGGCGAACTCAACGCAAACATCGATTTTACCGGCGGCCAGCATCGCCATGGCGTAACACTCGCCGCCGTAACGGGTCATCAGCACGGCCTTATCCAGCGCGTCAAAATTCAGCGACGTCTGGCCCAGCGATTCCGGCGAGGTGGTATGTAAAATAGCCTGATCCAGCGGGATATCCCGGCGGGTTTGCAGGCGAACTTTGCCATAAAGGCCTTCAGCCCATGACTGCGAGCCGTCGGCATAAAAGCGTTCGCCGGTAAAGGGCTGGCTCATCATTCCCATCACCGCGCGATCGTGATGCAGCAGGCCGATTAATGTGCCCCATACCGGCAGACCACAAAGAAAAGGGCGCGTGCCGTCTATGGGATCCAGCACCCAACAGGGCGCGCGCTTGTCGCCCGCTTTGAGGCCAAATTCTTCACCCATCACGGCATGAGTGGGATAGCGCTGTGCGATAAGATCCCGCATGGCTTTTTCCGCTTCGCGATCGGCAAGAGTAACCGGATCGAAGCGAAAACCTTCTTTGGGCTTGGTGCTGATGGCAAGATTTTCACTGCTGCGAAAGCGCGGCAGCGTTTGCTGGTCGGCTGCGTCGGCCAGTTCATGCAGAAAAGCGATATCAGGTAGCTTCATGCGGCGACTCCTGCGGGGCGAGGGAACGTTGACAACCTCTGAACGGATGATAGTGTATGACTTATTATGCTCTTTTTAAAGCTTGATAATGAGGTTTTATGCTCGATTATGCAGCTTTTCCGCAACAGCGGCAGGCTTTGATCCGGCAACAGCTCCGGGAAAAAGGACGGGTAGTCTGCGCGACGCTGGCCGAACAGCTGGGCGTTTCCGAACATACCGTACGCCGGGATCTGCAGGAGCTGGCGCGCGAAGGGATTTGCAAAAAGGTTTATGGCGGCGCGGTCAGCGTGCTTGCCTCGCAGGGCGATCTGCTGGCGAGGACGGAAAAAAACGGTGCGGAAAAAGCGCGTCTGGGGCTGGCGTGTAGCCGCCTGGTTAAGCCGCAGAGCGTGATATTTATCGACGCTGGCTCCACCAACCTGGCTTTTGCCCGCGCGCTGCCGCCGGAAATGGCCCTGACGGTGGTCACCCATTCGCCCATGATTGCGGTGGAGCTGATGAAGCTGCCGCGCTGCGAGACGATCGTCATCGGCGGTCGGCTGCACACGGCAACGGGCGGCAGCCTGGGCATCACCGCCTTCTCCCAAATCCGCGACATTCGTTTCGATCAGCTTTTTTTGGGCGCCTGCGCGCTGGACAGCGAAGAGGGCCTGACGGGATTTGACTATGAAGACGTGGAGTTTAAAAAAGCGCTAACGAGCCGCAGCGATGAAATTATCGTTGCCATGACCAGAGAAAAGATCCCCGGCGTGGCGCGTTATACCGTGACAGCCTGCGAGGCGCTAACGCAGCTGGTAGTCGAGGCGGATATTCCTGCGGAGACGCTGGCGGCCTTCAGGGAAAAAAATATCGGACTGGTGCATCCGTAGCTCGCCTGACTATCGCGAAGCAGCGTCTGCAGGAGAAAAGGCTATCTGTCTGGGGCATTTATCTGAGCATCGCGGAGCCGCGTCTGGGACGTTCGCCTTCTTACCCGCGCGGGCAGATAAATTTGCGGCGTTTCCGTCAGCCTGCCGTCAATCAGGCCGGTCAGCGTTTCAAAACAGCGCCAGGCCAGCTGGCGGTTATCCTGCATCACGGTATCGATGTTTACCGACAGCGCGTCGTAAAGGTAGTGATCGTCAAAGCTGCACAGCCTGACGGGCGCCGACAGTAAATGATGCTGGCTCAGGTAGCGCAGCACGCCTTCCTGCAGCCCGCACGCGGCGCAGAACAGCGCCTGCGGCACGCGGCCCAGCCGCATAACCAGCTCGGCGAACATCTCGTAGCCCGAGCTGGCGTTGTAATGACCGTGCAGGATCCATTCCGGCTGCACCGCCAGGCCGGCCTGTTCCAGCCCCTGACGAAAACCGGCCAGGCGATCGCGGGTCGGTGAAATGCGCGGCTGGCCGCCAAAAAAGTAAAATTCCTCAACTTCCCTGGCGATCGGCTCAACCAGCGTCGCCGTAGAGATAATCGACTCAGAGATCACCAGCGGCAGCGTGGATTCGCCCAGATGACGGTCAAACAGCAGCACCGGCAGCTGGCGGCTGAGCTGCTGATACTCGCTGTCGTTCAGCTGACTGGAGGCGACGATCAGCCCGTCAACCTGACGCTGGATCAGATTGTTGACCGCCAGCGTTTCCTGACTGCTGTTTTCGTCGGTGCAGGCGATTAAGAGCTGTAAACCGGCGTCGCGACACAGCGTTTCCAGCGCATGAGAAAAGGTGGCGAAGCCGTGGTTGGTCATTTCCGGTACTACCAGCCCGATGGTATGGCTGCGCGAATTGTTCAGCGCCCGTGCGTGAATACTGGGCTGATAGTGCGTCATCTGTGCGATTTCCATCACCCGCTGGCGGGTCGCTTCGGCCACGCGCAGCTCTTTGCCACGGCCGTTCAGCACCAGGCTGGCGGTGGATTTGGACACGCCAGCCAGGCTGGCGATATCGTTGATGGTTACGCGTTTCGGCTTGTTCACAGGCATTCGTATCAGGGGAGTCAGCGCATTATACTACCATGCCTGAACGGAGTTGCCAGTAATCGACGGTCAGGTTGGCTTCGCCCTGCCACACTACTTCCGGCGTGGCATTCGGGAAATAGCGCGCCGACATCACACCTTCGCCGTCGTTGATAAAAATCTCAATGCTGGAGCGATCGCAGAGAATTTGCAGCTGAGAAACCGCGCCCAACCAGTAGCGATGTTCCGTCTCGCCGCTGCGTAGATTGCGGCGGCTTAGCGTCAGGCCGTCCTCGTCGCAGACCAGCGTCAGCGCCTTGCCGAAGCAGGCCGACCAGCTACCCGTCGAAGCAATAGCCAGCTCGGCACGTTCAACCTGCAGCGTTGGCATAGAAGCGGCCCGCTGCTGATAGCGCGACTGCTGCTGGCGCAGCTGCTGTAGTTCGCGCGCCGGACGCTGCCGCAGCCGGTCATGCTCCAGCGTCAGCTCGCGCGGGCAGGTCATAATATGTATCCAACCGCGGGCTACGGTCGGCTGCAACAGTTCTTCGGCGTCCGGCACGCCCATCCAGCCGATAAGCACTCTGCGTCCGTCGTCGCTGAGCGTGGTCTGCGGCGCATAAAATTCAAAGCCATGATCCAGCTCGCAGAACTCGCCGTGCGGAAAGCGGGCGGCCGCGTAATCGAGCCTGCCGATAAAATAGCCGCTCTGATGGGCGTTGAGCCATTTTTTCTGCTGCGCGGGCAGGCCCTGCGGGCAAACCAGCAGCACATCGCGATCGTCCAGCGCGAACAGGTCAGGGCATTCCCACATATAACCAAAGTCGCCCAGGCCGTTGAGCTGCGATCCGGCAATTTCACCCAGCAGTGTCCATTCATGCAGCGATTGGCTGCGATAAAGCAGTACTTTTCCCTGTTCTGTCAGATCCTGCGCGCCCAGCACCATATACCAGCTGTCCTGATGGTGCCAAACTTTCGGGTCGCGCACGTGGCCGGTGTAGCCCGGCGGCAGCCCGATAACCGGGCCGGCTTTAGCCACGTCGCCCGCCTCATTCACCGTTGCCATGCACTGCCAGGCGGTGCGGCCCCCGGCAAATTTCACGTTGCCGGTATAAAACAGGGTCAGCGTACCGTCACGATCGACAGCCGAACCGGAATAGCAGCCGTGGCTTTCATACGTTTCGGCCGGGGCCAGCGCCAGCGGCTCATGCTGCCAGTCCAGCAGGTTAGCCGAGCGCCAGTGGCCCCAATATTTGGCACCGTGCGCGCAGGCCAGCGGATTCCACTGATAAAAAAGATGCCATTCGCCCTGAAACTGGATAAAGCCGTTGGGATCGTTCATCAGGCCGGTCTGCGGCGAAAGGTGCCAGGCGGGACGATGCGGATCTTCACCTGTATCCCTGTTCAACACCGCCTTAAGCGCGCGATTGATCAGCTGTGCTTCGCTCATGCTTTCTCCTCAACGTTGTATTTCAGCAGCAGGGAAAGGATAAAAGCGGTACCGAAGGCCAGCGCCATGCCGATGATATAAGAAACCAGCGAGCTGGCCTGCACGATGGCCATGCCAGGCAGGGCGGTCAGGCCGACGGCGGTCATGCCCACGTGCATCAGCACCACAAAAGCGCCGCCGACCGCGCCGCCGACGATCCCGGCGATAAACGGCTTCATAAAGCGCAGGTTCACACCAAAAATAGCCGCTTCCGTAATGCCCAGCAGCCCGGAGAGCGCGGAAGGAAGCACGATGCTGCGGATCTTCACGTCGCGGGTTTTAAACCACACGGCCAGGCAGGCGCCCGCCTGCGCAATATTAGCCATCGACCAGATCGGCAGCAAAAAGTTGACGCCGATGGCGGGATTGCCCAGCAGGCCCGCTTCGATAGCGTGGAAGCTGTGATGCACGCCGGAAATAACAATCACCGAATAAAGCCCGCCGAACAGCAGCCCTGCCAGCCAGCCCGCGTGGGCGATCAGCGTGCTCAGCACCAGCGAAATGCCGTCGCCCAGCGCGCGGCCTGCCGGACCAATCACCAGCATGGCGACGAAACCGGCGATAATCACCGTTAAAAACGGCGTCAGGATAATATCCAGCGCGTTGGGAATGATGTTACGCAGCCGTTTCTCGACCAGGCTCATAAACCATACCGCCAGCAGCACCGGGAACACCGTACCCTGGTAGCCAACCATCGCGATATCCAGGCCAAAGAAATTCATGGTCTGCACGCCGCCCGCTACGCCCCAGGCGTTGGTTAGCGCCGGATGGGTAAGAATACCGCCGAGCGTCGCGCCCAGGTAAGGGTTGCCGCCGAATTCGCGGGCGGCGGTAAAGCCAATCAGGATCGGCAGAATAATAAACGCGGCGGAGCTGAACATATCAAGCATAACGAACAGGGCGCTGCCCGCATCAACCCAGCCGTAGGTTTTCATCATGCCGAGCAGGCCCATCAGCACGCCGGAGGCGACGATGGCCGGGATAATCGGCACAAAAATATTGGAAAGCAGCCGCGCGATGCGCTGGGCGGGATTGAGCTTGCGGGCCGCGACGGAAGCCGCCTCGCTTTTGCTTGATTCGCCAATCCCGGCGGCCTGGATAAAAGCGGTGTGCACCTTATTCACAATGCCGCTGCCGAAAATCACCTGCATCTGTCCGGCGTTCTGGAAGCAGCCTTTGACGCCTTCCAGCTCGCCGATCGCTTTTTTATCCGCCAGGCTGTCGTCTACCAGCACCAGCCTTAAGCGGGTGGCGCAGTGGGCGGCAGAAGCGATGTTTTCCCGTCCGCCGAGCAGCGGCAGCAGCTGGTGGGCAATCTGTTCAAAATTCATGTGTTTCCCCTGAAAGTGGTCGATCAGAACCAGGTTTCCATCTGGACACCGAAGTTCCATTCACCGCCAGCGGTAAAGCCGCTGGTACCAAAAGCGTCGTCGCTGGCGTAGCGATCTAACGCGTTATCCCAGTCCATCCAGCTGGCGAAGAAGCGAATTTCCGGACGGCTGAGGAAGTTGCCGATATCGCCAGGCTTAAAGGTGGGCGCGAAAGTCAGCTTGTAGAAGCCGCCGCTAACGTTCTGACGGCTTTTGAAACCCTGAGGATCGAGATCCATGTACTGATAGCTGCCCTCGTAAGCCAGCATGAAGTTTTCGTTAATGCTCTGCAGCAGGCGGGCGTTAGCGGTCACCCAGCGGTAGCTGTCGCCGGCAACGTAACGATCTTTGCTCTGCTGCGCGAGCAGGGCCGGGGCCAGGCTCCAGGTTTGGTTTAGCGGGGTCATGCCGTAAGAGGCCAGGCGCCAGGTGCTGGCGCTGTCGGTCAGGTTGCCGTCGGAGCCGACGCCTTTTACCTCAGCGCCTAAGCCGTGCCCGTAAAGCAGCGCCGTTTTCGACTGGCCGTCGCGCAGGCCGTAAAAGCTGTCGCCGTGCCAGGCGAGCATAGCGTGGACGCCGCTGTCGCCGGCGTTATCGCTACGCACGGCGGCGTTGACGCGCTCATCGTTATCTTTAGCGCGCAGGCCGCTGAGCATAAACTGCAACGGCCCGCTGAAAGTGTTGGCGGTCACAATGTAGTTCTGAATGGTGTTATCGATGGTTTCGATATCGCCAAAGTTGCGGCCGTAGACGGAAAGGTTGCTTTTCACGCCGTCCGCCCAGCGCACGTCATAGATCCCGCCGCCCGTTCCGGCCAGGAACACCACGTCGGAATCCAGCCAGTGAATATCGAAATTGTCGCGATCGAAGCGTTTCCCGGCCCACAGCGTGCTTTCAGCAAACATGCCGGTAAAGGTCGGCAGGCTGCCCAGTTCGACAAAGGCCTGACGGATATTGAGATCGCTGCTGTCCGCCGTCCAGTCGTTATAGTCGCTCTGGCCATCCGCCAGCATCACCTTAAAGCGGGTGGTCGCGCCGTTAGCCAGCTGCGTTTTGTGCTCCATGTTAATTTCAACATAGGTGTTATTTTCGTTGCCCAGACGGCCGACCGCACCGCCGGTCTCGCCTGCTGGCGTCAAGTAGGGGCCGCTTTTGGTCGAGGAAGCCGAATCATTCATAATCAGGCCGGAGCGGGCATAGGCATGAAACTCGAAGCCGTCCGCCAGGGTTTTTTCCGCAGGCCTGGCCGCCTGCGGCTGGTCGGCAGGCAACGGCGCAACCGGCGGCTGCGGGCCGGCTACGACGGCAGGCGCCTGTGCCGAGCCTTGACGAATAGCAGGGGGATCCTCAGCCGCGCGCGCGTCGGATGCCGTCGCGGGGATGGCGGCTGCCGGAGCGTTCTGCGCCAGGCGCTGTTCGGCCAGGCGGGCACGGCGTTCGGCCTCATCGGCACGCCGCTCCGCTTTTTGCAGCCTCGCCTCCAGTTGGTTAAGGCGTCTTTCAACGGCGCTGAGATCGCTGTCGGCCAGGCTTGTTTGAGGAAGAAACAGCGCTGCCGTGACCGCCAGCGCAACAGGGTTTATTTTTATCATCCGCCATTCTCCAGAGGGTCTGCCGTTTAGCTAAACCGGTTCGATGAGGAGAGTAGAGAACAGCGACGAGCGTGACAAAGGATTTTGTTGTTACGATTTCGTTATTGTGACGGGCCTGGCATTTTGCAGCTGACTTGCATAGGGTAGCGCGGTCATGGCCCCTTTGGCCGTGGTAGCCAGCGCGCCACACTGTTGAGCCAGCCCGACGGCCGCCTCAAGATCGCGAGGGCGTAAAGGATCCGTCTCGCGCATCAGTCCTGCCAGCAAACCTGCAACAAAAGCGTCGCCTGCGCCCGTAGTATCAACAGGCTGCACCTTTGAAGCGCTGAACCGACGCTGTTCACCTTCATGCCAGACGATAACGCCTTCCTCGCCCAGGGTAATCAGTAGCAGGGCGGGACGGAAGCGGGCGGTGAACAAGGCCAGCGCGGCCCCGGTTTCCTGCTCGCCGGTCAGCAGCTGTAGCTCATCCAGCGACAGTTTAACCACATCCGCCAGCGCGAAAGCCCGATCGACCACCCGACACATTTCCTGATGGTCCTGCCAGAAATCTTCCCGCAGATTGGGATCGAAGCTGACCCAGCCACCGGCGGCGTGAATGCGCTCAACGGCGGCGAACACCGCGCTGCGTGACGGTTCGGCGCTGAGGGCTATCGAGCAGAAGTGTAGCGCCTGACCTGCCGCAAAATCGGGCAGGTCGTCCGGCGTTAAGAAAAGATCGGCCGCCGGGCGCACCATAAAAGTGAAGGTTCGTTCGCCCTGATTATCCAGGCCTACCACCACGGTGGAGGTACGCTGTTGCGGCAGCCGGCGCATAAAATCCGTGTTGACCTTTTCCTGACGCAGAACGTCCTGCAAAAATGCGCCAAAAGGATCGTCGCCTACGCGGCCGATAAAGCCGCTGTCGCCGCCCAGGCGAGCCACGCCTACCGCCACGTTGGCGGGCGCGCCGCCAGGACACTGTTGCAAATGATTATTTTCCTCCGGCAGCAGATCGACTACCGCATCGCCTAAAACCCAGACTCTGTTCATTACGCCTCCTGTAAATGTAAGCTTAAAGCTAAACCGCTTTAGCGATAATAACAACTGCCGAACCGTCAGAGAGCAGAAATAGGGCAAATGAGGAGAGGCGCTAAAACAGGTGGCAAGAGGACGATCGGAGACGAAATCACGGCCTGGGTGGCCATCTTATTCGTCGGCAGCAAGAGGCTGTCTTGTTATGTAGCACATTGGCAGCCGTGCTGGCTGACAGGCTGCAGGGGATTATGATTGCGGATTTGGCGATCGTCTTCCCTGACGACGCGGGATGATTAGCTGTCGTCGTCCCGAATGGAGGACGGATGGCGGCACAGCGGCTCAATAGTCATGGTCATATAAGGGTAGAGCGGCAGGCCGGTAAGCAGCTCGTGCAGCTCGTCATGGCTTTCCACATCGAAAATGCTGACGTTTTTAAACTGGCCGGCCACGCGCCAGACGTGGCGCCATTTACCAGAACGCTGTAGCTGCTGCGCATAGGCTTTTTCCTGCGCTTTGATTTCCGTAACGCGCCCGGTTGGCAGCGAGTCGGGGATTGCAATGGTCATTTCCACTTTAAACAGCATATCCTTTTCTCCTTAACCCAGTAAATTGCCGGGTACTTTATCCGCCAAAAGGATCAGATATCGGTTTTCTCGCCGTACTCGCAAAGATCTTCAATCAAACAGGAGCCGCAGCGCGGTTTGCGGGCAATGCAGGTGTAGCGGCCGTGCAGGATCAGCCAGTGGTGGCAGTCTACTCTAAACTCTTTTGGCACCACTTTTAGCAGCTTTTCTTCTACCTGCTCAACGTTCTTCCCCGGCGCGAATTTCGTGCGGTTGCAGACGCGGAAAATATGGGTATCCACGGCGATGGTCGGCCAGCCGAAAGCGGTATTCAGCACCACGTTCGCCGTTTTACGGCCCACACCCGGCAGCGCTTCCAGCGCCTCGCGGCTTTCCGGTACTTCGCCGCCGTGCTGATCCAGCAATATACGGCAGGTTTTAATGACGTTCTCCGCCTTGCTGTTAAACAGGCCGATGGTCTTGATATAGGCTTTTATGCCGTCGACGCCCAGCTCCAGCATGGCGGCGGGCGTATTGGCAACCGGATAGAGCTTTGCGGTCGCCTTGTTAACGCTGACATCGGTGGCCTGCGCCGAGAGCAGCACGGCGATCAGCAGTTCAAAAGGCGTAGTGAAAACCAGTTCCGTAGTGGGATGTGGATTGTTATCGCGCAGCCGCACTAAAATTTGTTGACGTTTATCCTTGTTCACAGCGTGCCCGGTGCTCCTTTCGGCAGGCTGACTTCTGCCGCCCTGCGCGCCGCGCGGGCCTTCATCTTATTATCAATCAGGTACTTCGCGGCCAGCAGCATCCCCAGGCCAATAAACGCGCCCGGCGGCAGCATCGCCAGCAGCATGGGTGAATCAAAATGCACAACCTGCACGCGCAGCACTTTTGCCCACGGGCCAAGCAGCTGATCGGCGCCGTTAAAAATGGTGCCGTTACCGATAATTTCACGCAGTGAGCCCAGCACGAACATCACGCTGGTGGCGCCCAGGCCTATGGCCATGCCGTCCAGCGCGGCCAGCGGCACGCTGCTGCGCGAGGCGACCGCTTCGGCGCGGCCCACCACGATACAGTTGGTGACGATCAGCGGGATAAAGATGCCTAATGACTGATAAAGCCCGTAGGCATAGGCGTTGATCAGCATCTGCACGCAGCTCACCACCGCAGCGATAATCATCACGTAAATCGGAATACGGATATCGGACGGCACCCAGCGGCGCGAGGCGGAAATCGCGCTGTTGGTGCAGGTCAGCACCAGCGTGGTAGCCAGGCCGAGGCCCAGCGCATTGGTGGCGGTAGAGGTAACCGCCAGCAGCGGACACAGGCCCAGCAGCTGAACCAGCGCCGAGTTATTTTTCCACAGCCCGCCGATCAGCAGGGTTTTGGCTTCACTCATTGGAGTCTCCACAGGTTGGCAGCGAGGCAAGCTGCCCCGGCAACGTTTCAACAAATAGCGTAGCGCGTTTTGTCGCGTTCACTACCGCGCGCGGCGTGATGGTGGCGCCGGTAAACTGATCGAAATCGCCGCCGTCTTTTTTCACCGCAAAATGCTTATCATCTTTACCGCTCAGCCTGACGCCGCTGAAGCTTTCAATCCAGTTGGAGATGCGCAGCTCTATTTTATCACCCAGGCCCGGCGTTTCATGGTGTTCCACCACGCGCACGCCCAGTACTTTTCCGTTGAAGTCCGCACCGACCAGCATCTGAATGGCACCAGAATAACCGTCGGGCGCGGTAGTCTCAACCGCTGCCGCCACCGGCCGGTCATCTTTGCGCGCCAGGTACAGGCGGTGTACATCGCTGCCCAGCGCCGGATTAGTGACGCTGTAACACTCCTGCTGAATCGGATTATTATACAGCTCCGGCGGCACCACCTGATCCAGCAGGCTTTTTTGCTGTAGCGTGGTCTGGTGGTCAATAGTTGGTTTGGTCACGCTGTTGATCACTGCGGTCAGACCGGTAGTGACGGCGGCGAACAGCGCCAGCGTCACGCCATTTTTACGAATCGCATCCAGCATTACTTTTCCTTACGATGGCCGTAAACGCGCGGCTGCGTGTAATAGTCGATCAGCGGCACGGTGATATTCGCCAGCAGCACGGCAAACGCCACGCCGTCAGGATAGCCGCCAAAGCTGCGGATAAGCCACACCAGCAGGCCAATCAGCACGCCGTAAAGCAGGCGGCCTTTATTGGTGGTCGAGGCCGTGACCGGGTCGGTGGCGATAAAAAAGGCGCCGAGCATGGTTGCACCTGAGAAAAGGTGGATCGCAGGCGACACCAGGCTTTCAGGCGAAAAGAACCAGCCGAGCGTGGAGAAGAGCGCCAGCGACAGCAGCATACTGGCCGGGATATGCCAGCGAATGCTGTTGGTGAGCAGCAGAAACAGACCGCCGACCAGATAGCCGATATTTACCCACTGCCAGCCCAGGCCGGCAATAACGCCGCTGTAAATGGGTAGGGCATGCAGCTGCTCCGCGCTGTGCCCGGCGCGCAGGCCGGTTTTAAAGGTATCCAGCGGCGTCGCCTGGCTGACGCCGTCTACGCCGATTTGCAGCTGCTGCATAGTGTGGCCATCAAGCGTCGACCCGTGAAAAATCATCTGCAGCGTGTCCCGGAAGGTGGGCGTGACCGACTGCAAAGCGTCCGGCGGCAGCCAGCTGGTCATCTGCACCGGAAAGGAGATCAGCAGCACCACGTAGCCCACCATGGCGGGGTTGAAAGGATTCTGTCCCAGGCCGCCATACAGCTGTTTAGAGATCACCACGGCGAAGAGGGTGCCGATAATTATTACCCACCACGGCGCCAGCGGCGGAATACTGATCGCCAGCAGCAGCGCGGTCAGCAGTGCGGAATTATCGCCCAGCGTTTTGCCTGTCGGCTGCTTGCGCAGCTTAAGGATGGCGGCCTCGGCACCGATGCCCGCCGCGGCGGCAATCGCGATTTGAATGAGGGTGCCCCAGCCGAAAAACCAGCACTGAGCCGCGATGCCGGGCAGGGTAGCCACCAGCACCAGCAGCATAATGGTGCTGGTGCTGCGGCGATTATGGGTGTAAGGCGAACTAGCGATGCGAAAAGCCATTTAATCCTCTTGCGTAGAATGCTGCGCCTTACGCGCTTTAACGCGAGCGATGGCCGCCGCCACTGCCGCTTTGCGGGGATCGTCATGTTCTGACGAAGGTGTAGTCGTCGCCTGCGCGACCGGTTCAGCCGTTGCGGCCGCCTGCTGCTCTTCAACTGTCTGCTCGATATCGTCCGTCGCGGCTGCTTTTGCGGCGGCGGCTTTCTTCGCTTTGGCGCGGGCAATCGCGGCCTCGACGGCGGCCTTGCGTGGATCGACCGGCGCGTCTTCCGGCTGGTCGTTTGCCTGCACGGATGGCGCTTCAACAGCCTGCACGGGCTGGCTTTCTGTCGTCTGCGTCGCGTCGGCAGCAGACGCTTTTGCGGCGGCGGCTTTCTTCGCTTTGGCGCGAGCGACTGCGGCCTCGACGGCGGCCTTGCGCGGATCGACCGGCGCGTCTGTCTGCACGGGTTGCGCTGCGGCGGCCGCTTCGCCTTCCGTCGTCGCTTTTTTCGCTTTGGCACGCGCGATAGCCGCTTCAACTGCTGCCTTACGCGGATCGCCTGCCTGACGCGTTGCCGGTTCCGTTTCGGACTGCGTTTCGGCCTGCTGCGCGCGCGCCTGCGCTTTTCGCGCTTCACGCTGCGCTACAGCCGCCGCGTTTTCCGCAGCCAGCGCGTCTTCGCTGGTTGTCGTCTGTTTCGCTTTCACCCGCTCCAGCGCCGCGTCGACCTCGCCACGATCGCGCTGGCTGACGCTGCGTTTTGCCTGCTGATGACGGTTTTCACGCGCCAGCTTTTCACGTTCCAGACGAGCCTGGCGCGCTTCAAAGCGCGCTTTTGCCTGCGCGGTGCGCTCCGCTTCCAGATCGATAGCGCGGATCTCCGCTTTTTCCTGGCGGTAATATTGCACCAGCGGAATATTGCTGGGGCAGACATAGGCGCAGGCGCCGCACTCAATGCAGTCGTCAATATTGTGCTCGCGCGCCTTATCGTGGTCGCCGCCCCGGCTGTACCAGTAAAGCTGCTGCGGCAGCAGGGCCGCCGGGCAGGCGTCCGCACAGGCGCTACAGCGAATGCAGGATTTTTCCTCTTCGCTATCGCCCATCTCGCTGGCGGAAGGGGCCAGGATACAGTTGGTGATTTTCACTACCGGCACGTCCAGCGTCGGCAGCGTAAAGCCCATCAGCGGGCCGCCCATTACCACCATCTGGCCGGGGCCTGGCGTAAAGTCGGCCTGCTGTAACAGATGGCTGATAGGCGTGCCGATACGTCCCCAGACGTTGCCTGGGCGCTTAACTGCTTCGCCGGTCAGGGTCACCACGCGCTCGGTCAGCGGTTCGCCGTCGATAATGGCGCGTTTGACCGCCCAGGCGGTGCCAACGTTCTGCATCAGCACGCCGATATCGGTGGAGCGGCCGCCGTGCGGCACTTCCAGCCCGGTAAGGATTTTAGTGAGCTGCTTAGCCCCGCCGGAAGGATACTTGGTCGGGATAACCCGGATCTGCATATCCGTCGCGCCGCCCAGCGCTTTTTTCAGCGCGGCGATCGCTTCCGGCTTGTTGTCCTCGATGCCGATCAGCACGCGCTCGGCGTGCAAGACCCAGCCCAGAATACGGCTGCCTTCGATGACCTCGTCCGCGCAGTCCTGCATCAGACGATCGTCGGCAGTGATGTAAGGTTCACACTCGGCCGCATTAATAATCAACGTTTTTACGCCGCGCAGCCCGCCTCTCAGCTTGGTAGCGGTAGGAAAGCCCGCGCCGCCAAGCCCGGCCACGCCGGCCTGATGAATACGCTCAACTATCGCCGCGCGCTCATGCTGGCGATAGTCGGCCAGCGGATGTTTTTCAATCCAGCGATCTTCGCCGTCCGGCGTGATAAAAATACACATTTCTGCCAGCGCGGAGGGGTGCGCCGTCATATGAGGCGCTATATCGTCCACGGTGCCGGAAGTCGGCGCGTGTACCGGCAGCATCCTGCCGCGGCCAAACGTCAACGGCTGACCGCGCAGAACTTTATCACCCGGCTTTACCAGCATTTCGCCTTCGTGGCCGATATGCTGCTTAAGAGGAATAATAAAGTGGGAAGGCAGCGGCAGCTGGCGCAGCGGCGTGCGGCTGGACTGGGTTTTCATTTCCGGCGGATGGATGCCGCCCTGAAAATCCCACAGCTTCTCTTTTTTAAACAGCTTGAACAGGTTACGCATGGCTTTCCACAGAAATGACTTTGACCGGGATGGTTTGCAGATCCCACTTCCAGTTCGCCGTTGTGGTGGCGACCGGACGCATCTCGATGCAGTCAGTCGGGCAGGGCGCGACGCAGAGATCGCAGCCTGTACAGACATCGCTCAGCACGGTATGCATGGCGCGCGTGGCGCCGACGATGGCATCGACAGGGCAGGCCTGAATGCATTTGGTGCAGCCGATACAGTTTGCTTCGTCAATCCACGCGACTTTGCGCTCGGGTTCTCGCGCCGCTTCATCACCCAGCGGCTGTGGCTCGACGTTCAGCAGCGCGGCCAGCTTGAGCATGGTCTGTTCGCCGCCGGGCGCGCACTTGTTGATCTGCTCGCCGTTGTTGCCCACTGCGTCGGCATAGGGGCGACAGCCGGGATAGCCGCACTGTCCGCACTGGCTCTGCGGCAAAATTGCGTCGATCTGCTCGACGATAGGATCTTCTTCAACTTTAAATCGGCGTGAGGCATAGCCCAGCAGGCCGCCGAAAATCAGGCCCAGCACGCTTAATACCGCCACCGCAATCCATACTGCACTCATCAGAATTTCACCAGACCGCTAAAGCCCATAAATGCCAGCGCCATCAGGCCCGCAGTCACCAGCGCGATAGAGGAGCCTTTAAAAGGCGCAGGCACGTCGGCCAGTACCAGCCGCTCGCGGATACCGGCAAACAGCACCATCACCAGCGAAAAGCCGAGGGAGGCGCTGAAACCGTACAGCGCGGCCTGCAAAAAGGTATGGTTCAGGTTAACGCTCAGCAACGGCACGCCAAGCACCGCGCAGTTAGTGGTAATTAGCGGCAGAAAAATGCCCAGCAGCCTGTAGAGATCCGGGCTGGTTTTACGCACCACCATTTCGGTGAACTGCACCACCACCGCGATCACCAGGATATAGGCCATGGTGCGCAGATAAACCAGATCCAGCGGCAGCAGGATCAGATGATTCACCAGCCATGCGCAGATCGAGGCCAGGGTGATCACAAAAGTCGTGGCGAGTCCCATGCCAATCGCCGTTTCCAGTTTTTTGGAAACGCCCATAAAGGGACAGAGGCCGAGAAACTTCACCAGGACGAAGTTGTTCACCAGCACTGTGCCAATAAAAAGAAGCAGGTAGTCGGTCATTTTTACGCCTGAGAAAAAATAAAAGCGGCTTATTATCGGTCATTCGCGGCCGGACAACAACATCAGCGCGCCGTGGAGCGGCAATGACCGCACGGAGAATTAAATTATCGCCTGTTTTTTCGACGCCGAATGCGCCAGAAAACGCGATCAAAGCGTGCAGTATAGCGGAAGGTGGCAGGCCAACCGCCAACGTAGCCTGTCAGAGATAAAAAATTCGGGCGTTGCTCAGGCGAGCGGCAACGGCAGCCCGCCTTGATACAGGTTCAGGTTATAAAAACGCTGAAGGTGGCACAGCGCGCCCGCGGGGGGAAGAGCTGCAGACTAAAGAAGGTAACAGGATCGAAACGGAAAACCTAAACGACATAATGCCAGACGGATTTGGGTACGCAGCCGAGATCGAACAAACGTCCACCCGAAGCCAGTTCAGCACGACGATGATCGGCAGCGCGATACATATCCATAATCTCTTTATTATCGGTCAGAGAATAGTTGAGATGATCAAACAGCTTCTCCAGGGTATCCGGAGAGCTGACTTTACGAAATTTTAACAGATAGTCTTGAACTGTCATGGTTGCCGTTATGATAAGAAATGAGGAGTTTTAAGTATATGACCAGGCAAGGCGCTGTCTATAGTAGAAAATGCACATTCACTGTAAATTCAGAATAAAGAGTAAGGCATTTCCGCATTCCTGCCGCCGTGATTGTCGACTTTAATTAGCATTTACCCGGCTCTTGTTAATAAATGTTATCAGTGTTAATAACCGGATCCAACAGGATGTGGTACTGCTCACAAATTAACGTTTTGCTCTTGCTACAGGCTATTAACGTAAGGCGGCAGATACGGTGCTTCTCTTTGTAATCGTTTTCACGAAGCAGATGGATAAGCGCTTATCTTTATTACACTTATTTAACAATGCCTTTTCCGCGTTGACGCATATTTTATCCATATTCCTTTTTTTACTGAAAATCCCCGCCGTTTTGCCCCGCCTTAATTGCTGAATTTTGTGAGCATTGTCGTAAATGTTTTTTTCTGACTGAGCCACCCTTAAGCGGCAATAACACCCGGATAATGACCCCCGTCAGAGGAACAGACCCTATGTGGAAACGTTTACTTTTAACCACGCTGATTGGCGCGGCGCTGAGCGGTAACGCGCTGGCAGAAAACCTAACGGTTGGCTTTTCTCAGGTTGGCTCCGAATCGGGCTGGCGAGCGGCGGAAACCAGCATGGCCAAAAGCGAAGCGCAAAAGCGCGGCATCACGCTGAAAATTGCCGATGGACAGCAAAAGCAGGAAAATCAAATCAAGGCGGTGCGCTCGTTTATTGCTCAGGGCGTGGACGCTATCTTTATCGCGCCCGTGGTACAAACGGGGTGGGAACCAGTGCTTGAGGAAGCTAAAGACGCCAAAATCCCCGTGTTCCTGCTGGATCGCGCTATCGTGGTGAAGGATAAATCGCTTTATATGTCAGTCGTCACGGCGGATAACGTGCTGGAAGGCAAGCTGATTGGCGACTGGCTGGTCAAAGAGCTGGCCGGTAAACCCTGTAATGTTGTTGAGCTACAGGGCACCGTCGGCGCCAGCGTGGCGATAGATCGCAAAAAAGGCTTTGCCGAGGCCATTGCCAACGCGCCCGGCATTAAAATTGTGCGCTCGCAGTCCGGCGACTTTACCCGCAGCAAAGGTAAAGAAGTTATGGAGAGCTTTATTAAAGCGGAAAACAACGGCAAGAACATTTGCATGGTTTACGCCCACAATGACGATATGGCGATTGGTGCCATTCAGGCCATTAAAGAAGCCGGCCTTAAGCCGGGCAAAGATATTCTGACCGGCTCGATTGATGGCGTGCCGGATATTTACAAGGCGATGCTGGCAGGCGAGGCTAATGCTAACGTCGAGCTGACGCCTGATATGGCAGGCCCGGCATTCGACGCGCTGGAGAAATTCCGCAAGAACGGCACCCAGCCGCCCAAAATTATCAAAACCGAATCGAGGCTCTTTTTGCCAGCCGACGCCCAAGCCCAGCTGGATAAGAAAAAAGGAATGGGTTACTGACACCTTTGCCGTCCGCCTGGCGGACGGCGCTGCTTTCGAGGCCAGCCATGACCAGCTCATCGCAAACACTGCCGCTGCTCAGCATCAGCGGACTGAGTAAAAGTTTTCCCGGCGTCAAAGCGCTGGCAGGCGTTTCTTTCGATCTACAGGGCGGCGAAATCATGGCGCTGCTGGGCGAGAACGGCGCGGGTAAATCTACCCTGATTAAAGTATTGACCGGCGTTTACCGGCGCGATGCGGGCACCGTTAAGCTGGCAGGCCAGGCTATCGATCCGCGCAGCACGGCGGAGGCCCAGCAGGCGGGGATCGGTACCGTCTATCAGGAGGTCAATCTGTTGCCCAATATGTCGGTGGCGGACAACCTGTTTATCGGGCGCGAACCGCGACGACTGGGCATGATCGATCGTCGCCGCATGAATAAAGAAGCGCGAATGCTGCTGCACAATTACGGCTTTGAGCTGGACGTGACGCGCCCGCTTGGACACTATTCAGTCGCGATGCAGCAGATTATTGCTATCTGCCGCGCGGTCGATCTCTCCGCCCAGGTGCTGATCCTTGATGAGCCAACGGCCAGCCTGGACGCCAGCGAAGTGACGATGCTGTTTACGCTGATGAACCAGCTGCGCGCGCGCGGTATGGGGTTGATTTTTGTTACCCATTTTCTGGATCAGGTTTACAAAATTTGCGATCGCATCACCGTGCTGCGCAACGGCCAGTTTGTCGCTACGCGAGAAACGCACGCGCTGCCGCAAATCGAGCTGATTAAGCTGATGCTGGGGCGCGAACTGCTGGAAACCGCCCTTCAGCGCGCGGGCAGCACCTTAAAAAGCCATCAGCCGGTGGTGGAATTCAAAGATTACGGCAGGAAAGGGACGATAGAGCCCTTCAGCCTTAGCGTTCGTCCCGGCGAGGCCGTTGGTCTTGCCGGTCTGCTGGGCTCCGGACGCACGGAAACCGCAGAGCTGCTGTTCGGCATTAAAAGCGCCGACAGCGGCAGCGCCTTCATCAGGGGAAAACCTCGCGCTATCCGCACCCCCGCGCAGGCCTCGCGCGCGGGGATCGGCTTCTGTCCCGAGGATCGTAAAACCGACGGCATTATCGGCGCGGCCTCCGTGCGGGAAAATATTATTCTGGCGCTACAGGCCCAGCGCGGCTGGCTCAGACCGATCGCCAAACGCGAGCAGCAGCAAATAGCCGAACGCTATATCAAAAGCTTAGGTATTCGCACGCCGCATGCCGAACAGCCGGTGGAGCTGCTGTCCGGCGGCAATCAGCAAAAGGTACTGCTCTCCCGCTGGCTGGTGACAAAACCGCAGTTTCTGATCCTGGACGAGCCGACGCGCGGCATTGACGTTGGCGCGCACGCGGAGATTATCCGGCTAATCGAAACGCTTTGCGCGGATGGCCTGGCGCTGCTGGTGATCTCTTCTGAACTGGAGGAACTGGTCGGCTATGCGGACAGGGTGATTATCCTGCGGGATCGCCGACAGGTTGCGGAGATCCCGCTGGAGGATCTCTCTGTCACCTCTGTGGTTAAGGCAATAGCCGCCGGAGGAACCCATGCTTGAGACACGGCTGATGAAAAAAAACGCTTCGGCACGGAAACTCCCGCCGGGGATGCCGCAGCTCGCCGCGCTGATCCTGGTGCTGCTTGCGGACAGCCTGGTGGCAAATAATTTCTTTGCCGTGCATCTTCAGGACGGGCGGCTGTTCGGCAGCCCGATTGATATTCTTAATCGGGCCGCGCCGGTAGCGCTGCTTGCGATCGGGATGACGCTGGTGATTGCCACCGGCGGCATCGACCTGTCGGTAGGCGCGGTGATGGCGATTGCCGGGGCCACGGCGGCCACGCTAACCGTTTCCGGACACAGCCTGCCGGTAATCGTGCTCGCCTCGCTGGGCAGCGGGCTGCTGTGCGGCTTGTGGAACGGCGTGCTGGTGGCGCTGTTAAAAATCCAGCCTTTTGTGGCAACGCTGATTTTAATGGTGGCCGGGCGTGGCGTCGCCCAGCTGATTACCCAGGGACAAATCGTCACTTTTAACAGCGACTCGCTGGCGCAGCTGGGCAGCGGCACGCTGTTGCTGCTGCCGGTGCCGGTATGGATAACCCTGGCGGTGGCTCTGCTGGTGTGGCTGCTGGCAAGAAAAACCGCACTGGGCATGTTTATCGAAGCGGTAGGGATTAACCTGCGCGCCGCGCGCAACGCCGGGGTCAACGGCTGGGCGGTGGTAATGACAACCTATATCATCAGCGGGCTGTGTGCCGCCGTGGCGGGGCTGATTGTCGCGGCTGATATTCGCGGCGCGGATGCCAATAATGCCGGACTGTGGCTGGAGCTGGACGCTATCCTCGCGGTGGTTATCGGCGGTGCTTCGCTGCTGGGCGGACGCTTTAACCTGCTGCTGTCGCTGCTGGGCGCGCTGACTATTCAGGCCATGAATACCGGCATTCTGCTTTCCGGCTTTCCGCCGGAGCTGAACCAGGTGGTGAAAGCCGTCGTGGTGATGGCGGTGCTGCTGCTCCAGTCGCCCGCGTTTCTGCAACTGTTTAAAAAGAGGTCGCCGTGATTAAACGCTATTTGCCGCTAATGATTACGCTGCTGGTTTTTGTGGCGGGCTACCTGTTCTGCCTGGCGCAGTATCCCGGCTTCGCTTCCACTCGCGTTATCGCTAATATCCTGACCGATAACGCCTTTCTGGGGATTATCGCCGTCGGCATGACTTTTGTGATCCTCTCCGGCGGCATCGATCTGTCGCCGGGCGCGGTGATCGCTTTTACCGGCGTTTTCCTGGCGCGGGCCATTGGGGATTTTCATCTCGATCCCTGGCTGGCGTTTGCGCTGGTGATGGCGCTCGGCTCGGCGTTCGGCGCGCTAATGGGCTGGCTAATCGACGCGCTGAAAATGCCTGCTTTTATTATCACGCTGGCAGGCATGTTTTTTCTGCGCGGCAGCAGCTACCTGGTGTCGGAAAGCTCGATCCCCATCGATCATCCGCTGTACGGCACGCTCTCTTCGCTGGCCTGGAAAATTCCCGGCGGCGGGAGGCTCAGCCTGCTGGCGCTGGTTATGCTGGTGGTGGTCGCGGCGGGGATCCTGCTGGCGCACCGTACGCGCTTTGGCAACGAAGTCTATGCTATCGGCGGCAATATAACTTCTGCTCGCCTGATGGGGATCGGCACGCGCAGCGCTACCGTGCGTATCTATATGCTCTCTTCAGCGCTGGCGACGCTGGCGGGCATCGTGTTTTCTGTCTATACCTCGGCCGGTTACGCGCTGGCCGGCATGGGCGTAGAGCTGGACGCCATCGCGTCGGTGGTGATCGGCGGGACGCTGCTTTCCGGCGGCGTCGGCACGGTGCTCGGCACGCTGTTTGGCGTGCTGATCCAGGGATTGATCCAGACCTGGATTAACTTTGACGGTTCGCTCAGCTCATGGTGGACCAAAATCGCCATCGGCATCCTGCTGTTTACTTTTATCGCGCTGCAAAGGCTGCTGACGGCAGTCTGGGATCGCCAGCAAAATGCGCCGGTGAAACGCTTGAGCTGACCTGGCTGAACCAGGCCTGCCTGCGCTGGGACGTCAGATCGCTTTTTCACGGCGGCTGCCCCAAACACCGCTTTCTTTACGCTAAAGGAGATCGGCCGCAAAACTATCCCTGCGCGGGACCGGTGCATTACCGGCACGTGCTGCCGATAGTGCAGCAGAGACTCCCGCTGGCGCAGCAGGGAAAAAGCGTGGCGCAGCTGCAAAAAAGCAACAGGCGATTTTACCGGGAGCTGCGCCCCGCAACCAAACAAACGAGCGCACAGGTCGCCGCTGTCCTGTTACGATCGCGGAGGATCAGTCATAAAGAAAACCGCGCTGGCGCTCTGCTGCACGGTAGGGTATCAACCCGCTACGGCGGCTCCTCTGCCTGTGGCAGGCGCGTCGGCAAAACCCAATATCGTTTATATCCTGCTGGCCAACACTATCGCCATCGCCATGGGCGATAACGGCTTTATGTCCGGCGAGCGTGGCCTGATCGATAAAATGCGCCGACTACTTTTGCCGTCCGCACGCCGCAGTATAAAAATATTCAGTACTGCGGTATCCGGGATAAAGAAAAGCTGTACGATATCGCCAAAGATCCGCATGCGAAGCATACCGCGGGATAAATATAACGGCGTGCTGCCGGGAGCTGTATCAGAAAAAGAAAGTAGGCGAGCAGGTGTTCGCCTACTTTGAAAAAACGGAGACGCTGATCCACCCACTGCTCCAGTAGTCAGCCCGATAAAGCGGGGAATCCCAGCGTCAGGTAAAAGAAAAGCCCCGACGTCTCCGTTGGGGCTTTATATACTTGTCAGACCGGCAGGCTTAACGCTGATTCAGCCGGTAGTACGCCTCGTTCCAGCGCAGCGCGTCTTTAAAACCGTGCAGCGTGGTTTCTTCGTCAATCACCAACACCTCAATACCGTGCATCTCGCCGTACTGACGCATATCCTCAACCGTCAGCGCCTGGCTGAACACCGTATGGTGCGCGCCGCCGCCGAGGATCCAGGTTTCCGAGGCCGTTGCCAGCGAAGGCTGCGCGCGCCACAGGGCGCGGGCTACCGGCAGTTTTGGCAGCGGCTTTGGCTGTTCCACGGCGTCGACGACGTTAACCAGCAGGCGGAAGCGGTCGCCCATATCGATCACGCTGGCGTTCACGGCGCGTCCGGCCGGCGTGGAGAAAATCATCCGTGCCGGATCGGCCTTGCCGCCAATGCCCAGATACTGCACGTCAATCAGCGGACGGCTTTCTTTGGCGATGGAAGGGCAGACTTCCAGCATATGCGAACCCAGTACCAGCTCGTTGCCCGGCGAGAAGTGATAGGTATAATCCTCCATAAAGGAGGTGCCGCCCGGCAGACCGGTCGCCATCACTTTAAAGATGTGCAGCAGCGCGGCGGTTTTCCAGTCGCCTTCGCCGGCAAAACCGTAGCCCTGGCCCATCAGTCGCTGTACCGCCAGACCCGGCAGCTGAGTCATGCCGTGCAGGGTCTGGAAGTTGGTGGTGAACGCCATGCAGCCTTCGGCCTGCAAAAAGCTTTTGATCCCCAGCTCGATGCGGGCCGCATCCAGCACGTTCTGTCGCTTCTCGCCGTTGGCTGCCGCCGCTGGCGTAAAGTCATACAGGCTCTCGTATTCGTCGATCAGCGCGTTGACGTCGCCATCGCTGACGCCGTTAATCACCTCCACCAGGTCGCCCACGCCCCAGCCGTTAACCGAGTAGCCGAACTGGATCTGCGCCGCTACCTTATCGCCTTCCGTTACCGCTACTTCACGCATATTGTCGCCAAAGCGCGCGACCTTAAGCTGCGCGCTGGCCTGTTTAGCGGCAGCGGCACGCATCCACTTGCCGATGCGCTCCTGGGCGGCTTTATCCTGCCAGTGGCCGGTGATCACGCTGTGCGGTAGCCGCATCCGCGCGCCGATAAAGCCGAACTCACGGCCGCCGTGTGCGGTCTGGTTCAGGTTCATAAAGTCCATATCCATGCTGTCCCACGGGATCTCCGCGTTGAACTGGGTATGGAACTGCAACAGCGGCTTGTTAAGCACCGACAGGCCGCCAATCCACATTTTGGCGGGCGAAAAGGTATGCAGCCAGGTGATGATGCCTAAACACTCATCGGCATAGTTCGCCTCGCGGCAGAGCGCCAGCGCCTCATCGGGGCTTTTCACCAGCGGCTTAAGCTGAAGACGAAACGGCAGATTGCCGTTGCGGTTAAGCCCGTCCACCACCTGCTGGGCATGATGCTCCACCTGACGCAGCGTCTCACTGCCGTAAAGGTGCTGTGTGCCAATAACAAACCAGACGCTGAGCGCATTGAGCTGAGCCATACTTTCTCCTTAACTGTTGAGCTGGCGCGGGGCGAACAGGGGTTCGGCCACGTCGCACCATTGAAGGTAACGCTGATAAAGCTGCTGATAGCGGTCGACGCGGCTGGCGTCGGGCTGCAGCGTGGTAGCGATTGGGCTGGCCATTTTCTGCTGGGCGGCAGGTACGTCGGGATAGACGCCGGCGGCCACGGCGGCAAAAATCGCCGCGCCCAGCGCACAGCATTCGTCCGACGCAACGATATCCAGCGGTCGGTTCATCACGTCGCAGCAGACCTGCATAATAGCCGGGGATTTACGGGCGATACCGCCCAGGGTCAGGATGTTTTCCACCGGAATATCCTGACGCTCGAAACATTCCATAATGGCGCGTGCGCCAAAGGCGGTGGCGGCGATAAAACCGCCGAACAGCGTGGCCGCGTCGGTGCCCAGGTTGAGATCGGTAATGACGCCTTTCAGGCGCTGGTTGGCAAAAGGTGTGCGGCGGCCGTTAAACCAGTCCAGCACCACCGGCAGATGATCCAGCTGCGGATCGGCAGCCCAGGCCTGAGTTAATTCATTGAGCAGATTTTTCTGCACCTGCGCCAGCTCCGCCTGAAGATGCGGATGCTTTTCGGCGGCCTGAATTAACGGCCAGCTGAGCAGGCGGCTGAACCAGGCGTACATATCGCCAAACGCCGACTGGCCCGCTTCCAGCCCGATCATATTCGGCACCACGCTGCCGTTGACCTGGCCGCAGATACCGTCAATGGCGCGCTCACCGACGCGGTCAACATCGGCGATCAGGATGTCGCAGGTTGAGGTGCCGATCACTTTTACCAGCGTGTAAGGCGTGGCGCCTGCGCCGACGGCGCCCATATGGCAGTCGAACTCACCGCCGGAAATCATCACGCCAGTCGGCACGCCAAGCCGCGTCGCCCATTCCGCCGTAATCTGTCCTACGGGCTGTTCGGCCGTCCAGGTTTCGCTGAACATCGGCGTGTCCAGGCGTTCCGTCAGCAGCGGATCCAGCGCGTTAAAGAAATCCGCGCCCGGCAGGCCGCCCCAGGCAGGATGCCACAGCGATTTATGCCCGGCAGCGCAGCGTCCACGGCGGATCGCTTCTGGCGCCGTAGTGCCGCTGAGCAGGGCGGGCACCCAGTCGCACAGCTCCACCCAGGCGACCGCCGCTTCGCGCACCGCTTTATCCTCACGGCTGACGTGCAGGATTTTTGCCCAGAACCACTCCGAGGAGTAGGTACCGCCAATAAAGCGCGCATAGTCCTCGAAACGCCCGCTGTGGCACAGCGCGGTAATTTCTTCCGCCTCTTTAATGGCCGTATGATCTTTCCACAGCACAAACATAGCGTTGGGGTTTTCGGCGAATTCCGGGCGCAGCGCCAGAACGTTGCCGTCGCGATCGATGGGCGCTGGCGTGGAGCCAGTGGAATCAACGCCGATCCCCACGATGTTCTGACGCTGAGCGGGCGTTAATTTAGTGACAACGTCACGTATAGCCTGCTCAAAGGCGTCGATATAGTCCTGCGGATGATGACGAAACTGATTAATGCGGCTCTGGCTATACAGACCCGCCTGCCAGCGCGGATAGGCGACGACTCCGGTTTGCAGCTCTTTACCGCTTGCGCACTCTACTGCCAACGCGCGTACGGAATCACTGCCAAAGTCCAGACCGATTGTGATGGCGTCCAACTGCATTTTTCTCTCCGGGCGGTCAATGAATACGATATGACTACCCTAAGAAATCGCGCGCCAGGCGGTTAGGCTGAAGGGCGCTGCAAATATGCACTTTTCTGTCGTCGCACAGCGTTTTGTGACCGACTTCAAATGTTTGATTTGTGTTAATTTTGCTAAATATATGGATTAAACAGCTAAAAGCTCAGGGTGTGATAGCGCTCTCCCTTTCTACGCATCTTTACCATTACAACTAGCGCTTATCGGCGTCTACGCTAATGCCGAATATGCTGGCGTTACAGCGTGCCAGGACCGAATGATACCGTTTACATTAAACCGCCAAAAGCGGGCACTGAGCCGGAGAGCCTCATGCACAAATTTACTCAGGCGTTAGCCATCGCTGGCCTCGCCGCCGTTATGTCACATTCAGCTATCGCTGACACCATGAAGCTGGGTTTTTTAGTCAAGCAGCCGGAAGAACCCTGGTTTCAGACCGAATGGAAGTTCGCCGATAAGGCGGGCAAAGATTTAGGCTTTGAGGTGATCAAAATCGCCGTGCCGGACGGTGAAAAAACGCTGAACGCTATCGACAGCCTGGCCGCAAGCGGCGCGAAGGGCTTCGTGATCTGCACGCCCGATCCTAAACTCGGTTCCGCCATCGTGGCGAAGGCCCGCAGTTACGATCTGAAAGTGATTGCCGTTGACGATCAGTTTGTTACGGCCAAAGGCAAGCCGATGGATACGGTGCCGCTGGTGATGATGGCGGCGACCAAAATTGGCGAGCGTCAGGGGCAGGAACTGTATAAGGAGATGAAAAAGCGCGGCTGGGACGCGAAAGAAACGGGCGTGATGGCGATTACGGCGGACGAGCTGGATACGGCGCGTCGCCGCACCAGTGGGTCAGTGGACGCGCTGAAGGCGGAAGGCTTCCCGGAAGCGCAGATTTATAAAGTCCCCACCAAATCCAACGATATCCCCGGCGCTTTCGACGCGGGCAACTCGCTGCTGGTGCAGCATCCGGAAGTGAAACACTGGCTGATTGTCGGCATGAATGACAACACCGTCCTCGGCGGCGTGCGCGCAACCGAAGGCCAGGGCTTTAAGGCACCGGACGTGATCGGCATCGGCATTAACGGCGTGGACGCCATCAGCGAACTCTCCAAAGGCAAGGCGACCGGTTTCTTCGGTTCGCTGCTGCCAAGCCCGGACGTACACGGTTATAAAAGCATTCAGATGCTCCACGACTGGGTGACCAAAGACGCCGAGCCGCCGAAGTTTACCGAAGTCACCGATGTGGTGCTGATCACCCGCGACAACTTTAAAACCGAGCTGGCTAAAAAAGGCCTGATGTAATCGGACGGGGGCCGCGCTGCGGCCCCCGGTGCACCTTATAACGAGGAATGACCATGGCATCCCCGTATCTGAGCTTTCACAATATCGGCAAAACCTTTCCCGGCGTTAAGGCGCTGACGGATATCAGCTTCGACTGCGCGGCGGGTCAGGTGCACGCCCTGATGGGCGAAAACGGCGCGGGCAAATCGACGCTGTTGAAGATCCTGAGCGGCAGCTATCAACCGTCCAGCGGCGAGATCCGCCTGAAAGGCCAACCGGTTAATTTTGCCAATACGCTCGACGCGCTTAACGCGGGCGTGGCGATTATCTATCAGGAGCTGCATCTGGTGCCGGAAATGTCGGTAGCGGAGAACATTTATCTGGGCCAGCTACCGCAGCGCGCGGGCTTTGTTAACCGCTCGCTGCTGCGTTACGAAGCGGGATTACAGCTAAAAAACTTAGGGATGGATATCGATCCCGATACGCCGCTGAAGTCGCTGTCGCTTGGCCAGTGGCAGATGGTGGAGATTGCCAAAGCGCTGGCGAGAAATGCCAAAGTCATCGCTTTTGACGAGCCGACCAGTTCGCTCTCCGCCCGTGAAATCGAGCAGCTGTTCCGCGTGATCCGCCAGCTGCGCGACGAGGGGAAAGTGGTGCTGTATGTTTCGCACCGTATGGAGGAAATTTTCGCGCTCAGCGACGCCATTACCGTCTTTAAAGACGGCCGCTACGTACGAACCTTTCAGGATGTCGGTGCCACCAGCCATGATGAACTGGTGCAGGCGATGGTTGGCCGCGAAATTGGCGATATATACGGCTACGCGCCGCGTAAAACCGGCGAGGTGCGCCTGAAGCTGGATAACGTGCAGGCCAAAGGCGTGCGGACGCCGATCTCGCTGGAGGTGCGCGCGGGCGAAATCGTCGGTCTGTTTGGTCTGGTGGGCGCGGGCCGCAGCGAGTTGCTGAAAGGGTTGTTCGGCGGCACGCGCATCAGCGGTGGCGAAGTGCAGCTTGACGGCAAAGCGTTAACCATTCGCGAGCCGTCCGACGCTATCCGCGCCGGGATCCTGCTCTGTCCAGAGGATCGTAAGGCGGACGGCATCATCGCGGTGCATTCCGTCCGCGATAACATCAATATCAGCGCGCGGCGTAATAACCTGACCGCCGGCTGTCTGATCGACAACCAGTGGGAAAGTAAAAACGCCGCCAGCCATATTCGCTCGCTGAATATCAAAACCCCCGGCGCCGACCAGCTGATCATGAATCTTTCCGGCGGCAACCAGCAAAAGGCGATCCTGGGGCGCTGGCTGTCGGAAGAGATGAAGGTGATCCTGCTGGATGAGCCGACCCGAGGCATCGACGTCGGTGCCAAGAATGAAATTTACCGTTTGATTTACGCGCTGGCGGAAGAGGGCATCGCCGTGCTCTTCGCCTCCAGCGATTTACCGGAAGTGATGGGGCTGGCCGATCGCATTCTCGTGATGCGCGAGGGCGCCATCGCGGGCGAGCTAAGCCATCAGGAAGCCACTGAAGCCCTGACGCTGGCGCTTGCCATGCCGAAAACCACGCAGCGCGTAGCCTGACTTAAGGAGTCAATCATGTCTTTAACTACCTCTTCCGCCACGCCGCCAGCGCAGCGCGCCAATCTGAGCCGCATTTGGGATAACTTTGGCATGCTGGTGGTGTTTGCCGTGCTCTTTATCGGCTGTACCATCTTTGTGCCCAATTTCGGCACGCTGATTAATATGAAAGGGCTGGGCCTGGCGATGTCGATGTCCGGCATGGTTGCCTGCGGCATGTTATTCTGCCTGGCGTCCGGCGATTTCGATCTCTCGGTCGCCTCGGTTATCGCCTGCGCCGGCGTCACCGCCGCCGTGGTGATCAATATGACGGAAAGCCTGTGGATCGGCATCGCGGCGGGCCTGCTGCTGGGCGTGCTCTGCGGGTTCGTCAACGGCTTCGTGATCGCCAAACTTAAAATTAATGCGCTGATCACCACGCTGGCAACGATGCAGATCGTGCGCGGCCTGGCCTATATTTTTTCTGACGGCAAGGCTGTAGGCATTGAAGACGAACGTTTCTTCGCGCTGGGCTATGCCAGCTGGCTGGGCGTTCCGGCGCCGGTCTGGCTGACCATCGGCACGCTGATCGTCTTTGGCTTTCTGCTGAACAAAACCACTTTTGGCCGCAACACGCTGGCGATCGGCGGCAACGAAGAAGCGGCTCGCCTGGCTGGCGTACCGGTAGTGCGCACGCGTATCATCATTTTTATCCTTTCCGGGCTGGTTTCCGCCGCGGCGGGCATTATCCTCGCCTCGCGTATGACCAGCGGCCAGCCGATGACCTCGCTGGGCTATGAGCTGATCGTTATCTCCGCCTGCGTGCTGGGCGGCGTCTCGCTGAAAGGTGGCATTGGCAAAATCTCTTACGTAGTGGCGGGCGTGCTGATCCTGGGCACGGTGGAAAATGCGATGAACCTGCTGAATATCTCGCCGTTCTCGCAGTATGTCGTGCGCGGCCTGATCCTGCTGGCAGCGGTGATTTTCGACCGTTACAAACAAAAAGCCAAAACGGCCTGAGGAGGCGTTATGTATCATCGTCTGGCGCCGGTGGCGCAATCCAATCCGCTACTGCCTGGCTATCCTTTTAACGCCTGGCTGGTGGCGGGCCTGACGCCGATCGGCGCGGGCGATCCGCTCGACTTCTTTATCGATCGGCCCTCCGGGATGAAAGGCTATATCATCAACCTGACCATCAAGGGGCGTGGACAGGTCTTCAGCGGCGAAGAGGCTTTTGAGTGCGAGCCGGGCGACCTGCTGCTGTTTCAGCCAAAAACTTCGCACTACTACGGCCGCTCGCCTGAGAGCGACTGCTGGCACCATCGCTGGATCTACTTCCGCCCGCGCGCCTACTGGAGCAGCTGGCTGGTTTGGCAGGATGAGAAGCGCGGCGTCGGCAGGCTGCGGCTGCCCGAACGGCTGTGGGGCGAGTTCGAACGGCTGTTCACCACCATTGAGCAGACGCACACCTCCGGTAAACGTTTTGCGGAAGAGCTGGCGATGAACCTGCTGGAAAGGCTGCTGCTGCGCGCGGTGGAAGAAGATCCGCGCAGCCATCAGCAGATCCGCGACCCGCGTATCATCGAAGCCTGCCAGTACGTGACCAACAACCTGGCGGGCGAGCTGAAGATCGACGAGGTCGCTAATCACGTGTGCCTGTCGCCGTCGCGGCTGGCGCACCTGTTCCGCGAGCAGATGGGCATCAATCTGCTGCGCTGGCGAGAGGATCAGCGCATCATTCGTGCCAGACTGCTGTTGCAGACTACTCAGGAGCCTATCGCCACCGTGGGGCGCATTGTGGGCTATGACGATCAGCTCTATTTTTCCCGCGTGTTTCGCAAACGCGTCGGCGTCAGCCCCAGCGATTTTCGTCGTCGCTCGCTGGATGCCGACACGCTGGTGACGCGCGAAAGCTGGGATCTGCTGAGCGCCAGTCAGTAACTTTCTTATAACATTCAGCCTAATCCATCTTGTCCTTGCCCGAACGATAGTCTTAAATCATTCGGGTAAGCGACAAGAGGAACTGACATGAACGACACTATTCGCGTCGGCCTGGTGGGCTACGGCTTTGCCAGCAAGACGTTTCACGCGCCCCTAATCAGCGGCACTTCCGGCATGGAACTGGCCGCCGTGTCCAGCAGCGACGCCGCTAAAGTACACGCCGACTGGCCCACCGCCACGGTTGTGGCCGAACCGCAGGCACTGTTCGATGACCCATCCATCAAGCTGATTGTTATTCCCACCCCTAACGACACGCACTTCCCGCTGGCGAAAGCCGCGCTTAACGCAGGCAAGCACGTGGTGGTGGACAAGCCCTTTACCGTGACGCTGTCACAGGCGCGCGAGCTGGAAGCGCTGGCGGCGGCTAAAGGCCTGCTGCTGTCGGTGTTTCATAACCGCCGCTGGGACAGCGATTTTCTGACCCTGAAAACGCTGCTGGCAGAAGGCACGCTGGGCGAAGTGCGCTATTTTGAATCTCATTTTGATCGTTTCCGACCGGAAGTGCGCAACCGCTGGCGCGAGCAGAAGGGCGCGGGCAGCGGCATCTGGTACGATTTAGGGCCGCACCTGATCGATCAGGCACTTCAGCTGTTCGGTTCGCCGGTGGCGATTAATGTGGATCTGGCGGAGCTACGCACGGGCGCGCAGACTACCGACTATTTCCACGCGGTACTCACCTATCCAAAGCGTCGGGTGGTGCTGCATGCCAGCATGCTGGCGGCGGCGGAATCGCCGCGCTATCAGGTACACGGCACGCGCGGCAGCTATGTGAAATATGGTCTGGATCCGCAGGAGGACAGCCTTAGAGCAGGCGCGCGTCCGCCGCAGGAAGAATGGGGCTACGATATGCGCGACGGCGTGGTCACGCTGGCTAACGGCGAAATGATGGCGGAAGAGACGCTGCTGACCACGCCGGGCAACTACCCGGCCTATTACGCCGGCATTCGCGACGCCATCAACGGCGACGGCGCGAATCCGGTGACGGCGCAGGAAGCCATCCAGGTGATGGAGCTGATCGAACTGGGTCTGCAATCCGCCGAGAAGCGTCAGACCCTGTCGCTGAAGTAGTCCCGGATCAATGTAGCAAGCACTGTCCCGGCGCGCTGCCGGGCAGTTTAATCGGTCAGGCTGCTACGCTGGCGCGAATTGCCTCTTTTTCCGCTTCGCTTAAGAAAGCGATCTTCAGGCCGTTTTCCTGAGCGGTACGGATCTGCTGCTGGCTCAGGCCTGCCTGCGGCGCGGCAATTTTGTATTCGTGCCCAATTTCAATACCCTGCACGGCGGGATCGTCAGTATTGATCGTTGCCAGAATACCGTGATCCAGGAACGTCGCCAGCGGATGATGCAGCAGCGAAGAGACGGTGCTGGTCTGAATATTGGAGGTCAGGCAGGACTCAATGCCAATCCCTTTTTCCGCCAGGTAATCCATCAGCTTCGCATCTTCTACCGCTTTCACGCCGTGTCCGATACGCTCTGCGCCCAGCTCGTTAATCGCCTGCCAGATGCTTTCCGGCCCCGCCGCTTCACCGGCGTGAACGGTAATACGCAGGCCAGCGTCGCGCGCGCGGGTAAAGTGGCTTAAAAACTGGCTGCCGGGGAAGCCCAGCTCGTCGCCAGCCAGATCCAACGCGGTAATGCCGTCACGGTGCGCCAGCAGCGCCTCCAGCTCCAGCAGACAGGCTTCTTCGCCAAAGGTACGGCTCATAATGCCGATCAGGCGCACGGTAATGTTGTGCTTTTTGCAGCCCGCACGTACGCCATCGATAACGGCTTCCACCACGCCCGCAATCGGCAGGTTATGGGTCATCGCCATATAGCCGGGAGAAAAACGCAGTTCCGCATAGTGGATACCGGCGCGGGCAGCGTCTTCAACGTTCTCCATCGCGATACGGCGGCAGGCTTCCAGCGAGCCAAGCACCTTGACGCCCCAGTCCAGCTTTTGCAGAAAGCTGACCAGATCCGGTTCGTTTTTCATTACCTGCACGTGTGGGCGCAGCGTTTCCAGCGTGGTGGCGGGCAGCGTAAGGTTAAATTCACGGCCTAAATCAAGAATGGTTTGTGCACGGATATTGCCGTCAAGATGGCGATGGATATCGGTAAGGGGAATACGGGAATCAATCATGGCGGTGCACTCTGTAGTGATAAAAGTGCATAACAGTATAAAAACATTCCGCGCTGCTGTACCAGCGAATTGCGCGATTGTCGGGCCAACTGCCGATTAATTACCCGCTGGCACCATAAAAAAACCGTACCGGCCTTGCGGGCGGTACGGTTGGCAGCTTAACGATGGGGCTACTGCTGCGGCATCGCTGCCGGTTCGCCGCCCAGCATATAGCGGGCAAAGAACTGGTCAAGCGTCATTTTCTCACCGTTCATCGTGACCTGACCGCTCGCATACTGCAGGCTGGTGACGATATTGTTGTCCTGCTGTTTGGTCAGACGGAACATCTGGCCCATGGCGGCCACGCCTTTTACCTGCTGATCGGCCAGCTTAGCGGCTTCTTCCTGCTTATAGCCTTCCGCCATAGCAACCTGCGTCATCATCTCCGTTGCCATATCCATTGAGACAGAGAGCTTGCCGTCCAGCGTTTTCAGCACGTTATCCAGCGCCTGGCTCAGGGTTTGCGGCTGCGGCGCGCCGGCGACGCGATCTTTAAAGTGCACGGAAAGGTTAAAATTACTTTCGCCTTTATCGTTTTTCCAGCTCAGCGGCGCAATAGTGATGACCGGGTTACCTTTCAGCAGCAGCGGCAGGTTGGCGTTAAGGATTTCACCAACACGCTGCTGATAAAGCGCGAAATTATCGCTCATGCCCGGTTCGTTCATCAGCGCCTGCACCTGGCTTTGATAGTTATCGCTGAAGGCCTTAAGGCCGTCTGCGTCAAACTGGGAGAGCTTGAGCGACAGTTTGATCTGACCGAAGTCCCGATCGCGGATTTTCATTGCGTCCAGCGCAAGGTCGGTGGTACCGGAAACCTGATTGTTCACGCTATCGTAAGCGGAGTCCAGCTTAACGCCGTGCAGTTCAAAAGAGGGCTGGCCGTTTACGGCCGAGCTGAGCTTATCCAGGCTGCTCTTCTGATCGCCAATGCGCAGGCCCTGGGCGTTAAGGTGCGTTTTGCCGTCCAGGGTCAGGCCGTTCAGGGTAAACATCACCGGCATATTAAGCTGATTGCGCATGGTCAGCACCAGGCTTTCCAGCTTGCCGTCGTAATCGACCTTATCGCCCTTTTTATCGGCGCTGAGGTTGATGGTGCCGCCGTTAGAGGCAAAGCGCTCACCGGTCTGGGCATTGGTATAGTCCAGCGGCAGCAGCTTAATAACGGAAGCGGTCGCGCCGCCGTAGCCTACGCGGGTTTCCGCCTGCAACGCGGACTTGCCTTTAGCCATCTCAAACAGCTTTTTCACCGCGTCGGTATTTTCAAGCTGGGTATGTACCGAAGCCATGCTGGGGATCAGATTGAATTTTTTTAGCTGGGCGAAAGGGAAGGGGCCGTGATCGATTTTCTCATCAAATACCACGCTCTGGCCCGGCTTCAGCGGCGAAGTATCTTCGGTCTGTGAGTCAGACTGTACCACCAGGCGTAGCGAGCTGCTGAAAATGCCGCGCTGCCAGTCCTGATAGCTTACCTTCAGGCGGCTGTTCGGTGCCAGCGCATTCAGGCGAGCGTTGGCCTCCTGCACCAGTTCATCCCTGTTCTTTTCCAGCTGTTTACCGGTAAACCACGCCGTACCGGTCCAAATCACGCCAAGAGCGACAATCACGCCCACCGCTACTTTTGTTTTTTTCATCTGTAAAATCGTCCTTTTTTAAGTCACCGATGCCGACAATCGCATCCGGCGTAATCCGGCAAGAAAAACGTTTCTGTATAACAGGTTAATTATGATAGCAACTGTGGCTCGCGGCGTCAGCCGCAATCTGGCTTCCGTGCGTAATGTAAAAAGATCGCGGCAGGCCGCCAGAATACTGACGGGCGAGGCAGAAAGAAAAAAAAGTATTAACTCTGTGTTATATGAAAGAAATTTTCGACGGCGGCGAAATGCGATAAGGACGACCGGCTCGCAAAATGTTAAATTATTGTATGTCATACTATGGCCCGCGCAAAACGCCCGGACGGGCAAGTTGGGTTTCATCATAACCAGTAAAGGAGAGAGACATGGCCGCCAACCGCATTGAAAAAGATTCAATGGGTTCCATCGAAGTGCCGGCAGATAAACTTTGGGGCGCGCAGACGCAGCGTTCTCTGGAGCATTTTCGCATCTCCAGCGAAAAAATGCCTGTTGAACTGGTGCACGCGCTGGCGTTGACCAAACGCGCAGCGGCGAAGGTGAACAGCGATCTGGGCCTGCTGCCCGCAGAGCGCTCGCAGGCGATAGTGCAGGCTGCCGACGAGGTTCTGGCTAACCAGCACGCAGCCGAGTTTCCGCTGGCTATCTGGCAGACCGGTTCCGGTACCCAGACCAATATGAATATGAATGAAGTCCTGGCCAACCGCGCCAGCGAGATCCTGGGCGGCGAGCGCGGCATGTCGCGTCTGGTGCACCCAAACGACGACGTTAACAAGAGCCAAAGCTCTAACGACGTTTTTCCTACCGCCATGCACGTTGCTGCGGTTATCGCACTGAAAGAGCACCTGATCCCTCAGCTGAAAGTGCTGCAAAAAACGCTGGATGAAAAAGCACAGGCCTACAAGGACATCGTGAAGATCGGTCGTACCCATCTTCAGGACGCCACGCCGCTGACGCTGGGCCAGGAGATTTCCGGCTGGGTAGCCATGCTGAAGCATAATCTGACGCATATTGAGCAGAGCATTCCGCACGTGGCGGAGCTGGCGCTGGGCGGCACGGCGGTTGGTACCGGGCTGAATACGCACCCGGAATATGCGGTACGCGTAGCCAAAGAGCTGGCGGAGCTGACGAAACAGCCTTTCGTCACCGCGCCAAACAAATTTGAAGCGCTGGCGACCTGCGACGCGCTGGTACATGCGCACGGTTCGCTGAAAGGGCTGGCTGCCTCGTTAATGAAGATCGCTAACGACGTGCGCTGGCTCTCTTCCGGTCCTCGCTGCGGTATCGGCGAGATTGCCATCCCGGAAAACGAACCGGGCAGCTCTATCATGCCAGGTAAAGTGAATCCGACGCAGTGTGAAGCGATGACCATGCTTTGCTGTCAGGTGATGGGCAACGACGTTGCGGTCAATATGGGCGGCGCGTCCGGTAATTTTGAGCTTAACGTTTATCGCCCAATGATTATTCATAATTTCCTGCAGTCGGTGCGGATGCTGGCGGACGGTATGGACAGCTTTAATCACCATTGCGCCGTAGGCATTGAGCCGAACCGCGATCGTATTTCACAATTGCTGAATGAATCGCTGATGCTGGTAACGGCGTTGAATACCCATATTGGTTACGACAAAGCGGCAGAAATTGCTAAAAAAGCGCACAAAGAAGGACTGACGCTGAAAGCGTCCGCGCTGAAGCTCGGCTATCTGACGGAAGAAGAGTTTGACCTTTGGGTCAGGCCGGAAGAGATGGTCGGCAGCATGAAAGCGTAATAGTTGAATAAGAGCGGAAATGTTTCCGCTCTTTTTTCATGCAAGGCGGTCACTGTAAAGGTGTAAACGAGGGATCAGCGAAAAGAGTTTTTTTGCTTCCGGTTTAAATCGATGCACGATCTTACCGGCATCGTAATTTAATAATTCACCCAGCTTAGGGACGGATAAGGCATCGGGGCAGAGCACCAGCAAGGGAGAAGGGCAGGCGAGCTGCGTTTGTTTTTGCTGTTCCTTATTCCATACGCGGGCAATGGGCTGCACCTTGACCGGCCTTTTTATCTTCAGCTTTGCCGTAGCGGGCAGGGAATTAAGCATGGCGATCTCATCCTGTAATTTTTCCCCCCACTGTTCGCGCGTCCAGGGCGCCATGGCACGACCGGAGCGCAGGCTTTTTTTCAGTTTTTCCACTATCTCTTCGCGGCTAACGTTTTTAATTATATGTTTATTTGCCCAGCCGAAACGCACGGAATCGGGCGCGTCGAGTAAAGAGATGGAGCGATAAGCGTTAAGCGTTATTAACCCCCGCAAATGGCTGTGCACAAATTCAAAACGATCTTCGCTGGGCACGCCCGATTCTACCGTAATAATTTCCTCCAGCCGTTTTTTTAGTTTATTAACGGTCTCTACCTGCTGTCGTAAAGCATCAGCCTGTTCCGATGAAGCCTCAAGGCAAATGGCACCGGGCAGGCGAACGGCGGCCTTGGTGCTGACCGTTTCCGACTGGTGCTGCATATAAAGGCGGCCATAGTGGGCGAGGGCCATAGCGAAGGCGGGCTGCGCCAGATGCTGCACGACGGCGATTTCCGTGACGGGATCGTGTTCCTGACCTTTTTGGATTGGCGGCAGTTCAAACACGCGGGCGGCCAGCAGGCGCTGCGCCGAAAGCCGCTGCGTAAGCTCGCCTAAAGCGGCCTGTAAATCCGTGGCGCAGCGGTGCAGATTTTCAACGGCGTCGTATCGACTCATCATATGTCCTTAGTTACAACATACTTATAAGATGGTAGAGATCAAAGATTGACTACGCAAGCGAGGGAATAAAGAAACCGGCTGGAAAGGGAATAAAAGCTGCCACGCTGAACGATCAGCGTGGCTGAAGATTTAAATCAGAAAATCTTCCAGCTTTTTACCCTGATCCAGCGCCTGCTTAATCACTGCTGGCGTACGGCCCTGGCCGGTCCATGATTTGGTTTCGCCATTTTCATCGGTATATTGATATTTAGCAGGACGTGGTGCGCGCTTGGCGCGAGATTTACCTGAATTAGTTTCAGCTGCGGTCAGCTCGCTTAAATCGATACCGTCGTCCAGAAGCATCTGACGATATTTCGCCAGCTTCTCTTCTTTTTCTTTGATTTCAGAAGCGATAGCCGCTTCTGCATCACGACGTTCGTTAACAACTGCTTCGAGTTTTTCCAGCATCTCTTCCAGTTCAGATAAAGAAACTTCACGAGCCTGTGCACGAAGAGTTCGAATGTTATTTAGTACTTTCAGAGTTTCGCTCATAAAGGAATCCGTAGCGTTAAGTTAGTTAAAAAACATAATCGGTGTATGTATCGTAGGACAGTGTACATAGAATTGCCGCAGTTAAAAACACTAAATCTCAAAAAAAATCCTTAATTGCGCGACTTTTCCATATTTTTACAAAATAGCACCGGCAGAATGACGCTATATTTTTTTATGAATGGGAAAATTCTTAACGCCATACAGAAGTGTGACAATAAAAAGGCACGTCAGGCTTATCAAACAAGACTACAATTACAGCGTCGGCGCGCACGGGGAAAGAGAGCGGATTTAATCTGCTGTAACGACATCGTAAGAAATTTTTGCAAGCTGTCAGCAGGCTTGTTTATCTACCCGTTATGTTGCACGGCTCTGAACTCTGTCGCCAGGTAAAATGAGTAAAGCAGTCGCTTATAATGAAAGCGGCAAAGATAAAAATATCAGGATACAAAACTGGCCTGGTTCGCCCTGCGCGTTTCCCTATTTATCGCCAAATTCGTCCATTCTACTTATCTTTGTAGTTACAACATACTATTAGCCATGCGTTTAAAGGTTGCGTTAAGTCCGCTATTACACGCAGCTACCCCGTAGCTTTAAAACAAAGGATTAAAGCTTTATAGGCCGCGCAGGTAATAACCAGCGGTGCTGGTAGGGTTTGTTTTGATGTGCCAGGATAAAATTATCTGTTTCAGCAGGATAAATTAATGCACGCCTCTTTTTTTCGCTGGCCCGCTCTGATTTTGTTGTCTGCGCTTGTCGTAAGCCTTCTTGAGCAGCTACGGCTGCCGGCCGCGCTGCTGCTTGGCCCCATGCTGGTGGCGATTGTCTTTGCCGCTCGCGATAAACCGGTGATCATTGCCAGACCGCTTTTTTATTTAGCGCAGGGCGTGGTGGGGTGTATGATCGCCCGCGCCATGCCGCCCTCAATATTTACAGAAATAGCCGCAAACTGGCCGCTGTTCGGCGCGACTATTTTCTCCGTTATTATCGCCAGCGCGTTGTCGGGATGGCTGTTAACCCGCTGGCAGGTGTTGCCAGGATCAACGGCAATATGGGGATCGTCGCCCGGCGCCGCTGCAGCAATGACGCTGATGGCGGAAAATTATGATGCCGATGTGCGGCTGGTCGCTTTTATGCAATATCTGCGTGTGGTTATTGTCGCGGTGCTGGCTACCTTGATCGCACGTATCTGGGCGCCTTCGCCAACAGCGTCATCAGGTTCAGCGTTTACCATTATTCAACCAGTGGAATGGCCCGCGTTCGGCGCCACTTTATTAGTGATTGCGGCCTGCGTGGGAATTAGCCGCCTGTTAAAACTGCCAGCGGGCGCTTTATTAATTTCGCTGGCTGGCGGATTACTGGTGCAAAATACCCACTGGGTAAAACTGGAATTACCGCCTGTTTTACTGATGACGGCATATGCTTTGATTGGCTGGAGCATCGGTCTGCGCTTCAATCGCGCTATCCTTATCTATGCGGCGAAGGCGCTGCCGCGTCTGCTGCTGGCGATATTTAGCCTGGTGGCCGTTTGCTGCGGGCTGGCTTTTTTACTGGTACGTTTCGCCGGTATCGATCCTTTAACCGCTTACCTGGCAACCAGTCCCGGCGGCGCCGACTCCGTAGCCATTATTGCCGCGTCCAGCCATGTCGATCTTTCCTTTGTTATGGCCATGCAAACCGGGCGTTTTATGGTGGTGCTGCTTACCGGGCCGCTTTTAGCTAAATGGTTAGCGAAGCGGGCAGGTGCGCGGCAAATGACGGGCAAAAAAAAGCCGGACTAAAAGTCCGGCCCTGGTCTTTTATCAGGCTTCCGGGAAAGGCATGGTGCTGCCCGGCGCTTCCCGATGAATATGCAGGAAGGTCAGATGACGCTCGTACTGGTCGAGAATGTCATTGATGATCTGCTCTTTGGTATAGTCCATCAGATCGTTGCCCTGGGTCCCCTCAAGCAGGAAGGTTTCCAGACGGAAATAGTCCGACTTGCCGCTGCGGGCACGATAGGTAAACGCCGGCACCGAGTAGCGCTGCGGCCAGATCTGATACAGGAAGCTCTGCTCGTCGCCCAGGTTGACCACCATTTCCAGATGATTGAGGCGTTCATCCTCCAGCGGCGGCAGCTCGTTGACCTGCACCTTAGCGCCGCGTCGCTCCAGCTCCAGCGCGACTTCTTCCATCGCCGGTCGACAGACGTTATCCAGCATCTTTTTAGTATGCGTACTGCCTGGATAGTTCATTACGCGTGAGATACGCTGTTTCCAGTTCAGGCGATCCTCGCGAGAAACCGGCGCTGGCGGCGTGCTGACGATAGTACTGGCGCGGCGGTGATCTTCCACGCGCAGCGACTTATAGAGACCGGCCATCACAAAGAAAATCACAAAGCTGAAGGGCAGACCCATAATCACCGTGGTTTTCTGTAGCGCGGTCACGCCGTTAACCATCAGCATGCCCAGCGTCAACAGGCCAATCGCCAGCGACCAGAAAATACGCAGCCAGTTAGGCGCATCGTTATTGATGTCGCTCAGCTTCGAGGTGAAGTTGCCCAGCACCAGCGAGCCGGAGTCCGCCGAGGTGACGTAAAAGAGCAGGCCAGTGATGGTGGCTACAGAGGCGCTGAAGGTAAAGGCAGGATACTGTGCCAGCAGGCTGTAGAAGCCGCGTTCCGGGTGAGCCAGCGTTTCCTGCGCCAGCGCGGCGTTGCCGTGAATAATTTCATACAGCGCGCTGTTGCCGAAAATCGACAGCCACAGCAGGGTAAAGATAAACGGAATGGTCAGCGTGCCCACCACAAACTGACGGATGGTACGGCCGCGTGAAATTCGCGCCAGGAACAGGCCGACAAACGGCGACCAGGCAACCCACCACGCCCAGAAGAACAGCGTCCAGTTGTTCATCCATTCGGTAGGGCGGTCGAAGGCAAAACTGTTCAGCGTCATACCCATAAAGCGGTTGATGTAGTCGCCAACGTTGAGCACCAGCGCATTAAGCAGGAAGCTGGTGTTCCCCATGCACAGCACGAACAGGATCAGACCAAGCGCCAGCAGCACGTTAAGTTCCGACAGCAAACGGATGCCTTTATTCACGCCGGAAGTGACGGAAATAGTCGCCATAATTACCGATAGCGCAATCAGCGCTGCCTGGGCGGTCAGCCCTTCCGGCACGTCAAACAGCACCTTCAGACCGTAGTTGAGCTGCACCACGCCAATCCCCAACGTGGTGGCGATACCGAAAATAGTCCCGATAACCGCCGCGATATCGACCGAATGGCCGATAGGGCCATTGATCCGCTTACCGAAGATAGGATAGAGCGCAGAGCGGATAGTCAGCGGCAGGCCGTAACGATAGCTGAAGTAGCCCAGCGCGATGCCCATCAGCGCATACATCGCCCAACCGGTTAAACCATAGTGGAACAGCGTCCAGACCATCGCCTGTCGCGCCGCCTCCAGCGTCTGCCCCTGGCCTTCCGGCGGCATCATATATTGCGTGACCGGTTCCGCTACGGAGAAGAACATCAGATCGATACCAATGCCGGCGGCAAACAGCATCGCCGCCCAGCTCATCAGGCTGAATTCCGGCTTGGACTGTTCCGGGCCGAGCTTGATAGAACCAAAACGGGAAGCGGCGATCAGCACCACAAAGACGATATAAACGGTGGCCGCCAGCAGGTAATACCAGCCGAACGTATTGGAGACCCACTGCAGGGTATTATTTATCCAGCGATCGGATAAATCGGTGAAAAAGATAGTGGCAAGCGAGAACAGCAAAATTAACGCTGCTGAGGTATAAAAGACCACGGGGTTAATGCGGTCTTGCTGATCTTTCCTGGGTATTTCAGTCGTCGGCATAGATTCTCCGAAAAAATGCTCAAGAATAAACCCGGTTTTCACAAAGCGTGCCTTAGCGCATACTGGGAAACATCCGCCGCATATCCGCTAATTACACTGGGGAACCGCCCGGGGAGGTAGTTTATCAGGTTGATCTTCTTGGATTATTTAGCTGTTTGCCACGTCTCCTTCCTTCAATTGTTAAAAAGTAAGCTCCACATGATAGTTTTTATTGATTGAGCATTCAATTAAAAATAACCGAGCGGTAAATTCACTGCGTCAGACCTTATAGTTTCTGTGCGTTATTGGTTTTGACTTTTACTCTAATAACCATGACCGCATGGAAGTGCGTAGCAATAATTAAAAACTTATGCTGCAATGATCAACGAGGCTTGCAAGAGCAAATAAGGAATTATGATGACTGAATATGCAATTATCGCGGGTGGCTGTTTCTGGTGTACCGAAGCCGTATTTAAACAGATTAACGGCGTGGAATCGGTAGAGAGCGGCTATATTGGCGGCCACGTTGCCAACCCGACATACAAGCAGGTCTGCACGGGCGAAACCGGCCATGCGGAAGCTATCCGTCTGGGGTTCGATCCGGAAAAAATCAGCTACGGCGAGCTGCTGGATATTAGCTTCGCTACCCACGATCCAACCCAGCTAAACCGCCAGGGTAACGATATCGGAACCCAATACCGCTCGGCGATTTTCCCGCTGAATGAAACTCAGGCGGTGGAGGCCAAAGCGGCTATCGCGCGCGCGCAGGCGGAGCTGGCCGAGCCGGTGGTAACGACCATCGAGGGCGCCAGCGAATGGTATCCGGCGGAAGATTATCATCAGAACTATTGGGAAGGCGAAGGGCAGGAAAACCGTTATTGCCTGGCCGTGATCCCGCCAAAACTGCAGAAGCTGCGCAAGCACTACGCCAGCCAGAATAAATAAGGCGTTACTTCTGAAAGCGGGCAGCCAGCCCGCTTTTTTTTACAGCTTTTTACGGTGCAGACGGAAACCGGTTATCAGCGCCAGCAGCAGCAGCAGCGTGATAAAACCGGCAATGCCCGGCCAACCGAAATGATGCCAGAATACGCCGCCGAGCGTACCCGCCAGGCTCGATCCCAGGTAGTAGCTAAAAAGATAAAGCGAAGAGGCCTGGCCTTTGGCACGCCTGGCGCGCGGGCCTATCCAGCCGCTGGCGACGGAATGCGCCGCAAAAAAGCCGGCCGTAAACAGCATCATGCCAGGAAAAATCAGCCATAAGGTATTCGCCAGGGTAATCAGCACGCCAGCCAGCATCATGGCCACCGACGCCAGCAGCACCATGGCCCGGCCGTATTTAGCGGTCATTGCGCCCGCTTTCGGCGAGCTCCAGGAGCCGGTGAGATAGACCACGGAAAGCAATCCTACCACCGCCTGGCTCAGCGACCACGGCGGTGACAGCAGCCGGTAGCCGATATAGTTAAACAGCGTGACGAACGCGCCCATCAGCAAAAAACCTTCCGCAAACAGCAGCGGCAGGCCACTGTCGCGCCAGTGCAGCCGAAAATTGATCAGCAGGCTGCGCGGCCTTAGCGAGGCGGGGCGGAAATGGCGCGAGGGCGGCAGAATTTTCCAGAACATCAGCGC
The DNA here is from genome assembly GCF_003937915.1 of Erwinia sp. 198. Classification (GTDB taxonomy): domain Bacteria; phylum Pseudomonadota; class Gammaproteobacteria; order Enterobacterales; family Enterobacteriaceae; genus Erwinia; species Erwinia aeris. The sequence goes on along the minus strand of NZ_RHUM01000011.1, from coordinate 116,460 downwards.
TGCCACCAGCGCAAAGCAGCCGATAGCCGCGACCGCGACCCGCCAACTGGTAAAATCGGCGATCACGCCGCTTAACAGGCGGCCGCTCATGCCGCCGATGGAGTTACCGCTAATATACAGGCCCATCGAAAAGGCGATGGCGCTGGGGTGGATTTCTTCGCTCAAATAGGTCATTCCCACCGCCGCCACGCCGCTCAGCGCCAGGCCCGTCAGCGCGCGCATCAGCAGAATGCCGTGCCAGCTGGCCATGGTTGCCGAAAGCAGCGTAAACAGCGCGGCCAGCATCAGCGCCGTCACCATAACGTTTTTACGGCCGATCGCATCGGAAAGCGGGCCGGTAACCAGCAGGCCAAGCGCCAGCAGACCGGTAGAAACAGACAAGGAAATACTGCTGGCGGCAGGCGAAACGCCGAATGCCTGCGACAGAATGGGCAAGATGGGCTGCACGCAATACAGCAGCGCAAACGTGGCTAAACCCGCTGAAAACAGCGCCAGCGTTACGTGCATAAACTGCGGCGTGCCCCGTTTAATATAAATTTCGGCGGGTCGGGTAACGTTTTTTTCTGCGGTAACGAGCCGGGTCATAACATTCACTGCCTGTCCTTAAACGTAGAAAAGTTGATGTTAATTTTATGTAACATTGAGCAGGTTGTATAATCTATTAATCCTCTCGATTGATACGTTTAAAATATGAATATTGAGCTTCGTCACCTACGCTATTTTATTGCCGTCGCGGAGGAGCTGCATTTCGGTCGCGCCGCTCAGCGGCTTGCTCTTTCCCAGCCGCCGCTCAGCCAGCAGATCCAGCAGCTGGAGCAGCAGATTGGCGCCAGGCTGCTGGCCCGCACCAACCGTAGCGTACGGCTTACGCCTGCTGGCGCCCAGTTTCTGGTCAGCGCCCGGCAAATCCTGCAAAACGTGACCGTTGCTGCCGATAAGGCCGCCAGGCTGCATCGCGGAGAAGAGGGCACGCTGCGGATCGGCTTTACCTCATCCGCGCCGTTTATTTCTGCGGTTTCCGACGCGCTGTTCAGCTTTCGCCAGCGCTACCCGGACGTGCATTTACAGATGCAGGAGATTAATACACGCCAGCAGCTGGCCCCGCTGCATGAAGGACGGCTGGATCTGGGCGTGATGCGCAATACGCCGCTGCCGGACACGCTGGAGCATCGGCTGCTGCTGCGGGAACCGCTTTGCGCCGTAGTGCATTGTGCGCATCGTCTGGCCGGGTGCGGCACTGTCTCGCTGCGCGAACTGGCGGCTGAACCCTTTGTATTTTTTGATCCTCAGGTAGGCACAGCGCTGTACAGCGAAACCCTGACGCTGCTGGAGCGCTATGCCGTTCGGCCCAATATTGCCCAGGAAGTGGGCGAAGCGATGACCATTCTCGGGCTGGTCGCCACCGGACTGGGCGTCTCGATCCTGCCCGCGTCGTTTCGCCGGGCGCGGCTGGAGCAGCTCAGCTGGCTGAAGCTGCAAGAGGAAGATGCGCTGTCGGAGGTCTGGCTGGTGTGGCAAAAGCAGGGCGAAGTCAGTGCCGCTACGCAGCATATGCTGAGCCTGATGTTGAGAAACGATGATTTGTAATGATCAAGTGGCTAAGCATTATTTTGTGCTGTTAATCACAATAAAAATCAAAGCGTTGACGAGTCAGCGGAACTGTTTCACCATGAGCAGAGATTTATTTTGAGGCGCGAAAATAAAGTGATAGCCGATAGTCAGCCTGGCCATATCGATCAGATCAAGCAAACCAATGCGGGCGTGGTGTATCGCCTGATCGACCGCTACGGCCCGATATCACGTATTGCCCTGTCAAAAAAAGCGCAGCTGGCGCCGGCAAGCATCACAAAAATCGTGCGCGAGATGCTGGAAGCGCATCTGGTGCAGGAAACGGAGTTTCAGGAAGCGGGCAGCCGCGGTCGCCCGGCTGTGGGCCTGGTGGTGGACACGCCGGCCTGGCACTATCTTTCCGCCCGCATCGGCAACGGCGAGTTTACGTTGGCGCTGCGGGATTTAAGCAGCCTGCTGGTGGTGGAAGAGGTGCGGCCGCTGCCCGTTGACGATCCGCAGCCGCTGCTGTCACGTATTATTAATGAAATCGACGCCTTCTTTATTCGCCACCAGCAGAAACTGGAAAGGCTAACCGCTATCGCCATCACGCTGCCGGGCATTCTCAATGCGCAAAAGGGCATCGTGCATCGCATGCCTTTTTACCGCGTCAGTGATATGCCGCTGGGCGAGGCGCTGTCGGCGCGTACCGGCCTGCCGGTTTATATCCAGCATGATATCTGCGCCTGGACCATGGCGGAAGCGCTGTTTGGCGCCTCACGCGATCTTAATAACGTTATCCAGGTCGTTATCGATCACAACGTCGGCGCGGGCGTGATTACCGGTGGCCGCCTTCTGCACAGCGGCAGCAGCACGCTGGTAGAGATAGGTCATACCCAGGTCGAGCCCTGGGGCAAACAGTGTTACTGCGGCAATCATGGCTGTCTGGAAACGGTCGCGAGTCTGGAAAGCGTGCTGGAGCTGGCCGCGCAAAAAATGCAGGCCGCGCCGGACTGCCTGCTGCATCAGCAGCCGCTGACCGCCGCGTCGCTTTGCGATGCCGCGCTGGCAGGCGATCCGCTGGCGAAAGGGATTGTTACCGGCGTCGGGCACCACGTAGGTCGTATCCTGGCAATTATGGTCAACCTCTTTAACCCTGAAAAAATAGTAATAGGATCGCCGCTTAATCGCGCCAGCGAAATTCTTTATCCCGCCATCGCTGATTGCGTACGCCGTCAGTCCCTGCCGGTTTACGGCCAGCATATCGCCATCGAACCCACTCAGTTTTACAACCAGGGCACCATGCCAGGGGCCGCGCTGGTTAAGGATGCGCTCTATAACGGCACGCTGCTGGTGAAACTTCTTCAGGGCTGACGCCGCGCCTTTTATTACGCAAAAGATTGCGCTAACGCAAGCCTCACTCCTGTTCGCTACCCTAAGATGTTGCGTCTTAATTGTTAATTATTGTTTATAAATTATCGACAGGATCGGAGCATAGAGAGAGCATGTTAAAGCGTTTATTTGTCACTGGCACCGATACAGAAGTGGGTAAAACAGTGGTCAGCCGCGCACTCTTGCAGACGCTGTCCGAAGGGGGCCGGCGGGTGGCTGGCTACAAGCCCGTCGCCAAAGGCAGTCAGCAAACCGGTGAGGGGCCGCGCAACAAGGATGCGCTCGTGCTACAGGCTTCCTCCTCCGTTACGCTTCCTTATTCCGCCATTAATCCGCTGACCCTGCTGGATGATGAGATCAGCACCAGCCGCGATGCCGTTATCAATTACCAGAAGCTGAGCGAAAGCCTGCACGCGCTGTCAGCCCAGGTTGATTCCGTAGTCGTGGAAGGCACCGGCGGCTGGCACAGCCTGATGAACGATCTGCGTCCGCTTTCCGCCTGGGCGGTTGACGAGCGGCTGCCGGTAGTGATGGTGGTCGGCATCAAGCTGGGCTGCATCAGCCATGCGCTGCTGACGGCGCAGGCGATAGCGAATGACGGTCTGCCGCTGTTGGGCTGGGTCGCCAACCGTATCAATCCCGGTCTGGCGCACTATGCGGAAATTATCGACGTGCTGAGCCAAAAAATTCAGGCGCCGCTGCTGGGCGAGCTGCCTTACCTGCCGAAACCGGAACAGCGTGAGCTGGCCCGCTATCTGGATTTGAGCGTGCTACGTCAGCCGTAGCAACAGCCGCCGTTCCCCTTACGTTTTCTTTTCTGCCTGCCGCTGCAGCATCCGCTGTGGCGGTTTTTTTATCGCGCCAGCGCACAAACAGGAAACATCCGGCGGCAATCCAGGCCAGAATAAGAACGGATAACACTAAGGAGCGGTATGACTGAAACAGCACACACCGGGGTGAGCCATCGCCACTGGATACTGATCGCCGCGATGCTGGCGATGTTTATGGCGGCCATTGAGGTGACCATCGTCGCCACGGCCATGCCCACCATCGTGGCGGAGCTGGGCGGATTTTCACAATTTGGCTGGGTTTTTTCCGTTTATCTGCTGACTCAGGCAGTCAGCGTGCCCCTTTACGGCAGGCTTGCCGATCTGTGGGGAAGGAAACGCGTCTTCTTTATCGGCACGTCGTTGTTTCTTCTCGGCTCGGTGCTGTGTGGTTTTGCACCTGCCATGAGCTGGCTGATCCTGTTTCGTGCCGTCCAGGGGCTGGGCGCGGGCGCAATTATGCCGCTGACCGCGACTATTATCGCCGACGTCTACTCGCCAAAAGAGCGGGCGGGTATCCAGGGCTGGCTCTCCAGCGTCTGGGGCGTGGCGGCGGTGGTTGGGCCGCTGACCGGTGCCTGGATAGTGGCGCATTTCAGCTGGTCGCTGGTGTTCTGGGTTAACGTGCCGGTAGGGATCGTTTCGATGCTGATGCTGGCGCGCTGGTTTCCGGAATCGCGAGGCGAAACACGACAGAAGCTTAACCTGGCGGGCAGCGGCTGGCTGATGCTGACGGTCAGCGCGCTGCTGACGGCGCTGCTGCAGGCACAGCTGCTCGGCAACTGGGCCTTTGTGTTGTCTGGCGTCGCCGTACTGTCGGCTTTTATGCTGGTACGGCATGAAAAAAGGGCGTCAGCGCCGCTATTCCCGTTGGTAATATGGCGCAGCCGGACAATCGTGGCGGGCAACCTTGGCAACCTGATTATCGGCGCGGCAATGATGGGCATCAGCGCATTTTTGCCCACGTGGATCCAGGGCGTTAACGGCGGCACCCCGCTACAGGCTGGCAGCGCGCTGGCAATGATGTCGATCGGCTGGCCGCTGGCCAGTACGCTCAGCGGCAGGCTGATGCTGCGCACCTCTTACCGTTTTACCGCGCAGCTTGGCTCGCTGCTGCTGATTGCCGGTACGGCGCTGCTGCTGACGCTGCACGTGGACGGCGGCATGAGCTACGCGGGGTTCGCCGCGTTCGTTATTGGCACCGGTATGGGCATGACCAGCACCACCTTCCTGATCGCCGTGCAAAACAGCGCGGAGTTTTCAGTGCGCGGCATTTGTACCGCCTCGGTGATGTTCAGTCGCCTGCTGGGATCGGCGGCAGGCACGGCGGTTATGGGTGCGGTACTGAACTATAACCTGGCGCAGCGGCTCCCGCAGCACGACGATCCGGTGCAGCAGATTATGGCGCAGGCGCAGAGAGAAGCTTTATCGCAAGGGAGTTTGCAGCACGTTATTGGCGAGGTGGCCAGCTCGCTGCACTGGGTGTTTGCCGTTTCGTTGGCGATCGCCTTCGCCAGTCTCGCAGTAGCGCGGTTTATCCCGGCAAAGAAACCGGAATAAAGAAAGGGCCGCGCAGGCGGCCCTTATCAATCAGGAAGAAGGGGCATCCTGAGAGGTGCCGGCGCTGGCCGGCACGGCGGCGTCGCTATCGCCGTTGCGTTCACGCTTGTAGACTATTTTTTGCGAATCGTTTTCACAATGGCCTACCACCTGACCGCCAGCCTGATCGGCCTGGTCGCTGGGCACCACGTCCAGCGTAAAGCCGGAAGCAGGCACGCCGTTATTGATAATTTTCTGATTAATGTCCGCTTTAACCGTCTCACAGGAAGCCTGTACAGCCAGCGGAGCGGCGATCATCAGCGCCGGTAACAGCCATTTTATCGCTTTCATCGTCCTTTCCTTTTGCCTGAAAATTACGCTAACTATAGCAGCAATCCGCTATCAGGGCGCGACGGGACGTCCGCTGCGGCGATCCAGGCAGCGCAATGTGCTCGGCTCCCAGTAAGCATTGACGTTCAGGCTCTGCTCGCAGGCGTCGCGAGTATCAATGGCGCGGTCAGCCTTATCAAAATTCTTTTCCACACGCTGATTCACTTTGCTGCGCAGCCGATGAGTTTCATCCCACTGCTCCTTCTCCTGGCGAGCCTGCTCTTTAGTCAGCGAGCTGTCGCCGTCCTGAATAATCAGCCTGTCCGTTCTTGCTTCCGCTGTCTGCTGAAAAGAGGCCAGCGCGCCAAACAGAACCAGCGGCAGCACAGCCCGGGCCAGCGTAAATTGCCAGAAAGTCATTTTTGTCATCATCAATTCCTTATTCCTGTTTTACAGCCGCGCGGCTGCATCGAACGCTGCGGATAGTATATCATCTGCGCGCGCAGGCTAACCAGCCGACTTGCGCATCCGTTTAGCCTGTAGTGAGGAAACATGCTGCTGAAAACCGTCCTGCTTTTTTTTCTGACCGCGCTGGCCGAAATCGTCGGCTGCTTTCTGCCCTGGCTATGGCTGCGCAGGGGGGGCGCCGTCTGGCTATTGCTGCCTGCGGCAGCCAGCCTGGCGCTGTTTGTCTGGCTGCTGACGCTGCATCCGGCGGCGAGCGGGCGCGTCTATGCAGCCTACGGTGGCGTATATGTGGCGACGGCACTGCTGTGGCTGCGTTTTGTGGATGGCGTAAAGCTCAGTCATTACGACTGGGCGGGCGCGGCAATTGCCCTGGGCGGGATGCTGATTATCGTGGCTGGTTGGGGTAAAGGGTAGTTAACCAGAACAGGCCCGGCAGAAGTTAGCCGCCAGGCCAGATAGCGCATTACGCTTTATGCACTTTCAGTCCGGCCAGGGTTTGCGCGACCGGCATCATTTCCAGCGTGTTGATATTGACATGCTTCGGCAGCGTGGCGACCCACCAGACCGCTTCGGTCACGTCTTCGGCAGTCAGCGGCTCGGTGCCGTCGTAGACGCTGTCGGCTTTGGCATCATCACCCTTAAAGCGCACGTTGGAGAACTCGGTGCCGCCCACCAGTCCCGGCTCGATATCGGTCACGCGCAGGGCGGTGCCGTGCAGATCGGTGCGCAGATTAAGGCTGAACTGCCGCACGAAAGCTTTAGTTGCGCCATAAACGTTGCCGCCTGCATAAGGCCAGCTGCCGGCAATCGAGCCCAGATTGATAATATGGCCCACGTTGCGTTCTACCATCGCCGGCAGCACGGCGCGGGTCATATAGACCAGCCCCTTGTTGTTGGTGTCAATCATTGCTTCCCAGTCGTCCAGGCTCGCTTTATGCGCAGGTTCGATGCCTAATGCCAGCCCGGCATTATTGACCAGCACGTCGATATTGCGCCATTCGGCAGGAAGCTGCTCCAGCGCCTGTTCAATGGCCGCGCGGTTGCGGACGTCAAGCTGTAGCGTATAAAGGTTATCGCCCAGCTCCTGTTTCAAGGTTTGCAGACGCTCCTGACGACGGCCGGTGGCGATTACCTTGTGTCCTTCACGGATAAAGCGTCGGGTAATGCTTTCGCCGAATCCGGCAGTGGCACCCGTAACAAATACGATCATCTGACTGTTCCTCAACGCATTTTGGATTCTCAACACGATAACACTTCAGATCGATTCTGATAAGAAGGATTGGTTATGGCTGATAAGCCATGCTGCACAATTGAGGTGCGTTATGCCTGAAAACGCCAGAAAACGGTGCAATGGCGCAGGGGGAACGGCTCGCTGCACAAGAAAAAAAAAAGACAGGCAATCGTTTGCTGCTTTCTGCAATCGGTTGCGCACACGATTGCCCAGGTTCAGGTGGGGTTTCCCGATGTATCTGTATTTAAGTTACTGATAAATAAAATATAAATTGCTTTTATTAATATGGCACAGCAATTGCAACCTCAAATGCAGGCCGGTCACTGATTGCCGAAGACTTGTTCAGAAGGAAGCGCTATGTCATCCATCACCGCCATTCGCGGCAGTTTTTTTGATATCACCGCACCGGTCAGCCAGCCTGAAGAGCTGCCGACCTGCGCCCGCTACATTGAAGACGGCCTGCTGCTGCTGAGCGAAGGCGAAATTCTTTCGCTTCAGGCGTGGGAAGCGGGGCGGCATCAGCTCGCCGCCGGGCAGCCAATAACCGACTACCGCGGCAAGCTTATTGTACCAGGTTTTGTCGACAGCCATATTCACTATCCGCAAACGGAAATGATCGGTGCTTTCGGCGAGCAGCTGCTGGAGTGGCTGCAACAGTACACTTTCCCGGTAGAGAGCCAGTATCACTGTCCGCAGCACGCGGCGAAGATGTCGGCCTTTTTTCTGCACCAGCTGCTGAGTAACGGCACCACCACGGCGCTGGTTTTTGGCACCGTGCATCCGGAGTCGGTGGATGCGCTGTTCAGCGCGGCCGAAGGGCTGGGAATGCGTCTGATCGCCGGAAAAGTCATGATGGATCGTCATGCGCCGGACTATCTTACCGAAACCCCCGAGCAGAGCTACCGGCAAACCCGCGAGCTGATTGAGCGCTGGCACAATCGCGGGCGCCTGAGCTATGCGCTGACGCCGCGCTTTGCGCCAACCTCTTCGCCGGCGCTGCTGGAAAAGGTCAGGCAGCTGAAGGAGGCCTATCCCGATATCTGGCTGCACACACATCTGAGCGAAAACCCGCAGGAAGTCGCCTGGGTCAACGCGCTTTTCCCCGAGCGCGACGGCTATCTGGATGTGTATCATCATTATCAGCTGACGGGGCGCCGCAGCGTTTTCGCGCACTGTATCCATCTGGAGGATAGCGAGTGGGATTGTCTGCATCAGACTGATTCGGCGGTCGCATTCTGTCCTACTTCCAACCTGTTTCTCGGCAGCGGCCTGTTTAAGCTGCAAACCTGCTGGCAAAAAAACGTCAGGCTGGGCATCGGTACGGACGTCGGCGCGGGTACTACCTTTAATATGCTGCAAACGCTGGGTGAAGCCTACAAGGTCGGGCAGCTACAGCAGTATAAAATGGCCGCCTGCGAGGCGTTCTACCACGCCACGCTCGGTGGCGCGCAGGCGCTGGATCTGCATCATAAGATCGGCAACTTCCAGCCCGGCAAAGAGGCGGACTTTGTGGTGCTCGATCCGGCCGTCTCGGCGCTGCAAAAGCTGCGCTGCGCCAACAGCCGCGATATCTGGGAGAAACTTTTTGTGCTGATGACGCTGGGCGACGATCGCAATATCGCCTGTACCTGGGTCAACGGCAAACTGGTCTGGCAGCCGCAGAGCGAGGAGAAAGCCGCATGATCCAGTTTTTACTGAACCAGACGCTGGTCACCGAGCAAAGTCTCGATCCTGAAACCACCGTACTGAACTATTTACGCCAGAACCAGCGCCGCTGCGGCACCAAAGAGGGCTGCGCTTCGGGCGACTGCGGTGCCTGTACGGTCACGTTGGGGCGCGTCGAGGCGGGCAAAATGGTGTATGAAACCGTCAACAGCTGCATCACCTTTGTCAGCAGCCTTCAGGGCAAACAGCTGATCGCCGTTGAGGATCTCCGCCAGGGCGACGAGCTGCACGAGGTGCAAAAAGCGCTGGCGACGTGCCACGCCTCGCAGTGCGGCTTTTGCACGCCGGGTTTTGCGATGTCGCTGTTTACGCTGCAAAAAAACAGTGAAGGCTGGCGGCGGCAAGAGGCGGAGCAGGCGCTGGCGGGCAACCTGTGCCGCTGCACCGGCTATCGGCCGATTATTGATGCGGCGCGGCAGGTCTGCGAACGGCCGCAGCCGGACAGCTTTGCGCAGCGCGAGGCGCAGACGGTGGCAAAACTGATGGCGATCCACAACGGCGAAGAGCAGGAGCTGGCGTTCAACGGCAACCGCTGCCTGCTGCCGAAAAGCCTCGATCGCCTGGCGGAACTGCTGCTGGCGCATCCGGAGGCGAAGCTGCTGGCGGGCGGTACGGATTTAGCGCTCCAGGTGACGCAAAGCTATAAACCGCTGCCTTTGGTTATCGCCCTGGATCAGATAGCAGCACTGAAAGCCTGTCGGGAAGAGGAGCAGGCGATTGTGCTGGGGGCGGGCGCTTCCCTTCAATCCTGCGCCACGCTGTTGCGGCCCCATATTCCTGCCTTCGCGCAGGTGCTGGAGCGTTTCGCTTCGTTGCAGATCCGCAATCGCGGCACGCTGGGTGGCAATGTAGCCAACGGCTCTCCTATCGGCGATACCCCGCCGATGCTGCTGGCGCTCAACGCAACGCTGACGCTTCAGCGCGGCTCGCAAATCCGCACGCTGCCGCTGGATGAATTTTTCGTGGACTATCGCAAAACTGCGCTACGGCCCGGCGAATTTATCCTGTCAATCAGCGTGCCAAAAGTGACCGCGTCACAACATTTCCGCGCGTGGAAGGTGTCAAAACGGCTGGAGGATGATATTTCCGCCGTGTTCGGCGCATTTATGCTGGAGCGCGACGCAGACGGCCGGGTGACCGCCGCGCGTATCGCCTTTGGCGGCATGGCGGCAACGCCAAAACGCGCCGTGCATTGCGAAAGCGCGCTGGTGGGTAAACCGCTGACGCAGCAATCGCTGGTGCTGGCCTGCCACGCGCTGGAGCAGGACTTTACGCCGCTGAGCGACTTTCGCGCCAGCGCGGCCTACCGCTTACAGGTAGCGAAAAACCTGCTGCGTCGCTACCACGCTTCGCTTACGGAAGAGCTAACCCTGCTGGAGGTAACAGACTATGTCCAATAATCGTCCCTTAGTGGCGGCTGACGTTATCGCCCGGCAGTATCAGGCAGGCATTCAGAGCGGCGTCGGTAAAAGCAATAAGCACGAGAGCGCGGATAAGCACGTCTCCGGCGAGGCGATCTACATCGACGACAGGCTGGAGCTGCCGGGCATGCTGCATCTCTGTCCCCGCCTTAGCGAGCATGCGCACGCCCGCATCCTCAGCATAGATACCGATCCCTGCTACGCCATTCCCGGCGTGGTCAGCGTGCTGACCTGGCAAAGCGTGCCGGGCGAAGGGGATATCGGGCCGCTGGAGCCGGGCGATCCGCTGCTGGCAAAAGACGTCGTAGAGTATGCTGGACAGATCGTGCTGGCGGTGGCGGCGTCAAGCCCGCAGGCGGCCCGCCGGGCGGCGGAAGCGGCCATTATTGAGTACGAGCCGCTGACGCCGGTGCTGGACGTCAAAGAGGCGCTGGCGAAAGCGCATTTTGTGCAGCAGCCGCATGTGCACCAGCGGGGCGACGCGGAAGCCGCGCTCGCTCGCGCCAGCCATCGGCTTCAGGGCGAGTTCCACATCGGCGGCCAGGAGCATTTTTACCTGGAAACGCAGATTGCGCTGGTGGTGCCGGGCGAAGACCAGTCGCTCCAGGTTTTTTCCTCCACGCAAAATCCGACGGAAGTGCAGAAGCTGGTAGCGTCGGTGATGGGGATCACCATGAACAAGGTGACGATAGATATGCGGCGGATGGGCGGCGGCTTTGGCGGTAAAGAGACGCAGGCCGCCGGCGTCGCCTGCCTGTGCGCGGTAGCGGCGCGGCAGACGGGCAGACCGGTGAAAATGCGGCTGGCGCGACGTGACGATATGCACATAACCGGCAAGCGGCATCCCTTCTACGTGCGCTATGACGTAGGGGTGGATAACGATGGGCGCTTCTGCGGCGTAAAAATCGATCTGGCCGGCAACTGCGGCTATTCGCTGGATCTCTCTGGTTCGATCGTCGATCGCGCCATGTTTCATGCCGACAACGCCTACTATCTTGGCGACGCGCTGATCACCGGCTATCGCTGCCGTACCAATACGGCGTCCAACACGGCCTATCGCGGCTTTGGCGGCCCGCAGGGCATGGTGGCGATTGAGCAGATCATGGATCATATCGCCCGCGAGCTGAACCTCGATCCGCTTGAGGTACGCAAACGCAATTATTACGGCAAAGAAACGCGTAACGTCACGCACTACCACCAGCAGGTGGAAGGCAATTTGCTGGAGGAGATGACCGCGCAGCTGGAGGCCAGCGCGGACTATGCGGCCCGCCGCCGCGAAATCACCGCCTTTAATCACGGCAGCGCTTATCTGAAACGTGGCCTGGCGCTGACGCCGGTGAAGTTCGGCATCTCTTTTACCTCCAGTTTTCTTAACCAGGCAGGCGCGCTGATCCTGATCTACACCGACGGCACCGTACAGCTTAACCACGGCGGCACGGAAATGGGCCAGGGCCTTAATACCAAAGTTGCGCAGATCGTGGCGGAAGTGCTGCAAATCGACGTCGATCGCATCCAGATCACCGCAACGGATACCGGCAAAGTGCCTAATACCTCGCCGACGGCCGCCTCAAGCGGCACCGATCTTAACGGTAAGGCCGCCCAGAACGCGGCGCAGATCCTGCGCGACCGATTAACGGCTATGCTGTGCAGCCTGCATAACTGTAGCGCTGAGCAGGTCAGCTTCAGCAACGGCATCGTCAAGGCAGGCGAAAAACATTTCACCTTTGCGGACGTGGCGCAGCTGGCCTGGCTGAACCAGGTGCCGCTTGCCGCGACCGGCTACTACAAAGTGCCCGGCATTCATTACGATCGTGAAGCAGGGCGCGGCACGCCTTTTTACTACTACGCCTTTGGCGCGGCCTGCGTGGAGGTCATTGTCGATACGCTGACCGGCGAATATCGGCTGCTGCGGGCGGATATTCTGCATGACGTCGGCGCCTCGCTGAACCCGGCGATCGATATTGGCCAGGTTGAGGGCGGCTTCGTGCAGGGCGTGGGCTGGCTGACCAGCGAGGAGCTGGTGTGGAACGAGCAGGGCCGCCTGATGACCGACGGCCCCGCCAGCTACAAAATTCCGGCGATTGGCGACGTGCCTGCGGATCTGCGGGTTACGCTGGTGGAAAACCGTAAAAACCCCAAAGACACGGTGTTTCATTCCAAAGCGGTGGGCGAGCCGCCGTTTATGCTGGGGATTGCCGCCTGGTGCGCGCTCCAGGATGCCGTAGCCAGCGTTGGCGACTACCGTCAGCACCCGCTGCTGGATGCGCCCGCCACGCCGGAAAGGGTCTTCTGGGGGGCAGAAAAAATGAGGGAACATAATGCGACCTGACGACTGGATTAAAATACTGGCCTCGCTACACGAAAAGCGTGAGCCCTGCGTGCTGCTGACGGTGCTGGAGGAAAAAGGCTCGGTGCCGCGCGACAGCGGCAGCAAAATGATTGTCACCGCCGGGCAATCTTTTCTGACCATCGGCGGCGGCCATCTGGAATATCAGTGCATCGCCCTTGCCAGAGAGATGCTGACGACGCGCAGCAGCGAACCGCGCAGCGAGCATTTCAACCTGGGCGCCCGGCTTGGGCAGTGCTGCGGCGGCATGACCTCCGTGCTGTTTGAGCCGTTGATCCAGCCGCAGCCGCAGATAGCGGTGTTTGGCGCAGGCCACGTAGGCCGGGCGCTGGTCACCATTCTGGCGACGCTGCCCTGTCATGTCTGTTGGGTAGACGAGCGTAAAGAGCAGTTCGTTCAGGTGCCGGAAGGGGTGACGATCTGCTGCCCGGAAGATCCGCGCGACGCGGTGAAACAGATGCCGCCGGAAAGCTATTACGTGGTGATGACCCACCATCATCCCACCGATCTGGCGCTCTGCGAGGCGATCCTGACGCGCGGCGACTATCGTTACTTCGGGGTGATTGGCTCGGCGACCAAACGTCAGCGGTTTGATTATCGGCTGGAGGGCAAGGGCTTCAGTCGCCAGCAGCTGGATACCCTGCGCTGCCCGATTGGCCTGCCTGACGTGAAAGGCAAGCTGCCCGCCGAGATTGCGGTAGCGGTAGCGGGTGAGATTATTGCCTGCTATGGGCAATAAAACGGCCAGCATGGCTGGCCGGGAAAAGGAGAAGCGCGTCAGGTCACGCGATAAAATCTGATTGACTGATTATTTGAGGTTATCAGGAAAATTCGCAGGCAGCTCGCTGGCCGCACAGTCAATCACGCTGTCGTTATCGGGTCCGCAGTCGCGGATAAACGTGATCGTCGCGAACTCATCGATAATTTCCGTTGGATAAGCCGGGCCGGCTTCGCGATAGCGTTCCATTTCCGCAATATGCTCGTTCTGGAAACAAACGGTTTTTTGCGGGTCATTCATGACCCAGCGCGGGAAGAAGATGGTGCCGTGAAACAGGCGGTCGCCCAGGTTAGCTATCAGGCTGACGTCGGTGCCGGTCGGCTCCGTCCAGGAAATTTTATAGCTCTCCTCGCCGACACGCACGATATAAGCCCGCTGGTCTTTCACCCAGCGGTTGCCGACCATGCCGCTGTGAATACGATAATCCAGCGTCTGCTCGTTCTTGACGTAAATTTCGTAATTCCAGCCGTTGTCGTAGGTATAAACCAGGTGTTTACCGATAAAGCCGCTCAGGTCATTTCGATCGAATTTCATCTTATCCTCCTGTGTTTTTTGACACTTTATCGGTTTATTTTCTGAATTAATAACGCTAATTTTAAGTTAAATTCATCTTATAATTGAATCAATCATGCATAAAACGACGCTGGAGCAGTGGGCGCTGCTGGAGAAAGTGGTGGAGTCGGGCAGCTTTGCGAAAGCGGCGGAAGCGACCTGCCGCAGCCAGTCTTCGGTCAGCTATAACCTCGCGCTGCTGCAGGAAAGACTGGGTGTGGCGCTGCTGCGACCTGAAGGGCGGCGAACCGTACTGACGGCGGCGGGCGAGCAGCTGCTGGCGCGGGTCAGGCCGTTGCTGAAAGCGTTCTGTTATGTGGAAGCCCATGCCGCTCTGTTAACCACGGGCGTGCGGACGCGCCTGGATTTAGTGGTGGACGCCATTTTTCCGCGCGGTCGCCTGTTTACCATTCTGCGGCAGTTCCAGCAGCAGCATCCGCATACGCAGGTAAACCTTACAGAGGTGCTGGAAAGCAACGCGGCAGAAAGGCCGGAAGCGGACGTGATGGTGCTGACGCGTCGTCAGGATCTGACGGGCCGGGGAGAATGGCTGATGAATATTGATTTTGTCGCGGTAGCGCACCGCGATCATCCACTGCATCAGCAGGCGCCTCCGCTGAGCGGCGAGGATCTGGTGGCTTACCCGCTTATTCGCATCGCGGAGCGGGGATCCGGCGGCCAGGACGACAGCCTCGATGCGGCCGAATGCTGGACTTTCTCCACCATTGATGCCGCAGCGGAGGCCGTGATGGCGCAGGTCGGCTACGGCTGGCTGCCGGAAGAGCGCATCGCCCCGCAGCTGGCTGCCGGCACGCTGAAAATTCTTCCCATGACGCACGGCAGCAGACGTGCTACACCCTTACATCTGATTGTTAAAGATTTATCATCCGACGATCGGCAAATCCAGACGCTGACCAGGCTGTTCAGCGCGTCTGCCTGATGCCGCCCGTTTCGCCTATCCGGAGAGTCGATAAGGAGTCATGCCATGCCAGCTAATCCGTTCAGCCAGCCCAGCCCGCTGCCGTTTCAGGCACCGCCTTTCGATCGCATTACCGAAGCCGACTATCGTCCGGCGCTGGAAGAGGGAATGCGGCAAAAACGGGAAGAGGTCGAGCGTATCGCCAACAGCGCCGAGCCGCCGACCTTCGCCAATACTTATCAGGCGCTGGAGCAGTGCGGACAGCTGCTGCGGCGGGTGGAGAGCGTGTTTAACGCCATGACGTCAGCCAATACCAGCGATCTGCTACAGCAGCTTGACGAGGAGATGTCGCCTCGGCTCACGGCGCTGGAGGATGATATCCGGCTAAACAGCCAGCTGTTTGCGCGTCTTGATCGCGTCTACCAGCAGCGCCAGACGCTGGGACTCGACGGCGAATCGCTGCGCCTGGTGGAAGTGACCTGGCAGGCGTTTCAGCTCGCCGGGGCCAGCCTCAGCGACGACAGAAAAGCGCAGCTGAAGGTGCTGAATCAGCAGGCGGCCACGCTGACCACGCAGTTCACCAATAAGCTGCTGGCGGCGACCAAAGCGGGCGGGCTTGCCGTCAACGATGCGGCGGCGCTGGCAGGGTTAAGCGAGGCTGAACTGAGCGCGGCCGCCGCAGCGGCGCAGGAGAAGGGATTGCAGCGGCAGTGGCTGCTGGTGCTGCAAAACACCACGCAGCAGCCGGCTTTGCAAAGCCTCAGCAACCGCGACACGCGCGAGGCGCTGTTTTCGGCCGCCAGGCAACGGGCTGAAAAAGGCGACGGCAACGATACGCGCGCGCCGATCGCTAACCTGGCAAGCATCCGCGCACGTCAGGCGCAGCTGTTGGGGTTTGCCAGCTATGCCGACTGGAAGCTTCAGGATCAGACGGCCTCAGGTCCCCAGGCCGCACTCGATTTTATGCGCGCAATCGTGCCGGCCGCCACCGCGCGTGCTAAACGCGAGGCGGCGGATATTCAGGCGGTGATTGACCAGCAGCAGGGCGGTTTCCGCCTTCAGCCCTGGGACTGGCTGTTCTATGCCGAACAGGTGCGCAAGGCGAATTACGATCTGGATGAAAACCAGATCAAACCTTACCTTGAGCTGAATAACGTACTGGAAAATGGCGTATTTTGGGCAGCGACCCGGCTCTATGGCATTACCTTTAAGGCACGCAGCGATATCCCGGTTTACCATCCCGACGTGCGCGTCTATGAAATTCTGGACGTCGATGGCGAACCAATGGCGCTGTTCTATACCGACTATTTCAAGCGCGATAACAAGGGCGGCGGCGCGTGGATGGGTAATTTTGTCGATCAGTCCACGCTGCTCGGCACTAAGCCCGTTATTTATAACGTCTGCAACTATCCGAAACCGCTTGAAGGGCAGCCCGCGCTGCTCGCCTGGGATGACGTTATTACGCTGTTCCACGAGTTCGGCCACACGCTGCACGGTCTTTTCGCCAGGCAGCGTTATCCCTCGCTTTCCGGCACCGCCACGCCCAGGGATTTCGTTGAGTTCCCCTCACAGCTTAACGAACACTGGGCCAGCGATCCGCAGGTATTCAGCCATTTCGCCCGCCACTATCAAACGGGCGAGCCGATGCCCACGGCGCTGCATGAGAAAATTATTAACGCCAGCAAGTTTAATAAAGGCTACGACATGACCGAGCTGCTGGCCGCGGCGCTGCTGGATATGCACTGGCACAGCCTGGCCGCCGACCAGCAGGAGCAGGACGTTGCCACTTTTGAACAGCAGGCGCTGGAAGCCGAGCAAGTTGCGCTCGCCGCCGTGCCGCCACGCTATCGCTCCAGCTATTTTCAGCACATCTGGGGCGGCGGCTATGCGGCAGGCTACTATGCCTATCTGTGGACGCAGATGCTGGCCGACGATGGTTTTGTCTGGTTCAGCGAGCACGGTGGCCTGACGCGGGAAAACGGCCAGCGGTTCCGCGAAGCCATTCTGTCGCGCGGTAACAGCGGGGATCTGAAAGCGCTGTATGCGCAGTGGCGCGGCAGGGAGCCGGAAATCGAAGCGATGCTGATTAACCGGGGATTAAAGGAGCAAGGCTGACGGCGTCTTCAGCGCGACGGTAGCCACCGTCGCGCTGGCTCAGGTCAGGCGAAAGGCCCGCCCTGAATGGTGTCGCACATGCCCTGAAGGATGCGCTCGCCGGTTTCGCTTTGCAGTTCCTGATACCACTGCTCCGTGACGGCCATATCCTTGCCGTGCGTAACGTCGCAGCGTTTGCGGGCTTTCAATACCAGATCCTTCACCCGCCCGGCGCGCCGGGCCTGATAGCGCAGCAGCGCGTCTTCAATACCCATCGAATGGGTTTGCAGACAGTTTGCCAGCACCACCGCATCCTCCATCGCCGCGCAGCCGCCCTGACCAATATCGGGCGTGGTGCTGTGCGCCGCATCGCCCAGCAATGCCACGCGGCCTTTTACCAGCTGAGGAAACGGTTCGATATCATGGATTTCCACGCGGTTGGTGGTGGCCGGATCGATCTGCGCGATCAGCTTCTGCACCGGCGCGGCCCAGCCGTGAAAATAGCGCTGCAAATCGGCGCGCAGCGTGCTGCGATCTTCCGCCAGCCCCGGCGGCAGCGGCACGTCAAAGAAAAAGTAAAAGCGGTTGTTCGCTACCGGCATCAGCGAAACGCGCTTGCCTTCGCCGACAAAGGTCGTCCACTGCCGGGCTGGCGCGATGCTTTCGTCCAGCGCCACCAGCCCGTTCCAGTTAACATAGCCCGCGTAGCGCCGCGGCACGGTTTGTCCCAGCACGTAAGGACGAACGGCGGAGTGCGCGCCATCGCAGGCAATCAGCAAATCGCCCTGCGCCTCGCTGCCGTCGGTAAAATACGCCGTTACGCCGCGATCGTGCTGTTCCACGCTGACCACGCGTTTGCCAAACTGTACCCGGTTAAGGCCATAGTGTTCCAGCAGCATGGACTGTAATTCCGCGCGCGCGACCGGGTAAGGGCGCTCGCCGGATTCGGCAATCAGCGGCGCCAGGCTGAACTGCGTCAGAGGATTGCCTGACAGCGCATCGTGATAGGCCATGGTCTGCATTATGCCGCCCAATGCCCGCAGCGGCTCTTTCATACCCAGATAGTTCAGGCACTTTACGCCGTTGGGCCAGACGGAGATAGCCGCGCCGACGGGCTTAATTTCTTTTACCGCTTCAAATACTGCGGTTTCGATACCAAAACGCCGCAGCGCAATTGCGGTGCACATGCCGCCGATCCCCGCGCCCATAATCAATGCTTTCATCTGTTTCTCCTTCAGGCTTTGCCACTGACGTTGCAACTTTTGTACCAGGCATGTCGCCCTGTGTGCGCGCGGATTGAAACGATCGTTTCGTTAAATTCCCGCATCATGCTGGCGCATTGCACCAGCATGGTGATCCATCAGTGAAACAAAAGTGGCGGAAAGGGCCGAAGTGTTGGCAAAGCGCTACAGAATTTGCCACAGTGGCAAAAGACCTTTTTTTGGAGAAAGCAAGATGGCAACCATAGCCTGTCTGCATGCGGCAAGAAGCAACATCGCGCTGTTTGAAGAGGCGCTGCAAGCGCTGGATTATGATGAGGTTCAGCTACTGCACTGCGTGCAAAGCGAGCTGTTAACTCAGGCGGCAGAGGCGGGCGAAGTGACCCCCGACATCGAGGCGGCCGTCAGCCATATTCTCGACGAGCTGTGTCAGCAGGCCGATGCGGTGATCGTCACCTGTACCACGCTGGGCGTTGTGGCACTGGATCCTAAACGTTTCAGTAAGCCTGTTATTCGCGTGGACGCGGCGCTGGCAAAGGCGGCCTCGCACTATCAAGGCGCGGTGCTGGTGCTCTGTACCGCTCATTCTACGCTTGCGGCCACCACGTGGCTGTTTGAGGCATTTATTCCCGGCAGCCGTCTGGCCGTAGAGCTGATCCCGCGCGCCTGGGCCTTTTTCAACCAGGGGGATATGGATGGCTACCACCGTGAGATCGCGCACTATATTCGCGATCGCCATGAGTGCGCGCTGGGCTGTATCGTGCTGGCGCAAAGTTCGATGGCTGGCGCGGCCAGGCAGATCAATACCACGCTGGCGGTGCTGACGGGCCCGGAAACCAGTCTGCAGGCCGCGCTCGAAGCTATCCTTTAATTTTTAAGGCGTTAAAAAGAGCTAGAGCGCAGCGGCAAAGCGTTTTAAGGTGTAGCCCCACGCTTTGACAGGAAACCACTATGTTCGATTTAACGCTGTTTATTCTGCTGTTTCTGGCGGGGCTCAGCTACTTCAGCCACAACCTGACCGTCGCTATCGCTTTGCTGGTGCTGATCGTGGTGCGCATGACGCCGCTGAACGCGCTGTTTCCGTGGATTGAAAAACAGGGCGTCACCGTCGGGATTGTGATCCTGACCATTGGCGTAATGGCGCCCATTGCCAGCGGCGCGCTGCCGACCAGCACGCTGATGCACTCCTTTCTGAACTGGAAATCCCTGCTGGCGATCGCGGTAGGTATTTTCGTCTCCTGGGTAGGCGGGCGCGGCGTCAGCCTGATGGGATCGCAGCCTACCATCGTCGGCGGCCTGCTGATCGGCACGATTATCGGCGTGTCGCTGTTTCGCGGCGTGCCGGTCGGGCCGCTGATCGCCGCCGGACTGGTTTCGCTGTTTATCGGTAAAATGTAGCCGTCCGCAGAAAGCGTTCTCTGCTATGATAGCGCTCTTTTTTTTCGCCAGGAGAAACCGGTGAGCAAGCAGGACAAGCGCAGCAAGCGCGCCAAACTCAAAGCCAGGCAGGCCAACAACGCCCGCGCGCGTGGCAAACAGCTGGATGCGGTCGGCCGCAGCAGCTACGTCGCCACACCCGAAATGATCGAGCTGTTCGCCAGCCTGCCGCCGCTGGACGAGCAGGGCGATATGCCTTTTGTCGGCGACGTTTACCGCTGGTGCGACGAGGAATATGGCTTTGACGGCGACAGCGCGGAAAACGAGATGCTGCAGGTTGCCGCGCTTTGCGTACTCTACATCCACTGGCGCACCAGCGAAGGCGCGACCTCGCTGAACCAGAACGAGCTGATTGAAGCGGCTATTCGCCTGAGCGAAGAAAACGAAGCTTTTAAAACGCATTATCAGGCGGCACGCGGCTAAAACGGCAGGCGCAGGCACGGGGTCATGGTGGGATAAAAGGGGACCGCATCCCTTTATCCCGCCGATCGTGCCGTACCGTGAATAAACCTGGTACTCATAGCAAATACCTGCCTGGAGCGACGCCCTCTGAAATAATATTTGCCGCCGCTTCTTGTTGAAGACGTAGCAGGATCTTGCCGCGCCGGGTTTGTTATCGTGCACTACACGGTAGCAAGTAAAACGCGTTTAAAATGCTGGCGACAGGTAAAGTCAGCGCACGCTACCTCGTTATCGATCATCCCAGAGTACGAAGACATAAACCTGTTATCACGCAGCCGGTGCCGGAAAACAGACGGGCCTGGCCCGATGCCGTTACTGTCGATAAATATCTGGCGGGACGTTTCCCCTCCGCGCCTGCCGATCTGTTGAGCTTACAGCAGGCCCTTTACCAGTATGGTTATGATAAAATAGCGTTTACGGGCGTTCCGGATGAGGAAACCCAAATGACTATCAGCGCCTTTCAAATGCATTTCCGCCCGGCCGATATCAGCGGCAAGGCCGATGCAGAGACGGAGGCCATTGCCTAAGCGCTGGTGGGAAATATCTGACGCCAATAACCAGGGAGCAGGCAAGATGTTAAAAAAAAGGGGATTAGGCTGGCCTGGGGCGCTGCTGGTGCTGCTTATAACAGGCTGTAGCCATAAGTCTGAGGTCAAATCGCTGGTCACGCCTTATGTGCCGACCAGCCCCGTGATAAAGCCTCAGCCTGTGCGCGGCATCTGGCTGGCGACGGTGAACCACCTCGACTGGCCGCCGCCCGCTTCCTTAACGCTTGCCGATCCCGAGCTGCGCATCGCGCGGCAGCAGCAGGCGCTCGTTCAGCGGCTGGATAAGTACGTGGCGTTGGGTATCAATACGGTCTTTTTCCAGGTGAAGCCTGATGGCACCGCGCTTTATCGCTCCGCAATTTTGCCCTGGTCTGCCGAGCTGACCGGAACAATCGGCCGGGATCCCGGTTACGATCCACTGCAGTTTTTGCTGACCGAAGCGCATAAAAGAGGACTCAAGGTACACGCGTGGCTTAATCCTTACCGGATCACGATGAACACTTCGCCAGCCACGGTCAGCGCGCTGCAAAAGACGCTGCGTCAGTCGCCGGCCAGCGTTTTCATGCTGCATCGCGACTGGGTACGTGTCGCCAGCGATCGTTACGTGCTGGATCCAGGGCTGCCGCAGGTTCGCCAGTGGATCAACAGCGTGGTCGCCGAGCTGGTAAAAAACTATGCAATCGATGGTGTGCAGTTCGATGACTATTTCTATTATGAAACGCCCTCGTCGCCGCTGGATGACAGTCGCAGCTGGCAGCATTACGGCACAGGCTTTGCCGATAAGGCCAGCTGGCGGCGCAACAATACGCTGCTGCTGGTTAAAGAGGTGGCGGCGACCATCAAGTCCCTGAAGCCTGAGGTGGCGTTTGGCATCAGTCCGGCAGGCGTCTGGCGCAATGCGGACAGAGACGACCGCGGTTCCGATACCCGTGGTGGCGAGGCTTACGATCAGGCCTTTGCCGATACCCGCCTGTGGGTTAAAGAAGGACTGCTGGATTATATTGCGCCCCAGCTTTACTGGCCGTTCGATCGGAAAATCGTGCGTTATCCCACGCTGGCGAAATGGTGGGCTGACGTGGTCGGCAGCGGCCCCGTCAAACTCTATATTGGCGTGGCGCTGTATAAAGTCGGCAAACCTACGGCTACCGAGCCGCAGTGGGGCGAGGAGCAGGGCGTGGCCGAGCTGAAAAGGCAGATTGAGCTGAACGAGACGCAAGCCGGCGTGGCCGGAACCATTCTGTTTCGCGACGCTTTTCTTGACCAGCCGCAGACGCAGCAGGCGGTTAACTACCTGCGCAGCCGCTGGGGTAAGCCGTAAAATGGAACGCCGCCCGCGAGGGGCGGCGCTCTGCTTTTGCAGGTCGCTTAGCCCGGATAAATGCCGCGATCTTTCCTTGCCATCAAAATACGCTCACAGGCGACGATATAGGCGGCAGTACGCAGACTGCACTCTTTTTCCCGCGCTTTGTCCCAGATATGGATCATCGCTTCGGACATGATTTTGTCCATGCGTTCGTTGATCTCGCTCTCGCTCCAGAAGAAGCTGGCCATATCCTGCACCCACTCGAAGTAACTGACCGTTACGCCGCCCGCATTACAGATAACGTCCGGCACTACGGTAATGCCGCGCGACGCCAGCATATCGTCTGCGTCCGGGTAGGTCGGGCCGTTAGCGCCTTCCAGAATCAGCTTGCAGCTCAGCTTTTCCGCGCGCTCGCGGGTGATTTGCCCTTCCAGCGCCGCCGGGATCAGAATATCTATCGGCAGCTGCCAGAACGCTTCGGCGTCAATCGTCTGCGCGCCGCTAAACCCGGCGATGTTTTTATGCGTTGCCTGCCAGTCGGTCAGCGCGGTCAGATCGATGCCTTCGGCATTGTAAAGCGTGGCGGAGTGATCCTGAACGGCCACCACCCGCGCGCCAGCGGCGACAAACAGACGAGCCGCTTCGCTGCCAACGTTGCCGAAGCCCTGAACGGCAAGACGCGCGCCGTCCGTTTCAATATTCAGACGACGCGCGACTTCACGACCGGTAACGAATACGCCCCGGCCGGTGGCCTTTTCACGTCCCAGCGATCCGCCGAGATGCACCGGCTTGCCGGTAACCACGCCGGTAATGGTGGTGCCCTGGTTCATGGAATAGGTATCCATCATCCACGCCATCACTTTGGCATTGGTGCCGACGTCCGGCGCCGGAATATCCTTTTGCGGGCCGATCACCAGGCCGATTTCGCTGGTATAGCGACGTGTCAGTCGTTCCAGTTCGCCTTCGGAAAGCTTAAAGGGATCGACGCGGATACCGCCTTTGGCACCGCCGTAAGGCAGATTCACCGCGGCACACTTGATGGTCATCCAGGCGGAAAGCGCCATGACCTCATTTAAATCGACGTTGGGATGATAGCGAACGCCGCCTTTGCCCGGCCCGCGCGACAGATTGTGCTGCACGCGAAAGCCTTCAAAGTGACGAATGGAGCCATCGTCCATCTGAAGAGGAATATCAACGATCAGCGCGCGTTTAGGATGGCGTAGCGTATCGACCCAGCGACTCAGCTCGCCCAGATAGGGCGCGACGCGATCGATCTGCTGCAGGTAGGTAGACCAGGCGGTGTTGGGGTTTTCTGACGCGTAAGATAGCTTATCCATAACAATGCTTTCCTGACAGTTATAAATGCTACGAAATGATGAGGGAGCCAGTGCTTCTGACCTGAACGCGGCATAATCTAACATTAATGAGTTGTTTTTAATTCATTAAATTAATGTTAATTAGGGCGGGTAAAGGTGGATCGCCTGGCGGCAGACGAATAATTAATTAGTGCATTCACCCGTAGTCAGCCTTTATATCAGGCTTTGGGAATAATTATGCATATGCAGTGCATGTAGTCCGTTATGCCTTTATTTATCAGAACTTTGAGCCGCTTCAAACTTTATCAAAAGCCAGCAAGGCGCGCGCGCTGCACGAAAAGGTTAACGTCTGTCACATCTTTTGTTACATTATAACACTCAGTTTTTCAGTACCAGCGGTAAACTCACCTGCGTTTACCTTGTCTTACGCCGTATCGTTAGAATAATAACGTTTTCAATACCAAAGCCGCTTTGGTCATGCCATTCACTGCCATAACAATGACGGGACAGATGAAAAAATTGCTTTTTTTGACTCAATACAGGGTCTGCTGCTTTATTGCCTTTTACACGGGCATTTTATTGAACCTGCCGATTTTCCTCCGCCGCTTTCATCAGCTTCATTACGACGCTCTGCTGTCGATCACCATTGAAGTGGTCGCGGCTTTCACGCTGGTACTGTTTACCACGCTGCTGGCCTCGCTGGCCGGACGACTGCTGTTCCGCATTCTGACTTCGCTGCTGGTGGTGTTTTCCGTGGCCGCCAGCTATTACATGATCTTTTTCAACGTCGATATTGGCTACGGCATTATTGCGGCGGTGATGACCACCGACAGCTTCGATCTGTCCAGAGAGTCGGTGGGCTGGGATTTTGGCGTCTGGTTGGGCCTGGTAAGCCTGCTGCCGCTGCTGATCCTGTGGCTCGCGCCGCTGCCGGAAGCGGCCCTGCGGCGGCGTAACGGTGGCGCTATCGCCCGGCGCGTCGGCGTCATGCTGGCCGCCGGCCTCTGCTGCTGGCTGCCGCTGAAGGTGATGGGCGAGCACCAGGACAATCTGGATCGCCAGCATAACCGCATGATGGCCAGCTACGGCGGCGTGGTTGCCGGCACCTATTCGCCATCCAACTGGCTATCAGGCATGGGCCTGCTGGCCTACAGCAGCTGGAGCCAGGCAGAAGACAGCCGCAAACTGTTCGATCCCGCCGCGCACTTTACCTATACGCCGCCAAAAGATGCGGATAGCCTCTATATCGTGTTTGTGATTGGCGAAAGCGCGCGGCGCGATCATATGGGGGTTTACGGTTACCAGCGCGACAACACGCCTTATCTGGATAAAGAGCCTAATCTGGCTGCGCTACAGGGTTACTCCTGCGACACTTCGACCAAACTCTCGCTGCGCTGCATGTTTGTGCGCGAGGGCGGGGCGTCGGAAGCGCCAGAACGCACGCTAAAAGAGATGAACGTGTTTTCCGTGTTGAAAAAGCAGGGCTTCTCCTCCGAGCTGTTCGCCATGCAGAGCGAAGCCTGGTTCTACAACAAAGCGCTGGCGGATGACTATGCGCTGCGGGAAACCATTCAGTCCGAAAAGCGCAACGTCGGCAAGCCTATTGATGATATGGCGCTGGTCAGCGAGCTGAAGGATTCTATCGAGCGTCATCCGCAGGGTAAACACCTGGTTATTCTGCATACCAAAGGGTCGCACTATCTTTATACCGAGCGTTATCCGCGTAGCTTTGCACGCTACCAGCCGGAGTGCCTGGGCATTGACGACGACTGCACCACGCAGCAGATGGTTAACTCTTACGATAACAGCCTGCTTTATACTGATTACGTGCTGGAGCAGGTTTTTAACCAGCTGCGCGATCGTAACGCTATTGTGTTTTACGCTTCCGATCACGGCGAGTCGATTTCGCAAAATATGCATTTCCACGGCACGCCGCGTAATCAGGCGCCGATGGCGCAGCGCACCGTGCCGATCATGGTTTGGGCATCCGACAAATTTTTACAGCATCCCGAGCATGCTGCAGCCTTTAATCAGCTGAAAAAAATGGCGCGCGATAAAACGCCGGTATTCCATGAAAAGCTGTACGACAGCCTGTTAGGCTGCGCGGGTTTTACCTCGCCGGACGGCGGAATTAATCAGTTGCGTAACTGGTGTCGCGTACCCTGAGTCAGGCGGTAAGTAAAGGGAGGCTGCGGCCTCCCTTGAGATTGACGGTAAACTCAATGGTCTGGCGGCACGCTGGCGTGTTTGCCAGCAGCGCTATCGCTCCACTGCGGCAGAGGCTGAACCAATAAGCAAGCCCCTACGAATGAGTTCACGGCGTTTCCGTGTTCCGCTACTGCTTTTCGCCAGCCCAGGCACGACCGGTTGTATAAAGACTGAATAAATAATATGCAAAGCGCTCGTGTTAAAAGCGACCGTAGACAATAAGCTACCGTCAACTTTGCCTGAAACGCCACAAGCAGGTATTCTACGGGCCATATTTACTGAGACGGTTATTGAGGTCGACATGATTATTAAACCACGCATTCGTGGCTTCATCTGTGTTACCGCCCATCCGGCGGGTTGCAAAGCTAACGTTGAAAAACAAATTGATTACGTGACCCGCCAGGGCAAAATCGCCAACGGCCCTAAAAAGGTGCTGGTGATCGGCGCTTCTACGGGTTATGGCCTTGCTGCCCGCATCTCTGCCGCCTTTGGCTGCGAAGCCGATACGCTGGGCGTGTTCTTCGAGCGTCCGGGCGAAGAAAACAAACCGGCTACCGCTGGCTGGTATAACTCTGCGGCTTTTGAAGAGCTGGCGGAGGCGAAGGGCCTGTATGCAAAAAGCATCAACGGCGACGCTTACTCAGACGAAGTAAAGCAAAAGACCATTGAACTGATTAAACAGGATCTGGGGCAGGTCGATCTGGTGGTATACAGCCTGGCTGCGCCGCGTCGCACCCATCCAAAAACCGGCGAAGTCTTTAACTCTACGCTGAAACCGGTTGGCAAAACGCTGCACACGCGCGGTCTGAACACCGATAAAGAAACCATTACCGATATCACGCTGGAACCGGCTTCTCAGGAAGAGATCGACGGCACCGTAGCGGTGATGGGCGGCGAAGACTGGCAGATGTGGATTGACGATCTGAATGCGGCCGGCGTGTTGGCTGAAGGCGCGAAAACCACCGCCTTTACCTATCTTGGCGAGCAGATCACTCACGATATCTACTGGAACGGCTCTATTGGCGAAGCCAAGAAAGACCTGGACAAGCGCGTCCTGACTATTCGCGACACGCTGGCGGAAAAGGGCGGCGATGCGCGCGTTTCCGTACTGAAAGCCGTGGTTACCCAGGCCAGCTCTGCTATTCCGGTAATGCCGCTTTACCTGTCGCTGCTGTTTAAGGTGATGAAGGAAAAAGGCACTCACGAAGGCTGCATCGAGCAGGTTTACGGCCTGTTCAAAGACAGTCTGTACAACACTTCGCCAATTCTTGATGATGTTGGCCGCCTGCGCGCCGACTACAAAGAGCTGCAGCCAGAAGTGCAGGATGAAGTGGTGAAGCTGTGGCCGACCGTCACTAACGAAAACCTGAACGAACTGACCGACTTCGTTGGCTACAAAACAGAGTTTATGCACCTGTTCGGCTTTGGCCTGGACGGCGTGGATTACGACGCCGACGTCAACCCGGATGTGAAAATCAAAAATCTGGTGCAGATGTAAGCGTAAAGGCGTCCTGCGGGACGCCTTTCTTTCACGCCTGATAACTTCTCAGCCGAATTTGCCAGAAAAAGTGATATATCCTTTTTTAAGAAAAAACGGCGGAATATAATTATCCCACCCTTTATGCTGGCAATAATGAGCAAGCGCAATTTCGTTCATTACGTTAGCTTTTTCACAGCAGCGGGCTATTCTGTTTCTTAACGTCAGCTTGCTAAGGTTGAGCATAGCGGACATGCGCCCCTTTTTCATCCCACATAAAAGTAGCAGAATAACCTCCCATTCCCGATCGGTAAAAAGTGGGGAAGGCGCAGTAAAAGTAAGAGGTTGACGAGAGCGCTGATACAGAAATGTTGAAAAGTAGATGTTTGTAATCTCAATATAATTACAAATTATGCCAGGTGAGCCGTCAGGCAGTTGCCAAAGACGCTTTTCAACCAAATAAGCCTGTTTTCTGTTATTTCCTTCTTGATTAAAAATCTTCAAAACTATGCTCATAGCGCCTGTATTTATAATCTTTTTGTCATCCTTTATGATTGTTTCGTAAAAATCAACGAGGTCGGGGAATAAGTCCTTGTCCGTATGGCCTTTTATTTTTTCGGAAGGCATATTAAAATAAAGACAGGCTTCATGGTTGGCGTAAACGTAGCGTGAAAAGGCGTCTTTTATCGCCCATCCAAACAAAGAACGGTTAAAGTAATAGTCCATTATTATTATCCGGAAATGATAATGTGCCCTTTTTTTAAAAAGAAGGCAGGAACATAGTTATCTATATTTTTCTCCCGACAAAATTCAATCAGCATGGAAGATGAGCTCACTTCCGCTTTACGATAGCAGCTTCTCAGGCGTCCACTGACGGCATGGATAGAGATGCCCAGCACACAGGCTACTTCTTTCAGGCTTAAATTGCACTGTAACAAATAAACCACTTCCCACTCTTTTTCCGTAAAGACAGACGAGGGCGGCTGAAGAGTGGCATGCTGACAGAGTTTGCCCTTGAGCAGGGATCCTGGCGTGATAATATTGATATGCCTGACGCTGATCACCGTGCCGATGCACTGATGCTGTTCGTTAAATAACGGCTCCTGAATATTATAAGCGGGCTGCAGAATTTTCTCTTTACCCTGAATATGCGTGGTAATAGCGCGTACCGCTTTTCCGGTTTGCTCAATTTCTTTTTCCTGCCGGGCAAATATATCGGCAAATTCAGCTACGGGGACTGGGACGTCGCGTATATTTAGCCCTTCGTAATCGAAGCGGGTGGAAATGGTTTGCCATATCTTAAAAGCATTATTTACGTAAACAAAGTTGGAATCAATGTCTTTTACTGCCCATCCAACAATTGGATCGTTTTCAAACATATTAATAAGTTTTTCTGGAAGCGAGTGAATTTTCATAGCGGTAACCCTACATAAAAAGAACCCTACATAAAAAGAACCCTACATTAAAAAAACCTTACATCAAACAGACCTTTTTTCACTTGGCATAAATAACGTAAAACAGGCTGGAGTGGCAATAGTAGAAATACTATTAACAACATCGATTGATAAAATTTAAAGCCTGAGCCGTAACGCAATCCAGATTACACGGCTCATTTAGCGTCAGGGAAAGTAATCCAGCTTGCTCACTATAAGGGAAACCGATGAACAAAAATGATATGCACCCGGCAGATATTATTGCCTTATTGAAAAAGAGGGGCACCAACCTGTCCGCTGTATCACGAGAAGCGGGGCTGGCCGCCTCGACTTTGGCTAATGCCTTAAGACGGCCCTGGCCCAAAGGAGAGCGCCTGATTGCAAAGGCTGTGGAAATGTCCCCGGAAGATATATGGCCTTCAAGGTATAAAAGCAGAAACAGATGCGACCAGCGGCAACAGCTAACCGGAAAACGCTGATGGCCTGAAAAGAGCCGTTCGCATGAGGGTGCGTTGTCCTGTTGTTGAAAACAGCCTGACTGGATGAATCAAGGTTAAAAAAAAGCCGGTAACGGGCGTTACCGGCTTTGACCTGTACGGGACGACTTATGCGAGAGAAGCCGCAGTGCGCTCTACCAGCGCCAGCAGAAGCTTGATATCTTCCAGCGTCACGGTTGGGTTCAGCAGCGTCATTTTCAGGCAGGTTACGCCATTGTGTTCGGTCACGCCTACGTTGGCGCGTCCGGAATCCAGCAGCGCATCGCCGATTTTCTGATTAAGCAGGGCGATTGCCGTATCGTCGCCCTGTTGCGGACGGAAGCGGAACAGCACGCTGGCCAGCTGCGGCTCCATCACCAGCTCCAGCGCAGGCTGTTCGGCAACCCAGGCCGCAACCTGCTGCGCCAGCGTTACGCCGTGATCGATGATTTCGGCATACTGCTTCTGACCCAGCGCTTCCAGACCCATCCACATTTTCAGCGCGTCGAAACGACGCGTGGTTTGCAGAGATTTGGAAACCAGGTTCGGTACGCCCTGAGCTTCGTCGAACTCAGAGTTCAGGTAGGCCGCCTGGTAACGCATCAGCTCGTAGTGACGCGCTTCTTTCAGCAGGAACGCACCGCAGCTGATAGTCTGGAAGAACTGCTTGTGGAAGTCCAGGGTGATGGAGTCCACCAGCTCGATGCCGTCCAGATAATGACGATACTTTTCAGAAAGCAGCAGCGCGCCGCCCCATGCCGCATCAACGTGCAGCCAGGTTTCGTTTTCTGCCGCGATCTGCGCGATTTCACGCAAAGGATCGATAGCGCCCGCGTCGGTGGTGCCCGCCGTTGCGACGATAGCCAGCACTTTCTCGCCGTTGGCTTTCGCCAGCGCCAGTTTATCAGCCAGATCCGCCGTATCCATACGCGCAAAGCGATCGGTTTTCACCAGCGTCACGGAGCGATAGCCCAGACCCATCAGCGCCATATTCTTCTGCACGGAGAAGTGGGCGTTTTCAGAGCAAAACACTTTGATCTTGCTGAGATCGCCCGGCAGACCATCCTGCTGGACAGAGTGGCCCAGACGCGCAAAGAATGCGTCGCGCGCCAGCATCAACCCCATCAGGTTGCTCTGGGTGCCGCCGCTGGTGAAGACCCCCGCGTCGCCGGCCTGATAGCCGACCCGAGCGCGCAGCCATTCGATCAGCTTCATCTCAATAATGGTGGCTGAAGGGCTTTGATCCCAGGAGTCCATGCTCTGGTTGGTGGCGTTGATCAGCACTTCCGCCGCCTGGCTAATCACCAGGCTAGGGCAGTGCAGGTGCGCCACGCACTGCGGATGATGCACAGACAAACTGTCTTTCAGAAAATACTCGATCGCACGCTCAATGGCGGCCTGGTTGCCCAGGCCTTCCGTAGTGAAATCCAGCGCGATACGCTCACGCAGCTCGGCTACGCTTTTGCCCTGATACATCTCAGGCTGCTGCAGCCACTGCACGACGGCCTGGCTGGTCTGGGCAATAGCCTGCTGGTAGGCTTCGGTGCTCTGCGCCGAAGCTGCCAGAATAGGGTTGGACCGGGACATTAACTTCACTCCGCAGAAACAGGTTTAACGCCGGCGGCAACCAGGGCGACTTCAAATTTATCCAGGAAAACACCCAGCTCTTCATTGCTGATCAGCAGCGAAGGCAGCAGGCGCAGCACGCAGCCGTGACGGCCGCCGCGCTCCAGAATCAGGCCGGCTTCAAAGCATTTTTTCTGCAACAGCGCGGAAAGCTCGCCGTCGGCTGGGTAGCAACCCATATGATCCTGAGGCTCGTTCGGCTTGACGATCTCAATGCCCAGCATCAGGCCCAGGCCGCGCACGTGGCCGATGACCGGATAACGCTTCTGCATCTCTGCCAGTTTCGCTTTCAGCCATTCACCCTGTTCGGCAACTTTATCAGCGATATTGTTGTCTTTCAGGTGACGCAGGGTGGTCAGACCGGTTGCCATCGCCAGCTGGTTGCCGCGGAAGGTACCGGTATGGTGGCCCGGCGCCCAGGCGTCGAACTGCTTTTTGATGCCCAGTACGGCCAGCGGCAGACCGCCGCCTACGGCTTTGGACATTACGATGATGTCCGGCTCGATGCCCGCGTGCTCGAAGGCGAAGAACTTACCGGTACGCGCGAAGCCGGCCTGCACTTCGTCCAGGATCAGCAGAATGCCGTGTTCCTGGGTCACTTTACGGATGCGCTGCAGCCACTCGACCGGAGCCGGGTTCACGCCGCCTTCGCCCTGAACCGCTTCCAGGATCACCGCCGCAGGTTTACGCACGCCGCTTTCCACGTCGTTAATCAGGTTTTCAAAGTAGTAGGCCAGCGCCTGCTCGCCCGCCTTGCCGCCGATACCCAGCGGGCAGCGGTACAGGTGCGGATAAGGCATAAACTGCACTTCCGGCATCATGCCGTTAACGGCTTCTTTTGGCGACAGGTTGCCCGTTACCGCCAGCGCGCCGTGGGTCATGCCGTGATAGCCGCCGGAGAAGCTGATCACACCGGTACGGCCGGTGTATTTTTTCGCCAGCTTCAGCGCGGCTTCTACGGCGTCAGCGCCGGAAGGGCCGGTGAACTGCAGGCAGTACTCTTTGCCCTGGCCCGGCAGTAAAGAGAGCAGGTAGGCAGAAAATTCATCTTTCAACGGCGTCGTCAAATCAAGCGTATGTAACGGCAAGCCACTGGTAATGACATTTTGGATGCTCTGCAGCATATCAGGGTGGTTGTGGCCAAGCGCCAGCGTACCTGCACCGGCAAGACAGTCAAGATATTGATTATTCTCAACATCTGTAATCCAGACTCCCTGTGCTTTAGCAATGGCGAACGGCAGCTTGCGCGGATAGCTCCGCACGTTCGATTCATATTCAGCCTGACGGGCTAAAAACGCTTCATTGTTTCCTGATGAATTCGCACCAAAATTATCAATACGGACTTTATCCGTCATCATATCTCTCCTACAACCAGGGTTATAAATAACGCCGTGGTTGAAAAATAAATTAAAAGTGTGAGCGCTGTAAAAAAGCGCGGCCAATATAGGACTTTTCAGCCCCCGACTCAATCATTAATTTTGTTAAGATTAGTTTAAGTTTTTACTATAGTAATCAATATGTTGTTGGTTTTCTGACCCATTATCAGCCTGGTGCTTTATTAACATCTTTACAACAAAGCACAAAAAAGGCCCTTTTAAACGCTTTTATGGCGTGCAAAAGGCCAGCAAAGCGTTGCTCTACAGCGGCAACGGGCGTTTTAACGGCCAACAATCTTACATTTACCCGCGTGCTTAATAAGCGCAGCGGCAATAAAACGCCGCTTACTGCCGGGATTATTAAGCGCAGCGGCCGTAATATGCCGCTTCGCTTATAAATGCCCTGAGGAAATTCTTAAACAAAATAAAAGGAGGCGGCTTAACCTGCTGTTTTTAATTATAGAGCATGCAAAGCCTGCGCGATAATGAAACAATTTTCTCGCTCTGAGCTAAAACATAGGCTGTACTCAAATTAAATAACGCGGGCTTACAATTTGAAACGGGAGTGCGGAAATGAGTAATCTGTTAAATATCAACGCTGAGGAGATTATTACCCTTTTTCGCAAACATTTTCCGGATCTGCCGGAGAATATGGAGAGCAGCGTTAGCGCGATTTTGGTCACCGAGCCCCCTCAGGAGGTCAATGCCGAGGTCACGCTTTCAGGTCAGGGTGAAGGGCATCTTGTTCACTGTCAGATCATCGAAGGCTATAGCAACATTTGCACCGGCAAGGCCGCTCCGCCTATTTTTCCCTTGCAGCTTGCCAGCACCGGCACGCTCAGCAGCGCGGACTATGCTTTACTGTTCCGGGAAACGGCCCATTTTTACCTGGCCGCCAGCCTGGCGCTGACCGGAATTTTGTTTTATAACGCCGAAAAACAGCAGCTGCTGGGAATTTATACGGGATCGGCCATCGCCTCTGACGACAGCGTGTCGTTTGTGTTGGCAGGTGGCTGGCACTCGAAAACGCTGGACTGACGAGTGGGGCGATGAGGGCCGGGGTAAAGAAGAAGACAGGTGTACATCTGCTTACAGGGAATTACGCAAATCTGACAAAATGCTGTAGCACCGTGTCGATTTCTGTTAATTTGTGACACTGCTTTTTACGATACAGGCATTATTACCGTGATTTACGACTGCTTTTTATACTATGACGAAGATATGCTGCTGGAAATCCGGCTCAATACGCTCCATAAACACGTAGATAAGTTTGTCGTCGTTGAGTCGCTTTATACGTTTACGGGCAAAAAACGTGAACGCCTGCATTTTGATATCGAAAAATTTGCGGCCTTCAGGGATCAAATTATTTATGTTGTTAACGATCGCGTGCCGGTTATTTATCAGCAGGCTTTTTATTCCAACAGTTCTCTGGTCAAGGCAGGGGAGACCGATCCCTGGCAAAACGAAAGCCATGCGCGTAATGCTATTATGCAAGGCCTGACGGACGCGCGGGATGAAGATATCATTATCATATCCGATGTGGATGAGGTCCCCCATCCTCAGGCGCTGGCGCAGTTCAGCCACAGGCACCTTTGCACCACGCTCTATCAGCACTTTTATAATTTTAAGTTTAATTTGCAGGTCATGAACGAAGATGATACGCCTCGTCTGTGCAAACTGCCTAAAATGGTAACGTATAAAAACCTGAAAGGCTTTTTTCACGGCCAGCCCGAGCTGCTGCGCAACGTGAAGCGTAAAGGTACGCCGATTCGGGACAGCTGGCTACGCTGGAATCTGCTGAAATTACGCACCAAAATTGTTCAACAGGGTGGCTGGCATTTCTCCTGGGTGATGACGGATGAACGCATCAGCGAAAAGATGTCGACTATTTCTCATACCGAGCACGATCGGCCGGAATTTAATAATCCCGACCATATTCGTCGCTGCGTCGAGAATAATATCGACATCTGGAACCGCCCGCGCAAAATGAAGATAGTGCCGGTCGATAACGAGCATTTGCCGGACTGGCTGGTGGCCAACAAAGCGCGTTTTCAGGCATTTATTCGCGAGTAAGACGCGGTCACGTATGATCTATGCCTGACCGTTATATTGCTCATCGGTGACTTTTTCGAGCCACTCCACAACTTTACCATCCTGCGCTTCCTGAATCGCGATATGGGTCAGCGCGGTTTTTGCGCTGGCGCCATGCCAGTGCTTCTCAAACGGTGGGATCCATACTACGTCGCCGGGACGGATTTCACGCGCCGGTTCGCCCCAGGTCTGCACATAGCCAAAGCCTGCGGTTACAATCAGCGTCTGGCCCAGCGGGTGCGTATGCCAGGCGGTACGGGCGCCCGGTTCAAAGGTGACGCTGCCGCCGCTGGCGCGGGTGGGTTCGTTGGCAGGGAAAAGCGGGTCGACGCGCACGGTGCCGGTAAACCAATCTTCAGGGCCTGCATAAGAAGCCTGAGAACCGCATTGATAGATATCAGTCATTATTTGTTCCTTGCAGATAAAAGTCCGACTGCGTCGCAGTAGAATCGAAGAGGGCGGACGAAAAGAAATTAACGATAAGCGTAGCGCAAAACTAAGACGAGAATAAGCTGACTGAACCGAATAAGCTAATGAGTGGCGCTCATGAATAGAAATAATCAATTAATTATTAAGGCTTTATTCTTGTCCTGATCTTTATCGTAAAGCCAGATGCTGATTTTTGCAGTTATTTGCCACGAGAAGTTAAAGGTAACTATGGTTTCCAACCTCAATATTATTTTTTAAAAACGCTGACGGGTGGGATAAATAAATGCTCTGAATAATCAAAATCGTTGGGCAAAGTGTTCAGCGCTACGCAGAAAATAACCTGCTACAGCGCAAGAAATGTTCCATCAGCTGAACCATTAAGAGGCTTTTTTAGTACGTTACAGCGATCTGGCCTATAGCGTTTTGTCATTACTATAGTCTGTAGGGTAAAACGTAAATTGGGATGCCATATAATCCTTTATTATGAGAGGTTTATAAGGTAACAGTACCTCGCTTAAAATAAGCCAAAGCAAAAAGGCTCTTCTTAAAACAGTGCGGCATCAAGGGCGGAACAGCCTGCGCCATGCCGCCCAACAAGAAACGCCGTTTAGCTATGCATCGCAAGGCCTTTAATCGCTTTATCGACCGCTTTCTTAGGGCCGCGAATCGCCAGCCCCACTAAATTAAGATTGTCCGGGTCTTCTGCCTGAAAAGCTTGTCGGTTGGCCTCGTCGTGACCGGTCGAAAACATCGCCTGGACGTAAGGGATCAGCGTCAGCTCGCGCGCCAGTCCTTTGCAATGCGCAGCCTGTAAACCGGCGAGATCGGCGGCAAACACCAGCATCGGCTGCCCGGCCATACAACCGTAGCGCTGGCCTTTAGCGTCTATATAAGGTTCGCCCCGAATTTCCGGCGCGGCGTAAGCGATACCGCTGGCTAAAAAGGCCGTTACGTTCAGTCGCTGCCAGATGGCAAGATCCTCGCGCACAATCAGTGCGATTTTACTGTCAAACATGCTGCTCTCCGCTGAGTAAGTCAGCTTTTATCTTCAGCGGAGAGAGGACTGGCGGTATAGAACATTTGTGCACTGCTGCTGGTAAGCCGCAGGCGTAATGCGGTAAGCGCGACGGAACCAGCGGCCAAGATGACTTTGATCGGCGAAGCCCACCTGCGCGGCCGCCTGCGCCGGGTGGCATCCCTGCGCCAGCAGCGCGCGTGCGGTTTTCAGCCGTAGCCTGACCAGATAAGCGTGCGGCGACTGGCCGAACGCCTGCTTAAACTGGCGCGTCAGGCGAAAACGATCCAGGCCAACGGCAAGCGCTACATCGTCCAGTCCAATATCGCTGGTCATTGACTCATGCAGAAAATCCCTGACGCGCAGCATGCCGCACAGATCCTGCGCCGCAGAAGGGCGGCCGTGCAGATGACGCGACAGAAGATCCACCAGCCGATCGAGATTTTGATCGCGGGCGAGCCTGCCTTCGGCGCCATGAATAGTGCTGAAAGCCTGCTGGATCGTCAGGTTGAGCCGATCGTCCTGCATCAGGGTTGAGCGAAAAGCCGCTTCCAGCGCGGAAATCTCGCCCAGGCCGCGCCGCTGGAGCTGAGTATTCAGCCAGCTTTGCGGCAGATAAAGCATGCTGTAGGTAAAGCCTTCCGGATTTGGGGCGTGGCCGTCATGTACCGCGCCCGGCTCAATCAGCATAATCTGTCCCGGCGTGCTGGTATGCAGCCTGCGGTGACAGTTAAAACGCTGTACGCCCATATGCGTTACGCCGACCAGCATCTCGTCATGATCGTGCGGATCGTAGGCGTGCCCGCAAAAATGGGCGTGAACGCTTTCGATGCCGGTTTCATTATCCCGGCGCAAAGTCAGCCAGTCGCCGGTAAGAGAGTTTGACATGGATGCTTTTTCGCCTGTACACCGCTTAGCGGCTAAATAATTCAGGCGAGTAAACTAGCATCCACGCCAGCCGCGGCGCAAGGTGGCCGCAGTAAGACGCAATCCTTATCGAAGCGGTTGCCGGGTAACCGCACAAACAGTAAAACCGCACAAAAGGCGATAATTAATCCGGCGATAATTTCGTCACTTTCCCGTTTTTTTCAGGTAATTTAAGCTGTTTTTTAACAGGTTTACCTGCTAAATCATTTAGTTAAGTCATTAATAATTTGTAGTACTAATTGACGGGCAGCGGCATCCGCCTTCTGGCAGGATACGCATCCACGCAATGTGCATCCGGTTCAATAATTTCCATGAAGTGGTTTACCCAAAACGCGGTACTCTTCTCCGCTAAAACCTGTCTGGCCGCCTTTCTGGCACTTTATATTTCGCTTGAACTTAATTTTGAAAAACCAGCCTGGTCGTTAACGACGGTCTTTGTGGCTTCACAGCTCTATTCCGCTGCCACTATCTCCAAGTCGATCTTTCGCCTGTTGGGCACGCTGCTGGGCGGGCTGTTTATTTTCCTGATTTACCCGGAAACCGTGCAGTATCCGCTGCTGTTCAGCCTGTGCGTCTCGCTGTGGGTCGCCGTCTGCCTCTATCTCTCGCTGCACGACCGCACGCCAAAAAGCTATATCTTTATGCTGGCAGGCTACAGCGCCGCCATTATGGGATTTCCCGGCGTGGTGTCGCCGCTCTCCATCAGCGATATCGTTATTTCGCGCATTGAGGAGATTACGCTGGCGATTATCTGTAGCAGCCTGGTGCACCAGCTGATCCTGCCGGTTTCCATGCGCAGCCTGCTGGAGCAGAGCGTCAGCGTCTGGTATCTGAACGCGCAGAAGCTGTGCCACGAGCTGATTACGGTCAGGCCAAAAGATAAGTCGCTGGAGCGGGAGGATATTCTGATCCAGATGGCAAACTATCCGACCAATGTGGAAACGCTGATTGTACATTGCGTCTATGAAGGCGATGCGGCACGCAAACTAATCCGGCTGGTCAGCGTGCAGTACCAGCACCTGTCGTACCTGATCCCTACGCTGACCGCTATCGAAGCGCGGCTGAGCATTCTGGCCGAACAGCAAATCCGCTTTCCGCAGGAGGTCACGGACGTCTTTGCCGATTTTGTCGGCTGGCTTAATCGTGGCGAGATTGCAGAGACGGCGCAAATGCAGCAGCAGCTTGCCGCGACCCAGACGGCGCTGAAACAGCAGTGGCGGAGCGGGGCGCTCGCCACGGAGGAGAGCATTTTGCTGATGGGCCTGCTGGAGCGGCTGGCGGATTTTGTACGCATCGCAGGCGCCTATCAGAGCGTCAGCGTGCTGGTCAGCGATCTCTCCGGCGACACCAGCCTGGCGAAGGAGACGCGAGCGGAGCGCCATATTGATAACGGCCTGCTGCTGCTTTCGGCCGCCACGGCTTTTCTGGCGACCTTTATTTCCAGCCTGTTCTGGATCGGCAGCGGCTGGGCCGACGGCGCGACGGCGCCGATGATGGCGGCAATTGTAGCCTCGTTCTTCGCCAGCATGGATACGCCGTTGGTACCGATGAAAAGGTTTATCAAAGGCGTGTTTATCGCGCTGGCGATCAGCCTGTTCTACGTGGCCTTTTTGATCCCGCAGGCAACCACCTTCGAGGCGCTGCTGCTGATCCTGACGCCAGGGCTGCTGCTGCTGGGGCTGGTTATTGCCCGTCCCTCGACCAATCTGATCGGCATCAGCGTGGCGACGCAGATCCCGGCGTTTTTGGGCATGACTCACCACTTTACGCCAAATCTTACCGGCCTGATCAATACGGCCATCTCCTCGATGGTCGGCATTATCGTGGCGGTGACTATTACGGCGATGATCCGCAACAAGCGGCCTTCATGGACCGCCAAACGCACGCTGCGCAAAGGGTTGAGCGATTTGCTGCGGCTGGTGAAAGAGATTGAGCGCAACGGATCTTCGCTGCTGGCGCGGCAGCACTTTGTGGTGCGGATGCTGGATCGGGTCAATATTATCCTGCCGCGTATGCGTCTGGATCCGCATCCCGATCTGGTTTCTGGCGGTAATCTGCTGACGGAAGCCTGGCTGGGCGCTAACTGCTATGACTACTATGCCCGCCATCGCGAGCTGCTGGAAAGCTATCGCATTGACAGCGGCCAGATGTTTCACGAGCTGGCGCTATTTTTAAAGCGGCGCATGAAATCGTTACAGACGCAGCCGCACCAGCATTTGCTGGAGGAGTTGGATCTGCTGTTGCTGAAGCTGGAAGCGCTGGCGGGCAAAGACGAGGCCGTCTTCGCGCCGCTGTTTTATCTGTTTAACGTTCGCCTGTCGCTTTTTCCGGGTCAGCGCTGGCCCGATATCGCCTTATTGAAAACTATCCGGCGCTGAGCGCGCGCTGGCCCGCCGCCAGATAAGCCTGCATTTCTTCTTCCGGCACCATGCCGCCGCCCGTGGCCCAGGCCAGATGCGTTGCGCAGGCCATCGTCTCTGCATTAAGGCGATGCTGTACCAGATAGTCGGCGTTCAGGCGTTGCGGCCCGGCTATTCCGGCCAGCGCGGACGGTTCAAGGCGAAGA
Organism: Erwinia sp. 198; assembly: GCF_003937915.1. Lineage (GTDB taxonomy): Bacteria > Pseudomonadota > Gammaproteobacteria > Enterobacterales > Enterobacteriaceae > Erwinia > Erwinia aeris. Next base: position 77,379 of record NZ_RHUM01000011.1, on the reverse strand, counting down.
TTTTCCGTGGCGGCCAGCGCGGCCAGCAGCTGATACATCCTTTTATCGCTGAGCGTATAGCAGCCGTCGATCAGCTGCGCCATCGCCCGGCCGACAAAACCAGAAGGACGGCCGACCGCCAGGCCATCCGCCGCCGTTTTATTATCAATCCCGATATCCGCGACGGCGACGGCCTCGTGCAGCCCGGTGCTCATCCCCAGCAACATGCAGGGCGAATGCGTCGGTTCGGCAAAGAAGCAGTGCACGTCATCGCCAAAGGCAAGTTTCAGGCCAAAGGCCACGCCGCCCGGCCCGCCGCCCACGCCGCAGGGCAGATAAACAAACAGCGGGTGCGCGGCATCCACCGTTCTGTCTGCCGCCTCAAGCTGCGCGCGCAGGCGCAGCCCCGCCACGGCGTAGCCCAGAAACAGTGTGCGGGAGTTTTCATCATCGATAAAAAAACAGTGCGGATCCTGTTCCGCCTCGCGACGTCCCTGCGCCACGGCCACGCCATAGTCTTGCGCGTACTCCACCACTTTTACGCCGTGCGAGCGCAACTTCTCTTTTTTCCACGCGCGGGCGTCGGCAGACATATGCACCGTGACGTCAAAACCCAGCGCGGCGCTGATAATGCCGATAGAAAGGCCGAGGTTGCCGGTTGAGCCTACGGCAATACGCTGCTGGCTGAAGAATGCCCGCAGGCGCGGCGACAGCAGGATGCGGTAATCCGCCTCTGTTGTCAGCAGGCCTGCGGTTATCGCCAGCCGTTCCGCGTGGGCAAGCACTTCATAAATACCGCCGCGCGCCTTAATGGAGCCGGAAACGGGCAGGTGGCTGTCTTTTTTCAGCCACAGTGCGCCAGGGATAGCGCCGTTTTCGGCCGCCAGCCATTGCTGCATGGCGGGGATAGCGATGACCGGCGATTCGATAATGCCGCCCGCCGTAGCGGTTTCCGGAAAGGCCTGCGCTAAAAGCGGCGCAAAGCGCTGGAGCCTAGCTTCGGCCTCTTGCGCATCCTGCCTGGTCAGGCCGACCTGCTTCAGGCCTTCTTCCACGCGGGCAAGATGGGGATTAAACCAGGTGGTGGCTTCCAGCGTCTGCAGCTGGCGGACAACGGGGTGTTGCAGAAGGCTATCTGACATGGCGGCTTGTCGCTCGGCAAAAAAAGAGGGCGCGCGACAGGCCGGACTCACCGACGCGCAGGGTGTCGGTGAGTGTAGCTTTCTCTTTCCTGATGGGAAAGGGCGACCGTTAGTATTCGTCTTCCTTGATATTGGCGACGGGCGCCAGAACCGTTTCCGCCAGCGGCCGCAGCGCCTGGCCCTGCTGGACGCGCTGCGGCCAGTCGTGGTTAGCCAGCGCGGCCTTGCCAATGGCGACAAAATCCGCATTAGCGAGCAGCTGCTCTTCAGCCCGTTCGCCGTCGTCCAGCCCGCCGTTGGCGATAATGACCGTATCCGGTGCGCCGACGCGTGCCAGCTCAACCAGCGAGCGATCGTTGTTTTCAAATGCAGGCAGCCAGGCCTGGTATTCGGTGATATGGATATAATCGACGCCTGCCTCCTGCAACAGGGCAAATACTTTCAGCGCGCCTGCTTCGCCCTCCTGCCATTTGTGCTGGAAGTCGTTGACCTTTCCCTGAGAAATACGCACGCCCAGCATCGCCTCGCGGCCAATTTTGTTGCGTACCGCGCGGATAACTTCCAGCGTCAGGCGCAGGCGGTTTTCGATTGCACCGCCCCAGGCATCTTCACGCTGATTCTGATAGTCGGTAAAAAACTGATCGAGCAGGTAGCCGTTGGCGGCATGAATTTCTACGCCGTCGAAGCCGGCCCGCGTGATGGCACGTTCCGCGCTGTCGGCAAAGCTGGCGATGACCTCGTCAATTTGCTGTGCGGTCATCGCTTCCGGTACGGCGTAATCGCCTTTTCCGTGATAAAAAGCCAGCTGCTGGCCGCGCGGTTTGGTGGCGGAAGGGCCGATGGTGGTGGTGCGGTGAATATTCGCCTGGGAAAGCGCGCCGCCGTGGATCAGCTGAGCGATAACCACCGAACCCGCTGCTTTTACCGCCTCCGTAACCTTGCGCCATCCGGCTACCTGCTCATCGCTGACGATACCGGGCTGGTAAGCATAGGTCTGCGACCAGGCTCGATCGATATAGAGGCCTTCGGTGATGACGCCGCCGAAGCCGCCCTGTGCGAAGCTGGCGTAGTAGCGCTGTACAATCTCGCCGGGTACGCCCGCTTCCGAAGCAGAGATACGCGTCATCGGCGCGACCAGCACCCGGTTTTTAAAATCGATGCGGTTGATCTGACCCGTTTTAAACAGTAAAGGATGCATGATAGTTCCTGAAGATAAATGAATACAGGATCCAGTATAATGAACGCGATGCCACGGCAGAACCGCCGTAAATTGACTGGATGAATAACGGAAACCGTTATAATGAACCTGAAAGACGTTGAGGTTTTCTGCGCGATCGTAGCAGCGGGCAACCTGACCAGGGCCGCCCGCACGCTGGGATCGACCGCCATGACCGTTTCCCGCCGCCTGGCGCTGTTGGAAAGCGAGCTGGGCGTCAGGCTGCTGCAACGCACCACGCGCGCCGTTTCGTTGACCAGCGAGGGCGAAGAGTTTTTACCCTATGCGCGGGCGATGGTAGAAGCAGAGCAGACAGCTAAAAATATGTTCAGCGCCGGGGCGACGGGTGCCTTTGGGCTGCTGCGCGTGACCGCGCCGTCCGGCTTTGGCAGGCGTAACGTTTTGCCGCTGCTGCCCGATCTGATGGCCACTAATCCGCAAATGAAGGTCGAGCTGAATTTAAGCGAGGATGCCGTCGATATCGTGGCGCAGGGCTATGATATTGCCATCCGCATCGCGCCGCTGCGGGATTCCCGGCTGGTGGCGCACAGGCTGGCGGATAATCCCAGAGTCCTTTGCGCCTCTCCGGCCTACCTGCAGCGCAAAGGCGCGCCAAAGCTGCTGGCGGATCTGAAAAACCACGCCTGCCTCCGGCTGTCCGCGCTGCCGTGGTGGCTGTTTGAAAATCAGGGTGGCGCGATCAGCTACACGCCGGATGCCCGTTTCAGCTGTAGCAGCGTGGAAGGCGTGAGGGAGATGTGCATGGCCGGGGCGGGCATTGCGCAGCTGACCGCGCTGGACATTCGGCAAGAAGCGGCGCGAGGCGAGCTGGTGCCGCTGATGCTTGAGGATATGGCGATGCCCGCGCTTGCCGTCTGGGCGCTGCTGCCGACGCGCCGCTACACGCCGCGCAGGGTGACCGCCTTTCTGGCGGCGTTAAGGCATTCGCTTGGCTGAGAACGGACCAGGGTTAAAATCCCTGGCCGCAGGCTGTAGATCGGGGTGGTTGATAAACATAAAAGCCTGCGGATACACTGCCGTTTTTTACAGCAACACGATCGTTGATCACCAAATGGGTAGCGAACTGATGGCTGAGCATAGCTTTGTCAGCAGTCTGGATCGCCGGCTGCAGGTCACAGAACGCAGGTGCAGGCCGATCCGTTCCTTTATACGCTTTTTTGCGGAGAAAAAATGAAGCCAGTTCTGTTTGCTCTTTTGACGATTGTCGCCGCCAGCGCCTCGGCCAGCAATATAGCAATCAATCAGCGAGTTCCCGCTGCCGGCGTGGCCGTACAGGGCGAGCTAATCTGGCAGCAGCAGCAAATTTCTGCGCGACCCTGGAACAGCGCCCAGCTCGGCGGCAAGGTGCGGGTGCTGCTGCATATGGCCGGAAGAATTTCGGCTAAAGATCAGAATGCCGCATTGATTGACGCGCTGAGCAAGGCGAACCTGCCGCACGACCGCTACCAGACCACCACCATTGTTAACACCGACGATGCCATTCCTGGCAGCGCGGTATTTGTGCGCGCCAGCCTGAAGTCCGCGAAGGAGGCGTCGCCCTGGTCGCAGTTTATTGTTGACGCTAACGGCGCGGTCAGGCGAGCCTGGCAGCTGAAAGCGGGCGGTTCGGCTGTCATAGTGCTGGACAGCGAGGGGCGGGTACGTTTTGCCCGCGAGGGCGCGCTGACGCCCGCCGAAAATCAGCAGGTGTTGGCGCTGCTGAAAAGTTTGCTGGAACCGCAGGCTTCCTGAGCCTTATCGCGCGCTTTTAAGCGCGTTCGCGCAGAGTGAAAACGGCCGCAACAGACAGCTTGAAGTAGCCTGCCAGGCGCGGTAGCCTGCCTGCATCGAATATAAATCTCTTTTTATGACAGGTAATATCGACAATGGCTTTGATCCCCAAAAACTACGCGCGGCTGGAAAGCGGCTACCGCGAGAAAGCATTAAAAATTTATCCGTGGGTATGTGGACGCTGCTCGCGAGAATTTGTTTACTCAAACCTGCGTGAACTCACCGTCCACCATATCGATCATGACCATACCAATAATCCGGCAGACGGCAGCAACTGGGAATTATTGTGCCTGTATTGTCACGATCACGAACACTCAAAATACACTGAGGCTGACCAGTACGGTACCAGCGTTGTGGCGGGGGAAGACGCGCAGGACGATGTGGGGACAGCCACCTATAGCCCTTTCGCCGATTTAAAATCGTTGCTTAACAAGAAAAAATAGCGCCAGAAATACTCGCTTCTGGCCCAGGGCGGCCGCTATACGCGACGCCGGTCTGCTTTGCGCAATAAAGGGATGCTGTAGTGCCGTTAAGCGGGGCAGGCCCGACGCGCGGCCACCAGCAAATCACAACAGCCAGCAACGACGGAAGAAAGCACTTTTCCCCGCCGTTGCTGACTGCTCATGCTTTACATTATTTTTGCTGTTCGCTTTCGCCAATGATTTTGTTAATGGCTTCGGTTCCACACCGATCGTCGGACTCGGCGCCGCCGGTTCCCGCCATGCCGATAGCGCCAATCCACTGGCCGCGATATTTTATCGGCACGCCGCCGCCCAGCAGCAATAGCTCGTTAACGGTATTCAGGTTAACGGTATCCGGCGAGGATTGCGCCTTACGGGTAAACTGTTTCGTTGGCGTTTTGGTAGACAGCGCCGTGAAGGCTTTGCGCCAGGCGGCCTGCGTATTATGCGGCCCCACGTTGTCATCCCTCATCAGCGAAACCAGGTTTCCGCCGCGATCCACGACGGCCACCACGCCCTGACGGTTCATGCCGTGACACACGGACAGCGCTTCCGTGGCCAGCTTATTGCTGAGTTCCTGCGTCATGTCATAGACGGCTGCTGGCCCGGTAGCCAGGGCCATACCCGGCGCCGTAGCGAGCGCAAGGGCAATCATAAGATGTTTCATTTGTGCTCGGCTCCCCCGATATCGCTCAGCGGGTTTTTATTGGCAGCCAGCGGCATGGCGAGGGGCAGGGCAGCGACGGACCTTTTCATGTTAATTCTCCGGTGTTAATCACCCTGCTGTTATACCTGTGTGGCTGTCGTTATTCCCTGTCAGAAAGATGACCATATTGTCATCTGGCGCACCGCGACCGCCCGGGGCTGGCCCAGGCGTATGTCCCGGCAGCAGAGCGCGCAGGGCACGCGAACACCGGCAATGCCCGCATTCAGCCGTTAACAGAAGATGCCGTATTAACCATTAAAAATGGGTTTGCGAATAATACGCATATAAGTCAATCGGTTGCAGAATAAAATATCCGCGCTACAGTTAATCTTTGCCGGTTTTGCCCTTATCGCACGCCGGGCGGTGCTGATAAGCCAGATGAACTCACGTTTAAGATGAAACCATCCACCTGAATGGAGAGAACAGATGAAGAAAAAATTGATGCTCACGGCTTTGCTTGTCGCACTAAGCAGCGGCGTTGCGGCCGCTGAAGGCGGATTCAGGGCAGGAGAAAAGGCCCCGCCGCCTGAAAAAGAAGATGCGGCGCAGAAAGGCACAGAGGACACGCGCGCCACGAAAGCAAACCTGATCCGTGATTTCAGACAGGGCGGCTATACAACGCTTGAGGGATATATTGTCAGAGAGCAAAGGCCGGGCAGCTATCTTTTTCGTGACGCCAGCGACGAGGTTCGGCTACAGGCTCCTGCCGATGCCTTTCTCGGCAAAACCTATCAGGCTGATGACAAGGTTCGCGTCAGCGGTCGCGTTTATGGCAGAGCGGATAACGCCTTTATGAAAGTATCCCGGATCGAAAAACCCTGAACGGCGCAACAGAGCCGACGGCCCTGTTTCTTTACAGTCCCGACTTCAGTTTCCTTTCTAAAAGCGAGAATGTATCAAGCCAGTTATGATAGCGGCTTTTTGAACAGGGCGCGGTCATGATGTACCAGGATCTGCATGACAGGCAGGCGCAGGGCACAAGGCGCTTTTTCGGGGCTGATAGTCAAGCAAACCTGCTATCCCTGGCGCGAGCGTCTGCTTCTGGCGTAAAACAGAAGCAGCGTACGGTCTCAGGCGGCTTTCTATTTAAGCCGGGCTTTAACGGCTGCCGTCTTGACGTTTAAGGCATAGCGGGCGTCGGCGTCTTCCACCGCTTTGATGCGGGCAGAGATGTCGTTCAGAACAAGCCTGACAGCACCAGAGGGCGATGGCACCGCTCCGGTAGTCCTGCAACAGCTTGCCCAGCCCGGCGTCAAGCTGTTGAGCCAGTTCAGGCTGGGCCGCAACAGGCGCTTCGCCTACAAATAACTCATAGATGCGCAGTGCGGAGCGGTCGTCGGCAGGCACTTTGCCTGCGTCCTGGTCGCTCTGATTGGATACGCCGACGTGCGGAACGTGCGGGCGCGCTAATCGTTCGGCAGTGAGCGTAAACTCTTTACGGCTGGCGGATTCGTCATGTCCGCAAACCACGGTGAGCTTGTTTGCTCTGATGCGGTATGTGAGGGGTAAAAGCGCTGTTTCTTATCCGGATACATAAAATGTGTTAATTGAGCGCTGATCGGAATATAGCATCATTTTATATTTTGCTCTGGAGCCACGGGGTATTTTGACCACGTTCACCTTTTACGCGCGCCTGCGGCTACGCGTTGTAAATTATTTTTTACGGGATCTACCCGTCAATCTTTCGCCGAGAGGTGACAGTAAATACTGATATTAAATAAAATAGCAGTTGTTAATGCTAATAATTGGTTTTATTGTAAGATTATTAATCTGGATTAAACGCTGCCAAGGACTTGTATAATGATCAGAACCCCGACGCTGGCTGTATGTGTGCTAATAACCGCCGGCTGCCTTTCAACAGGCCCCTTCGCTCAGCATCCGCCTTCAAAAAATCTTGCCCCTTATCCCAAACCGGAAAAGGGCATAAGCCAACAAACCATACGGCTGCCAGAACGTAAACATGAGGAGTTATATAAAGTAGAGCTGATGATTGGCCAGACTCTGGAAGTCGACTGTAACCAGCATCTTCTCCTCGGCCAGCTGCAGAGCAAGACAGTTGATGGCTGGGGCTATGATTATTATGTCTTTGAGGCAGCGAAATCGCCAGACTCTGGCGCAATGCACATCTCGACCCGCATGGCCTGTCCGGCAGGTAAAAAAGAAAAGAAATTTGTGACCGCCAACCTCGGGGCGGTCGCCATGTTGAGGTATAACAGTCAACTTCCCATCGTGGTTTATACGCCAGACAATATTGAGGTTAAATATCGTATCTGGAAAGCCGATGATAAAATTAGCGCTGCCGAAACAAGATAATTACCCTACCGGTAAAGCCTCTTTCTTCAGATAATGTCACGACCGTTTGCAGCTTTTTCTTCTGCCAGCGGTCGGTGCCCATCGTTAATTAATACAGAACGATGTCACAACGGCCTGACTGGCCCGGGCGGCACAATCAGCAGCACGGACAGAGGGCAGGGCCGGAAAGCCAGCAACAACCGTTATTGTCTTTTCTGGTTCGACCAGCCAGAATCTCCTCTTTATGCTGCAGCGAATTCAACCCGGCCCCTCACTTCCCGCTGCCAGTAGCGGCACCAGCACGTCGCCGATCGGTGTAGGAATACCATGGCGGCGGCCATAGCGCGTTATCACGCCGTTGCGGATTTCCCATTCCAGCGGGCGGTTAGCCTGTCGGTCCGCAAGGATTGAGGTGCCTAAATCCGCAGGAGCGTGCTGAAAGCCGTCCACAATTTCCCGGGGAACGCTGTCATCCAGAATGACCCCTTCCGCACGAGCTACCTTCAGACACTCATGCAGATAAGCCAGCGCCAGTTCGCTGATATCTTCGCGCGAAAACATCCCGGCACGACGATTAGCAAGCACCATAAGACCTGCTACCGCGTTCTGCAGTAGCTTACGCCAGGCGATGGAAATAAAATCGTTCGACAGATCAACCGCGCAGCGCGTTGCGCTCAGGCTGGCCGCTACTTTTTTTGCCTGTGGGCTGTCCGGCAGCGTCAGGCGCGGTTTGGCTCGCAGCCAGACGGAAAAGTCCGGCTCTCGCTGGGCCGGGAACCATACTACCGCAGGCACCACGCTGGCACCTTTGACCCAGGGCTCCAGAAGGGTTTTCTGTTCCACACCGTTTTGCAATGCGCACACCACCGTGTTTTTATCACAGAGCGCGGCCAGCCAGTCAGCACAGTCGGCTACCTGGGTAGTTTTTACCGCCACGAACACCAAATCGAACGGTTGATGGACGCAGGCGGGATCGGTTAATACCGGCCCCGGTACGACAGTTTCTCTTTCATCGTCACGCAGCATTAATTGCGCATGCGCGCTGCGGCCGCAAAGTACCGGCGTGCGGTCAGCCTCGTGCAGCACCGCCGCGAGAGTAGTACCGATAGCGCCAGGGCCAAGCAGGGCAACGCCAGAGCGATCAGCCATTTTGTCTTCTCCATTGTTTGCCAACGAACGGCGCGCCGATTACCCTCGTTACGCACGCCAGGGTTTTATCAGCATACGCGCTTCGTCGGAAAACGGATCGCCCGGGCCAGCGCCAAACCAATAAAAGCCCGATAAACAACACGGGCGCTTCCTGTCAGGCGGCGTTGTTATAGCTGGTGGAGGGGAGCAGGGTTCTACTTCCCTTCAGCGTAAACAGGGAAATGACGGTAAAACTTAAGGTGAGGCAGCCCAGCACAAGGTAAGCCTGATGGAAACCAACGGTGTCATACATCCGGCCTACCCATGCCGACAGCACCACGCCCGACAGCTGTTTCGATAAATTAAAGCCTATCAGGAACAGCGTTGCCGAAAGCTTTGGGTTAAATGCTGAGGAAATATATTTAAAGGTGCCCACCAGCAGGAACGGCAGTTCAAACATATGCAGCATTTTTAAGATAACAACTTCCACGGCCGATGAAGCAAAAGACGATCCCAGAATACGTGCCGACATAATAACGCCTGCGATCAGCAGGGCATTCTTCGCGCCAATGCGGTTCACAATGGCGGGGGCGAAGAACATAATCAAGGCGTTGAGCAATTCTCCACCGGTAGTAACGAAGCCAAACACTTCGGTGCCGCGTTGGGGACTGGAGAAAAAGCCTTTGAAAAAATTGGCGAACTGCTGGTCGAAAACGTCATAGACGCTGGCGACGCCAACGACGTAAACAATAAAACCCCAGAAGCGCGGCATCCGCAGTAGCTCGGCGGCGGTGCGCAGCGAGAAGGCCTGACGGTTAGCGCCCAGGGCATCAATTACCCGCTCGCTGTTACTGCCTTCCGGGCGTGACACCCAGAGCAGTATGCCAAGCACCAGGGCAAAACCGGAGGCGATCCAGAAAGTTATATTGGGGTCTATGCCAAAAAGAATGCCGGTGACAGAGGCGCACAGCGCCCAGCCGATACAGCCGGAAACGCGAACTTTACCGTACTCGAACCGGTTAGCGCGGCTGACGCGTTCAATATAGGCTTCTACCGCGCCGGAGCCACTGGAGAAAACGGCTCCCAAATAGATCCCGCCAGCCAGCGCGCCGGCGAAGATATTCATCTGCAGCAGAGGCGACAAAACAAAAATAAAGAAGGGCGCAAACAACACCAGTAGGACCGTGATCGTCCACAACAGGTGTTTACGCAACCCCAGCTTATCGGAAATCAGCCCAAATAGTGGTTGGAAGACGATCGAAAACAGTGAAATAGAGGAAAAAACAATGCCCGTTTCTGTTTTGGTCAGATGGTTAACTTCCGCCAGCCAGACCGGAAAAAACGGGAAATACGCGGACATAATGAAATAATAAAAGAAAAAGAACAGCATAAAGTAAATAAAATTATGGCGTTCTCTTGGGGCGAGTGCAGAGAGTTTCATGGCGACTTTTCCATCTGGTTATGCCGATAAGCCGGGGGCATGCGCCCCCGATTATTATTGGAAATGCATCGTTAACTGGTAGTGCCATTTCGTTTCAAGCAACAGCCACTGCTGCAGTACGCTGGGCGTCCAGGAGTCATCGCCGCCCACGCCCATATGCCGGCCGTCAAGGGTTATCCAGACGCCGTTTTCGGGCTGCATCCGGTGCCAGTGATCGGTCTTCATTAATTGCGCGGTGCTGTAGGGCTGTACGGAGAAGTGAAAATCGCCCGCCACATGCCAGCGCCCCCAGTCCAGAGCTTTGGTGTCGCAGCGCAGTCCGTTTTCGGTCGGGAAAATGTACGGCGTGCTCATCTCTTCCAGCGGCAGCTCCCAGCGGGAGAAGCAGGCGCTGGTACGACGATCCGGGTAGTTCTCATGCGGGCCGAATCCCAGCCATGAAACCGGTTTATCCTGATCCGGCACCTGAAAAGTCAGCCCGACGCGCGGCAGCGGCGGCAGGGTGGCGGCACGTTCGCCATCAATAGCCAGATGCAGCTTGCCCTGCGCATCAAAGGTCATCCGCCAGTGGCTGATAATCACCACCTCGTCCCCACTCAGATAGTGCCAGCAGCTGTCGATGACCACCTCATGGGCCAGACGCTGCGCGTCACAGCGCACGCAGCGAGCGGTGAGATCGAACAGACCAGCGCTTTTCCAGCGTTCAACCCAGGCGTTGGGATCGATACGCTCCACTTCGCTTACGCCAATATCGTTATCCAAAGGCGCGCGCACGAACTGGTCGCGCAGCGGAGTCAACAGCTGCTCCATGCCATTCACTTCCCAGTGCGTCAATAGTCCGCTTTGACGGTCAATCACCCACTGCTGTAAGCCGCTGCGCACCGTCCAGGCACTGTCGCTGCGCTCAAGCTCGGGCGCGTCGCCTGTCTCAGGCGCACGCAACACCAGCGGAGCGGCGAGCGCAAACTGCTGCCAGGCAACGCGATGCCCGGCAGCGGACCAGCCGGTGGCCTGCGGCTGGATAACCTCCAGCGTCAGCCAGACCTCTTCGGCCCCGGCGGGCAACGTTAGTTCCTTCAGGAGCGTCAGCTCGCTCTGACCTTCAGGCTGCAGCGCAAGCGTTGTGCTGCCTTTGCTAATGGTTTCACCGGCTGCCTGAACCTGCCAGTGCAGCTCCTCGTTATCCGTCGGGCGGAACAGATACTCGCTGACGATGCTGATGCGCAGCGGATGTTGCGACAGCAGGGCAAACTGGAAGAATTGCTGCGCGTGGCTGGCCTCAATTAATGACGGGTGAGGGCGGCGGTCAGGGAAAACCAGCCCGTTCATGCAGAACTGGCGATCGTTGGGCTTATCGCCAAAATCACCGCCGTAGGCCCAGCCGATGCTGCCGTCATCAAAAGTTTTGGTAATTGCCTGATCGGCCCAGTCCCAGACAAAACCGCCCTGCAGGCGCGGATAATCACGGAACGCCTGCCAATAGTCGGCATAGTTGCCCAGGCTGTTGCCCATGGCATGAGCGTATTCGCAAAGGATTAACGGGCGCTGCTCGCCGGGCAGACCGATCCACTTTTTGATGCCCCATTTCGGCACGGCCGGAATGAGCTGATCGTTTTCCACGCGGGCATACATCGGGCAGATAATATCGGTGGTCGTACTGTCCGCGCCGCCGCCTTCATACTGTACCGGGCGTGACGGATCGTTACGCTTGAGCCAGTGATACATGGCTTCGTGATTGCCGCCGCCGCCGGATTCATTGCCCAGCGACCAGATAACGATCGACGGGTGGTGACGATTACTTTGCACCATCCGCGTGACGCGGGCGCTCCAGGCGGCTAACCAAGCCGGATCGTCGGAAAGGCGATTCATCGGCACCATACCGTGGGTCTCGATATTGGCCTCGTCAACCACGTACAGGCCATAGCGGTTACAGAGTTCATACCAGCGCGACGCGTTAGGATAGTGGGAGCAGCGAACGGCGTTGAAATTGTTCTGCTTCATCAGCAGGATGTCCTGCACCATATCCTCTTCCGTGACCACCTGGCCGCGCTGCGGATGATGCTCGTGACGGTTAACCCCACGGATCAAAAGCGGTTTACCGTTCAGCTTCAGCAGGCCATTGTCGATTTCAACCCGACGAAAACCAATATCCCAGGCTTCGGCCTCGATCAGCTTATCGCCGTGCCACAGTGAGACGACGGCCCGATAGCAGTTCGGCGTTTCCGCGCTCCACAGCGCTGGCCGCGCCACGGGAACGCGCATCATGGCGCGTTCAGCATAGTTGCCCCGTTCATCAATAGCTGGCGATCCGGGCTGCTGCTGGTGGCTGGCGACCCGCTGCGCGTCATGCCACAGCTCCACGTTGACCGTCAGTTTTTCAAGCAACCGTGCCGGAGCCGCGACGCTGACCCTGACCTCCAGCTCTGCGTCACGATAAAGCGCATCAAGCTGCGGCGTGAGCTGAACATCACTCAGGTGCAGCGACGGCTTGTTGAGCAACCACACTGAACGGAAGATCCCGCTCATCCGCCACATGTCCTGATCTTCAAGCCAGGTGCCCGCGCTCCAGCGCATCACCATGACGCAAAGGCGGTTCTCACCCGGCTGTAGCGCGGCGCTGAGATCGAAGGCCGCAGGCAGGCGACTGTCCTGCGAGTAACCGATCCATTTGCCGTTACACCAGAGATGGAAGGCAGAGTTTACGCCATCGAAAATAATCTGCGTTTCACCTTCGTCCCGCCAGCTCTCCTCCACGTTAAACGCCAGCGAGTAGCAGCCGGTCGGATTCTCTTCCGGCACGCGCGGCGGCGTGGTGTCGATGGGATAGCGTACGTTGGTATAGATTGGCGCGTCGTAACCCTCCATTTGCCAGTTTGAAGGCACCGGCGTAGGACGGCTGTCCGCCAGATCGCTTTCCAGCCAGCTGGCATCAACCTCAAACGGGCTGCGTGCATAAGCGAATTGCCACTTGCCATCCAGCTGACGGCGGTGTGATGAGGTCTGATTTTCCCTTGCAGCGCGAAGATCGCGCCAGCTGGCAAAAGGCGCATGGGCCGGTAAACGGTTCAGGTGCGTAATGGTCTGGTTTTGCCAGTCTTCACGTGCAAGCACGTCATGAAACGAAACGCTGGAGGGGACATGGTCATCGTGATCGCGCATAGGCCTACCTGATAGCTAAAATTAAATGTCATTCGCCAGACAAGATGGAGTGTGTTATCAGATATTTTGTTGGTAGCCGCAATATTGCTGAGATTGAAACTCATCGGCGATCACGAAACAGCATAAAAACAGCTGTTTCTTGTCGTATTTTAGACAGTAAATGTTAGCGTACGACATTCAGGTATGAGGACAACGGAGAGGACGATGCAGCGGCGTATGGCAACCCTGGAAGATGTGGCTCGTGAGGCCGGAGTATCACAACAGACGGTTTCGCGCGTGTTGAACAGGCCTGATGTGGTTTCTGAACGAACCCGCGATAAAGTCATCCACGCCATGCAGGCGTTGCACTACGTGCCTAACCGTTCGGCACAGTTGCTGGCGGGGAAATCGGCGCCGTCGGTCGGGCTGATTACCGCGTCGTTAACGCTGCATGCTCCTTCGCAAATCGCCGCCGCGATAAAGAGTCACGCGGGCGCACATCAGCTGGAGGTTGCTATCGCCATGCCGGTAACGGCCGATTACGCTTCTCTTCAGGCGCGGCTGCATGAGTTTCGCGCGCAGAATATCCGTGGTGCCATCATCAACCTTCCTCTGGAGAGCAGCCTGGCGGAAAAGTTGGTCAGTGAGAACCCGGATATTAGCTGTCTGTTTTTAGATATTTCGCCGGAAACCGATGTTTGCTCGGTGCGGTTTAATCATCTGGACGGCTGTGGTGCCTGCGTCAACCATCTCTGGACGCTGGGGCATCGGGAGTTCGGTCTGCTTGCCGGGCCAGAGAGTTCCGTCTCGGCGCGAATGCGATTAAGCAGCTGGCGCGAAGCTTTGCACCGGCTTGGGGTGAGCAACGCGGTGACGGTTTTTGGCGACTGGAGTGCGGCCAGCGGCTGGCACAAAGCCTTTGAGCTGTTGCATCAGCAGCCGCGGATTAGCGCGATCGTCGTCGCGAACGATCAAATGGCACTCGGCGTGCTGAGCGCACTGGCACAGCTCAATCGCACCGGCAGCCGGGCGGTCTCCGTTACCGGCTATGACGATACGGCGGACAGCCTCTATTTCCAGCCGCCGTTAACAACCGTTGCGCAGGATTTCGATAAGTTAGGTAAAAAAGCCGTCGAGCTGTTAGTGCAGAAGATGTCCGCACCACAGATGCGTATCCGTGAGCTGTTGCCAACGCGTTTAATTGTCCGGCAGTCAACCTGGCCTTGCGGCCGGGAAAACGAGGATGAGAAGGGGGCTGTGATTGCCCGGTTAAAAACGCTGGTGGAAAAATTGTGAAAGCGCCCCCTCTGTCCAGCCTTGCCGCTGCAGGAAAAATCCTGAGGGTATTGTTTACTTATAAAAAGCCAGCAACGAATTCTTGATTGATATATCTTACACACCCATTACATATGACATGACCGACTGATGAAGCCATCGTGGCGTAGCCCACGTCATAAAAGCAATAGCCTTATTTCCGATGCCAGGGATAACGCTCATCTTACCGCTCTCTAGCGCACGAATACCCACTTTAACGACGGGGGCTGGCTTCATCATGACTCTTTTCAGCATGGGAGTAAGCTTTTGCTGAGCGGCTTCAGCAAACCCTGTGTCAGACATACCCGGACACAGGGCTGTGACGGTTATGCCCTCAGATTTTAATTCGCGGTGAAGGGCATCAGAGAATCTCAGCACGTAAGATTTTGCTGCTGAGTAAACTGAAAAATTTTTCACGCCCTGATAAGACAACAGGCTTGCAACCATAAGAATACGGCCTTTCCCGGCGTGCTTCATATCCTCTGCAAAAAGCCGGGTGACCGCGGTCAGACTGGCGATGTCGAGATTAATCATTTCCAGCGTTTCAGCGAGAGAACGATCAAGAAAAGGCCCCTGTAGTCCGTAGCCCGCATTATTTACCAGTGTTTCAACCTGAATATCCCGTGCCTTCAGGCGTCTGTGAAGATCGCTGACTGCGTCCATGACGGCAAGATCAACCTGCTCAACAATGACGTCAGTTTTGTAACGCTCACGTATTTCCTGAGCCAGGGAGTCAAGTTTATCAAGCCGCCTTGCTACCAGAATGGTCGGCCTTCCCTGAGCTGCGAACTGGCGGGCAAATTCTTCGCCAAATCCCCCGGAGGCTCCGGTAATCAGTACCCATCCAGCACCTGTATTTTTCATAGTAATGTCTCCAGGATTGATTTTAATACAACAGCGGTTAATCCCCGGCAAATCAGAAGCTCTCTGATGGCTATGTTCTGCCTGAGGATTTTAAATTGATTTAACTGCTTAAGATTTGTTGCGGATTTAACCCGTCAAGGTAAGTATCAAATTGAACTGATTTTCGCTTATTGCTGTAAAAAGGAATTCTGCCTGACAAAGAAAATGCTCAAGTTTCTGATTGTTGCCAGTGAGAATCATCATCGGTTTAATATTTTTTCCATGGCTAATCATCGTCATTCTCACGCAATCTGCATGAGGAAAAAAGAGACGTAATTGCTGAACCGACGCGTCCGGGATCAGCGAAACAACGGTATGCGTATTACGAAGTTTCATGCTTTTCGCGATAGAATCCAGGTCGATGAGAGGCGTGCTGAGGATAATAATCTCTGATTCGTCTGAAACAGACTGGCAGTCATCCAGCGTCCAGCAGGGATATGCCGTTGCAAGTTTTTGAACCCGATCGCAGTCAAAGGGGTAAAGGAATACCTGCATTTCAGGCACGGTACGAAAAATTGCCGTTATTATGCTTTCAGACAAACCATTGAGTCCTATGAATCCTGTCCTGCTCATATATCCTCCGGGCTTCAGGCCACAAACAGCTTTGCTTCAGTGGTGACAAAAGGTTGTGTCTTTAAGGCGGACATAACCGGATCAAGATCCCTGAAACTATTAAGTTTTATCAGCGCTAATCTCAGGTGGCTGCCAGCCTCCGCCAAGTGCGCGAAAAGCGGCTACCGCTGCGCGCGCGTTTTCGGTCCGGGCCTGCGCTCTTGCGTCTGCAGCCTGCAAAAGATTCTCATCATCGTGTAAAACATCGATCAGGCTTGCAGCACCCTTTTTCCAGGCGATAAAAGACGACTCACGGGCACCGGACAGGGCGGTAACTTCACTCGTCAGCGTTTCCGCCTGTATTTCACTGTTGATTAACGTCGAAAAAGCGTTTTCAACGTCCTCACTCGCACGCAATACTGACAGGCGATAAGCAGCAAGAGCTTCGGCTTCCTGCCCCTTAGCCTGATCTATCTGCGCGTTAATACGGCCGAAATCGAACAGCCGCCAGCGCAGCCCCATCACGCCTGCTGCCTGACTGGCTCCGCCCGAGAAAAGGTTTCCACCCGATACAGACGTTGCGCTGCCGAGTAGGGCACTGAGGGAAAACTTCGGATAAAACTCGCCCACAGCTACGCCGATACGCGCATTTGCGGCCGCGAGATTGCGCTCTGCCAGGATAATGTCCGGTCTGCGGCGTAAGAGATCGGCAGGCGTTCCTGTAGAGCCTATTGGTGGGGCCTGAGGAATGGCTCCTGGCAACGCTAATTGCTTACGATGAGTACCCGGAGGTGTGCCAAGCATAACGTCTAACGCATTCATTGCGGCATCAAGCCCTGTATGGAGAACAGGAACGGTTGCCTGCACCTGCGCAAGAGCTCCTTCGGCCTGACGGACCTGATACCCGCGAGCCAGCCCTTTTGTCTGAAGAAGTTCTACCTTTTCCAGCAGCGCCTGTTGCGTCCGGATCTGTTTCTCAGCAATGTCCAGCCGGGTTTGTAACCCGCGCAGGGTGATATAGATATCGGCAGTCCGGGCGGCCACTGCAAGGCGGGTAGCAATCATCCCCATTTCAGAAGCCTGATAGTCAGCAAGAGCCGCCTCGCGGCCGCGACGCAGGCCACCAAAAATATCCATCTCCCAGCCCGCATTAAGATCGGTTTCATAGCTGTTGCCATATCGATTGAAATCCGGCGTGGTGCTAAGGACCTGTCCCAGCGGGGTTTCGGTTGACTGATATGCCCGACCCGCCTGGCCGCTGACATTTGCTGATGGCAAAAGTGCTGCTGTGGCTGCCTCCAGTCCGGCGCCTGACTGTGTTATGCGGGCGGTAGCCTGCGCGAGGTCGAGATTCTGCGCCAGCGCGTCTGTCACGAGCTTGCTTAAAAGCGGATCGTTGAATCCTTCCCACCACACTGTAAAACTGGCGGGGCGGAAAGCGCTTCTCTGCAAAACGACAGAATTTGTGATGTAGCGTTCTGCAAGCGGTGCATCCGGTCGATGATAATCCGGTCCGACGGCACAGCCCGCTACCGAACTAATGCTTATCATCAGAGCAAAGGGACGTAGGGGAAGCATGAAGATTCCTTGAGACGCGCTTAAAGTGTGACTAAATTACCAAATGGTCACTCGTTGTCAATCGCCGACTGCTACGCTAAGCTGGAAATATGAACAAACAAATCACCACTTACCCCGGCAGGGGGTCTGCAGAACAAACTATCCGTGACCAGGTGGTTGCCGCCGCAACAGAACATTTTGCCCATTTTGGTTATGAGAAAACCACCGTATCCGATCTGGCAAAGTCGATAGGGTTCTCTAAGGCATACATATACAAATTTTTTCATTCTAAACAGGCAATTGGCGAGGAGATCTGCTCTAAACGCCTGCATATGATCATGGACATTGTCAACTCAGCTATTGGCAGTTCCCCGACGGCTTCTGAAAAAATGAGGCAGATGCTGAAGGCGTTGACGCAGTCCGGAAGCGAGCTGTTCTTTCACGACCGCAAGCTTTATGACATGGCTTTCGTCGCAGCCCGGGATAAATGGCCATCGGCAGCTCAGCATGAGGAGCGTCTCAGGCAAGTCATTGAAAGTATTATTCTTGAAGGGCGGAGCGCCGGAGAATTTGAACGAAAAACGCCTCTTGATGAGGCTACAAAAGCGGTGTTTCTTGTCATGAGGCCTTACATCATCCCGGTTCAGCTTCAGTACAACCTTGAAACAGCCGAGTCCGCTGCAGTTCTTCTTTCATCGCTCATATTACGAAGTCTGGCACCCTGACATTGTGACTATTGACAACTTTGGTCACAGGTATAAGAATGCGGTTACTTTCTTTTCACTGTAATCAGGTAACCCATGCTCAGGATCAAACCTGTCAATATAGCTGTCTGCCTGTTGCCGTTAGCTCTGGTGGCCTGCGGCGATAACTCCGGCACCGATGACCCGCGCACGCAGCCGCCACTGGTAAGGGCTGTAAACGTGGCCGATGCTGATAATGCTGTACGCTCCTTCACCGGCGTGGTTGTTGCACGCACACAAAGCGACCTTGGATTCAGGGTGCAGGGTAAAATCCTGGAGCGGCTCGTAGATACGGGTCAGACGGTTAAACGTGGACAGCCGCTGATGCGCCTCGATCCTGTCGATCTTGGCCTCCAGGCCCAGGCTCAGCAGCAGGCTGTTAGTGCTGCGCGCGCCCGCGCCAGGCAAACTTCTCTGGATGAGGCACGTTATCGGGGTCTGGTGGCAGCAGGCGCCGTTTCAGCCTCGGCTTATGATGGGATCAAGGCCGCCGCGGATACTGCAAAAGCCGACCTCAGCGCTGCGCAGGCGCAGGCTGACGTGGCGCAGAATGCAAAAGGCTATGCTGTCCTGCTGGCTGATGCTGATGGCGTCGTTATGGAAACGCTCGCTGAGCCGGGTCAGGTGGTCAGCGCAGGCCAGCCGGTGATCAGGCTGGCCCGGGCTGGACAGCGCGAGGCGCTTGTTCAGCTGCCTGAAACGCTCAGGCCGGCACCCGGAAGTCAGGCTGAAGCAACGTTGTATGGCGATAAAAACCAGTCCGTCAGTGTCCGGCTTCGCGTGCTTTCTGATGCAGCCGATTCTTTGACGCGTACTTTTGAAGCGCGATATGTGCTGGAGGGCGATCTGGCCAGTGCGCCACTGGGTGCTACCGTCACGCTGCACATCGCTGACGGAAAAGCTACCCGCAAAGTGTTGGAAGTACCGATAGCCGCACTCTTTGACCCGGGTAAAGGCGCCGGGGTATGGGTGATTACCGGTCAGCCTGCACGAGTAGCCTGGCGGGCTGTGCAGGTAGAAGGCGTCAGTGACGACAAGGCTAAAGTCACCAGCGGACTCAGTGCCGGCGAGGAAGTGGTTGCGCTTGGTGCTCATCTGCTGCATGACGGTGAAACTGTCCGCGTGGCGCGCCAGGGCGATGGCAGCATTGCCGGAGGCCAGCCGCATGAGTAACCCCCGTTTTAATCTCTCTGCGCTCGCCGTCCGTGAACACTCGATTACGTTGTTCCTGATCATCCTGATCACGGTTGCGGGCATCCTGTCTTTTTTTGAGCTGGGTCGGGCCGAGGATCCGCCGTTTACCGTTAAACAGATGACGGTCATCACCGCATGGCCGGGTGCGACGGCACAGGAAATGCAGGATCAGGTTGCTGAACCGCTGGAAAAGCGTCTGCAGGAGCTGAAATGGTACGACCGGACGGAAACTTATACCCGCCCGGGAATGGCATTCACCATGCTGTCACTGCAGGATAGTACTCCCCCCTCACAGGTGCAGGAAGAATTCTATCAGGCGCGGAAAAAGCTGGGGGATGAGGCTAAAAACCTGCCCGCAGGCGTCATTGGACCTATGGTCAATGACGAATTTTCGGATGTCACGTTTTCCCTGTTTGCTCTCAAGGCAAAAGGCGAGCCTCAGCGTTTGCTGGTGCGTGATGCAGAATCGCTGCGCCAGCGACTTCTTCATGTGCCGGGCGTGAAAAAGATCAATATTATTGGCGAGCAGACTGAACGCATCTTTATCTCTTTTGCCCATGACCGGCTGGCCACGCTGGGAATTTCGCCTCAGGACATATTTTCTGCACTGAACAACCAGAACCTCCTGACGCCAGCGGGCTCAATTGACACCCACGGGCCTCAAGTGTTTATCCGCCTTGACGGTGCTTTTAACAAACTGGAACAGATCCGCAAAACGCCCGTCGTTGTTAACGGCAGAACACTGCTACTGTCGGATATAGCCACCGTTGAACGGGGATATGAGGATCCCGCGACATTTATGATCCGCAATCAGGGAGAACCGACCCTGCTGTTGGGCATTATCATGCGGGAAGGATGGAATGGACTTGAACTGGGAAAATCTCTGGATGCAGAAGCGGCCAGGATAAACGCGTCCATGCCGCTGGGAATGACGCTGACGAAAGTCACCGATCAGTCGGTCAACATCAGTGCTGCTGTTGATGAATTTATGCTCAAATTCTTCGTTGCGCTGCTTGTGGTCATGGTTGTCTGCTTTGTCAGCATGGGCTGGCGTGTAGGCGTCGTGGTGGCCGCTGCGGTACCTCTGACACTGGCGGTCGTTTTTATGGTCATGGAGGCATCCGGTAAAAACTTCGACCGTATAACCCTGGGATCGCTGATTCTGGCGCTGGGGCTTCTGGTAGACGATGCCATCATTGCTATTGAGATGATGGTGGTAAAAATGGAAGAGGGCTACGATCGCATCAAAGCCTCAGCCTATGCATGGAGCCATACTGCTGCCCCGATGCTGGCAGGGACGCTGGTTACGGTAGTGGGCTTTATGCCCAACGGCTTCGCTCAATCTACCGCCGGTGAATACACCAGCAATATGTTCTGGATTGTGGGTATTGCTCTGATCGCATCATGGGTGGTGGCGGTTGTGTTCACACCTTATCTGGGTGTGAAAATGCTGCCAGAAATCAAAGTGGTGTCAGGCGGACACGCCGCAATCTACGATACGCCGCGCTATAACCGTTTTCGCCGGTTATTGAGCCGGGCTATTGCGCGAAAATGGATAGTTGCCGGGACGGTTATCACCGTCTTTACCCTGGCCATTCTCGGAATGGGGCTGGTTAAAAAACAATTCTTCCCGACATCAGACCGCCCGGAGGTATTAATTGAGGTTCAAATGCCTTATGGCACCTCAATTGAACAGACCAGCGCGACCACGGCGAAAATAGAGGGCTGGCTGAAAAAGCAGAAAGAAGCAAAAATTGTGACCTCCTATATCGGGCAGGGATCGCCCCGCTTCTATCTGGCGATGGCGCCTGAGCTTCCCGATCCGTCCTTTGCGAAAATTGTTGTCCTGACAGACAGCCAGCATGACCGCGATATCCTCAAACACCGGCTGCGTGAAGCGGCAGCCAGCGGGCTGGCTCCGGAAGCTCGTGTTCGCGTAACGCAGCTGGTTTTCGGTCCGTACTCACCTTATCCGGTGGCTTACCGGGTTATGGGACCTGACCCGGATAAACTGCGTGAGATAGCCGGCGAAGTAGAGGCGGTGATGCTGGCCAGTCCCGAAATGAGGACGGTTAATACAGACTGGGGACAGCGCGTGCCGACGCTTCACTTTTCGCTGAACCAGGATCGCCTTCAGGCAGTAGGGCTGACATCAAGTGCTGTTGCACAGCAACTCCAGTTTCTGCTCTCCGGCGTCCCCATTACAGCCGTTCGCGAAGACATCCGATCCGTGCAGGTGATGGGGCGTGCAGCCGGCGATATCAGACTCGACCCTGCTAAAATAGCCGGATTTACTCTGGTCGGGTCTTCAGGCCAGCGCGTTCCGCTGTCTCAGATTGGCGATGTTGAGGTAAGAATGGAAGATCCGGTGCTGCGGCGTCGCGATCGTACCCCGACCATTACCGTAAGGGGAGATATTGCAGACAGCATGCAGCCTCCCGATGTTTCTACGGCAATTCTGAAACAGTTACAGCCTGTTATTGCGAAACTTCCGGCCGGATACCGCATCGAGCAGGGCGGGCCTATTGAGGAGTCAGGTAAAGCGACTAAAGCAATGGCCCCGCTGTTCCCGATTATGATTGCCATAACGCTGCTGATCATCATTCTGCAGGTGCGATCAATGTCAGCGATGGTAATGGTATTTCTGACTGCGCCACTGGGGTTGATTGGCGTTGTGCCAACGCTACTGCTTTTCAATCAGCCGTTCGGGATTAATGCGCTGGTAGGACTGATAGCATTGTCGGGGATTTTGATGCGAAACACATTAATCCTGATAGGGCAGATTCATCACAATGAACGTGAAGGGCTGACACCTTTTGAGTCAGTCGTTGAAGCAACGGTTCAGCGTGCACGCCCCGTGTTACTGACTGCAATGGCCGCCATCCTGGCCTTTATACCGCTTACGCATTCTGTTTTCTGGGGAACGCTGGCTTACACACTGATTGGCGGAACGTTTGCCGGCACCATCGTCACCCTGGTATTCCTGCCTGCCATGTATGCGATCTGGTTCAGGATACGACCAGAAAATCAGAAATACGCGGAAGTTAAAGCCGCAAAATAATCATTAATCGCAGGGGGATACGTTCCTCCTGCACGCCGACTTATGGCGTGACGCTATGCAAACAAAAGCATGAGGTTTATATCATGAATCAGAATAATTCCGGACGAATTGTCATAACCGGCTGCGGTATTGTCAGCCCGTTAGGATGTGGTACGGAGGCCGTCTGGCGCAGGCTTATTGAAGGCCGGTCGGGAATAACAGTGCTTCCACCTGAAATCAGGGAAGGCACCGGCATCTCTGTTGCCGGACGGGTGCCCTCAATCGCAGAAGATCCTGAAGCAGGTTATGAGCCGGAACGTTATATCACTGCGAAAGAGCGTAAAAAAATGGACCGCTTTATTGAGTTTGCCCTGATTGCGGCCCAGGAAGCGCTGACGCAGGCAGGCTGGCAGCCCGATTGTGAATATGCGAGGGAGCGAACTGCAACAGTGATTGCATCCGGGGGGGGGGGATTCGGCGCCATTGCGGACGCGGTAAGAACAACCGATACCCGCGGCCCACGCCGGTTATCACCGTTTACCGCGCCCTCTTTCCTTGCCAACATGGCGGCGGGTCATATCTCTATTCAGCATGGCTTCCGGGGACCTATAGGCTCGCCGATTACGGCTTGCGCGGCAGGGGTACAGGCAATCGGTGATGCCGCAAGATTGATTAAAGCTGGTGAAGCCGATATTGCGGTTTGTGGTGGTACTGAAGCTGCAATAGATCGCGTTACGCTGGGATGTTTTGCTGCGGCACGCGCGCTCTCTACAAATAATGGGAATAAGCCTGGCGAGGCCTCAAAACCGTTTGATACCGCTCGGGACGGATTTGTGATGGCAGAAGGTGCCGGCATATTAGTTATTGAGTCTTTAGAGCATGCTCTGAAGCGGGGGGCAACGCCTCTGGCGGAGCTTGTAGGGTACGGCACCAGCGCCGATGCATGGCATCTCACTGCGGGTCCTGAAGACGGAAGCGGAGCCCGCAGAGCCATTGATCTTGCGTTAGCCCAGGCAGGCGTGAGTGCCAATGAGGTACAGCACATCAATGCTCATGCCACTTCAACTATGATCGGTGATAAAGGTGAGCTTTCGGCCATCCGATCCGTATTTGGCAAGAACAGCAACGTAGCCATCAGTTCTACTAAGTCGGCTACCGGGCACCTGCTGGGTGCCGCCGGCGGTATTGAAGCGATCTTTACCGTGCTGGCTCTGCGTGACCAGATCATTCCGCCGACGCTGAATTTACACCATCCTGATGAGGCGGCTGAGGGGCTGGATCTGGTTGCACTAAAGGCACGTTATTCTGCCATCCGGCATGCATTATCGAACGGATTTGGATTTGGCGGTGTGAATGCCAGCGTTCTGTTTCGCCGGTGGGAGGCGTATTGATCTGAATACCATGACCGCCTGTAAGAGGATCGTTCAGCTGTGTGCATGGTGGATGATGTTAAATCCACATTACGCAGCAGTAAACCTTATAAAAATACAGGCTTCAGCTTTCGACAACAAATGACATCGTTCAAGTTTCACTATTAAGCTTCAGGTTCTGCACCCGATATGTGGTGCAGAGCCTGAGACGATCTTCGTCCTTCAAAATATCGGCTGTTACTTTTAAATTATTTTTAAGAGGAGGGCTTAAATATAGAAAATTGCAGTCAGCCGCTGATCCTAAATCTTATCTGGTGGCTTAGATTGAAACGCCGCCGTCGATGATGATTTCTGAACCCACGGTCCAGGCAGACTCATCAGAGGCGAAGTAAAGTACCGCTTGCGCTACTTCCCGAGGCTGACCAAAACGACCTGCAGGGATGGTTGCCACGATATCTTTCATTACCTGATCGTGATATTCCACCGGGATCCCCGCCTTATCGTAAAGCGGTGTATCAACAGGGCCTGGGCTCACCGCGTTGATACGGATCCCACGAGAAAGTAACTCGTTAGAAAGGGTTTTTGACATATTCAATAATGCTGCCTTCGTTGAACCATAAACTGAAGAATTTACGGGGCCGGTGTGAGCATTTACAGAGGTATTAAAGACTACTGACGCAGAGCTGGCGAACACTGGCAGCAGCGCCTGCATCAGGAAGTAGGGACCTTTAACGTTAATAGCATAAATGCGGTCGAACAGCGCTTCTGTCCAGAGTTCAATTGGCATATACATCGATATGCCAGCATTCAGGAAAGCGATATCCAGCTCGCCAAAGTGTTCCTTAACCGTCTGAGCCAGTGCTCTTTGTGCGTTGACATCGGCGGAATCAGCACTCACGATTAACACATCATTACCAAGTTCTGCTTTCGCCTTTGCGATTGAATCCGGGTTAACCCCGGTGACAATTACGCGTGCACCTTCTGCAACAAACAGCTTCGCTGTTTCAAGACCAATACCGCTTGTTCCACCGGTAATCAGTGCGCGTTTACCTTGTAATCTGGACATCTGAAAATCTCCTGTTGGCTTTCACAACGGATCGGCGAATGGCCGATATGGAGACACTTTATACTCATGCTCATTTAATGATAAGATTGCATGATTGAATATGTTTCATGCTTTAAAAGCATAAATGGGCGACGGGATGGATAAATTACTTTTGATGACATGTTTTGTCCGTACCGTTGAAACGGGCAGCTTTTCCGCAGCCGGAAGGGATCTGGGTTTAGGGCAGCCGAACGTAAGTCGTCATGTCGCCACCCTTGAAGCGCATTTGCAGACCCGGTTACTTCACAGGTCTACCCGTAAGCTTTCGTTAACGCCTGAAGGCGAACGTTATTATTTGCAGGCAAGACGAATTCTGGAAGCCGTTGAAGAGACAGAGTCTTCTTTCAGAGAAAATGCTACCCCCACAGGGCTGTTACGCGTTGCCTGCCCCACAGCACTGGCCCACACATTCCTGGTCCCGCACATTCCCGATTTTTTAGAACGCTATCCTGAGCTCACGCTCGATCTACAGATTAATGACCGCTATATCAATCTCGTTGATGAAGGGGCTGAGCTGGCAATACGCATTGGCCACCTGGAAGACAGTGCTATGCGAGCCCGCAGACTTGGCATGTTTGAGCGAGTCTGTGTTGCCAGTAACAAGTACCTGGCTAAAAACGGCATTCCTGATACGCCAGAAGATTTAAAAAAGCATCATTGTTTGATCTATACCCTGCTGACGACAGGCGCCACCTGGAGATTTCAGGATATCAATGTTCCTGTTTCTGGTCGGCTCAGGGTCAATTCACCTGAAGCAATACAGAAATTTGTCAATGCGGGGATTGGGATCGCTCAGGGCCCTGAATGGCTGTTCAGAGAGGGGCTGGAAAAGGGTAATTTACAACTATTGCTAACTGATTACACTGCACCGCTCGTTCCCCTTCAAGCCGTGTATGTGGCTAATCGACTTTTACCAAAGCGAGCGATTGTGTTCATGGATTTTGTCGCTGACATTTTTGAAAAAAATTCCGCTTTCAAAGCTCACCACGCAATAAATTGAGCCGGAGATAACGAACATATCTGAATCGTTACCGAAATTTAGTCAGTCGCAGGCGATGTCCTTTAACCCCACAGTCATCTTTTCCTTCTCCGAAACGCATGAGGATGGCGAGCAGTGCAGCCTTCTCCGGGATGCCGTTTTAACGGCACGGAGGCGTCAGATGATGCTAATAAATCTGAACGGCACCTCAGGCCCGGCACAATCGGTTAGTGTGGCGCAGATTCGGTCAATATCTATTCTTTCCTGAGCTGCTAAAACCAGCTTTTAGCCATTAATTCGTCGGGGTAAAGGTGACAATTCTACATTTCGTCACCTGGTAAACAGCGTATTTTGACCGCTCACACTCATCTTATTTCATGTTCACGACTTTTTAATCCGCTGGTAACGCCGTCAGATCCTTCTCTGCGGGAATATATTGCTGTGACGGATCTGTAAGCCAGAGCAAACCCTGCACTTATGGAAACGTATAAATATACCCGGACAGGATCTGTCCAGGGATAAAGTTTCTGACAGGCGAGCCGATACCAGCTTAGGCTGTCGGCGTAATTGCCTTTATGGCTGACGGCATTTGTCATTTGTGAGGTGGTTCCCGGCCCTGTTACTTCTGCGCCGGTTTTTTTTTAATTATTATCAGACTCACCGGGTAAGCACCGATTTTAATCTGCAAATTAACACGGTATGAACAGACAAGTGCATCGATATGCACCCCCTGCAGCCAGGATTTTTGCGCAATTCGCATACAGCAATTACCCCTGATGCCTCTGGCCTGCCACACCTAATAAAGAAACGAAAAGCATCTTTTCTCACGTAATGCTTTTTTTCATAACCGTTATTTCAGACAGGAAAATTATGAACAACATCAGAATTGGCGTACGGCTTGGCGCGGCGTTTGCCTTTATCCTTCTTCTTCTGGTCATCGTTGCACTGACCGGATTTAACCGTATTCAGTCCCTGGGAGATACGGCGGATACCCTTGCAGGCAGCCGCTATCAGAAGGCCTCGGCTGCAACCAATCTGCGTTATTATTCAACTGACCTTAGCCGACTGGTCCGCAATGTTGTCCTGGCGGATACACCTGACCGGAAGGCAGCCTTTAAAAATGATTATGACCAGGTGCATGATAAAATCACCGCTACTGTTGACCAGGTCGACGGCATGCTGAAAGCACCCCGAAGCCGGGAGCTGATTGCTTTAATCAGAAGCACCGGCAGTCAATATCTGGCTTTTTCAGATGACGTGGTGACTCTG
This sequence comes from Erwinia sp. 198, assembly GCF_003937915.1. Taxonomy (GTDB): domain Bacteria; phylum Pseudomonadota; class Gammaproteobacteria; order Enterobacterales; family Enterobacteriaceae; genus Erwinia; species Erwinia aeris. The sequence goes on along the minus strand of NZ_RHUM01000011.1, from coordinate 50,059 downwards.
GGCATGGCCGGCAAGCGGGACGAGGCAGCAGGGCTTCTGCTTGGCCCGCGCTACCAGACTCAGGTTGACTATCTGAAAGCCATTTCAGACCTGGTATCTTTTCAGGAAATACAGATGCAACAGGCCCGCAGTGCGGCTGAAGATGAGCGAGCCACGGCCACGATCCTGCTGGCCTCGTTAAGTGCTGCCGCTGTTCTGCTGGCGGCGGCGGCAGCCTGGTTTATCACCCGCAGCATTACCCGCCCACTGAACGTGACGCTTTCCGCCGCACAGCGCATCGCACGCGGCGACCTGAGCCAGGCCGTGCCCGTCAGCGGACGGGATGAAACCGGCATGCTGCTCACCGCCGTGGCTGAAATGCAGGACTCGCTGGCGCAGACCGTCAGCACGGTACGCCGCAACGCCGAGAGCGTGGCCGCGGCCAGCCTGCAGATTGCGCAGGGGAACTCAAACCTGTCGCAGCGCACCGAAGAGCAGGCCAGCGCGCTGGAGCAGACCGCCGCCACCATGAGCGAGCTTGGCGTGACGGTCAGAAACAACGCAGACAATGCCCGTCAGGCGGCACAGCTTGCCGTTAACGTCCGGGAGGTCGCCCGTCAGGGTAACGACGTTACTGCCGACATTTCCGGCACCATGAAGTCTATCGGCGAAAGCTCTGGCCGGATTGCGGACATTACTTCTGTGATCGACAGTATTGCCTTCCAGACCAACATCCTCGCCCTTAATGCAGCAGTAGAAGCCGCCCGAGCCGGCGAGATGGGACGTGGCTTTGCCGTCGTCGCCGGCGAGGTGCGCACGCTGGCGAGTCGCAGCGCCACGGCGGCCGGTGAAATCCGTCAGCTGATTGAGGCTAACTCGGCGAGCGTAAATGCCGGCAGCTCACTGGCTAACCGGTCCGTAACCACAATGGCGGATATCGTGTCGTCGGTGGCTCAGCTGAGCGACACCGTGGAGGAAATTACCGCTGCCACTGCCGAACAGGCCCGGGGTATCGAGCAGGTGGGCCTCGCCGTAACGGAGATGGACGGCGTGACGCAGCAGAACGCTTCGCTGGTTGAGGAGTCGGCGTCTGCCTCACAGAGCCTGCGCGAACAGGCATCCCTGCTGCTGCAGTCGGTGTCGGTGTTTACGCTAGCTGCAGTCTCGGCTCCCGCAGCCACCCGGCATGCAATTGCATCTTTACCTGCGGCAGTGAAGAAGGAAACGCCGTCTGATACGGACGGAAACTGGACCAGCTTCTGATATCCGGCTGCGTCCTGCCGGACGCAGCCGCTCTTCTTTATCTGCACCTCTTATGGCATACCGTGAGCCTGCCCGAAATTACGCTATCTTTAAGCACATCCGAAGTTCAGGGGATTAAAGTCTGGTATGTTTAGGAGGTTGCGGTGCTGCCAGCTGACCATGCTCAGTCCCGTCACACAAACCCGCGCGGCATAAGCTTTGAGAAACTGGCGGGGCAGGCGTTTATTATTGCTGCGGACCGCTGTGCAGTAATCGTAAAAAGCCTGACTGAGAAAGCTGGACTGCCGCTGTCTGACGTGCGCATTACAATACGCGACTGGATTAGCGCCTGCATGTCAGTACGCGACAATTTGGGAGCCGCGCTTATCCCTCAGTAAGCGTTGCCTGCCAGCTCCATGGTTTATCCGTGAAGCAGCAGCCCTACAGATTTACCGGGAGCCTGGTCTGGTTTGTTCACCTAAAGAAAGGTTTTCTCTTACGCTTCAGACTTCACTAAAAAGTTTACATCACAGGGCTGGCTCAGCCGGCAAATAATAAACTCTTTAACCAGCTGAACGTCTGCTGCGTGCCAAAAGCTGAAATGGCCAGCCTGACCGTGTATAAATTTACAGCAGAACTGAAGCGCATTGTTCCTGATCGTGCCCGAGGAAAGGAAAAGGCGTCACCGGACCTGGCTTTTAGCCCTGCCGGTCAGCACTACTCTTAAGGGGGATAAGCGCCGCCTTGCGGTTAGCCTGTTCATAAATACTGTTTCAGTATCAGAATGTATGAGGGTATGAAGACCTTGAATAACAAAACCGGCAGTGCCATACCATCTTACATGCGCAATTCGCTGGGCCGGACCATGGCCTTCTTTCTGCTGATAACCGTACTGGCCGTCGTGGGCGTCAATATATGGACCCTGTGGAGCTCATGGCAGCACAATCAGAAGGTGCGGGAGGACGATGCCCGTAACCTGTCCGTTTCGCTGGCAAAACAGGCGGAAGATGCCTTTCTTCAGGTTGATATTACGCTGGCTGATGCGGTCAGGCAGCTCAGCCTGAACGGGTTTGGCTATGCCGCCACGCCCGCCTTTACCTCGCAGCTGAAAGTGCAGCAGAGCAAACTGCATCAGCTGCATGGCCTGTTTATTTATGACGCCCAGGGGAAATGGGTGGCCACGTCCGGCAATTTCATACCGGCGAAAGGGAGCAATGCCGACAGGGAATATTTTATATGGCACCGAACCCATACAGACACCGGCGTACGGGTCAGCCGCGTTATCCGCAGTCGCTCTACCGGGGAGCTGGTTATCCCGGTATCGATGCGCCTGAACGATGCGGCGGGCCACTTCGCCGGCGTCGCGCTGGCTACGGTAAAAGTGGACTACTTTCGCCAGTTTTACGGCTACTATACTCTGGGGCAGCGCGATGTCCTGGCGCTGATACTGGCGGATACCTCGGTATTGTATATCCGACCTCTTTCGGAAGCGTTTATCAACCGAAGCCTCTCCGCCAGCCCGCTGTTTACAACGATCCTGAAAACGTCCGCCAGCGGCAGCGCAATCTGGCGCTCAGCGCTGGACGGCGTGGAGCGGATATATGGCTATGCCCGCCTTGAGCAGTATCCACTGGTCGTTACGGCAGGATATGACCGCGATACAATCCGGGCAGAATGGTTTGCTGCTAACGCAGTCGATGTTGCACTGAACCTGGTGCTGCTTGTGATGATTTCAGGCATGGGTATGTTTGTGCTCAGGCAGGTAAAGGCTAACGTCAGAAACCAGCTTGAGCTTACTCAGGTCAGGGACGAGTTGACCTCTATAAACCACACGCTGCAGTCCCTGGCGCTGACTGACGGACTGACGGGCCTTGCCAACCGCCGTCAGTTTAATTTGATGCTGGAGCAAGCCCTGCAGCGGTCGCACAGGTCAGGCGACCCTGTATCCCTTATCATGTTTGATATTGATTTCTTCAAGCGTTACAACGACACCTATGGGCACGTGGGGGGCGATGCGTGCCTGCAGAAAGTGGGCGCCATACTGAAAAGCATTACTCACCGCCAGGGTGACGTGGTGGCGCGCTACGGGGGGGAAGAGTTTGCCATTATCCTGCCCTCCAGTAGCCAACCCGATGCAGAAAAGGTGGCCGGGCGGGCCGTGAGGGCCGTTATGAGCGCGGCTATACCCCATGAAAGCTCAGGGCTTTCTGAAGGAGTGGTTACCCTCAGCGCCGGTTGCAGCTCCCTGATTTCTGATGGTCAGACGGACCAGGCGGAGCGACTCAAGCAGGAGGCGGACAGGGCGCTTTACGAGGCGAAACGCAGCGGCCGCAACCGCGTCCATGGCATGAGTTAATATGAAGAGTGCTTTAACTGCAATCTGTACAGGGTAATAATTATATGTTGTGATATTTAAAAACAGTTTTGGTAGTTTTATCTTCGCCCCGGTATCCCGTTCTCGCCGCGAGCAATATACCCGGCGTGGCTCATTGCAGAGTTGTATCTGTCTGGTTCATTAATGCTGGAGACTTCCGGCAGAACGTCGATTACGGGTTTTGCTGAGAGGTCAGGCACAGATGTACTGCCAATATGATGGATACTTTTAGCTACTCCACCGGGCAAGATCTTTATCACTAAACTTTCAGCTTAAAACATCTCAGGCCATTCATCATCGTATAGCGCAATAATGCTCGTCCGCATATACACCTCTTCTTTAGCCTTGATAACCTGCTCCCTTTTGACAATTACATGGCTGGATGAGTTGAATTTCCACGTGGGATATAAAAAAATAAACGTCCACTTTTCGCTCATAATGAGCATTAATCAAACACTGTTCGATTTTTTCCCTGGCGGACATGCGCTTTTTTAGCATTTGGTGGAACGCCAACATGACCAAACCTGCACCTTTCAGTTAGCCTTAATAACGAAAAGGCTTGTTTTCATTATTTATTGCAGTATTCCCGTCCTTTATCGATAGGGGATGCTGGTGAGACGGACGCACTGACATGAGGCCCATTCAGTCGCCTGATATAAACCGTCCACCTTTATGGGTATTTGATGCAGTTTTTTTCATAGTATGGTTGCGGCGTAGAAGGCGCGCATCTAAAAATTGAATGGTATTAATTTGGGATTGTATAACTTCCGCAATCCTTAATCATCTCATGATACATTTACTTACACTAAAATTTATAGCCGACAGAAAGATGGTCATATATCAAACCCCTGTCAACTAAAAATCATCTTATTGTCTTATAGCAGTTAAAATAACCTTGTAATTAATTGCAGGATGCAAATAAGGTCATATACTTCAAGCATATTCCCATCCGGAATATAACTTTATCTCTACATTTTCTATGGCAGCGCAGCAGGCGTATTCAGCGCGTCTCTGCACAGGAGTAATTAAGATGGATCAAACTGCATTTCTCATCGGCTTTTCGGTTATGGCGATTGCGTCACTGGCAATCTATGCCAGCGGCAGTAAAACTTTTCCTTCCCGTCATCATACTCTGATGCACGCATCCGTTCCCTTCATTGCTGCAACCGCCTATCTGGCAATGGCATTTGGCTATGGCAACCTGACGCTCGACAGTGGTACCACCGTTTATATGGCGCGCTATGCCGACTGGTCAGTCACCACGCCGATCCTGCTGGCAGGGCTGGTCATGCTTGCCTTCCATGAGCATGGCAAGCCAGGTGAGACAGGCGGCTTTCTAACCGCCATTATCGTACTGGACGTAATGATGATTATTACCGGCCTCATCTCTTCGCTGGCTGAGACAACGGCCGGTAAATGGGTCTGGTATCTCTGGTCCTGCGCGGCGTTTCTTGGGGTGGTGTATCTGCTGTGGGGACCGCTGCGCCAGATGGCGGCTGAGCGTGGCAGCGCGCTGGCGGGAGCTTATAATAAAAACGTCGCACTGCTGACAGTGGTCTGGTTTATTTATCCTGTGGTTTTTCTTGTCGGGCCGGAAGGGCTAAAAATCATTACCGATCCTTCATCGATCTGGGCGTTCCTTATCCTCGATATTATCGCCAAAGTGTTTTACGCATTCTACGCGGCGGCAAACCTGGAGAAAGCTTTGCGCTATGCTGAGCGCGATGGCGCAGTGCGGATATGATCCTGCAACAGCACACAGGCTGGCTGGCGCTCTGGGGGGGAGCGCTGGTTGCCGCTTTCAGTCCACTGGCAGCCCAGGTGCTGTTTGCTGTTATCGCGATCGGGATCGTTGGCATGGCGCACGGCGCAAGCGACCTGGAGGTCGTCAGACGCGATCGGCAACTGCCGTTTCTGGCAGGTTACGGTCTGGTCATTGTGCTTTGTTTGTTTTGGTGGCACTGGAGTCCGGCGGTAGCGCTGCCGGGATTCCTGATGGCGTCCGCCGTGCATTTTGCGCTGGAAGATGCGCCGCACGGTCATATAGCTGAGCGGCTGTCGCGTGGCATCAGTTTGATCGCAACGCCTGCCACGCTGCATCTGGCAGAGTACAGATCCATTCTGCATCAGGCGGGGCCCGGTTCTGCCATGCCCGATAGTGTTACAGCAGGCATGGCCGTCGCCGGCGGAATCGCTGCATTGTGTTTAGTAGCTGCAGGAGCGTACCGGCGTGAAAGACGTCTGCTTGTGGGGACGCTGACGCTGCTGCTGCTGCCGCCCTTTGTCGGATTCTCAATGGGTTTTTTAATTCTGCATGCGCTACCGCAGACCCGAGAGCGACGTAATTTGTTGGGGTTTTCGCACTATTCCGACTATCTGCGCGCCGTCTGGCCGGTGCTGGTTGCAGCAATCCTGTTGGTCGTGCTGACGAGCTTTCTGATGCAACCTCACGATGTCGCTGGTATCCGCTCGTTATTTGCCGCACTGGCGGCACTTGCCATCCCGCATTTGATTATTACGCCATGGTTTGAAAAGCAGTCGCATAGCGGATGGCATCAATAAATTAAAGCATTTGCGCATTTAATAAAAATGTCTTTTTCATGCCATAAAGAGATTGTTATCAGCTCCCATTGATTAGTACACCTGTAATTAGCAACGTCCGCTCCTGACACTAAACGGCCCTGATCGTCAGCCAGAGTCCGCTTCGAGCAAGGAGCGGGCGTTGTTGTTATCACGCTAATTCAGCTTCCCGACCCATTCGGTGCAAAACTCCAGATACGCTCGTACCAGTGCTGAGGGATGTTTATGCCGGGCGTAGACAAGGTGTAGTGGAAGCTTCTGCGTGGCTTTATCTGGTAAAAGCTGAATCAGCTCACCGCTTTGCAGCCAGGGTCTGGCTGCAAAATCCAGTACCTGAGCAATGCTTTTACCCTGCAGAGCGTAATGAATTAAGCCCTGGGTGTTATTAGTGGAAAAGAAGGGCTCATATTTGACTCTTTCGCTTCCCGAACCCCACTCAAAAAAGCCGTGATCCAGGCTTTCCCAGGCAGCAACCGGAAGGCGGGCCATTTCCGCCAGAGTCTCAGGTGTGCCGTAACGTGCCAATAAGTCCGGGCTTGCAACAAACAATGTTTCCAAGGTCATCAGGTGCTTAGCGATGACGTCATCCGTATTCAGGTCGCCCATTCTGAGTGCCACATCGACGCCATCCCCGAACAAATCAACAATCCTTTCGCTGGAATGACAAAACACGGTGATATCGGGATAACGTTGCTGAAACGCGATCAATAAATCCCACCATAGTGAAAAATTAGGTGGAACAGACAGACGCAATTTTCCCTGTAGGGTGTGGACAGAGGTGACGGACTTTTGCGCATCCTCCAGTAACTCAATACCCAGACGGGCCTGTTCAAAAAATTGTTGCCCTTTATAGGTGGGTTTGACCCCATGCCGCGAACGCTCCAGGAGCTGTACGCTCAATGCCTGTTCGAGCTCATTAATTTTCCGACTTAATGTGGAGAGCGGTATCCCTGTTCTGCCACTGGCCGCGGAAAAGCTTCCGGCATTCACTACCGCGATGAACAATTTCGTTGCGTTAAAATCCACTCTACTTTCCATTTTTGGGAAGAACAGATCTATTTTTGGTGATTCCATTCCATTTTGCAAAGGGTAAAATTTTGTCTGAGTGATTTCTTCAGGATCTAAAAATGAACAGCCGCGTCACTAAAATCTTAAATATTCGCTATCCACTTATACAGGCACCCTTATATTTTCTGACTAATGCGGAACTGGTTGCTGCGGTTTCAAACGCGGGTGGTCTTGGCACCCTTGGGCCCCATGCCGGACAGAAAAGCCTGCCGGGATCTCGCTATGTGGCGTTGGATCGTATGCGGGAGGAGATCCGCAAAGTTAAAAAGCTGACGAATAACCCTTTTGCTGCAACCCTGATCAACGGCCCGGACATGAGTTTCTGGCAGCCTACTGCTGAAATGCTGGCAGAAGAAGGCGTGGAAGTGGTACTTATCAATGAGGTGCTGACCCCTGAAATCTATGATTTTTTTAAAAGCCGCAGTATAAAAATTCTTTACCGCGCGCTCACGCCCTCTATTGCCAATTCTAAAGAGGCGGAGAGATTAGGCGCCGACATTATTATTGCCACAGGTTTTGACGAAGGTGGCACCGTGCCATCCAGGGTGATTGGTACATTCAGCATCGTTCCCATGATCGTGGACAGCGTCAGCATTCCGGTCATTGCGGCGGGCGGTATAAGTGATATCCGCGGCGTGCGTGCCGCGCTGGCGCTGGGGGCTGAAGGGGTGTTTGCGGGTAGCCTTTTTTTGACGGCGGTTGAAAACCCTGCCGCTGACAAAGTTAAACGCCTGATTGTCGATTCCACGGCGGAGGATTTGCTGTTGTTCCGTACGCTGCCGGCTTATTACCGGACCTTGCCCACCGGGCTAAGCCCGAAACTTGCGGAGTTAGACTCGCAGGACACCGATCGTGAAACCATGTTTAAAGCCATGAATGGCTACCACTCGCTGTGGCAGGCCATGAGGCTTGGCAACTTTGACCAGGGCGTCGTGTCTACCGGCACGGGTATTTCCGTTATTAAATCCATTCGTCCGGCAGCAGAAATTGTTGCCGATCTTATGCAGGACTTTTAAAAGAGGCTCACTATGTCTGAAGCAATGCTTTTTCGGGATGTCGTGCGTGAGCGCCATTCAGTACGTAATTTTCTTGCCGATCCGGTTCCGCAAGACATACTCCGCTCGGTGCTGGAGGATGCGCAGCGCTCACCGTCAAACTGTAATACCCAGCCCTGGCAAACGCATATTGTCTCAGGTTCAAAAAGGGATGCGCTGAGCAAGGCCCTTCTTGCGGCGGACGATGCGGGACTGCTGACGCCAGACTTCAGTTTTGACACCAGCGATTTCCCTGGCATCTACCATGAACGTTCCAGAGAACAGGGCGCTGCCTATTATCAGGCCATCGGCGTTAAACGTGAGGACTATGAGCAGCGGCGCGATGCTTCACGCCGTAATCTGGAATTCTTTAATGCGCCCCATGTTGCGCTGCTTTTTATGCCGGAAGTAGGCGATAACGTTCGTGTAGCGGGTGACACAGGCATGTACGCTCAGACGCTGCTGCTGTCTCTCACTGCTCACGGCCTGGGCGGTATTCCGCAGACCATGCTGGGCTTTTACGCCGAAACTATCCGCGAAGAACTGGGTGTAGACCCGGCGTTTAAACTACTGTTCGGTATCTCTCTGGGCTATCCGGACCGGCATCACCCTGCAAATCAATACAGGATTAATAAAGCGCCACTCGGTGAAAGCGTCACATTTCATCAGTAACTGAAATGCGTTATTGAATATACTGGCCACGTGTCCGACAAGGCACGTGGAACCAAACAGCATGTGCAGGCCGACGTCCGCTTCTGACACAAAGCGGATATTCATCAAGCGCTCTGTCACAGTCGGTTAATCCGGTTTGTCGGCACCAGCACAAACCTTCCCATTCAGCAAAGCACACAAGTCAATAACGCGCTGCTCTCGTCATTTCTTACTACCGCTGCGATACGTTATATCAGGCTACTGCACAGCCTTTATAATTTGACTGAAGCGCTTATTCCAGTGCAGCAAGGATCGCGGTTTCCATTTTCTCCGGGGGGGTAATCGGTGCAAAACGCCTGAGCGGTGTGCCGTCGCGTCCAATCAGGAACTTAGTAAAATTCCATTTGATCCGCCCGCCCAGCACGCCGGGCAATTCGGCTTTCAGATAACGAAATACCGGATGCGCTAAGGCACCGTTGACCGCCACCTTCTCAAACATCGGAAAGCTCACGCCATAGTTGATGTGGCAGGTCTGCGCGATGTCGTCAGCACCGCCGGGCTCCTGTTTTCCAAACTGATTGCAGGGAAAACCCAGCACTACCAGCCCCTGGGCGGCGTACTTCCCGTAGAGCGATTCAAGGCCCGCGTATTGTGGCGTAAAGCCACAGTGGCTGGCGGTATTGACCACAATAACCAGCTTGCCGGCGTAGTCGGCCATAGGGATCGGCTGGCCACTCAGGCTGGTGGCGGTAAGTTGATGAAACATGGTCATGGCGACATCCTCAGCGTACTCATATTGCAGATGGGTTGTGTAAGACAGAATAGTTGCCTGCCGATCGCAACGGCATATTTTTCACATCAGCTTCTGATACGGAACAGCCCGTACCAGGCGCAAGGGCAGTGATGAGCGGGATGCGGGCATATCGGTTCCCGGATCGAGGCGGCCTTACATAACGTAACGATACCGGGATAAATTGCCAGTCTGTACACGTTGCATAACGCGGCAGTTGCAGACTGTACAGCCGTTTAATCGAGCAATATTCATTAAAGGTTATAAGTGAATTAGCCGATAAACGTAGTCTACTACTTCTGACCCAGAGTTTTGCCATAGATAATTTCCCGCTCCGGCAGGTGAAATGGCACCGTAGAAACTGCGGCATCAGCCAACAACGGACCCGACCACCATGAACACAGTGATCAAACCCACTCTTTCCGCCGTTTGGTCCACAGACGCCCAGGGCATTTGCATCACCAGTCAGGAAAGTCCTGCTGGCCTTATACCCACGCTTGAAGGCGTAACGCTAAGTGCATGGCTGAGGCTCGCACAGGCTGATGATGATGCGCAGATCGCGCTGCAGCTTACCGCGGCGTTGGAATGCGTCACGCCTTTTCATATCGAAGTGCCGATCCGTTGTCTGGATGGAACGACACGATGCGTGATTGTTTCAGGCCTGCCTGACTGCCCACCCAATGTTCCCTGTCGGCAATATAGCGGCTTTATCTTTGATATAACCGGGCAGCGCAAAGCCCTGGAAGACGCGCTGCGCACCGCGGCGGAATACCGCCTGTTAATTGAAAACAGCACTGACCTGATCGCCCATTGCGATGCAGACGGCAGGTACGTTTCAGTCTCGCCTTCTTACAGCAAAATGATAGGCTGGTCAGCCGATGAGATGAAAGGTCAACCGGTGGTGGATTTCCTGCATCGCGACGACCGAGCATCCGCTACGGATGCACTGGTATTCCTTTTCAACGGTGGCGTGCGGTCGGATGTAGTCGAGGTGCGCAAGCAGCATCGCGACGGTCATTACATTACGCTCGGCACCAAGGCCTGCGGCGTCAGCGACCCTTCCACTGGCAAGAACATCGGCGCAGTGCTGGTTTCACGGGATATTACTCATGATAAAGAGCGGATCCGCAAGCTCGAAAAACTGGCAACCCGCGATACCTTAACCGGTCTACCTAATCGGGGCTGGATCAACGACCGGGTGAGCCATATGCTTGCGCAGGGCAAAGATCTGGCCTACACGACCGTCCTTTTTATCGATTTAAACGGATTTAAAGCGGTCAATGATTCGATGGGGCACGCGGTAGGGGACGTTTTGCTACGGCTGGTAGGCGAGCGGCTACGACGCTGTATGCGCCCTGGCGATGCGGTGGCGCGTCTGGGCGGAGATGAGTTTGTGGTAGCCGCGAAGTGCATCAATCGCAAGGCGGCGTCTGCCATCGCCCGGCGCATTATTAACAGCCTGAAAGAGCCATTCGCTATCAATAGCACAGAAGTACGTATTGGGGCGTCTGTTGGCATTAGCCTCGCACGGTTTGGGGCGGCATCGGCCAACATGCTGTTTGAAAATGCCGATAAAGCGATGTACCAGGCGAAAGCACGACGCGACGGGTCATATCAGTTTTTCGTGCCTGCAGCGCAGCCGTTACGTCATTAACACAGCGCTGGCCCTGTCTGTGATGCCTTATGGCGTCTTTTACCCGGACGCCCGTCTGGCACAAAGCCAGCGCATGGCGCCCTGAAAGCGAGAAGCGGAAGCACAGCTGTCCTGATGCTTGTGCCGCGTACTGTACGTTCCACTCTCATTATCCAGAAAAACAAACGCGATTAATTATCGACTTCCCGGACCGTCAAGCAGCGGATCGGCCAGGGTAGCCCTGGTTTTAGGCAGGCACTGCGGGTAGTTTTGCTGAATAAACTCAATCATTTTTTCCCGCACGTGGCAGCGTAAATCAAAGGCCATGGGGGAATTTTGTGCCGTCATTAATAATCTGATGGTCATGGTTCTGTCATCAGTATCCGTCACCTGGAGCACCTGAGTTTCCCGATCCCAGAGTTTTGTTTCACTGAGGATTTTTTCAAAATGCTTTCGCAGCGGTTCTAAGGGCATCGAATAGTCAAGGTAAAGAAAAACGGTGCCTAATATTTGGGCGTTATTACGCGTCCAGTTCTGGAAGGCATTTTCTGTAAAGTAGGTGATGGGCAGAACCAGTCGGCGCAGATCCCAGATACGCACGACCACATAAGTCAGGTTTATCTCCTCAATCCAGCCCCATTCTTTTTCAACCACTACAGCATCATCAATTTTAATCGGTTGGGTGAAGGCTATCTGAATACCGGCAAACAGGTTAACGAGCGACTTTTGCAGGGCAAAGCCAATTATTATTCCGGCCACCCCGGCACCGGCCAGAATTGTGGTGCCGAATTTTCGCACGCCGGGGAAGCTGAGCAGGATCAGTGAAACACACAGCGTCACGAGCAGGACGATAGCGACCTTTTTTACATATATTATCTGCGTACGGATTTTACGGGCACGAAGATTATTAGAAAGATTAATGTCATAGCGGATAAAAAGCATATCCTGCACGACATTAGTCAAACGAATCAGGATAGAACAAAGCGAAAGTATAATGAAGGTATTAATAATCGTTGTAATAAGATCAAGATAGTGCGGGTGAATATTAATATAATTAAGCCCGACGTTGATTAACATCAGTGGGATGAAAAGAAAAATTGATCCGCGAAGATGCTTTTCAAGGGATTTAAATAATTTCCTGTCACGATTCTGCCAGTAGCGGATGAACCTGAGAATGATAAATCGCGCAACGGCCCCCGCAGCGAAAGAGAGCGTGACGAGCAATAAAGCAGGCACCCACGATGGCGCGCCAGATAACTCATCGAATAGTAATGGCATTCTTTTCCCTTATATCCAGCAACAACCACAGGCTGTCAGCGAAGTCATAAACATCCAGTAACCGCTGTCTTCACGGTTATCTGCAGCGTAAATGGTTTACGCAGATGAGTTTATGAAAAATTCTGTTAACTGACGCAGTAAACGTAAAAAAATCGGACAAAACCGATAATTCAGATGGGTTTTTTATTTAATTACTTGAAATTTATAATAATTTTTATTTATCAGCCAGTAAGCCGGGCGACCATGCCTGTATCGTATAGATCTTGAGCGGTGGCCTGACGGAAGGAGGCTCACCAGAAGCATAGCGTCAGATCGCCGCCGGATTCGATAAGCAAAACCAGCCTTCGCGATAATTCAGACGAGCGTGGCAGCCGTAGAGAAGGAAGAGCAGGTATGTCCGGGCAATACTGAAAGCGATGAAAGGGAATGATAATCAGCCGCTAGCATGTTCGGGCGTGAGCGTTCTCTGAATGTTCAGGCTTCGCTTTGCGCATAACCTGCCTGAACGCGCCGGGCGGCATACCGTACTGTCGGCTGAATGCCCGCGTAAACGTCTGCTGCGACTCAAAATCATAGCGCAGGGCGATAGTTATAATTCGCTGGTCGCCGCTGATAAGCTCATCAGCGGCGGCCTTCATCCTTTCCAGACGAATAAAAGCACCCAGGCTGATACCGGCGTAGCGCACAAAGCACCGGTTCAGATACCACTTTGAATAACCGTAGCGGGCCGCCACCTCCTGAACGGTGACTTTTCTGGTTAAGTTTTCTCTTATCCAACATACCAGCCCCGTAAAAAATACGTCGTCCGACAGCATATTGTTATTCCCGCTGGCTGCCCAGGTTTGATAAATATCGATACGAGCCTGCACGGGCAGGTACGCAATGAGGCACGGCCTGGAAACGCTTATGCGCAGAAAGCATCAGAATGTATAGGTAAAGCCGACCGTGCCCGTTGCTTCATTGCGCCGGGAAACAACAGGGCTGTCGGCTACGCGATCGCCAAGCCAGGTATAGCCCGCGCTGATAAGCGTTCCCCAGTGAGGATCAAACTGGTGGCTCCAGATCAGAGAGGTTGCAATACCGTAAAAACCGCCCGGCGCGCGGTAGCGCGTAAACCTGCTGCGCTGGCTCTGCGCCTGACTGACGCCGTACCAGGTATTCATATAGCGGGCATCGCCAAATAATGCCGCGGTTTGCAGCGCGACGGTATCGCTTTCACTCTGCACCGGCAGAAGGGTCAGGGATGCCTGATAATTGACGCCCTGATCGTCACTGAACGGCAGAACCGCTTTGCCCTCGGCGCTGAGCCATGGCGTGACCTGCCAGCCGATGGCCAGCGCTGTATTGACCGTGGGATCGATTTTGCCCATGCCCTTCAGCCTCTTACCGCCGTCACGCCAGTCTGAATTTTTGTCATCTCGTCCGAGGTTGTAGCCCAGCGTATGTTCCAGGTAGAGTCCACTGTTGCTTTGTAAATCGTAGCCAATGCCTTTTTGAGCATCCGCAAAGAAGGCACCGTGTCGGGCCTGGAAAACCGGAACCGGCTGAAGGCGGGTTTGATCCGAGCCGCTGTAGCGGGGCGCAGACTGTGCGCCGACGCCGACGGTCACGCTATTTTGGGCATCACCGCTGTCCGCGCGGGCCGTCGCTGAAGTTGTCAGGGCCAGACCGGCCATATACAGCAGTGCTTTTCTGGTTATCATCACCTTACCTCTTATGGGTTCATTCCACTTTGCCGATACACCCGTATCGACAACCCGGAGTATCCTGTGGGTGTGTCAATAAACGGCCAGGGAATTGTGAAGAAAGTGTCAAGGTGAACCATGCAAAACAAAAAAATTCTTATTATTGAGGACGACGCAGATGCGGTTGAGGTGCTTGAAGCCTATTTACGCCGCGAAAACTACGAAGTTCGCGCGGCCGGGGACGGGGTGTCGGGCCTGGAAATAGCCGGGCGCTGGCACCCTGATCTGATCCTGCTGGACGTGATGCTGCCGGGTCTTAACGGTACGGAGGTATTGGCAAAAATCAGGCGCAGCAGTGACGTTCCTGTGATTATGGTAACGGCCATCGGCGACATGCCCGATCGCATCGGCGCGCTGCGCTACGGTGCCGACGACTACGTGGTCAAGCCCTACCATCCCGGAGAGGTTGTGGCGCGCGTGCAGGCCGTGCTGCGGCGAAGTCAGCCAGCGGTTCAGCAAGAGGAGGTGCTGCGCTGGCAGGCGCTGGAGGTTCATACTTCGGCCATGACCGTAACCGTTACGCGCGGTATTGATGATCTAATCAACGTGGACGTGACCCCAACCGAGTTTTTATTACTGGTGACGATGATGCGCGCCCCGGTTCGTGCGCTCAGCCGTCAGTTTTTACTGGAGCGGTGCCTGCCTGAAAGCGACGCGCTTGAACGCGTGGTCGATACACATATCTACAACTTGCGCAAAAAACTTGAGGCGGCCGGCATGAAAGAGGTTCTTCTTAACGTACGCGGCGTCGGCTACAGGTTCCGGCAGCCATGAAAAATCCACAGCTGCAAACCCTGTGGCGTTGGATCTGCGTTCGCATTCTGACGCTTGCCATCGGTACCGTTGTCCTGATAGCGCTGTGCATGTGGCTGCGCTTTACGCTTCAGTATCTCTGGATCACCTGGCATATGCCCCACGCGATACTGCAGGAATTCCTGGTTCTGCGTGAAAACCCTAATCTTAATCCGGCGCGTTTTCATCAGATCATTGATAGCTGGTGGGGTATCGGCTATTCCGATCCCTCCATCGCCTCTTCGGACTGGATCACCGTCGGCGTCCTGGTGCTGGTGACGATTCCATTCATTGCCTGGTTCGGGCTGCGCCATGCCCGCCCGTTGTCGGCTCAGTTCAGCCAGCTCAGAGGCGCAGCTGAACAGGTAACGGAAGGTGACTTCGGTGCGCAGGCTGCGCTGACGCCGTCGGCACCAGCAGAACTGGTGCAGTTCGCACAAAACTTCAACGCCATGACGCGCCAGCTTGCGCGTTATGAAAAAGAGCTTCGCGCCTCACATGTCGCTATGGCGCATGAGCTGCGCTCCCCGCTGACCGCAGCCATGGTTCGGCTACAGGCGCTGCTTGACGGCGTGTTCAGCGCGGATGGGCGACAGCTTGCCATGATCATGGGCCAGCTGAACTGCCTGCGTAGGCTGATTGATGAACTGCAGCTGCTTTCACTGGCGGACGCCGGGCAGCTTAGCCTGGAAAGGGTTCGCTGCTGTCCGTCCGAGATCCTGCGCTATCGCCTGCAGTGGATAAAATCCCAGCTTGATGAAGCAGGCATTTATCCGGTTGCCGAACTGGCTGAAAAAACGCTGCTTAACGTCGATCCGTTTCGTCTGGGGCAGGTTTTTACCGTCCTGCTGGAAAATGCGCTGCGCTATGCGGGTTCCGGCACCAGCCTGTATCTGAGCAGCCGCAGCACAGACGGGCATTATGAGATTATTTTTCAGGACAAAGGGCCCGGCGTGCCGCCGGCGTTTCTTGAAGTCATGTTTGAGCGCTTTACGCGCGGAGAGGCCTCACGGGCACGGCATTCTGGCGGGAGCGGGCTGGGCCTTTCAATTGCACGCGCTATCTGTCAGGCGCACGGCGGAACGCTGGACGCCACGCTGCCGCCTGAGGGCGGATTAAGAATGCGGATCGTGCTGCCTCACGATGTATAACGGTTGCTGAGGGTCTTGACACTCCCTTGATGGAATGTGGCCGGGTTCTTGATAATGGCGAGGTTTAATGGCGCAAAACTCAATTGAGGAACTGCGCCATGTCAGACAACCTTCCAGGCCTGATAAAACAGGGGGCCTGGCAACTGCTGGATCTGCGACATCATAGTGTCTTACTGCTGCTCGGCCTTGTGCTGATGGCTGTTATGCTGACCGGCTGCGATCGGCAAAAACAACAAAATCCACCCGCACCGCGTCCGGTTGAATGGATGACGATCGGCCCGCGCACGGCTCCTGCTCAGCAGACGCTGACCGGTGAAGTCCGCGCGCATGATGAAACCTCCCTGAGTTTCAGGCTGGAGGGCCGCATACTGACGCGCAGTGCCGACGTCGGGAGCCGGTTCAGCCAGGGCGACACGCTGGCCGTGCTGGACAGTCCGGCGGCGCTGAACCAGGTTATCAGCGCGCAGGCTGATGTCAGCAGCAGCCGGGCCGCAGAAAAAGTGGCGCTGCTTAATCTGCATCGAATGCGTCTTCTGATGCCGTCCGGTGCTATCGCTCGTGCTCAGCTGGATACGGCCACGGCTGACTGGCAGGCGGCGCTTTCGCGCACGCAGAGCAGCGAGGCGGCGCTGAAAAATGCGAAGGAAAACCTGCGCTGGACGGCCCTTACCGCGCCTGCCAGCGGCGTAGTGACGGGCGTCAGCGCATCAGCAGGGCAGGTTGTCAGCGCCGGGGAAACGGTATTTACCGTTGCCGCTGGCAATGGCCGCGACGTCGTGTTTGACGTTGCCAGTCCCGCAATGGTATCCCGCCAGCCCGGTGCCGTTTTTCACCTTGCGCTGCTGCGGGATCCGACCGTAAGCGCGCTGGGGCATCTGCGCGATATCAATCCGCAGGCCGATCCGCAAACGCGAAGCTGGCGAGTGCGGGTCACGCTGGATAATCCACCGCCCGATATGGCGATGGGCGCCAGCGTCACGGTCACGCTGCCGGCCGCAGAAACGGCAGCTGAGGCGGTTATGGTGCTTCCGGCGTCGGCCCTGACGCGCCAGGCAGGCGATCCCGCCGTATTTTTGCTGGATGCGGTTAACAACCGGGTCCGTCGGAGAGCCGTGCATATCGCAGGCTATTCGGCAGATTCCGTATTTATACGCGCCGGGATCGCGCCCGGGGAGCGGGTCGTTACAGCGGGCGTCAGAAGCCTGCGTGACGGCGAGCGCGTGGCCTGGAGCAAGGAGGATCAGGATGAAGCAGAGCTTTAACCTTTCCGCCTGGGCGCTGAAGCAGCAGCAGTTAATTGCCTTCCTGATGCTGCTCATTATGGCTGCGGGCATCATAAGCTATGAGCAGCTTTCGCGGACTGAAGATCCCGCATTTACCATCAAAACAGCGGTGGTTTCTGCCCAATGGCCGGGCGCGAACCTCAGCGATACGGTCAGGCTGGTGACCGACACGCTGGAGAAAAAACTGCAGGAGATCCCCCGGCTTGACTACGTCCAGAGCGAGACGCACGCCGGGCGCAGCGTTATCTTTATAAACCTTCGCGATGATACGCCCCCTGCGCAGGTTGCCGACATCTGGTATCAGGTACGTAAAAAAATGCAGGATGCCGCCCCTTCTTTACCGCAGGGCGTGCAGGGGCCTGCCGTCAACGATGATTTTGAAGACACCTTCGGCACTATTTACGGGTTTACCGCAGAGGGTTTTTCCATGCGGGAATTAAGAGATCGGGTGGACAACATTCGCCGGGATCTGATGAGCCTGCCGGACGTGGGTAAAATTCAGCTGCTGGGCGAGCAGGAAGAGCAGCTGGTGGTGGCCTTTTCACCGCGTAAGCTGTCATCGATGGGGCTGGATTTACAGCAGGTCGCTGAGGCGCTTCGCGCGCAGAACGTGGTAGAGCCAGCGGGTACCGTGCGTACGGCCGATGACACTATAGCGCTGCGAGTCAGCGGGGCTTTCAAAAACGAAGAGAGCCTGCGCACGGTGACGCTGCGGGTAAACGGACGCTATATCCCTCTTACAGCGATTGCCGCCGTCGTGCGCAGACCTACAGAGCCGCCTGCGCCGCTTTATCGCGTCAACGGACAGCCTGCGATCGGGCTCGCCGTCTCGATGGCTCAGACCGGGAATATGCTTGCTTTCGGCCAGGCGCTGCGCGCGCGCATGGCAGGCGAGGCCGAACGGCTGCCGCACGGTATTGAGATGACGCGTATTGCCGATCAGTCCGCCGTGGTGGATGAGGCCGTCAGCGGATTTATGCACGTGCTCGTAGAGGCAGTGATCATCGTGCTGGCCGTGTCTTTTGTTTCACTGGGCCTGCGTGCCGGCCTGGTGGTGGCGGCAGCAATCCCGCTGGTGCTGGCTATGACATTTATCTGTATGCACCTTGCCGGTATTGGGCTACAGCGGATCTCGCTCGGCGCGCTGATTATCGCCCTGGGGCTGCTGGTTGACGATGCAATGATAACGGTGGAAACCATGGTGGCCAGGCTTGAAGCCGGCGATTCACGCGCCAGCGCGGCAACCTATGCGTTCACCTCTACGGCGTTTCCGATGCTGACCGGTACGCTGGTCATGATTGCCGGTTTTATTCCGGTCGGCTTTGCCGCCTCAAGCGCGGGAGAATACTGCTATACCCTGTTTGCCGTGGTGCTGATTGCGCTTATCAGCTCATGGATAGTGGCCGTGCTGTTTTCACCGTTGACCGGCAGCTGGCTGTTGCCGGGCACCCTGCAGAAACACGCCGCCGGTCCTGGTCGCCTCGGCGGGCTTTATCGCCGCCTGCTCGCCCGCGTTCTGCGACACCGGCTTCTGACGCTTGGCCTCGCGCTACTGGCGCTGCTGCTGGCAGGTGCGGGTATGACCCGGATGCAGGGCGAGTTTTTCCCGGCCTCGGATCGGCCCGAGCTTCTGGTCAGCCTGTCTTTGCCAGCGAATGCCTCTCAGGAGGCGACCCTACGTCAGACAGAGCGGCTGGAACAAGCCGTATCAGCCAGCCGCGACGTTGACCACTACTCGTCTTACGTCGGCACCGGAGCAGTGCGCTTTTATCTGCCGATGGACGTTTTACTTGATGATGAAAATACCGCTCAGCTGGTGGTGGTGGCCAAAAGCCTGGCGGCCAGAGAAAGACTGCGGCGCTATCTTGATGGCGTGCTTGCGCGGGATTTTAGCGACATCACCACGCGGGTTGCTCCTCTTGAGCTGGGGCCGCCCGTAGGCTGGCCCGTTCGCTACCGCGTCAGCGGGCCTGACTACCAGCAGGTCAGGGCGCAGGCAGAGCGACTGGCAGCAACGCTTGGCGCCTCTCCGCTGACGCGTGAGGTCAACCAGACGGCGGGCGAGCCTGAACGGGTTGTCACGCTGAAGGTGGATCAGTCGGCCGCGCGGGCAGCGGGCCTCTCTTCCGAGCTGATTGCCCGTTATCTGAACACGCTGTGGTCGGGAATGCTGATTACCACCGTGCGTGACAGGAACAGGCTGGTTGATGTCGTTCTCAAGGGCAACGATGAAGGGCGCCGTCTTGACAGCCTGTCCGGGTTGCTTCTGACAGCGCAAACGGGCGCGAAAATCCCGCTGGCGCAGGTGGCCACGCCGCAGTGGGGGCTTGAGGATCCCGTAATCTGGCGGCGTCAGCGCCTGCCGTTTATCACCGTGCAGACGGATCTTGCACCTGGTCTGCGCGCCGAAAGGGTATCGGCCGGGCTGAAGCCGGTTATTGACCGCTTCAGGGCCGGACTGCCGCTGGGTTACAGCCTCAGCGAAGACGGAGCCGTAGCCGAGTCCGACAAGGGCAACAGCTCTGTATTTGCTATTCTGCCGGTCACGCTGCTCTGTATGCTGGTGCTGCTGATGGTTCAGCTACAGCGCGTTTCCCGTATGC
Organism: Erwinia sp. 198; assembly: GCF_003937915.1. Classification (GTDB taxonomy): domain Bacteria; phylum Pseudomonadota; class Gammaproteobacteria; order Enterobacterales; family Enterobacteriaceae; genus Erwinia; species Erwinia aeris. The sequence goes on along the minus strand of NZ_RHUM01000011.1, from coordinate 29,856 downwards.
TTCTGGCGCTGCTGATGGCACCTTTTGGCCTGCCCGGAATCGTGCTGGCTATGCTGCCGACAGGCACGCCGATGGGCTTTGTGGCGCTGCTGGGCATCATTGCGCTTGCGGGCATGATTATCCGCAATGCGGTCATACTCATCACTGAGGCGGACAATAACCGACGCTCAGGTATGCACTATAACGCCGCCATTCAGGCCGCTGCCTCTCACCGCGCCCGCCCAATCCTTCTGACGGCCAGCGCAGCCATCCTGGGCATGATCCCCATTTCCCGTCAGATTTTTTGGGGGCCAATGGCGCTGGCGATTATCGGCGGGCTGATCGTGGCGACGCTGGTGACGCTCACCGTTTTGCCGGCGGCCCTGAGTCTGGTGATGCAGACGGAAGCGCGCCGGGCCAGCCGGAAAAAATCTTCTGGCGCTGAAGCAGGATAGATAAAAGCTGGCCCTGTCCGGGCTTCTCTTTACGGACGGAGGCCAGCTTTCAGAACGGCGCTTTCCGGGAAACAGCGCTCTTCAGGGTCTGCAACTGACATCGGGTAATGCCCGAAACCCGATGGCGAATTTGGCTTATCTCAGCCTGTGCATGACGTACGCGCCACCGTTCAGGATCCTGATGCAGCTGAAGCCGGGCTTTTTGCCCGTTCGCTGTTCTTACCACTATGGCCGGGAGAAACGTCGACGACGGCATTCGCAGCGTTAGCGGGAAAGCGCAGCGTAAACCGATTGACGCCGTGCTCGCTGTTTACCTCACAGCTTCCCTGATGTAATCGCATAATGCTGCGCACGATAGACAATCCCAGCCCGCTGCTGCCCTGATGACGTGAGGTGTCAGCGCGCCAGAAACGGTCAAAAATGCGCGACTGGTACTCGGCGCTCAGCACCGGGCCATTGTTTTCCACTACCAGTTCGATGGCGTGCGGCTGCGCCTTGCTATAGACGTGGATTGTGGTGTTACGCTCGCCATAGCTCAGCGCATTCGCTATCAGATTCGCCAGCGCGCGTTGCACCAGCAGCGGGTCGGCAGACAGTTCGCCATCCAGCCTTATCTCAAGCCGCATCGCCTTTTCTTCCGCCATATTGTCAAAATAGCTCTGCAATTTCTCACCAGGCTGCGCCAGATCGATGCGCTGAATAGCTATCGACTGGCTGGCGTCTTCCGCCCTGGCAAGAAACAGCATGTTGTCGATCATCCTGGCGAGACGCTCCAGCTCTTCATAATTGGAGCCTAATAACGCCTGATAATCGCTAAGGCTGCGCGTCTGGCTCAGCGCCACTTCGGTCTGGCCGATCAGCGTACCGATCAGCGTACCGATCGGCGTGCGCAGCTCGTGCGCCATATCCGCAGCAACCTGGCTCAGCTGTTGGTAGCCGCCTTCAAGGCGACCGAGCATTTGGTTAAAAGCAGCGATAAGCGGCTGCAGTTCAGCCTGAGCCTGATCGGGCATACGGCGTGACAAATGACGCACATCGATCGCGTTCGCCTCGGTTGTCAGGCGGCGGAGTGGGGATAAACCGCGCCGCACCAGCCAGACGCTTATGGCTGCCACCAGTAAGGCAGCCAACGATGTCGCCAGGATAATTTGATTACGGTAGCCGTGCAGCGTTTGCGTACGATTGCTCATCAGGCGACCGGTGACGATCTCAATCTGTCCGCTGCCGTCGCGCGTGGGCGTGAGTGCCGCCGCCGCGATAAAAGGCGTGCCGTCGTCGCTGGCAAAGTGATGAACGGACGACAGCGTCAGCGGCTGGTCAGCGGCGACAGGCGTAATAACGGGAAGAGGGCGCCGGCCGGGATTGACCGCAATCAGCGGTGGCTGACCGGGAAAACGCAGCACCAGTAAAGACTCGGTGTTACCCAGCATATTGGCAAACAAACGCGGTTTCTGCTGGATAAGCGTAATGGCATCTTCATCGCGTAACAGCGTGCGGATCTGATCGATACGCGTCAGCAATGCGCCATCGTCGCGTAGCCCAAGTTGTATGGCCAGCGAGTGATAAAGCGCAAGGCCAATGAGTGCAAAAATCGCCATCACCGTGGCGCTTAACATAAGCGACAGACGCGCCGCGAGAGAGTATTTTTTCACGGTTCTGCTTCGCAGCGATAGCCCACGCCGTGCACGGTATGGATCAACGGTTGGGCAAAGGGGCCATCAATTTTCTGCCGGAGGCGTTTTACCGCCACATCCACCACGTTGGTGTCGCTGTCAAAATTCATATCCCACACGCGGGAAGCAATCAGGGTGCGGGTCAGCACTTCGCCAGGATGCAGCAGAAACAGATGCAGCAGGTTGAACTCTTTGTTGGTCAGGTCGATTCGCTGACCGTCGCGCTCGACGCGGCGTTTAACAATATCGAGCTGCAAATCGGCCAGCGTCAGCACATCCGGCAGCTTTTGCAGGCTGCCGCGTCGCAGCTGCGTGCGGACGCGCGCCAGCAGCTCGGCGAACGAAAAGGGCTTGACCAGATAATCATCCGCGCCCAGCTCCAGTCCTTTAATACGGTCTTCCAGCGTGCCTTTGGCCGTCAGGAAGATCACCGGCGTGTGGATCTGTTTATCGAGCGCCGTCATCACCTGCCAGCCATCCATACAGGGCATCATTACGTCGAGTAAAATCAAATCGTAATGATGCTCCTGCGCGTAAAACAGGCCGTCCTGGCCGTTTTCCGCCACGTCGACGATAAACCCCGCTTCCGTCAATCCTTTGCGCATGTATTCGCGTGCCTTGACTTCATCTTCAATCACTAAAATTTTCATGCGCTTCTCCCTGTGAACCCTGTTAAGGCAGTGCGTGCTGCGCGGCTTGCTCGATCAACCGCGCAACCTCATCAGGATGCGACTGATACATCGAGTGGCTGGCACCGGCAATTTCCACCGTATGGCTGTGTGCGCGTTTGGCGTACAGACGTTCCAGATCGGGGCTGATAATTTTGTCAGCTTTCGCCACCATGTACCAGCTGGGTCGCGTTTTCCATGCCGGATGGGGAATGTTGGCGGTGAACACTGCCGCGTTGGTCGGCATCTGCGCATGGGCTTCGAAATCGGCCTGGGCGGCAGGCAGGTCGGCAGCGAAATCGCCATGATAATATTCCGGGGCAATAGAGAGATAGCCATCGCTCGATTTTACAAACGGATGCGCGCTATTGGGGATTTTTTTGCCGTTATCGGCTTCGGTTTCGCCATTTTCCGGCACGTGCGCGGCAATATACACAAGACCAGCCACTTTATTGTCGTTGCCCACTTCACTGATAATCGCGCCGCCGTAGCTGTGGCCCACTAAAATCACCGGGCCGTTTTGCCGATCGAGAACGCGACGCGTCGCGGCCACGTCTTGCGCAAAGCTGGTCAGCGGTTCCTGCACCAGCGTCACGTTATAACCATCATGCGTCAGCCGATCGTACACCGCGCGCCAGCCCGCGCCGCCGACGAAAGCGCCGTGAACCAGCACAATATTCTTGACCGGCTGCGCCTGAGCCTGCGCCGTGCCGCCTGCGATTGCCACCAGCATACTCACTGCAAGAACAACTTTTTTCAGTTTCATGGTCGTGCTCCTGATTAGGAAAGTTCGTCTACAGGATAGGAAACCGGCGCTGACATCAGGGTGAGGGAGTGATGACAAAAAAATGACGCCGGAGGGAAGGGGATGTAGGTGATCTGGTACTGATTAACGGCGGAGGCAGATTCGCGCAAGGCTGAAATAGTGGTGACTTCTGACAGGCGTATGTCGCCGAAAGCCGTTGCGCTTATATAGCCTCGCGGGAAGCCGCATTTGCGGTGCGGCTCCCGTTAGCCTGCGGATAAAGACATAACGAGGTTTCTTTGTCTGCCTCCATGCGACCCTTGGCCAGGTGAGGGCGACTATCACTCAAAGCAGCCCCTTGACTTGCACACCAACGACCATCCTATAGAATTATTAATGATTCCTTTTAAAGTATATCCGTCTGATTAATTTTCATTGAAATATTTTCCGTATAACAATTAATTATTCAATACTTATCAATTACTTACATCTTGTTAGAGGATAGCCAGCCATGACTGAGCCAACCGCATCCGATCAATTGAAAAATCAGGACTTTGATACTTTCAGGGCAACCGTATTACCCCATCTCGATCAACTTCTTGCAGATAATCCGCCTCCCCCAGGGCAGACTTTTGACAGGGATAAAGCGGTGCATGACATGTACGATCTGGTAAATGGCCGCTATGACATTGAATCAGCAGAACCCGCCGCCGCCGCAGAGGTGGAACTTGACTCTGCACCAAATAAGACGGGCGTTAGTGAATGCACTATGTGGGAAATTACCGTCATCTGTGACGTCCTGTCTGTTGGGCTACAGTATTGCGGCATAGCGGGAGCACCGGCTCAACGGGCGGCGGCACAGATTGCCAGTCAGTTGAATGCAGCGCAGCTAAATGGCTTGCAGCTGTTACTTCAGGCGTTCCGTAATGCGCAGGGCGCGCGCGCGACAGGTCAGGCGGTTTTCAACCTGCTCAGCGCTATCTGGAAATTGACGGGTATTCGACAATTTCTCGGCGCGCTTGAAACAAATTTCGCCTGGTATAACTGGGTCATTATGGGCACTGTTATTTCAGCGCAGCTGGCCGCGCTTTTCTTAAGCGATGGGTTAGCATTTGTGGCAGAAATAGTCATCATGGGGGCATTTCTTACGCAGCTGGGACTGGATGTGGATCATATGTGTGAAGCTTGCGCCTGGGATTGATATAAAGCTGACGATGACATGCGCGCTTTAATCAGGTGGTGATGACCACTAAAGAGGCTTATACAGCCAATAAAACGGCCGCCAGAATTAACCGGCGGTTCATCCCATTATAGCCCGCAGGTTCAAGCCTGGGATCCATACCGCTACGCACTCAACAGCACTTTACGGCTCGGCCGCCGCTAAACCTTTACGTACAGCACATATAACAAGCTCCGTGCCGATGGATTTTCCGCCAGCCCTGAGCACGGGGTTCCAATTTTTACCCATAAAGAACAATAGCCTTCGCTATCCTGTTAATTGAACTACACTAAAAAAGCCCGCCAGGCGGGTTTTTTTATGTCAACGGGCGATAAAGAGGCCGTCTGTTGAGTTATTTAGGGGGCATAAAAACTAAAAGTCACGAGCTTTTTTGTATAATTCGTTGTTCTTAAAGGTATTAATGTAATGTTTTTGTTTTTTCGCTAAGCATCATCCAGGCTTAACGGAAATAGCGTTAGCTCTTATGAGCATAACCGTCGTCGCCCCGACGACGAAAAAAGGGCGAGCGGGCCACCATGGTCTATCAATTCACTCGTTATGACGGGAAAACCAGTGACGGCAACTATAACCAACGCGAAAGAACCACTGAGTCAGGAAAGCGAGCTGCGGGCGCTGCGTGACGCGCTGCATCAGCGTCTTGACCAGCTCCTGCCCGCGGGTGGCGAACGCGACCGGGTTGGCGCGGCGATGCGTGAAGGCGCGCTGGCGCCGGGCAAGCGTATCCGTCCTCTGCTGCTGCTGCTGGCGGCATATGACCTGGGCTGCGACAAAAATCATCCGGGGCTGCTCGATCTCGCCTGCGCGGTGGAGATGGTGCATGCCGCTTCGCTGATGCTGGACGATATCCCCTGCATGGATAACGCGGCGTTACGGCGCGGACGGCCCACTATCCATCGCCAGTTCGGCCAGGACGTGGCGATCCTCGCGGCGGTTGCGCTGCTCAGCAACGCTTTTGGCGTGGTGGCCGGTGCCGAAGGGCTGACGGATGCCTGCCGTACCCAGGCCGTAGCGGAGCTTTCCGCCGCCGTGGGCCTGCAAGGGCTGGTGCAGGGACAGTTCCGCGATCTTAACGAAGGTGCGACGGCGCGCAGCGAAGAAGCGATAGCCGATACCAACGATCTGAAGACCAGCATGTTATTCAGCGCCACGCTACAAATCGCGGCGCTGGCGGCAGATGCAACGCCAGCCGTGCGCCAGAAGCTGGGCTGTTTCGCGCGCGATCTGGGTCAGGCGTTTCAGCTGCTAGACGATCTGGCGGACGGCTGTAGCGGCACGGGGAAAGATATTAATAAGGACGCCGGGAAATCGACGCTGGTGGCGCTACTGGGTGCCGAGGCGGTACGCTCACGCCTACACGAGCATTTGCACAGCGCCGATCGGCATCTCTCCGTCTGCCAGCACGGCCTGGCGACGCGGCGTTTTATGCATAGCTGGTTCAGCCAGCAGCTGGCGACCTTTAGCTAAATATTCACAAACGGAGCGTGAATGAAGGACGCGAACCTTATACAGCGTAAGAACGATCATCTTGATATCGTACTCAATCCGGCTGCCGACGCGCGTAAAAGCCGCACCGGATTTGAACACTGGCACTTTGAGCACTGCGCGCTGCCCGAGCTGGATCTGGACAGTATCGATCTCAGCACTACGCTGTTTGGCCGTCAGCTGCGTGCGCCGCTGCTGATCAGCTCAATGACCGGCGGCGCCGCCCGCGCCCGCGACATCAACCTTAATCTGGCTCGTACCGCGCAGACGCTGGGGCTGGCGATGGGCGTCGGCTCGCAGCGCGTGGCGCTGGAAAGCGACGTCAGCTTTGGCCTGACCAGCGAACTACGTGCGATAGCGCCGGATGTTCCGCTATTGGCTAATCTTGGTGCGGCGCAGATCCACGGCCAGCGCGGGCTGGACTATGCCCGTCGCGCGGTGGATATGATCCAGGCGGATGCGCTGATCGTGCATCTTAACCCCTTGCAGGAAGCCCTACAGGAAGGCGGCGACCGCGACTGGCGCGGCGTGCTGGACGCCATCGCGCTGCTGGTAAAGCAGCTTGAGGTGCCGGTCGTGGTGAAAGAGGTCGGTGCAGGTATTTCACCCGCGGTGGCGCGCCGTCTGAGCGAGGCGGGCGTCGCGATGATTGACGTCGCGGGCGCTGGCGGCACCAGCTGGGCAGCGGTAGAGGCGGAAAGAGCGTCGCGCCCTGAAATGCGCGCCATGGCGATGGCGTTTGCCGACTGGGGCATTCCAACGGCCGACGCGCTGTGCAGCGTTCACGCCGCGCTGCCGACCCTGCCGCTGATCGCCTCCGGCGGTATCGCCAACGGTATCGACGTCGCAAAAGCGCTGGCGCTGGGCGCCGATCTGGTGGGGCAGGCGGCAGCGGTACTCGCCAGCGCCAATGCCTCTTATGAGGCGACCGTCACGCACTTCCAGACCGTTATCGCCCAGCTCAGGATCGCCTGCTTCTGTACCGGCAGCGCCAACCTGAGCGAACTGCGCCAGGCAAAGCTTTCCCGCAACAGGAGCGAAGCATGAGTCATTACGCCGTGGTTGCGCCGCCGCTGTACAGCCACTGGCAGGCTTTACAGGCGCTGGCGCAGGCGCTGATTGACCGGGGTCATCAGGTTACGTTTATTCATCAGGCGGAGGCGGGCGCGCTGCTCAGCGATCCGCGCATCGCTTTTCAGCCCGTCGGTGAGGATTCCCATCCGCCCGGCAGCCTGGCCCGCACGCTCAGACTGGCCGCTTCGCCTGCCGGGATGTCGCTGTTCGCGTTGATTAAAGATATGTCCCGCGCCACGGATATGCTGTGCCGCGAGTTACCGCGCGTGTTAAAGCAGCTGCGGGTGGACGGGCTGATCGTCGATCAGATGGAGGCGGCCGGGGGACTGGTGGCGGAAGGCATGGCGCTGCCTTTTGTTTCCGTGGCCTGCGCGCTGCCGGTCAACCGTGAACCGGGCATTCCGCTGCCGGTAATGTCGTTTGGCTACGGCACCGACCAGCGGGCGCAAAAGCTGTTTCGCACCAGCCAGCGCATCTATGACTGGATGATGCGCAGCCACGGCCGTGTGATTGCGCGCCACGCCGAGCGCTTTGGTCTGGCACCGCGTACGGGGCTGCATGAATGTCTGTCGCCGCTGGCGCAAATCAGCCAGACCGTGCCCGCGCTGGATTTTCCGCGCCACGCGCTGCCGGCGCATTTTTACCAGGTTGGGCCGCTGCGTCCGACCGCCACGGAGCGGCGCTTCTGGCCGTTGCTCTCTTCGCGCCCCTTTGTTTTCGCCTCGCTGGGTACGTTACAGGGGCACCGCTTCCGCCTGTTTAAGACCATCGCTCGCGCCTGCCGTCGCCTGCATGTCCAGCTGTTGATCGCCCACTGCGGCGGCCTGACGCCCAACCAGGAGGCGGAGCTGGAAGCCTGCGGCGCCTACTGGGTAACGGATTTTGCCGATCAGCTGAGCGTGTTGCAGCAGGCGCAGGCGGTGATCACTCATGGCGGCCTGAATACCGTGGCGGATGCGATCAGCAGCTCGACGCCGATCCTGGCGGTGCCCATCGCTTTCGATCAGCCCGGCGTCGCGTCGCGCGTGGTCTGGAATGGCCTGGGCCGTCGCGTTTCCCGCTTCGCCAGCAGCAAAACGATGGCGAAACAGCTGACCGCGCTGCTGCAGGACAAAGGCTGTCACCGCAATATGCAGGAGGCGCAGCGTCAGCTACGTCAGGCAGGCGGCGCGCAAAAGGCGGCGGATATCGTAGAACAGGCGCTGGGTTCGCGTTCAGAAAGGATTAAGGCGACAGGATGACAAAATGGGATGTAATTCTGGTGGGCGGCGGGCTGGCCAACGGGCTGATAGCCTGGCGGCTACGCCAGCGGCAGCCAGAGCTGAAGGTGCTGATGCTGGAGGCGGGCGAGCGCGCGGGCGGCAATCACACCTGGTCTTTTCATGAGGATGACTTAACGCCCGCGCAGCACAAATGGCTGCGTCCGCTGGTGGCGCATTGCTGGCAGGGCTACGAGGTGCGTTTTCCTCGCTACACGCGCACGCTGCCGGGCGGCTACCTTAGCGTGACGGCGGAAAGCTTTGCTCAGGCGCTGGAAACGGCGCTGGGCGAAAATCTCTTAACGTCGTGTGAGGTAAGTGACATCACGCCGCACGGCGTCACGCTGGCCGACGGCAGCACGCTGCACGCCGCCGCGGTGATTGACGGGCGCGGCTATCAGCCCAGCCCCTGGCTGACGGTAGGGCTTCAGGCCTTTCTGGGACAGGAGTGGCTGCTGGCGGCGCCGCACGGGCTGACGAGGCCTGTGCTGATGGATGCCACCGTGGATCAGCAGCAGAGCTACCGTTTCGTCTACACGCTGCCGCTGTCGGCAGACACGCTGCTGATCGAGGACACGCACTATCAGGACAGTACGGCGCTGGACGCCAACGAGGCGCGGCAGCGGATCGCCGACTATGCGCAGGCGCAGGGCTGGACGCTGCAGCACTTAAAGCGCGAAGAGCAGGGCGTTCTGCCGATCACGCTCCAGGGACAGCCACGGGCTTTTCGCCAGCAACGGGTACAGCTTTGCAGCGGCCTGCGCGCGGGTCTCTTTCATGCCACTACCGGCTACTCGCTACCGCTGGCGGCGACGCTGGCCGATCTGATTGCCGACAACGGCAGGCCAACGCACGAGCGGCTGCACCCGCTAATAGGGCAGTTTATGGCCCGGCAGTGGCGGCGTCAGCGGTTCTTTCGCATCCTCAACCGGATGCTGTTCCTGGCCGGACGGCCGGAGCAGCGCTGGCAGGTTATGCAGCGCTTCTATCAGTTAAACGATGGGCTGATCGCCAGGTTTTATGCCGGTCGGCTTACCCCCTCAGATATGGCACGGATCCTTACAGGCAAGCCCCCGGTACCGGTCGGCGAGGCGTTGCTGGCCGTGTTAAAAAAATCTCCCCGGCTGCGAGCTTTCTGATGAAAAAAACACTAGTAATTGGCGCCGGTATTGGCGGCCTGGCTTTGGCTATCCGTTTACAGGCGGCGGGGGTGCCCGTGCTGCTGCTGGAGGCGCGTGATAAGCCCGGCGGCCGCGCTTATGTTTACGAGGATCAAGGTTTTACCTTTGACGCAGGGCCAACGGTGATCACCGATCCTTCGGCGATTGAAGAGCTGTTTACGCTGGCCGGACGGCGCACCGCGGACTTTATCGATATGCTGCCGGTTAAGCCTTTTTACCGCCTCTGCTGGGAGTCGGGCGAGGTGATGGATTACGACAACGATCAGCAGCAGCTGGAAGAGGCGATCGCGCGCTTCAATCCGGACGACGTGGAGGGCTATCGCCGCTTTCATGCCTACTCGCGCGAGGTCTTTAAAGAAGGCTATCTTAAGCTCGGCAGCGTGCCTTTTCTCTCGGTCGGCGACATGGTTAAAGTCTCGCCGCAGCTAATCCGCCTACAGGCGTGGCGCAGCGTTTACAGCATGGTATCGAAGTTTATCAAAAACGAACATCTGCGCCAGGCGTTCTCTTTTCACTCGCTGCTGGTGGGCGGCAATCCTTTTGCGGCCTCGTCCATTTATACGCTGATCCACGCGCTGGAGCGCGAGTGGGGCGTCTGGTTTGCACGCGGCGGCACCGGCGCGATGATCCAGGGCCTGACCCGGCTTTTTTGCGAGCTGGGGGGGCAACTCGAACTGAACACGCCGGTTAAAAAGCTGGAAACGGAAGGCGACCATATTACGGCGGCGATCACGGCCGACGGTCGAAGGATTGAAGTGGCGGCCGTGGCTTCCAATGCCGATGTGGTGCAAACCTACGCCAAACTGCTTGGTCATCATCCTCACGGCGCTGCGCAGGCCGCCGCGCTGAAGAAAAAAAGCATGAGCAACTCGCTATTCGTGATCTATTTTGGCCTGAACAATCCGCACAGCCAGCTGGCGCACCATACGGTCTGCTTCGGGCCGCGCTACAAAGAGCTGATTGAGGAGATTTTCCATCACGACAGGCTGGCGGATGATTTCTCTCTTTACCTGCACTCGCCGTGCGTCACCGATCCTTCGCTGGCGCCGCCGGGCTGCGGCAGCTTCTATGTGCTGGCGCCGGTGCCTAATTTAGGAACGGCGAACCTGGACTGGGACGTGGAAGGGCCGCGCCTGCGCGATCGTATCTTCGCCTATCTGGAGGAGCACTATATGCCGGGCCTGCGCGAGCAGCTGGTGACGCAGCGCATCTTCACGCCGTTTGATTTCCGTGACCAGCTGGACGCGCATCTGGGCTCCGCCTTCTCCGTAGAGCCGCTGCTGACGCAGAGCGCCTGGTTCCGGCCGCACAATCGCGACAGCAAAATTGATAATCTCTATGTGGTCGGCGCGGGCACCCATCCCGGCGCGGGCATTCCCGGCGTGATCGCTTCTGCGAAAGTGACCGCCAGCCTGATGCTGGAGGACAGGGCACGATGAATGAGGCGCTGCTCAGCCATGCCACGGAAACTATGGCGGCGGGATCGAAAAGCTTCGACACCGCCGCCAAATTGTTCGATCCGGCCACCCGGCGCAGCGCGCTGATGCTTTACGCGTGGTGCCGGCACTGCGACGACGTGATCGACGATCAGCAGCTGGGCTTTCAGGCCACCGCCGCGCAAAGCACGCCGCTGCAAAGGCTGGAAACGCTGAAGGCGTTAACGCTGCGCGCCTGCGCGGGCGAGCCGATGAGCGATCCCGCTTTCGCCGCGTTTCAGGAGGTGGCGCTGGCCCATGCCATTCCGCAGCAGCAGGCGTTCGATCATCTGGAAGGCTACGCCATGGACGTGCGGGGCGATCTTTACCACACGCTGAACGATACGCTGCGCTACTGCTATCACGTAGCGGGCGTAGTCGGCCTGATGATGGCGCGAGTGATGGGCGTGCGCGATGAAGCGGTGCTGGATCGGGCCTGCGATCTGGGGCTGGCTTTTCAGCTGACCAATATCGCCCGCGATATCGTTGAGGACGCCGGAAACGGCCGCTGCTATCTGCCAGTTAACTGGCTGGCTGAAGAAGGACTGACGCTGGAGAACTATGCGCAGCCGGCCAGTCGGGACCGGCTGGCGAAAGTCGCGCAGCGGCTGGTGGCGGCGGCTGAACCTTATTATACGTCAGCAGAGGCGGGCCTGGCAGGTTTGCCGCTGCGCTCCGCCTGGGCTATTGCTACCGCGCGCGGCGTCTATCGGGAAATCGGCGTGAAGGTCGATCGCGCCGGCAGCAAAGCCTGGGATCGCCGCCAGGGCACCAGCAAGGCGGAAAAGCTGGGCCTGCTGGCGGGCGGGGCCATCAGGGCGCTGGCTTCTCGCGGGAAGCAGGCTGCGCCGCCTCGTTCTGCGGCCCTGTGGCAGCGTCCCGGCGGCGGCGGCGACCGTGCCGCTGGCGCAGCGTAGCCTGAAGTTTATCTACCGGCGGCGCATAGAGAAAACCGAAAGAGACGCAGCCTTCCCGGCCGCGCACCGCGTGATGCAGACGATGCGCCATATACAGGCGTTTCAGATAGCCACGGCGGGGCACGTAGCGGAAAGGCCAGCGCTGGTGCACCAGACCGTCGTGCACCATAAAATAGAGCAGGCCATAGGCGGTCATGCCTGCACCGATCCATTGCAGCGGCCAGTAGCCGATGCTGCCCAGATAGATCAGCACGATAGAGAGCACGGCGAACACCACGGCGTACAGATCGTTTACTTCAAACCAGCCCTTGCGCGGCTCGTGGTGGGAAAGGTGCCAGCCCCAGCCCCAGCCATGCATAATATATTTGTGCGCCAGCGCCGCGATAATCTCCATCGCGACGATAGTCGCCAGCACAATCAATGTGTTGTACAGCCACAACATAGTTTTTTCCATCCGGTATCAGGTGGGTTAAGCGTAGTTCAGCGCCATTACTCCTGCACGGCTTCTAACATCTTCACCATTGCCCGCAGATTGGCGGAGCCGCTGCCTTTGCGCCATACCAGCCAGATCGCCAGCTCGCCCATGCCGTCGCTCAGCGGCCAGGCGCTAACGCTGTCTCTGCCGGGCATACTCTCCAGCATACTTTTCGGGATCAGCGCCAGCCCGGCGCCCGCGCTGACGCAGGCCAGAATGCCGTGATAGGACTCCATCTCGAAAATCTTGCCGGGCGACGCGTTTTCACGGGCGAACCAGTTCTCGAACAGACGGCGATAGGAGCAGTTGGCGCGGAAAGCGTAAATAGTGGCGCCTGAAATTTCCCTGGCGCAGGTGACCGGCGGATGGTTCAGCGAAGAGATCAGCACCATCTCCTCGTTAAAAACCGGGATGCCTTCCAGCTGCGGATGCTTCGGCGGCCCGTCGATAAACACCGCGCTGAACTCGCCCGCCAGCAGCCCGTCGGTCATCGCGCCGGACGGCCCGGTAGAGAGATCCAGCTCTACCTCCGGCCAGGCCTGATGATAGCGGGCAATCAGCGGCGGCAGCCGCACCGCGGCGGTGCTCTCAATCGCGCCAAGGGTAAAGACGCCGGCAGGATGCTGGCTGGAAACCTGAAGGCGCGCCTCCTCAGTCAGTGCCAGGATGCGGTTGGCGTAATCCAGCAGCGTGCGGCCCGCGTCGGTAATATGCAGGCGCAGCTTTTCGCGGCTGAACAGCGTCGTGCCCAGCTCGTCCTCCAGCTGGCGCAGGCGGGTAGAAATATTAGAAGGAACGCGGTGCAGTTTACCCGCTGCCGCCGTCACGCTGCCTTCTTCCGCGATGGCGCGGAACACTTCCAGCTGGGTCAGATCCATAAACATTCTCATTTTGAGCAGGATATTTTCATTATTATTCATTTTTCAGGAAGGATGCGCAAGGCTAAGATAGCGTCACTATCACCAACCGGCCTGAGAGGCCGACGGAGGATCTTATGACGACTTCATCAGCAGTTCAGGCGGGCGCCGTATCCCGTAACCCTTTTACCGGCGACATCATTCGCCAGACGCCTTTCGCTACCGCCGCCGAGGTGGAAACCGCGCTGGCGCAGGCCCACGGCGCGTTTCAGCACTGGCGTCACAGCGAGGTGGCGGAACGCAGCCAGCTGTTGCTGAACATGGCGGCCAGCCTGCGTAAACATGCCCGCGCGCTGGCGGAAATGATGACCGACGAAATGGGCAAGCCGATTACCCAGAGCCTGGCCGAAGTGGAAAAGTGCGCGCGCCTGTGCGAATGGTATGCGGAGCAGGGGCCAACAATCCTGGCACCGGAAGCCACCCTGGTCGAAAATGAAAAAGCGCACGTTAACTATCTGCCGATTGGCCCGATCCTGGCCGTAATGCCGTGGAACTTCCCGGTATGGCAGGTGCTGCGCGGCGCGGTGCCCATTATTATGGCGGGCAATAGCTATCTGCTGAAACCGGCCCCGAGCATTATGGGCAGCGCGCTGCTGCTGCAATCCGTGCTGGCGGAAGCGGGCGTGCAGCAGGGCCTGTTTAGCGTCCTGAACGCCGATAACGATGCCGTCGCTACTATTATCAAAGACTCACGCATCGCGGCCGTCACCCTGACCGGCAGCGTGCGCGCAGGGGCGGCTATTGCAGCGCTGGCGGGCGCGGCGGTGAAAAAAAGCGTGCTGGAGCTGGGCGGTTCCGATGCCTTTATCGTGCTGGCCGACGCCGATATCGATGCGGCGGTGAAAGGCGCGGTGGCGGGTCGCTTTATGAACGGCGGCCAGGTCTGCATGGCGGCGAAGCGCATTATCGTGGAAGAGGCCGTTTTTGCCGAGTTCCGCGACAAATTTGTGGCGGCGGTAAAAGAGCTGGTGGTAGGCGATCCACGCGACGAAGCGACCTATATCGGCCCAATGGCCCGTTTCGATCTGCGTGACGAGCTGGATTCTCAGGTGCAGGCTACCATCGCCGAAGGCGCGGAGTGCCTGCTGGGCGGCCACGTTATGCAGGGCCAGGCGAACTTCTATGCGCCTACCGTGCTGAGCAACGTCAAACCCGGCATGACCAGCTTTAAGCAGGAGCTGTTTGGCCCGGTTGCTTCGCTGATTGTGGCGAAGGACGCGGACGACGCAATTGCGCTGGCTAACGACTCCGAGTTCGGCCTGGGCGGCAGCCTGTGGAGCCGCGACGTCGCAAAAGCCCGCAAGCTTGCCGCGAAGGTGGAAACCGGCGGCATGTTTATCAATACGCCGAGCTTCTCCGACCCGCGCGTACCGATTGGCGGCGTTAAGCACAGCGGCTACGGTCGCGAGCTGTCCCACTTTGGTATTCGGGAGTTCACCAACGCGCAGACCGTCTGGGCAGAATCCTGATTGGATCGTTTGGGCAGGATACTGTGCTGACCGTCTGCGCGGGCTGCTTATCTAAGGCGTTTTCCCGCTCTTAAGCCATTGCTCAACCCCTTCCGCCGGAAGGGGTTTGCTGCAAAAGTAGCCCTGAATTTCATCACAGCCGAATCCGCGCAGCAGCAGCAGCGTTTCCTCATCCTCCACGCCTTCCGCCAGCACGATATAGTTCAGCTCTTTAAGCATGGTTATCACGTGGCGCGCCACGATCTGGCTGCCGCCGTCGGCAGCAAGCGGCGCGATCAGCGAGCGATCCAGCTTGATTACGTCCATCGGAATACGCTTCAGATAGTTAATATTGCTGTAGCCGCTGCCGAAATCGTCCAGCGCCAGCGTAAAGCCGCGTAGCTTGAGCTGATTCAGGCCGCGCATCGCATCCGGACTTTCCAGCAGCTTTTCCGTTTCCAGGCACTCAATACTCAGCAAATCGCTGGAGAGGCCCGCCCGCAGCAGCATCCTTTCCAGCCAGTCGGCAAAGCCTTCACGGGCCAGATCGCTGACGCTGACGTTGACCGATACGGGCAGGTTAATGCCTTTTGCCCGCCAGAGTTTGAGCTGCGCCAGCACGCTAACGATTACCCAGTCGGTGACGCCAGCCATCAGGTTGGTTTGCTCCACCAGCGGCAGAAACTGTAACGGCGGCAGGTTGCCGAGGCGGGGATGTTGCCAGCGCAGCAGCGCCTCCATGCCTACCGGCAGGCCGCTGTGCAACGAGATCTGCGGCTGATAAACCAGATAAAGCCCGCCTTCGCTGCGCAGCGCTTCCGCCAGATCGTGCAGCAGCAGAAAATCCAGCTTGCGGCGGTTATCGCTCTCCAGATCGAAAGCGGCGTAGGACAGCCCCTGGCCGATAGCCTCATGCAGCGCGCTGACGCCGCGCCGCAGCACTTCAACCGGCGGGCAGAGCATAGGCGAAAAAGAGACTTCACCCAGGTGAATAGTCAGATCGATAGCAATCTCTTCGCCTATGCGCGCGCGCACCTGACCCAGCTTTTCGCTTAGCTGTTTCGGCCAGCCGGACGTTTTACTGGCGGAAAGCAGCGCAAACCGGCCTTTCGACACGGTATAAAGCCGGTCATCGTCTCTCAGCTGCAGGCGCGTGCGCAGCAGGGTAGCGATGTTCTGCAACAAAGCTTCCAGCGCATACATCCCCAGCGCGCGGGCGATGTCGTAGGCGCGTGCCATATCGATGCAGTCAATCAGCACCAGGCTATAAGGCTGGATGACGCCGTTATCCTCCAGCTGCTCCAAATCACGCAGCAGGCTCTGACGATTAGGCAAAAGAGTGACAACGTCACGCAGGCTGGTATGATACCAGGCATCCAGCCAGGCAGTCATGATCTCGGCCAGCAGCTCCAGCAGCTTTACCTGTTCCTCAGTAAAACTATGCGGCAGCACATCCGTAACGCACAGTGTGCCAACAATAGCACCGTCGCGCATTTTCAGCGGCGCGCCCGCATAAAAACGGATATAGGGCGAATCCTTGATCAGCGGGTGCGCCTTAAACCGTTCGTCCAGATGGGTGTCGGGGCAGACCATGACCTCACCGCTGGCGAGCGTGTGCCGACAGAGCGCGTCTTCAAGCGAGCTTCGCTTCAGCGAGAAATTCCGCGCCGCCTTAATGTATTGCTGGTGCTCGTTCATAATCGACACGAAGCTGCCGGGAATATTCAGCAGCTCGCTGGTGAGCCGGGTAAATTTGCTGAGAATTTCATCCCGTCCCGCGTCATCTGCTGTCAGCATCTCTAACGCCAGCTGGTAGCGGGTTTCGCCTTGAGGAGTCGGCATTCTGGTGTTCCTGAAACGATTCAAAATGGATGTATGCCGCTTTTCAAGCCAGGCTTAAGGTCTGGTCGTGTACAAACGGCTTTTTATTTTTATCTGACTTTGGTGATGCTATGTCCGATACTGCTGAAACGCTGCCGTCGCACGAGCGCATTGTGCTTTATGACGGCGTGTGCAAACTCTGTAACGGCTGGGTCAATTTTCTGCTGCGCTATGACAAGCGTCGCACCGTACGCCTGGCCGCGGTTCAGACTGAAAAAGGCAAATCCCTGCTGAAAGCCGCCGGTATGTCGCCTGACGAAATCAATACCATTGTGCTGCTCGAACGCGGCCAGGTTTATCTGCGCGCCGACGCTATTTTCCGCGTTATGCTTGGGCTGCCGTGGCCCTGGCGAGCGCTTTCGGTACTGCGCTTCTGTCCAAAGTTCATCAGCGACCGCTGCTATAATCTGATCGCACAAAACCGTTATCGGCTGTTTGGCCGATTTAATGAGCGACAAAAACCGCCGGCGGACTATCCGGGCCGGTTTATCGACAGGTAAAAAAACTACTGGCTTTCGTTACGCGGCAGTTTATGCTGGAAAATCAACGTAGTTATCGCCTGAGGTGAAAATTGTCCGTGCGTTTAAATGAATTTCAACAGCCGGTTGGCGAACCGCTTCCTGAATGGACGCCGCGCCCTTTGCCTGAACGCATAGCGCTGGCGGGGCGCTTCTGTATGCTGGAGCCGCTGGAAAGCGCCCGTCACTATGAGGATCTGCTGACCGCGTGGAGCAGCGCCGAAGACGATCGCGACTGGACCTGGCTGCCCGCCGGCCCTTTTAACGCGGAGGAGCTTCGCGACTATCTTGCCAGGGCCGAAGCCAGTCGCGATCCGCTGCACTTCGCCGTGATCGATCGACAAAGCGGTCGCGCGGTCGGTACGCTGGCGCTGATGAGGGTTGAGCCAGCGCACGGCGTGATGGAAGTGGGGTACGTGACCTTTTCGCCCGCGCTGAAGCGCACGCCGCTCTCTACCGAAAGCCATTTTCTGCTGATGCGTTACGCCTTCGATCGGCTGGGCTATCGTCGATACGAATGGAAGTGCGACAGCCTCAACGCGCCTTCGCGGCGGGCAGCAGAGCGTCTCGGCTTTCGCTATGAAGGGCTGTTCCGTCAGGCCATCGTTTACAAAGGACGCAGCCGCGATACCGCCTGGTTTTCCATTATTGATGAGGAATGGCCCGCGCTGCGCGAAGCTTTTGAGCGCTGGCTGGACGTCAGCAATTTTGACGCGGCTGGCGTACAGCGACTTTCGCTGGCTGATTTACGCCAGCAGCGGGCATAATCCTAATTTTCTTCACATTACTAAACAAGAAGTCATTAACTTTACTAACCTTTTACAGTCTGCGCTGCCGCATTGCCTGCGGGCCGCGCATTTTCCCTGTTTAAGGAGCCGGTAAATGACTTCCCAGGTAACATCCCGCCATTCGACTTTTGCGGTGGCCGTCTATTCATTGTTTCATCCTGTCCCGCTCGGCTTTTTTGTGGCGGGCTGGATCTTCGACATTATTTATCTCTACAGTACTGAAATTTTCTGGACACAGGCGGCGAGCTGGCTGATCGCTATCGGACTGATCGTTGCAATCGTTCCTCGCCTGATTAACCTTGTGCAGGTTTGGGTGGGCGTCTCTTATCCGCAGGGATCGGCGATAAAAGTGCATTTTTGGGCCTATCTGCTGGCGATCGTGCTGGAAATTTTCAACGCCTTTATTCACAGCCGCGACGCGTGGGCGGTGGTGCCTGCCGGCGTTATTCTCTCCACCCTGGCGGTGGTTCTGATGCTGTTCGCCAACGTGCAGCTCGCCGTGCGCGATCGCACCGCTTAAGGAGGAGTTATGAAAACGTCAACCACACTCTCACTGCTGGCCGTAACGGTTTCACTGCTGCTCGCCGGCTGTGATAACGGCGCTAAAATCGATCCCGCAAAGCAAACCGGTGCGGATCCGGAGTTGCCGGCGGCAAAAAACTTCCTTGTCCCGCCCATGAAGGTTCCGAACGGTACGCCATGGAAGGAGGGTGAAAAGCCCAGGGTCGCGGATGGTCTGAAGATAGAAAAAGTTGCGGACGGTTTTCAGCATCCGCGCCAGCTCTATACGTTGCCAAATGGCGATATACTGGTGGTGGAAGGCAGCGCTCCGGCAGCGCCGACCAGCCAGCCGAAGCAGCTAATCACCGGTCTGGTTCAAAAGGCCTCCGGCAAGGGCGGTGCCGGCGGCAATCGCATTACGCTGCTGCGCAGCAGCGACGGCAAAAGCTGGCAAAAATATCCTTTCCTGGAAAACCTGCGCTCGCCGTTTGGCGTGCAGCTTATCGGCGATACGCTGTACGTGGCGAATGCCGACTCGCTGATGAAATATCGCTATGAAAGCGGCGCGACGAAGATCACCGATCCCGGCACCGAGCTGACCGAGCTGCCGGGCGGGCCTGTTAACCATCACTGGACCAAGTCGCTGCTGGCCAGCCCGGACGGCAGCAAACTTTATGTCGGCGTCGGCTCCAACAGTAATATCACTGAAAACGGCATCGGCGCAGAGTATCGTCGGGCCGATATCCTGGAGGTCGATGCGGCAAGCGGCGCCAGTCGGATCTACGCCAGCGGGCTGCGCAATCCCACCGGGATGCAGTGGGAGCCGCAAACCGGCAAGCTGTGGGCCATCGTTAACGAGCGCGATGAAATCGGTGCCGATCTGGTGCCGGACTACCTGACATCGGTACAGGAAGGCGGCTTTTACGGCTGGCCTTACAGCTATTTCGGCCAGCACGTGGACGAACGCGTTCAGCCGCCGCGCCCGGATCTGGTGAAAAAAGCGATTAAGCCTGACTATGCGCTCAGCTCGCACGTGGCGCCGCTGGGACTGTGGTTCTATACCGGCACCAATCTGCCGGAGAAATACCGTGGCGGTGCTTTTGTCAGCGAGCACGGCAGCTGGAACCGCAAGCCGCTGAACGGCTATCAGGTGGTCTGGGTTGCCTTCCGCAACGGTATGCCGCAAGGACAGCCAGAGCCGGTGGTCACCGGCTTCCTCACGGAGGATCAAAAATCGGTTCGCGGCCTGCCGGTAGGCCTGACTATGGATAAACAGGGAGGTCTGATGATTGCCGACGATGCCGGAAACGTGGTCTGGCGCGTCACCGGCGCGACCGCGCTTTAACACGAGGCGTATTATCAGTCACTGCCATCGTTTTGCTGTAAAAACGTCGGCGCGCCCTTTTAAGTTTTTCATCACTATCAAGCCGCCCGGCGTTCTGCCCGGCGGTTTTTTTTTGCCTGAGGGCCTCGGGGACTATTCGTGCGGGCAGTCAGACGATGAGCAAAAATCCGCTTGCGGTTAAGATATATCATAGATATATTTTCCTGCGTCAATAAGAACAGAGACGGTTTACTATTACGGGCTAATTCCCGTCAGGAGAACTATTTTGACCGAAATAACGGGACGCGCTCCCCGTCGCGTAAGAAATGAACTGCGCTTTCGTCCGGTGGAAGTGATTGCGAAAACTTTTATCGCCAACAGCTTCTACCGCATTGAGTTCGGCGGCGAAGCGCTGGCCGGGTTTAATTCGGCGGGCTTCGACGATCACGTTAAGGTGTTTTTTCCGGATCCTGCCACAGGCGAGCTTTATCTGCCTCAGGTCACGGAAGAGGGCATCGTCTGGAAAGACGGCATTCGTCCGCTGGCACGTGACTACACGCCGCTGTACTTTAACGCGCAGAAAAACAGGCTGACGCTGGATTTTTATCTGCACGAGTCGGGCGTAGCCAGCGACTGGGCCACTACGGCGCATCCTGGCGACAGGCTGGCCATCGGCGGCCCGCGCGGCTCGCTGATCGTGCCGGAAGAGTACGCCTTCCAGCTTTACGTCTGCGATGAAACAGGCCTGCCCGCGTTTAAACGGCGGCTGAGTTCGCTTGGCGACAGGCCGGTGAAGCTTTATGCCTTTGCCGACGCAGCGCAGGGCAAAGCCTATCTTGGCGATCCGCCAAACGTGGAAATCGTCTGGCTGGGCAGCGGCAAAATGCAGGGTGGCGTCGGCTCGCTCATTGCCGAACTGGATAAGGTTGTCTTACCGGCGGACGACTACTTTATCTGGCTGACGGGCGAAGGCGCGGCGGTGAAGCAGCTCAGCGACTACTTTATCGGCAAGCGCGAGCGCGACGCTGATTTCGTGCGCGCGGTGGCTTACTGGCACGATAAGTAGGGTTGTTGTATTTTTCAGGGGCTAACTTACTATCCGTCCCCTTCAAACAGGCACAGGCAGGCGATGAAATCACAGTACGGTTCTCAACACGACTTATCAGGCGGCCCGGCCAGCGCCGCGCGGAGAAAACGGCGCGAAAAGATGCTGGACGCCAGCGACGTTCGCCTGCTGCTGCTGCACTTTATCGCGCAGGGCGCCGCACACGGCTACGAGCTGATTAAGACGATTGAAGAACTATCCAAAGGCGAATACAGCCCCAGTCCCGGCATTATTTATCCTAACCTGACGCTGTTGGAGGAGATGGAATGCATCGAATCCCGTGATGCGCAGGCGGCGCGCAAGGCCTATAGCCTGACCCAGGAAGGGGAACGCCAGCTGGCAGAAGGGCAGGAAACGCTGCATGACATCATTAACCGGCTCAGCTCGATGGCGATCCTCGTCAATAACCGCAGCATTCCGGAAGTGGAGCGGGCCATTAATAATATGCGTATGGCGCTAAATATGCGCCTTTCCCAGGCGGAGCTGCCGCAGCAGACGCTGCACGACATCATTGATGCGCTGGATGAAGCCGCGCGCAAAATCGAGCGCAGCTGATGCAGAGTTGTTCAGCTATCAATATAAATAGTCACGTTTTTTTCTAATGTTACCGGTAACTTTGCCGATATAAGCCACTTCTGAAACAATAATCAGGTGTGGCTATGTCCGTTTTTTCCCGAATCAAAACCTCCTCTTTCTTGCTCAGCACCATCGTTGCCTTCGGCACTCTACAGCTTGTCGCTGGCATTCTTTTCCTCAGCGCGTTGCATCACAATAAAGAGAGCTTCGAAACCGCCTCGAAGGCCAGCGATCGGGTGACCGCGCTGACCAATGCCTGGTATGAACTTAACGCGGCGCGCGCGGACGTTAACCGCGTGGTGATCTGGCTGCAAAAAGAGGGGCCGACCAGCAGCATAGTGAGCGGTATGGTCGCGCACGGCAAAGCGCAGCTGGCGCTGGCCGATCGCGATTTCAATAACTACCAGAACGGGCCGGTTCTTCCCGGACTCGATGCCACTCTTAACAGCAGGCTGGCGCAAAGCTATCAGGCATATGCCGGACAGCTTAATCAGCTGATGGAAATCGCTTCACGCCGCGATTTGACCGGCCTGTTCAGCATTAACGTTGCCGGCAATCAGAAAATTATGCAGGGCGATTACGATCGCTGGCGCGCCGCCGTTGGTCAGCTGTCGAAGATCACCTCCGCTGAAAGCAAACAGGTATTTACGCAGATGCTGTGGCTGATGGGCGCTATTTTGCTGGTGGTGCTGAGCGCTGTTATCGTCAGCTGGTCAGTGATTAAACGCGTGCTGATCCAGCCGCTGGCACGCGCGCTGGGGCATATCAACGCTATTGAGCAGGGCAATCTGACAGAGCAAATCGCGGTCGATGCGCGCGCCCGTAACGAGATGGGCCATCTGCTTTCCGGTCTGGCGGTCATGCAGCAGTCGTTGGTGAGAACCGTCGGCAACGTACGCAACGGCGCGGATACGATTTTAACCGGCGTCAGCGAAATTGCGGCGGGCAACAACGATCTCTCATCCCGAACGGAAGAGCAGGCGGCCTCGCTGGAGCAAACCGCCGCCAGCATGGAACAGCTCACCGCCACGGTGAAGCAGAACGCGGACAATTCCCATCAGGCGGCGAAGCTGGCGCTTTCAGCTGCACAAACGGCGGAGAAGGGCGGCGCTATCGTGGACGGCGTGATAAAAAGCATCTTTGGGCTGCAGGAAAGCTCTAAAAAAATCGCGGAAATCACCGGCGTAATTGAAAGTATCGCTTTCCAGACCAATATTCTGGCGCTGAACGCGGCGGTAGAAGCCGCCCGCGCAGGCGAAAACGGCCGCGGCTTTGCGGTAGTGGCGGGAGAAGTTCGCAGCCTGGCGCAGCGCAGCGCCGTAGCGGCGAAAGATATCAACGCGCTGATTGCTGAATCCTCGGCCCGCGTTGACAGCGGCTCCCGACTGGCGGGACAGGCAGAAGAATCGATGAGCGGCATCCTCAGCTCGGTACAGCAGGTGCGGGATATCATGGATGAGATTTCCTCCGCCTCTGAGGAGCAGAGCCGCGGCATCAGTCAGGTTGGCATCGCGGTGTCGGAACTCGATCAGGTGACGCAGCAGAACGCCGCGCTGGTGGAGCAATCTTCTTCAGCCGCCGCCTCGCTGGAAGAGCAGGCCGCTCGCCTGAACGAGGCGGTAGCCGTGTTTCGCCTGGCCGGCAGGAAAGAGGTAGCACGTCGTTCTGGCGTGACGGCTCAGAAATTACCGGTGCTGGCGAGCGCCTCAACGGATAACTGGGAAGCCTTCTGACCAGTTTTAAGCGTTAATAATTAAAGGCCCGAGCCGTCTTCGGGCCTTTGCATTTGCCGTCAGATCCCGCTGTAGCGAACCGCCTCAACGAACTTCGCAAAGGCGGAGGTATGCTGGCGGCGGCTGGGATAGTACAGGTAATAGCCCGGAAAAGGCGTGCACCACTCTTCCAGCACCTTTTCCAGCTGCCCTGCCTTAACCGCCTCCTCAACGGTATCCTCAGGTACCATCGCCAGGCCGATACCTGCCACGGCAGCTTTAATTCGGGTTTGCAGATTATTCAGCGTCAGCTGGCCGTCCACCTTCACGCGGATTTCGCGCTGCGCTTTGGCAAACTCCCAGGCGTAAATACTGCCCATTGTCGGCAGGCGCATATTGATGCAGTTGTGCTGCTGTAGATCCTGTGGCGTAGCGGGCTTGCCATAGCGAGCGAAATAAGCGGGCGAGCCCACCACAACCATCCGCCAGTCCGGCCCGATCCTGACGGCAATCATATCTCTGGCAACCTGTTCGCCCAGCCGTACGCCCGCGTCAAAACGGCCGCTGACGATATCCGTCAGGGAATTATCGGACATAATTTCGATATTCACTTCCGGCCACGCCTGTAAAAACTGTTCTACTACGGGCCACAGGGCGAAGGTAAGGGCGTGATCGCCCACGTTAAGGCGAATATTGCCTGACGGCCTGTCGCGCAGTTCACGCAGCGCAGCCAGCTCGTTTTCAATCTCTTCAAGGTGCGGGCCAATGGTTTTTATCAGGCGTTCGCCCGCTTCGGTAGGAGCGACGCTGCGCGTGGTACGGGTTAACAGACGCAGCTGCAACCGCTCCTCCAGCCCGCGTATGGCATGGCTTAAGGCGGACTGGGAGACGCCCAACCTGGCCGCCGCTCGGGTAAAGCTTCTCTCACGAGCGATCACCATCAGCGAGATAAGGTCGTTAAAATTTTCTTTCAGCATGGTTATCTCAGAGGTGAACAGGGCAGAGAAACGAGTGTAACCTGGCCGGTGCCGGGGTGCGACGGCTTACTGCTGTTTATCCGACTAATTTTAAATAAAATCAAAGTACTGCAAAAATCCCGCCCTGTCTTTACAGCCAAAGCGGACCAGTTTTTTGAGCATGGCGCACGCGTGGCGTTTTCGCTTTATTCTGATCATGATTGGTACTTTTCAGACGCTGTTTGCGCTAATCTGAATGCCACCCTGTCATTTTTTAATCAGAAGTTTCTTATTCAATTAGCCTGCTTTTTGAACCTCTTTTTACCGGGGAAATCCGGCACAATTCAGAATGCGCCCTCGACGAAAACAGAAATATCTTAATTACAAAATCGCTACAGGCTATCTTCGCCAGGCAAATAAAATTGGCAGTGGCGTAGATATTAACCGGACATCATTTTTACAAATATTAATACTTTAAATGGGGGGCGGGAGAAAAGTCCTGGTCCGGTTCGGGCCGATCAAATCTTATATAAGCAGCTGTAATATTTTTATTGTGCCCTTTCAACATTTTTAACAATTTGTTTACTTTTTTCTGGTTAAGGCTGGTCTCCATTTGAGGCGCTGATTAGAGAGACTGTGCCGGTGAGAAAGGCTGCAAGGTACTGACAGGCCCGGCATAACTGGTTTTTTACTTTTATGGAAAAATTGTGAGACGGTAGGTGTAATGCTTTATTTCATTGTGTATCTTTTTGTGTACTCCGTTGCAGCCAGTATTAACCGGACTACCCGAATAAATTGGCGATAAATTTTAACTAAATATTAACTATTTCCTGCGTAAGTATCCCCCCATTCAGCGGCAACTATTCTGCCAGTTTTGATAATAAGAATATGCCTGTATTTACTTGCGGCGGCCGATGTGATGGAGTACCGGGGCGTCATGGAATGAATACCAGGGCAAATTTGAATTCTAATAACATTACTCAGTGCGGTTAGCATTATTTTCTATGAGGTGGCGGTATGAGAGTCGGCGTATCTAACGATAACTACCCGGAGAAACGGACGATAATTGTTGATGCTGACGTGGAATATGTGAACTTCAAAAACAAGAACATTTATTCTTATATAAATCTTCTGAACATGAAGTTTCTTAAAAGAGACAAAATTTTCCTGTTTCGACCGCTGGTTGGTTCGCAGAAAAAAAACATTGATGTCTTTCACGTTTTCAACGAGATAGCAATAACCGACCGTAAATGGGTGGCGACGTTTGAAACCGAGCTGCCACGTATCCTGCCGCCTAAAAACGGCAGCAAAGAGGACAACCGCGCAAAGCTGCAACGGCTCTCTTCAGCGCTGACAGCGAATAATTGTTTAGCGCTGATCGCGCTTTCCGGCGCGGCCTATAAAATGGAAATGAAGCTGTTCAACGACAGTCCGGAGCTGTCGCGCGTGCTGCGTGAAAAAATGGTGGTTATGCATCCGCCACAAAAGCTCTACATGACCGAGCGACCGGCTCGTAACGCCGCCGACCCGGTTCATTTTGTTTTTATTGGCAAAGACTTTTATCGCAAAGGCGGTGGCGAAATCGTCCAGGCCTTCGGCGAACTGCTGGCCGCCAACGCTATCCAGCCGGAACAAATAAAAGTTACGCTGATAGGCGATCTTGAGAAAACGAACAACTACGCTTTCGGCCCTTATCAGGACGATCCGGCGTTTGCACGTGAGACGGAAGCGACCATTGCCCGCTACGATCTTTTCGAGCATCACAGCGCCATGCCGAATGATAAAGTGATGCAGCTGCTGCAAAAAGCGGATGTCGGCCTGCTGCCTACCTGGGCTGAAACCTATGGTTTTTCCGTGCTGGAGATGCAGTCCTGCGGCTGTCCTGTGATCACCACTAACGTGCGTGCGCTGCCGGAAATCAATCCGCAAGAGGCGGGCTGGTTGATTAGCCATCCGTTGAATGACGATTGTGACTATGCCATTACTTCTCTGCAAGATCGCGATGCCCTGCGTCGTAAAACGGTCGACCGTATGAAAAGCATTATTGAGGATATTATCCGCCATCCTGAGCAGATCCACGATAAAGCCAACGCGGCTATCGCCAGGATCCAGTCTGAGCATAACGTAGAAGCGTATCAGGCCAGACTGAAGAAGCTTTACAGTAAATAGCCTCAGCCTTAAACAACGCCGGGAGCACGCTCAGTCTCCCGGTCTGTACAACGCCGCCTTATCCCCTTTCAATCAGCATGCGCAATAAACAGACGTTGACAATTTCCACGCAATAAATGCCTGCTTTATGCATTCAGCAATGCGTACCCGGAATGCCTGCTTTGTACGCTCAGCAACCTGTATCTGAAATGCCGGCTTTATGCACTCAGCAACGCCTCACTGAAATGTCTGTTTTATACAGACGGCAATGCGTACGCGACATAATCCTTTCGCTCCTGAATTATCACCTAAAATACATTAATTAAATGGTATTTTCTTTTTGACTGAATTTGGTTAATTTTAAGTTGCGGAATTGTAATTTGAAATCAACTATCCCTGTGGTTAATTCGAGAGACGAAAATGATAAAGCTAACGAGTATTGTTATAGCAATCATCGGTATTGCTATGCTTTACATGGGTGGGAAACTGCTGCTGTTAGGCGGGTCGTCATTCTATGTGGTAATGGCGATTGGCCTGCTGCTGACGGCTATTGCGCTGTTTAAAAATAAAAAAATTGCGCTGTCGATTTATGCAATTTTAATGTGGCTGGTGGTCGCCTGGACCATTTATGAAGTTGGTTTTGATAAGTGGCAGTGGATCCCGCGCGGCGACATTATTGGCCTGGTTGGCGTCTGGCTGGCTTTACCCTGGATTGTGCGCCCGTTGTCAAAAGCGCAGGGCGCGACTAAACCTGCCGGCTTCCATCCTTTTCTCGGCACGACAGTTATCGTTATTATCGCTCTCGTTATCGGTCTGGCTTTCTATGACCCTTATCCGCAGGCAGGCAAGCTGACCAACAAACGCAGCCCGGTCGATACCGCCGTGGCGAGCAATGACTGGACGGCCTACGGTGGCACCAGCAACGGCCTGCGCTTCTCCGATCTGAAACAGATCACTAAGGATAACGTCAGTAATCTGGAGATAGCCTGGACCTATCATACCGGCGATCTGCGCACCGAAAAGGATGCGACGGAGTACACTTTTGAAGCCACGCCGCTGAAGGTGAACAACACCGTTTATTTCTGTACGCCGCATAATGAAGTTCACGCGCTGAATCCGGAAACCGGCGAGCTGAAGTGGAAATATCAGCCTGCGAAAGATCGTTCTTATCTGCAGCAGCATCAGACCTGTCGCGGCGTCAGCTACTATGCGCCAGAAGCACAGCCAGCGTCAGCAGCAGACGCGCCGGCCATGTGTCGCAAGCGCATTTTTAACGCGACCACCGACGCTAAGCTGATCGCGCTGGATGCGGACAGCGGCAAGCCATGCGCTGACTTTGGCGAAAACGGCATCGTTGATTTGCGTGCTAATATGGGCAACATTCGTCCACACGCGCTGATGCAGACCGCTGCACCGCTGGTCGCAGGTAATCTGGTGATCGTTGGTGGCTCGGTAATGGATAACGGCTTTAACAGCGGTAATCCATCCGGCGTTATTCGTGCATATGACGTCACCAGCGGTCGCCTTATCTGGAACTTCGATCCGGCTAATCCACAGCAGACGCAGCCGCTGTCGGCAGGCCAGACCTATCCTCAGGACACGCCGGTTGCGTGGGCTACGCTGAGCGCCGATCTGAAAAATGGCCTGGTGTATGTGCCGTTCGGCAACGCATCGCCAGACGAGCTGGGCAATCGCCGCGACGCTAACAGCAATACAGAGAAGTTCCGCGATACCCTGGTAGCGCTGGATTTAAAAACCGGTGCCTTTAAGTGGCGCTTCCAGTCATCCAAAAACGACCTGTGGGATCGTGATAATCCTTCCCAGCCTTCGCTGCTGGATATCGACTATCAGGGCAGCCGTCAGCCAGTGGTGATCCTGCCAACCAAAACCGGCAACCTGTTTGTACTGAACCGGTTGACCGGTCAGGCCGTCTATCCTGTTAATCAGGTAGATGTTTCTACTACAGGCGGCGTGCAGGGCGAGAAGTTTTCGCCGACGCAGCCCGTTTCGGCGCTGAACTTTATCCCGGATCCGCTGAAAGAGAAGTCGATGTGGGGGCTGACGCCGTTCGATCAGATGGCCTGCCGCATCGAATTTAAATCTATGCGCTATGACGGCAACCCGTGGACGCCTTCTACCGAAGCGGGCACCATTGTCTTCCCCGGAAATATCGGCGTATTTAACTGGGGCTCGGTGGCCATCGATCCGGAACGTCAAATTCTGATCGCTTCGCCGGTACGTCTGGCTTACAAGTACAACCTGATCAAGCGTACCCCGGAAACGGAAAACAAACGTCTGTTTACTAAAGACGGCACGCCATACTGGAACGAGAACTTTGAAGGGGATTACGCGATCCATATTCAGCAGTTCGCCTCCAGCCTGGGGATCCCGTGCATTGCCCCGCCCTGGGGTCGTATGGTGGGCGTCGATCTGACTACCGGTAAAACCGAATGGTTACGTCGTGTGGGGACTACCAAAAACCTGAAAACCACCTTCCTGCCGGGCCGCTTCCCGATTGGTTTCCCGATGGGCATGGTGGCGCACGGTGGGCCGCTGACGACGGCGGGCGATCTGGTGTTCCATGGCGCGACGGCGGATAATTTCTTCCGCGCTTACGACATCAATACGGGTGAACTACTGTGGCAAACCGAGCTGCCGGCAGGTGGTCAGGCAACGCCAGCCACCTATATGGGCGCGGATAACAAGCAG
This sequence comes from Erwinia sp. 198, assembly GCF_003937915.1. Taxonomy (GTDB): domain Bacteria; phylum Pseudomonadota; class Gammaproteobacteria; order Enterobacterales; family Enterobacteriaceae; genus Erwinia; species Erwinia aeris. The sequence goes on along the minus strand of NZ_RHUM01000011.1, from coordinate 650 downwards.
TATGTGATTATCGCCGCTGGCGGTCACGGTTCGCTCGGCACCAAAGCTGGGGACAGCGTTGTCGCCTGGCGCCTGAAGTAATCGTGATGTAATAAAAACACGGACGGCAGGATGCCGTCCGTTATTTATTTCTTCATAACGATTTCGACATCACCGCCACTCCTGCAAAAAACCTCAGCTTTGCGTCCGCTCCGTCAGACAAAAATCAGCTTGGCAGCAGTCAGACTCAGGATCGCTACCGTAAACATGCAGGCCGTCAGCCACTTAGTCTGTCCGGTTATCACTTTATACATCTCAGCCCGCATCAGATTCAGATCGTTCCTGACCACCGCCAGCTCTTCACGCGTCGGTAGCGTATCCACACGCGCGCTAAGCTCAATCAGGCTTTTCTGCGTGGCAAACGCTTCACTCCGGATAGCCAGCTCGCGAAGGTCGCTTTTAGTGGCAAAGGTCTCCATACGCTCATTCAGCACCTGTATATCGCTTTTAGTGGCAAAGGTCTCCATACGCTCATTCAGCACCTGTAGATCGCTTTTGGTGGCGAAGGTGTCAGCGCGTTCAGTCAGCACCTGTAGATCGCTTTTGGTAGCGAAGGTTTCGGCGCGTTCAGTCAGCACCTGTAGATCGCTTTTGGTGGCGAAGGTGTCGGC
>NZ_RHUM01000010.1:110712-202209 GCF_003937915.1 Erwinia sp. 198 | reverse complement strand
GCTTTAGCGCGGTGGTCCCACCTGACCCCATGCCGAACTCAGAAGTGAAACGCCGTAGCGCCGATGGTAGTGTGGGGCCTCCCCATGCGAGAGTAGGGAACTGCCAGGCATCAGATTGCGATAACCCCGACCTCACGGTCGGGGTTTTTTGCGTTTGTGCGCCGGGAAAACCCGGGTAGCGATCGTAAAGAGTCAGCCTGACAGAAAGACAGACGTAATTACCCTGGCCAGACGCGTATAGAAAATGCATAAAAGCTCGTCTCCTCCCTGTACCATCAGATTTCGGTCCGCCACCGGGGTTGCTGTTCAGCTTCCGGCTATTTTAAACGCCGCTCAACGCTTTTTTTTGCTGCAAAAATATGCGAAAGTAGAACCAAAAAAGCTTTTTTCCACCCTTCTGTTTCCCGCTTGCGCGCCTGCTTTTCCACTGTTTCGCAAACTATCGCAAGCGCGATCCCACAGCAAATCCTTCCACGCTTCCGGTCTGAAAATCGGGTAAACTACGGGCAGATAAATTTGTTAAGGCCGTTTTATGTCCAGCCAGCAGCACTCTTTACAACCTTTCAATACATTTAATCTTGATGTCTCTGCACAAAATATCGTTATAGCGACCACGGCAGAAGCGTTAAGCGCCGCCTGGCAGGAAAGCCAGCGCCAGCAGCGCCCGGCACTGTTAATAGGTGAAGGAAGCAATATACTGTTTTTAAAGGACTTTAACGGTACCGCCATCGTTAATCGTATCAAAGGCATAACGGTAAAAGAGAGTGCGGAAGCCTGGCATCTGCATGTAGGTGCCGGAGAAAACTGGCATCAGCTGGTTCAGTACACGCTGGAAAATGCGCTGCCCGGGCTGGAAAACATGGCGATGATCCCCGGCTGCACGGGTTCGGCGCCTATTCAGAATATCGGCGCCTATGGCGTCGAGTTAAAAAACGTCTGCGAGTATGTCGATATTCTGCATCTGCCTGATGGTAAGGTCAGCCGCCTTTCTGCGCAGGACTGCCAGTTCGGCTACCGTGACAGTATCTTCAAACACCAATATCAATACGGCTACGCCATTATCGCCGTTGGTCTGATCCTGCAAAAGCAGTGGTTACCTGTTATCACCTACGGCGATTTGAGCAGGCTTTCTTCAGCTACGGTCACGCCACAGCAGATTTTCGACTCGGTATGTGCGATGCGCAGCAGCAAGCTGCCCAATCCTGCCGAAACGGGCAATGCCGGCAGCTTTTTTAAAAATCCGGTGATCGCTGCGGAACAGGCGGACGCTATTGCGGCAGACTGGCCGGATATGCCCCGCTATCCGCAGGCTGACGGCAGCGTAAAGCTGGCTGCGGGCTGGCTGATAGACCGCTGCGATCTTAAAGGCTACAGCGTTGGCGGAGCGGCGGTTCATCAACATCAGGCGCTGGTCTTGATCAATAAGGATCGGGCAACCAGTAACGATATTGTGGCGCTGGCGCATGAAGTTCGTCAGCGTGTCGGACAAAAATTCAATGTATGGCTCGAACCTGAAGTGCGCTTTATCGGCGCCGAAGGCGAGCAGGATGCCGTCGGAGTCATTGCATGAAAGATCAAACCGTGCCGTTAAAACTTGTCGCCATTCTGGCCGACGGCGAATTTCATTCCGGCGAACAGCTGGGCGAGCGGCTGGGCATGAGCCGTGCTGCCATTAATAAACATATTCAGACGCTCAAAGAGTGGGGCATTGACGTTTTTACCGTAACCGGTAAGGGTTATAGCCTGTCAGGCCCGATCCAGCTGCTGAATGAAGAAACGATCCTTTCACAGCTGGATCAGGGCGGCCTGGCGGTGATCCCGGTGATCGACTCCACCAATCAGTATTTACTGGACAGAATGGCTACGCTGCAATCCGGCGATGCCTGCGTGGCGGAATATCAGCAGGCGGGTCGCGGTCGTCGCGGGCGTCAGTGGTTTTCTCCCTTCGGTTCCAACCTTTATCTCTCTATGTACTGGCGGCTGGAGCAAGGCCCGCTTGCTGCGATGGGGTTAAGTCTGGTTATCGGTATTGTAACGGCGGAAGTCTTACAGGCGCTGGGCGCAAGCGACGTCAGGGTAAAATGGCCTAACGATCTCTACCTGAACGATCGTAAACTCGCCGGCATTCTTGTGGAATTAACGGGAAAAGCGGGCGATGCGGCGAATATCGTGATCGGCACAGGCATTAACCTGGCGATGCGCTCGCCGGACGCGAGCGTGGTTAATCAGGCGTGGATCAACCTGGAGGAAGCAGGTGTCACGATAGACAGAAACAAGCTGGCTGCCAGCCTGGTCAATAATATGCGCGGATCCCTTCAGCTTTTTGAGCGTGAGGGCCTTGCGCCTTTTATTGAGCGCTGGAGCAAGCTGGACAATTTCCTGAACCGGCCGGTGAAGCTGCTGATAGGCGACCGTGAGATACCGGGCATCGCCAGAGGCATCGATCAGCAGGGCGGCTTGATCCTGGAACAGGATGGCGTGCGCAAATCCTGGGTCGGCGGCGAAATCTCTCTGCGTCCACAGGATAAATAAAAAGGGGCAGTAGCCCCTTACCGTTTTCTCGCGCAAGTGTTAACGAGCCTGCAGGAAAGCCAGCAGATCCTCGTTAAGCTGCTGCTGATGCGTAACGGCAAAGCCGTGTGGTGCGCCGTCGTAAATTTTTAACTGCGCGCCCGTGATGGTTTCGGCGGCCAGCTTGCCTGTTGCCTCAAAAGGCACGACCTGGTCGCTGCTGCCGTGAATAACCAGCGTCGGCACGTCGATCTTCTGCACGTCCGGGCGGAAATCGGTTTCTGAGAAAGCGGTCACGCAGTCGATGGTGCCTTTCAGCGAAGCCAGCAGCGCGATATTCAGCGTCTGCGTTTTTACGCCTTCTGATACCGTCATTCCCTTGTTGAGACCGTAGAAGGGCGTGGCGAAATCGCTGATAAACTGCGCGCGATCTTTGCGTAATCCTGCCTTGATATCGTCAAAAACAGATTTGTCCACGCCTTCAGGATGATCGTCGGTTTTGATAAAAATCGGCGTAACCGCACCCAGCAGCGCCAGGCTGCTAACGCGTCCGGTGCCGTAGCGGCCGATATAGCGGGTCACGTCGCCGCCGCCCATCGAGAAGCCGACCAGAGTAATATCGTGCAGATCGAGATATCCGATTAGGTCATTAATATCGGATGCGAAAGTGTCATAGTTATACCCTTCCCATGGCTGATCGGAACGGCCAAAACCGCGACGGTCGAAGGCGATAACGCGGTAGCCGCGTTCGGCCAGAAAATTCATCTGGCTGTCCCACATATCGGCATCCAGCGGCCAGCCGTGACTGAACAGAACCGGCTTACCCTTGCCCCAGTCTTTGTAATAAATCTGCGTACCATCCTGCGTCCTGAGCGTGCTCATGCGTGTTTCCTCAGCTTATGGTTGGGTTGACTCGTTAACCATAGCCCTACTGGCGCCAGAAAGAGCAAGAAAATTTTTAACAGGGCGGTGAAAGAATGATGGCAATCCGTCTGGCTCAGATAACGCGCGGTGTGATTACTGCTGCTGGCAGTGACGGTCTCCGCCATCCAAACCCGTTTACTTGCTGCTTTGCAAGGAAAAGTAAATTGTGAAATTCATCCTTTATTATTTAAAAGAGAATAGTTATCGTTATCATGCGCATTTAACAAGGCATAATAAATAATCAGGGATATGATTAATGGTTGACATAAAAAGTTTTCAAATCAAGCCGTTGGCAATAGCTATCGCCTGCTTTGCAAGCGGCCCGGCCTGGACGGCTGAAACCGAAGCAATCGAAGATAACGAGGCGGAAATGGTGGTAACCCGCTCTGCTGAAGAGCAGCTAAAACAGCAGCCGGGCGTTTCGATCATTACCGCGGAAGATATTGCCAAAGAGCCGCCCGTTAACGACCTTTCCGACATTATCCGCAAGATGCCCGGCGTCAACCTGACCGGCAACAGCGCCACAGGCAGCCGCGGTAACAACCGGCAAATCGATATTCGCGGTATGGGGCCGGAAAACACGCTGATCCTGATTGACGGTATACCGACGAGGTCGCGCAATTCCGTTCGCTACAGCTGGCGCGGGGAACGCGATACGCGCGGCGACAGCAACTGGGTACCGGCGGAGATGGTCGAGCGTATAGAAGTACTGCGCGGGCCAGCGGCGGCGCGCTACGGCTCTGGCGCGGCGGGCGGCGTAATTAATATCATCACGAAGCGTCCTACCAACGACTGGCACGGTTCGCTGTCGCTGTTTACCAACCAGCCGGAAAACGACAAGGAAGGCGCCACCAAACGCGCTAACTTTAGCCTGAGCGGCCCACTGGCGGGCGAAGCACTGACCGCGCGGCTGTATGGCAATATCAATAAAACCGGCGCCGATGCATACGATATCAATACCGCAGAAAACGGTAGCCACGCGGCGGGCCGGGAAGGGGTACGCAATAAAGATATTAACGCGCAGCTTTCCTGGAAAATGACGCCGACGCAAATTGTCGATTTCGATCTCGGCTATAGCCGTCAGGGCAATATCTATGCGGGCGATACGCAGCACAGTAACGGTAATATCAGCGATCTGGTGCCGACGCTGTACGGCCACGAAACCAACCGCATGTATCGTCAGACCTATGGCATTACGCACAATGGCGTTTGGGACTGGGGACAGTCAAAAGTTGGCTTTTACTACGAGAAAACCAACAATACCCGTCTGCATGAAGGCACGACAGGTCGCGTCGAAGGAATGATCGACAGCGAGACTTACGACACCAGCCGTCTGCAAAATTACCGTACCAGCGGCGAAGCAACTATCCCCGTGGAAAAATGGCTGGAGCAGACGCTGACGGTGGGAGCAGAGTGGAACCGTGAAGTGCTGAACGATCCCGCTTCGATGCGCGCTACCAATGCCAGCGGCGTGTCGGGCAGCGGCATTACGGACAACCGCAGCGCTAAAAACAGCGCGGAGATGAGCGCGCTTTATCTGGAAGATAATATTGAGCCGATCGTCGGCACCAACCTGATACCCGGTTTACGCGTTGACTATCACAGCAGGTTCGGCACCAATTACAGCCCCAGCCTCAACGCTTCTCAGGCATTAGGTGAACACTTCAAGCTGAAAGCCGGCATTGCGCGCGTATTTAAAGCGCCTAACCTCTATCAGTCCAGCGAAGGTTATTTACTGAAAACACGGGGCAACGGCTGCCCGATCGGTATCGACAGCAAATGTTATTTGATGGGCAACAACGATCTGGATCCGGAAATCAGCATTAATAAAGAAGTTGGTCTGGAGTTTGCCAACGCGGGCTATGCGGCAGGAATTACTTATTTCCGTAACGATTATAAAAATAAAATCGTCTCCGGCACGGATTTTATTGGTATCGCCTCGGATGGCTATCATGTTCTGCGCTGGGAAAACGGCGGCAAAGCGCTGGTGGAAGGGCTGGAAGGTAACCTGACTATTCCGTTGATTGAAGAAATGCTGGAATGGCGTACTAATGCGACCTATATGATCACTTCGGAAAATAAAGATACCGGCAATCCGCTGTCGATTATTCCTGAATATACCATTAATACGCTGCTGGATTATAAGGTGACCAGCAAGCTTTCTACCAACCTGAACTGGACGTTCTACGGCAAGCAAAAACCCCGTCAATACGCCGAAATTAATACTGAAAATGGTTCGCTTTCCGATAAAGAGGTGGCGCCTTACTCTATCGTGGGCATTGGCGTGAACTATACCGTTATAAAGGATGTGCAGCTGAAAACGGGCGTCAACAACCTGTTTGATAAGCGTATTTATCGTGAAAACGCAGGGGCTTCGACCTATAACGAGCCTGGCCGCGCCTGGTACGCGGGCGTTACGCTTTCGTTTTAAGCACGGACAAAGCCAGCTCCGGCTGGCTTTGTCTGCTGACAAACCTGGATAGCGGATCCATCCTGGTGTTTTTTAAAGCAATCCAGCTGTTTCACGGCGGCAGAGACTGAGAGGATAAGCGGACCGTTTTGGCGCATGGACGCGCCAAACGAGCCGACAGGGACGTATCTACGGCGTGTCCGTGTTCCGATCTGCCTTTGCCGCATTTCACCAATCTGCAAGCGGCCCGTTAGTGAGGTATAAGTTTGTCAGCAACCTAAAAGCCAGTCCCGGCTGGCTTTTATTTTCCTTCGCCGCTAGTGATTGATCGCGTACGCGGCCGCCGCATTCGTTTTTTATTTTGAAATTACCTGTCCCCCTGCAAGTCGTTGCCTGCGTAAATATAAGCGTGCCTATACTCCCTTCAATATTCTCAGAAAAAGGCCCGAATCGCCTTACTACCAACGCAGCGGCAGGCTTAACAAGGGGCGTCCATTATGGCCAGACTAAAAGCATTTATTTGTTCCCATCGCTGGCTAACTTTACTGGCAGGATGCTTAATATTATTGGCCCTGACGCTTATCGTCTGCCGTTTATTTAGCGGCATGGCCGCTGAAAAAGTTTTTCCGGATCTGGCCCAGCCGGAAGAGACGGAAGCACCTTCCACCTTTACCACCTATCGCGCTTCGCTGGCTACGGAGGCGATTCTGGGCGGCCAGGGTACGGGGCTGAACTGCTCCATCCCGAAACTGATGGAAAAAATCGCTTTCAGGCCTGCGGATGACGGGTCGGCCATTTCCCTGCGCTTTCGCCAGGCCTGCGTGATGCACGACCTCTGCTATCGTCACGGCTATGCCACCTACGGGTACACCCAGGCGGACTGCGACAGCCAGCTCCAGCAGTCCGCCTATCGTTTATGCCGTCAGATTAACCGACAGGGAAACTCTCAGGATCCGCTGTCGGCGTACGCGGCTTGCGAACACGAGGCGAAAGAAGTGCTGCTGGGCGTAACGCTGGGCGGGGCGGGCTCGTTTCACAGCAGAAGAAGCTCGACCTGGTTTGAGTACGATCCGCAGCCGGGCAGGGCCGACGATTACATTGTAGGACGCGCCATACCGCAGGAAACCGTCAGCGATCCGGGCCGGGATTTTGGCGTTCGCACCTTCTACTTTCGGCGCAACACTGTAAAAATGCGCGTGCTGGCAACGCCGCCGGAAAGCAGCCGCGTCGATGCGCTGCCTTTTCCCGGCGTGCTGGTGGTCACGCCGCCGATAGTAATGGAAAGGCCGTCAGGTGAAGATGCCGCGCTGCCGCCGCTGGTTTCCCTGGCTCGTAACTCCTATAGCGATACCAGTGTCCATCTGATCCCGTTTGCTATCGCCCGACAGGAAACGTCGCAGCGCCCGGGCCATGCGCTGAGCTTTCCCGGCTGTGCTCAGGATGTCTGTTCGCAGGATGCCGACGCCTCAATCAATAAGCTGGCCGTTATTGATAATCAGCCGGTGCTGGTTTCGTTGACCCATCGCGGCGTACTGAGCAGCAATAAAACCACGGTGAAAATCGAGCAGAACGCGTTTATGCCAGGCGGTGGCAGAAAGCCCATGACCGATTACGCGCTGAACGGCCCGTCAACCTCCGTCCATAATCAGTATCGCTTCCTGTCGCACGATATGCTGTTTGAACGGGACGACGTCGGCCATATCACTCATGCGCTGGTTTTTGCTCGCGGCGTGGAGGTTTCAGCAGACGGCAGGCAGTTTATGCGCGATGACCGCGGGGAAAATTACGCCACGCGCGTGGCGGTAGCGCGGCAAAGGCTGGGCAACGGCCACACGGGAGAGATCCAGCGCTTCTTTTTAAACGCCGCAGAGACGGATGAGCCGCTTTCGTCGATCCGGCTGGGCAAAGCGCAGGGCACGGCGCTGCTGGGGCTGACATGGTCGGCAGCCGATCTGCGGCGGATAGAGAATGGCAAACCGGCAAACCATCCGCCGCTGGTCAAGATCTGGCGGCTGCCGCCAGACGGCGCAAGGCCGAATCCGGCACCGCAGACGCTGAGCGTGCCCGTTCCCGTGCCTAATGGCTACATCAGCCTGCCGCCGATTATTGCCCGCCTGAGCACGCAGGATGCGCCGCTGATGATCCTGACCCGCGTTGCGCCGGATCGCTGGCAGAGTGAGAATACCCGGCCGACGGCGGTTATAACCGATACGCTGGCGATCGATTTCGTGATTACGTCGCTGCTTACCGAAGCCGATGGGAAAAACCGTTTTGCACACAGCTACCAGCTGCGCTGCGAAATTAGCCTGGATAAGCAGCTTCAGTCCCCGGAGGCCAGCTCGCTGAGGCAGCGCGCGTATCGCATCCGCTATGGGCGCTATAACCCGACGCTGGAGGCGCAAAACCCAGCCTGGCAGCTCAACGTTGTTAAATCAGATCTGGCCCGCCGCTGGCGGATGAGCCAGCCGATTGTTTCAGAACGGCAGCTTGCTGACGGCCCGGTGATGGCGCTCACCATGATTTTTAACGGGTTTCCGGCCATGTCTTTTCAGGCGTTGTTAAAGGCGGAAAGCGGGCAGCTGCGCTATTTCCCTGCTGACACCCTGCCGCGTTTTATCAACAGCTGCTCGTTAAAGGCGCTGGCAAACGACCAATAAAAAAGGCCAGCGAAAGCTGGCCTATGGGATGCGCCGTTAGCGCATGGTGACAAATTCTTCCGAGCCGGTCGGGTGGATAGCCACGGTATTGTCGAAGTCTTTCTTGGTCGCGCCCATTTTCAGCGCCACCGCGAAGCCCTGCAGCATTTCATCCATGCCGTAGCCGATGCCGTGGATGCCGACGATCTTCTCATCTTTGCCCACGCAAACCAGCTTCATGCGGCACGGCTGGCGGTGCTGCGTCACGGCGGTATACATGGCGGTAAAGGCGGATTTATAGACCTTCACTTCGTCATCGCCATACTGCTCGCGCGCCTGCGGCTCGCTCAGACCCACGGTGCCGATAGGCGGGTGGCTGAAGACCACGGTTGGCACGTTGCTGTAATCCAGATGCTCGTCCGGCTTATTGTTAAACAGGCGTTCAGAAAGGCGACGGCCAGCGGCTACGGCTACCGGCGTCAGCTCAACGGCGCCCGTGTTGTCGCCCACGGCGTAGATGCCTTTCACGTTGGTGTTCTGATACTTATCAACGTTGATATAGCCTTTCTCGTTCAGCTCAACGCCGGTCACGCTCAGGTTCAGGTTGTCGGTAGCGGGTTCACGACCAATGGCCCAGACCAGACAGTCTACGGTCTGCTCTTTGCCGTTTTCCAGCTGCAGCGTCAGGCTGCCGTCGGCGTTTTTAATCACCGCTTTCGGAATCGATTCGGTATGCAGCGTCGGGCCCTCAGCGTTCATCACTTCCACCAGCGTGTCCACAATCAGCGGATCGAAGGTACGCAGCGGCGCATGTTTACGCACGAACAGGTGGGTTTCAGAACCCAGCGCGTTAACCACACCTGCGATCTCAACGGCGATATAGCCTGCGCCGACCACGGCGGTGCGTTTTGGCAATGCGTCCAGGTCAAAGAAACCGTCAGAATCGATACCGTATTCCGCACCCGGAATCGACGGATGAACTGGACGGCCGCCGGTCGCGATCAGAATATGATCCGCCGTGATCTTCTCGCCGTTCACTTCCACCGTGTGGGCGTCGACAAAACGAGCGAACCCTTTGATAACGTCTACTTTATTTTTGCCCAGCACGTTATCGTACGAGGTATGAATACGGTCGATATAGGCGCTACGGTTCTTAACCAGCGTCGCCCAGTCAAAGCTGTTGACGGTGGTATTAAAGCCGTAGTCAGGGCCATACTGATGAATCGCTTCGGCGATCTGCGCCGCGTGCCACATCACTTTTTTCGGCACGCAGCCGACGTTCACGCAGGTACCGCCGAGGTCTTTCGCCTCGATCAGCGCGCATTTTTGTCCATACATGGCCGCACGATTAATGGAAGCGATGCCGCCGCTGCCGCCGCCGATAGCAAGGTAGTCATAATGTCTGGTCATCGAAAGAGTTCCATAAGGGTCGAATTAATTGGCACTAGTGTAACGCCTGACGGCCAAATGCCGCAAAGTTTGCGTCTATGATTGTGATAGGGCGGGCACGTCAGAAACGCGGGTAAATGGCATAGAGCGTGACGTAAATCGCTATTTTTGATTTAAAAACCGGCAAAGAGAGACGGAATGGAACTGCTTTTTTTAGGCACCGGCGCGGGGACGCCAAGCCGCCAGCGCAACGTTACCAGCATCGCTTTAAATTTACAGGGTGTGCGCAGCGGCAGCTGGCTGTTTGACTGCGGCGAAGGGACGCAGCATCAGATCCTGCGCAGCGCGGTCAAGCCCGGCAAACTGGAAAAGATTTTTATCACCCACCTGCACGGCGATCATATTTTCGGCCTGCCGGGGCTGCTGACCAGCCGCTCGATGAACGGCATCAGCGAGGGGATCACGCTCTACGGGCCGCCAGGGATCAAGACCTTTGTGGAGATGTCCCTCAGCCTGAGCGGCTCGTGGCTGACTTTTCCGCTGGATATTGTGGAAATCGGTGCCGGAGAGCTTTTCAGCGACGAGCATTTCCGCGTCACGGCCTTTCCGCTGACGCATCCGGTGGAGTGCTACGGCTTTCGCATCGAAGAACATGACAGACCCGGCACGCTGGACGCGGAACGGCTGCTGGCGGACGGCATCAAGCCCGGACGGCTGTTCCAACAGCTCAAGCTGGGTAAAACGGTCACGATGGAGGACGGGCGCGTAGTGGACGGCAGCCGCTACCTTGGCCCGGCGATTAAAGGGCGGACGCTGGCGATTTTCGGCGACACGGCACCCACGGCGGCGGCAAGCGCGCTGGCGGCTGAGGCTGACGTTGTAGTGCATGAAGCGACGCTGGAAGCCGCCATGCAGGAGAAAGCTAACGGTCGCGGCCATTCGTCAACGGTGCAGGCGGCCACGATGGCAAAGGACGCGCGGGCAAAAAAGCTGATTATTACCCATCTCAGCTCGCGCTATCTGCGTGAGGATGCGGAACGGCTGCTGGCGGAGTGTCGGGCGATTTTTCCGGCTACCGAAATGGCGCACGATTTTGCGCTGTTTCCGCTGTAGCGAGCGCGGTCGGGCAGCGCCCGACCGGCAGGGCGGACTTATTCCGGCACGATCCAGCTGACTTTGGTATGGCCGGTGCCCGTTGGCACCAGCTGCTTGTGCAGCCACGGCAGCACGTTTTTCATCTGCTGCTCCAGCTTCCACGGCGGGTTAATCACGATCATGCCCGATGCGGTCATGCCACGGCGATCGCTATCCGGCAGTACCGCCAGTTCGATTTGCAGAATGCGGCGAATGCCCGTCGCTTCCAGCTCGGCAAACATACGTTTGATCTGCTGGCGCAGTACCACCGGGTACCACAGGGCGAACACGCCGGTGCCGAAGCGTTTATGGCCTTCCTGAATGCTTTTCACCACCGCCTGGTAATCCGTTTTGATTTCGTAAGGCGGATCGATCAGCACCAGACCGCGACGCGATGGCGGGGGCAGTTTGGATTTCAGCTGCTGGTAGCCGTCCGCTTTTTCCGTCCGCGCGCGTTCGTCTTTCTGAAACTCATTGCGCAGCAGCGGATAGTCGCTGGGATGCAGCTCGGTCAGATTCAGCTTGTCGTAAGGGCGCAGCAGATGGCGCGCGATCAAGGGCGAGCCGGGGTAAAAACGCAGCCTGCCGTTAGGATTCAGCGCTTTCACGCAGGAAAGGTAGCTTGCCAGCTCTTCCGGCGCGTCGTCCTGTTGCCAGATACGGGCAATCCCTTCCAGATATTCTCCGGTCCGTTCGGCATGTTCGCTGCCCAGCTGATAGCGTCCGGCACCCGCGTGAGTATCGAGATAGAGGTAGGGTTTATCCTTCTCGTTAAGCGCGTTAATGATCAGGCTCTGAACGGTATGTTTGAGAACGTCGGCGTGGTTGCCGGCGTGAAAACTGTGGCGATAACTCAGCATGTCGTGGGATTTGTCCGGTGGGAAAAAAGCAAGTGTGCCGCACGAGCGGCACGATTCCTGCCCAGTATAACCGTCTGGCGGAAAAAATGCGCTACCCGGGCTGATGCAGCCAGAAGGGATAGGTAAAAAACAGCAGCTGCAACAGATTAAAAGCAAAATGCACCAGCGTGGAAACCCACACGCGTCCGCTCCATAGCCAGGCCAGGCCGTAAATCACGCCGGTCAGCGCGGCAAAAAAGGCCAGCATCGGCCCGCCCGCGACGTGCGCCAGCCCGAACAGCACTGCCGTAATCAGCAGCGCCCACACGTTGCCGAGTCCCTGGCTCAGGCGCTGCTGCACGTAGCCGCGGAACAGCGTTTCTTCGGCCAGCGCAACGAAAAACAGATTAGCCAGCATAAAAGCGCCGAGCCAGGCCGGATGATGCAGCTCCACTCGCAGGCCGCCAGCCAACGTGGCGATCAGCAGCAGCGTTGGCATAGAGAGCAGCAAAACCAGCCACCACAGCCGGTTAGCGGGCGGCGCAGCCGGGCGTTTCAGCAGCGTTGGCAGGCAGCCCAGCAGCACAAAGGGGATCAGCGCCTTGTCAAAGTTGTAATAGAAGGTAAAAGGCGCGCTCTCCGGCCCAACCTGTACGCCGGAAACGATGCGCAAATTATTAAAGCCCGGCACAAGGTGCAGCATCAGCGCAACCGCGCCCAGGAACAGCAAGGCTTCTCCGACCACGCCCAAAGCGTTTCGTGCCTGCTGCCTGTAACAAAAAAAGGCCACGGCGCCCATTGCCGCCAGCGCGCCAAGCGCCGGTAGTTGCACAGTATGATTGCTGACGCCCACGATCAGCGAGACAGCCAGCAGGGTCAGCGAAACGCGCCGGTAAAAAGGCAGAAAGAACAACGATGCGGCAAGGCAGTACCACATAAAGACGCTCCCTGTGAGTCAGTGGAATAAATTGCGGAAAAAGTATGCTCCCGCTGCGCTTTGCAGGCAATTGCCTTTTTTAAGCCCGCCGTTGCCCCATTGATTTTCGCTACACTTAACCTCATGTTAGCTTAATCGCGCGCGGCAACGCGCCCCATACATCGATAACAAGGACTGCGCTATGACCAATCCGTTGCTGACTTCTTTTACGCTTCCGCCTTTTTCCGCTATTAAGCCAGAACACGTGGTGCCAGCCGTGACTACCGCGCTGGAAGAGTGCCGTGCGGCGGTGGAGAAAGCTGTCGCCCAGGGCGCGCCTTATACCTGGGATAACCTGGTGCAGCCGCTGTCAGAAGCCGACGATCGCCTGAGCCGCCTGTTCTCGCCGGTCAGCCATCTGAACTCGGTCAAAAACAGCCCGGAGCTGCGTCAGGCCTATGAGCAAACGCTGCCGCTGCTGTCGGAATACAGCACCTGGGTAGGTCAGCACGAAGGCCTGTACCAGGCTTACCGCAACCTGAAAGAAAACAGCTTTGACTCGCTGAGCGCGCCGCAGAAAAAAGCGGTAGATAACGCGCTGCGCGATTTCGAATTGTCCGGCATCGGCCTGTCGAAAGAGAAGCAGAAGCGCTACGGTGAAATCGCCGCTCGCCTGTCCGAGCTTGGCTCGACCTACAGCAACAACGTGCTCGACGCCACGATGGGCTGGAGCAAGCTGATTACCGACGAAAGCGAACTGGCCGGCATGCCGGAAAGCGCGCTGGCTGCCGCCAAAGCGCAGGCGGAAGCCAAAGAGCAGGAAGGTTGGCTGCTGACGCTGGATATCCCAAGCTATCTGCCGGTGATGACCTACTGTGACAACCAGGCGCTGCGGGAAGAGATGTATCGCGCCTACTCAACCCGCGCTTCCGATCAGGGGCCTAACGCCGGAAAATGGGATAACAGCGAAGTGATGGCGGAAACGCTGGCGCTGCGTCATGAGCTGGCGCAGCTGCTGGGCTTTTCTTCCTATGCCGAAAAATCCCTTGCGACCAAAATGGCCGAAAACCCGGCGCAGGTTACCGACTTCCTGACCGATCTGGCGAAGCGCGCCCGTCCGCAGGCGGAAAAAGAGCTGGAGCAGCTGCGTGCCTTCGCGAAAAAAGAGCACGGTATCGACGAGCTGAACCCGTGGGATCTGACTTACTATGGTGAAAAACAGAAGCAGCACCTGTACGCCATCAGCGACGAACAGCTGCGTCCTTACTTCCCGGAAGAGCGCGCCGTCAACGGCCTGTTCGAAGTCGTTAAGCGCATCTACGGCATCACCGCGAAAGAGCGTAAAGATGTGGATGTTTATCACCCGGACGTGCGCTTCTTCGATTTGTTCGACGAGAGCGGCGAGCTGCGCGGCAGCTTCTATCTGGATCTTTACGCGCGTGAAAACAAACGCGGCGGCGCGTGGATGGACGATTGTGTCGGCCAGATGCGTCGTGCCGACGGCAGCCTGCAAAAACCGGTCGCCTATCTGACCTGTAACTTCAACCGTCCGCTGAACGGCAAGCCGGCGCTCTTTACCCATGATGAAGTCACCACGCTGTTCCACGAGTTCGGGCACGGCCTGCACCACATGCTGACCCGCATCGATACGCCGGGAGTTTCCGGTATCAGCGGCGTGCCGTGGGATGCGGTAGAGCTGCCAAGCCAGTTTATGGAGAACTGGTGCTGGGAGCCGGAGGCGCTGGCCTTTATTTCCGGTCACTATGAAACCGGCGAACCGCTGCCTCAGGCGCTGCTGGACAAAATGCTGGCGGCGAAAAACTACCAGGCCGCGCTGTTTATCCTGCGTCAGCTGGAGTTCGGCCTGTTCGACTTCCGCCTGCACGCCGAGTTCGATCCGGCTAAGGGCGCGCAGATCCTGGCGATGCTGAAAGAGATTAAAAAGCTGGTGGCCGTGGTGCCGAGTCCGTCATGGGGCCGCTTCCCGCATGCCTTCAGCCATATCTTTGCTGGCGGCTACGCGGCGGGCTACTACAGCTATCTGTGGGCAGACGTGCTGGCGGCTGACGCCTATTCGCGTTTTGAGGAAGAGGGTATTTTCAATCGAGAAACGGGCCAGTCTTTCCTGGATAATATCCTGACGCGCGGCGGTTCCGAAGAGCCGATGGCGCTGTTCAAACGCTTCCGTGGCCGCGAGCCGCAGCTGGACGCGATGCTGGCGCACTACGGCATTCAGGAACCTGCTGAGTGAAGATCTGCCTGATTGACGAAACGGGCGCCGGAGACGGTGCCTTCTCTGTTTTGGCCACACGCTGGCAGTTAGAGCACGATGAAGATGCGCCGATGGCGCTGGTGATGACCGATGCCCGTCTGGAGCTGCGCAAGCGCGATGAGCCGAAGCTGGGCGGCATTTTCGTGGACTTTGTCGACGGCGCGATGGCGCATCGCCGTCGCTTTGGCGGCGGGCGCGGCGAAGCCGTCGCGAAAGCGGTCGGCATCAAGGGCAGCTATCTGCCGGTGGTGACTGACGCTACGGCAGGGCTGGGGCGCGACGCCTTTGTGCTGGCCTCGCTGGGCTGCCGCGTGCAGATGCTGGAAAGGCATCCTGTGGTCGCTGCACTGCTGGACGACGGCCTGCAGCGCGGCTACCGCAATGCGGAAATCGGCGGCTGGTTACGGGAGCGCCTGACGCTGGTGCACGCTTCCAGCCTGGAGGCGCTGGCAGCGATCGGCGAAAAGCCGGACGTGGTTTATCTCGATCCCATGTATCCGCACAGGCAAAAAAGCGCGCTGGTGAAGAAAGAGATGCGTGTGTTTCAGACGCTGGTAGGTGCGGATGACGATGCCGACGGGCTGCTGGAGCCGGCGCGACGGCTGGCGAAAAAACGCGTGGTGGTTAAGCGGCCCGACTATGCACCGCCGCTGGCAGGCGTCGCCACGCAGTCTGCCGTGGTTACCAAAAGCCACCGTTTTGATATCTATCCGCCGCTGAACACAGAGCAGTAGCTGGCAGTAAAAAGCCGCTTCCCTTAAACCAGCGGAAGCGGCTTATCGCACGACAAATAAACCTTAATCCTCTTCTTCGTCGCGCAGCGGCACAATCAGCATATCGATATGCACGGTATTAATCAGCTGGCGGGCCGAGGACATCAGCTTGCTCCAGAAATCCTGATGATGGCCGCAAACCACCAGATCCACATCGTAACGCTTGATGGCGTCCACCAGTACCTGGCCCAAATCGCCGCTGCCGCTAAGGGTTTCGGAAATCGGGTAGCCGGCGCTGTTTGAAATATCGGATAGCGCGGAGTGGGTTTCTTCGGAAATCCTTTTTTGCATATCGCCAAGATTCACGTCGATCAGACCGGTATAGAGATCGGAGTAATTAACGTCAACGTGGATCAGTGACACTTTAGCGTCGTAAGGGCGAGCCATAGATACCGCTTTTGCCACCAGCAGTTTACTTTCTGGTGAAAGATCCACGGCAATCAGAATGTGTTTGTAAGACATAATGCTACTCCTTCCATTCGGTGCGGCTGCATACATGCAGGCAGTCTGGCATCATAACACATTGAATTAATGCGATGTGGCAGGGTTCCCCGCGCCTGTCGCGACGCGTTTTTTATCTCTACAGTATAGCTAAAAATGTTAACAAATCCCGGTCAGCGCCTCACCTTTGCGAGCAGGATCAAAATGAATTTGCACCTCTTTTTATCCCCACGCTCGTGCATGCTGGAAAAAATTTCCTTCCATCTCCTAAACTGAAGAAACGAATAAAAACGCTGGACGGCAACCTTGCCGTTACCATCGCCCGGTCCTGGGGTTGGCCACACTCTGTTCAGGCATCATAACGGCGGCTGGCAGAGTATCGTCGTGGAGGGGAGCATGATTAGCACGATTGCACTTTTTTGGGCTCTTTGCGTGGTTTGTCTGGTAAATATGGCGCGTTACTTTTCTTCCCTGCGCGCGCTGCTGGTAGTGCTTCGCGGTTGCGATCCTTTGCTTTATCAGTACGTTGACGGCGCGGGCTTTTTTACCTCTCACGGCCAGCCCGGCAAACAGGTGCGGCTGGTGCGCTATATCTGGATGCAGCGCTACCGCGACCATCACGACGAAGAGTTTATTCGCCGCTGTGAACGCGTACGCGGCCAGTTTCTACTGACCAGCGCGCTGTGCGGACTGGTTTTTATCAGCCTGATTGGCCTGCTTATCTGGCATTGAGATATAAAAAAGGCGGGGAAACTTCCCCGCCCTGAGCTTACTTTACGCTGGATTACGGCACCAGTTTCAGCGCCAGCCAGTAAAGGCCACCCGACAGCACGATAGATACCGGCAGGGTAAAGACCCAGGCCAGCAGAATGTTTTTAATCGTGCGGCCCTGCACGCCGCCGCCGTCTACCAGCATGGTGCCGGCAACGGAGGAGGAGAGCACGTGGGTCGTTGAAACAGGCATCCCGGTGTAGCTGGCCACGCCGATAGAAACTGCCGCGGTCATCTGTGCGGACATCCCCTGAGCGTAGGTCATGCCTTTCTTACCGATCTTCTCGCCGATAGTGGTGGCGACGCGGCGCCAGCCCACCATGGTGCCCAGCGACAGTGCCAGGGCAACGGCGATAATGATCCAGACCGGCGCATATTCTACGGTATTCAGCATGTCGCCTTTCAGCTTGCCGAGAAAACGCTGATCTTCAGCAGAAACGCTTTTCAGCTTGGCCGTTTTGTCGGCGGTATCCGAGATACACATCAGCAGGCGACGCAGCTGGCTGCGCTGCTCGACGTTTAACGCATCGTAGCTTTGCAGGTTATTCAGCAGGCTCTGGGTGCGCTCGATAGCAGGCATCACGCGCGAAACATCGCAGTGAAACTCTTTCGGGCTGCCCGGATTCTCTTCCGGCGTAGGCAGCGCAGGCGGCGCCATCTGCACCATCTGCGTCAGCGAATCGCCGTGCTGCCGGTAATACTGCTCAAGATGATTGACCGCATCGCGCGTGCGCGTGATGTCATAACCGGAGGCGTTCATATTGACGACAAAGCCCGCAGGCGCCACGCCAATCAGCACCAGCATAATCAGGCCAATGCCTTTCTGACCGTCGTTAGCGCCGTGAGAGTAACTCACGCCGATAGCCGAGACGATCAGAGCGATACGAGTCCAGAACGGCGGCTTTTTCTTGCCATCGATCTTTTCGCGTTCCGCTGGCGTCATATGAATACGGCGGCGCTTTTTATTGCCGCTCCAGCAGCGGCGCAGAATAAACACCATGCCGCCAGCCAGCACCAGGCCGACAATCGGAGAGATAACCAGCGACAGGAAAATGCCGATCATTTTCGGGATGTTCAGCGCATCAACAACCGACGTGCCGGTCAGCAGTGCGTTGGTCAGGCCAATGCCGATAATGGCCCCGATGAGGGTATGGGAGCTGGAAGCAGGCAGACCGAAATACCAGGTGCCCAGATTCCAGATGATGGCGGCCAGCAGCATGGAAAAGACCATGGCCAGACCGTGAGCCGACCCGACGTTAAGCAGCAGATCGGTGGGTAGCAGATGAACGATGGCATAAGCAACGCTTAGCCCGCCCAGCAGTACGCCAAAGAAGTTAAATACGCCGGCCATGACCACCGCCAGTTGCGATCGCATTGCTCGGGTATAGATAACGGTAGCCACCGCGTTTGCCGTGTCGTGAAAGCCGTTGATGGCTTCGTAGAACAAAACAAAGAGCAGGGCAAGGACGAGTAACAGGCCGGTATGGTAATCAAGACCAGCAAACAGATGTAGCATAAGCGTTACGCCATTTTGGAGGACATGAACGCGGCGCATTATCAGCGAGAAACCGCGCCTGGGGAAAGTGAAATATAGACTTTTTTTGACATTAATGCGTCAAACGGAGTAAATAGCGGCCCTGAAGCGTATGAAAATCATTCAGTTATAAACGCGGCCGCGCATGACGCTTTTGTGACGCTGGCGGGAAGCGCGCCTTGTCATTACAATCAGCGTTTTTTAAGCAGCAGGCCGGAGAGCAGTGTGGAAAAATTTGACGTTATCATTATCGGCGCGGGGGCGGCCGGCCTGTTTTGCGCCGCCCAGGCAGGGCAGCGAGGCAAGCGCGTGCTGGTGCTGGATAACGGCAAAAAAGCGGGGCGCAAAATCCTGATGTCGGGCGGCGGCCGCTGTAATTTCACTAACCTTTATACCGAGCCTGCGGCCTATCTGTCGCATAATCCCCATTTTTGTAAATCTGCGCTGGCGCGCTATACGCAGTGGGATTTTATCGACCTGGTTAATCGGCATGGCATCCAGTGGCATGAAAAAACGCTGGGCCAGCTTTTTTGCGACGACTCCGCTCAGCAAATCGTGGATCTGTTATTGAAAGAGTGTGAAACCGGTCAGGTGACGCTACGGCTACGCAGCGAAGTGCTGAAGGTAACGCGCGATAACGGTTATACGCTGGAGCTGAACGGCAGTATCGTACAGGCCGACAAGCTGGTTATCGCTTCAGGCGGGCTTTCCATGCCTGGCCTGGGCGCGTCGCCTTTCGGCTATAAAATTGCCGA
This sequence comes from Erwinia sp. 198, assembly GCF_003937915.1. Taxonomy (GTDB): domain Bacteria; phylum Pseudomonadota; class Gammaproteobacteria; order Enterobacterales; family Enterobacteriaceae; genus Erwinia; species Erwinia aeris. The sequence continues at coordinate 182,904 of NZ_RHUM01000010.1, read as the reverse complement.
ACAGTTTGGCCTGAAGATATTCCCCACGCGGGCGGGACTGGTTCCGTTTACGCTGCACAAACCGCTGCTTGAGCAGCTGCAAACGCTCTCCGGCGTTGCCGTGCCTGCCGTAATGACGGCGGAAGACGGCACCGCGTTCAAAGAGGCGCTGCTGTTTACCCATCGCGGGCTTTCCGGGCCGGCGGTGCTACAGCTTTCCAGCTACTGGCAGCCTGGCGAATTCGTTACCATCAACCTCTCGCCCGAAAGCGATCTCAACGCTTTACTCAGTGAAGAGCGCGAAATTCATCCGAATCAAAGCCTGAAAAATACATTGGCTAAAGTGTTGCCCCGCCGGCTGGTGGAATGCCTACAGCTGCTGGGCGCGGTGCCGGAATGTACTTTAAAACAGCTGAACGGCCGACAGCAGGCCGAGCTGGCGGAAACGCTGCACGGCTGGCGCGTACAGCCCAACGGTACGGAAGGATACCGCACCGCCGAAGTGACGCTGGGCGGCGTCGATACCGACGCGCTTTCGTCAAAAACAATGGAGGCGCGGGACGTGCCGGGCCTCTATTTTATCGGGGAAGTCGTGGATGTTACCGGCTGGCTTGGCGGCTACAATTTCCAGTGGGCCTGGAGTTCCGCCTGGGCGTGCGCGCAAGCGTTGTGAATGACCTCCCGGCCATTCTCTGTTACTCAGGTCGGGTGGCTGACTGTTGCCATAAGCAGCGTGGCCTGATTGATGGACATCGTTGGGCAGAGGGATAGCGGCGTGCGGCTGGCAGTCTCTTTATCCGACTGAATATGACGCCCGCCGTCTGGAAAAAGCATGGTAAAGTTTAAAACGGCGGGGCTGGCTATTCCCCTTTTTACTTCCCTGTTGCCTTCTTTTAAATAACGATAATCTGTTATCAGGTAATGTAATTGTTTCGGGAAAGGTCTACCTTAAATAGGGCTGGCCTGCGGTAACATAAATAAAATAACGTTACCGCTCACGCGTCCGTATTAATTTTGTCATTAAGACGCTTGCTGGAATTTTTACTCTATAATAAGGTTATCTTCTTAGATTGATTTTCATTGTTTCCTGTTACGGTATTGAGTAACACTTCTGATTATATAAAGAATTTTTAAAAAAATCCTTCTTGCTGTCAATATGATCAACTAATATAACCCTATGGATGACCGGATCTGCTGGCATTATGGCGCAGGAAGCATTGCTATATTTCCATTTTTACCGTCAGTCTTTTTATATAAGCCCTCTCTGCAGACCGCACCCTTCCTCACCTGAAGATACGGTAGATGTATTTATAGTTATTATGGATATTAACGAAAGGAAGCATTATGGCTATGATATTAAGGCCTTTTATCCCCGGTATTGTACTGTCTTTACCGCTTTACGCTGCGGCGGCTTCGCCGTGGGTCGTCACCGATGGCTCCACGCTACAGGCCACTTCCGATTACTCCTCTGTTGAAAAGGGCGATGTTCCCCTGCTGGTGTCGGGTGCGGGTAGTCAGCTTACTACGGACAGCGGCCTGACTTTTACTACTTCGCACAACGCGACGTCAGGGGCGTGGGTAACCGAACAGGGCAGCCTGAATCTGAATGGCGTGACGTTATCAACCAGCGAAGGAAACTCTCCGGCGGTCTATGCTCATTCAGGCACGCTGACTATCACCGACAGCACGATCGCTACACTGGGCAGCCAAAGCCGCGGGATCCAGGCTAAAAACAGTGATGTTACCATTATTAATTCTACGCTTACGACTAACACCATTGACGGCGCTATCGAAGTATCGGGCGGGGTTCTGAAAGCTGAAGGACTGACTATCAATAGTCCTGTTATCGGTATTAAAGTTTTTGCACATGAAGGTGTATATGGCAACGTCACATTAAATAATACCCATTTCACGCTGACCGGTGACCAGGCCATTCAGGCTATTTTTGCGCTCAGAGGCCATGTTACCGGCACCAATATAACTATCGATACCGCTTCTGAATACCATCCGGCTATTGAGATCGGTAACAGTACAAACAGCACTTTGATCTTAAACGACAGCGCTATCAATGCGGCCTATGTCGGCATCCGTACATTGGGCGGTCATGCAACGTTAAATAACGTTGATATCACGACGACAGTGAATGATAACTATCAAGCGCATAACGCGCTTGAAATAAGCGGGCAGGGCGATAGCGCTACCATTAACGGTGGCACGTTTCAAACCTCTAAGGTCAACTCCCACGGTATTTATATGCCGCTAAGCAGCACTATACTGGAGGCCACCGGCGTGAATATCCTCACTCACGGCGGCAGTTCCCATGGGATTTTGGCGGGCGGCAAAGTTAATCTGACTGACGCGACGCTACTTACTTCAGGTAGTGGGAGCTACGGTCTTTTTGCCACGGTAAACTATTCTTCCGCGGGGAACGTCACGGGCGACGGGATAACGGTTAATACCTCTGGCGAAGAGAGCTACGGCGTGAGGGCTGCCGGGGGAGCCATAATAGACCTTAACAACAGCAACATAACGACGAGTAACGCCCAGGCGTATGGCGCAGTTGCCTCTGCCGCTGGCGTATTGACGCTGACTAATAGCGCTGTTACCACGGCTGGCGAGCTTTCATCTGGCATCTTTCTTACCGGCTCCGGCAAATTAACGTTGCACGATACGCAGATAAACACTTCTGGCGACAGCGCTTATGGCATCCGGGCCATGACCAACAGCACCGCAACGCTGGTCGATCCAGCCATTACCACCAGTGGTAAAGGCGCATATGGTATTGCCGCCACCAGCAGCAGCGTGGTTAATCTTACAGGCGGCGAGATTGTCGCCACCGGCGAAAACAGCGGGGGCATCTATGCCGGAAGTGCGGCATCCGTTACCGCTGCTAACGTCGCCGTTACCGCCTCCGGGGACAACGCGTTTGGTTTAATCACTACCCTCGGCAATATTGAGATGACTGACAGCACCATCACCAATACGGGAACGGCCACGGAATCAAAAGGGCCGCAGGCGGCCGGACTGTACGCGAATACCTACTCCGATACCCTGAGCAGCGCAGTCACGCTGAATAACACAGCGCTGCGTAGCGAAGCGGGAAGCGGCGTGCTGGCTAAAGGTTCCGCGCTGGATCTGACGCTCAGCAACGGCAGCCTTGTCTATGGCGGCAACGGCACGGCACTCAGCGCTGGCGCAGACGTTAATGATGAAGGCGAGGTTTTTCTTTCGACGGTTAACGTGACGGCGAACGGCGCCTCGCAGCTGCTGGGTGATGTTATCGTCAGCGACGACAGCCCGGTTAACCTGACGCTGAACGACGGCTCGACGCTCAGCGGGGCGACGCAAAACGTCAATCAGCTGATCCTCAACAGCGCCAGCAGCTGGCTGGTGACGGCCGATTCTAATCTGAACACGCTGACGATGGACAGCGGCTCGGTGATCTTCAATAAGGCTTCAGGCTTCAGCACGCTCGCCGTAAAAGGCGACCTGTCCGGTTCGGGTTCGTTTGCGTTTAATACCCGGCTGGGCGGCGACGAATCACTCAGCGACAGGCTGCTGGTAAACGGCAATGCTGCGGGCAATTATGATGTTAGCGTCAGCAACCGAGGCGGCACGGGCGAGCTGACCCACAGCGGTATTCTGCTGGTGAGCGTGCAAGGCGATGCCACCGCCGCGACTTTTAATCAGAAAAACACTGTAGTCGCCGGGAATTATGAGTATTTCCTGAACAAAATCGGCGACAGGGACTGGTATCTGCAATCGTCGCTGACGCCCGTCACCCCACCTGATGACGCTGCCGATAGCGACGAGGTGCCTGTGCCCATCACGCCGGATAATGACGCGCCCGCTACGCCGGAGAACGATATTCCCGCCACGCCGGGAGCTAACGACGCGGCCAGTGAAGGAGTGACGCCAGAGCCGGGGGTTAAAGCATACAGGCCAGAAACCGCCGGTTACCTTATCGCGCCGTATCTGAATTCGACCTACGGATTTGACACTATCGGTACCTGGCACGAACGCCTCGGCGCTTACCAGGGCGGCACGGCTTGGGCGCGAGTCTCGGGCCGTCATGACAGGTATGCAGCCGGACGCTTTGCTTTCAACGTAAATACCACTTTCGTCCAGCTGGGCGGCGATGTCGTCACGCGTCAGTTTGCCGACGGCTGGCATCTGACGGCTGGCCCGATGATGACGCTTGGCCATCAGCGCAGTAACAACAAAGACACCGCGCGTAGCCTGAGGTCGGAACTCTCCGTTGACGTGGGTAAAGTGACCACTCATGCTTACGGCATCGGCGGCTATCTGACGGCATGGAACGACAGCGGCGCTTACCTGGATAACGTTGTGCAGCTCACGCGCTACAGCAACGAGTTCTCCAGCCTGACCCGCGCCAAAATGGACAGCTACGGCGTCGTCGCCTCGGTGGAAACCGGCATCCCGCTGTCTTTAGGCGGCCGGTTCAGGCTGGAACCCCAGCTACAGGCGATGGGCCAGTACATGAACATCAGCCAGACCTATTCCAGCGGCGTTAAGCTGAAAGATCAGAACCTGATGGCCGCCCGGCTGCGTGAAGGTCTGCGGTTCTATTACGATAGTCCCGTGCTGAAGCCTTATTTACAGGCAGACGTGGTGCAGTTTCTGGGCCATACGCCGGGCGTTGATATGAATAACGAAACGATGCGGCCGGACGTACGGCGTGGCTACTGGCAGGCGGGTGCCGGCGTCAGCAGCCAGCTGAATCCGCACTTCAGCGTGTATGCTCAGGTAAAATATGCCCACAGCTTTGGGCCGGGTACGGAAGGCTATACCGGCAACATGGGGATACGTTACCGGTTCTGACCGCTTCAGCGGTTGCTGAAAGGGCCTGCGGGCCCTTTTTTGTTGCGGAAAACGGCGTTTTGAAATTGCTAACAGGAATGAAAATTATTATCATCCGCGCCAATTATAACTCTACCTGCGCGCCTGTTGATGAAAACACCTTTTGCTCTCTCTTTTGCCGTCGTTCATTTTACCGGTAAAATGCCTCTTCTGTTACCCACCTTGCTGTTCAGCACGGCCGCGCTGGCAGCCGGCAGCGTAAAAGAGCCGACGCTGACCGTGACCGCCGATGGCACCGGCGAACCGGGCAGCTACAGCCAGGATACTGCGAGCGCGGCCAGCAAAATGCCGCTGCCGCGCAATGAAACACCGCAGTCCGTCAGCGTGGTTACGCCGCAGGTGATAAAAGATTACCAGGTGAAAAGCGTGAACGACGCCATGAAGTTCGTCAGCGGCATCAGCCAGGGCAACACGCTGGGCGCTATTGAAGACGGCTTCGTCAAGCGCGGCTTCGGCAGCAACTCCGACGGATCGATTTTTATCGACGGCGTGCGCAGCAATCAGGGGCTGTCGATGGACAGTACTATCGATCATGTGGAAGTGCTGAAAGGCTCGGCCTCGCTGCTGTACGGCATTCAGAATCCCGGCGGTATTATTAATCTGGTCAGCAAAAAACCGCAGTATGAATGGCACACGCATCTTGCCGGCGAAACCACCAGCATCGGCGGCGGCGCGGGCAGCGTGGACATCACCGGGCCGCTGGGCGACGGCTTTGCCTTTCGCCTGATTGCCGAGCGCCAGCGCGAGGATTACTGGCGTAATTTTGGCGCTAATGAACATACCCTGCTGTCGCCATCGCTGAGCTGGTATGGCGAAAAAGCCGCTTTCAACATCAGCTATACCGAATATAAGTTTGATATTCCTGTCGATCGCGGCACCGCGTTTATCAATAAAAAACCGGTAAATATTCCCTATAACCAGCGTCTGGACGACAGTGCCAACCACGCCTGGGGGAAAAACAAGCGCCTGAATATCAGCTACGCCTACAGCCTGGATGAAACCTGGGAAACCCATCTCAACTACGCCTGGATGCAGCGTCGCTACGACAGTAACGAAGTGCGTGCCACGGCGGTTAACGCCGCCACGGGCATTGTCTCTCGCCGTGCGGACGCGAACCGCGGCTTCAATCACCAGACGACTTATCTTGCCTGGGACATAGGCGGCAGCCCGCAGATTTGGGGCATGCAGCACGATATTATGCTGGGCATTGACTACGAGCAGAATGAAACCTATAAGGCCTGGTCCTATCGCGGCAAGGTGTCAAAAACCTTCAACATGTACGATCCGATCTATGGCGAAGAGCCGCCGATCAACGCCAGCACGGTTGCCGACGCGCAGAGCAATCTGCGCACCAACCTTTACAGCCGTTCGCTGTTTGCCAAAGACAGTATCCATCTGACCGATAAATGGATAGCGGTAGCGGGCGCCCGCTATCAGCGCTATACCCAAACCGCCAGCAGCGGCTGGGCCGATCCGCAGAGCACGCTCAACGATCGCGGCGATGCTTTTCTGCCGCAGGCAGGGCTGGTGTATAAGGCGCGGCCCGATCTTTCACTCTACGGCAGCTACAGCAAATCTTTTACCCCTTCAACACAAACCGATGACGACGGCAACGTCGCCTCGACGGAAAAAGGCACGACTTATGAAGTGGGCGCAAAGTGGCAAATGCTGCCCGCCATGTCCGCCACGCTGGCGCTGTATCGCATTGACGAGAAGGATATGTCGGTATTGATCAACGGCAGTACGCGCAACATTCCTGAGGCGCGCTCTACCGGCGCGGAAGTGGAGATCAACGGCGAGCTGGCGCCGGACTGGAACCTGATAGCCACCTATAGCCACGATAAAACGGAAATCATTGAGGATGACGTTAATCCGGCTAACGAGGGCAATCGGCTGGTCAACGCGCCAGCCAACAGCGGCAGCCTCTACCTGACGCACGCCCTGCGTTTCTCCTGGCTGGAGGGTGAGGTTCGAGTCGGCGGTGGCGGGCGCTACGTCGGTTCCCGCGCGGGCGATCCGGAAAACAGCTTCACGATGCCGGACTATACGGTGGCGGACGCTTTCGCCGCCTGGGACAGCAAGCTGGTGGGCAAACATACTCAGCTGAAGATCAACGTCAACAACCTGTTTGATAAAGCATATTACGGATCCAGCGGCGGCAACCTGCGCGTTAGCGAAGGCGCGCCGCGTGAAATCGTGGTTTCCGCGTCCGTTGATTTTTGATCGTCATGGAAAAACTCATGAAAAAATGGCCGATCCTGCTGCTGCTGTTAGCCTGCAGCGCGCCACAGGCGAAAATGCTTACCGATATTTTGCAGCGCAAGGTCACGGTGCCGGACAATCCGCAGCGCATCATACTGGGCGAAGGACGGCTGCTCTATACGCTGGCGCTGGTGGAACAGGGCAACCCACTGCGGCGCGTGGCGGGCTGGCCTGGCGATCTGCCGCATTACGATCGGCAGACCTGGGTACGTTACAACGCCGCTTTCCCCGCCATGAAAAAAATTCCGTTGATTGGCGGTGCTAATCCGGGTCAGCTTAGCGTGGAAAAAATCATCGCGCTGCGGCCCGATCTGGTGATCCTGCCGCTTTACGCCAAAAAGCCTGCGGCGCAGGACAGCACGCTGATGCAGCTGGCCGCGGCGGACATCCCGGTTATCTACGTCGATACGCGAGTAGATCCGCTGAAAAATACCGTACCGAGCCTGAAAATTCTGGGTGAAGCGCTGAATGAGCAGCAGAAAGCGCAGCGCTTTATCGCGTTCTATCAACGGCATATGGCGCTGATTAATGACCGGCTGCGTCAGGCGGATCCAGCCAGGCCGCGCGTGATGCTGCAACTGCATATAGGGCGACGGGAAGAGTGCTGTACCACGGTGGGACACGGTAATCTGGCCGATCTGCTGGCGTATGCGGGCGGCGACAATATTGCGGCCGGTCAGTTTAGCAGCGTATTTGGTCAGCTAAGCGCGGAAGCGGTGCTGGCTGCCCAGCCCGATTTCTTTCTGGCAACCGGCATGGGCGATGCGCAGCAGCCGCATCGGCTACAGCTTGGCCCGCAGGTAGCACCGGCCACGGCAAAGCAGAGTTTTTCGCAGGCGCTGGCGAGCGAGCGGGTTATCGCTCAGCTGGCGGCCATTCGCCAGGGCCGAACCTTAGCGGTGTGGCACAATTTTTATCTGAGCCCGTGGCATCTGCTGGCTGTCGAGATTATTGCTAAAACGCTGCATCCGCAGCTGTTCCACGATCTGGAACCGGCCGACACGCTGCGTGAAATGAACGAGGAATTTTTGCCACTACCGGAAACCGGCACCTACTGGACAAACGGCGGAAAAAGCTGAAGGTGAAAGAAAAAGCCCGCGGCTGCGGGCTTTCAGGCTGACTTGCTAACGCAAATCTGTAGGCTTATTCGTTAATGCGGGGGTGCTGGTTAATCAGATGCTTACGCTTCTCTTCCAGCTCGGCGATCTGCTCGGTAATATCTTCGATCTTGCTCTCGATATTGTCGTGATGCTCCTGCAACAGCTCTCTTGCCTCGTCAATATCAGAGGCGGCAGGCGTTGCGCCACGCAGCGGCATATTGGCCGTTTCTTTCATCATGATACCGGTAATCAGACCCACAACCGCTACCACCATCAGATAGTAGGCTGGCATATAGAGGTTGGCGGTGTACTCCACCAGCCACGCCGCCAGCGTTGGCGTCAGGCCCGCTATCAGAATAGAAATATTGAAGGCGCTGGCCAGCGCGCTGTAGCGAATATGGGTAGGAAACATCGCCGGCAGCGACGAAGCCATTACGCCCGTAAAGCAGTTCAGGATCACCGCCAGCAGCAGCAGACCGGCGAAAATCAGGCCCATCACGTTACTGTTAATCAGCATAAAGCACGGGACCGCCAGCAGCAGCAGCGCAATACTGCCGATAATCACAAACGGGCGACGGCCGAACTTATCGCTCATCAGGCCCATTACCGGCTGCACGAACAGCATACCAATCATAATCGCGATAATAATCATTACGCCGTGATCTTCGGAGTAGTGAAGGTTATGCGACAGATAGCTGGGCATGTAGGTCAGCAGCATGTAGTAGGTCACGTTGGTGGACAGCACCAGACCGATACAGGCCAGCAGGCTTTTCCAGTGTTTGGTGGCGATATCCTTAAACGACACTTTCGGGCCGTCGGCCAGACCTTCGCGATCGCCCTGTTCCAGCTTTTCAACGTGCTGCTGGAAAGCAGGCGTTTCTTCCAGCGCGTTACGCAGATAAATGCCGATCAGGCCCAGCGGCAGCGCCACGAAGAACGGAATACGCCAGCCCCAGTCAAGGAAATTCGCTTCGCCGACCACGGTAGAAATCAGCACCACCAGGCCTGCGCCGGTGACGAAGCCGACAATAGAACCGAAGTCCAGCCAGCTACCCATAAAACCGCGCTTGCGGTCAGGCGAGTATTCGGCCACAAAGATAGAGGCGCCGGTATATTCGCCGCCTACCGAGAAGCCCTGTGCCATTTTACACAGCAGCAGCAGGATGGGCGCCCAGATGCCGATAGAGGCATGAGAAGGTATCAGGCCGATACAGAAAGTACTGACCGACATAATGACAATGGTAATGGAAAGGATTTTCTGACGACCATACTTATCGCCCAGCGCGCCAAAGAACAGGCCGCCAAGCGGGCGGATCAGGAAAGGAACGGAGAAGGTCGCCAGCGCGGCAATCATCTGCACCCCAGGGTCGGCGCCCGGGAAGAATACCTGGCCCAGCGCATAGGCAACAAAGCCGTATACCCCAAAGTCAAACCACTCCATAGCGTTACCGAGCGACGCTGCGGTAATGGCTTTGCGTAACCTGGCATCATCAATGATCGTTACGTCTTTTAAGCCAATCGGCTTAACACGCTTCCTACGTAGCTTCATATAAAGCACCCTGTAATTGACTGTTTCCCGGAAAAATCTTCCGCTCTGCTTGCGCCGCAGCAGGAAAGCAGAGCGAATAGCGTACGGGCTTTCGCCCTGTCGACGGAGATAAATAACAACTTTGTTCATTCGTTAACAGATATCCGTCTGCTTTCAGTATATCGTTTCTGCGCTGTGTAACATAATTTCTACCCGGAATTAGATTTTGTAACCAATGGTTAACGGACATAACCACGCCCTCGGCGCGGCCAAAAAAGCCAGAAAAATTCACGGCGAAGGTCAGCCAGGCCAAGAGAAATAAGCAGGAGTGGCACATATTTTTACATTGAAATTAAGCCAGTCTACCTGCCAATATTAGTATTGCGCCTGCTGCCTCGATCGGTAATACTGCCGGTCGCAGTCTGGCGGGGTGGTAATGAATAATAGAAAACACGTTCATTTTGAAAACTATTGGCTGAAAAGCACAGAAGCTAATTTAAAATTTTTCCGGCCTCAGAAAATTTTTCTCCTTAATAAATTTAGGGTTTATTCGCAAAAGCAGATAAAGCCTGGGAGTGGAGAAATTACCGACAAAGCAGGGCCTGCAGAACGGGCTATATTAATGCCTGAATGCTCAGGCCTGATGCGAATGAAAATCATTCAGTTAGTTGATAATATTGGATTTATATTAAATTTTCGCTTCCTGAATTATCAAAAAAAAAGCTATTGGGATATATATCAGGAGCACCAGAGGGTTTCGTCACAAATTATCACAATGCTGGCCAGAATTAATGAACGGACGAAAGCCCGGCATGAAGAGGCAGGGATAGTCCATAGCGAACAGAAAATGCTTCCCGAGGACGACGCCGTCAGGATTGCATTGCGGGCAGCGCTAAAACTACGTAAATGAAATTGAAAATCGTTACGATTTTTTGTCGTCGGCTTTAATGCAGCCTGTACCCGACTATTTAAACCAGCCGGCGTTGACCCTCCTGCTGTATCCAGGACATAAATAGCCGGCTGTCCATGGGGCGGGCGTAATAATATCCCTGAATAAAAACTACTCCGCGCGCCTGCAGATAATGAAGCTGAGTGGCATTTTCTACGCCCTCCACCACAATCTTTAGCCCCAGCTTGTGGCTTAGCGTGATGATAGCGTCCAGCACCGGTGCTTCGCCCGTGGTCGATTCAATGGCGTTGATGAAGCCACGGTCGATTTTCAGGTAATCCAGCGGGAAGGTTTGCAGATAAGAGAGCGAGCAGTGGCCGGTGCCAAAGTCATCAATGGCGATATGGATACCTTCATTACGCAGCAGCTGGAGCTTTTGCACGACGTCTTCTCCGTCGGAAAGCAGGCTGCGCTCGGTCAGTTCCAGCGTGATATCCGGTCGATGTATCGCCATGCCACGAGCAAAATAGCGGATATCCTCGACAAAATCGTCGTGCTGGACGTGTGCGGCGGCTACGTTAATCGCCAGCCGGAAATCCGGCGGCAGGCTCCACTGTTTGGCATCCTCCAGCACCAGCTCCATCAGATGACGGGTCAAAGGTATGATCATCTCTTCCGCTTCCGCCGCGTTGATAAACATATCTGGCCTTACCCAGTGACCGTCAGGCCGCTGCCAGCGCATCAGCACTTCAGCGCCGCTGGCTTTACCTGTAACCATATGATAAACGGGCTGATAGTTAACGGAAAATTCGCGATGCAGTATGGCTTGCCGCAGCTGGTCGCGGGAAGAAAGCTTACGCTTCAGCCAGTTGTTGGTCACGGTCATCAACAGCAGCGACAGGATCAGCGCCATCGGCACGAAGGTAAACAGACCCTGACGCCAGGTAAAGGCAATATCGCTGGCGGGTGAAGTCACCTCGACGTCGATAGGATAGCGGCTGGAACCTTCGCTGAGCGTCACGGGCTGAAGCAGCCCCGACGGCTGATTGACGATTGCGCCGCTGCGCAAGGCAAAGCCGCCGCCGAACCGCAGCCGGATACTGTTATGCTGGCTTTTCCCGACCGCGCTCATCACATCCAGTAAATACTGGCCGTCAATTATCACAAAAGCGCCGGAATGCGCGGGCGTATCGTGCATAAAAATCACGGCAGGTCTGTCTTTCACCGCCCAGGTTTTGCTTAACGAAAGCATCCACTTCGCTTTTCGATCCGTCGGCGGCTGACGCTGAATAACGGTAGCGATATCGTTATGCATCCCGCCGAATGCGGAAGAACAGGTTATCCGACCCTCGCGCATAACGCCTATTGAGCGAAAATAGGGGGACAGCGCCGCATACTTCCTCAGCTCGTCATTGATCTCTCCGCAGGGTCTTTTTGAAAACGCCTGAAGTTCGCCAATGGTATCCCAGGCCCGGTCGCCAATTGCTTCGGCATGCGCCAGCAGCATACCCGCGGTCGCCGCCTGCTGGCGCTTAACGATCTGCCTGGCGTCGATAAAGGTAAAGATCAGGCAAAGGAGCAGCGGCACTGTGCCAGCGATCGCCAGCAGCACGCCTCTTTTTTCACTGCTTCTTTTCGGCCGATCCATTCATTGTCCTCTGTTAGCGGCATCCCTGCGCCACCTGAAAGGGTAAAGGTAGCATGGCGCTGAAAAAAAATTCAGGCGCGCCGTCGCTTAGCTAATTTTATGCAATTTATTCTCAGATTGATCGTTTCCGCCATACGTTTCTTGTGTGTCAGGATGCCCTGGCCCGGCTTCGGCCTTCCATCACGCTGTATTCAGGAGGATTTTATGAGTGGCGCACTGCATTCCGCCGAATCGCTTCGCGCGCGTATTACCGACGCGGAGTGGCAGGCTCGTATCAAACTGGCCCAGTGTTACCAGCTGGCCGCGCGGCTGCGCTGGACCGATCATATCTACACCCACTTTTCGCTGCGGGTGCCGGGCGACAGGCCGCATTTCCTGATCAACGCTTACGGACAAACCTTCGACGAAATCGCGCCGGAAACGCTGGTGAAAGTCGATCTGGACGGCGAAATCATTGACGATCCTGTCGGCTCAGGCATCAACCCGGCTGGCTACGTTATCCACAGCGCTATTCATCGCGCCCGCCCGCATACGCACGCCGTACTGCATACCCATACGGCGGCGGGCATTGGCGTGGCGGCGCAGAAAAACGGCCTGCTGATGATTTCACAGCACAGTATGCGTTTTTACCGCAGGCTGGCCTATCACGATTACGAAGGCATCGCGCTGGATTTGGATGAACAGCAGCGTATCGTCGCCGATCTGGGCGATCTGAACGCGCTGATCCTGCGTAATCATGGCCTGCTGACCTGCGGTGAAAATCTGGAAGAGGCCTTTTACAACCTTTACTACCTGGAAAGAGCGTGCGTGGCGCAGCTGGCGGCCCAGTCTGGCGGCGCCGGGCTGAGCATTGTGCCCGACAGCGTGGCCGAAAAAGCCGCGCGGGTTTTTGATAACGGCATAAAAAATAAAAAGTATCTGCTGCACTGGGATGCCTATATTCGTCAGCTGACGCGTAACGCGCTTTAAGGAAAAAAGATGAAAGTGGGAACAAGCGCGCTGGCGCTGCTGCTGGGCATAAGCCTGATAGCCAGCGTGGCAAAAGCGGAAAAAGTGACGCTGGTATTGGGTGACCAGGCGCGGAATCTAAGATCGCTGGTGGAGGCTTCCGGCGTGATGAAAGACGCGCCTTATGACTACCGCTGGGCCAACTTTCAGGGCGCCGCGCCGCTGTTTGAAGCCCAGCGTGCTGGCGCAGTAGATACCGCTTATGCGGGCGATCTGCCGGTGCTGATGGCGGCTTCGGGCGGCGTCGATCTGAAAATTATCGCCACCAACGTGGGCGACAGCGCGAGCAATGGACTGATCGTACCCGCTGATTCACCGCTGCACAGCGTCAGGGATCTGGCCGGAAAAACGGTGGTGGTTTCCTCCGCGCGCGGCAGTATTTCGCAGCACTTGCTCTATGAAGCGCTGGAAGAGGCCGGAGTGCCACAAACGGTGGTTTCGGTACGCTTTGTCCTGCCGACCGACGCCAGCGCGGCCTTTAATTCCGGCCAAATCGCCGCCTGGGCCACCTTCGATCCCTATCTGGGTATCGCTGAACAGCATGGTGCGCGGCTACTACGCGACGGCAAAGGGCTGACCACAGCGCTCTCGTTTGTCACCGCTACCGGCAGCTCGCTAAAAGATGCGCAAAAGCGGTTGGCTATCGCCGATTTTGCGCGTCGGCTGGCGCAGGCTCGCGCCTGGGGAATAGCACATCCGGTTGCGTATAATAAAGTTTATTCGTCGCTGACTCGGCTGCCGCCGGAAGTGTCGAAAGGCATTACCGGCCGTATTTCTCATGGCATACGGCCGGTTACGGCAGAAGATATCGCTAAAGTTCAGCAGGTTGCCGATCTCTTCTCCTCGCTGGCGATCTTGCCCAACAAGATTAAGGTGCAGGCAATAACCGATACCAGCGTCTTTGACGCACGCTGACGACTATTTTTGCAGTTTGGATTTTGCCGTCCTCGGCGGCCTGCCGTTGCCCAGCAGGATCGCCAGTTTGCTGCCGCCCGGCGTGGTTTCCATCAGGATTTTACACACGCTGGTGAGCGGTACGGAGAGCAGCATCCCTACCGGCCCCAGCAGCCAGCCCCAGAAAATCAGCGACAGGAATACCACCAGGCTGGAAAGCCCCAGCCCTTTTCCCATCACGCGCGGCTCCAGCATATTGCCAAACACCATATGGATGGCGCTGAAAAGCGCCGCGACCAGCGCCGCTTCATACACGCCGTTTAGCAGCAGCGCCTGCAGCATGGGCGGAATACCGGCAATAATAGGGCCGATATTGGGAATATAGTTTAAAACGAACGCCACCACGCCCCACATTAGCGCGAACTGCACATCCAGCAGCATCAGCACCAGCCACACGGAGAACCCGGTAATCAGGCTAATCAGCGTTTTCAACGCCAGGTAATGGGTAACGCCTTTTAGCGCTTTATGCAGCCCGGCGATGCGAATTTTAGGATTGATCAGCGCGAAACGCAGCTTGTAGGGCAGGTGATGCACCTCAAACAGCATAAATACCACCGTCATAATCAGCAGCACCAGGTTGGTCAGCGCGCCGGAAAACTGGCTGAGGATCAGCGTCGCCATGCCCATAATGGCGTTGGGATCGAGCCGGGCCGCCAGGCTGTTCGTAGAAAGATTAATATGAAAAGGCGCGACAACATGCTGAAGCTGCGCCAGCCTTTGCGTCATTTGCTGCTGAAGCTGCGGATAAACGGTAGAGAACTCATCCGCCGAACCGGCAATCATCGCCACCAGCAGCCCGAAGGCAACCAGCACCGCCGCGATCACCAGGCTGATAGCCATACCGCGCCGGACGCCGCGCCGCATCAGAGCAGTAACCAGCGGGTTTAAAATAATGGCCAGAAACAGGGCCAGTAAAAAGGGAACCAGGATAGCCGAAGCTGCCTTAATGCCAGCTAAAACCACGACCAGCGTCGCCATTTTTAGCAGCATATTCTGCCCCATCTTCTCCTGCTGTGGTGCGTTCATTCCTTCTCCTTCAGGCTTTTTGTGATTAAGTGTAGCGACTGTTTTCCGGCTGGCTTCTGATTTCAGGAAAGGTCTCAGCACCGGGATATTTTGTACGACGCAGAGCAGGATACGTCAGCAATAGCTGGTCTGGCTGCAGGCCGTGCTAAAAATAGCGTCCCGCATAATTTATGCACTGGCCGCCTGCGAGCCGGGAAATCAGGTTATAGTTATTATTTATGTCGTTTCGGACAGGATATTCTTCGCTATGCCTGAACAACCCGCTCCGGAGGCTCCGGGCGCTTTACGTCTGAACCTGCGCATCATTTCCGTTGTGATTTTCAATTTCGCCGCTTATCTGACCATTGGCCTGCCGCTGGCGGTGCTGCCTGGCTATGTCCATGATGTGATGGGCTACAGCGCATTTTGGGCTGGATTAGTGGTGAGCCTGCAATATTTCGCCACGCTGATCAGTCGTCCGCACGCGGGGCGCTTTGCCGATCTGCTGGGGCCGAAAAAAGTCGTGGTGGCTGGGCTTTGTGGCTGTCTGATCAGCGGGCTGTGCTATGCGCTTGCCGCGTTAACCGCAACGCTTCCGATGGTTAGCCTGCTTTTGCTTTGCTTTGGCCGGATCGTTCTTGGCATTGGGCAAAGTTTTGCCGGAACCGGCTCTACGCTTTGGGGCGTCGGCGTAGTGGGATCGCTGCATATAGGACGCGTAATTTCCTGGAACGGCATTTTCACCTATGGCGCGATGGCGATTGGCGCGCCGCTGGGCGTGGGTATTTATCGCTGGGGCGGCCTGCTGCTGCTGGCAGGCGTGGTAACGGCTATCGCACTGCTGGCGGTGCTGATGGCGCTGCCGCGGCCTGCCGTCAAAAGCAGCAAGGGCAGACCGCTGCCTTTTCGCGCCGTGCTGGGTAAGGTCTGGCGCTTCGGTATCCTTTTGGCGATGGGATCTGCCGGCTTTGGCGTAATCGCTACCTTTATTACGCTCTTCTACCAGGACAAAGGCTGGGACGGCGCGGCCTGGGCGCTGACGCTGTTCAGCGGCGCTTTTGTCGGCACGCGACTGCTATTTCCCAACGCCATTAACCGGCACGGTGGGCTGATGGTGGCGGCGGTTTGCTTTGCGGTAGAAGCCGCCGGTTTATTTCTGGTCTGGAGTGCGGCGGATCCGTGGATGGCGAAGCTGGGCGCGCTGCTGACCGGTGCCGGTTTCTCACTGGTTTTTCCGGCGATTGGCGTGGTGGCGGTGAAGGCCGTGCCCGCGCAGAATCAGGGCAGCGCGTTGGCGACCTATACGGCCTTTATGGATCTTGCGCTGGGCATCACCGGGCCGCTGGCCGGGCTGGTAATGAGCTATGCCGGCGTCCCGGTTATTTATCTGGTTAGCGCGCTGCTGGTTTGTCTGGCTATGCTGTTGACGTTGAAGGCCCGCCATGCGACAGCGGAAGGTGCCTGAGCTGCGTTTGCATTGCGCAGGGCGAGCGAGTTGCGCGGGAAGGCCGTTGCTAACGCTCATTGCACGGGAAAACTACTGATATCGCACATGGCACAGGAAAACTACTGATGAGGTATAGTTATGCGAACGGGCTGTTGATACGGTAAACGCGCTGAAAAAAAGGCGGCCATCAGACCGCAAGATACGACACAGATAAAAGAGAGGGAATAAGGGGGCAGAGCGCAGCCAAAGCGCCGGGCCGCGCGCTAAAAAATTTTATGCCTGCAACAGCTGAATGCTTTGACGGATTTCCCGCTCAATATCCGCAGCGCTCCAGTTTTCCATAACAGAAGAAAAAGGTTCCAGCGCGTACATGCCCCGATACCCCATACGTTCCAGCCGCTGTACCTGAGCCACGCTTCCCAGCATGTCACCTTCACTCAGCATAATGCGTTCTTCATCGGTCAGTTCCGCCGTTGGCCTTGTATCCTCGACGCCGGAAAGGTGGACCAGGCCAATATTGTCGATATCGATCCCGCTTTCAAATTCCGCTTCCGCCTTTTCGTACAGATGATGGTGGAAGGTATCCACTAACAGGCGGAAAGGCACGTTGGCATTGCGGATGAGTGCCTGGGCATGGACGGCGGAACGCAATGAACTGATCGGAAAGCCGAGAGGTTCAACCAGGCCTGCAATGCCATATTGCTCAAACAGCGGCGCCAGTTTTTTCAGCGCGCTGATAGTTTCTTCCGCAGAAACCGGCGTCCCGTCATTTAACGGACAGAGCACCAGCGCTTTTGCGCCCACGCCTCTGGCGTCTTTCAGCAGCGCTTCCGTTTTTGCCAGCAGGGCTTCATCCGCCTGGTTGAAAGGATAGACCGCGTTGATGGTAACGATTTCCAGTCCGTATCGCTGCGCCAGCTCGCGTACCTCTTCGTGGCTCAGATTGTCCGTCACCTTGCCGCTGGACATATCGTTGCGCAGCTCAACCTTATTCAGACCGAGCCCGTGAACCAGTTGGAAAAATTGCTCAATGCCAAGACCGGGAGCAATTTTACGGTTAATACAGATACGGGTTGGATCAATCGCCATCTTGCTGCTCCTGCAATGTAAAAGAGATAAATATCGAGGCTGTTGGCAAGAACTTTGACTGGCCTGCACCATCAGTAATCAGACCAGCACCGTTAACCTGAACTTTCAGCCTGTATCACAGACTGGCAAACCTTACGCCGCAGGAAAACATTTATTTCATTATAAGGGAATTATGAAACTTAAATTTTTAGATCTTCCTCGCAAAATTTCGTTTTGAGTCGGCTTTATAGATAAAATTCCGCGCCGTCCTGAGTAAGGGAAAACACCTGCATGTGCAAGAAGAAAAACCTCCGTTAAGGCTCACGATCCCTGTCACCGCTGGATTCTTAATTTTAACGCTCTGTGCTGGCGCAGCATAAAACCAGCGGGCAGTGCGAAAAGGAAAATGCGATCCAGGCCGCTAAAAACAGATTTTCTAAAGTGGAATATTTGAAAAATTCATTCCAATATAATAGTGTCTTTGCATGCATTCGGGAGTTGCCTGGTTGGGCCGTCCGCTAAAAGGCTGCGCCCACGGGGAATACCACCATTTAAGAGGCCAGAACATGACTATTACAGGAAACTTTATCGGCGGAAAAACGTCTTTGAGCGCCAGTAACGAAACAATTCCGGTTTACGATCCGGCGACCGGCAAACCGGTGCGTGAAGTGACGCAAAGTACGACACAAGAGGTCGCTCACGCCATTGAAGTCGCGCATAACGCCTTTGAAGGCTGGTCTCGCACGTCGCCGCTGCGCCGCGCCCGCGTCCTGTTTAATTTCAAGGCTCTGATGGAGCAGCATCGCGACGAGCTCGCTGCGCTAATCGTTAGCGAGCACGGTAAAGTCTGGTCAGACGCGCTGGGAGAACTGACGCGTGGTATGGAAGTTGTGGAATTTGCCTGCGGTATTCCTCATTTGATCAAAGGCGAAAATTCGGCGGACGTCGCGACAGGCGTGGACAGCTATTCGCTGATGCAGCCGCTGGGCGTCGTCGCCGGCATTACGCCTTTCAACTTCCCGGCGATGGTGCCGCTGTGGATGTTCCCTATCGCGCTGGCCTGCGGCAACACCTTTGTGCTTAAGCCGCCGGCGCTGGATCCCTCCGCCTCCGTGCGCATGGCTGAACTACTCACGGAAGCCGGACTGCCGGATGGCGTCTTTAACGTTATTCACTGTTCCAATGAAGATGCTGAACAGCTTTATACCGATCCGCGCGTTCAGGCCGTCAGCTTTGTTGGCTCTTCCGGCGTGGCGGAACATATTTATAAAACCGCAAGCGCACATGGCAAGCGCGTGCAGGCCTTCGGCGCGGCCAAAAACCATGCGATTGTCATGCCGGATGCGGATTTAGACGCCACGGTCAATGCCATTATGGGTGGTGCCTTTGGTTCTGCGGGCGAACGCTGCATGGCGCTGCCGGTAGTGGTCGCGGTAGGCGATGATACGGCCGATAAGCTGATTGCCGCGCTGACGCCGCTGGTCAAGGCTCTGCGCGTCGGTCCCGGCATGCAGCAAGGCAGTGAAGAAAACGAAATGGGGCCGGTGGTTTCCGCCGCACATCAGAAAAAAGTGCTGGGTTATATCGATAAAGGGGTAGAGGAAGGCGCGAAGCTGGTTGTCGATGGACGTAATTTCCAGGTGCCGGGCTATGCGGAAGGTTACTACGTGGGCGGGACGCTCTTTGATAACGTCACTTCCGATATGGTTATCTGGCGCGAAGAGATTTTTGGCCCGGTGCTGAGCATCATGCGCTCGCCGGATTACGAGACGGCGCTAAAACTGGTTAACAGTCATGAGTTCGGCAACGGCAGCGCGATCTTTACCAGTAACGGTCATACCGGTCGCGACTTTGTACGCGAAGTGCAGGCGGGCATGGTAGGGGTTAACGTACCGGTTCCTGTACCGATGGCATTCCACAGCTTCGGCGGCTGGAAGCGTTCCGTGTTTGGCGCGCTGAACGTTCATGGGCCGGACGGCGTGCGTTTTTATACCCGAATGAAAACCGCCACCGTTCGCTGGCCGAGCGGACAGAAAACCGTTTCTGAATTCAGTATGCCAACGCTGGGCTAACGCGTAAGGAGGAGCACCATGTCATTGCTGTCCAAAGCACAACGTCCGGATGCGCAGGGACGTATCCAGCAGATTACACCGGAAAGCGCAAACTGGCGCTATGTCGGCTTCGAGGCCTGGCAGCTGAAAAAGGGCCAGACCCTGCAGCTGGAAAGCGGCAGTCAGGAGCTGTGCCTGGTGCTGGTGGCCGGGCTGGCATCGGTAAAGACCCGCGACGCAGAGTTTCCGGATATCGGCAGACGCATGTCGCCTTTTGAACGCACGCCGCCTTACTCCGTTTACGTGCCGCATAACGATCGGGTAGAGGTTCGGGCTGATTCCGATCTGGAACTGGCGGTGTGTCGCGCGCCTGGCAACGGTAACCTGCCGGCACGCCTGATTGCGCCCGGCGACGTGGGCGTTGAGAGGCGCGGCAAAGGGCGCAATAAACGGCTGGTGCATAATATTCTGCCGGATGATCGGCCCGCTGACAGCCTGCTGGTGGTCGAGGTATATACCGACGAGGGCGATACCAGTTCTTATCCCAGCCATAAGCACGACAGGGAGGATTCAGAAACCGAAACCTATCTGGAGGAAACCTATTACCACCGTTTTAATCCGGAGCAGGGTTTTGCAATGCAGCGAGTCTATACCGACGACCGCTCGCTGGATGAGTGCATGGCGGCCTATAACCACGACGTGGTAACAGTGCCGCGAGGCTACCATCCGGTGGCGACTATCGCCGGTTACGACAATTATTACCTGAACGTGATGGCCGGGCCGGTTCGTCTGTGGAAGTTCAGCTGGGAAAAAGATCATGCCTGGGTAAACAGCGAAGATTACCCGCGCAAACCGGACTAGCGGATGGCCCTCAGGCGATAAGCGACAGTTTGTCATTGGTTATAAGCCCGGATTTGTTCCGGGCTTATTTATTTGATGATATTTCGTCCTGTTCCAGCGTATTTCGGGATTTGATGATATTCCGGCGTACTTCATTATATTTCAGGTATATTTGATGATGCTCCGCCTTATTTCATCGTATGCCCGGCACATTTAATAATGTCCAGACCTGCTTTACCCTGTTCCGGGCCTGCTTGATGATGCCCGAAATTATGCGATCGTCATCCCTTAATCGATCTCTTTGGCTTTCTGCTCCCTGGCCCGCCGCAGCAGCAGCCACATTCTTACCGTTCTGACCGCTACGCTGCGCGCGGCCGTAGACTGAACGGTTTCTTCGGGCGCGCATTCAACGCGGCTGTGTGTACCTTTACCATTCAGGATCAGATTCGCTACGATCGCTACACAGGTGCCGATCGTGATACCGCTGTGCAAAAACATTTTTGTCATTTCCGGCAGCTGTGCGAACAGCGACGGTACCAGTACCGGCATCAGCCCCAGCCCCAGCGTCAACGCCACCACCATGCCGTTATTGTTATTGCGGTAGTTGACCTCGCCGAGCGTCCGAATACCGGATACTGCCACCATGCCGAACATCACCACGCCAGCGCCGCCCAGCACCGGTTTCGGCACAATCACCACCAGCGCAGCCATTTTGGCAAATAGCCCCATCAGGATCAGAATGCAGCCGGAAACCGCCACGACAAAGCGACTTTTTATCCCGGTCAGGCTAATCAGCCCTACGTTTTGCGCAAAGGCCGCATAGGGAAACAAATTAAACAAGCTGCCGCAAAAAGTGGCTAATCCGCAGGCCAATAACCCCTTTTTCAGCGTTTCCTGGTCTGCTTTACGTCCTACGATTTCGCCTGTAGCCAGCATGGACGACATGGTTTCGACCATTACCACCACCATCACCATCGACAGCAGCAGGATCGGCACCAGATGAAATTCAGGTATGGCAAACCGTAGCGGCACAGGCAGATTTAACCACGGACTGGAAACCACACGGCTGAAGTCCAGGCTATCGACGAAATACCATAACGTCGTACCCGCCACCAGACCAATCAGCACGGCAATATTTTTAACCAGACCTGAGCCAAAGGTATAAATATTCAGAATGATAACCAGCGTCACGGCGGCCATCGCCAGTGCGGTCGCGCTGCCGAAATTGGTCATGTCGCTGCTCCCTCCGCCTATCCAGCCGCCCGCCACAGGCATAATTGACAGGCCTATCAGCGTAACGATGGACCCCATTACCACTTTCGGGAAAAAACGTACCAGCCGGCAAATCCAGAGCGCGCTGATTAGCGTGAAGGCCCCGGCAACCATGACCGCGCCTGAGATGCCGCCCATGCCGTACTCTTTGCCGATTAATACCAGCGGGATCAGTGCGGCAAAGGTGCAGCCCTGTACCACCGGCAGGCGACAACCCAGCCAGCGTCCGATGCCCAGCGTTTGCAACAGCGTAGCCAAACCGCAAACCACCAGATCGCAGCTGATAAGAATAATAATATCGGCATCTTTCATGCCCAGCGCTGCGCCAACAACCAGCGGCACCGCAACGGCTCCGGCATACATCACCAGCACGTGCTGTAGACCATAAAGGATCATCTGGCCGGCGGGTAATAACCGATCGGCAGGCGGTACAGAAACCGCAAGCGGTTCAGAATGGGTTACAGAGGCGTTCATTAATGTATCTCCCTTACGGCCGGGAATGCGCCCGGCTACGATTCGAAGGCGTACAGACCTATAGCTTTGCCATGTTTTGCCACAGCCTGGCCGCGGCTTTTTGCGCGCGCGCGTAGAGCGGTTCAATGTCGAAGGGGAACTGACGATCTTCATAGACCAGCCTGCCGGCGATCATGACGCTGTGCACTGCCGCGCTGTTAAGTCCAAAAGCCAGATGCCCGGCGAGATTTTCCGCCTGCAGCGGCGTCGGCGAAACGTAGTCGCAGATGGTCAGGTCAGCGGTATAGCCAGCCGCCAGCTGACCAAAAGGCTGGGCAAAGTTACGTTCCAGCAAAATATTGCCGTTATGCAACATGCGCAAAAAGCCGTCAGGCCAGAGCGGGCCGCCCGCGTCCCGATGTTTGAAATAAGCGAATTTCAGCTCCTCAAACATGTCAACGCCGATGCCGTCAGTGCCAAGCGCCGCCAGTTGATAATCAGCCAGGCGATGGTTGTAGCCGACGTGATTATTCATATTGGAGCGAGCATTGTGCGCCAGACAGGCGCGACGCTGGTTCAGTAACGCAATCTCATCGGCCGAGAGCCATAGCGCGTGGGCGATAAGCGTTTTCTCATCCAGCAGGCCGAATTGATCAAGGCGGGCAATGGGATCCATGCTGTATCTGTCATGACTGTGTGAAACGTCGTAACGATCTTCCGCTACGTGAATATGCAGACCACGCCCCGTTTCCTGCTTCGCTTCGGCCAGCATCGCCAGGCCGCTGTCCGGCACGGTGAAAGGAGCATGCGCGCCAAGATGGCATTCCACCAGGCGCTCTTCCAGACCTGCGCTTCGCCGGGT
Organism: Erwinia sp. 198; assembly: GCF_003937915.1. GTDB lineage: Bacteria > Pseudomonadota > Gammaproteobacteria > Enterobacterales > Enterobacteriaceae > Erwinia > Erwinia aeris. The sequence continues at coordinate 159,657 of NZ_RHUM01000010.1, read as the reverse complement.
ATCAATCAGCCGGGCAAAATCGATATTCTCCGCGACACCTGCTTCCAGCTCCTTCAGGCCGCCGTTGCGATCCGTGGTTTCAAAACAGGTCATACCGCGCAGTCCGGCTTCGATAAAGCCGCGCCGCAGGATCGCCAGCGATCCTTTAATAAGGTTTGGCGAGGCATGATGATCGATAACCGCAGTGCAGCCATGGCGGATGGCTTCCAGCGAGCAGATCAGGCCGCTGTAATAAAGCGACTCTTCATCCAGCGCGCGATCCAGCCGCCACCAAAGATTTTTTAACGTAGAGATAAAGTCCGGGCAGGGCGCTATCGGCGCCAGGATCCCTCGTGAAAGGCCGGAGTAAAAATGATTATGCGCACAGACCAGTCCCGGCATAACCAGTTTTCCGTGCAGAGATTTACATTGCGCATGGGGGTAATCCGCTGACAAATCGCCGCCGACGGCAATAATTTTTTCGCCATCGATGGCGATGTCACCGTTGTCGACAACCCGGGCGGGATTGAAGTCGATGAGAGTGCAGTTTTTTAGCAGCAGCATGGTTATTCCTCCACTCTGCTCAGCAGATAAGAATGCTGCTGACGCGTATAGCTGATGATACGGGCCATTGTCTTTAAGTCGTCAGGCAGTGCTTCCGTGATTTCGCCCCGGTCATCAACGTTGAGCTGCCAGACGCGATTGTTCAGCCGTAGCCGCACGCTCTGCTTATCCAACAGAAACCCGGGGTTGGCGCTGTTGTCAAAATCATCCCGACGACTGAACAGGGTAATCTTGTCCTGATAGGGTTTGCCCTGCCACGGACAGAACTGCGCGCAGTTGCCGCATTCGTTGCAAAGCGCATCCAGATGCAGGATCTGCTGACGACTGCTGAAACCCGGCACGGCAAGCGCGACGTTGGCACGGTTTGGGCAGACATCCACGCAGCGTGCGCAGACGTAGTTGCACTCCAGGCAGCGGGCCGCTTCCTGCCGGGCAAATGCCTCCTGGTCGTCTGCATCAATCTGCCGCACGGCAACAACGCCGTGCCGCTGATAAATGGCAAGGGGATCGCTGTTCAGCCAGCGCTTGTGCTCGTCGTCGCAGTGGATATTTTCTCGTTGGAGGATGGTGCGGGTCGCCTTACGCGCGTCGCCAATTGCGGCCACGACCGAAGCGGGGCCGCTCTGTACGTCGCCGATTAAGAAAACGTCTGGCAGGCTGGTTTCCAGCGTATGCGGGTCAACGTCAACCCGGCCGGAAGCGGAAAGCGGTAGGCCGATTTGCCTGAGAATTTCTCCGTCCGGTTTTTCTCCGGTAGCGGCTATCAGGGCATCAAAGCGTTGATTCAGCGTTTGTGACGTAGCTACCGGTCGACGGCGTCCCTGTGCGTCAGGCTCGCCGGGCTGCATCACCCGTAGCGTCAGGTCTCCGTCAGGCGTAAAGGTTTCCGGATTTACCAGCGTCATAAACTGCACGCCATCCTGCCGGGCTTCCGCTATCTCTTCCGGCCAGGCGGGCATATCCCGCTCTTCCCGACGATAAAGCAGCGTTACCGATCGCACGGCTGGCACCTTCAGCGCGGATCGGGCGCAGTCCATTGCCGTATTGCCCGCGCCGACTACCGCCACATTGCCCTGAATAGCCGGGTCAACACGCTGTTGGTTAAACCGCTGCAAAAACCCAAAGGCGTCGAACACGTGCGGATTGCCGCCCGCCAGCGACAGCGCATTGCTTTTTCTCGCGCCAATGCCTATGCAGATCCAGCGGAAGCCCTGCTGACGAAGCTGCTCAAGCGTCAGATGAGGGTCACAGTTGAAAACAAACTTCACCCCATGGTCGGCGATAAACTGAATGTCCTGCTCAATCAGCTGCGCCGGAATGCGAAAACGCGGCACGATATGCTGCACGATACCGCCTGGCGTGGCTTCCCGCTCAAACAGCGTGACCGGATGGCCCGCCCGCGCCAGAAAAAAGGCGGCGGCAAGGCCTGCCGGGCCAGCGCCCAGGATCGCAGCCGGATGTTTATCGCCCGAGCCAGCCGGTTTATGCCAGCGTTGACGGTACGTCTCCCAGCCTTTTTCCAGCACAATTTTTTTGATACGACGGATATTAAGCGCATTGTCGTAATCCAGTCGGGTGCAGTTGTTCTGGCACTGGTGGTCGCAAATATGGCCCGTAATGGCCGGTAGCGCGTTGCGTTGATAGATAAGATCCAGTGCCTCGACATAACGGCCTTCTCCCGCCAGCCGCAGGTATTCCGGAATATCCTGATGAATGGCACAGGCGGTGACGCAGGGCGCGACATAGCAGTCCGTCAGCGGCAGCGGGCCGCCCGCGTCTATCTGCTCGCGAGACTTCCAGGACTTTTGCGCCCACTGGGCGGAAAGGGCGTTGTCAGCCAGTTTTTGCAGTCCGGCAACATCAATGCACTGGCGTTCCCAGCCCTGACTGTTTTCCAGGATTTGCGCGCAGGCCTTCAACCGCAGATAGCCGCCGGGCTTGAGCAGGTCGGTAGCCAGGGTAATCGGTTGGATGCCGGTCGCGAAAATATCGGCGATATTGTACTGGCTGGCACCGCCGGAATAGGAGATGGGTAACCTGCCGGCGAAATGGGTGGAAAGCAGCGCCGCAACGTTAATCGCCAACGGATAGAGGGCACGCCCCGACATGTACATCTCTTCGCCCGGCAGGCGATGCTTATGATTACGGGTGCCCAACGTATTGGTCAGTTTTACACCGAAAGTCCGCTGTTTTTCCCGCCCCAGCGCCATTAATCTTTCAAGCATCCCTAATGCTTGCCCAAGCGGCAGATCGTGGCTGAAAGATGCTTCGTCCAACCCGACATAGTCAAAACCATTGTTATCGAGGATTTGCCGCACGCGCTGATATCCCAGCAGTGTGGGATTCAGTTTAACAAAGGTGTGTAGGTGTTTCTCCGTGAGCATATAGCGACAAATTGACTCGATTTCGTCAGGCGGGCAGCCATGCATGGTGGAGAGCGTGACGCTATTGACCATGCGGCCGGAAATGCGTGCTGGCAGCGCCTGTAAATCAACGAGCTGCGCTTTTTGCAGCAGCAGCCACTCGCCCTGCATAATAAAGTGCTGTAGCTTTTGTTGATAAAGCGCGAATTTCTCATTCTGAGCGGCATTCAGCATCTCATTGATAAAGGTCTGCATCGCGGGCTGCTTTATGCCCTGTAGATCGTAGCCAACGCTCATATTAAAAATAAAAGAGCGTTTTGCGCCGTCGCGTCGCGGCGTATAAACCGTTTCCAGCAGATGTAGAACAAACCAGGCCTTCAGGTACTCATCCCAGGCTTTCTTCAGCGTAAATTCGGTGGACCACTCGGTGTTAAACGCTTCGTCGCTGGCATCAATACAGGGCTTTTCAAGCTCCAGCCTGTCCAGTATCTGCACGGTTTTCAGCTCGATAAAGCTGCCGCCGGTCAGCCAGGACACAATGATGTTTTGCGCCAGCTGCGTATGCGGCCCGGCGGCTGGCCCGACAGGCGTGTCGCAGCTTTCGCCAAACAAGGTGATTTGGCGACGCGGATCCCGTTGGTAAAATTCCGTTTCCGGGATGCCGAAAATCGAACGACTCTCCTGGTACTCCGCGCAGGTTCGCACCAGAAGTTCATCGAAAGGAATGGGACGCATGATGTCACCCATAAGTAGCTCCTTAATGCTGCTGAGTAATGCCGCTTGTGTAAACGAATGCGGTTTTGTCAACGCTTAGCAACAACTGAGCCAGGGTCGTTTAAGGATATTTTTTCATGCAGGTTTCGTGACAGTATTCGCAAAATTGTGGTCTGGCTGACCACAGAAAAGCGGGTGATGAGAATAAGTAGCATTCAGAAAAGACAGCACTGGCGCGGCGTGGGAAAATGTTCGCAATATAAGAACGTAAGATCTCATTATGAGAAGGCCTGCCTCAGCCGGTTGCTCATCGCGTTGAAAAAAGCGGCACAGAGGTTGTAGCAAACCAGGAGGATCCACACTCAGCAGAAGGAAGTGAGCCTGTTTGCCATGGCCAGCGTTCTGGAGAAAGAAAATCACGTTTTTGCGCTATTACATGTCGTCTAATGTCACGGCTCTGCACCGCGTCATGCTGGTGCGGGAAGAGGGCAAAACGGACGGGACGATCGGGTGTGGAATGATTGAACGTCTGGCGCCGGAAGAGACAGCGGCAAGCATGGTGGCCGCGCAGCTCCGGCGCATCGGCGACAGGACAAGCCTGAAACAGCCGCCGATGCGCCCTCTGCCGCTATTGTTGAACAAGGGTGCCGGTCTGGCCGACAATCCCTTCTCTGGCCTTAGAAAGCATCGTAATCAGGGTCTGACGACCAGGCTTTGATTCGGCAAACGCGACGGCCGCTTCGACTTTCGGTAACATCGAGCCTGGAGCGAACTGATTATCAGCAATATGGTGCAAAGCTTCCTGCGGCGTCAGCGTGTCCAGCCAGCGCTCCGTCGGCTTACGGAAATCGAGAGCAACTTTTTCGACCGCGGTCAGAATAACCAGCATATCCGCATCAATATCCTGAGCCAGCACCGCGCTGGCAAGATCCTTATCAACAACGGCATTCGCACCCTGTAGATGATCCCCCTGGGCGACGACCGGGATGCCGCCGCCGCCAGCGGTAATCACAATCTGACCGGCTTCCAGCAGGGTTTTTACCGCGCGCGCTTCGATGATCTCCAACGGTTTGGGTGAGGCAACCACTCGCCGCCAGCCGCGCCCGGCATCCTCCATCAGCAGGATCCCTATTGATTTCAGCTTGCGCGCCTCCTCTTCTGACAGAAAAGAGCCAATCGGTTTGTCGGGGTGAGTAAAGGCGGGATCGCGCGCGTCCACGCGCACCTGCGTGATCAGCGATACCACATTTTTATCCATGCCCTGATTAAGCAACGCTTCCCGCAGCGCGTTTTGCAGGTCGTAGCCGATATATCCCTGACTGAGCGCCACACATACCGACATCGGCAGCACCGGAGAATGCGCCGCCGTATGGGCTGCCGCTTCAAAGGCCTGATGGATCATTCCCACCTGCGGGCCGTTGCCGTGCGTGATCACCAGCTCGTGGCCTTCGCCAATCAGCGCCGCAATGGTTTCCGCCGTATTCTGCACGGCCTGCATCTGCTCCATCAGCCCCGCGCCAAGCGCGTTGCCGCCCAGCGCCAGTACTATCCTCTTTTTCATAGGTGACTCCCTGTTACAAATGGCTTGCGGGAAACAAAGCGGCCGTGTCCTGCCTGGCCGGTAAAGCGACCTTCCCGACAGACCACCGTGCCGCGTGAAAGGGTCATAACGGGCCAGCCCTGGCAGCAGAAGCCCTCATAGGGCGTATAGTCGCCGTTATCATGCAGATCGGCATGATGGATAATCTGCTGACGTCGGGGATCGAAAAGCACCAGATCGGCATCCGCGCCGGGCTGTAGGCTGCCTTTTTCCGGCCACAGACCAAACAGTTTTGCAGGCATCGTGCTGGTTAGCGAAACAAAGCGTGAACGGCTGATACGTCCTTTCATTACGCCTGCGGAAAAAAGCAGGGCCAGACGATTTTCTACGCCCGGCAGGCCGTTGGGGCAGCGGGTAAAATCGCTGGCCGCCATCTGTTGGCGTTGCCGGTAAGGAAAATTGCAGTGATCGGTAGCCAGGGTATCAATCGCGCCTTCGGCGATGCCAACCCATAATTTATCCCGCTCGCTGCATGGCCGCAGCGGCGGGCTGAGGATGTATTTCAGCCCGTCAGGCCGCAGGTAGCGGTTGATATCCAGCAACAGATACTGGGGGCAGGTTTCTGCCCACACCGGCTGGCCGCTTGCCTGCGCCATACGAACATAATCCAGCCCGAGGCCGTTTGAGAGATGAACGATATATAAAGGCGCATTGTCCGCCAGCCTGGCCAGATTGATCGCGCGCGCGATCGCCTCCGCTTCGCAGGCCAGCGGACGGCTGTGAGCGTGCCAGACGGGCGCCGTTTTCCCCTGCTGCTTAAACTGCTGTCGTCGCCAGCGTATGGCCGCATCGTTCTCCGGGTGCACCGTGGCCAGCGCACCCGCTTCGTTAAGGCTCTGCAGAACGTTCAGAATATCTTCATCGTGCAGCATATAGTCGTAGGTCAGATAAAATTTGAAGCTGCTGATCCCCTCATGCTGCACCATCGGCGCGATCTCCTCCAAAATTTGAGGCGTCACATGCTGGATCACGCCGTGAAAACTGTAATCAATAACCGCATCGACCGCGTCGCGATGATACTTCTCCAGCTGGTGATGCAGCGTGCAGCCTGGCGGGCCAAAGCCCATATGATCGACAATAGTGGTGGTGCCGCCGCAGGCAGCGGCGCGCGTCCCGGCAAAAAAGTCGTCGCAGCTCTGTGCAATGCCGACGTCGATATTAAAATGGGTATGCACATCCACGCCGCCCGGCATTACCAGCAGCTCGCGAGCGTCGATAATGCTCATGGTTTCGTCCGCCTCGATTTGCGGCGCGCGACGAACGATTTTCCCCTGCATGATCAGCAGATCCTGGCGGTATTCCCCGGCATCATCCACCAGGGTGCCTCCCTTCAGTAACGTTTTCATTCCCGTCCTCCTGTCGACGCCGGTTTCCGTGCTGTCAGGCTTGCTGTTGTAGCCAGGTCAAAGGCGTCGCGGCATAGAGTGCGGCGCAGGTGACCAGATGCGCTTTCCAGGTTTTTTCATTCGGCGCGTGAGCTTCTGGCTCTTTACCTGGCCCAAAGCCGATAACGGGAATGCCATGACGGCCCATAATGGAAACGCCATTGGTGGAGAAAGTCCACTTATCCACTACCGGCTCGCGTTTAAACAGGCCTTGATAGGCCGCGCTAAGCGTTTTGACGGTGATGTGGTCAGGCTCCACTTTCCAGGTAGGAAAATAGCAGTCGGTTGGGTAGACCAGCCCCGTCCAGGAAGGGCGCTCGTAGGTATAAAGCGAGACTTCTGCCTTAGCCGCCTTTACGGCAGGCAAAGCGCGGATCTCCTCCAGCGCGTTTTCCCAGGTTTCGCCCCAGGTGAGGCGACGATCGATGGAAATGGCGCAGCTGTCTGCGACGGCGCAGCGGCTGGGCGAGGTGAAAAAGATTTCCGAAACGGTCAACGTGCCTTTACCCAGGAATTCGTCATTGCCCAGTTTGCCGGACAGCGCCTGCAGCTCGGTCAGGACTGGTGCCATTTTGAAAATAGCGTTATCGCCGCGTTCCGGCGCAGAGCCGTGGCAGCTGACGCCCTGAACCTCTACCCGTATTTCCATGCGGCCACGGTGGCCGCGGTAGATTTGACAGTCGGTAGGCTCCGTACTGATGACAAATTCAGGCCGAATATTCATCTGCTCAATAAGATATTGCCAACACAGGCCGTCACAGTCCTCTTCCTGAACCGTTCCGGTAATCAGCAGCGTGTAGTCGTCTTCCAGCCGGAGATCCTTGATGATCTTTGCCGCGTAAACCATTGCCGCCATGCCGCCTTCCTGATCCGAGGATCCTCGCCCGCCGATCAGCTCGTTATCCTCCATGCCTTCGTAAGGATCGAAACGCCAGTTTTTGCGATTGCCGATGCCCACCGTATCGATATGGGCGTCCATCGCCAGCAGGCGTGGGCCGTGACCGATATAACCCAAAATATTTCCCATGGGATCGATCTCGATTTTATCGAACCCTACTTTTTCCATCTCCTGACGTATGCGCGCGACCACACGCTTTTCATCGCAGCTTTCGCTGGGAATGGCGATCATATCGCGCAGGAAGCGCGTCATTTCCGGTTGGTATTTATTTGCCAGGGCAAGAATGTCGTCGAACGGAACGGATTTCATGATTAACTCCTGTTAATTAAGCGGTAATGCCGTCTTTTCCTTCCCACACCACTTCTCGGTAATGCTGAGGATCGGTGTCGCCTTCGGTACTGAGCAGCAGTACGCGCGAAGCCGGGGTAAGCCTGAGTTTTTCTTTTAATGCCTGCGACTGAGGATGATGCAGAACGGCAGCCAGCACGCCAGCGCTGACCGCCCCTGATTCGCCGGATATAATGCGTGGATCGCCGCCCAGGGGATTACCCAGCACGCGCATTCCCAAAGCGGCGACGCGATCTTCGCAGGAGATAAACTGCCGGACGCAGCCGCGCAATAGCGGCCAGCCAAGCGGATTTGGCTCACCGCAGGCCAGCCCGGCCATAATGGTATTCATCTCGCCGCCCACGTTGACCATTTCCCCGCGTTGGGCTGAACGAAAAAGACAGTCGGCTTTGTCCGGCTCTACGACCACGGCATGCAGGCTGGCGGCCTCATATACGTCGCACAAATAGCCGAGCACGCCAGCGGCCATTGCCCCTACGCCCGCCTGCAAAAAAACGTGGGTTGGCGAAGTGCCCAGCGCCTGCATCTGTTCTACGGCTTCATCCGCCAGCGTGGCGTAGCCCTGCATAATCCAGGTGGGCACCTCGCTATAGCCTTCCCAGGCGGTATCCTGCACGACTTTCCAGCCCTGCCTTTCGGCATTGCGCATGGTCAGACGTACCGTATCGTCGTAGTTCATTTGGGTAACGATGCACTCTGCGCCCAGGTCGGTAATATGCTTGACGCGGGCGGGCGAGGAGCCTTTAGGCATATAGATAACGGCATGTTGTCCCAGCTGGCGCGCCGCCCAGGCAACGCCGCGCCCGTGATTGCCATCTGTGGTGGTCGCAAACGTCATGGGTGCGCGCTGCTGCTGACGAAAGGCGGCAAAGGAAAATTCGTTAATCTCGCTGCCGGTTTCTTTGCAGAGCAGGCGGGCAATAGCCCATGCGCCGCCAAGCATTTTGAAAGCGTTCAGGCCAAAGCGTTGCGACTCATCCTTAACCAGGATTTGTTCAACACCGAGCGCTTTGGCCAGAGCGGGCAAAGAGAGCAGCGGAGTCGGACGATAGCCCGGCAGCTTGCTGTGGAAAACCCGTGCGGCCCTGGCGGTATGGCGGTTGAACAGATCGGACTGTGCGGGCGCATAAGCCGCGTTGTCCTCAATAAACATTTTTAACTCGAAGCTGGACATAGCTGACCTTTCCTCAAAAAGTAATCGGGAACCGAGGTTTTCTCAGCATTTGATCCTTGGCTGCGCTTCCTGGAGGCAGCGGGTCAACACGGCAGCGGGATCGGCAAATTTTCGGGCCAGGATCATGCTGGCGATGATCCACGGTTTCCAGCTGGCCTCTTTGTAGGTGGCAATGCGATAGCGCTCAAAAACGCCGGCGGCGACTTCGCCCGCCTCGCAGGAAACGCCGGTGATGTCGGCGGGCAGACAGTGCATATAGAGCGCGCTGCCGTCGCGGGTCAGCCTCATCATCTCTTCCGTACAGTGCCATTGTTGATGACGCGCATTTTGTTGCAGGCAATGCTGCTCAAGGGCTTTTAGTCCGGCGGTATCCTGATTGCGCAGCAGCGTGGTTCTTTGCTGCATCACCTGCCAGGGCGCCCAGGATTTTGGATAGACGATATCGGCGTCGCGGAACGCTTCTTCCATTGTGCTGACCTGACGGAAGCTGCCGCCGGACGCTTCGGCGTTGCGCCGGGTCACTTCCAGCACGTCGGGAATAAGATCGTAGCCCTCAGGATGCGCCAGCGTGACTTCCATACCAAAGCGGCTCATCAATCCAATAATGCCCTGAGGTACCGAAAGCGGTTTGCCGTAGCTGGGCGAATAGGCCCAGGTCATGGCGATTTTTTTGCCTTTCAGCTGGTTCAGCCCGCCGAAATGTTCTTTAAGCCAGGCCAAATCCGCCATTGACTGCGTAGGGTGATCGATATCGCATTGCAGATTGACCAGGGCAGGCCGCTGGGGCAGAACGCCCTGGCTAAAGCCCTCATCCAGCGCTGCACCGACTTCCCGCATATAGGCGTTACCCGCGCCCAGATACATGTCATCGCGGATGCCGATTGCATCCGCGCAAAAGGAGATCATATTGGCGGTTTCACGTACCGTTTCGCCATGCGCGATCTGCGATTTGCCCTCGTCCAAATCCTGTTGCGTCAGCCCCAGCAGATTCAGCGCCGAGGCGTAGGAAAAACGCGTACGGGTGGAGTTGTCGCGGAAAACCGAAATGCCGAGCCCACTATTAAAAATCCGGGTATCGATGTTTTTCTCACGCATGATTTTCATTAGCTGAGCGATGTCCAGCACTTGCTCAAGTTCTTCGCGGGTTTGCTCCCAGGTAAGTAAAAAATCTTTACTGGCCAGGCCAGTTTTTCTCTGGCCAATGGCCCGTAGCAGTGCGCCTGTCTCTTCCATTTAAACGGTTCCTCATAGCGATACATTATCTCTGCCGCTAACGGCACGGCAGAAAGCCTGACCGCTGTAATCAACTTCTATGCCAGGAGTGGGAGGCACGGCTATTGGCGGCGGAAAAACGTGATCTATCGCCGAATTTGCGAGATATGTAGCAATTTTAAAACGATGTGGTTAGTGAAGAGAGCCTGAGCAGGGTAATGGGCATGACAGCCAAGGGCATGACGGAGTATGGTGTTACGCGATCGTTGGATTCTCAGCGCTCAAAATGATAAAGCCTGCTGTTTCTCTCAAAATGAGATTCAGCACAGGGCTCTCCAGGATGAGAGAAGGGATTGTGAACACAAGGACGCACGTCATGGATGAAGCACCATCGTTACCCTCTGGCCTGATGGCCATACAGCCGACCATTCTGAATTTCAGCAGCCTGCTGGCTAACGTGTTGGAAATGGAAGTGGAAGTTGTCGATCGCCACCTCATTCGCATTGCCGGCACCGGCCCTTACAGCTATCGCTTCGGACATAGCCCGGAAAGCAATAACCATCTGCTCAGGAACGTGATCGAAACGCAAAAGGAAATGGTTGTCGTCGATTCACGTTACAACCCCCTTTGCAAAGCCTGTCAGCAACGACAGTTTTGCAAAGAGCGGGCTTTTATCGGCGTACCTATCCTGGCCCCTCACCGTTGTCTGGGCGTCATCAGCCTTATTGCCGTCAATAATGAGCAGCACCGAAAACTCAGCGATAACGCGGATATGTTTGTGCAGTATATGCGACACGTTTCCCGACTGCTGGTGGCTAATCTCGCCAGCGCTCAGCCGCGGCAACCGCAAAGCGATGCCGTCTGGCACACGCTATTAGGCAGTATGGATCAAGGGGTGATCCTGCTGGATCGGGACGGTAAAGTGAAAGCCGTTAACGATCGTGCGCTCAGCCAACTGGCTGCCACTCAGGAAAGTTTAACGGGAAGATCCCTGGCTATTGAGCCGCTTAGCCGTCAGCGGAAAGCGGCTGACGGCCATGCCCAGCACCGCGTGATTATGGGCGAGCAACAGATGCTGTTGACGGGGCAGCTACATCATATCGGTCAGCAAAAACTCTTTTTAATGGCTTTTCATCAGGACGCGCTTACCGCTTCTTTGCTGACTGAAAACGAGCCGCCTGGCATTGAACGGCTGGTAGGAAAATCCAAAGCAATCCACAAACTGAAACGGCTGATTATGCGTATTGCTTCCAGCCCTTCCAGCGTGATGATACTGGGAGAAAGCGGCACCGGAAAAGAGGTCGTGGCGCGGGCCATCCACAGGCTGAGCAAAAGGCACGACAGGCCGTTTGTGGCGATAAACTGTGCGGCTATTCCTGAAAACCTGCTGGAAAGCGAGCTGTTCGGCTATGTAAAAGGCGCTTTTACCGGCGCGGCTCCCGGCGGACGGTCGGGGCTGATCCAGTCAGCCAACGGCGGCACGCTGTTTCTGGATGAAATCGGCGATATGCCGCTGAGCCTGCAGGCTCGTTTACTGCGGGCGATAGAAAATCGCGAGGTGCTGCCCGTTGGCGCAAGTCGCCCTGTGTCTGTCGATATTCGAATTATTTCCGCTACGCATCAAAACCTGCGGCAATTTATTGAGGATGGAAAGTTCCGGGAGGATCTCTACTATCGCCTGAACGTGATCCCGCTGGAGGTACCGCCACTGCGCGATCGCGAAGGGGATATCGAACTTTTGATGCACTATTTTCTTAATCATCACTCGCAGCGCATCGGCTGCGCCTATCCGGGTATCAGCCGGGAAGCGATAGAGCTGTTACAACGCTACCTGTGGCCAGGCAACGTGCGCGAGTTAAGCAACCTGGTGGAATATCTGGTCAATATTGTTCCTGAAGGGGAGATAATAGACGATGCCTTACTGCCGCCGCTGTTCCATACCGCGATCCGTTCTGTGCCGTTGATGGCGTACCCGCCGAAAACGGTTTGCGACCCGATCGAAAAAGAGGAAGAGGAAGGGATAAAGCTGAAATCCGTAGAAAAAAGTCTGATAGAAGAAGCGCTGCAGCGCACCCGCAATAAGAAGCAGATAGCGGAAGAGCTGGGCATTGGCGTAGCGACGCTTTATCGGAAAATAAAAAAATATGGCCTGCATTCCTGAGCTTCAGCGGGCGTTGCCAAGGCGTTGCTGATACTGTGCGGGCCTGTCTAAATCCCAGTGAATGGTTGGGCTGTCGACCGGCACGCTGATGCAGCCATATTCCTGAATCAGCTTGCGCAGCGTACTTTGCTCAGGCGCTGCGATTATTTGCGCCGCCATTCCGGCAGGCAGCAGCACCGGATGCCCATTTTTGCCCGCGTAGCAGGGCAGTTGGCAACAGAGACTTTGATGCTGCCACAGCAGCGCATAGATTGCCGGATCAATCGCGGGCATATCTCCGGGCACTACGAAAAAGCGTCCGCCGGAAAGCGCGGCGGTGCCGCAGCGTACCGAAGAAAACATCCCCGCCTGGTAACCGGGGTTGTGACAAAGATCTACGGCAGGCCAATGGGCGTAACGCTGATGAAGCTCTTCGGCACGATAGCCTGTTACCAGGATAACTCTGTCGCAGAATGCCAGCGCATTGCGAACGGCCATGTCCAGCACCGTTGTATCCTGCCATGGCAGCAGCATTTTCCAACATCCCATACGCGATGAGAGTCCGGCCGCCAGCATAATACATTCCCTCATAATGGCTTTACTCCGTTTTCAGCACCGCCTTAATTGATTTAATAATTGGTTTGTAACCGGTACAGCGGCAAAGATTTCCCTCCAGCGCTTCTGCAATCTGCTGGTCGCTCGGGCGAGGGGTTTTATCCAGCAGCGCTTTGGTGCTCATCAGCACGCCCGGCGTGCAAAAGCCGCACTGTACGCCGCCGTGGCGCACAAATTCCTGCTGCAGCTTTCTACCGGTTTCATCCTGATGCAGTGCTTCAATAGTGCTGACCGTCGCATCATCGCACTGCGCCGCCAGCACCAGGCATGAACAGACAGACTTACCGTTCATGATCACCGTACAGGCGCCGCACTCGCCTACCGAACAGCCTTCTTTGGTGCCGGTCAGCTGTAAATCCTCGCGTAAAAAATCAAGCAGGCGGCGATTGTCCTCAACCGTTCTCTCAACCTCAACCCCGTTTACTGTCAGCCTGATCCTGTTCATTTTTTTGCTCCTTGTTTTGTCCCGGCTTCACGGGCTTCCTGCAACATTTGACGCAGCATATCTAACGCTACCGGCACCTTGTACGCGGCGGACCAGCGATTGCCTATAGCCGCCGTTAGCAGGGCTTGCAGCGCGCTGGCACCCGCCTCTATCTGCGCGGTCGTCAACGCCTGTCCGGTCAGAACTTTCTCTACCGCAATCAAGCGTTGAGGCTTACTCAACAGCGCGCCATCTACCAGACGGCAGCGCACCAGGATCCCCGCATGATTGAAGGTAAACTGGCCGGTAAAGCTCTGACGGGTAATGTTCAGCGCATTACGACGACCCAGCTGAAGATAGCGTTGCTCAAGACCAGGATCGCGATAGGGGACGGGCAGTATCACCGCGGTCAGTAACTCGCCGGGCTGTAGCCGGGTACGGTAGCCTGCGGTGATAAAGTCCGACAGCGGCATCCGGCGCTGCGCCTGCTGGCTCTGCAGCACGACGATAGCGTCATAGATAATCAGCGGCGGTACGGAGTCTGCGCAGGGCGCGGCGTTAACGATATTACCACCCAGCGTCGCCCGGTTACGGAGCTGTAGTGAACCAATGGTGTTGCAGGCGGTAATTAATAGCGGATAGTGCTCCTGAATCCGCTGATCGGCCGTCAAATCACTGAAGCAAACGCCAGCCCCGATGGCCAAGCCCTCATCGCAGAAAGCGATACGCTGTAGTTCTTTCAAACCTGAAATATCCACCAGCGGCAGCGACACCGTACTAAGCCGCGCCTGTACCAGCAGATCCGTTCCGCCTGCAATCGGCCTGGCCCGGCCGTCGGCCAGCGCCCGTAGCGTGTCATCCAGCGTGTCCGGCCGGTAAACTTGTAGCGTGTTCAGCCGTAAAACCTGTTTTTTACCGCCCGATTCAGCCTGTAGCTCGCTCTGGCGGACCGGTTTTTTCAACGCGTAGCCCAGGCGAACCTGCTCCAGCGTCAGCGGTAGCGTGTAGTTGCGACGTCCAAGCGCGAAGCTCACGGCGTTATTTAGCGCCGCGCCGCCAAGCTCCAGCACGGGTTCGCCGATAACCTTGGCGCCATAGGGACCCGCCTTGTCGTGATTTTCTACCGCGACGATGTCGATATTCGGCACGTCTTTAATCGTGGGCAGCAGGTAGGTATCAAAGTTCTCAGATTTAACCTCGCCTTGCTCTATATTGAACTCTTCCAGCATGGCGTAGCCGATCATTCCCTGAACCAGGCCGCCGTAAACCTGTCCTTCAAAACCAACTTTGTTGATCACTTTGCCGACGTCATGCACGGCCGTGGCGTTGTTAAACGTGATTTTTCCTGTGCGGGTATCCAGCGCGATATCGGCGATCTGACAGCCGTAAACCCAGGTAAAGTAGGGACTGCCGCTTCCTTTTTCTTCGTCCCAGTGGATAGCCGGCGCGACGTGCCAGCCGTAAGCCGAAAGATTGGCACCGGTAGCTTTCGTCATGTCAACGACCTGCCGGAACGCCAGTCGCTTAGAAGGGTATTGGCGGTGAAATACGGTGCCGTTTTCCCATACCAGATCGTCGGGATCGGTTACATCCAGCGTTTGCGCCAGCGCTTTAGCCATGCGTCGCTTGATGCTTTTCGCCGCGCTAAGCACCGCCTGTCCGCCCATTAGCGTGCCGCGGGACGCTACGGTAGATCCCCCATCGGCAATCAAGGCGGTCGGTGGATCGGTGAAATGAATTTGTGTCAGATCCAGGCCAAATGCTTCCGCTGCAATAAGCGACATGGTGGTCTGCAATCCCTGGCCGTTTTCAGACACGGAAGTGGAAAGATTCAGGCTGCCGTCGGCGTTGATCTGTATCAGCGCGGAAGAGGCATCCAGCCCCTCGGCCCCCAGTGAACAACCCCGATGACTGAGCGCCAGTCCAATGCCATATTTAATCGGCCCGCCCAGCTGATTGAGCTGCCGATAATGCTCCCGTTTCGCCAAAAACTCGGTTTTGTCGATAGCCTTTTGCAGGACTTCCTGCGCGGAAACCTGATGCTCGCTGAGAACCTGTCCAGCCATGCTGGTGTCGTTCTGGCGCAGTACGTTTCTCAGACGCAGCTCGACGGGCGACAGCCCCATTTTTTCCGCTACCTCATCCATCAGCGATTCATTGGCAAAAATAACCTGCGGCGCCCCAAAGCCGCGATAGGCGGAGGTATAATTATTGTTGGTATAGACGCCGGTAATATCGACACGCACGTTGGGAATATTATAAGGCCCGGCAGCCTGTACGGAGCTACGCCAGGTGACAAAAGGCGTTTGCCCGGCATAGCTGCCGCCATCCGCAAGGATATCTATTTTTATTGCCTGGATACGCGCCCGATCGTCCAGACCGATTTTGTAATGCATCTGATAAGGGTGGCGTTTATAGCTCTCCTGCATTGACTGTTCGCGGTTATAGGTCATTTTTACCGGGCGCGAAGTCAATACGGCCAGCAACGCCGCCCGGCAGGCAAGATGATCGATAATATCGTCTTTGCCGCCGAAAGAGCCGCCCAGCACGGAGCGCTTCACGTTAACCTTTGACTGCGGCAGATCCAGATATTTCGCCACCATGCCGCGCACGCGATGCGCATTTTGTATTGACCCATAAACCGTGACGATTTGTTCATTGTCGTCGTAGCCGACGGTGATGGACTCCGGCTCAATATAGGCGTGCTCCTGAAAGCCGACCTCAAAATCGCGCTCAAAGATATGGCTGGAGGCCGCAAAGCCCGCCTCAATATCGCCCTTAATCGTATGGTGATGATTAATAATATTATTTTCTTTGTCACTGTGGATGAGACGCGCCCCTGGTCTGATAGCGTCTTTAACCGATGTTATCGGTGTCCAGGGCGTGTAGGTCACGCGGATTTTATCGGCGGCCTGGCAGGCTATTTCATAGCTTTCCGCCGCGATCACGGCAATTACGTCCCCGCGAAAAGCGATTTCGCCTTCAACGATAGGCGGATAGTCCGGAATAACCACGCCAACATAGCGCTGGCCGGGGATGTCCTTCCATGTTGCAATTTTTACCACGCCAGGCAGTTTTTCCGCCTCCGTAATATCCAGCGAGGCGATTCGCCCTGCGGCGATATCGGCATAGCGACACACGCCATAAAGCATGTTTTTCAAAACAATATCGTCGCCATATACGGCAGCCCCCCTGACCTTCGCCAGGCCGTCGACGCGCGGCACTTCACTGCCCACTAAAAGAGTTTTCACGGGTTTTGGTCTCCTGATGCTTCCCTGGGGCAGCCCTAAGCAAGGGATATGCCAGAGTATGGCGATGCCTGCGACAAGTTCCAGGGCTGCGAGGCATTCCGAAGAAAGCGGGCAAAAACAAGTCTGTTATTCGCTTGTATGTCGCCGGAGTTGTTTCACTTTGATGTCTTTTTCTCAAAATGAGATGGTAATTCTCTGTCTACGTCAGCCATAGCGACGACATCCCTCTCTTAAACCGACGTTCTCGCCAGCAACTGCGTAATGCCTCACAAAAATCAGCTCTGAATGGCTTTTTTCCGCAAATGTGCCCTTTTTTTGCATAGCCCGACGAAAGGGATTTGTGCGGCATAAAAGGAGTAAAAATGAACCGGTTTGTCACTGTTAATCCCGGCGAGTGTATTGATTGTCATGTTTGTGAAGTGGCGTGTGCATTAGCGCACGGCGATGGCGAATGGCCAGTCGATCGTGGGCAGTTTCGGCCGCGCATTCATCTTGTCAAAGGCTGTGGCCCCGTTACCTGTCGTCAGTGCAACCATGCGCCCTGCGTCGCCAGCTGCCCAACTCAGGCGCTTGTTTTTCAACGCGGCAGCGTGCGGCTGCATGAGGAAAAGTGCATAGGCTGCAAAAATTGTCTGCTGGCCTGTCCGTTTGGCGCGATTGAACCGGCTGCTTCTGAAGACGTTATGAGTAAGTGCGATCTCTGCGAGCAAACCGGGCAGGGCGGCCCCGCTTGTGTGGCTTCCTGCCCGACCCGGGCGCTGCACGTGATGGATGAAAATACATTGACGCGGCTTCGGCAGTACCGTCAGTACGCCACTGCTGACGATAAAGCGCTGCGGCCAGTAGCCGGACGCGCCGCGCAGGCGTTGGATAAGCTGCCGCGCATTGGCGCCCGCAAGCTTAAACCCACGGATCGCGTCAGGCATTTCTGCGAGATTTATCAGGGCCTCTCGCCGTCGCAGGCGGGTTATGAGGCCGAGCGCTGTCTTTATTGCGCGCAAAAAGCGTGGTGCGGCTGGGCCTGCCCGCTGCACAACGCCATCCCCGATTTTATCCGCCTGGTACAGGAGGGGCGAATTATCGATGCGGCAGAGCTATCGCATCAGACCAGCAGCCTGCCGGAAATTTGCGGGCGTGTCTGTCCACAGGATCGGCTCTGCGAAGGCGCATGTACGCTCAGCGGTCGGTCGGGCGCGGTTTCGATAGGTAACCTCGAGCGTTACATCACTGATGAAGCGTTCAGGCAGGGCTGGCACCCGACGCCGCCAGCGATTGAGGCCCGGCCTGAAAAGGTGGCGGTGGTGGGCGCCGGGCCTGCCGGGCTGGGCTGTGCTGATATCCTTGCGCGCAGCGGCGTGCAGGTGGATGTCTACGATCGCCATCCCGAAATTGGCGGGATGCTGACCTTTGGGATCCCCTCTTTCAAGCTGGATAAACAGCTGATGACAACCCGCCGCGCGATTTTCAGCAAAATGGGAATTAAGTTTCACCTTAACTGCGAAATTGGTCGTGACCTTTCTTTCTCTCGTCTGCTGGCGGATTACGACGCCGTCTTTTTAGGGGTGGGCACCTATAAATTGATGCAGGCGGGCCTTGAGCATGAGGATGCGCCCGGCGTCATGCAGGCGCTGCCTTATCTGACCGCTAATACGCGCCGGGTAATGGGGCTGGCAGAGGACAAACAGCAGCCTTATGTCTCACTGAAGGGGAAAAAAGTCGTAGTTCTGGGCGGTGGCGATACGGCGATGGACTGCGTGCGTACCGCCATCCGGCAGCAGGCGAAACAGGTTATTTGCGCCTATCGGCGCGATGAAGAGAGTATGCCTGGCTCTAAAAAAGAGGTCGCCAACGCGTGCGAAGAAGGCGTGGAATTTATGTTTAACCTGCTGCCGCAATATATCGAGCTGGATAAGGGCGGTCGTCTGAGCGGCATAGGGATGATCCGCACCGTTGCCGGTGAGCCAGGCAGCGACGGGCGCCGGCGACCGCAGCTGGTCAAAGGATCTGAGTTCGTGCTGGCTGCCGACGCGCTGATCCTGGCCTTTGGCTTTCAGGCGCACGAGATGCCCTGGCTGGCGGGACAGGCGGTCCGTTTCGATCGTCGGGGGCTGATTAAAACAGGCCAGGCGGGTCGCACAACGCAAACGCATCATCCAAAAGTGTTTGCCGCCGGGGATGCCGTGCACGGTGCCGATTTGGTGGTAACGGCTATGGCGGAAGGGCGTCGCAGCGCGCGGGAGATGCTGGCGATGTTTGAGCAGAGCGCGAAAATGACCCGCGCAGAAATAAAGGAGCGGGCCTTATGAGCCAGTTTATCTTCGCCCAGCCTGAAAAATGTATCGGCTGCCATACCTGTGAGGTTGCCTGCGCCGTGGTGCATACGGGCACGCCGTTACTGGCTACGCAGCACTATTTCCCTCGCCTGAAGGTTATTAAATCGTCGCAGGTTAGCGTGCCCGTTATGTGCCATCAGTGTAATAACGCGCCCTGCGTCTCTGCATGCCCCGTCGCGGCGTTGTATAAGGGCGAGCTGGGTATGATAGAAACCCGCAGTCATCGCTGTATTGACTGCAAAAGCTGCGTGATTGCCTGCCCGTTTGGCGTCATTGAAATCGTCAGCATGCCCGAAGAAAAGCCGCTGATAGTGAAATGCGATCTTTGCGCTGGTCAATCCGACGAGCCCGCCTGCATCCACGTGTGCCCAACCGGTGCGTTAACGCTGATGACCGCCGCCGGACTGGCGCAACGACAGCAGCAAAAGCAGCAGCGAGCCGCAGCAGAAAGCCAGCTGAACGGGCCTTATTTACAGGAGGTGGAGAAACATGGATAAAGCGATTGTTGTTTGTCCCTACTGCGGCTGCGGCTGCAAAATTGCGTTGCAGATTGCAGACGGAAAAGTCGTTGGCGCGGAAGGCGCGCCCGGCGTCACCAATGAAGGAAAGCTTTGCCTGAAGGGCTACTTCGGCTGGGAATTTTTGAATAATACCCGCCTGCTGACGCCGCGCTTGCAGCATCCCGCCATTCGTCGTAAACGAGGCGGGCCTTTTGAAAAAGTCAGCTGGCAGGAAGCTATCGATTTTGTCAGCAGGCGGCTGCAAAAAATCCGGGATCGTTCAGGGCCTGAAAGCATTATGGTTACCGGATCTTCACGCGGGCCGGGAAACGAAACCAACTATGTCATGCAGAAGTTTGCGCGTGCCGTATTGGGAAGCAATAACATCGACTGCTGCGCCAGGGTGTGCCACGGCCCTTCCGTCGCTGGCCTGCGGGCGACGCTGGGCAATGGGGCGATGAGCAACGCCATGAAGGATATTGAAGAAAGCGACTGCCTGCTTATCTTTGGCTATAACGCCGCGGATTCTCATCCGATCGTGGCCAGACGCATTCTGCATGCCAAAGAGAAAGGGGCCAAAATTATCGTCTGCGATCCGCGCTATATTGAAAGCGCCCGGCTGGCCGATCTGTGGCTGCCGCTAAAAAACGGCAGCAATATGGCGCTGGTAAACGCGCTTGCTCACGTACTGATTGCTGAAAAGCTGTGGGACAAAAGCTATATCGATAAGCATACGGAAGGGCTGGAAGCGTGGCGGGAAGGCGTACAGCGCTATTCGCCGGAAGCGGTGGAAGCCATCACAGGACTGAAGCCGGAGCTTATTCGCCAGGCTGCCCGCCTTTATGCCCGCGCCCGCAACGCCACCATTTTATGGGGGATGGGGGTGACCCAGTGGGGGCAGGGCGTGGACGTGGTGAAAGGATTGGCCAGCCTGGCGCTGGCTACCGGCAATTTCGGGCGGCCGGGCGTCGGCGTGGGGCCGGTCAGAGGGCAAAATAACGTGCAGGGCGCCTGCGATATGGGGGCTCTGCCAGATGTTTTCCCCGGCTATCAGCCCGTAACGGATAAGGCAGTACGCGAAAAATTTGCCGCCGCCTGGGGCGTTGGTTCGCTCAGCGATAAACCCGGATACGCCATTACCGATGTACCTCATTTAGCATTGGAGGGCAAGCTGCATGCCTACTGGATTATGGGTGAAGATCCGCTGCAAACCGAACCGGATCTCGCCCTGATGCGTCAGGCGATGGCAAAGCTGGAGCTGATCGTGGTGCAGGATATTTTTATGACCAAAACGGCAGAGCTGGCGGATGTCCTGCTGCCCGCCACCAGCTGGGGCGAGCATGAGGGCGTTTATACCAGCGCCGATCGAGGATTCCAGCGCTTTGAAAAAGCTGTAGAGCCGCAGGGCGACGTCCTGCCGGACTGGGAAATTATCTGCCGCGTGGCGCAGGCGATGGGGTATCCCATGCGCTATGAAAACAATAAAGCGATCTGGGATGAATTGCGTGCGCTTTGCCCGCTGTACACCGGTGCCACCTGGGAAAAAATGGCCGGATTTGGCTACGTGCAGTGGCCCTGTCCTGATGAAGCGCATCCCGGCACGCCTTACCTTTATGAAGGGAACCGCTTTTCGCGTCCTTCCGGTAAAGGGCTGCTGTTTGCCTGTGACTGGCAGCCGCCCGCCGAAGCAACCGATGAAGCCTGGCCGCTGGTGCTCTGTACGGTACGTGAAGTGGGTCACTACAGCTGCCGCTCAATGACCGGCAACTGCCACGCCCTGGCGGCTCAGGCCGATGAACCCGGCAGGATCCAGATGAATACGGCGGACGCGCGTGCGCTGAATATCCATAACGGCGAACTGGTGTGGGTGGCTTCACGGCGCGGCAGGGTGCTCAGCAGAGCTGATGTCAGCGACAGAACAAATCGGGGCGCGGTCTATATGACCTATCAGTGGTGGATAGGTGCCTGTAATGAGCTGACCCTCGATCATGTCGATCCGGTAGCGAAAACGCCGGAGTTTAAACACTGCGCTGTCAGAGTGGAGAAAATTGCCGATGCGCAGTGGGCGGAACAGCAGGTTACGGCGCGCTATCGACAAATGAAGGATCGCCTGGCGAAAGCGGCGGCGCCGCTAACGTAAGGCCTGGTGTTTTATAACCCCGGGAGCAGCGGCTTTTAACTCGCAAAACCGCCTGTTTCTAACCTTCAGGTCTGGTGATTTTCGCCGCTCGGATCTGGTGGTTTGCAACCCTCGGGCATGGCGGTTTCTAACCTTCAGGCTGGCCTTTTCCAACCTTTGGGTCAGCGGCTTTAAACTTCCAGGCCGCCGCCTGTTTTTACACTAAAGCCGACAGGCGATCGATCATTCTTTGACGTTGTGCAGCGCCAGAGAAACGGCCAGCGTCTGCGCAAGGCACAGCGAAGCAACCTGTGAACGGAAGCCGTCGACCTGGGCTTCACGCACCACAAAGCAGACGTCGCTGAAGGCGGCCAGCGGGCTGACCTGACTGTCGGTAATGGCAATCTGCTGTGCGCCGCGTTTTGCACCCAGCTCAACCAGCTCGACGGCTTCACGCGCATAGGGCGAATAGCTGATAGCGATCACCACGTCTTTAGGGTTAACCATGCTGAGCTGCTCGGTAAACATCCCGCCCAGGCCGTCAATTAAAAAAGCGCGACGTTCCAGGTGGCGCAGCGCATAGGTCAGATAGGAAGCAACGCTGAACGAACGACGCAGGCCAATCACATAGATATTTTCCGCCTGCGCCAGCAGCTCTACGGCTTTATTCAGCTGTTCCGGGTTGGTCTGCATTGCCAGCTGCTGCAAGGCCTGGGAATTGACCATAGTAAAGACGTTGAGAATTTCCGCCGGGTTTTCCGGCGGTGTGGCCGTTTCATCCGTCGAGGTCTGGCGGAACAAACGCGCGCGTTCGGTATAGTTAACGGTTTCTTCCATCAGGTGCTGACGAAACACCTGCTTCATTTCGTTAAAGCCGCTGAAACCAAATGCGTTGGAGAAGCGGATTAGCGTAGAAGGCGGCACGTCGGCCTGCTGGGCGATCGAGGCTACGGTGTCAAAAGCGATACTGTTGCTGTTGTCGAGGATGTAGCGAGCCACCTGTTTAAGGCGCTTACTCAGGGTATCGTAGCGACGACGAATATCGTCCTGTAACAGGGAAAGCTGTGTTGGGGTAATAGTCATTGACTCAGGCTCGTTAAATTTTAGTCATATTCTTCTGGCGGTTATTCTATCAGATGAACAAAAAATTTCACTTGCTAACGAAATTCAGCGGTTCTATTTCATCGCTATATGAATCCCATCACAGAAAAAACACGATCGGTGCGGCTTTGCCGACGTTCGCCTTTTTTAAAAACGCAAACCGGGAGGAAGTTAAAAAACGGGTGAAATTAACCGCACCGCCAGCGGGCGGAAAACGCGGCTGGCGGACGGTACAGGCACGGAAGGTCAGGTTGCAGGACGAACTTCCCGCCAGTAGTCGATCAGACGCAGATAATTTCCTTTTACCTCAGCAATCAGGGCTTCATCATTAAGTTCACCTTGCAGCCACTGGCGTGAAGGCTGGCCAAAAATAGTGCGGCCTACCGCAAAACCTTTTACCCAGGGCGCCTGTGCCGCCGCGGCGAATCCCGCCTTCAGCTTCTCTTCCGGCGCATCCAGGCCCAGGATCAAAATGCCGCGACACCAGGGATCCTGCTGCTCAATCAGCCTGCTGATGGCCTGCCAGCTTTCCAGGCTCAGCGGCGGCAGTTTCCACCAGTCCGGCCGGATGCCCAGCGAATAGAAGTGGCTCAGCATCTCCACATAGTAAGACTCTTGCTTATCCGGATTATGTTCCGGCAGGATCACTTCCAGCAGCAGTTCATGGCCGGTCTTATTACAGCCTTGCCAGACGTCAAGGATGAGCTCGTCCTGCTCTTTACGCAGCTCGGCGCTGTCGTGCGGATGATAGAAAACCAGGCACTTCACCACATGCTCCTGCGGCCAGTCCACCAGCTGCGAACCGATATTGCCATGCTCCAGACGCAGCGGCCTTGAGCCCGGCATCTCGATCGGACGACCGATCCACCAGCCTTTGCCGGTAATCGCATTCAGCGTGGGTTGCCCGAAGGTGGTATCGGCCAGAATGCCGCTACGGCGATCCAGTCCGGCTTGCGTGGCGGCTTCCTGCGCTGCGCGCAGCAATAGCGTTTTCAGCTCTGGCAGACGGGTCGTGTCCACCCCTGCCTCTTTCGCCATATCCACCAGCTGTTTACGATGGTCAAAAGCGAACACGCACAGCTCCGGCCACGGCTGTTTACGCGTGGTAACACGATGCAGATGATTCAGGCGGCTGTCCAGGTCGGGCCGCTTAACTTCTTTATCGCGGCTCAGGAAGTCATCCAGCTCGGCTTTGGTCGGCATCGCCGGCGCGCAGCCGTGGCGCGAAACCACCAGAGCGCCGCAGGCGTTGGCGTAGCGGCACGCCTGTTCCCAGCTCTCATCGTTCAGCCAGCCGCGCAGCAGGCCGGACATAAAAGCATCACCCGCACCCAGCACGTTCAACACTTCCACGCGCACGCCGCTTTGCAGTTTCGTCTGCTCCCAGCCTGGCGGGATTTCGCCCTCCAGCACCACGCAGCCCAGCGCTCCGCGTTTGCAAACCAGCGTCGCCTTAGTGGCCTGACGTACGTTTTTCAACGCGGTCAGCGTATCGGTACTGCCGCCGGCGATATGAAACTCTTCTTCGGTGCCGACCACCAAATCGAAATAATGCAGCACTTCCTGCAGCTGCTGCGTCACGTGGCTGGATTCGATAAAGCGGGTTTCTCCATCGCCGAGCGAGGTCAACCCCCACAGAACCGGACGATAATCAATGTCCAGCGCGGTGCGCAGACCGTGGCGACGGGCGATGTCCAGCGCCTTCAGCACGGCAGCCCGGGTATCAGGATGAGACAGATGCGTGCCGGTCACCGCCACGGAGCGGGAAGAGGCGATGTAATCTTCCCGGATATCTTCAGGCGTCAGGCCCATATCAGCGCAGTTATCCCGATAGAACACCAGCGGGAAAGTATCCTGATCTTTGATCCCGAGGATCACCAGGCCTGTCAGGCGGGTTTTATCAGTAATCAGGCATTCGGTATCCGCGCCTGCACGCTGCAGCTCTTCCCGCAGGAAGCGGCCCATATGCTCATCGCCCACGCGGGCCAACATACCGGATTTCAGCCCCTGAATAGCCGTACCGTAAGCGACATTGCCGGACGACCCGCCCAGATATTTGGAAAATGTACTCATATCTTCCAGCCGGGCACCAATCTGCTGACCATAGAGGTCAACGGCAATGCGCCCGATACAGATCACATCAAGCCGCTTCTGTTGTGTACTCATTCTGTTTCCTTCTGTGATAGGCCAGCCGCGCTGTGTCAGCGCATCCCCTGAACGCATAACGGCGTCCGGATATGAAGTGAAAATCAGTATGGGGAATAAATATTTCAAATTCAACCGAGAATGAAATTAATACCCCAAAAATGTGAAGTGGCTAAAACTCTCGCATTTTGCAGCGGCGTGGCGCTGTGACGACACTATTTTCATGGCTCTGGCCAGACGATATACAGGTTAAAAAATATGTATTTATATTAAATATATATCTGATATATAAAGGAATAATTAGAATTTTTATTGCCGGGATCGGGCCATGCTGCCGCTGTTGGGCGAGGCGTCCTGGCGATACGCGTTGCAGGGCATAATTTGATCTCTCTCGCAAAATGAAATGTTTCTTCTGTAATGTGGTTTAGTGAAAAAAATATTTGTTTATAATCGCCTCACGTTTCATTTTCGGCCATTACCGCAGTGGCGATTATTCGGTCGAAACGCGGCAGACCGGCGGTCTGTCGCCGTACCGTAAGGAAGAGCAAATGAGCAAGATCAGATTAACCACGGCACAGGCTTTAGTCAGATTTCTGGACAATCAGTATCTGTCGGTAGATGGCGTCGAAACCAAGTTTGTGAAGGGCATTTTTGCTATTTTCGGCCACGGCAACGTGCTGGGGCTGGGGCAGGCGCTGGAGCAGGACAGCGGCGATCTGATCGTGCGTCAGGGGCGTAATGAACAGGGCATGGCGCACGCCGCTATCGGCTACGCCAAGCAGAAGCTGCGGCGGGAGATCATCGCCTGCACCTCTTCCGTGGGGCCTGGCGCGGCCAATATGATCACCGCCGCGGGCACCGCTTCCGCTAACCGTATTCCTTTACTGCTGCTGCCTGGCGATGTGTTTGCTACCCGCCAGCCCGATCCGGTGCTGCAACAGATTGAGCAGAGTCACGATCTTAGCATCAGTACCAACGATGCGTTTCGCGCGGTCAGCAAATACTGGGATCGGATAAACCGCCCGGAACAGCTGATGACCGCCTGTATCAATGCCATGCGCGTGCTGACCGATCCGGCGGAAACCGGCGCCGTTACCCTTTCGCTGCCGCAGGACGTGCAGGGCGAAGCCTGGGATTATCCCGACTATTTCTTCCAGAAGCGCGTGCATCTGCTCGATCGCCGTCTGCCGACCGAGGCCCAGCTGGCGGCCGCGCTGAAGCTGATCGCTGGCAAACGCAAGCCGCTGATCGTCTGCGGCGGCGGCGTGAAATATTCCGAAGCGGGCGAGGCACTGCGCCAGTTCGCTGAGCGTCACCAAATTCCGTTTGCGGAAACGCAGGCCGGTAAGGGCACGATCCTTTCCGATCATCCGCTGAACGTCGGCGGCGTGGGTGAAACCGGCTGCCTGGCGGCCAATCTGCTGGCGAAGGAGGCCGATCTGGTCATTGGCATCGGCACGCGCTACACCGATTTCACCACCGCCTCAAAATGGATCTTCCAGAACCCGGACGTCAGCTATCTCAACGTTAACGTCAGCAGCTTTGATGCCTGGAAACTGGACGGCGTACAGGTGGTGGCCGATGCGCGCGAGGCGCTTTCTGCGCTGGATAACCGGCTGTCTGCCCAGGGCTTCACCAGCGGCTGGGGAGAAAAAATTGCTCAGGCACAGAGCAAATTACTGAAGGAAACGCAGCGCGTTTATCAGGCGGTTTACAGCAACGATGGTTTTGTGCCGGAGATTGACGATCGTCTGGATCGCGAGGCCGTTTTCGCCGAATTCAACCGGTTGACCGATTCGTTCCTGACGCAAAGCAGCGTGCTGGGCACGCTAAATGAAAATCTCCCAAAGGATGCGGTGATCGTTGCCGCGGCCGGTAGCCTGCCGGGCGATCTGCAACGCGTGTGGCGCAATAAGGATTACAACGGCTATCACGTTGAGTACGGCTATTCCTGTATGGGCTACGAGGTCAACGCTTCGCTGGGGGTCAAGCTGGCCGAGCCGCACCGCGAGGTCTACACCCTGGTCGGTGACGGCGCCTTTATGATGCTGCATTCCGAGCTGGTGACCTCTGTTCAGGAGAACGCCAAGATCAACGTGATGCTGTTCGACAACATGACCAACGGCTGCATCAACAATCTGCAAATGGAACACGGCATGGACAGCTTTACCACTGAGTTCCGCTTCCGCAATGGCGAAGGCGGCAAGCTGGACGGCGGCCTGATACCGGTGGATTTTGCCGCCATCGCCGCTGGCTACGGCTGCAAAACGTGGCGCGTCACCACGCTGGCACAGCTGAAGCAGGCGCTGGAAGAAGCGCGGCAGTCGCCGGTTTCCACGCTGATTGATATTAAAGTGCTGCCAAAAACCATGGTGCATAAATATTTCAGCTGGTGGCACGTGGGCGGGGCGCAGGTATCGCAGTCCGAGCGCATTAATGCCGTGGCCCACATGCTGAACGAGCATCTCGACCAGGCACGTAAATACTAATTCATCCTCTGTGGCCTGAACCGGACGGGCTTTTCCGTCCGGAAAACTCCTCTATACCCTACATTTGAACGGAGTAGTTATGACACTGAAACTTGGCGTAATCGGCACCGGCGCAATTGGCCAGGAACATATTCGTCGCTGCAGCAAAGTGCTGCAGGGTGCGAAAGTGGTGGCTGTCTCCGATATTAATATCGAAGGCGCTAAAGGCGTGGTTAGCCGTCTGGGTCTGGAGGCGGAAGTCTATGCCAACGGGCATGATGTTATTCGCTCCTCTGACGTTGACGCGCTTATCGTCACCTCCTGGGATCCCACGCATGAAGAATTTACGCTTGCGGCCATCGCGGCGGGCAAACCGGTATTTTGCGAAAAGCCGCTGGCGCTGACTGCTGAAGGCTGCCGCCGCGTGGTGGAGGCTGAAATTGCCCACGGCAAGCGTCTGGTTCAGGTTGGCTTTATGCGCCCTTACGATACTGGCTATCGTGCGTTAAAGCAGGTTATCACCAACGGTGATATCGGCGAGCCGCTGATGCTGCACTGCGCCCACCGCAACCCAACGGTGCCGGAAAGCTATACCACCGATATGGCGATCACCAACACGCTAATCCACGAGCTGGACGTGCTGCGCTGGCTGACCGAGGACGACTATAAAACGGTTCAGGTTGTTTTCCCGCGTGATACCAAAAATACCCATGCGAAACTGCGCGATCCGCAAATCGTACTGTTTGAAACGCAAAAAGGCGTGCGCATTGACGTCGAGATTTTCGTTAACTGCGCCTATGGCTACGATATCCAGTGTGAGGTCGTGGGCGAAACCGGGATTGCACGACTGCCGGAGCCAGCCTCCGTTCAGCTTCGTAAAGAGGCGAAGCTGTCCACTTCTATTCTGACCGACTGGAAGGATCGCTTTATCGATGCCTATGACGTTGAGCTACAGGCATTTATCAATGACGTCACGGCTGGCCAACTGCACGGCCCTTCCGCATGGGACGGTTACGCGGCTTCCGTGGCGGCAGATGCCTGCCTGAAGGCTCAGGAAAGCGGGGCGATTGAAAGCGTTGAACTGCCGCCGCGCCCGGCGTTTTACAACAAATAATGCCGACCGGCTCCTCTGCGCAGGCAGAGGAGGTGTCAAATGACGAGCAGGAAGAAACTGATGAAAATCGCCTTTGATGTAGATGTCATTAAAGATTTGGGTATCACCAAAATGGTTCACCAGGTGGCGGAGTGGGGCTACAAATATATTGAGCAGTCGCCGCATCCGCAGATTAATCCGTTCTATAAACATCCTAAGGCCAGTCGGGAAATCATCACCGAATACAAAAACGCGCTGCGCGCAACCGGGCTGGAAATCTCCTCCTATATCGTAGTCTATCGTTGGTCAGGCCCGGATGAGGCACGTCGCCAGGCGGCCGTGCGCAACTGGAAGCGTATGATTGAAATCGCGGTGGAAACCGGCGTGCAGGTTATCAATACCGAGCTTTCCGGCACGCCAAACGAACCGGAGATCTGCGAAGAGATGTTTTACCGTTCTATGGAGGAGCTGCTGCCCATCGTCGAGCGGGAAGGCATTCGTATTGAAGTTCAGTCTCACCCGTGGGATTTCTGCGAAGAAAACAACGAAACAGCCGATCTGGTGAAGTCGTTCCGCAGCGAAAACGTCAAATATCTTTATAGCGTGCCGCACACCTTTTTTTACGACAAAGGCAAAGGCGACGTAAAAAGCATGTTGGAATATGCAGGCGGCGACCTTTCACACGTGCTCATCGCCGATACCATGAACCATACCAAACACTGCCGCTATATTGTCAATCCGCCAGGCGTGGACGCCACCATTCATCAGCACGTGGGCGTGGGCGAAGGCGAAGTGGATTTCGATACGCTGTTTAAAACCCTGCGCGAGATGGATTTTGCCAACCGCACTTATAAGGTCGGCGGCGAGTCGATAGTTGCCGCCTCACTGTTTGGCTATCCGGAAAAAATGAAATATCAGGCAGTAGAAACCCGTGAGCTGATCGAACGCGAACTGCTTCGCTAACCTTCAGGCGCACAGGTTGATCCTACGCGCGGAAAGCCCAGGCAGGCGCACCGCGCCATCTTAATGACAGACCGCTGAGGCACCACCATGAACAAAGAAAACGTAAAGCTGGCGATAGCCCCGATTGGCTGGACCAATGACGATATGCCTGAGCTGGGTGCGGAAAACACTTTCCAGCAGATCGTCAGCGAAATGGCGCTGGCTGGCTTCACCGGCAGTGAGGTCGGCAGTAAATATCCGCGCGATCCGGCGGTGCTGAAACCGATGCTGAACATTCGCGGCATCCAAATCTGCAACGCCTGGTTCAGCACCTTTTTCGCCAATGGCGACAGGGCAAAAACCATTGATGAATTTATCAACCATCGCGATTTTCTTCACGCGATGGGCGCCAAAGTGATCGGCTGCTCCGAGCAGAGCAAAAGCATCCAGGGCACCACGCTGGCGGTGCTGGAAGAGAAACCGCACTTTACCGAAGAGGAGTGGCAGCTGACGGCGGAGGGCTATAACGAGCTGGCCGCGCTGGCGGCGGAAAAAGGCATGCAGGTTTGTTTGCACCATCATATGGGGACGGCCATTCAGACCGCAGCAGAGATCGACAAATTTATGGCGCTGACCCATGACGACGTTTATCTGCTGTTCGATACCGGCCATGCCTACTACTCGGAAGGCAGCCAGGCGCAAATGCTGGCCATCCTGGAAAAATATCTGCCGCGTATCAATCACGTGCATCTGAAGGACGTGCGTGATGAGGTGGTGGCGCAGGTCAGAAGCCAGCGGCTCTCTTTCCTGGACGGCGTAAAAAAAGGCACCTTTACCGTTCCCGGCGATGGCGTGATTGATTTTGATCCGGTGTTTAAAATTCTGGACGAATCGGGCTACAAAGGCTGGATGGTGGTGGAAGCGGAGCAGGATCCGGCGCTGGCGAATCCGTTTGAATATGCCGTCAAGGCCAGAAAATATATCCGCGAACACGCAGGTCTGTAAGCCAATCGGCCAGGCATTGTCCACAGGGAAGTGTTAGCCAGTAAAGGCAGTAAGGAGTAAGCCGGCAAAATGATGGTCAGGGATGCACCGGTCAGAAAAGTAACAGGGCGGAGACGCAGCAGGTCGCGAAAGCAGTAAGTCGGGAAAACTATGGGTAGGGAAGCAGCAGGTCGCGAAAGCAGTGAACCGGGAAAGAAATGGCTCGGGAAGCGGTAAGCAAGCCAATCCTGTCCTGTCGTAACGGTACACAAGGACGACAGAGGCGGGCAAACGGCGCGGGCGGGAAAAGCCTTTTGCAAAGCCGCTGCCTAAATAAAAATAGCGCCTGGCTTTTCTGCCGGACGCTATTTTTAAAGGGGAATTATTTCAGCACTACCGTATTGATAATGTTTTCCGCTTCGGTCTGCGACTGCTGCTGATTGTCCGCAGGCAGCGTAATTTGCAGAGTCAGCAGTTTGCCATCGACTTTCGCCAGCAGCACTGACGACCAGGAAGACTGGCCCTTGGCCGAAATCACCGAATCCAGCTGCTGTGCTGGCTGGCCTTTCAGCTCGACAGATTTGTTCGTCACTACCTGCAGCTGCGCATCGCGGTTACGCTGCTGATCTTCCAGGCGCTTCGCCAGCACGTCCAGGCTTTCGTTCGTGGCATCGCCCGCAATCACAATAATCGCTTTCTGGCCGCTGGCATCGGCGTATACGTGCATATTATTGGCCTGCGTGCCCATTTTTCCACTCTGATCGGACATGCCTGCCGGCAGCGAGAAGCTGAGCTTGCCGTCCATCAGGGTAACGGTCTGGCTGCTTTGGCTGCTGCTGACGCCGTTATCATCGGCGGCGGCTTTATCATCTTTGCCGTCGCAGGCGGCCAGTCCGACCACCAGTAAACCGATACCGGCATATTTCAGTAAGTTACGCATCGTGATCCCTTTTACGTTAGTCGTTCGCGCTGTTCAGCAACTTATACAATAGTAATCAGCGGCTAAAAGCAACCTGCCGTGGCGCGCTGCCCACCAAAACGCATGGCCGGGCGCGACGTCACAGTGTGACAGACTAGCCGAAGTTGACCTGAGCGCCAGAGGATTTTTCCGTTATCCGCTTCAGCATGGCGTTTAACAGCACGCCATAGGCTGGCAGGAAGAAAATCACGCAGATAAGAACCTTAAAGCTGTAGTCCACCAGCGCAATTTCCACCCAGTTCTGTGCCATAAACGGATCGGGGCTTTTGTAGAAAGCGATAAAGAAAAACGCCAGCGTGTCGCTGATATTACCCAGGAACATAGCGGAGGCAGGGGCTACCCACCATTGCGGCAGTTTGCGCAAGCGGTTAAAAACGTGCACGTCGAGGATTTGTCCCAGCGCATAGGCCATAAAGCTGGCGCAGGCGATACGAGCGACAAACAGGTTAACGCTTGCCAGCGCGCCCAGCCCCTGCCATTCGCCCTGATAGAAAAGCGCAGAAATGCTGTAGGAGATAAACAGCGCCGGGATCATCACCGCAAGAATAATTCGTCGGGCCAGCGGCGCACCGAAAATTCGTACCGTTAAATCGGTAGCCAGAAAGATAAAGGGAAAGCTGAACGCTCCCCAGGTAGTATGGAAACCAAAAATCGAAATGGGCAGCTGCACCAGATAATTACTGGAGGTAATGACCAGCAGATGGAACAGCGATAGCCAGATCAGCGCATGTTTACGCTGACGAGAAGAGAAAGAGATCATCAATGTAGCCTTTTTTAACTATGGGGTGAGGGAACCCAAAAAATTGTCTCGCCCGAGCGATTGCGCGGCATCTTACCGAATCAGTCTGCTAATGCAATGGTTAATTTTAGCGCAAACGTTGTCGTTCAGAGCCTGGCTTGCACATGCCGACGTCGGGAGTAAAATAGGGGGCATTTCCTGTCTGATTGAGAATGTTATGAGCGAATCGTTCGCAAATCCCGACCAAACCCTGGATGCTTCAGGCCTGCGCTGCCCTGAGCCGGTGATGATGGTGCGTAAAGCCGTGCGCCATATGCAGGAGGGCGAAACGCTGCTGGTGATCGCTGACGATCCGGCCACCACGCGCGATATCCCCGGTTTCTGCCGCTTTATGGAACATACGCTGCTGGCGCAGGCGACTGAGGAACTACCCTATCGCTATCTGTTAAAAAAGGGGTTGTAGCGTCGCGTCCTGCCCGTATCAGTGCGGGCAGGTAAAGTTAGCGCTTACTCAGCAATCGCAGCGCGTTCGCCGTGACCAGCGCGGTGGCACCAGAGTCCGCCAGCACGGCCAGCCATAGCCCGGTAATGCCCAGCAGCGTAGTGACCAGGAATACCCCCTTCAGCCCGAGCGCCAGCGAAATATTCTGTCGAATATTGGTATGGACGGCGCGTGCCAGACGGATTGTCGTCGCCAGGCCCGCCAGCCGGTTATGCGTCAGCGCCGCGTCGGCGGTTTCCAGCGCAACGTCGCTGCCGCTACCCATAGCGATGCCGACAGTCGCCGCTTTCATCGCGGGTGCATCGTTGATGCCATCGCCGACCATTGCAACGGCGCGCCGTTGGTTTAGCGCATGAATAGCCGCTACTTTATCTGCAGGCAGCAGGCCAGCGCGATAGCTGATGGCGAGCTTGTTGGCGATAGCTGCCGCCGCGCGCGGATTGTCGCCGGTCAGCATGATCGTTTCTATATTTAAAGCATGAAGTTCGCTCAGCGCGGCAACCGCGTCCGCACGTAGCGTATCGCGCAGCGCGATAAGCCCGACCGGAACAGCATCCTGCACGACAATGACGACCGTATTTCCTGTCGATTCCAGCTCTGCGACGCTCATCTGCTGCTCGGCCGTCAGCCTCAGCTTGCCGGGCGTGCAGATTAAGAGTTTGTGACCGCTAACTACCGCTTCTATACCGCTTCCTGCAAGCGCCCGCTGCGCCGTAGCGGCAGGTATAACAAGCTGGCGCTGTTCTGCCAGCTGCACAATTGCCCTGCCCAGCGGATGAGAGGAACCCTGCTCAACGGCAGCGGCTTTAGCCAGCAATTCCGCTTCATTGAGGGCAGCAAAGGCCTGAATGCTCTCAATACGGGGTTTGCCTTCGGTCAGCGTACCGGTTTTGTCGAACGCCAGCGTGCGCACGCCGTTCAGGCTTTCCAGCGCCGCGCCGCCCTTAATCAGTACGCCATGGCGGGCCGCAGCGGCCAGGCCGGAGGTGATCGCCGCTGGCGTGGAGATCACCAGCGCACAGGGACAGCCAATCAGCAGCAAAGTCAGTCCCTTATAAATCCACGACTGCCAGTCGCCAGCAAAGAATAGCGGCGGTACGGTGGCCACCAGCAGCGCAACAGCCATCACCAGCGGCGTGTAAATGCGGCTGAAACGATCGAGAAAACGTTCGACCGGCGCGCGGTTGGCGTCTGCCTCTTCAATTAAACGCAGGATACGGTCGATAGCGCTCTGACCAGGTTTTGACGTGACTTTCAGCCTCACCAGGCTATCGATGCTCAGGCTGCCTGCCGCCACGGATTCACCTGCCCGTCGCTCCACCGGCATGGATTCGCCAGTTAATGCGCTTTCATCAAAGCTGGCGAAAGGCGTAACCAGACAGGCGTCGGCAGGCAGGCGTCCGCCTGCGGCAACCTCAATAAGATCGCCAGGCCGTAGCGCGCTTACGGCCACGGTTTCACGCGCATCGTTCCGGATGCGTCGCGCCTGCTCGGGTTTTAACGCCATCAGCGCCGTTACGCCACGACGCGCGCGCCCTGCGGCAAAAGCCTCCAGACGTTCCCCAAGCATAAACAGCAGCAGCACCATGGCTGCCTCCGCGGCTGCGCCGATAAAAAGCGCGCCAATGGCGGCTACGGTCATTAAAGTTTCAATGGCAAAAGGCGTTCCGCTGCGCATCAGGCGCAGGGCGGTACGGGCAACGGGCCAGCAGCCCGCCAGTGTGGTGACGATAAACGCGATTTTTCCGGCCTGCGGATCGATCGTCTGTAGCAGCCAGCCGGTGAGCAGCAGCCCGCCGAGCAGCAGCAGCATGCCGTTTTCCTGCCAGAACCCTGCTGACTTTGCCGCTGGCTGCGTGGCAGAGCGCAGGGTAAATCCGGCTCTGGCGACCGCCTGCTCAACCTGCTGCTGCACATCTTTATCGGCGCTTACCACCAGCTTTTCCGTAGCGAACAGCACGCGAGCCTGAGTGACGCCTTGCAGCTGGCCTACGGCGTTTTCGATCTTTCTGGCGCAGCCCGGACAGTCCATTCCGCCGATTTGCCAGCTGTAATCCGCACCGATTCTTTCTTCTTTTTCAGGCTGCGGTTCGCAGGCGGCTGTAGCACAATGGCCGTTAAAAGAGGTGATTTTCCCCAGGTTGGGACGCGGTTTGCTGCAACCTTGCTGTCCGGCCGCGTGGCGCTGCCCGCAAGGGCAGGGAGAAGATGGATGTTGTTGCATGATGCCTCCTGATAAGCATGACGGGCTGCTTCCCCGCCAGGCTTATCTTACACTCTGGAGCTGACTCCAGAGTCAAGGCGTAAATCAGAGATAGAGCGAGCGGACAATCATAAAGTGACCCGCAAAATAACAGGCGGCGGTAATGGCACTGTCGGCGGCAAAGCGGCGACGATAGTGGCTAACCAGCCAAACGATATTGGCGAGCAGCAGCAGCGACGTTCCGACCATTAATGAGAAACCATAGTCCGTCGGCCGGAAAACGTATTGCTCGGTGGTCAGCCAGACCATCAGCAGCGTCATGCCGATAAAGGTGCAAACCGGCCAGCGCAGATCCTCCAGCTTTGTCCAGATAGCCGCAATCAGCAGCGCGCCCATAACCAATACGGTCAATGGGATCGGCCAGAAGAACGTCAGCGTCATATGGCTGGCGAAGCAGATGGTATAAAGCAGATGCGAGAGGAAAAATGCGCCGATAGCGTAGAGCATTCGCCGTTCAGGCAGCAGCATCAGCGCATCGCCGACCAGCGTCGCCAGCAGGCCAAACAGAATGAGATAATCCGTAGCGCTTAACGCTGGCGCTTGCCATGCCCAGGCGAGCAGCAGCAAAAGCGTGACCGGTTTAAAGACCCAGCGCTGCCATTGCGGGCCACGGTAAGTAGCGTCAACGTACAGCCAGCCGGAAAAAAGCACTGCCAGAAACGACCAGATCATAATGTGTCCCTTTGTTTTTAGATGCTAAATTCCACAGTTCTGGTTTTAGTTTAGGACAGGGGCCAACGATGTGACAATGAGAGGTCTCTGGTTGTATTCTTTCTGTTTACGCTGCAAAAAAGAGGAAAAGTTGTGAAGCCACCCCTGATTTTTTTTATTACGCTGGCCATTATCGCCGTGCTGGCAACCCGGCAATTTATCAAACAGCGGCAGGAAGTGGCGGTCAACGATGCTTCGCCCGTACGCAGCCTGCCGGTCGAAATCAAAGACAAACGGGAAGTCTCCACCTCTGCGCTGCGCTCGCGCCAGCGGGAAAATATTCCGGTCGAAGCAATGCGATACGAGGCGTGGTTCCATCCGCTGAACGGCGCGGGAGATTTTAAGCTGGTGCTGAAAGCCGGCGACTATCACCAACTGGCACGGGGAGAAAAAGGTGAACTACAGGTGCAGGGCACGCGATTTATCGCCTTCCGGCCACGCTGACGGCATGGCCGGAAAGAAGACCCGGCCGCCTACTGTTTGGGAAACTGCTTTTTCTGCCAGGCCAGCAGCTCAAACACACCAAAAAAGAAAATCTTAGCCTGAAGCGCGCCGCTCAGTTTTGGCGCTTCTTTAGACTGCGTGGCGCGCATCAGCACCAGCTGTAGGCCGTGCATAATCACCATAAAGAACAGCGCGACGTTGATAAAATATTTTAGCGGCGCGGGGTAAGGATGGACCAGGTTGAGCAGCAAAAAGGCCCACACGCATACCATTAGCGCTCTGCCCAGATTAATCAGCATGGCTTTCTCTCTTCTCAGGGGAACGACGAACATAAAGACGACAGGCAACCTGTCCGGCGGTTTTCTCGCGGTACAGCTGCCAGTTTACCGGCACAGGCGGCACGCCGCTTTCCACTTCGCTTTCTACATAGATTAAAGCCTCTTCCGCCAGCCAGCCCTGGGTTTCCAGCAGCGTCAGCGTTTCTTCCAGCAGCCCTTTGCGGAACGGCGGGTCGATAAAGGCCAGCTGGTGAGGTTCGCCAGGCTTAGCCAGAAACTGTAGCGTATTGGTATTAATTACGCGGCCGTTTGCCGCACCCAGCGTGGCCAGATTTTTCTCCAGCTGCTGCGCGACCGGGCGCTCCAGCTCCAGCAGCGTAGCCGAGGCCGCATGGCGCGACAGGGCTTCCAGACCCAGCGCGCCGCTGCCGGCAAAGCAGTCCAGGCAACGCGCGCCATGAATATCGGGCGCCAGCCAGTTAAACAGCGTCTCACGCACGCGATCGGTGGTAGGGCGCAGTCCGGCGCTGTCGGGCACCGGCAGCTTTCTGCCGCGCCACTGGCCGCCAATGATGCGGATCTGTCCGGCGCTGCCGCCGCGAGGTTTTTTATTCATCTGACTTAACTCTTCATAATTTGTTGCACAGTTTAACGGGCTTACCGGGCAGAGGAAACGTAAAAAGGGTGCTGTGTTGCGTTAGCAGGAAAGTGTTAGACTAGGGGATTAAGATTATTTTCAGAGACCTGACGGTTTTTTTCCCCGCGAGGAGTGTGGTTGCACCATGGCAAAAAATAAAAAACGTGGCTTTTTTTCCTGGCTGGGATTAGGACGCGAAGAAAAAGCGCCTGAGGAAGAGGTCCAAACGTCAGAACAGCAGCAGAGCGAAACCGCGGACGCTGCCACGCCTCCTGACGTGGAGCAGCGTGCCGAAGCCGTTGTAGAAGTGACGGAAACCGTTGCTCGCGAGCAGGCTGCACGGGGCCCGAGCGAACAGGACAGCACAGAGCCGGAAGCGCACGCAGCCGCTAAGCCTGCGCCGCTGGCGGAAGAAACTGCCGCCGCCAGCACGGAGCCGAAAGCGGAGCCGTTGCCGGAAGAGCATGCGGCCGCTAAGGCCGAACCAGAAGAAGAATGGCTGCCGGAAGAGCAAGCGGTCGCTAAGGCCGAACCAGAAGAATGGCTGCCGGAAGAGACGGCGGCCGTGCAGGCGGAGCCGGAACCTTTGCCTGAAGAGATTGTTGCCGCCGCGCCGGAACCGGAAGAGGCGGCGATCGCCGCAGAACAGGCCGATGACATCACGCCGGAAGAACTGGAAGCCGCCGCGCTCTCTGCCGGTGCCTCAGAAGCTGAGCTAAAGGTCATCGAGGAAGAAGAATCCGTCGCTGCCGCGCTGGTTAAAGTTGAGCAGGCTAACGCCGCTGAGGAGCAGGAGCAGGCTGCGGAAGAGCAGGCACGCCCGACCAAAGAAGGCTTTTTCGCCCGCCTGAAGCGCAGCCTGGTCAAAACGCGCCAGAATTTAGGTTCCGGCTTCGTCAGCCTGTTCCGCGGTAAAAAAATCGATGATGAGCTGTTTGAAGAGCTGGAAGAGCAGCTGCTGATCGCCGACGTAGGCGTTGAAACCACGCGCCGCATCATTACTAACCTGACCGCTCAGGCAAGCCGCAAACAGCTGCGCGACGCCGAAGCACTGTACGGGCTGCTGAAGCAGGAAATGGCCGACATTCTGGCGAAAGTCGAGGCGCCGCTGGAGGTTACCGGCAAAACGCCGTTCGTTATCCTGATGGTCGGCGTCAACGGCGTGGGTAAAACCACCACCATCGGCAAGCTGGCGCGCCAGTATCAGGCGGAAGGCAAATCGGTCATGCTGGCGGCGGGCGATACCTTCCGCGCGGCAGCGGTCGAGCAGCTTCAGGTCTGGGGGCAGCGTAACAACATTCCGGTTGTCGCCCAGCATACTGGCGCGGATTCCGCCTCGGTAATTTTCGATGCCATCCAGGCGGCGAAAGCGCGCAATGTCGACGTCCTGATCGCCGATACGGCGGGCCGTTTGCAGAATAAATCGCACCTGATGGAAGAGCTGAAGAAAATCACGCGCGTGATGAAAAAACTGGATGAACAGGCACCGCACGAGGTCATGCTGACCATCGACGCCAGCACCGGCCAGAACGCCATCAGCCAGGCTAAGCTGTTCCATGAGGCAGTGGGCCTGACGGGCATTACGCTGACCAAACTGGACGGCACCGCTAAAGGCGGCGTGATCTTCTCGGTGGCCGATCAGTTCGGTATTCCTATTCGCTACATCGGCGTCGGCGAAGGCATTGAAGATTTACGCTCGTTCAAGGCAGACGATTTTATAGAGGCACTATTTGCCCGAGAGGACTAGTTAGGATGATTCGCTTTGAAGAAGTCAGTAAGGCTTATCTCGGCGGTCGGCAAGCGCTACAGGGAGTGGATTTTCATCTGCAACCGGGAGAAATGGCGTTTCTGACCGGGCATTCCGGGGCGGGGAAAAGCACCCTGCTGAAGCTGATCTGCGGCATTGAGCGCCCCAGCGCCGGCCATATCTGGTTCAGCGGGCATGACATCAGCCGCCTGAAGAGCCGGGAAGTGCCTTTTTTACGCCGCCAGATCGGTATGATTTTCCAGGATCACCATCTGCTGATGGACAGGTCCGTCTATGACAACGTGGCTATTCCGCTGATTATCGCGGGCGCAAGTGGGGAAGATATTCGCCGCCGCGTGTCTGCCGCGCTGGACAAAGTCGGTCTGCTGGACAAAGCGAAAAGTTATCCTATTCAGCTGTCGGGCGGCGAACAGCAGCGTGTTGGCATCGCTCGCGCGGTGGTTAACAAGCCTGCGGTGCTGCTGGCGGATGAACCAACCGGCAACCTGGATGAAGCCCTGTCCGAAGATATCCTGCGCCTGTTTGAAGAGTTCAACCGCGTGGGTGTTACCGTGCTGATGGCTACTCATGACCGGGCGCTGATCGCCCGCCGCAACTATCGTCTGATGACGCTGAACCAGGGACGTCTGCACGGAGGCAACTATGGCGAATAAGCGTAACCCGCGTCCGGCTGCGCCAAAAACGGCGAAGCAGCCTTCCAAAAGCAAAGCGCTGAAGGGCGGGTGGCAGGAGCAGTGGCGCTACGCGCTGCGCGGTACCCTGTCCGACATGTGGCGTCAGCCGCTGGCAACGCTATTGACGGTAATGGTGATCGCCATCTCCCTGACCTTGCCAAGCGTGTGCTTTATGGTGTGGAAAAACGTCAGCAGCGCGGCGCAGCAGTGGTATCCCGCGCCGCAGCTGACGGTGTATCTGAGCAAAACGCTGGATGACGACGCGGCGGAGAACGTTGTGGCCCAGCTGAAAAAAGAAGAAGGCGTGGATAAGGTTAACTACCTGTCGCGCGAAGAAGCGATGGGCGAGTTCCGCAACTGGTCCGGCTTTGGCGGTGCGATGGATATGCTGGAGCAGAATCCGCTGCCGGCTGTGGCCATCATCACGCCGCAAATCAATTTTCAAAACTCGGACACCATGAACAACCTCAGCTCCCGCGTGGCGAAAGTGCAGGGCGTGGATGAAGTAAAAATGGACGACAGCTGGTTTGCCCGGCTGGCGGCGCTGGCGGGCCTGGTCGGCCAGGTAGCGACCATGATCGGCATCCTGATGATCGTTGCGGTTTTCCTGGTGATTGGCAACAGCGTGCGGCTCAGTATTTTTGCTCGTCGCGACACCATTAACGTGCAGAAGCTGATCGGCGCGACCGACGGCTTTATTCTGCGACCGTTTCTATATGGCGGCGCGCTGCTGGGCTTCTGCGGCGCGCTACTGTCGCTGGCGCTGTCCGAAATACTGGTTTTCCGCCTGGAATCGGTGGTCACTCAGGTCGCTGCCGTGTTCGGCACCACCTTTAGCCTGCACGGTCTGGCCTGGGATGAAAGCCTGCTGCTGCTGCTGATTGCGGCCATGATCGGCTGGGTTGCCGCCTGGCTGGCGACGGTGCAACATTTACGTCGATTTACGCCGCAGTAACCTCTTCTCATTTTTTTTGGTATACTATTCCTCTGTTGCATGAGCATCGTGCCGCAGAGGAAGTCCTCCTCGTAAAAATCTTTCCGGCCTGCTCCCCTTCCCGAGAAATGTGTGTATATTACGCACCGCTGATAGTGAACTTGTGGATAACTTTGTAGTCGAAGTAGCACAGATTGCTCTCCTTTCTCGCTATCGTTCACGTAGTCTTGTGAACCGCTCAGGGAAAGTGCGGCAATATTGTTTAATACAGAGAGGGTTTGAATGACCAAAGAAATGCAAACTTTAGCTATTGCTCCTTTAGGCAACCTGGATTCCTATATCCGGGCGGCTAATGCCTGGCCTGTGCTGACGGCAGAAGAGGAAAAAGCGCTGGCTGAACGGCTGCATTACCAGGGCGATCTGGAAGCAGCCAAGAAGCTGATCCTGTCTCACCTGCGCTTTGTTGTTCATGTCGCTCGTAACTATTCCGGCTACGGTCTGCCGCAGGCGGATCTGATCCAGGAAGGCAACATCGGCCTCATGAAAGCCGTGCGTCGCTTTAATCCGGAAGTGGGCGTGCGTCTGGTTTCCTTTGCCGTGCACTGGATTAAAGCTGAAATCCACGAATACGTTTTGCGTAACTGGCGTATTGTTAAGGTCGCCACCACCAAAGCGCAGCGCAAGCTATTCTTCAACCTGCGTAAAGCCAAGCAGCGTCTGGGCTGGTTTAATCAGGACGAAGTTGAAATGGTGGCGCGCGAACTGGGCGTGACCAGCAAAGACGTGCTCGAAATGGAGTCGCGCATGGCGGCTCAGGATATGACCTTTGATCCGACGCCAGAAGATGAAGGCGAAGGTCGCTCAATGGCGCCAATGCTTTATCTGCAGGACAAATCTTCTGACTTTGCTGACGGCATTGAAGAAGACAACTGGGATAATCACGCCGCAGACAAGCTGAGCGACGCCATGCAGGGCCTGGACGAGCGCAGCCAGGATATTATTCGTGCCCGCTGGCTGGACGATGACAACAAAACCACGCTGCAGGAGCTGGCCGACAAATACGGCGTTTCCGCCGAGCGCGTCCGCCAGCTTGAAAAGAACGCGATGAAAAAACTGCGCGTCGCGATTGAAGCGTAATTCGTAGCGGTAAAAAAAGGCGGCCTCCGGGCCGCCTTTTTGTTTTCAGGCTCCGCATGCTGATAAGCTTTCTCATACTGAAACCCCAGGTCCGACGTTCCGGACTTCAGATTCAAACCCTGGGTTCCGAAGCCTGACCTCAGGCCCAAAGCCCGGAATTTATAACCCAAAGCCTTCTATCTTAAGCGGCTCTTACTGCCTAAGCCCGCTGCCAAACCCAGCCGTCTGCGCCAGCGATAAATCCTTGCCTGCACATAAAAGCCGAAAGCCCTTCGTCATCCGTTTTCGGCATCCGCCAGCGCGTTACGGCCGCGTTTTGCGCCAGCGCTTCTTCCAGCAGATAGCTGCCGACGCCGCGCCGCCTGGTGGCTTCCCGCACCATAAAATCCGTCAGCTCGCCCTGCGCTTCATTCAGCGTCACTTTCACGGCCGCCAGCAGCCGATCGTTGAACCTGGCCGCATAGAGCCGATGACGATCGTCCAGCCTGTTTTCCAGATCTGCCGGATCTTCCTGCGGCCAGATTTTGCTCAGATCCACAAGATCCTGAGCGCTTAAGCGTTGCAGCCTGAGAATAGTCAGTTTCATAAAAATTTACCGTGCCGACGTGAGAGGCAGATTGTAGCGAAAATGCGCGTGAAGAGGCGCGTAACTTTTTTTGTATAAAAACAAAGCAATCTGTCAGGGTGGCGTTTAAAGTTAAAGATAAACGCTGAGTTAATGCGATGAATGCAGAATAACCCGCTGGCTGGACGCCCAAACAGCCCGCATTCGTACCAGTCATTTATGCTGATGCTGGCGGTAATATCACATGAAGTCAGTTGATTTACAGAAGAAAATTCCTGTTTAATAACCTGAAATTTATAGTCTTATTAATAAAATGGCTGTATCCCGCGTTAACCCGTTCTTCTTATGGCGTTTATCGATGGGAGCAGTATAAAAAACAGCAAACACAAGATGGGGTAGTCAGGATGAAAATGAAAGGTAGCGCGTTTTTAGCAGGCTGCATGGCATTGGCGCTCAGTCATGCCGCCGCCGCAGAAGACATTAAAGTGGCCATCGTTGGCGCTATGTCTGGCCCGGTTGCGCAATATGGTGATATGGAGTTCACCGGCGCGAAACAGGCTATTGCCGATATCAACGCCAAAGGCGGCGTCAACGGCAATAAACTGGTCGGCGTGCAGTATGACGATGCCTGCGATCCAAAACAGGCGGTTGCGGTCGCCAATAAGGTTATCAACGACGGTATCCGCTATGTTATCGGCCACCTTTGCTCTTCTTCTACCCAGCCCGCCTCCGATATCTATGAAGACGAAGGCGTACTGATGATTACCCCGGCGGCCACCAACGCCGACCTGACCACCCGTGGCTATAAAATGATTATGCGCACCACGGGCCTGGATTCCGATCAGGGCCCGACCGCAGCGAGATATATTCTTGATCGGATCAAACCGCAGCGCATTGCCGTGATCCACGATAAGCAGCAGTACGGCGAAGGGCTGGCGCGCTCCGTGCAGGCGAGCCTGAAAAAATCGGGCGGCAACGTGGTGATGTTTGAAGGCGTGACCGCAGGCGATAAAGACTTCTCCACGCTGGTGGCGCGCCTGAAAAAAGAGAACGTCGATTTTGTCTATTTTGGCGGCTACTACCCGGAAATGGGGCAGATCCTGCGGCAGTCACGCGCGGCCGGGCTGCAAACCCGCTTTATGGGGCCAGAAGGCGTAGGCAACGCTTCGCTCTCTAATATCGCCGGCGCGGCTTCCGAAGGCATGCTGGTTACGCTGCCGAAACGTTACGACCAGGTGCCGTCTAACCAACCCGTTGTCGATGCGCTGAAAGCGAAAAAGCTCGATCCAACCGGCCCGTTTGTCTGGACGACCTACGCCGCGCTGCAGGCCTTAACCACCGGTATGGAGCGCAGCAAAAGCGCCGAGCCGGAAGAGATTGCTAAAAACCTGAAAGAGGGCGCGCCGGTGCCAACGGTAATGGGCGACTTAAGCTGGGACGCCAAAGGCGATCTGAAAGGCTTTGAGTTCGGCATCTTTACCT
This sequence comes from Erwinia sp. 198, assembly GCF_003937915.1. GTDB lineage: Bacteria > Pseudomonadota > Gammaproteobacteria > Enterobacterales > Enterobacteriaceae > Erwinia > Erwinia aeris. The sequence continues at coordinate 116,192 of NZ_RHUM01000010.1, read as the reverse complement.
GGCATGCCGACGGCTCTTCTACCGCGGTAAAATAATAATAGCGGACGTCACAGACTGACGTCCGTAGCGCGATGCTTCACGGGCTGCCCGCATCATTGCTTATCAGGGTTTAAAGGGGTGGAAATATCGGGGCGCCGCATCGGCCCCGATAACGGACTGCTTTCCGCCCGTGTTGTTAAAGCATCTCTCTTTCCGCCTGGGCGGATAGCAGTAAGGTATTCTTTATGTCCGAGCAGTTTCTCTATTTTCTGCAGCAGATGTTCAACGGCGTCACGTTGGGCAGCACCTATGCGCTGATCGCCATCGGTTACACCATGGTGTACGGCATCATCGGCATGATCAACTTCGCTCACGGCGAGGTATATATGATCGGCAGCTATGTCTCTTTTATCGTCATCGCCGCGCTGATGATGATGGGCATTGATGCCAGCTGGCTGTTGATCGGCGCCGGTTTTCTCGTGGCTATCGTTATTGCCAGCGCCTATGGCTGGAGCATCGAACGCGTGGCTTATAAGCCCGTGCGTTCCTCCAAGCGGCTGATCGCGTTGATTTCCGCCATCGGTATGTCTATTTTTCTGCAAAACTACGTCAGCCTGACTCAGGGCTCGCGCGATTTGGCCCTGCCGGGCCTGGTCAGCGGGCAGTGGACGCTGGGCGTCAGCAACGGTTTTGCCGCCACCATCTCCACTATGCAGGTAGTGATTTGGGTGGTGACCTTTGTCGCGATGCTGGCCCTGACGCTATTTATCCGCTACTCGCGCATGGGCCGCGCTTGCCGCGCCTGCGCCGAAGATCTGAAAATGGCCAGCCTGTTGGGCATTAACACGGATCGCGTGATCTCACTGACCTTCGTGATCGGCGCGGCAATGGCGGCGGTAGCGGGCGTTCTGCTGGGCCAGTTCTACGGCGTCATCAATCCTTATATCGGCTTTATGGCCGGGATGAAAGCGTTCACCGCGGCCGTGCTGGGCGGCATAGGCAGCATTCCCGGCGCGATGCTGGGCGGCCTGATCCTGGGCATTGCCGAAGCGCTGACCTCCGCCTACCTCAGCACTGAATATAAAGACGTGGTCTCTTTTGCGCTGCTGATCGTTGTGCTGCTGGTAATGCCAACCGGCATTCTGGGCCGTCCGGAGGTAGAAAAGGTATGAAAAACCTGCTTAACGCCTCTGTTTCCGCACTGATGCTGGTGGTGCTGGCCGCATTCTTTATGGGGATGCGCCTTAACCTGGACGGCACGCATCTGGTGGTTAACAACGCCGGCAGCGTGCGCTGGAACTGGATCGCCCTCGGCTGCGCCGTGGTCTTTTTCTTTCAGCTGCTGCGGCCGGTTTTTCAGCGCGGGCTAAAGAAAATTTCCGCGCCTTCGCTGGTACTGCCGGGCATTGACGGCTCCACGCCAAAGCAAAAACTCTTTTTGCTGTTGCTGATCGTCGCCGCTGCGGCCTGGCCTTTTATGGTGTCTCGCGGCACGGTCGATATCGCCACGCTGACCCTGATTTATGTGATGCTGGGCCTGGGCCTGAACGTGGTGGTCGGGCTTTCCGGCCTGCTGGTGCTGGGCTACGGCGGCTTTTACGCCATCGGCGCCTACACCTTTGCGCTGCTTAATCACTACTTCGGTTTGGGCTTCTGGGAATGTTTGCCGCTGGCGGGTATTGTGGCCGCGCTGTTCGGCCTGCTGCTGGGCTTTCCGGTGCTGCGCCTGCGCGGTGATTACCTGGCGATTGTTACGCTGGGCTTTGGCGAAATCGTTCGTATCCTGCTGCTGAACAACACCGGGATCACCGGCGGGCCAAACGGCATCAGCCAGATCCCGAAACCGTCGTTTTTCGGTCTGGAGTTTAACCGTAGCGTGCGCGACGGCGGCTGGGACACCTTCCACCATTTCTTTAACCTGAAATACGATCCCAGCGACCGCATTATCTTTCTCTATATGGTAGCGCTGCTGCTGGTTGTGCTGACGCTGTTTGTAATCAACCGGCTGTTAAGAATGCCGCTGGGCCGCGCCTGGGAAGCGCTGCGCGAGGATGAAATCGCCTGTCGTTCGCTGGGCCTTAGCCCGACGCGCATCAAGCTCACCGCTTTTACTATCAGCGCCGCTTTTGCTGGCTTCGCGGGGAGCCTGTTCGCCGCGCGGCAGGGTTTTGTCAGCCCGGAATCCTTTACCTTCGCCGAATCGGCCTTTGTGCTGGCTATCGTGGTGTTAGGCGGCATGGGGTCGCAGTTCGCCGTGATCCTCGCTGCCGTGCTGCTGGTAGTTTCACGTGAGCTGATGCGCGATCTGAATGAATACAGCATGCTGGTGCTGGGCGGCCTGATGGTGCTGATGATGATCTGGCGACCGCAGGGCCTGCTGCCGATGCAGCGTCCGCACCTGAAGTTAAAAAGCGTGGAAAAAGGAGAGCAGCCATGAAGCCTTTATTGGCCGTAAACGGCCTGATGATGCGCTTTGGCGGCCTGCTCGCGGTCAACAACGTCGAGCTGGAGCTGCGAGAGCAGGAAATCGTTTCGCTGATTGGCCCCAACGGCGCGGGCAAGACTACGGTATTTAACTGCCTGACCGGTTTTTACCGGCCGACGGGCGGCAGTGTCAGGCTGGGCGAGCGGCAGCTGGCGGGTCTGGCGGGGCAGGAGATTGCGCGGATGGGTATCGTGCGCACTTTCCAGCACGTTCGCCTGTTCCGTGAAATGACGGTGATTGAAAACCTGCTGGTAGCGCAGCACCAACATCTGAAAAGCGGCGTGTTTGCCGGCCTGCTGAAAACGCCGGGCTTCCGTAAAGCGGAAAGCGAAGCGCTGGATCGGGCGGCCAGCTGGCTGGATCGCGTAGGATTACTCGCGCTCGCTAACCGTCAGGCGGGCAATCTGGCCTACGGGCAGCAGCGTCGTCTGGAAATCGCCCGCTGTATGGTTACGCGCCCGCAAATCCTGATGCTGGATGAACCGGCGGCGGGCCTGAACCCCAAAGAGACGCTGGAGCTGGACGAGCTGATCGCCGAGCTGCGCAACGAACACAAGGTATCGGTACTGTTGATTGAACACGATATGAAACTGGTCATGGGCATTTCCGATCGCATCTATGTGGTCAATCAGGGCACGCCGCTGGCAAACGGCACGCCGGAAGAAATCCGCAACAACCCGGACGTGATCCGCGCTTATCTGGGAGAAGCATAAAATGGCTATGCTTTCTCTGGAAAACGTCAGCGCGCACTATGGGAAAATCCAGGCCTTGCACAGCGTCAGTTTGCATATCAATCAGGGCGAAATCGTTACGTTGATTGGGGCTAACGGCGCGGGGAAAACCACCATTCTGGGCACGCTCTGCGGAGATCCGCGTGCGACTCAGGGGCGGGTGGTTTTTGACGGCAAGGATATTACCGACTGGCAAACGGCGCGCATTATGCGCGAGGCGATAGCCATCGTGCCGGAAGGTCGCCGGGTCTTTTCCCGCATGACGGTAGATGAGAACCTGGCGATGGGCGGTTTTTTTGCCGATCGTCAGCAGTATCAGTCACGTATCAGGCGCGTCTACGAGCTTTTTCCGCGACTTTATGAACGCCGCGTACAGCGTGCGGGCACCATGTCCGGCGGCGAACAGCAGATGCTGGCGATTGGACGCGCGCTGATGAGCCAGCCGCGCCTGCTGCTGCTGGACGAGCCGTCGCTGGGGCTGGCGCCGATCATTATTCAGCAGATCTTCGACACCATCGAGCAGCTACGTCAGGAGGGAATGACCATCTTCCTGGTGGAACAAAACGCCAATCAGGCGCTGAAGCTGGCCGATCGCGGTTACGTGCTGGAGAACGGCCACGTGGTGCTGAGCGACAGCGGCGAGGCGCTATTGGCTAACGAAGCGGTACGCAGCGCCTATCTGGGCGGCTGAGATTACGGGGCTGGTTTACCGGCCCCTTTATTATTCCCGGTATTTTTCAATTAATAGCCTGCTTATTTCCACGTTATTAAAACGCTCTCCCGCTTATTCTCTTCCTGAAGTGCTCTGTATTTATTTTTCAAGCCAATGCTGCATAACCTCAGAAAATGCCGCCTTAAATTATTGCAGATAGCTATGTAGTGGGTGTATGCTTTTTGTTCAGCAGTGAATGGAAAATAAGCACAAGGAGAGGCTGTGTCGCAACCAAAGCAAGGGCTACTGACTTTTCGCGCGGAAGGCAATAATTTCAGAGGGAATCGTTATTATTCCCGGATTATTCACTGGCCTGGCAATGCCTCAGCTTGTCAGGGGGATGCGTCGGGCGTGACGATTGGACGCGGATTCGATATGGGCAGCAGAACCAAAGCGGAATCCTATAGTTGTCTGATAAAGGCCGGAATTGCGTCCGAAAGCGCAAAAAAGATAGCGGACGGGGCAGGGCTAAAATATTGCCGGGCAGAAAATTTTGTGACTGCCAATAAAAAAATATAGAAGAAATATCAGAAGAACAGCAGCTAAGTTTATTCACAATGACTTATAGTGATTATTATTACAAAGCGGAGAATTTTTATTTCAGAAGAAAAGGAAAAGATGCGGTAGCCTGGAGAGATCTGGATCAGGCGCTAAGAGACGTTTTCGTGGACATGTTCTATCAGGGCAGGCTAAATCCAAATCGGGTTAAATATTTTGAAAAAAATGACAGAAGCAATGTTATCAGGCTCATAAAAGGCAACAGACTACTGTCTGGGGATGAAGCAGGAAGAAACAGGATAGGTTATCTGCTGGTCGAGGGCGCATGATAAAATTATTATTGCCTACATTACTATTTATCAGCCTGACAAACGTGGGGTTTCCCGGTACTGTAGCTGCTGAATATAATTTAAAACCGCTTTGCAATGTTAATAAAAAATCAGAAATTAAAAGTGTGTGTGTAAATAATTTCCAGGTGCAGAAGGAAGAATATAAAAAAACCTATAAAGAATTTTACAGAAAGGTCATCGCTGAAAGGAAGCGTATAGATAATTTTACCGATTTTATCAATAATATTGAAGAAAGCGAGAGACTATGGGAAAATTATATAATCAGAGAGTGCTCGGCAGAAGCCTCTTTGAAAAAACAATACTCAGATGATTACCTGCTTACCTATGAAAACTGCATGGCGCATCATTATGTTAATAAAACAAATTATTATGAGAATTTTAAATTAGATTAATTTAATGTCTTCGGAGGAATATATTAACTTCCTTGTAAGTCTTATTATTAATTGATTGTTTTAATTTTATTAATAAATTTTAGGATTAAAAAAAGATTTTCAGCATTCTTTAAGTGCCTTTAGATAATTATCTTCATTTGATAATCTCTTTTATAGCTGGTTATTTTGCATTGCTTATTATCAATAATTAAAATTCTATTGTGGATGCATACGAAGCGGGCATATGATTTTTGTTCAGATTTGAATGGCGAATAAACACAAGGAGAGGCTATGTCGGAACCAAAGGAAGGGCTACTGACTTTTCGCGCGGAAGGCAATAATTTCAGAGGAAGT
>NZ_RHUM01000010.1:0-110612 GCF_003937915.1 Erwinia sp. 198 | reverse complement strand
CACAAGGAGAGGCTATGTCGGAACCAAAGGAAGGGCTACTGACTTTTCGCGCGGAAGGCAATAATTTCAGAGGAAGTCGTTATTATTCCAGAGTTATTCACTGGCCTGGCCATGCCTCAGCTTGTCAGGGGGATGCGTCGGGCGTGACGATTGGACGCGGATTCGATATGGGCAGCAGAACCACGGCGGAATCCCGTAGTTATTTGATAAAAGCCGGGATAGCGGCGGAAAAAGCAGAAAAGATTTCAACAGGCAGCCGGCTTAAATTTTGTGAGGCTGAAAAATTCGTCAGACAGCATAAAAATGAAATTGGTGAGATAACGGAATTACAGCAGCTGATGCTGTTTGAAGCTGTTTACCCTGAATATGTCAATAAAGCTAAGCGTTTTTATAATAAATATAAGGGCGCTAATGCGGTAGCCTGGCGGGAGCTACATCCGGTTTTAAAAGAGGTATTTATTGATATGCGCTATCAGGGGGCGATGACAATTGGTTATGTATCCTCTTTTAAGCGTAACGAGATTGGCAGTGCTTTAAAATTAATTGAATCGATTGGAAGTTTATATGGTAAGGACAGATATATAAGAAGAAGGGAGGCGTTAAAAAATGCTTTATAAAAAAATAAGGTTGATGATTATTATCATGGTGAGTATTGTGCCGCTGCCACTATTTTCTCAGGCGTCTACAGTAGAAGAGAGTACCCTGGCATTCTGCCTTAATGAAGGCCCTGTTAGCGCTATAGCGGGCTGTTTTACGGCGCTGGAGTTAAAACGTAATGCGGATTACAATCGCACTTACCAAACGTTTATTAATGAAATAATAAAAAATAAAAATAATTTTTTGAATTACAATGGGTTTATTCAGAAAACAAAAAAAGCTAAAGGCTATTTTGATAAATATATGCAAAGTGAATGTCAGGCCTGGGCCGATCAGGTCATAATAGATTCGCCAGCATGGCATACGCTTTATAGTCAGTGCATGGTACGATTTTATGAACAACGCATAAATTTTTATAACAAATATGACTTTCAATAAATCACAGGTTTTATTTCAGTGATGTTTGTGAACGGTCAAGTTCGTCACGAAAAAATTGTCGAATACGATTGGTCGATAATTATTATAGGGTGTAATTAGATTTGTGTACTACCCTGCTTTTCTATTCTCTTATTAACTACAAAGGCAGGCAAGTTATGGATAAAAATCAACGCAAATTTCTTATATTAAATCTGGTCAAAATCCTTAACACCCAAGTGATATCAATCATTTTTCTGGAATGTTGACGAATATAACTAACGACTCTTAATACTGAACTGATCGAAAATTTATTGCGGATATGCACGAAGCAGGTGTATGATTTTTGTTCAGATTTGAATGGCGAATAAGCACAAGGAGAGGCTATGTCGGAACCAAAGGAAGGGCTACTGACTTTTCGCGCGGAAGGCAATAATTTCAGAGGAAGTCGTTATTATTCAGAGTTATTCACTGGCCTGGCCTGGCCATGCCTCAGCTTGTCAGGGGGATGCGTCGGGCGTGACGATTGGACGCGGATTCGATATGGGCAGCAGAACCACGGCGGGATCCCGTGGTTATTTGCTAAAAGCCGGGATAGCGGCGGAAAAAGCAGAAAAGATTTCAACAGGCAGCCGGCTTAAATTTTGTGAGGCTGAAAAATTCGTCAGACAGCATAAAAATGAAATTGGTGAGATAACAGAAGCGCAGCAACTGAAGCTGTTTGAAGCAGTCTGTGATGAATATATCATTGATACAAAAAGATTTTACAACAAGTACCGCAAGCCTGCCTCGAACTCATGGTTGGATTTAGACCAAAGAATTAAAGATGTCTTTATTGATATGAAGTACCAGGGCGTGCTTCGTACTGGCATGGTCAGGTTTTTTTCAAATAATGACAAGAATGATGTTGTCAGGCTGATAAAAACGCACTCCCGACTGAAAAAAGATGATGAAAATCGGCAAAGGATAAAATATTTATTGGAAAATATAAAATGAAAATAAAGTTGATTTTTATAATTCTGTTGGCACTGTTTTATACCTTTCCTTGCACTGTAAACGCCCAGGTTGAGTTTGAACAGGTGAAATTTATCGGAGGTGATTATAATATATATATATCAACGATAGTGACTGCCAGGTTTTGACTGATTGCAAAAAAGTTAAAGCTGAAATAGTTGATAAGGGTAAAAAGGAAAAGTATAGCGTCTTTGGGGAGACTATTACGACAGGATTCGGGCGTAATCTAAGAGGATATAATTTTTATCGAGGAAACTATAAGTATGAAATATATCGCCCAGAGACAAGATTAAACAATCAGTCAGGACTGAGTAAATGGGTTTTAACCATTTATAAAAAAATGGTCGTGAGGGTTTTAACAAAATTTTTAGCGAGGAAGGCGAGATGAATATTTGATACTTCCTCAATCAAACCGCGCAGAAAAATTTCATGCTGTGCTTAGTTGTATTTGTAACGATAACCTGTTATCGCTGTTATCGCTGTTATCGCTGTTATCGCTGTTATCGCTGTTATCGCTGTTATCGCTGTTATCGCTGTTATCGCCGTTATCGTCGCTACCTCCGTCTTCTCTCCGTCACCAGCCCGTCATCCGGCTGTCATACCATTGTTATCTTTCCGTCATTTTTGCATGTCATTTTACCTGCCGAAGCGTTACAGGGCGCGGCTTTGCGCGTAACAACACCGGGTACAGGAAACCGACATGCCATTGTTCTTCCGACATACCATATGTATTGCACTGGGGCTGGCCTTTAGCGCACAGGCGCTGGCTGTCACCGAGATCCCTTTCTGGCACTCGATGGAGGGCGAACTGGGCGTAGAGGTCAATTCGCTGGCGCAGCGCTTTAACCAATCGCACCCTGATTACAAAATCGTGCCGACCTATAAAGGTAACTACGAGCAAAGCCTGGCCGCAGGGATCGCCGCCGTGCGTTCCGACCGCGCGCCCGCCATTCTTCAGGTTTATGAAGTCGGCACCGCCACGATGATGGCTTCACGGGCAATTGTGCCGGTGTACGAGGTTTTTAAAAATGCGGGTATTGCCTTCGATGAAAAGCAGTTTGTGCCGACGGTAGCGGGCTATTACAGCGATGCCAAAACCGGCCATCTGATCTCCCAGCCTTTCAACAGTTCTACGCCGGTGCTCTATTACAACAAGGACGCTTTCAAAAAAGCGGGTCTGGATCCGGAGCAGCCGCCGAAAACCTGGCAGGCGCTGGCTAAAGATGCCGAAGCGCTGCGTAAAGCAGGCATGAGCTGCGGCTATGCCAGCGGCTGGCAGGGCTGGATCCAGATCGAGAACTTCAGCGCCTGGCACGGCCTGCCGGTCGCTACAAAGAACAACGGCTTTGACGGCACCGATGCAGCGCTGGAATTTAATAAGCCGACCCAGGTACGCCATATTCAGCAGCTCGCAGAGATGAATGAAAAAGGCGACTTTACCTATTTTGGCCGCAAAGATGAATCGACCGCCAAATTCTATAACGGCGACTGTGGTATCACCACGGCCTCCTCCGGCTCGCTGGCCGATATCCGTCACTATGCCAAATTTAACTATGGTGTCGGCATGATGCCGTACGATGAAACGGTGCCGAACGCCCCGCAAAACGCCATTATCGGCGGCGCCAGCCTGTGGGTAATGAAAGGCAAAGATGACGCGACCTACAAAGGCGTGGCGGCGTTTATGCAGTTCCTGGCGCAGCCAGAAATCGCCGCCGAATGGCACCAGAAAACCGGCTATCTGCCGATCACCACGGCGGCCTACGAGCTGACCCGTCAGCAGGGCTTCTACGAGAAAAATCCGGGCGCCGATATCGCTACGCGTCAGATGCTGAACAAGCCGCCGCTGCCGTTCACTAAAGGGATGCGACTGGGCAATATGCCGCAGATCCGCACTATCGTGGATGAGGAGCTGGAAGGCGTCTGGACCGGCAAAAAAACGGCGCAGGCCGCGCTGGATAACGCAGTGAAGCGTGGCAATCTTCTGCTCCGGCGCTTTGAGCAAACCGTTAAGCCATAATTTATAGCGCTGCCGTGCTATACAGCGTACGGCAGCGCCTCGCTAAAACCCTCGCGCCGCACCGTTATCGAGCTTTATATGTCCTCTTCACGCCCTGTTTTTCGTTCACGCTGGCTGCCTTATTTATTAATGCTGCCGCAGCTGTTGATTACGCTGATTTTTTTCCTGTGGCCCGCTGGCGAAGCCTTATGGTATTCGGTGCAGCGCGTCGATCCTTTTGGTCTTTCCAGCACGTTTGTCGGCATGGAAAATTTCACCAGGCTGCTGGACGATGAGTACTATCTCGATTCCTTTAAAACCACGCTGATTTTTAGCGGCCTGGTTACGGCCATCGGCCTGATCGTTTCGCTGTTTTTTGCCGCGTTGACCGATCATGTCCTGCGCATGAAGCGCTTTTACCAGACGCTGTTTCTGCTGCCTTATGCAGTAGCGCCTGCGGTGGCGGCAGTGCTGTGGATGTTCCTGTTCAGTCCGGGGCAGGGCCTGATTACGCATTTTCTGGCGCAGCTGGGCTATAGCTGGAACCATGCGCAAAACAGCGGCCAGGCGATGACGCTGGTCGTGCTGGCTTCCGTCTGGCAGCAAATGAGCTATAACTTCCTGTTCTTTTTTGCGGCGCTTCAGTCCATTCCCAAATCGCTGATCGAAGCGGCGGCTATCGACGGCGCAGGCCCGGTACGTCGTTTTTTTTACCTCTCGCTGCCGCTGATTACGCCGGTGGGCTTCTTTCTGGTGGTGGTCAATCTGGTTTACGCCTTCTTTGACACTTTCCCGGTGATCGACGCCGCCACGGGCGGCGGGCCGGTGCAGTCCACCACCACGCTTATCTACAAAATCTATCGCGAAGGCTTTGCCGGTCTGGATCTCTCCTCTTCTTCCGCACAGTCGGTGGTGCTGATGGTACTGGTCATCGCGCTGACGGTGATCCAGTTCCGTTTTATTGAGAAAAAGGTGCGCTACCAATGATTGAAAACCGACGCGGGCTGGCCCTTTTCAGTCAGATCATGCTGGGCCTGGGCGCGCTTACCGTGCTGTTTCCGCTCTATGTCGCTTTTGTGGCCGCTACGCTGAACGACAGCGAGGTGTTCCGGGTACCGATGTCGCTGATCCCCGGCCATTCGCTGTGGCACAACGTGAGCTTTATCTGGCAGCACGGCGTGGGGCAGAACAGCGCGCCTTTCGGCAGGATGCTGTTTAACAGCATGCTGATGGCGCTGGCGATAACCACAGGGAAGATTGCGGTTTCCATCCTCTCTGCTTTTGCGCTGGTCTGGTTCCGCTTTCCGCTGCGCGGCCTGTTTTTCTGGATGATTTTTATCACGCTGATGCTGCCGGTCGAGGTGCGCATTTTCCCGACGGTAGAAGTGATTGCAGACCTGAAGATGCTGGATAGCTATAGCGGGCTGACGCTGCCGCTGATGGCCTCCGCCACCGCTACCTTCCTGTTTCGTCAGTTTTTTATGACGCTGCCTGACGAGCTGGTCGAAGCGGCGCGCATCGACGGCGCCGGGCCAATGCGCTTCTTTTGGGACATTGTGCTGCCGCTGTCGAAAACCAATCTGGCCGCGCTGTTTGTTATCACCTTTATCTATGGCTGGAACCAATATCTCTGGCCGCTGCTGATTATTAATGATGTTGATTTGGGCACCGCCGTGGCGGGCATTCGCAGCATGATCGGCACCGGCGACGGTACGCCCACGCAGTGGAATCTGGTAATGGCGGCAATGCTGCTGACCATGATCCCGCCGGTAGTGATTGTTTTAGTGATGCAGCGCGCTTTCGTTCGCGGGCTGGTAGAGAGCGAGAAATAATATGGCAGGGGTAAAATTTCAGGCCGTTACCAAAACGTACGACGGCAAAAACCAGATTATTCAGCCGCTTGACGTCGATATTCGCGACGGTGAGTTTATGGTGATGGTCGGCCCTTCCGGCTGCGGCAAATCGACGCTGTTACGCATGCTCGCCGGGCTGGAAAGGGTCAGCAGCGGCGATATCTATATCGACAGCGAACGCGTCACCGAGCGGGAGCCGAAAGATCGCGGCATCGCGATGGTTTTCCAGAACTATGCGCTTTATCCCCATATGAGCGTGGAAGAAAACATGGCATGGGGCCTGAAAATTCGCGGCATGGGCAAAGCGCATATCCGCCAGCGCGTGCTGGAAACGGCGAAAAGCCTGGAGCTGGAAGCGCTGCTGCACCGTCGTCCGCGCGAGCTTTCCGGCGGTCAGCGGCAGCGGGTGGCGATGGGGCGCGCTATCGTTCGCGAACCGGCGGTTTTCCTGTTTGATGAGCCGTTATCGAATCTGGACGCGCGGCTGCGGGTGCAGATGCGGCTGGAGCTACAGCAGCTGCATCGTCGCCTGCAGACTACCAGCCTGTACGTGACGCACGATCAGGTGGAGGCGATGACGCTGGCGCAGCGGGTGATGGTGATGAACAAAGGCGTGCTGGAGCAGCTGGGCACGCCGGTAGAGATTTATGAGCGTCCGGCCACGCGCTTCGTTGCCAGCTTTATTGGCGCGCCTGCGATGAACCTGCTGGAAGGCGAGATCGATCCGACCGGCACGCGGCTGCTGCTGGCCGACAGCGCCGTGCCGCTACCTCAGGCCAGGCCGCAGTGGGCCGGACGTCGGTTGACGTTGGGGATCCGCCCGGAGCATATTAAGCTGGCCGATCGGCAAAGCGGGCTGGCGCTGACGGTGGATACGCTGGAAATGCTGGGCGCGGACAACCTGGCGCATGGGCGCTGGGGCGGCCACAATATGGTGGTGCGGCTACCGCACATCGAGCGCCCGGCTATCGGCAGCCTGCTGTGGCTACAGCTGCCGGCTGATTCGCTACACCTCTTTGATACTGACAACGGACATCGGCTCGAATGACTGCTAAAGCCTGGCCTTACCCGACCATCGTCGCGCATCGCGGCGGCGGCAAGCTGGCCCCGGAAAACACTCTCGCCGGTATTGATACCGGCGCGCGGCTGGGGCACAGGATGATTGAGTTCGACGTCAAGCTCTCGCTGGACGGCGAAATTTTTTTGCTGCATGACGACACGCTCGACAGAACCAGCAACGGCTGGGGCATCGCCGGACAGCTGCCGTGGGAAAAACTGATCCAGCTGGACGCGGGCGGCTGGTTTGGCAAAGATTTCACCGGCGAACGTCTGCCGCTGCTGTCTCAGGTGGCGCAGCGCTGCGCCTCTTACGGCATGATGGCAAATATTGAAATCAAGCCCACAACCGGTCTGGAGGCGGAAACCGGACGCGTGGTGGCGCTGGCTGCGCGCGAGCTGTGGCATCGGCAGACCGCGCCGCTGCTCTCCTCGTTCTCTTTTGAAGCGCTGGAAGCCGCCATGCAGGCCGCGCCGGAGCTGCCGCGCGGGTTGCTGCTGCACGAATGGCATGACGACTGGCGGCAGCTGGCGCAGCAGCTGGATTGCGTCTCGATACATTTCAATCATAAAGTGCTGGACAGGGAGAGAGTGGCGGCGCTCAAAACGGCGGAGCTGCGGATTCTGGTTTATACAGTTAATCAACCCGAAAGGGCTAAAGAGCTGCTGGACTGGGGCGTTGACGCCATCTGTACCGACCGCATCGATCTGATAGGCGCCGATTTCACCTGAAGACGCTGATACAGCCGGCCCGCCTTACTCAACGCGCGTCGGCTGCTGGCCTGACCTTAATTTGCGTTCTGCTGTACTGACGGCTGGGGGGGCTACCCGGCTGTGATTGATAGCGCCGGATCGTCCAACAGGGGCGATCCGGCTGCCGGCCTGACCTTAATTTGTGTTCTGCTGCACCGACGGCTGGGTGGAGCTGCCGGGCTGCGTCTGCAATACCCGCTGGGAAGCGCTGTTGCGCTGATCCTGCACCTTTCGCTGTAGCTGCTGGCTTTGCTGCTGCTGATCCTGCTGCAGTTTCCGCTGTTGCTGAACCTGCTGCGTCTGCATCTGCTGCTGCATTCGCTGCGAGCTGGGGTTATAGCCTGGCTGGCCAGGCTGATTGTTATTTAGCATATTGGCCATGCCGCTTAACGGCAGCAGCGCGGCACACACGATTAACCATTTCATTAAATACCTCCCTAAGCTGTCTATCCATTGTATGTCAGCCGCGCTGTTCTGGCCTGAGCGCCAGTCTGAATTTGAAGGTTTTCTCGCCTTTTCGCTTGTTTTGTGCATAGTTAGAGACGGTAAACAAACGTAAATAATTCTAATAAGAGGTGAATATGGGGCAGGGCAGAGTGACGCTGGCGGCATCGCTGATAGCAGGACTGGTTTTCTGGCAGGGCGCGACGGCAGCGCCTACCGCGCCGCCAGTCTCGTACGGCGTGGACGCCGATACTTTCCATCCGGTAAAAGAGCAGCACGGTATGGTCGCCTCGGTAGATGCGCTCGCCACCCAGGCAGGCGTGGACGTGCTGAAACGCGGCGGCAATGCGGTAGATGCCGCCATCGCCGTCGGCTATGCGCTGGCCGTCACGCATCCGCAGGCCGGTAACCTTGGCGGCGGCGGTTTTATGCTAATCCGCACCGCTTCCGGTCACGCTACCGCCATCGATTTTCGTGAAATGGCACCAATTAAAGCCAGTCGCGATATGTTTTTAGACGCCCAGGGCAACGCCGACGGTAAAAAGTCGCTGATCTCCCATCTGGCTTCCGGCGTGCCGGGCACCGTGGCTGGTTTCGCGCTGGCGAACAAAGAATACGGCACGTTACCGCTGGCGCAGCTGATCGCACCGGCCATCAGGCTGGCGGAAAAAGGCATCGTGGTTAACGAGGCGCTGGCTGATGATTTGAAAGTATACGGCAAAGAAGTGCTGGTTACGCACCCCAACAGTAAAGCCGTTTTTTATAAAGCAGACGGCCAACCTTACGCGCGTGGCGAGAAGCTGGTACAGCGTAATCTTGCCCGTAGCCTGCGGCTGATTGCGACGCAGGGCCCGGACGCCTTCTATAAAGGGGAGATTGCCTCGGAAATCGCCGCGGAAATGGCGGCGAACGGCGGCCTGATCGGCAAAGCGGATCTGGCCAATTACAAAGCGGTCGAGCGTAAGCCCATCAGCGGCACCTATCGCTGTTATGAAGTCTTTTCTATGCCGCCGCCTTCTTCCGGCGGGATCCATATTGTGGAAATCCTCAATATCCTGGAAAACTTCGATCTGGCGAAAATGGGCTTTGGCAGCGCCGACGCCATGCAGGTGATGGCGGAAGCGGAAAAACATGCCTATGCCGATCGTTCTGAGTATCTGGGCGATCCTGATTTTGTGAAGGTGCCGTGGCAGGCGCTGACCAGCAAAGCCTATGCGAAATCGCTGGCGCAGCAGATTGACGTGAACAAAGCGCTGCCTTCGACAGAAATTAAACCCGGCAAGCTGGCGCCTTATGAGAGCAATCAGACCACGCATTTCTCCGTGGTGGACAAGCAGGGCAATGCGGTCGCGGTGACCTATACGCTGAACACCTATTTTGGCAGTGGGATCGTGGCGGGCAAAAGCGGCATTCTGCTCAACAATGAAATGGACGATTTTTCCGCCAAGCCGGGCACGCCGAATATTTATGGTCTGGTCGGCGGCGAAGCGAATGCGGTGCAGCCTTACAAAAGGCCGCTCTCTTCCATGTCGCCGACCATCGTCGCCAAAGACGGCAAAACCTGGCTGGTGACGGGCAGTCCGGGCGGCAGCCGCATTATTACGACCGTGCTGCAAATGGTCGTGAACAGCATCGATTTCGGTATGAACGTGGCGGAGGCGACCAACGCGCCGCGCTTTCATCATCAGTGGCTGCCGGATCAACTGCGCGTGGAAAAAGGCTTCAGCCCGGATACGCTGAGGCTGCTGGAGGCGAAAGGGCAGCATGTTAAGGTACTGCCTGCGATGGGCAGCACGCAGAGCATTATGATCGGCCCGGACGGCACCTTGTATGGCGCTTCCGATCCTCGCTCTGTTGACGATCTGACGGCGGGGTATTAACGCGAAGGGGCGATATTTTATCGCCCCTGTTTTTTAAGCGGCGCGCAAACGCGCCATATAGAGCGCATCCACCTGCTTGCCGTTGCGTACGGCATAGCGTCGCGCCACGCCTTCCGTTTCAAAACCAAACCGCTGATACAACCTTATCGCCGTGTCGTTGTCGGCGAATACCGTTAACTCAATGCGCTCGACGCTCAGCCAGCTATCGCACAGGCTGACCATCTCCTGCATCAATGCGGATGCCACGCCGCGACCACGGTAGTGATAATCGACGCAGAGTCCGAAAGTCGCGGTATGCCGCCGACGCGCGCGGCCGTTGACCTCCAGATATAGGTCGCCGACAACCTGTTCGTCAACGCAGGCGACCAGCCGCTGCATGCCGGGCTGAAGTTTCTGTAGACGTTCCTGAACAAGCTGAAGCGAGGGGTGAGGAAGCTGCAGCGTGTCGGTATAGGTTTCCGGCTGGCTGACAATACGATACAGCGCGGCGGCGTCTTCAACGACGGCGTGTCTTATCACTATCTCACTCATCCTCTGGCTCCTTTTGGTTATTTCCTGCTTAAAATCAGGGGATTCTGGCGCAAAAGCAAGCGAAAAAAATGGAGCGAAGCCTTTACAAGTGCGAATGATAATGATTATTATTGTCATGCGTTTTCGATTTGGGCTTCACGGACCGGTCGGGAAGGCACGACATTGCTCACATTGCTTCCAATATTATTTAGCCAGCTCGGGTGCTGGCTTTTTTTTTGCCTGCCCGCCGGCAACCTCCGCTCTCTCCCTTCTTATTTGCCTGCGCAAACGATCTGAAGGACGCCTGTTGATTGCATCGAATAATTTGAACAGAGGAGACAATTTTCTCCGCTATCTTCGCGGTCAACACAGGTCCAGACTATGTGAAAACGTTGAGGAGGATTGAATATGATTTACTTACGCAAGGCACAAGAGCGCGGTCACGCTAACCACGGCTGGCTGGACAGCTGGCACACGTTCTCTTTCGCTAACTACTATGACGCTAACTTTATGGGCTTTTCGGCGCTGCGAGTGATTAACGAAGATGTTATCGACGGCGGCCAGGGCTTCGGCACCCATCCCCATAAAGATATGGAGATCCTGACTTACGTGCTTTCCGGCACCGTCGAGCATGAAGACAGCATGGGCAATAAGGAGCAGATCCCGGCGGGCGAGTTCCAGATTATGAGCGCCGGTACCGGCGTGCGTCACTCTGAGTACAACGCCAGCAAAGACGTGCCGCTGCATCTGTATCAGATCTGGATTATTCCGGAAAGAACGGGCATCACGCCACGTTACGATCAGCGTCGTTTCGCGGATGTTAAGGGGCGCCAGCTGGTGCTGTCGCCGGACGCGCGTGAAGGCTCGCTGAAAGTTTACCAGGATATGACGCTTTCCCGCTGGGCGCTGCAGCAGGGCGAGCAGGATACCGTGCAGGTTGAGCCGAACCGCCGTATCTGGATCCAGGTGGTAAAAGGCGACGTCACGGTTAACGGCGAAAAAGCGGGTACCAGCGATGCCTTCGCTATCTGGGATGAAGCTTCGCTGAGCCTTGAAGCCGCCAGCGACGCCGAAATCCTGCTGTTCGATCTGCCGCCGGTTTAAGATCACACTTTGGGCGCGGCCTGCCGCGCCCTTCACCGTTTTCCCGCCAATTTTGTTACACTCAAGCGATCCACCCTCTGACCCCTGAAAATAATGAAGAAGAAAAGACCGGTGCTACAGGACGTTGCCGATCGTGTGGGCATCACCAAGATGACCGTCAGCCGCTATCTGCGCAATCCCGATCAGGTTTCCGTTGCCTTGCAAAGCCGTATTGCCGCCGCGCTTGATGAGCTGGGCTATATCCCTAACCGCGCGCCCGATATTTTATCTAACGCCACCAGCCGGGCGATCGGCGTGCTGTTGCCTTCTCTTACTAACCAGGTTTTCGCTGACGTGCTGCGCGGCATCGAAGCCGTAACCGACGCGGCAGGTTATCAGACCATGCTGGGCCATTTCGGCTACAGTGCCGAAAAAGAAGAGCTACAGGTGCGCTCGCTGCTGGGCTGGAATATCGACGGGCTAATCCTGACCGAACGCACCCACACGCCAGCCAGCCTGCGTATGATCGAAACCGCAGGGATCCCGGTGCTGGAGATGATGGACAGCGTTTCGCCTTGCCTGGATTTGGCGGTAGGGTTTGATAACGTCGAGGCGGCGCGGCAGATGACGCACGCTATCCTGCGCAAGGGGCATCGCCGCACGGTTTATCTGGGGGCGAGGCTGGACGAACGTACTTTGCTGAAGCATCAGGGTTATGAACAGGCGATGCGCGAAGCGAACCTGGAACCACGCAGCATCATGATGGAAGAAGCCTCTTCTTTTTCGATGGGTGGAACGCTGATGCTGGCGGCGCAGCAGCGCTATCCTGATACGGACAGTCTGTTTTGCACCAATGATGATTTAGCGATAGGCGCCATGTTTGAATGCCAGCGGCAGGGGCTGCGCGTGCCGCAGGATATTGCTATCGCGGGCTTTCATGGCCACGACATTACCCAGGTGGTTACGCCAGAGCTGGCCACCGTGCTGACGCCGCGTGAAAAAATGGGACAGGTTTCCGCCTCGCTCCTGCTGGCGCGCATTCGCGGCGAGCAAACCGGATCGCAGCAGATCGACGTCGGCTTTACGATTTCCGAAGGCGGCAGTATTTGATCCTGTAGCGTCGGGCCGGTCGGCGCTGTTTGTCCCCCAGAGCCGATTCGCCCGGCTCTTTGTCCCTTTGTGCCACAGCCACTCCTAATCTGTCATTTTTTTGAACCAACTCACATTTACCAGCTTTTTCCGCTCTGGCTGTTGCCATACTTCACGGGCGTCCAGACAATGTTACCGATAACAACATAACGCTAACAATAACGGGCTGGTCCCTGACATCTTCGCCGGAGTAAAACAATGAACAACTCTTTTCCGTCCAATCATGTGTTTGTGCTGATGGGCGTATCCGGCAGCGGCAAATCGGCCGTTGCCAATGCCGTCGCTTATCATCTGAAAGCGGCCTTCCTGGATGGCGATTTTCTGCATCCTCGCAGCAATATTCAAAAGATGGCGGACGGTCATCCCCTGAACGACGACGACCGCCGTCCCTGGCTGAAGGCGATTAACGATGCCGCGTTTGCTATGCAGCGTACCAATCAGGTTTCGCTGATCGTTTGTTCCTCGCTGAAAAAGAGCTACCGCGAAATTCTGCGCGAGGGCAATGACAACCTGTCGTTCATCTATATGAAGGGCGATTTCGATACCATCGAGGGCCGGCTGCGCGCGCGTAAAGGGCACTTCTTCAAGCCACAGATGCTGGTCACGCAGTTTGAAACGCTGGAGGAGCCGGGCAGCGACGAGCGCGACGTGCTGGTCGTGGATATCAACCAGACGCTGGATGAAGTTGTGGCTACCACTATCGCCACCATCGAAGGTGCGATAAATAAGTAGGGTGTCATGGCAACTGCAACACTGGTATTAACCGCGGCAGGCTCTGTCCTGCTGCTGCTGTTCCTCGTGATGAAAGCGCGGATGCACGCCTTTCTGGCGCTGATGCTGGTTTCTGTCGGTGCCGGGATCTTCTCCGGGATGCCGCTGGACGATATTGCCGCCACCATGCAGAAAGGCATGGGCGGCACGCTGGGCTTCCTGGCCGTGGTCGTCGCGCTGGGTGCGATGTTCGGTAAAATTCTGCACGAAACCGGCGCGGTCGATCAGATAGCGATCAAGATGCTGAAAACGTTTGGAGAAAGCCGCGCGCACTACGCGATGGGCATCGCCGGGCTGATCTGCGCGCTGCCGCTGTTCTTTGAGGTGGCGGTGGTGCTGCTGATCAGCATCGCTTTCGCCGTGGCGCGCCGTACCGGCGACAACCTGGTCAAGCTGGTTATCCCGCTGTTTGCTGGCGTGGCCGCCGCCGCCGCGTTTTTGCTGCCCGGCCCGGCGCCGATGCTGCTGGCCTCGCAAATGCACGTCGATTTCGGCTGGATGATCCTGCTCGGCGTCTGCGCGGCGATCCCCAGCATGCTGATCGCCGGCCCGCTGTTCGGCAACTTTATCAGCCGACACGTGGAATTTACGCTGCCGACAGAGGACAACCATCCTGAGTTTGATGAGAGCAAGCTGCCCTCGTTCGGCTTCAGCCTGTCGCTGATCCTGTTTCCGCTGGTGCTGGTCGGGCTGAAAACCATCGGCGCGCGCTTTGCGACCGAAGGCACTTCGCTCTATGAGTGGCTGGAATTTATCGGCCATCCGTTTATCGCCATTCTGCTCGCCTGTTTGCTGGCTATTTATGGCCTGGCGTATCGTCAGGGGATGGATAAAGAGCGGGTGATGCAGATTTGCGGCAGCGCGCTGCAGCCTGCGGGTATCATCCTGCTGGTGATTGGCGCGGGCGGCGTCTTTAAGCAGGTGCTGGTGGATTCCGGCGTCGGCCCGGCGTTGGGCCATGCGCTGACCGGCGCAGGCTTACCGGTGGCGCTGGCCTGCTTTATCCTGGCAGGCGCGGTGCGCATCATTCAGGGCTCCGCAACGGTCGCCTGCCTGACGGCGGTAGGACTGATTATGCCGGTGATTGAACCGCTGCATTATTCCGGCGCGCAGATGGCGGCATTATCCATCTGTATCGCGGGCGGTTCGATCATCTTCAGCCACGTTAATGACGCGGGCTTCTGGCTGTTCGGCCGGTTCACCGGCGCAACCGAAGGCCAGACGCTGAAGACCTGGACGATGATGGAAACCATCCTCGGCACTACCGGCGCTATTGTGGGTATGATCGCCTTTGCGCTGCTTTCTTAATGTATTGAGCGGCGGGCGGCTTAGCGCCGCTCGCCTTTTTCTTTTGCTGAAGGAGGAAAAATCAGGAAAGGGAACAGCAGGTAGGGAGCAATAATTAATAAGGCAACTACTCCACGAGAATAGCCGGCGTCGTTGGCTCTGCGGATGCCACAGGAGAAAGTTGGCAGGATAAAAAGCAGTAATGCAATAATGCTAATCTCGTTGTCTGACCCGGTGAAATTTTGCAGATAGATGCAGAACCAAAGCAGCTGAAAAAAAGGAAGACTAAATAATCTTTTCTCGTTTCCCGCCCTTCATAATCAAAGATTTTTAGCAGGCATTCTTTAATTATCCGTAGCCATTTTCTCATTGCCATTTTTTCCTGACGCCAGCGAAAATTAATAGTGTAAGGATGGCGGGGATAATATAAACCAAAAAGAGGAATTGATTATTTACGTGTACAAGCTGGACCTGGTTCAAGGCAGTGTTGTAATAATATGATGAAATTTTAGCAACTCCTGTTAATATAAGATAGTTTGCTGCAAGGAAGATAATATTGAAAAATAAATATTTAGCAAAACTTGCCAGAGAAAACCTTCTGAAAAAATAAGTGGAGAAAAGGTAAATCAACAGCCAAAAAAAAGCAGCGATTAAGGGAGCAATAAAATAGCTATGCATATCACCAACGATGCCTTGCCTGTCGCTAAGGTAATATTGCATTACCTTACTCCAGGAGTGGTAGCCAGCGAACAAATACAAGAGACAGAAAGCGACTTTTACCATCTTATTTTTCATCGTAGTTTTCTCTTCATCCGTAAAAGCTGCATTAACCGTGGCAGCTCCCGAACGGGTTCGACCAACACAAGCTGTCTGGTTTTTTATCATGTTTAGCAGCGGCGACAGGGTGATCTTTGCCGCTGTTTGGCATAATAAAGCGAGCTTCCTGACGGCCATATATATTAACATCAGACAAAGGGTCGCGCCCCAGCGCCATAACATCACCACCAGGCAATTTATATTCTCTGGTCAGAAAAGCAGGTTTTTTTGAGCTGACACCTGAAACTGGCGTAGCCATAAAACGCGAGCCTGCATAATAAAGGGAAAAACAGGTTTCCTGATTGGCAGTGCTGCGTCGCACAAGATACGCGCCAGACAAAATTTTCAGACGTTGCCATAAGGTGACCGTGTCAGGTGTGATTTTTTGCCCTTCCAAATAGATATCTTGTCTTTGGTATAACTGATAAACCATTTTATGAACCTGTACTATTGAAGCACCGAGCCCGTGCCAGTCAGGGCCGCCTCTGCTGTACAACCGTTCAGTTATTATATAAAGACCCGTTCCTTTGTAATTCGTCACCTTAGTTTTCATATGCTCTCCTTGTTGGTCAATTTTATATAAATTTTCCTGGAGTTAACAAGGCGCTATGCAGAGGCTAAGGCTCTTTTTTTAGCCTTAGCACAGGGTACATAAGAGGAAGATCAGAGCTTCAGATAGGCGCGGATCCCGTCCAGGAACATCTGTGTGGCCAGCATAATCAGGATCAGGCCCATCAGACGCTCCAGCGCGTTAACGCCTTTTTCGCCCAGCAGCCGTAAAAACAGCCCCGAAAAGAGCAGGATCGCCACCGTAGCGCCCCAGGCGATCAGCAGCGAGCCCGCCAGGTAGCCGATGTTGTTGGGATACTGATGCGACAGCAGCATCAGCGTCGCCAGCAGCGAAGGGCCAGCGACCAGCGGAATGGCCAGCGGCACCAGAAAAGGTTCTTCGCCTGCGGGCAGGCCACTGCTGTTGCTTTCGTGCGAGGGGAAAATCATCTTGATAGCGATCAGAAACAGGATAATGCCGCCGGAAATCGAGACGGTCTCCGTTCGCAGGTTCAGAAACGCGAGAATTTTTTCACCGGCAAAGAGGAACAGCAGCATAATCGCCAGCGCGATCAGCATTTCCCTAATCAGCACCGTCCGACGACGTTTCGGCTCCAGATGCTTTAAAACCGACATAAAAATCGGCAAATTGCCCAGCGGATCCATAATAAGCAGCAATAATATGGTCACCGAAATCATCTCTGTCATGGGTTTCTCCTTCTTTCCACCGGGGCTGGTCTTCCGTTATAAGCAGCTCTGCTAAAAAAGCCGCGCTAATCGAATTAATTCACTTGCCACTTTTGCTGCATTTTGTAAGGTGATAGCCATATTTCTTTCTTATCACTTACTCTAACAGGTCAGGCGTTTTTGTCGCAGACAGTTTGCCTTTCGCCAGCGGGCGGCTCAAGGCTACTCGCAGACGGGCAAATCAGCCTGAAACAGGTGCAATATGAAATCAGTAGGCTTAATTGGTTGGCGCGGCATGGTCGGTTCCGTGCTGATGCAGCGGATGACGGAAGAGCGCGACTTTGACGTCATCCGCCCGGTATTTTTCTCCACTTCTCAGCATGGCCAGGCCGCGCCGCAGTTTGGCGGTCAGTCTCCGGGCCTGCTGCAAAATGCGTACGATCTGGACGCATTGAAGGCGCTGGATATCATTATCACCTGTCAGGGCGGCGACTACACCACCGAGATTTATCCAAAGCTGCGCGCGGCGGGCTGGCAGGGTTACTGGAT
The DNA here is from genome assembly GCF_003937915.1 of Erwinia sp. 198. Classification (GTDB taxonomy): domain Bacteria; phylum Pseudomonadota; class Gammaproteobacteria; order Enterobacterales; family Enterobacteriaceae; genus Erwinia; species Erwinia aeris. Next base: position 93,204 of record NZ_RHUM01000010.1, on the reverse strand, counting down.
TGACGCGGCCTCCACGCTGCGTATGCAGGACGACGCGCTGATTATCCTGGATCCGGTCAACCATCACGTTATTCGTCAGGGGCTGGACAAAGGCATTAAAACGTTTGCGGGCGGCAACTGCACCGTCAGCCTGATGCTGATGTCGCTGGGCGGCCTGTTCGCCCAGGATCTGGTGGAGTGGGCGTCCGTGGCGACCTATCAGGCGGCTTCCGGCGGCGGCGCGCGGCATATGCGTGAGCTGCTGGCGCAGATGGGAATGCTGCACGACGGCGTGGCGCAAGAGCTGCAAAATCCGGCCTCTGCCATCCTGGATATCGAACGCAAGGTCACCGAGATGAGCCGCAGCGGCGTGCTGCCAACCGATAACTTTGGCGTACCGCTGGCGGGTAGCCTGATCCCGTGGATCGACAAACAGCTGGAAAACGGCCAGAGCCGCGAAGAGTGGAAAGGCCAGGCGGAAACCAACAAGATCCTGCAGCCAGCACGCACTGTTCCAGTTGACGGCCTGTGCGTGCGCGTTGGCGCGCTGCGCTGCCACAGCCAGGCATTTACGCTGAAGCTGAAAAAAGATGTGCCGCTGGCGGAAATCGAACAGCTGCTGGCCGCCCATAACGAATGGGCTACCGTGGTGCCAAATGACCGTGAGCTGACCATGCGCGAGCTGACGCCGGCGGCGGTGACCGGCACGCTGAAAACGCCTGTGGGCCGCCTGCGCAAGCTGAATATGGGGCCGGAATATCTTTCTGCCTTTACCGTCGGCGACCAGCTGCTGTGGGGCGCCGCCGAGCCGCTGCGCCGGATGCTACGACTGCTGGTGGATTAAGATGGCCTTGCCCTGCCAGAACGGCAGGGCGCTTTGCTCTGCACGCGGTCATAGCTGACGTGCCGCGAAGGTTCCTTTTCATTTTTAATTTCCATATCTTTCCCAATATCAACGATAACAGTTGCGCTGTTTAAACATTCACCAACGGTTGGCACGTCGCGATCGGTGAAAGCGGTTAACCGCGCGCCTTAGCTGCTTTTGTTCCCGGAGGTGAATTTTATCGCTCCGGCTTCCCTGCTTTTCCCTGCCGCTTGCTAATCTGTGAAAGTTTGATCTGAAAGCAATATTTTTTCTTCATTCGACCCTGGCTTTACTGGCGCCCTGGCTATGCTTAGCTGTATCGCCCGATCGCAAGATGTTTGGCGCTGTCTGCCACGTCCGATCTCGTTTTGAGTATTCAACAGAAGTTGTCGCACGCTGCGGCGGTTTTTTGCACAGGATGTCAGGCCGTACCCGCCAGCGTGCTTTTGGCTCAATGAAGAGCAGCGCATTCGTTTTTTTCTGAAAAAGGATCGCCTGCCATACATTACAGGTACAGTCATGTCAGAGCTTACGGATCGCCGGTTAATTAATGCGTTAATTTCCGGCCATTATGCTGACCCCTTTTCGCTACTCGGCATGCATCAAACCCCAAAGGGGTTGACGGTGCGCGCCCTGTTGCCGGACGCCACCGAAGTTTGGGTAATCGAAACCAATACCGGCCGGAAATGTGCCCAGCTGGAATGTATTGATTCACGAGGTTTTTTCGAAGGCGTGATCCCACGCCGCAAAAATATGTTCCGCTACCAGCTGGCCGTCACCTGGCATGGTCAGCAAAACCTGGTGGATGATGCCTATCGCTTCGGGCCGTTGCTGAAAGAGCTGGACAGCTGGCTGCTGGCGGAAGGCACCCACTTACGTCCCTATGAGAGCATGGGCGCGCACTCGGACGTGATTGATGGCGTTATCGGCACCCGCTTTTCCGTATGGGCGCCTAATGCCCGTCGTGTCTCCGTGGTCGGCGATTTTAACTTCTGGGATGGCCGTCGCCATCCTATGCGGCTGCGTCAGGAAAGTGGCGTCTGGGAGCTGTTTGTGCCCGGTGCCGTACAGGGGCAGCTTTATAAATATGAAATCATCGATAAAAACGGACAGCTGCGGCTGAAATCCGACCCTTATGCTTTTGAAGCACAGATGCGGCCGGACAGCGCCTCGATGATTTGCGGCATTCCGCCTAAAACCACCATGTCGGAAGCGCGCCAGCGGGCCAACGATTTTGACGCGCCGATCTCTATTTATGAGGTGCATCTCGGCTCCTGGCGTCGCCATACGGACAACAACTACTGGCTGAGCTACAAAGAGCTGGCCGAGCAGCTGGTGCCCTACGCCAAAGAGATGGGCTTTACCCATCTTGAGCTGATGCCGATTAATGAGCATCCGTTTGACGGTAGCTGGGGCTATCAGCCTACCGGCATGTATGCCCCAACGCGCCGTTTCGGCACGCGCGACGAGTTCCGTAACTTTATTGCGGTCGCCCATCAGGCAGGGCTGAACGTACTGCTGGACTGGGTGCCGGGACATTTTCCCTCCGATGATTTTGGCCTCGCTAAATTCGACGGCACCGAGCTGTATGAGCACGGCGACCCGCGCGAAGGCTTTCATCAGGACTGGAACACGTTGATTTATAACTTTGGCCGTCGTGAAGTCAGCAACTATCTGACCGGCAACGCGCTTTACTGGATCGAACGTTTTGGCATCGACGGCCTGCGCGTGGATGCCGTTGCCTCCATGATCTATCGCGACTACAGCCGGGCGGAAGGGGAATGGATCCCTAACCATTTTGGCGGCCGGGAAAATCTGGAAGCTATCGCTTTCCTGCGCTACACCAACCGCACGCTGGGTAATGCCGCGCCCGGCACCGTGACCGTGGCGGAAGAATCCACTGATTTTCCGGGCGTCACGCGTCCGTCCGAAACGGGCGGCCTGGGCTTCTGGTACAAGTGGAACCTGGGCTGGATGCACGACACCCTGGACTACATGCAGGTGGATCCGCTCTACCGCAAGCATCACCACAACAATCTGACCTTCGGAATGCTTTACAACTCTACCGAAAACTTCGTGCTGCCCCTGTCACACGATGAAGTGGTGCACGGCAAGCGTTCTATCCTGGATCGGATGCCCGGCGACGTCTGGCAGAAGTTCGCCAATCTGCGCGCCTACTACGGTTGGATGTACGGCTTCCCCGGTAAAAAGCTGCTGTTTATGGGCAATGAGTTCGCGCAGGGCAAAGAGTGGAATCACGATATCAGCCTGGACTGGCATCTGCTGGAGGGCGAGGACAACTGGCACAACGGCGTACAGCGCCTGGTGCGCGATCTGAACCATACCTACCGCGAGCATCCGCCGCTGTATCAGCTTGATTTCGACCAGATGGGCTTTGAGTGGCTGGTCGTGGATGATTTTGATAACTCGGTGTTTGTTTTTGTACGCCGCGATCGTGAAGGCAACGAACTGATTGTTGTCAGCAACTTTACGCCTGTTACGCGCTACGACTACCGTTTCGGCGTTACGCAATCGGGAAGCTGGCAGGAAGTGTTGAATACCGATTCCGCACATTATCACGGTAGCAATGTCGGTAATCTGGGATCGATTAGCAGCGAAGCTATTCCGAGCCATAACCGTGAACACTCAATCAGTATGACCTTGCCGCCGCTTGCTACGGTATGGCTGGTCAGGGAGGCCTCATGAGTCAATTGCAGCCCGGTAAATCCACGCCGACAGGCGCGACCTATGACGGCAAGGGCGTTAATTTTACGCTGTTTTCGCAATACGCCGAGCGGGTTGAGCTTTGCCTGTTTGACGAGCGGGGCCGTGAAACGCGAATGACGCTGCCCGCCCGCACCGGCGATATCTGGCACGGCTATCTGCCAGCTGCCAAACCGGGCCAGCTTTATGGCTACCGCGTTCACGGGCCCTGGCAGCCCGAAGCCGGGCATCGCTTTAACCCACACAAGCTGCTGATTGACCCCTGCGCGCGCGAAGTGATCGGTGAAGTCACTGACGATCCTCGTTTTCAGTGCGGCCCACAGGTTTTGGATACCAGAGACAGCGCGGCAGTTGCGCCGCGTAGCGTGGTTGTGACCGATGATTTCGACTGGGAAGATGATAAATCACCGCGCGTGCCGTGGGGCTCCACCGTCATTTACGAGGCTCACGTACGCGGCCTGACCAAACGCCATCCCGGTATCCCGAAAGAAATCCAGGGCACCTATGCCGCGCTGGGCCATCCGGTGATGATCGACTACTTCAGGCGGCTGGGTATTACCACGCTGGAACTGCTGCCGGTCGCCTTCTTCGCGCACGAGCCGCGTCTGCTGCGGCTTGGGTTGACCAACTACTGGGGCTATAACCCGCTGGCGCCTTATGCGCTGGATTCCCGTTACGCTTCCGGCGTGAACGGCGTGCATCCGCGTGATGAATTCCAGCAGGCGGTGAAAGCGCTGCATGCGGCGGGCATTGAAGTGGTGCTGGACGTAGTGTTTAACCATACGGCCGAGCTGGATGAAACCGGGCCGATGCTGTCGAAGCGCGGCGTGGATAACAAAAGCTTCTACTGGCTGGACGAGCAGGGCAAGTATGAAAACTGGACCGGCTGCGGCAACACGCTCAACATCAGCCATCCTAACGTGCTGGACTGGACGCTGGAGTGCCTGCGCTACTGGGTTGAGGTTTGCCACGTCGACGGCTTCCGCTTTGACCTGGCGACGGTGCTGGGTCGCACGCCGGAATACCATCCGCACGCCTCTATTTTTGAAGCGATGCAGGAAGATCCGCTGCTCTCCCGGTGCAAGCTGATTGCAGAACCCTGGGATATCGGCCCGGACGGCTATCAGGTCGGCAACTTTCCGCCGCCGTTTGCCGAATGGAACGACCAGTACCGCGACACGATGCGGCGCTTCTGGCTGAAAGGCGACAGCAGCAACGCTGAGTTCGCCAAACGTTTCGCCGGCTCCAGCGATATCTTTAACCAGCAAGGGCGGCTGCCTTCGGCCAGCATCAACCTGATCACCGCGCACGACGGTTTTACCCTGACCGACCTGGTCTGCTTCAACGAAAAACACAACGAGGCCAACGGTGAAGATAACCGCGACGGCCACAACGGCAACTATAGTTATAACCACGGCGTGGAAGGGCTGAACGCGCCGCTGCTGGTGGCCGAGCACCGTTTGCGCAGCGTACACGGTTTGTTGACTACGCTGCTGCTTTCGCAGGGCACGCCGATGCTGCTGGCCGGCGACGAACACGGCCACACTCAGCACGGCAACAATAACGCTTACTGTCAGGATAACGAGCTGACCTGGCTGGACTGGGAAAACAACAACAGCGGACTGTTCACTTTTACTGCTGCCCTGATCCACTTGCGCAAACGCATTCCTGCGCTTCAGGCCGATCGCTGGTGGCAGATTGACGACGGCAATGTGGAATGGCTTGGGCCGGACGCTCAGCCGATGTCCGCCGACGCCTGGCACCACGGCGAACGCAGGATGCAGATCCGGCTGTCGCAGCATTGGCTGATCGTGATGAACGCCACCGAAGAAGTGTGCGACATCACGCTGCCACCAGGGCGCTGGCACGCCATTCCGCCCTTCGCCGGGGATAACAACCCCGTTCTGTTAACTGTCTGGCATGGAGCCGCGCACGGTGTGTGCGTGTTCCAGGAACAACCATAACAGGAGTCAGGCATGGCCACTTTAGATAAGAACGACCCTCTGATGTTGGCAAGACAATTGCCGTCGCAAACTGTAGCCCTGATCCTGGCGGGCGGACGCGGCACGCGCCTGAAAGACCTTACCGCTAACCGCGCCAAGCCTGCCGTCCATTTCGGCGGCAAGTTCCGCATTATCGATTTTGCCCTGTCAAACTGCCTGAACTCCGGGATCCGACGGATCGCGGTGATCACCCAGTACCAGTCGCACACGCTGGTGCAGCATATCCAGCGAGGCTGGTCGCTTTTTAACGAGGAGATGAACGAGTTCGTCGACCTGCTCCCTGCTCAGCAGCGCCAGACTACCGAGCACTGGTATCGCGGCACGGCGGATGCCGTGACGCAGAATCTGGATATTATTCGGCGCTATGAGGCGAAATATATCGTGATCCTGGCCGGCGACCATATCTACAAAATGGACTACTCGCGCATGCTGCTGGATCACGTGGAGAACGGCGCGAAATGCACCATCGCCTGCCTGCCGGTGCCGATTGAAGAGGCCAGCGCCTTCGGCGTGATGGCGGTCAACGATCGGAATAAAGTCGTCGATTTCCTGGAGAAACCGGCCGATCCGCCGTCGATGCCGGGCAACGATACCCTGGCGCTGGCGAGCATGGGCATCTATACCTTTAACGCCGACTATCTTTATCAGCTGCTGGAAGACGACCTGAAAATTCCCGAATCGAACCATGACTTCGGCAAAGATATCCTGCCGAAGATCGTAGCGACCGGCGAAGCGCTGGCGCACTCCTTCAGCCTTTCCTGCGTGCAAAGCGATAAAGACGCGCCGCCTTACTGGCGTGATGTCGGCACGCTGGAAGCTTACTGGAAAGCCAACCTCGATCTGGCGTCGGTGACGCCGGAGCTGGATATGTACGACCGTGAATGGCCTATCCGCACCCATATGGAGCCGCTGCCGCCGGCGAAATTTGTGCAGGACAGGTCAGGCAGTCATGGAATGACGATGAATTCACTGGTATCGGGTGGCTGCATCATTTCCGGCTCGGTAGTAGTGAATTCCGTTTTGTTTTCACGCGTAAGAATCAATTCTTTCTGCAATATCGAATCCTCTGTGCTGTCGCCGGATGTGGTAGTGGGGCGCTCCTGTCGCCTGCGCCGCTGCGTTATAGATCGTGCGTGCGTGCTGCCCGAAGGAACGGTAATCGGTGAGAATCCGGATGATGACGCGCGCCGTTTTTACCGCTCGGAAGAAGGCATTGTGCTGGTGACGCGTTCCATGCTGGCGAAGCTGGGCTGGCGCAGTTGACCGCATAAAGTACAAAAATAAAGCACAGGTATTTGATGCGGAGGAACGCGTCAGAACAAAGTAAAGGAGCCGATAATGCAGGTTTTACATGTCTGTTCAGAAATTTTCCCGCTGCTAAAAACGGGCGGGCTTGCTGATGTTGTGGGAGCATTACCGGCGGCGCAAATTGCACAGGGGATTGATACTCGCGTATTGATCCCGGCGTTTCCGGACTTGAAAAAAGGGATACCGGATACTGAAGTGGTCGCCCGACTGCATACTTTTGCCGGCTATGTCGAGCTGCTTTATGGACAGTACGACGGCGTAGGCATCTATCTGATCGACGCGCCGGGGTTGTACGATCGCCCTGGCAGCCCGTATCACGATGAGTCGCAGTTTGCCTATACGGATAACTATCTCCGTTTTGCGCTGTTGGGCTGGATGGGCTGCGAAATTGCCTGCGGGCTGGACACCTTCTGGCGACCGGAAGTGGTTCACGCGCACGACTGGCACGCCGGTCTGACCTGCGCCTATCTGGCCGCCAGAGGCCGTCCGGCAAAATCCGTGTTTACCGTACATAACCTGGCGTATCAGGGGCTGTTTTACGCGCATCATCTGGATGAAATCCAGCTGCCGTGGTCTTTCTTCAATATGCACGGCCTGGAGTTTTATGGGCAGATCTCTTACCTCAAAGCGGGTCTGTTCTATGCCGATCATATTACGGCGGTCAGCCCGACCTATGCGCGCGAGATCACCCAGCCGGAATTTGGTTACGGCATGGAAGATCTGCTGAAGCAGCGGCAGATGGAAGGGCGGCTGACCGGCATCCTGAACGGCGTGGATCCGCTAATCTGGGATCCGGAGCAGGATCTGCTGCTGACCACGCGCTATAACCGCGACGTGTTAGACGCCAAGCAGGAGAATAAGCGCCAGTTGCAAATTGCGATGGGGCTGAAAATTGACGAAAAAGCACCGGTGTTTGCCGTGGTCAGCCGCCTGACGAAGCAGAAAGGGCTGGATCTGGTGCTGGAGGCGCTGCCTGGACTGCTGGAACAGGGCGGTCAGCTGGTGCTGCTGGGCGCGGGCGATGCGGTGCTGCAACAGGGCTTCCTGGCGGCGGCGGCGGAATATCCGGGTCAGGTCGGCGTGCAGATTGGCTACCACGAAGCCTTTTCGCACCGCATCATGGGCGGCGCCGACGTGATTATGGTGCCGAGCCGCTTTGAGCCCTGCGGGCTGACGCAGCTTTACGGCCTGAAGTACGGCACGCTGCCGCTGGTGCGGCGTACCGGCGGCCTGGCCGATACGGTCAACGACAGCTCGCTGGAGAATCTGGCCGACGGCATCGCCAGCGGTTTCGTCTTTGAAGACAGTAATGCCTGGTCGTTGCTCCGTGCCATCCGCCGCGCCTTTGTGCTCTGGTCGCGCCCTTCGCTGTGGCGTTACGTACAGCGTCAGGCAATGGCAATGGATTTTAGCTGGCAGGTGGCCGCCGTGGCCTACCGCGATCTCTATCAACGTCTGCTGTAAAGAACCCAGGAAAATTGATATGAACGCACCTTTCATCTATACCGCCCCAACGCTCAGCGTCGAGGCACTGAAGCACTCCATCGCCTATAAATTGATGTTCACTATCGGCAAGGATCCTTCCGTTGCCAACAAACACGAATGGCTAAACGCCACGCTGCTGGCGGTGCGGGATCGGATGGTGGAACGCTGGCTGCGTTTTAACCGGGCGCAGCTGTCCCAGGATGTGCGTCAGGTCTATTATCTGTCGATGGAATTTCTGGTAGGCCGCACGCTTTCTAATGCGCTGCTGGCAATGGGTATTTACGAAGACGCTCGCGCCGCGCTGGAAGAGATGGGCTTCGATCTGGAGGATCTGATCGGCGAGGAGAGCGATCCGGGGCTGGGCAACGGCGGTCTGGGTCGCCTGGCCGCCTGCTTCCTGGACTCGCTCGCCACGCTGGGCCTGCCTGGACGCGGCTACGGCATCCGCTACGACTACGGCATGTTTAAGCAGAATATCGTCGACGGCCGCCAGGCGGAATCGCCGGATTATTGGCTGGAGTACGGCAACCCGTGGGAGTTCCAGCGCTTCAACACCCGCTACAAAGTCCGCTTCGGCGGACGTATTCAGGTTGAAGGCAGCCGTTCTCGCTGGCTGGAAACCGAAGAAGTGCTGGCGACGGCCTATGATCAGATCATTCCGGGCTTTGACACTGATGCCACCAATACGCTGCGCCTGTGGGGCGCGCAGGCAAGTAACGAAATCAACCTGGGGAAATTTAATCAGGGTGATTACTTTGCGGCGGTGGAAGATAAAAACCACTCGGAAAACGTCTCGCGCGTGCTTTACCCGGATGATTCGACCTACTCGGGGCGCGAGCTGCGTTTACGCCAGGAGTATTTTTTGGTGTCGGCCACGGTGCAGGATATTCTTAACCGGCATTGGGTGATGCATCAGACGTTCGATAACCTGGCGGATAAGATTGCCATCCACCTGAACGATACCCACCCGGTGCTGGCTATCCCGGAGCTGATGCGCCTGCTGATCGACGAGCATAAGTTCAGCTGGGACGACGCGTTTGAAGTGACCTGTCAGGTCTTCTCCTACACTAACCATACGCTGATGCAGGAAGCGCTGGAAACCTGGCCGGTAGATATGATCGGCAGGATCCTGCCGCGCCATCTGCAAATTATTTTCGATATTAACGACTACTTCCTGAAAACGATTCAGGACTACTATCCCGATGACTGGGATCTACAGTCGCGCATCTCGATCATTGATGAGAACAACGGTCGTCAGGTACGGATGGCCTGGCTGGCGGTCGTGGTCAGCCACAAGGTTAACGGCGTCTCCGAACTGCACTCTAACCTGATGGTACAGTCGCTGTTCGCCGACTTTGCCGCGCTGTTTCCTGGCCGCTTCTGCAATAAAACCAACGGCGTGACGCCACGCCGTTGGGTGGCGCTGGCCAATCCTTCGCTTTCAGAAGTCGTGGACGATACCATTGGCCGCCACTGGCGTACCGACTTAAGCCAGCTTGACGAGCTGAAGCAGCATATTGACTATCCCGGCTTTTTGAAAAGGATCAGCGATTCCAAGCTGACCAATAAAAAGCGGCTGGCGGCGCATATCGCCCAGAAAATGGATATCGTTATCGATCCTCACGCACTGTTCGACGTGCAGATCAAGCGTATCCATGAGTACAAACGTCAGCTGCTGAACGTGCTGCATGTGATCACCCGCTACAACCGGATCAAGGCCGATCCGGATGCCAACTGGGTGCCGCGCGTCAATATTTTTGCCGGTAAGGCCGCGTCGGCCTACTACATGGCAAAACATATTATTCATTTGATTAACGATGTCGCGCAGGTGATCAACAACGATCCGCAGGTGAAAAATAAGCTGAAGGTCGTGTTTATTCCCAACTACAGCGTCAGCCTGGCCCAGGTCATTATTCCGGCGGCCGATCTTTCCGAGCAGATTTCTCTGGCGGGCACGGAAGCGTCCGGCACCAGCAACATGAAATTTGCCCTGAACGGCGCGCTGACTATTGGGACACTGGACGGCGCTAACGTCGAGATGCTGGAGCACGTCGGCGAAGAGAATATCTTTATCTTCGGCAACACCACGCCGCAGGTCGAGGAGTTGCGCGCCCGGGGCTATAACGCACGTAAATACTACGAACAGGACGCCGAGCTGCATCAGGCGCTGACGCAGATCGCCACCGGCACCTTCAGCCCACAGGAGCCCGGCCGCTATCGCAATATTTATGATTCGCTGGTGAATCTGGGCGACCACTATCAGCTGCTGGCAGACTACCGCAGCTACGTGGATACGCAGGACAAGGTGGACGAGCTTTACCGCCATCCGGAAGAATGGACGCGTAAAACGCTGCTGAACATCGCCAATATGGGCTACTTCTCGTCGGATCGCACCATTCAGGAATACGCCGATGAGATTTGGGGCATCAAGCCAATCCGTCTCTAAGCTCTGCCGTGATTAAACGCTTTACCTGAAGACTCGCTGTGCTGTATTTTTATACAGCATGGCGAGAGTTGCCCTGAAGAAGTTTCTCCCCGTTCTGTCGGAATTCCCTCTGGATCTTCATTTTTCTGACTCCCGCTATGTCTGTAACACGCATCGTAGAGGGTTGAGCTAAATTAGCTTAAAGGCTATTATTTCTCAGGGAGTGAGAGCATGTTTACCGTTATCTGGCATGATAAAGCGGAAGCGGAACTGAAAGCGCTACCGATAACCGTCAGGGTAAAACTGGACAGGTTAATCAAAAAGCTGGAAGAGAACCCTCGTCTGTTACGTGAACCTGATACCAGGCCCCTCGGAAAAGGTTTGTACGAGGTCAGAACAATGGGCAGCGACATTGCTCGTGGGCTATGGGTATATCAGGCAGGGAGCAAAATTTATCTGTTGCGCATTTTTATTAAGAAAACGCAAAAAACACCGCGTGCGGAAACAGACTTAGCCTGGCAGCGTCTGGAGGAGATGAAACGTGAAATATAAAACGCATTCACAGATCCATGAAGAGATGATGGGCGATCCTGAGTACCGTGCGGCCTGGGAAGCGGCGGAAAGAAAAGAGCGCTTACAGGCATTGTTGCTTGAATGGCGTTCCAGGGCAGGGCTAACCAGCGCGCAGGTCGCTGAACGCATGGGAATAAAGCCGCCCACCGTTTCCAGGATGGAAAAAAATATCACTTCAGCCAGCCTGGAGACGCTTGCGCGCTACGCCAGAGCCTGCGGTATCGATAACGCCACGCTTTACTTCTGATAGCGGCCTGAGCCTGATGACAAAAAGGGCGGAAATCAATTCCGCCCTCTGTGTTACCGCTTTAGCCGTCGGCCCTTATGAGGCCAGCGATAAAACCGGTTTTTTACCGTGCCGGGCCAGCCATTCACCGACGCGTGCGCGCTCCTGCTCGTTCAGGAACATGCCCATTTTGGTACGGCGCCACAGCGCATCGTCCTGCTCGCGCACCCATTCCTTCTCGACCAGATAACGCAGCTCCGCTTCGTAGAAGTGGTGGCCAAAGCGTTCGCCCAGATCGTCCAGGCTTTTCGCCGGTTTCAGGAACAGCTCGGTATTGCTGCCGTAGGTACGGGCGTAGTGGCGAGCCATCGCTTCAGTGATAAACGGATAGCGGCGACGCAGGCTGGCGGCGTAATCCTCACGCGTACCGGCGATATCGCCGCCGGGCAGCACGCAGCTGCGCGTCCAGGCCGGGCCCGCCTTCGGATAGTATTTCGACAGCTTCTCCATCGCATGCTCGGCCAGCTTGCGGTAGGTGGTCAGCTTGCCGCCGAAGACCGACAGCAGCGGCGCCTTACCGTTATCGTCACGCACGTCCAGCGTATAGTCGCGGGTGATGGCCTGCGGCGAATCGGATTCGTCATCGCACAGCGGGCGCACGCCAGAATAAGACCAGACGATATCTTCCTTGCTCAGCGTCTTTTTAAAGTGGTTGTTAAACACTTTCAGCAGGTATTCGGTCTCTTTCTCGTCGATATGCACATTTTTCGGATCGCCTTTGTACTCCACGTCGGTGGTGCCGATGATGGAAAACTCATCCATCCACGGGATCACAAAAACGATACGGTTGTCTTCGTTTTGCAGGATATAAGCCTGCTTTTGCGTATGCACGCGCGGCACCACGATATGGCTGCCTTTGATCAGGCGAATACCGTAAGGCGATTTCAGCTGGAGGCCGTCGTCGAACAGCTGCTTCACCCAGGGGCCCGCCGCGTTGACCAGGCCTTTAGCCTGCCAGGTGTAGGTTTCCCCCGTGTCGATATCTTCCGCTTCTACAGTCCACATGTCATTCTCACGCCGGGCGCGAGTAACGCGGGTACGGGTACGTACTTCGCCGCCGCGCTTTTCCACTTCCTGCGCATTGAGCACGACCAGGCGCGCATCGTCCACCCAGCAGTCGGAATATTCGAAACCGCGCGTAATTTCCGGCTTCAGCACCGAGTCTGATTCAAAACGCAACCCCTTGCTGCCCGGCAGGCTGGTGCGTTTTCCCAGATGATCGTACATAAACAGACCGACGCGGATCATCCATGCCGGACGCAGGTGTGGGCGGTGCGGCAGGCGGAAGCGCATCGGGAAAGCGATATGCGGCGCCATTTTCAGCAGCACTTCACGCTCGGCCAGCGCTTCGCTGACCAGGCGGAATTCGTAGTGTTCCAGGTAGCGCAAGCCGCCGTGGATCAGTTTAGAGCTGGCGGAAGAGGTGGCGCAGGCCAAATCTTGCGCTTCCAGCATCAGCACAGACAGGCCGCGTCCTGCAGCGTCTGCTGCAATACCAGCGCCGTTGATACCGCCGCCGATTACGATCAGGTCTTTGGTTTCCACGTCATCTCCTCCGATGTTCGGAATAGTTCTTAAATGTTCGTTTTCGAGCATTATAATAATCGCAAAGCGACATTGATGCCAGCGTTAACCGAATAAAAACATTTATGCGTGATGCAGGTAACAGAATTGTTCACGAAAAAGCCGTATAGCCCTGCGTTTCGTTGGGTTATTGTCGGCTTTGTTCGCGATACAATAGCGGCCGCTTGTCTTTATTCGAGAATCGATCATGGAACAATTTGAGTGCATCAACGTGCAGCAGGCGCAGGCTTTGCTGACCCAGGATAACGCCCTGCTGGTCGATATCCGCGATCCGCAAAGCTACGCTATCGGCCACGCCAGCGGCGCTTTCCACCTGACCAACACCACGCTCAGCACCTTTATCCAACAGAGCGATCTCTCTGTACCGGTACTGGTGATGTGCTACCACGGCAACAGCAGCAAGGGCGCGGCGCAGTATCTGCTGACGCAGGGCTTCAAAGCGGCCTACAGTATTGATGGCGGTTTCGACGCCTGGCGCGCCGCTTTTCCACAGCAGGTTGATTCCGCCGCGGAATAACCGCAGACAGGAAACCTTTTTTCAGCAACAGGGACTTTACCGGCGATGATGCGCATTACCGATTTTGCCAGCCTGCGCATGGCGCAGGCTTTTGTGGATTACATGGCGACGCGCGGCGTCACGCTGCGGATTGAGCAGGACAGCCGCTACACGCTGTGGCTGGATAACGATGCCCAGCTGGAGCTGGTCGAAAACGAACTTAATCAGTTTATCCGCGAACCGAATCATCCGCGTTATCAGATGGCAAGCTGGCACTCTGGCAGCACCAACAGCGGCATTACCTATAGCCATTCCTCGCTGATGGCTAACCTTCGTGAACGCGCCGGTCCGCTGACGCTGACCGTGATGGCGGCCTGTATCATGGTCTTTATCCTGATGCAGATTGTCGGCGACGGCACCGTGCTGAGCTGGCTTTCCTGGCCGGATGTCGACCAGCATTTTCAGCTGTGGCGCTGGTTCAGCCACGCGCTGCTGCATTTTTCACTGGTGCATATTCTCTTTAACCTGCTCTGGTGGTGGTATCTGGGCGGCGCCATTGAAAAACGGCTGGGCAGCGGCAAGCTGTTTGTGATTATGCTAATCTCCGCGCTGCTTAGCGGCTGGATGCAGGCGAAGTTCAGCGGCGTGCTGTTTGGCGGCCTTTCCGGCGTGGTTTACGCGCTGATGGGCTACGCCTGGCTGCGGGGAGAACGCGATCCTGCCAGCGGTATCTTCCTTGAACGCGGCCTGATGGCGTTTTCCATCGTCTGGCTGGTGATTGGCTATATGGGCTGGTTTGGCCTGTCGATCGCCAACGCCGCTCACGTTACCGGGCTGCTGACGGGCCTGGCAATGGCCTTTGTAGACACCCGAAAAAAATAACGGGCAACAGGAGAGCTTTGTGAAGCAGACGCAACGACACGACGCCATTATCGATTTGGTTCGTCGTCAGGGCTATGTCAGTACCGAGGAGCTGGTGGATCACTTTACCGTCAGTCCGCAAACCATCCGCCGCGACCTGAACGAGCTGGCGGAGCAGAATAAGATCCAGCGTCATCATGGCGGCGCGGCGCTGCCCTCCAGTTCGGAAAACACCGCCTGGCAGGATCGTAAAATGATGTGGTCGGCGGAAAAAGCACGTATCGCGCAGCGCGTGGCCAGCCAGATCCCGGACGGCGCTTCGTTATTTATTGATATCGGCACCACGCCGGAAGCCGTTGCGCACGCGCTGCTGAACCATAACAACCTGCGCATCGTCACCAACAATCTTAACGTGGCGATGCTGCTGATGAGCAAGCCCGACTTCAGCCTGATTGTGGCGGGCGGTGAAGTCCGCACCCGTGATGGCGGGATCATGGGTGAGGCGACGCTGGATTATATTTCTCAGTTTCGCCTGGACTACGGCATTCTGGGCATCAGCGGTATTGATATGGACGGCTCGCTGCTGGACTTCGACTATCACGAGGTGCGTACCAAGCGGGCGATTATCGAAAACTCGCGCTGCGTCATGCTGGTGGCCGACCATTCAAAATTTGGCCGTAACGCGATGGTTAATCTGGGCAATATGAGCCTGATCGACTATCTCTTTACCGATGAGACACCGCCGCCCGGCGTGTTGAAAACCATTGAGCAGCACGAGGTTCATCTGGAAATTTGCTGACGCCTTACGCGACAGAAAATACGAAAGCGAATTGAGGGAGTGCAAACAGACATGAAGGTAAAAATGCATTTCGGCGTAATGTTGATCCCGGTGTTACTTATTGGATTCGCCGCCGGCTATTTTTACCTTCCCCGGCAGCTGAAAGAGATAAAAAGCAACCCGCAAATCGTCTGGTATAGCGAAAGGCCCGACCTGACCTGGCAAGTTTTTAGCCAGTGTAAACAGCATGTAGAGGATGCAGACACCTGCTATCAGGCTTACAGCGCCGCAGTGGCGCTGGCAGAGTCGGACCGGTGTGATACGCAAGGCCTTAAATTGAAATACCGCTTTAAGCTCCTGACGCAGCACGCCAGCCCGGCTGAAATTGAGAAAGAGATCGACAAGGAGTGTCGGCAACGCTAGTGATACCGACCCGTGGTAAAAGTCCGGCGGCGTGATGCTGGCTCTTCCTTCACGGCTTAAAACCGCTTCCGCAAAACTGCATATTACCCCCGCTAACCTGGCCCTTTGAAATCATGAGAAAAAGCGTTTCGACTTTTTCACGTGTCTGCATGAGCATTTTTTTCTGTTCAGGTCTTAACTGTATGTGTCCCGCCTGTTCTTCTCTTACCATTTCAAAAGGAAGCGGTATGTCGCAGCAGAAATTTACTCAGTCTCGTTTCGAGGCGGCGCTGGCCCGCCAGTGGCAGCGCGCCAGCCTTTCTTCAGCCGATGAAATGACGTCTCACCAGTGGTGGCAGGCGCTCAGCGGCGCGCTGGCCGAGATGCTGGCCGCCGCCGCGCCCGCAAAGCCGGCAAAGCAGCAGCGCCACGTAAACTATATTTCCATGGAATTTCTGATTGGCAGGCTGACCGGCAACACGCTGCTGAACCTGGGATGGTATGACGAAGTAAAAGCGGCGCTGGCCGCCCACCGGTGCAGCCTGAGCGAGCTGCTGGAGGAGGAGGTCGATCCGGCGCTGGGCAACGGCGGGCTGGGACGGCTGGCCGCCTGTTATCTGGATTCGATGGCGACGGTCGGGCAGCCCGCCACCGGCTACGGGCTGAACTACCAGTACGGCCTGTTTCGCCAGTCCTTTGAAGATGGCCGCCAGATGGAGGCGCCGGACGACTGGCACCGCGAGCGCTATCCGTGGTTTCGCCATAATAGCGCGCTGGACGTTACCGTCGGTTTCGGCGGAAAAGTCACCAAAAATCAGGAGGGCGGCGTCGACTGGCAGCCCGCTTTTATGCTGCGCGGCGAGGCCTGGGATCTGCCGGTGGTCGGCTATCGCAATGGCGTAACGCAGCCGCTGCGGCTCTGGCAGGCCAGCCACGCGCAGCCTTTCGATTTGACGCTGTTTAACGACGGCAAATTTCTTCAGGCGGAGCAGCAGGGCGTCGAGGCGGCAAAGCTGACTAAGGTGCTTTATCCCAACGACAACCATCAGGAAGGCAAGCGCCTGCGTCTGATGCAGCAATATTTTCAGTGCGCCTGCTCGGTAGCGGATATTCTGCGTCGCCATCATCTTGCCGGACGCCATATTACCGGGCTGCCCGATTACGAAGTGATCCAGCTTAACGATACCCATCCCACCATCGCCATTCCGGAGATGCTGCGCGTGCTGCTGGACGAGCACCAGCTGACGTGGGACGACGCCTGGGCCATCGTCAGTAAAACGTTCGCCTATACCAACCACACGCTGATGCCGGAAGCGCTGGAATGTTGGGATCAGCGGCTGGTGCGCTCGCTGCTGCCGCGCCACTTTATGATTATTAAAGAGATCGACAGGCGTTTTAAAAAGCAGGTCGATAAGGTGTGGCCGGGCGACGAGGCGGTTTGGGCAAAGCTGGCGCTGCTGCATGACAACCAGCTGCGTATGGCGAACCTGTGCGTGGTCAGCTGTTTTGCGGTGAACGGCGTGGCGGCGCTGCATTCGGCGCTGGTGGTTAAAGATCTCTTCCCGGAATACCACCGGCTGTGGCCAACCAAATTCCATAATGTCACCAACGGCATTACGCCGCGCCGCTGGCTTAAGCAATGCAATCCACAGCTGGCGACGCTGCTCGACGACACGCTGAAAGTGGAGTGGGTAAACCATCTGGAGGCGTTGCAGGGGCTGGAGGCGTTCGCCGACGATGCGGCTTTTCGCCAGCGCTATCGCCAGATCAAATATGATAACAAGGTGCGACTGGCGGACTATATTCACCGCGTGACCGGGATCAAAGTCAGTCCCGAAGCGCTGTTCGATGTGCAAATCAAGCGGCTGCACGAATACAAGCGTCAACATCTTGGCCTGCTGCACATTCTCTCCTGCTACAAAAGGCTGCGTGAAAATCCCGATATGGCGTGGGTGCCGCGTGTCTTTCTGTTCGGTGCTAAAGCCGCGCCGGGCTATTACCTGGCAAAAAATATCATTTACGCCATCAATAAAGTGGCGGAGAAAATCAATAACGACCCGCTTATCGGCGACAAAATGAAGGTGGTGTTTATCCCGGACTATCGCATTACCGCTGCGGAACTAATGATCCCGGCCGCGGATATTTCAGAGCAGATTTCTACGGCGGGCTATGAGGCTTCCGGCACCGGCAATATGAAGCTGGCGCTGAACGGCGCGCTGACCGTCGGCACGCTGGACGGTGCCAACGTGGAAATCGCAGAGCAGGTGGGCGAAGAGAACATTTTTATTTTCGGCCATACGGTGGACGAAGTGAAAGCGCTGCGGAAAAAAGGCTATGCGCCGCTGAAGCTGCGCAAAAAAGATAAGCATCTTAATGCCATACTGAAAGAGCTGGAGAACGGCTTCTTCAGCAATGGCGATAAACAAGCCTTTGCGCCGCTGCTTGGCAGCCTGGGCGAGGGCGGCGACTACTGGCTGGCGCTGGCCGACTTCGCCAGCTATTGCGAAGCGCAAAAGCGCGCCGAACAGCACTATCTTGACCAGGAAGCCTGGACAAGGATGACCATCCTTAATACCGCGCGTTGCGGCATGTTCAGCTCCGACCGTTCTATTCATGACTATCAGCAGCGTATCTGGCAGGCTAAACGTACAGGGAGCAGCAATGGATAAAAAGAAATTTGAGCAGGCAGCAGCAGCGGCAGGTATCGCCGCCCAATACATCAACGCCAAAGGCGAGCAGGAAGAGATTTCCCCCGACATTCGTCAGCGCCTGCTGGCAGCGATGTCGACCAACCGTAGCAAACCCGGCCCCGTCCCGCCGTGCAAGGTTTTCCTGCGTCAGCGGACAATGGCGCTGGAAATCGGCGGCAAGGGCAGCTATCAGTGGCAGCTGACCACCGAAAAAGGCCGTGCCTGTCAGGGCGAGATCAACGCCGGAGAAGCCATCGCGCTGCCTTCTTCGCTGGCCTATGGCTATCACACGCTGTCGCTGCGGCAGGGGAAAAAGAGCTGGACGTGTCGGATTATTATTGCGCCAAAACGCTGCTACGAGCCGGAGCCGCTGCGCCAGGGCGCAAAGCTGTGGGGTGCCTGCGTCCAGCTTTATACGCTGCGCTCCGAACAAAACTGGGGAATTGGTGATTTTGGCGATCTGAAACAAATGCTGACCGAAATCGCCGGGCGCGGCGGGTCGTTTATCGGCCTCAATCCTGTCCACTCGCTTTATCCTGCCAGCCCGGCAAATGCCAGCCCGTACAGCCCCTCTTCACGGCGCTGGCTCAACGTTCTCTATATTGACGTTAATGCCGTTCCGGAATTTAAGGAAAGCAAGGAAGGCCAGCGCTGGCTACGCGGTAAGACCGTCCAGCGTCGCCTGCAGCAGGCCAGAGAAGCCGAGTGGGTAGATTATGACACGGTAGGGGAGCTGAAAATGACGGCCCTGCGCTATGCCTGGCAGCGGTTCAGCCAGCGTCAGCAGGATGATGCCAGCCAGGCGCATTTTAACGCCTTTATTGAAAAGGGCGGTGAAAGCCTTTACTGGCAGGCCGCTTTCGACGCGTTGCACGGCGCCATGCGGCGCGAAAACGAAGACGCCTGGGGCTGGCCGGTGTGGCCGGAAAATCTGCGGGAAGCGCATGGCGAAGCCGTACAGCAATTCTGCCGAGACAACGAGGACGAAGTGCGTTTCTGGCTGTGGCTGCAGTGGCTGGCAAACCGGCAGTTTGAAGAGTGCTGGCAGGTCAGCCAGCAGCACGCCATGCCGATTGGACTTTATCGCGATTTAGCGGTGGGCGTGGCGGAAGGCGGCGCGGAAACCTGGTGCGATCGCGAACTGTACTGTATGGACGCATCGGTAGGCGCGCCGCCGGATATTCTTGGCCCGCTGGGACAGAACTGGGGACTGCCGCCGATGGATCCGCATATCATGACCGCGCGCGGCTACCAGCCTTTTATCGACCTGCTCAGAGCGAAC
Source organism: Erwinia sp. 198 (assembly GCF_003937915.1). GTDB lineage: Bacteria > Pseudomonadota > Gammaproteobacteria > Enterobacterales > Enterobacteriaceae > Erwinia > Erwinia aeris. Next base: position 73,463 of record NZ_RHUM01000010.1, on the reverse strand, counting down.
ATGATGAGCTGCGGCGCGCTGCGTATCGACCATGTGATGTCGCTGCTGCGCCTGTGGTGGATCCCCCATGGTGAAACCGCCAATTACGGCGCTTATGTCTACTATCCCGTTGACGATCTGATGGCGATCCTGGCGCTGGAAAGCCAGCGCAACGAATGTATGGTGATTGGGGAAGATTTGGGAACGGTGCCCGTCGAGATTGTCTCAAAGCTGCGGCAAAGCGGCATCTATTCCTGGAAAGTACTCTATTTCGAGCAGGAGAAACCCGATCGCTATCGCGCGCCGGACAAGTGGGCGCGTCAGGCTATGGCGAGTGCCACCACGCACGATCTGCCGACGCTGCGCGGCTTCTGGAACGCCGTCGATCTGGAGATGGGCGAGAAGCTGGGGCTGTATCCCGATAAGGTGGTGCTGCGCGGTCTTTATGAGGACAGGGCGCGGCAGAAACAGGCGCTGCTGGAGGCGCTGCATCGCTACGGCTGCGTGCCGAAAGACAGCGGTAAAAAGGCCGCTCTGGTGAAAATGACGCCGCAGCTGAGCCGGGGAATACACCGTTTTCTTGCCGACACCGACAGCACGCTGCTGGGGCTTCAGCCGGAAGACCTGCTGGATATGGACAAGCCGGTTAACGTGCCGGGCACCACGGATCAGTATCCCAACTGGCGTCGCAAGCTCAGTAAAACGGTGACAGAAACTTTCGCCGACAAGCAGGTCAATCTGCTGCTGAAGGATGTGGACCGGCGGCGCAGGGCCGGGAAGAAGGCGTAAAAGCAGGGACGCGCTGAACCAGCGGCAGAGGGACGGGAAGCAAGCATAGAAGGAAGAAGGCGCTGCGCTGAACCGGCAACGGAGGGCCGGGAAGCAGGTGCAGAGAGCGGAGAGCGCTTCGCGCGCTGGCACGGATGCCGTCCGATCGGCCTGTGCCAGCGCCAGCATCCTTAAACCCGCAGGGTACGGCTGCCCAATTCGCCGGGCATTACGATTAGCAGGCTGAGTTTTCCGCCCATAGCCTCGATATAACGCTTGATAGTAATCAGGCGCCGATCGGCTCCGCTTTGTTCAATCTGTGTGATACGCGGTTGTTTCACGCCCATAGCTTCAGCGACGATTTTTTGAGACAGCGCCAGTTCTTCCCGCAGTAGCTGCAGGCCGGTTTCCAGAATCAGCTCGTCAGCCATCCGTTCAATCTCTGTGCGCTCGGCCTCTGAAAATTCAGCTTTCAGGAAATCATTCAAATTAGTCATTTTTCTTTCCTCTCCATTTCGGCCAGGTGTCGGCTGAACGCCTCAATAATTTAGTTCATCAAAGAATGTTGCTGCTTTGGCATATTCCTCTGCCAGACACAGGTTTTCAGCGGCTATTTCTGCATCGCTGTTTCTGGATGCGGATGTCAGTAACCGACATTTCTTTTTGATTGTCTCTTCCCACGATTTTTTCAGCGCCGTTATACTGGCGCTCTGCTCTGGAAAGTGCGCTATTGTTTTTTCTGTCGTCGCGCCAAGAGCCGCTTTCGCTCGTTCTTTTTTTACCACCGAGCTTTTATTTATCTCTTCAAGCTGTTTTATTTCTGCTTCGGTAAAAGCAGCATTTACATTGAAAGAAAAAACAGAGAGAAACAGGATTGCGTTAGTTATTTTCATAGAAGCTGACCCTTCTGTTGAATCTGTCTTTAGGGACATTATGCCAAAGGGTTTCGTCTGCAATGACGCGCCCGAAGCCTTTCATATCGCCTGTATACGCCAGCCGTTGTAGATGCTTTCTGGTTTTCAGGTTATAGTCCCCACGGTAACGTAAATCTATAAGAATATCTTTTATCTTTTCCGGGATCCTGCTCCATGCCAACGTGGGTGATATACCAGGATCTGGATGATATTTAGTAATAGTAAACCTGTCCTTACAAATCCGCTCAACATCTCTTTTCAATTCTTCATAAGTATTTTTAAAAAGTTCTACCTGCTGTTTTTCTGTTATATCGCTAATTGCACTTCTGTTTTTTATCACGAAATTGTAAGCTGAACAGCCTTTTAAACCAGCGCCTTTTGAGATTGCTTCTGCCTTTTCCCTTTCGATACCTGCTTTTTGCAGGCTGATGGATACTTCAATTTTGGTTTTGTCACCCATATCGTAGCCACGGCCAATCGTTACGCCAGAGTTATTGTTGCTACAGGATGATGATAGACCAGGCCAGTGTATTTTTCGTGAGTAAAAATTGCTTGATTTTAAATTATCACCTTCGGCTCGGAAGGTTAATATACCTTTTTTCGGTTCTGACATGTTATTCAATCCTTTGAGTTGTGTTCTTTCTCTCTTTGCTTTCAGCATGGCCTTGTCAGGCTATCATTCCGGACAAATGATATCTCTTGCGTTCTCCTTTAATCAAGGGTGATTATTTTTCCGGCGCCTTTAAAGTAAGTAATAGTAAAGAAGGTTAATTGACCCTGTAACGTAATAAATAACTGGAAAATAAAAGATGAGGTGCCTGAAATATTATAAATACTGACGGAAGAAGCAGAAGCAGAAGCAGAAGAGTTGGGCCTGTGCAGCCATTTAACCAATCGGTATCAGAATTTATGTCCTGATTTTTTAAGGCATGAAAGAGGCTGTATAAAAAAACCGGGTGGCCCATGGCTCACCCGGTTCATTGCGGTAGTTTGGCGCACTCAGTAGAAAGAGTGTTCGCCGCGCTGGTGCTCGGTCAGATCGCGCACGCCTTTCAGCTCGGGGAAGGTCGCCAGCAGCTCTTTCTCGATACCTTCTTTCAGCGTCACATCAACCATTGAACAGCCGTTACAGCCGCCGCCGAACTGCAGGATAGCGAAGCCGTCATCGGTGATTTCCATCAGCGATACCTTGCCGCCGTGGCTCGCCAGCTGTGGGTTAATGGTGGCCTGAAGCTGATATTCCACACGCTCGATCAGCGGCGCGTCGTCGCTCACCTTACGCATTTTGGCGTTTGGTGCCTTCAGCGTCAGCTGGGAACCCAGGTTATCGGTGACAAAATCAATCTCGGCGTCTTCCAGGTAGGGCGCGCTCAGTTCATCAACGTAGGCGGAGAGCTTCTCGAACTTCAGCTCGGTGTCGGTGGCTTCTACCGCATCGGGTGGGCAGTAAGAGACGCCGCATTCCGCACCGGGCGTGCCCGGATTGATAACGAATACGCGAATCTGGGTGCCCTCTTCCTGTTTTGACAGCAGTTTTGCGAAGTGCTCTTGCGCAGAATCAGTAATTCGGATCATGGCGATTGCTCAATAGTTGACTAAATTAGTGGGTTTATTTTACGCTCATCGCCGACGCTCTACAAGGTGCGGCAAAGGCACAGGACCTGTACGCTGGCCGCACCCGCACGCAGCAGGAGCCGGGCGATTTCTTCCACGGTACTGCCGGTGGTGACGACGTCGTCCAGTAAAGCGATATGCCGTCCTTTCACCTCGATTTCAACCTTAAAGGCGCCCCGCAGATTACGTCGTCTGGCGCGGGCCGATAAAAAGTGCTGGATCCGCGTCCTTTTTTTCCGGCTCAGGCCGCCCGGCGCGTAGGGAACCGCAAGCCAGTGCGCCAGATAGCGGGCCATATCGTCCAGCTGATTATAACCCCGCCGCCAGACGCGGCTGCGGTGCAGCGGAACGCAGAGCAGCAGATCGGGGCGCCGGAGCCTGCCTTCACGACGGGCCGTTAACCAGGTTAGCAAAATCAGGCGCGCCAGCATCACCGATAGTGCTGTTTGCTGCGAAAACTTCAGTTTCCTGACCAAATCTTTTAGCGGCGGCTGCCAGTCGGCGACAAAAACCAGCCGCCGCCATGAGGGCGGATGACGCTGGCAGCGGCCGCACTCCTCATTGGGATAAAAGGTCGATAAGCCGCAGCGCGGACAGCAACAGGGTGGTTTCAGGGCGCGCTGACAGTAACTGCATATACCGTGATGGGCCAGCGCCAGCGGCATCCGGCATAGCCAACAGGCGGCGGGCATTGTTAGCATAGCGTCCTCCATGACAAAAACAGGATAGTAATAGATGGCTCAGCTTTACTGGCAGACAATCGGTACGGGAGATCGCGATCTTGTGATGCTCCACGGATGGGGACTGAACGCAGGCGTCTGGCAGAACATCATTGCGCGGCTCAGCCCGCATTTTCGTCTGCACCTGGTGGATCTGCCCGGCTATGGCCGCAGCGAAGGATTTCCGGCGATGGGCGTGGAGAAGATGGTGGCAAACCTGCTGCCCTTTGCGCCTGCCCGCGCCGTCTGGCTGGGCTGGTCGTTAGGCGGCCTGGTCGCCAGCTCGCTGGCGTTACAGCATCCGCAACGCGTCAGCGGGCTGGTCAGCGTGGCTTCCTCACCCTGTTTTACCGCGCAGGACGACTGGCCGGGCATCAAGCCCGAGACGCTAAGCAATTTTCAGCAGCAGCTGAGTGAGGATTTCCAGCGTACCGTCGAGCGCTTCCTGGCGCTGCAAACGCTGGGCACGGAAACGGCCAGGCAGGATGCGCGCCAGCTCAAAAGCGTGGTGCTCTCGTTGCCTGCTCCTGAAGTCAGCGTGCTGCAGGGCGGGCTGGAAATCCTGCGCACCGTTGATTTGCGCGAGCCGATGCAGGCATTACAGGTGCCGCTGCTGCGTATTTACGGCGCGCTGGATGGCCTGGTGCCGCGTAAAATCGCGCCGCTGCTGGATGCGCGCTGGCCTGACAGCGAAACGGTCATCATCGACAAGGCCGCGCACGCGCCTTTTATTTCCCATGCCGAAGCGTTCTGCGAGCAACTGATTGATTTTGGATTGAAATTGCCGCGTTAATTTTGTTCAGAAAACTGGCGAATTGCGGGTTACCGATAATAATTATCAGGGGCTGCTGACCGCTTTACCTCTGAGTGGGCAGGCTGAATTCCTGCCCAGCATTCTCATCCGGCAGCCGACGACAATAACATTAACCGGGAGTGTCTCTGATGAAGTTAAAAACGATGGCCGTCGCCTTTCTGGCGCTGTCCCTGCCTTTTGCCGCGCTGGCGGCGAAAGAGGTGACTAAAGAAGAAGTCAAAACCATGAACCTGGAAAAAATCGGCACGGTGCACACCACGGCGGAAACCACTTCGCCAATGGATGCCAAAGCGGTGCTGTCGAAGCTGGCGGATGAGAAGGGCGGTAAATACTATCTGATTATCGCCGGCCGCGAACACGGTAAATTCAGCGCGACCGCAGACGTTTATAAGTAAAGCTTTCGGCAGGCAGAATTCATTCTGCCTGCTGTTTCTCTCCCGCGTTTTTCAGCCACAGAAAATGCCACGGCGGCAGCGTCAGCGGATGATTACTGTTGAAAATGCTGTTACCGGCAATATTGCGGTAGAGCCGATTGTCCGGCAGCGTCCAGCTGACTTCTTTACCGCTCAGATTATAAATACAGAGCATTTCTTCATGCGTCTGCGCCGATCGACGTCGCAAAATAAACAGTGAGTTATCGCTTTCCAGCACTTCGGCAGGGTTATCAGGATGAAAAGCGGGCTGGCGCGTTCTTAACTGAATCAGCTGGCTCAGCCCGTGGTACACCTTATGGCGCAACGAGCGGGTATCGCTGAGCGCGGCTTCAATCTCGCCGATAGCGTATTTTTCACGGTTAATGGCCCGGTTGTGGCCTGCTACTTTTACCCCTTCCATATCGTTACGTGAACCCAAAATGCTCTGAATATACACCGCCGGCACGCCGGGAAAAGCCAGCAGCACCGCGTGCGCCAGCATAAAGCGCTGGAAGCGCACCTCGTCGCTGTCCTCTTTTTTATTCAGCGCGTCCATATAGGTGACGTTGATTTCATAGGGGCTGCTGGTGCCGTCAGGATTGTTTTTATAGGAGATCAGCGCGCCCTCAAGCGCCAGATCCCTGACCAGCGACACAATTTCGGTTTCCGGCAGGATACCGCGCAGCGGATTCAGGCCGATGCCGTCGTGCGAGGCCAGAAAATTAAACCAGGTGGTCGTGCCGCTGCCGACACCCAGCGAGGCTGCCCACTGCTTGAGCGCGCGTGAGGAACCATAATGAATAGCGTGCAGCAACAGCGGCGGCAGCGAGAACTGATAGACCATCTGCGCTTCATCACGCCCGTTACCGAAGTAGCTGATATTGTCTTTATGCGGCACATTGGTTTCGGTAATGATCACCGTGCCGGGCGCGACTTCCTCCGCGATAGCGCGGAACAGCTTTACCAGCAGGTGAGTTTTTTCCAGATGGATGCACGAGGTGCCGGGCATTTTCCACATATAGCCCACCGCATCCAGCCGCACGTAGTCCGCGCCCTTCGCCAGATAGTCGAGCAGCACCTTGACCATACTCAGCAGCACCTCTGGCCTGGCGAAATTCAGGTCGATCTGATCCGCGCTGAAGGTGGTCCAGATAAAGCGGGTTTCGCCGTTCGCCAGCGTAAAAGGCGTCAGCAGCGGTGAGGTTCTGGGCCGCGTTACCGCGCTGAGATCCGTGCCGGGCGGCATACTGATAAAAAAATTGTCCCAGCCGGGATCCTGGGCCAGATAGTGCTTAAACCAGGCGCTGTGGGCAGAAATATGGTTACACACAAAATCAAACATCAGCCGCGTATGCTGATGCAGTTCCGCTACGTCCGACCAGTCGCCGCAGATGGTGTTGACCCGATGATAGTCAATGACCGAAAAGCCATCGTCGGAGGAGTAGGGGAAAAAAGGCAGGAGATGAACCAGGGTGAAGCACTTGAGATGCTGCTGATAGAAGCGTGAAAAGGTACGCAGCGTGGGCGCTTCGCGCTCGCGGAACTGATCGGCGTAGGCGATCAGCACCACGTCTTTTTCGTCCCAGTGCGCTTTACGCTGGTAGCCGAGTCTGTTTTGCGTCTGCCTGATGGCGTCCGTCAGCTGGTTCAGCGTATCGGCGGGAAAAGCGCCCTCATAGATCTTATCGATTAAGTTATTGATAATTTCCATTTTTATAAAGTGAGCCACCGCATTGGTTTACAGCCACGTAATGTTCACTGTAGACCCTGGAAGCGAAATCGCAACTTCCTGCGGCGGCTGACGCTTTAGTGGCAGCTGCCTTTTTTACTGCATCCCATGCAGCCATTGGCATCAAGGGTTCTGACCGACAGCCGGGCTGGCGGCAGCCTGATATTTTTCATCACCGCCAGCAGAAGCAGATTAAACAGGGCGACAGCGACCAGGATTATCGCGCTTGACTGCGGATGGCTGCTAAAGGTGGCAAGCTGATAAAACGTTGCCGCCAGGCTGTAGGCCAGGCTCAGCCCCCAAAAGTTTGAGAACAGCATCCAGCCGGTGCTGCTTTCGCGCGCCACCGCGCCCATCACCGACACGCAAGGCACGTAGAGCAGCACGAAAATCAGATAGCTATAGGCGGCGGTATCGCTGGCGAATTTGCTGTGCATCATGCCCATCGCGCCGCTTGCCATATCGGCGTCGCCTTTGCTGGCATCAAGCGGGTGCAGCAGCACGCTCAGACTGAATGTTTCCTTCACGCTTTGCCAGGTTTCCGTTACCGCTTCTTTCAGCTCTGCCAGCAGGCTATAGCTCTGCGGATCGAAGGTTTCTTCGTGCAGCGCCTCGGCGGTATAAAGCGTATTCAGCGTGCCGATAACCACTTCTTTCGCCATTGCGCCGGTAAGCAGCCCGACCGTGGCCTGCCAGTTGTCGCTGCTGACGCCAATTGGAGCGAGCAGCGGGGTAAGCTGACGGCTTACCGTCGCCAGCGCCGAATCGTTGATGCTGGAAACGGGCTGGCCGCTGAACGAAAAGCTGTTCAGGCCGCCGATAATCATGCTTACGATCACGATGACTTTGCCGGCGCGCAGCACAAAGCTTCTCAGCCGCTGCCAGGTTTGCAGGCACAGGCTTTTCAGATGCGGCACATGCCAGGCAGGCATTTCCATCATAAAAGGCGTCGCCTCGCCGCGCAGCAGCGTGTGCTTCAGCACCAGGCCAGTGACGATTGCGGCCAGGATCCCCAGCAGATAGAGGCTGAACACTACCAGCGCACCGTGCTGGCCGAAGAAAGCCGAGGCGAAAATGGCAAAGATAGCCAGCCGCGCGCCGCATGACATAAAGGGTGCCATCAGCAGCGTAATCAGCCGTTCGCGCGGGGCATCAAGCGTACGGGTGCCCATCACCGCAGGCACGTTGCAGCCGAAGCCGACGATCAGCGGCACAAAAGATTTGCCGGGCAGCCCCAGCGCCTGCATCAGCCGATCCACGACGAAAGCCGCGCGGGCCATATAGCCGGAATCCTCCATAAAAGAGAGAAACAGATACATCAGGCCAATCTGTGGGATCAGCGGCATCACCGTATTGATGCCGCCGCCGATGCCCTGCGCCAGGAACAGCGTCAGCATGCCAGGGAAGTGCAGTGTTGCGCCCAGCCACTGCACGCCATCGACAAAGATGGCCGCGCTACCCTGTTCAAACAGCGGTTGCAGCGCGCCGCCCAGGTTGATGGCGAGAAAGAACATCAGATAAATCACCGCCAGGAAAATGGGGATACCCAGCCAGCGATGCAGCACCAGCGCGTCAAGCAGCCCGAAGAGACGAGGCGGAATGGCCGTCTGCCTTCCCCTGGCGTGCCGGCACAGCTTTTCAATCGCGGCATAGCGAGCCTGGCTGATGGCAAGCGGCGCTTCCGGGCCGATTTGCGCCGCCAGCGCTGCGGCGCGCTCACCGGCCTGAATACGGCACCAGACGTCGCCTTCCAGCATTTGCAGGGCCAGCCAGCGCCGATGCGAAAGCGGCAGCTGAACCGGCATAGCGGCCTGGAGCGTAGCGACGTGGCGCTCCGTTTCTGGGGGATAATCGACGGCCAATACCCCGGCCCGATCGACAAAGTCGTCAATCGCCGCCTTCAGCCGATCGATGCCCGTGCCGCGCGTGGACACCAGCGGCAGCACCGGACAGCCCAGCGCTTTCTCCAGCTGCGCCACATCGATATGGATATGCTGACTTGCCGCAATATCCAGCATGTTCAGCGCGACGATGCAGGGCACGCCCAGCTCGCGCAGCTGTAGCGTCAGGTACAGGTTGCGGGCCAGGTTGCTGGCGTCAACCACGTTGATCAGCAGATCCGCCTCGCCGCTCAGAATATAGCTACAGGCGATCTGCTCATCCAGCGAACCTGACTCCGACATGGTGGTCAGTGAATAGGTGCCTGGCAGATCCACCAGCCGCACCTTGTGCTGCGCGGTGGAAAAGGAACCTTCTTTGCGCTCCACGGTGACACCAGCCCAGTTGCCGACGCGCTGGCGGGCGCCGGTCAGCTGGTTAAACAGGGTCGTTTTCCCGGCATTGGGGTTGCCGATAAGGCCGATCGTCGTGGTTTTCATAGATTCGCTCGCTTTCAGTTCAGGCAGTCAAGCTGGATAAGGGAAAGATCCTTGCGGCGCAGCGCCAGGCTGGCATAGCCGTTTTCAATTTTGACGGGGCCGCCGAACGGCGCCACGGCCTTAACCTGAAAGCGAGAGCCGGGACAAAGCCCCTGTAACAGCAGTTTTTGCCGGAAGCCCGGACTGATAGCGGGAGAGAAGCCTTTGATTGTGTAATAGCGATTGGCAAGAAATTTCATAGCACCACCCTGGCAGGCTACGCTGCCGTGATAATTGACGGGGGTGATTATATTGAGAATGATTCTTAATTCAGTTGATGTAGGACAAATTTACGCCGAAGGAAGTTACCTGGAAAGTAGACGGGAAACAAAAAAAGCGAATAGCGCACAAAAAATTGGCTATTAAGCGTGCGGCTCGGGCGAACCGCACGCTTTTTGCAGAACGGGCGCGTTAGCGCCCGCGATCAGGACTTCTTGCCGAAGGCGGCGGCCAGCGCGTCACCCATCGCGCTATTGCCCGCAGGCTGCGCGGCAGGACGCGGACGCGCTTTATTCTGCGCAGGGCGAGCGTCACGACCGGCGCTGCGGCGAGCGTTGGTTTCGCCCGGCTGCTCGTCAAGACGCATGGTCAACGCGATGCGCTTGCGCTGTAAATCGACCTCCATCACTTTGACTTTGACGATATCGCCCGCTTTCACCACCTTATGCGGATCGTCGACGAACTTGTCGGCCAGCGAAGAGATATGCACCAGGCCATCCTGATGCACGCCGATATCGACAAAAGCGCCGAAGTTGGTGACGTTGGTGACGGCGCCTTCCAGCACCATGCCCGGCAGCAGGTCGTTCATGGTTTCCACACCTTCCGCAAACTGGGCGGTTTTGAACTCGGGACGCGGATCGCGGCCTGGTTTCTCCAGCTCTTTGAGGATGTCGCTGACCGTCGGCACGCCAAACTTCTCGTCGGTGAAATCCACGGCGCGCAGGTCGCGTAGCGCGGTTGAGTTGCCCATCAAATCGCTCAGCGCCTGCTCGGTAGCGGCCAGGATGCGCTCGACGACCGGATAGGTTTCCGGGTGAACGGTTGAGGCATCCAGCGGGTTATCGCCCTGGCTGATACGCAGGAAGCCCGCGCACTGCTCAAAGGCCTTTGGCCCCAGGCGGGCGACCTTTAGCAGCTGCTGGCGATTGCGGAAGCGGCCGTTCTCGTCGCGCCAGTTAACGATATTCTGCGCAATCATCTTGCTCAGGCCAGCGACGCGCGTCAGCAGCGGTACGGAAGCGGTGTTCAGATCCACGCCCACGCCGTTAACGCAGTCTTCTACCACCGCATCCAGCTTTTTCGCCAGCTGGCTTTGGCTGACGTCGTGCTGATACTGGCCAACGCCGATCGATTTCGGATCGATTTTCACCAGCTCGGACAGTGGATCCTGCAGGCGGCGGGCAATGGAAACGGCGCCGCGCAGTGAAACGTCCAGATCCGGGAACTCCAGCGCGGCCAGCTCGGAAGCGGAATAGACGGAGGCGCCCGCTTCGCTGACGATGACCTTCTGGCCCTTAACCTGTGGGAACTGCTTTTGCACATCCAGATAGAAACGTTCGGTTTCGCGCGAGGCGGTGCCGTTGCCGATCGCCACCAGCTCAACCTGATGCCTGGTGCAAAGCGCGGCGACCGCAGCGGCGGCTTTGGCGGCCTGGCCGGTATGCGGATAAACCGTATCCGTGGCGACCAGCTTGCCGGTGGCGTCCACCACCGCGACCTTCACGCCGGTGCGCAGGCCCGGATCCAGGCCCATCGTGGCGCGCATACCCGCAGGGGCGGCCATCAGCAGATCGTGCAGATTACGGGCGAACACGTTAATCGCCTCGTCTTCCGCGCGTTCGCGTACCGTGCCCATCAGCTCGGTTTCAAGATGCAGCATCACCTTAATGCGCCACGTCCAGCTCACCACCGCTTTGCGCCAGCTGTCCGCCGGGGCATTATTCAGGCGCAGGTTGAGATGACTGGCGATGATCTGTTCGCCCTGGCTTTCGCGCGGCGGCTCGTCAAACTGCGGATCGGCGTTCAGCGCTAGCTGGAGCACGCCCTCATTGCGGCCACGGAACATGGCCAGCGCGCGATGCGAAGGCACGGTAGACAGCGGTTCGTGATGATCGAAATAGTCGCGGAACTTGGCGCCTTCTTCCTGCTTGCCTTCCACCACTCGCGATACCAGATGGGCGTTTTTCCACAGGTAGTCACGCACTTTCGCCAGCAGCGCGGCATCTTCCGCAAAGCGTTCCATCAGGATGTAGCGCGCGCCGTCCAGCGCGGCTTTGGTGTCGGCCACGCCTTTATCGGCATCGACAAAGCCTGCGGCAAACTGCTCCGGGTCGTGGGAGGGATCCTGCCACAGGACGTCGGCCAGCGGCTCCAGGCCTGCTTCGATAGCAATCTGTCCACGGGTGCGGCGTTTCGGCTTGTAGGGCAGGTAAAGGTCTTCCAGCTCGGTTTTGCTCAGCGTACTGCCGATAGCCTCGGCCAGCTCGTCGGTCAGCTTGCCCTGGTCGCCAATGGATTTCAGGATCGACTGACGGCGTTCTTCCAGCTCGCGCAGGTAGCCCAGGCGCGCTTCCAGCTGGCGCAGCTGGGTATCATCCAGGCCGCCGGTCGCTTCCTTACGGTAGCGTGCGATAAACGGCACGGTGTTTCCTTCATCCAGCAGACGGACAGCGGCGTCAACCTGTTCTGCCCGCGCCTGCAGCTCACTTGCAATTATGCGGCTCAGCGAATCTTTCATTGTCGGTTACTTTATGGCTTGAGAAATTGCGGACAGTTATACGGATTGCCGACGGCAATTGCCAGCGTATGGCCTTAAGGAGGCCGCAGATCCGCAGGATTAGGATTGTTTAACGTAGGTGATATCGTTGACGTACCAGCCCGCCTCGCCAACGGGCGTCTGCACCACCGCCAGATCGCCCACCTCTTTTTTCAGCAGCGCACGCGCCATAGGCGAGTCGATAGAAATGTAGTCTTTGCGGCCAAAAATCTCGTCGTAGCCGACGATGCGAAAGCGCTTGATTTCCCCGTCGTCGTTTTCCACTTCGACCCAGGCGCCAAAGAACACTTTGCCTTCCTGCTGCGGCGAATAGTCGACGATCCGCAGCTGCTCCAGACACTTGGTCAGGTAGCGCACGCGACGGTCAATCTCACGCAGGCGTTTCTTGTTGTACTGGTAGTCGGCGTTTTCGCTGCGGTCGCCCAGGCTGGCGGCCCAGGTCACTTTTTTTGTCACTTCCGGCCGCTCTTCGCGCCAGAGATAGTCCAGCTCGGCTTTCAGCTTGTCGTAACCTTCGCGGGTAATCAGTTTGGTTTTCATTGTCGTCCTTCTCTTTCTCGGGAGAGCGCGCATTATTTTGTTGCGGGTCGGCCGGCGATGCAAATACCTTCACGTTTTTTCTGGCACGCCGTTACTGATTGTTTGTCCTGATCTTTCGGTGCAAAAGGAGGGGGGCTGAAGGGGTAGTTTCGCGGATAAATTAAAGATAAGCTGCTGTTTAATATGCTTTGTAACAATTTCGGCTAGAATATAAACCATTATTGACTGTTACATTCAGGCATCTTTTTTAAGAATACTGGCGCAGGCAATAGCGCCTTTGGAGTATCGAAATGCAAGAAAATTACAAAATCCTGGTGGTGGATGACGATATGCGTTTGCGCGCGCTGTTAGAACGTTATCTGACCGAGCAGGGTTTCCAGGTGCGTAGCGTCGCCAACGCTGAACAGATGGATCGTCTGCTGACCCGCGAATCCTTCCATCTGATGGTGCTGGACCTGATGCTGCCGGGCGAAGACGGTCTTTCTATCTGCCGCCGTCTGCGTAGCCAGAGCAACCCGATGCCGATCATTATGGTCACGGCGAAAGGGGAAGAGGTGGACCGTATCGTTGGGCTGGAAATCGGTGCCGACGACTATATTCCCAAACCGTTTAACCCACGCGAACTGCTGGCCCGTATCCGCGCCGTGCTGCGTCGTCAGGCCAACGAGCTGCCGGGCGCGCCTTCGCAGGAAGAAGCGGTTATCGCTTTCGGCAAGTTTAAGCTGAACCTGGGCACGCGCGAAATGTTCCGCGAAGACGAGCCGATGCCGCTGACCAGCGGAGAATTCGCCGTGCTGAAGGCGCTGGTAAGCCACCCGCGCGAGCCGCTTTCCCGCGACAAGCTGATGAACCTGGCGCGCGGTCGCGAATACAGCGCGATGGAGCGTTCTATCGACGTGCAGATTTCCCGGCTGCGCCGCATGGTGGAAGAAGATCCGGCCCATCCGCGCTATATCCAGACCGTGTGGGGTTTAGGCTACGTCTTCGTACCGGACGGCAGTAAAGCATGAGGCGACTCCGCTTCTCGCCCCGCAGTTCCTTTGCCCGCACGCTGCTGCTGATCGTCACCCTGCTGTTCGTCAGCCTGGTGACGACCTATCTGGTGGTGCTGAACTTCGCCATTCTGCCCAGCCTGCAGCAGTTTAATAAGGTGCTGGCGTATGAGGTGCGAATGCTGATGACCGACAGGCTGCAGCTGGAGGACGGCACGCAGCTTGAAGTGCCGCCAGCCTTTCGTCGGGAAATCTATCGCGAGCTGGGTATTTCGCTGTATACCAATGCGGCGGCGGAAGAGAGCGGATTACGCTGGGCGCAGCACTACGAGTTTCTCAGCCAGCAGATGGCGCAGCAGCTCGGCGGCCCAACCGACGTACGCGTCGAAGTAAACAAAAATTCGCCGGTCGTCTGGCTGAAAACCTGGCTTTCGCCCGATATCTGGGTGCGGGTGCCGCTGACCGAAATTCATCAGGGCGACTTCTCGCCGCTGTTCCGCTACACGCTGGCGATTATGCTACTGGCGATAGGCGGCGCCTGGCTGTTTATCCGTATTCAAAACCGACCGCTGGTGGAGCTGGAGCACGCCGCGCTTCAGGTTGGCAAGGGCATTATCCCGCCGCCGCTGCGTGAATACGGCGCGTCTGAAGTACGATCGGTTACGCGGGCGTTTAATCAGATGGCGGCAGGCGTGAAGCAGCTGGCCGACGACCGCACGCTGCTGATGGCGGGCGTCAGCCACGATTTACGCACGCCTTTGACGCGCATCCGCCTGGCCACGGAAATGATGTCGCAGGAAGACGGCTATCTGGCGGAATCGATCAACAAAGATATTGAAGAATGCAACGCCATTATCGAGCAGTTTATCGATTACCTGCGTACCGGACAGGAGATGCAGACCGAGCGTGCGGATCTTAATAGCGTGGTAGGCGAGGTCGTGGCGGCCGAAAGCGGCTACGAGCGGGAAATCGAGAACGCGGTAATGCCTACGGAACTGATGCTGGATATCAATCCGTTGTCGATCAAGCGCGCGGTCGCCAACCTGGTGGTCAATGCCGCCCGCTATGGCAACGGCTGGATCAAGGTCAGCAGCGGCAGCGAGCTACAGCGGGCCTGGTTCCAGGTAGAGGATGACGGGCCGGGGATTAAGCCCGAGCAGCTTAAGCATCTGCTTCAGCCTTTTGTACGCGGCGACAGCGCCCGCAGCACCAGCGGCACCGGGCTGGGGCTGGCGATCGTGCAGCGTATTATCGATGCGCATCAGGGATCGCTGGAAATTGGCGAAAGCGAGCGGGGCGGATTATGTATCCGCGCCTGGCTGCCTTTACCGCCCAGCGCCGTGCCCGCGGTCGTAACGGGATAAGCCGCAGCAATAAAAAAGGCCGGATGTCTGACATCCGGCCTTTTTATTACGCCCGGCCTACAGCTGCGGGCCGGCGGATACCAGCGCCGCGCCAGCGGCCGTATCGGTGTACTTATCAAAATTAGTGATAAACAGCTGCGCCAGGTCGTGCGCTTTCTCTTCCCACCGTGCGGCATCGGCGTAAGTATTGCGCGGGTCGAGGATCGTACTGTCCACGCCCGGCAGCGCAAGCGGCACCGTCAGGTTAAAGATCGGCAGCGTGATGGTTTCCGCCCCGGCAATCTCATCGCTGAGGATAGCGTTGATAATGGCACGAGTGTCCTTCAGCGAAATACGTTTGCCGCTGCCGTTCCAGCCGGTATTGACCAGATAAGCTTCCGCGCCCGCCGCCGCCATGCGTTTTACCAGTACCTCGGCGTATTGCGTCGGATGCAGCGTCAGAAACGCCGCGCCGAAGCAGGCGGAAAAGGTCGGCGTCGGTTCGGTGACACCACGCTCCGTACCGGCCAGCTTGGCGGTGAAGCCCGACAGAAAGTGATACTGCGTCTGATCCGGCGTCAGGCGCGACACCGGCGGCAGCACGCCGAAAGCGTCCGCCGTCAGGAAGATCACCTTACGGGCATGTCCCGCTTTCGACACGGGCTTCACGATGTTGTCGATATGATAAATCGGGTAGGAGACGCGGGTATTCTCAGTCTTGCTGCCGTCGTCATAGTCCACCGAACCGTCGGCGCGTACCACCACGTTTTCCAGCAGCGCATCGCGACGAATAGCGTGATAGATTTCCGGCTCCGCCTGTTCAGACAGCTTAATGGTTTTGGCGTAGCAGCCGCCTTCAAAGTTAAAGACGCCGTCGTCGTCCCAGCCGTGCTCATCATCGCCGATCAGCTGGCGGTTCGGATCGGTCGACAGCGTGGTCTTGCCGGTGCCGGAAAGACCGAAAAACACCGCCACGTCGCCTTTTTCGCCAACGTTGGCCGAACAGTGCATTGACGCGATACCCTTCAGCGGCAGCAGATAGTTCATGATGGCGAACAGCCCTTTCTTCATCTCGCCGCCGTACCAGGTGCCGCCAATCAGCTGGATGCGCTCGGTCAGGTTAAACGCGACAAAGTTTTCGGAATGCAGCCCCTGCCGTTGCCAGTCGGGGTTAGTGCACTTCGCGCCGTTCATCACCACAAAGTCAGGTTCGAAGCTGGCCAGCGCCGCCTCATCCGGCCGGATAAACATGTTCTTAACGAAATGCGCCTGCCAGGCCACTTCGGTAATAAAACGCACGCTGAGACGCGTATCCGGGTTAGCGCCGCACCAGGCATCCACGACGAAAAGCCGTTTGCCGGAGAGCTGTCTGGTGACTTTCGCTTTCAGATCCTGCCAGATTTCCTGCGAAAGCGGCTGGTTGTCATTTTTACCTTTGCCCTGATCGTTCCACCACAGCGTGTCGCGAGTGGTGTCGTCACGCACAATATATTTATCTTTAGGAGAACGGCCGGTAAAGATACCGGTATCGACAGCGATCGCGCCGGATTGCGTTTCGATGCCGCGTTCATATCCGCTCAGCTCGGGACGCGTTTCTTCCCTGTACAGCGTGTCGAAATCCGGATTGTAAAGGATCTCAACCACGTCCGTGATGCCATAATCGACGAGATCCTGCTGGGTCAGGTCACGCATGTTACTGCTCCTTTGTCGGGTCGGTTGTAGTTACAGATGAGGGGAAATCGCGTTCCATTAACCGTAGTGGTTATCAAATTCTTAATAAAGTGTAAATTGCGATCGCGCGCAGTTTACACGGCTAAAGGCAGAGGAAAAGCAACAGGAGGCAGAAATGAGAGGCGACACATGAAACGCTTATTATCGCCTCAGCGTATGCGTTTGCGTAAGGGTTTTGTGGAATCACTATGGTAAAAAGGCATAGCGTGGTCGGGAAGATGCGCCGCCTGGCGACGGCGCAGTATTATCAGTGTACGCGCTCGTCGCCGGCGGCGGAGTCGTTGCGGATCGCAGCGATATCTACAGCATCGTAAATATAGTGGCTGCCGCAGTAGTCGCAATGCATATCGATCTTGCCGTCTTCGGCCAGGATCTCATTCACTTCTTCTTCCGGCAGGCTGCGCAGAACTTCGCCGCAGCGTTCGTGCGAACAGGTGCAGCGGAAGATCACGTCCTGCGGATCGTAGAGCGTAACTTCTTCCTGATGATACAGCCGCCACAGCACTTCGTTGGCCGGCAGGCCCAGCAGCTCTTCCGTTTTAATGGTGTCGGTCAGCGTCGCCAGATGCTCGAAATCCTCTGTTTTTGCGTCCTGCGCAGGCAGAACCTGCAGCAGAATACCGCCTGCGCCAGCCTGGCCTTCCGCTTCGCCGGTACGAATAAACAGGCGGGTCGGCAGCTGCTCCGAACGCATAAAGTAGTCTTCCAGACACTCGGCCAGGGTTTCGCCTTCCAGCCCAACCACGCCCTGATAGCGTTCGCCTTTGGCCGGCGTGATGGTGATCACCAGATAGCCGTTGCCGATCATTTCTTTCAGGCTGCTGTCAGGCGCGATCTCACTGTTAACACGGGCCACGCCGCGCATTTCCTGACGATTGTTCCCGTTGATCACGGCCAGGTTCAGCGGGCCGTCGCCCTGAAGCTGCACGGTGATGTCGCCGTCGAACTTCAGCGTGGCGGTCAGCAGGCTGGTGGCGACCAGCAGCTCGCCCAGCACTTTCTGTACTGGCAGCGGGTAATCGTGACCGTTGATAATCTGCTGCCAGGTGTCGGAAACCGTCACCAGCTCACCGCGTACGGCGTAATTTTCAAACAGATAACGGTGCATTTGGTCTTGATGAGCCATAATTCTCTCTCGTTGTGGCAAGCTTATTCGTCGCCAGAATTTTTAAATTTCATCAGGTCCCGGCGCTCTTTTTTGTCAGGGCGACGGTCAGGATGCGGCATGGTCAACGCGTTCATTTTCCGCGCCAGCGCTATCTTTTCCCGCTTCTCGATACTTTCAGCCGTTTCGGCATACATCTGCTGGGCTTCCGCGGCCGGACGACGCTGGTCGCCCGTTGCCAGAACAATGACCGTACGTTCATCATTGCCCTGGCGTAAGGTTAGTTGGGCGTTCAGCTCCACCAGCTTGCTTGGTTTGCTGCGCTGGCCGTTGTAGTGCACTTTGCCGCCTTCGATCATTTCACGTGCGACCGCGCGGGTTTTATAGAAGCGAGCGGCCCACAGCCATTTATCGAGCCGAACCGCTTCTGCGGATTTCTCTTTCATCGCTGCTCCTGTTTGGGAATATCCCTATGTATGGGTTGCCTGTCGGAAATCAAGGTGCCTCTCCGGCCTAAGCCGGAGAGCGTCATGCGGGATGGCGCAGAGAGGACGATAACCTTAAAAATAGCATAAAACCGACGGGCTCAGAACAGCGGTCGGATAGTCTGCGGCGTGCTTAGCGCGGGGTTAAAACACTTATCGTAATAGTCCTGAATCGCCGTGGTGCGCACGCGATTAAGGTGAATGCGTCTGAGGGCCAGCAGACCGTTAAAGATAAAGCTTAAGGTAACGGTAAGCAGCAGCAGGCTGGTGCCGAGATAGTGGCCCAGTCGGGTGGCGTCCGGCTCGCTGTGCAGCGCGATATGCCGCGTGCCGTTGGCGTCGGTGGTAATGCTGGTCACGATGCCGCTGGCGGAAAACGGCGTGTGCAGCAGCATACCCGCCAGGCGCTGCAGTTCCGGCCACTGGTCAGGCGCGTTAAAGTCAAACAGCGAGACGCCGGGCGCCTGCTGATTGACCAGCTGGCGGCCTTCATCGCTAAGGATCAGAAACCCGCCGGGCGGCGGGCTGTTAAGCGCTTCCGCCGCGCGTCTTGTTTCCCGATAGAAAAACGAAGAGGTGGCGGTGTTAACCAGGTTTTCCAGCGCTTCGGCGCTGACCGGTCGCAGCAGCACGTTGGTGCCGGCCAGCGCGCCAGAGTCCGCCCGACGCACCAGCGTTTCCCAGTCTTTAGCGTTGCCAAGATTGACCAGCGCGTTTTTCAGCCTGACGCAGTCCTGCTCCTGGCTGCACAGATCCTGCGTTTTCAGCACAATATCGGAAAAGTCATCCAGCAGGATCATGCCTGATTTTTGGATAGCCGTGGCGAGCTGCGGATTAAGCTTGGGATCGGTGCTGTTCTGCGGATGCAGCTGCAGGCTGGTGGTGTTCAGCAGGGCGGTAGCCTTATCGATAATATCCGACTGCGGCTGGGGCAGGGGAGCGGCGTTATTCCAGTAGACGGCCGAACAGTCGAAAGGCATAAACGCGTAGCTACGGTTGCCCTGATAGGTCGCCGGGACTGAACACATGCCTTCACCGCTGACTTTAAGGGAGTCGCCGATGCGCAAGGCAACGTTTTCCAGATCGCTCACGCTGTGCACCTGGACGCTTTCGGTTCCTTTCAGCCAGGCAATGCTTAGCTTGAGCGGCATACTTAGCGGTACCAGAAAGACCAGCAGCACCAGCACCAGCAGCGAACCGGTAGCGAGCACCAGATTTTTGCGCCAGCGATGTATAGGAAAGTTACGTACCTCATCCTGCAACGACAGAAAACGACCCTGTCGCACTACCTGACGGTTAAGATAGATATCCACTTCGGTAGGCTGGCCTAAATCGTGCGCCACGTAAGGCTGCCAGTGGGGAGGATAGATCAGATCGATAATGCCGAGTGAAATATTGCTGACCTGACCCTGGTTGGATTCGCCGAACAGACCCCAGCGTTTGGGCGCGCCGCGCAGGCAGTGAATTTCCCGCAGGTCTTTCTCGCCCGGCCGCCGCCAGAGCGACCAGCCGCTGATAAGGATAATGACCAGCGCGGTGACCACCAGCCACGGCATCATTACCGCCGGGCTAATCAGGCTAAAAAAGAGCAGCAGCAGCCCCAGGCTGATAGCTACCGCCTCGCGCGTGCCGTCGGGGCGGCTGAGCATATACTCTTCAGGCGTCTCTTTACGTACGCTAAGCAGCTCAATGTTTTCGCTTTCTTCTTTTCTGATCGAGGCATTTTGCGCCGCAGGCCGCGTTACCGACCCCAGCGTAGGCGGCTCGTAAACGTAGTTGACCAGCGAATGCCCGTTGAGCGAAACCACCAGTGGGATAGTTTGCGTTTTGATCAGCTCGACGTAATTTTCTTCGGCGATGTACTGTTCCCACAGCGGCGGCAGATGTACTTCAACCGCATCCAGGTAGTAACGCCACTTGTGCGGATCGTCGGTGGAAAGGCCGTAGCGGGTAATAGAACGGGTAACCGGATAGACGTTGCTGCTTTGCGAGGTTAGCGCCAGATTATCGTTTGCGTGTGTATTGCCGCCGGGAAGCGGAATGCTGCGGTGCTTCGCTAAAGAGCCAATGTAGCGCTCAACGGCTTTACGCTCGTCGTCGCTCAGCTTGCGAAAAGGCGGACTAATGAATGGCAGCGGTTTCGCCAACGGCGGGCGATGCCGCATAGCGTACCAGAAAAAACAACCCGCTCCGAGTGAACAGGCCAGCATTACAGCCAATATAATGACTATTGTGCTCATGCTTTTCTCCCTGCCATCCTGCTCCTGCCATTGTGCTGGAAATTACCGGCCTGAATCATAGTTATATCGACATTGTGACGGCTTCAGGCAGCGCTGGCAATCCGCG
Source organism: Erwinia sp. 198 (assembly GCF_003937915.1). Lineage (GTDB taxonomy): Bacteria > Pseudomonadota > Gammaproteobacteria > Enterobacterales > Enterobacteriaceae > Erwinia > Erwinia aeris. Next base: position 52,778 of record NZ_RHUM01000010.1, on the reverse strand, counting down.
AAGTTTAATAAAATAACGCGCAAAATCATAAAATTATAATAATAGTAGATTAGCCCCGACCGAGATGGTAACAAGTCGCCGGCCGCAGCAATATCGGTATATTCTTATTTTGTAAAACACGCATTGACTTTTTTAAAACTTTTTAATTACTTACGGGTTGATTTGTTATAACGGTGTAAAATAATTCATGCGATGATTGGCAACCTTGTTTTGCTGCCGCACAATAGCGTAACTGACGGTAAATTTACCGCGGCTGGCGAGCTATTACGCTCATTTTTTTGGCTTTTCCCTGGGGCCACTATGACCGGACAACTGCAAAAACCTAAGATCCTGAATGTTGAAACCGTCGCGCGGTCGCGTCTGTTTACCGTGGAGGCCGTGGATTTAGTGTTCAGCAACGGTGCTGAGCGCGTTTACGAGCGCATGAAACCTACTGAACGTGAAGCCGTGATGATCGTACCTATTGTGGACAATCATCTCATTCTTATCCGGGAATATGCCGTCGGCCTGGAAAATTATGAGCTGGGGTTTCCTAAAGGCCTGATCGACCCGGGCGAAACGTCTGCGGAAGCCGCCAACCGTGAGCTGAAGGAAGAGGTAGGTTTTGGCGCGCGTCAGCAGGAATGGCTGGGCAAGCTCACCATGGCGCCGTCCTATTTTTCCAGCAAGATGAATATCATCGTGGCGGAAGATCTTTACGAAGAGCGGCTGGAAGGCGACGAGCCGGAGCCGCTGCCGCAGGTTCGCTGGCCGTTGGATAACCTGATGGCACTGCTGCAGGAGCCTGATTTTTGCGAGGCGCGCAACGTCAGCGCGCTGTTTATGGTGCGCGAGTGGTTGATTCGCCAGGGGCGGCTGAGCTACTAAAAACACGACGGCATACCAAAGAAAAGCCCGGTAAAAACCGGGCTTTTTTTATGGGCGTCAGGCACGGACGGCAGAGCCCGGCATCAGAACAGCTCGTGGCTTTCGCCGTTGTCCATCAGCGTGGTGCCGACATCATGGACGGAATACTCGGTCGGCTGCGTACCGTTAATAAAGTACTCCTGACGGGTATTGCCGCCGCCGTTGGCCAGCTTGCCGGTACGGCGATCGATGGTGACGGTGACCACGCCTTCAGGCGGCGTCAGCGGCTGCACCGGTACGCCATCCAGCGCGACCTTCATGTAGTCGTCCCACGCTGGCTGAGCGCTCTTCGCGCCGCCTTCATAGCCTGAAATCTGATCTTTAATCGCGCCGGAAGCGGTCGTTCGGCCTAAATCGCGACGGTGATCGTCAAAACCGATCCACACAGAGGTCACCACGCCCGGACCATAGCCTGAGAACCAGGCGTCTTTCGAGCTGTTGGTGGTGCCCGTTTTACCGCCGATATCGTTGCGCTTCAGATCGCGTCCCGCGCGCCAGCCGGTGCCCATCCAGCCCGGTTCGCCAAAGATATTGGAGTTCATCGCGCTTTTGATCAGGAATGAGAGCGGCGTGTTAATCACGTGTGGCGCGTACTGTTCATCCTGCTGTGGCGGCTGGGAAACCTGCTCCAGCTGCGGCTGCGGAACGACTGCGTTGGCGCCCTGCTGCGATACCGTCGGATTTTCCACGCTGTCTTCATTCAGCGCTACCGCTTTCTGCGTCTCGCCGTAAATTACCGGCAGATTGCATTCCGGGCAGGCTACTTTCGGCGTGGCTTCAAACAGCGTATTGCCCTGTTCATCCTCAATCTTGCTGATAAAGAAAGGATCGACGAGGAAACCCCCATTGGCCATCACCGAATAGCCGCGCACCATCTGCAATGGCGTAAACGAAGCGGAGCCAAGCGCCAGCGATTCGGTGTGCACGATATTCTGCGCCGGGAAGCCAAAGCGTTGCAGATACTGCGCGGCGTAATCAACGCCCATCGCACGCATGGCGCGCACCATGACCACGTTCTTTGACTGACCCAGCCCCTGACGCAGGCGGATCGGGCCGTCGTAGGTCGCCGGTGAGTTTTTTGGCCGCCAGTCAGCGCCCGAACCGGCATCCCAGCGGGAGATCGGCACGTCGTTCAGAATAGAGGCCAGCGTCAGCCCGCGATCCATCGCTGCGGTATACAGGAACGGCTTGATGTTCGAGCCTACCTGACGCAGCGCCTGAGTCGCGCGGTTAAATTTGCTCAGATTAAAGTCGAAACCGCCTACCAGTGCGCGAACGGCGCCGTTGTGCGGATCCAGCGAAACCAGCGACGAGTTAACGTCCGGCACCTGCGCCAGCCACCAGCCGGTATCCATCTGGCGTACCCAAATCTGCTGGCCGGGCTGCACCACTTCGGTCACGGAAGTCGGCGTGCGGCCCTGGACGGTGTCGGATTTATAAGGCCGCGCCCAGCGTACGCCAGCCAGGTTCAGCGTCACGCTGGTGCCGTCGCGCATCAGTACCGTGGCTTCTTCACGGTTGGCTTCGGTTACCACTGCCGGGAAGAGCGGGCCGTAAACCGGCAGCGCCTTCAGCGTTTTCAGGATCTCCGTACGGCCCCAGGCAGTCTGGCCGACTTTCCACAGCACGCTGGCCGGGCCGCGGTAGCCATGACGCATATCGTAATTCAGCACGTTGTCCTGCAACGCTTTCTGCGCGCCCAGCTGTAATTTACGGGTAATGGTCGTGGTGACTTTAAAGCCGTCGTTATACGCGTTGTCGCCGTAGCGTTTCACCATCTCCTGACGCACCATCTCGGTCAGATAGGGCGCGGAGAAGGCGATTTCCGGCGCGTGATAGTGCGCTTCCAGCGGCGAAAGGCGCGCTTCGTCATACTGCGCCTGCGTAATGTAATTCTGATCCAGCATGCGGCTAAGCACGACGTTGCGACGAGACAGCGCGCGCGTAGGGGAATAGAGCGGGTTAAAGGTCGACGGCGCTTTAGGCAGACCGGCGATCATCGCCATCTCGCCCAGCGATAACCGATCGACATTTTTGCCGAAATAGACCTGTGCGGCCGCGCCCACGCCATAGGCGCGGTAGCCCAGATAGATTTTGTTCAGGTAAAGCTCAAGGATTTCGTCTTTGCTCATCATCTGCTCAATGCGAATGGCGAGGAAAGCCTCCTTGATTTTACGCATCAGCGTACGCTCGGGGCTGAGGAAAAAGTTACGGGCCAGCTGCTGCGTGATGGTACTGGCACCCTGGGAAGCGTGGCCGGAAACCAGCGCAATGCTGGCCGCGCGGAAAATGCCGATAGGATCGATACCGTGATGCTCATAAAAGCGGCTGTCTTCGGTAGCGATAAAGGCCTTGACCATTTCGGGCGGGATCTGCCCAAGCTTTAACGGGATGCGGCGCTTTTCGCCGTATTGAGCAATCAGCTCGTTATCCGCGCTGTAGACCTGCATGGGTGTTTGCAGCCGGACATCTTTCAGCGTGGCGACGTCGGGCAGCTGCGGCTGTATGTACTGATACAGACCATAAATCGAGCCGGCTCCCAACAAAATGCAACACACTGCAAGGATCAAAAAATACTTTACGAACTTCACCTGATATTTTCCATCTTAAGTCGCCTGGACAGTTTATAAACAATCGCGCGGTAGTATAAAGGCAAGCCAGAGGCCTGGATACATCATTTTTCTACTGAGCAGGGAGACCGCGCGAAATGGCATTTCAGACATGGCAAGTCGGCCTGGATATTCAGAACGGACAGCTTTGCGCCCTGGGTATTCAATACCGTCGTAACGGCTGGCAACTGCGCCACTGGTGGCAACATGCGCTGCCGCACGATACGTTAACCAACGGGCTGGTGCAACGGCCCGACCCGCTTATTCCCCTGCTGCGACAGTGGCGAAAACGACTGCCGCGGCAGATCTCGCTGCGCATCGGCTTCCCCGCCCGGCTGGCGTTGCAGCACGCGCTGGCGCTGCCGCAGACCCCACTGCGTGAAGCAGAGCGTAGCAGCTATATCGCAGCTGCGGCGAAGCGATTTTTTCCGATAGAGCCTGAAAAACTTGCGCTTGACTACCGCCAGGCGGCTGCCGACAGCGGGCGGCTGTGGCTGACCGCCGCCCGTCGGGACGCGGTTCATGGCTGGCTGTCGGTGCTGAAGACGGCGGGACTCAATCCGCAGGTGCTGGAGCTGGCTCCGGCCGCGCTGTTCGCGCTGGCGCAAAGCCTGCGGCTCAGCCCGGACGCCGTGCTGGTGCACCGTTTACCCGACCACTGGCTCTGGTTTGACGCGCGGCTACAGCCGCCATGGGGCTGGTGTCCCGCTGATGACGCGGCCAACCTGGCGGCGCTGCGCAAAAAATACCTCGCCGATGCGGCCACGCTTTACTATAGCTCGGCCCTGCCGGAAGCGCTGCCTGCCGATGCGCTGTGGCTGGAGCCACTGGCGGCTTTCGCGTTTAAGTCACTGCCGTTGCCCGCGTGCAGCGGCGCTTTTGCGCTGGCCGCCGGGCTGGCGCTACGGCCGGAGGACGCCTGATGGTCTGGGTAAATTTTCTTCCCTGGCGTCGTCAGCGGCAGCGCCAACAGCTGCGCCGCGACGGCCTGCTGCTTGTGGCGCTACTGGCTCTGTTGCTCGCGTTGACAATGCCCTTGCTGGAGCAGCAGGCGCTCGGCAAGCGGCAGCAGACCGGCCTGCACTGGCTGAAAGAAACCAACGGCCAGCTCGACAGGCTCAGCGCTCGCCTGGCTCGTCTGGAAGCCCGGCGCGATACGCTTCGGCATACGCTGGCCATCAGAGAGGGAAGACAGGCGCGCCTGCGCGAGTGGCGGGCATTTACGCGCGACCTGGCTGCAACTCTGCCAGCGGCGCTTTGGCTGAGCGAAATCAGTAAAACCGCGCAGGGTCTGACCGTCACCGGATTTTGCCTGCGGCTGGCGGAAGTTGAGGCGTTTCGCCAGCAGTTAGAGCGGTTTCACCTGTTTCAACAGGTCAACACCGGCAGGCTCAGCCGCGACGGAAAGGGCATTATCCGCTTCAGCCTGGAGGCCACGCTGCCGGAACAGGAACATGAATAGCGTTCTGCTGCATCGCTGGCTCGTCTTGCCGTTCTGGCTAAGGCTGCTGCTGCTGGCGTTCTGCTTTATCACCGGCGCGCTGCTGGTACGCCAGGCCTGGCTGCGGCCTCTTCAGCAGCAGGCTTTACAGGTGGCGCAGCAGCGGCAACAGGAGCACAAGCGCTATCGGCTGCTGCTGCGCAATTTGCAACAGCGAAGCTCGCTGCGCGAAGCTGAAGCAGATATCGCCAGCCTGCAGCTGGCGTTACGGCCTGAGACGGCGCGGCCTTTTTCGTGGCTACAGCTGAGCGAGGCGGCGGGCAACCGTTTACAGGGCTGGCAGCCAACGCCCCAGGGCGGCGAATTGACCCTGCTGCTTAGCTGGCCGCAGCTGCAGTCCGCGTTTCGCTACCTGAGCGAGCGGCAACCTGCCGTCAGGCTGGCGCAGTTCAGCCTGAAGCGGATGGATCAACAGCTGCTGTTAAACCTGGTGGTGCAATATGAACGCTAGCGCCTTTTTAAAGGGGGGGTTAAAACGCCCGGCAATGCTGGTAGCTGCACTGCTGCTGGGGAGGAGCGCGCTGGCGGCCCGCGATCCCTTTTCGCCACCGGAAAGCGTGCTTTGCGACGCTCTGTTACCCATGCCGCCGCCGCAGCTGCGCGGCATCATCGGTCGGCCTACAAACTACCGCGCCTGGCTGGTGACCCGTAGCGGCAGCGGTAAATTATGGGCTGCGCAGAGCTGGCCGGACGCTTACTGGCAGCTGCGGGACGTTACCGCGCTGGGTATTACGCTGGTGGCCGCCACGCCGTGCAGCGCGCCCTTAAGCATTAACTTGCAAGGAAGCCTTTATGAAACGCATTCGCCTGTGGAAAGTCCTCCTGCTGCTGACGCTGTGGCTGGCAACGCCATTGCGGGGCAGCCCGGCGCCGCTTTCTCTGGCATTCGATGACGCACCCGTCGGGCAAATTCTTCAGGCGCTGGCTGACTATCAGCAGTTGAATTTGCTGGTCGCGCCCGGCGTCGAGGGACGGCTTTCCATCCGTTTAAAAGAGGTCAGCTGGCAGCAGGCGCTGACGCTGGTTTGCCGCCTGGCGAAGCTGAACGTGAATAAAGAAGGCAACGTGCTGCTGGTTTTCCCGCAGAGCTGGCAGGAAGAGCAGCAGCGACGGCAAACGCTTGAGCGGGAAGAGGCGGAAAAGGCGCTGCCGCTTGATACGCTGGCGTTGCCGCTACGCTATGCAGAAGCGGAAAAAGTCTATGGCAGCCTGCAAAGCGCGCAGGCGAAGCTGCTGAGTTCGCGCGGCAGCGTGACGGTAGATAAACGCACCAACAGCCTGATCCTGCGCGACACCCGTTCCGCGCTGAACGAGATCCAGCGCTGGGTCACGGCGCTGGATACGCCGCTGGAGCAGGTCGAACTCGCCGCGCATATCGTTACCCTCAGCGAAGAGAGCCTGCGCGAGCTGGGCGTGCGCTGGGGTCTGGGCGGCGAAGAGCAGATTGCCCGCGCGCTGCGGGTCAGCCAGCTGCGCGTGGCTCTGCCGGTGGCTAATCCCACGCTCGCCCTGGGTTTTACCCTGGCGCGCCTGAATGGCAGGATGCTGGATCTGGAGCTGAACGCGCTGGAGCAGGAAAACAAGCTGGAGATTATCGCCAGCCCCCGACTGTTCACCTCGCATCAGCAGCCCGCCAGCATTAAGCAGGGCACTGAAATTCCCTACGAGGTTTCCAGCGGCAGCAACGGTAAAACCAGCGTGGAGTTCAGGGAGGCGGTATTAGGCATGGACGTAACGCCTTACGTGCAGCCGAACGGCCGCATCCTGCTTAAGCTGCATATCAGCCAGAACCTGCCCGGTAGTACGGTACGCAGCGGCGAGGGCGAATACATCGCCATCGATAAACAGGAGATCCAGACTCAGGTCACGCTGAAAGATGGTGAAACGCTGGCGCTGGGCGGCATTTTCCAGCAGCAGCGGGCAAAAGGGCAGAGCCGGGTGCCGTTTCTCGGCTCTGTACCACTGTTGGGCGCGCTTTTTCGCCATGCGACTACCGGTCAAAAAAAACGTGAGCTGGTGATCTTCATTACCCCAAGACTGATCCGTGATGAGTAAAGCTTTTTTGTAACAAACTGAGCGAGCGAGGCCTTTTTTAGCGGATTGCGGCCATATGCGTTTGACGCAAGAGCGGAATTAGCTTACAAGGTTTAGCGATTTTTGAATTACAGGCCTCGGTTTGGCTTTAAGAAAAAGCATTTACCCGTTTTTTATCGTGCGCAACCGGCGTAGCCGTGTGACATCGGCGTGATAAATGAAGCGGACTGAACGCGCCAGCTGTGGGCGCAATGGGCAAGGTCAATTTAATCGGTTGCCAAAACACCTTCAGTGTTGAGATAATTTTCCTCTGACTCTCGCACTATCGCTCATGAGGTTTCAGTTCATGTCCTGTCCGCTATAGGACGGGGTATCATTAACGAATTGTCTTAGTAATACCGAAAAAATGGCAGAGAAACGCAATATCTTTCTGGTTGGGCCTATGGGTGCCGGCAAAAGCACTATTGGGCGTCAGTTAGCTCAGCAACTCAATATGGAATTTTTCGATTCCGATCAAGAAATTGAGCGACGTACCGGAGCGGATGTGGGCTGGGTGTTCGACGTCGAAGGCGAAGAAGGCTTCCGCGATCGCGAAGAAAAGATCATTAACGAACTCACCGAGAAGCAGGGCATTGTCCTGGCGACCGGCGGCGGTTCCGTTAAGTCTCGCGAAACACGCAACCGTCTTTCCGCTCGCGGCGTGGTGGTCTATCTGGAGACCACGATCGAAAAACAGCTGGCTCGTACGCAGCGCGATAAAAAGCGTCCTTTGCTGCAGGTGGATTCTCCACCGCGCGAAGTGCTGGAAGCGTTGGCAGACGAACGTAATCCGCTGTATGAAGAGATTGCTGACGTCACCATTCGTACCGATGACCAAAGCGCTAAAGTGGTCGCGAATCAAATCATTAACATGCTGGAAAAGAGCTAGCGGCTCTGCTCCGCCTGCGGGCCGAAAAGGAGTGCTTCATGGAGAAGATTACCGTCACTCTGGGGGAACGCAGTTACCCCATTACCATCGCTGCCGGACTGTTTAACGATCCGGCTTCTTTTTGGCCGCTTAAGGCGGGCGAGCGGGCAATGCTGGTTACTAACGACACGCTGGCACCGCTCTATCTTCAACCTGTTCGTCAGCGGCTGGAAAGCGCTGGCGTAGAAGTGGACCAGGTGATCCTGCCCGACGGCGAGCAGCACAAAACGCTGGCGGTAATGGATCGGGTCTTTACCGCGCTGCTGGAAAAACCGCACGGTCGCGATACCACGCTGATTGCCCTGGGCGGCGGCGTGATTGGCGATCTGACCGGTTTCGCGGCGGCCAGCTACCAGCGCGGCGTGCGGTTTATTCAGGTTCCTACCACGCTGCTGTCGCAGGTGGACTCCTCAGTTGGCGGCAAAACGGCCGTTAATCATCCTCTTGGCAAGAACATGATCGGCGCGTTCTATCAGCCGGCTTCGGTAGTCATTGATATCAACTGCCTGAGCAGCCTGCCCGCTCGCGAGCTGGCGTCAGGTCTTGCGGAAGTGATCAAATACGGCATCATCCTCGACGGTGAGTTCTTCTGCTGGCTGGAAGCTAATCTGGATGCGCTGCTGGCGCTGGACGGCAAGGCGATGGCCTACTGTATTCGCCGCTGCTGCGAGCTGAAAGCCGAGGTCGTCGCCGCCGACGAGCGCGAAATGGGACAGCGCGCGTTGCTGAATCTGGGCCACACTTACGGACACGCCATCGAAGCGCATATGGGCTACGGCAACTGGCTGCATGGTGAGGCCGTGGCGGCCGGCATGGTAATGGCTGCGCGTACCGCAGAGCGGCTGGGCGAGTTTTCCGCTGGCGATACCGACAGGATCATCAGCCTGCTGCAGCGTGCCGGACTGCCGGTGCACGGCCCGGAGAGCATGGCGGCGGAGGATTATCTGCCGCATATGCTGCGTGATAAAAAAGTGCTGGCGGGCGAGCTGCGTCTGGTGCTGCCGCTGGCTTTAGGACAGGCCTGCGTGCGCGGCGGCGTTGCGCATGATACGGTGCTGGCAGCGATTAACGACTGTCAGAAACCGGCCTGAGCCGTTAGTTAACTACTGGCGTACACGTAAAGCGGCGCGGCTGCTTTACCGGAGGAGGTGAAATGGACGATTTTAAACCGGAAGATGAGTTAAAGCCTGATACCAGCGATCGCCGTCCACAGCGAGCGCGAAAAACGTCCTCTGCCCCTAAGGTGCCGGTATCACGCCAGCATCTGATGATGGGGGTAGGCGTACTGGTGCTGCTGCTGATCGTGCTTGGCATCGGTTCAACGCTGAACTCGTCGGACAGCGGCGATAAAAAAGCCGCCCAGACGCCGGCCACCTCCGGCGGCAGCGATAAAAATATCGATCTGACCGGCTCTTCTTCCATGAGCGGACAGAGCGGCGCGCAGCAGCCTGGCGCTGATGCAGGCGCCTCTGGCACGGGCGGGCAGCCTGCTGAGGGCTCAGCCGCATCCGGTAATGCACCTCAGGAACTGAGTGCCCCGCCGGTCGCCTCCACGCCGACCGAAGCGCAGCCCGTGCAGACCCCTGCGGGCCAACAGCGCGTCGAGCTGCCGGGCGATCTCAATAGCGCGCTCTCTAACCAGCAGAATCAGGTGGATGCGGCCAGCACGGATATGCAGGGCAGCTCGCTGCCGCTGGCGCCGGCGACCGTTGCGGACGGCGGCACGGCTGGCAAACCGGTCACCACGCCGCAGACGTCTCAGCCTGCGCCTGCACGTTCGGCTACGCGTCAGCCTGCCGCGCCTCAGCAGCACACCAGACCCGCCACGCACAAACCCGCGGCGGCGAAACCGGTCGCAAAAGAGAGCCACAGCGCGCCGGTAGCCGCGCCTGCTGCGGTAACCGGCGGCAACTATACGTTGCAGTTGAGCAGCGCTTCGCGTCCCGATACGCTTAACGCTTGGGCGAAAAAGCAGAACCTGAGCGGCTATCACGTGTATAAAACCGCGCGCAACGGCCAGCCCTGGTACGTGCTGGTAAGCGGCGCTTACGCCACGCCGGCAGAGGCAAAACGCGCGGTAGCTTCGCTGCCCTCAGAGGTGCGGGCGAAAAACCCCTGGGTGAAACCTGTCAGCCAGGTGAAAAAAGAGTCAGTAAATTAACGGCTATTGAACCTGACGATGTTCTCTGCCGGCCCGCGTTATGCGGGCTGGCAATTTAAAGCGCAGATATGCTGTCGGTGTAACCGCAGCCAGAAGAGTAAGTGTAATAAAACGACGGCATGAAAAAAAATCGCGCTTTTTTAAAATGGGCGGGCGGCAAGTTCCCGCTGCTTAACGATATCCAGCGTCACCTGCCGGAAGGGGATTGCCTGATTGAACCCTTCGTTGGCGCAGGGTCCGTATTCCTCAATACGCATTTCTCGCGCTACGTGCTGGCGGATATCAACAAAGATTTGATCAACCTGTACAACGTGGTAAGAGATCGCGCGGACGATTTTGTGGCGGATGCCAGCCAGCTGTTCACGACCGAAAGCAACGACGCTGAGTTCTACTACGCTCGCCGGCTGGAGTTTAATCGATCTACTGATGCCTGGCGCCGCAGCGTGCTGTTTTTGTACCTTAACCGCCACTGCTACAATGGACTGTGCCGCTACAATTTAAGCGGCGAGTTTAACGTACCTTTTGGCCGCTACCGCAAACCCTATTTTCCTCAGGATGAGCTGTACTGGTTCTCCGAGCGGTCGCAAAACGCCACCTTTATCTGCGAATCATACGCTGATACGCTGGGCCGGGCAGAGCCGGGATCGGTGGTCTATTGCGATCCGCCCTATGCACCGCTGTCGGCCACGGCAAATTTCACCGCTTACCACACCAACAGCTTTAGCCTGGCGCAGCAGCAGCACCTGGCGGAGCTGGCGGAGAAGCTGGCGCGTGAAAGCCGTATTCCGGTACTGATCTCCAATCACGATACGCCGCTGACCCGCGAGTGGTATCAGGCCGCGCAGCTGCATCAGATTAAAGCTCGTCGCTCGATCAGCCGCAGCGGCAGCGGGCGTTTGCAGGTCAACGAGCTGCTGGCGCTGTTTAGCAGCGACTGATCCTCAACAGCACTACGTGCCTGTCGCCAGGCGCGCTAAATTGGGAGAAATGGATGAAAAAGTTTTTGCTCGCTCCGTCAATTCTGTCTGCAGACTTTGCCCGCCTGGGTGAAGACACGGCCAAAGCGCTGGCTGCCGGTGGCGATGTCGTGCATTTCGACGTCATGGATAATCACTACGTGCCTAATCTGACGATGGGGCCGATGGTGCTGAAAGCGCTCCGTGATTACGGTATTACCGCCCCGATCGATGTGCACCTGATGGTGAAACCGGTCGATCGCCTGATCCCCGATTTTGCCAAAGCTGGCGCCAGCTATATCACCTTCCACCCGGAAGCGTCCGAGCATGTCGACCGCACGCTACAGCTGATCAGAGAGCATGGCTGTAAAGCAGGGCTGGTGTTTAACCCGGCCACGTCGCTCAGCTATCTGGACTACGTTATGGACAAAATCGACGTGGTGCTGATCATGTCCGTTAACCCGGGCTTCGGCGGCCAGTCGTTTATTCCCGGCACGCTGGACAAGCTGCGCCAGGCCCGTAAGCTGATCGACCAAAGCGGCTACGATATTCGTCTGGAGGTGGACGGCGGCGTGAAGACAGAAAACATCGGCGAAATCGCCGCGGCCGGCGCCGATATGTTCGTGGCCGGATCCGCTATCTTCAATCAGCCTGACTATAAAAAAGTCATTGATGATATGCGCACGGAACTGGAGAAATCTCGGCATGGCTCATTTCACTGATATTCGCGCGCTGGCATTCGATCTTGACGGCACGCTGACCGACAGCGCGCCGGGCCTGACCAGCGCGGTAGACGCCGCTTTGCAGTCGCTCAACCTTCCGGCGGCGGGGCTGGAGCGCGTCTCCACCTGGATTGGCAACGGCGCGGACGTGCTGATTGAACGCGCGCTGACCTGGGCGCTGGGACACGCGCCGGAAAGCGATCTGCTGCGCGACGCGCGGGTGCTGCTTGATAAGCATTATGCTGTCGTTGTCGAAAGCGGCAGTAAACTCTTCCCCGGCGTAAAAGAAGGCCTGCAAAAACTGGCGGCCACCGGGATGCCGATGGCGATTGTGACCAACAAGCCGACGCCGTTTGTCGCGCCTTTGCTGGCCTCGCTCGGTATCGACGACTGCTTTTCGCTGATTATCGGCGGCGACGACGTGACGGCGAAAAAACCGCATCCGGCCCCGCTGTTTCTGGTGCTGGGCAAGTTCGGCCTGCTGCCTGGCGAACTGCTGTTCGTGGGCGATTCCCGCAACGATATTCAGGCGGCGAAAGCGGCGGGCACGCCCTGCGTAGGGCTGACCTATGGCTATAACTACGGCGAGCCGATTGCGAGCAGCCAGCCGACGCTGGTACTTGACCATTTTAACGATTTGTTGCCCGCATTAGGGCTGTAACGACCAGGACGAAAAAGATGAAACCCATCGTATTTAGCGGCGCGCAGCCTTCCGGCGAACTGACCATCGGTAACTATATGGGGGCGTTGCGTCAGTGGGTCAGCATGCAGGATGACTACAACTGCATTTACTGCATAGTCGATCTTCATGCCATTACGGTACGTCAGGATCCGGCTGCGCTGCGCAAAGCGACCCTGGATACGCTGGCGCTCTATCTGGCCTGCGGCATCGATCCCCAGAAAAGCACTATCTTCGTGCAGTCGCACGTGCCGGAGCACACGCAGCTGAGCTGGATCCTGAACTGCTATACCTACTTCGGCGAGCTGAGCCGCATGACGCAGTTTAAGGACAAATCCGCACGCTATGAAGAGAACATCAACGCGGGCCTGTTCGATTACCCGGTGCTGATGGCGGCGGATATTCTGCTTTATCAGACCACGCAGGTGCCGGTTGGCGAAGATCAGAAGCAGCATCTGGAGTTGAGCCGCGACGTGGCCGCGCGTTTCAATGCGCTCTATGGCGATGTGTTTAAGGTGCCGGAGCCGTTTATTCCGAAATCCGGCGCGCGCGTCATGTCGCTGCTGGAGCCGACCAAAAAGATGTCCAAGTCGGACGATAACCGCAACAACGTGATCGGCCTGCTGGAAGATCCGAAGTCGGTGGTCAAGAAGATCAAGCGCGCCATGACCGATGGCGACGAGCCGCCGGTCGTGCGCTACGACGTAAAAAACAAAGCGGGCGTTTCTAACCTGTTGGATATCCTGTCCGGCGTGACCGGCACCAGCATTCCCGATCTGGAAAAGCAGTTTGAAGGCCAGATGTATGGGCACCTGAAAGGCGCGGTAGCCGATGCGGTTTCCGGAATGCTGAGCGAGCTGCAGGAGCGCTATCATCGTTATCGCAATGATGAGGCTTTCCTGGAGCAGGTCATGCGTGACGGCGCGGTGAAAGCTCGCGCACAGGCGCAGGAAACGCTGAAAAAGGTCTATGAAGCCGTAGGCTTTGTCGCTCAGCCATAACGGCTAACCTGAACGGCGCCCTTGAAAATCGGTCAGGGGCGCCGTTTTTTTATGGGCTGGCTAAAACCAGCGCAGCGGCTCGCGTAAGGCCACCACCCGACCAATGATTATCAACGATGGGCTTTGCGCCTGCGTAGCCAGCTCGGCCAGCTCGCTCAGCTGCCCTGTCACAACGCGCTGTCGGGTCGAGGTACCGTTTTCCACCAGCGCCGCCGGCATCCCGCCGCTCATGCCGTGCGCCAGCAGCTGCCGCTGGATCTCCGCCGCCTGCGTCAGCCCCATATAGAACACCAGCGTTTGCCGTTCCGCCGCCAGGTTTTGCCAGTCCAGCTCACCGTTTTTCTGCACGTGGCCGGTCACCAGCCGCACGCTCTGCGCATAATCGCGGTGGGTAAGCGGGATGCCGCTGTAGGCCGAGCAGCCCGAGGCGGCGGTAATGCCCGGCACCACGGAAAAAGGAATGCCCGATCCGGACAGCGCTTCCAGCTCCTCCGCGCCGCGTCCAAAAATAAAGGGATCGCCGCCTTTCAGCCGCACCACGCGTTTTCCCTGGCCCGCCTGCTCCAGCAGGATTTGATTGATGGCCTCCTGCGGCACGCAGTGATAGCCCGCGCGTTTACCGACGAAAATCCTTTCCGCATCGCGTCTGACCAGCTCCAGCACCTCTTCAGACACCAGCCTGTCGTAGATCACCACGTCCGCCTGCTGGATCTGCTGTAGCCCTTTCAGCGTCAGCAGGCCCGCGTCGCCCGGCCCGGCGCCGACCAGCACCACTTCGCCCTGTTGCGCCAGCGGCTCGTTAAACAAGGCCTCCGTCAGCTTTTCCGCCTGCTTATCGTCCCCGTTGGCGAGAGTTTGCGCCAGCCGGTCGTGGTGGAAAAGTTTTTCCCAAAAGCGCCTGCGTTGCCCGATCTGGCTAAAGGTTGATTTTACCCGTGGCCGTAACGCGCCCGCCCACGCGGCAACTTTGCCCAAATGCTGCGGCAGCAGCGCTTCGATTTTTTCCCGCAGCAGGCGAGCCATCACCGGCGCGTCGCCAGCGCTGGAAATAGCTATCATCAGCGGCGAGCGGTCAACCACGGAGGGCATGATGGCGCTGGCCCGGGCGGGCGCGTCCACCACGTTGCAGAACATCTGCCGGGCGCTGGCACAGGCGCTGACCCGCTGATTGATCTCATGGCTGTCCGTCGCCGCTATCGCCAGCCAGCAGCCATCAAGGTGTTCAGGGCTGAAGCGCGTTTCCCGCAGCGTCAGCTTACCGGCCTGCTGCCATTCGTAGAAGGGGGAGGAAAAATGCGTGGCGCAGACGCGGACAGCCGCGCCAGCCTTCAGCAGCAGCCGCGCTTTGCGCTCGGCCACGGCGCCGCCGCCGACCAGCAGGACGGTTTTATGGCGCAGGTCGCAAAAAAGAGGAAACCAGTTCACAGAAAGCTCGCAATAAAAAAGGGCCGCAGTGCGCGGCCGTGAAAAGAGAGAAGGGCTTATATCGCCACTTCCACCATGCCGTCGCGGACTCTGGCAGGCCAGGCGGGAACAGAGCGGCTCTCATCCTCCATACAGACGCCGTCGCTCAGGCGAAAACGCTGCTTCTTCAACGGGCTGGCAACCCACAGGCTTTGCTGGTGCTCGGCAATCAGGCCACGTGAGAGCACGCTGGCCTGGGCAAAGGGATCGATATTGCTCAGGGCGAACACCGTTTCGTCGGCACGAGGGCGAAACAGGGCAACCTGTTCCCCCGCGACCAGCGCACAAACGCCGGTGGCGGGCTGAATACTCTTTAACGGGCAAACGCTATGCCACTGGCTCATGGCTGCTCCTCCATAACGACGGGAATACGCTCTTCGGGCCGGGCGGGCCGGTGTTGCTGACGCTCCGGCACGCTCTGCACCAGCGGATCGTGGCTGTCGCTGTTGATAAAGTGGCGGAAGCGGGCAAGCCGCTCCGGTTGCGCAAGGGTTGCCTGCCATTCACAGACGAAGCGCTCGCGCAGGCGGGCCAGGTCGGCCTCCAGCTGCGCGTTGAGGCCCAGCTTGTCGTGGATAATGACCTGGCGCAGATAGTCAATGCCGCCGTCCAGGCTCTCCAGCCACAGCGAGGTACGCTGTAATTTATCGGCGGTGCGGATGTAAAACAGCATAAAGCGATCCAGATAGCGGATAAGCGTGTCACGATCCAGATCGGCCGCCAGCAGATCGCCGTGGCGCGGCTTCATGCCGCCATTGCCGCAGACGTAAAGGTTCCAGCCTTTTTCCGTAGCGATGATGCCAACATCTTTGCTTTGCGCTTCCGAGCATTCACGGGTGCAGCCCGACACGCCAAACTTCATCTTGTGCGGCGTGCGGATGCCCTTATAGCGATTTTCCAGCTCCACGCCCAGCCCGACAGCGTCGCCGACGCCGAAGCGGCACCAGCTGCTGCCTACGCAGGTTTTCGCCATGCGCAGCGCTTTGGCGTAGGCGTGGCCGGTTTCAAAACCGGCCTCGATCAGCGTCTGCCAGATGGCGGGCAAATCGTCTTTGTGCGCGCCGAACAGGCCGATACGCTGCGAGCCGGTGATCTTGGTATAAAGGCCGTAGCGACCGGCGACCTCGCCAATGGCTATCAGCCCGGCTGGGGTGATCTCGCCGCCTGCGGAGCGCGGGATCACGGAGTAGGTGCCGTCCTTCTGAATATTGCCAAGAAAGCTGTCGTTGCTGTCCTGCAAAGGCACCAGCGAAGGCTGGAGAGCATAATCGTTCCAGCACGAGGCAAGTAATGACGCTACCGTGGGTTTACAGACCTCGCAGCCGTAACCCCGGCCATATTTGCTAAGCAGATCATCGAAGGTTTGGATCGCTTCCACGCGGATCAGGTGATACAGCTCCTGGCGGGAATAGTGAAAGTGTTCGCAAAGGTGGCTGTTAACTTCGATGCCCTGGCGGCTCAGCTCGGCGTTCAGCACCTGGGTCATCAGCGGCACGCAGCCGCCGCAGCCGGTGCCGGCTTTGGTTTCCGCCTTCAGCGCCGCCACGGTATGGCAGCCGTTCTGGATCGCCAGTACCAGGTCGCCTTTGGTGACGTCAAAGCAGGAACAGATTTGCGCCGTTTCCGGCAGCGAATCCACGCCCAGCGCCGGTTTGCTTCCCGCATGGGCGGGCAGGATCAGCATGTCGGGGTTGTCCGGCAGATCGATGCCGTTAAGCATCAGCTGCAGCAGATTGCCATAGTCGCTGGTATCGCCCACCAGTACCGCGCCCAGCAGTTTTTTATTGTCCGCGCTGACGACCAGACGCTTATAGACCTCTTTGTTTTCATCCAGGTAGAGATAGCTGCGCGCGCCTTCCGTCCGGCCGTGCGCATCGCCGATACCGCCGACGTCCACGCCCAGCAGTTTGAGCTTCGCGCTCATATCCGCGCCGGTAAAGGCGTTTTTCTGACCCAGCAGGCTGTCTGCCGTGACCTGCGCCATTTTGTAGCCCGGCGCCACCAGGCCATACACGCGTTCCTGCCAGGCGGCGCATTCCCCGATGGCGTAAATATCTGCATCCGTAGTGCGGCAGCTGTCGTCAATCACTACGCCGCCGCGCGGGCCAATGGCAAGGCCGGCTTCTCTGGCGAGACGATCCTGCGGGCGAATGCCGGTGGAAAACACGATAAAATCGACCGCCAGCTGGCTTTCATCCGCAAACTGCAGGATTTTTCCGCCTGACGGGCCGTCAGTAATCTGCCGGGTATTTTTGCTGGTATGAACGGCAACGCCCATGCCTTCGATTTTTTTCCGCAGCAGCTTTCCGCCCAGCGGATCGAGCTGTTCCGCCATCAGCACGGGTGCGAACTCCACCACGTGCGTTTCCATGCCCAGATTTTTCAGCGCACCGGCGGCCTCCAGCCCCAGCAGGCCGCCGCCGATCACCGCGCCGCTGCGGCTGTGACGAGCGCAGGCTTCGATTGCGTCCAGGTCGTCCAGGGTACGATAAACAAAGCAGTTGTTACCGTCGGCGCCTGCAATCGGCGGCACCCAGGGATAAGAGCCGGTCGCCAGCACCAGCTTATCATAACTCACCGCGCGGCCCTGGTCGGAATACACCACCTTTTCACGGCGGTCGATTGTTAAGGCCTTTTCACCAGTTAGCACACTTACTTTATGCTTTTCGCAGAAGCCTTCCGCCACCAGCGAAAGAGCCTCGGCGCTGTGATGGGTGAAATAAGCGGAGAGATGCACGCGATCGTAAGCCAGGCGAGGCTCTTCGCAAAAAACCGTGATGTCGAACTGCTCCGGTGCGGCCTTTTCGGCCAGCTCTTCCAGCAGGCGATGCCCTACCATGCCGTTGCCAATAATAACGAGTCGGGTGCGCATTTGTGCCTCACATTACAAAATAATGCCGCTACAATAGCGCGCAAAACTCCAGGGTTATTGATGTATATCAAGCCAGTTTTTAAATACCCCTTTATGGGTAGATCGATGATTTTTAAGCTTTTTTAAGTAAGTTATGGATTTTACTGGTATTGCCCCCGTCTCGCTCCGCCACAAAGGATGGTATGGTTAAAAAAACCACTGACGTTCAGGAGCGTGTCTATGCAGGCTATTCCATTAAAAAGCATTCACCATGTGCGATTGCCGTGGCGTGAGGGACTCTGGCAGATTGCTATCCGCGACGGTAAAATCGCCACGATCTCGCCGCAGGCGCACGGCACCGCGCCGGAAGGATCGCTGGATGCGGAGGGCGGGCTGGCTTTTCCGCCTTTTATCGAGCCGCATATCCATCTTGATACCACCCAGACCGCAGGCGAACCGGCCTGGAATGAGTCCGGTACGCTGTTTGAAGGTATTGAACGCTGGGCAGAGCGCAAAGCCGTATTGGATCATGAAGATGTCAAAACCCGCGCGCGGCAGACGCTGAAATGGCAGATCGCCAACGGTATCCAGCATGTGCGCACGCACGTAGACGTGTCCGATCCCTCGCTTACCGCGCTGCGGGCCATGCTGGAAGTGAAAAGCGAGATGGCGCCCTGGGTCGATATCCAGATCGTCGCGTTTCCGCAGGAGGGCATCCTCTCTTACCCCGATGGCGAGGGCCTGTTGGAAGAGGCGCTGCGGCTGGGCGCGGACGTGGCTGGCGCTATCCCGCATTTTGAATTTACCCGCGAGTATGGCGTAGAGTCGTTGCATAAGACTTTTGCGCTGGCGCAGAAGTATCAGCGCATGATTGACGTGCACTGCGACGAAATCGACGACGAACAGTCGCGTTTTGTGGAAACCGTCGCGGCGCTGGCGCTGCGCGAGAAGATGGGCGCCCGCGTCACCGCCAGCCATACCACGGCGATGCACTCTTATAACGGCGCTTATACTTCGCGCCTGTTCCGGCTGCTGAAGCTTTCCGGCATCAATTTTGTCGCCAATCCGCTGGTGAATATCCATCTCCAGGGACGTTTCGACAGCTATCCCAAACGGCGCGGCGTAACGCGGGTAAAAGAGATGCTGGAGGCGGAGATCAACGTCTGCTTTGGCCACGATGACGTTTTCGATCCCTGGTATCCGCTCGGCACCGCCAATATGCTTCAGGTGCTGCATATGGGAATGCATGTTTGTCAGCTGATGGGGTACGGCCAGTTGGATGAAGGCATTAAGCTGATTACGCATAACAGCGCCAGAACGCTACAGCTGCAGGATTACGGCATTCAGAGCGGCAACAGCGCCAACCTGATTATCCTGCCTGCGGAGAACGGTTTTGATGCGCTGCGGCGTCAGGTGCCGACGCGCTATTCTATCCGTCAGGGGAGAGTAATTGCACAAACGCAGCCTGCGGCAAGCACAATTTATTTGGCGGAAAGCGAAAAGGTGGATTTTCGGCGCTAATAAAAAAGGCCGGTTTCCCGGCCTTTCCTGTTAGTGCGAGGACATATGCCCGTGCAGTTTGTGTTTGCTGACAAAGCCCAGCAGCAGGCACATTACGAACACCACCGCGTACAGCATGTTGGCGGTAGAGAGCGCGGCGTGGGCGCCATGTTTATCCACAATCGGGCCGGTGACCACGAAAGTCAGCATGGTGCCGACGGTGCCGCAGGTCAGAATAAAGTTCACCAGCTTTGGCGAAGAGACCTTAGTCTGGAGCGATCCCAGCGTAATAATCGTGGTGTAGATTGCGCTGGAGAAGAAGCCCAGGCTCATCATGATCCACTTCAGCATAGCGGCGTCGCTGCTGCTGATAAACCAGTACATCAGCGCCGTTGCCAGCAGCGCCAGTACGGTGACGATGCGCTGCGGATCGAAAAAGCGCAGAATGGCGCTGAACGCCCACATGCCGATCATATAGGCGGTCCAGAAGTTGCCGACCAGCGCGCCAGCCTGCGTCAGATCCATGCCCATGGTTTTTGTGGCGTACAGCGGCACCCAGCCGATAAAGCCAAGCTGGCCGAGGATATAGCAGAGCGCGGCGATCGACAGGAACAGCACGCCGATGCCCCATTTTTCTTTTTCCACGTTCTGGACCGCGGCTTTTTTGCCCAGCACGGGAAACTCAAAGCAGAGCGCCAGCACAAAGATAGCCAGATAGATCACGCCGATACAGACATAAACCCAGTACCACGGCAGCGAGCGCGCCAGCAGCGCGGCGGCGATAATGGGGAAAATAGTGCCCGCCATGCTGAAGAAGGAGTCGGTAAACAGCAGGCGCGAACCGCGCTGACGGCCTTCGTACAGATGGGTGATCAGGAAAGTACCAATTGACATGGTGATGCCGCTGACCACGCCCAGCACGAACATACAGAGCGAGAAGACGCTCAGCGAGTGGCTGGTCATCAGCCCCAGAATGGCGAGCACCATCAGCACGAAGCCAAAAATCAGCTGTCGGCGCAGAGGAATGATTTCCATCAGCCAGGCGTTAAGAAACACGGCGACTAAAATGCCGGCGTTCAGGAAGGTGAAGGTGTTGCTCATCTGCGCGACTGGCAGATGAAAATAGTCAGCAATATTTTCCAATACCATACCGGTGACGATTACTACCGCGCCGGTTAGCGCATAAGAGAAAAAGCTGATCCAGGTAAGCCCGATTCGATCGCGATTAGTCATAGTTGTGGCCCATGGAGTCAAAAATTGTGAGGCTGGACGCTCACGCTAAGCGCGGGCAGTTTAGCTGGATTCGTGATCTGCTTAAATAAATAATGCAAGTTTACCCAGCGATTTCAGGATATTCGTGATGAATATCACCGTTTTTTGCCCAGCGAAAGCGTTTGCGTCGACCCTTCGCGCGTAAAAATAGGTAAAACGCTGGCGCAGGGATAAGCGCCTCTTTACAATCAGTTTTCGGCCTGTAGCCCTTAAGTAAGGAATCTTTTATGTTAAAACGTACTTTGACAGCGGTCGCCACCGTGTTCGCGTTATCCACGCTCTCTGCTTCCGCCCTGGCGGCAAAAGGAGATACGCACGTGCTGCTGACCACCTCTGCTGGCAATATTGAGCTGGAACTCAATAATCAAAAGGCCCCGATTTCCACGAAGAACTTTGTTGATTACGTCAACAACGGCTTCTACAACAACACCGTTTTCCATCGCGTGATCCCGGGCTTTATGGTGCAGGGCGGTGGCTTTACCGCCGATATGCAGCAGAAACCTACCGCCGCGCCGATTAAAAACGAAGCGGATAACGGCCTGCTGAACAAGCGCGGCACCATCTCTATGGCCCGCACCGCCGATAAAGACAGCGCTACCAGCCAGTTCTTTCTCAACGTAGCGGACAACGCTTTCCTGGATCATGGCCAGCGCGACTTTGGCTATGCCGTCTTTGGCAAAGTGGTGAAAGGCCAGGAAGTGGTGGATAAAATCGCTCAGGTGCCGACCCAGAATATGGGGCCATACCAGAACGTGCCGGTTAAACCTGTCGTGATCCTTTCCGCAAAAATCCTGCCTTAACGCTCCGGTCGGGGGATTGCTGCTGATAATCAGCTAAGCTTTTAGCAGCGATTACCCCTTCAAGGAGAACTCATGTCCAGAAAGCTCACCGACAAGCAAAAAAATACGCTCTGGCAGCAGCGTCTGCCGACCAACTTTTTGGCGAGCTTTTTATTAACGGGTTCCCTGCCCGAACTGGGCGCGCGCAATCCGGGCCTGCCTCATCTGCGCGCCATGCACCGTGCGCTTTTTCAGGATGTGCTGGAGGAGGCGGGCGAGCTGCGCGAAGTCGATATCACCATCGGCGACACGCCCTGTTGCCACTTTGAATACATTGAGAAAGAAGGCAACGCGCTGATGCAGGCGCTGGAAGAAGAGAACGGTCTGGCCGATCTGCCGCTGGATCGCATGGCGGAAAGGCTCGCCTGGTACTACTGCGAGCTGACCGTGCTGCATCCTTTTCTGCGCGGCAACGGACGCGCCCAGCGGCTTTTCTTCGAACAGTTGATTATTCACGCCGGCTGCGACATCCAATGGAGCCTGATCGACAGCGAAAGCTGGCAGGCGGCCGTTAAGGCAAGCCTGGCAGGCGACTTATCGCTGCTGGAAGCCGCTTTCGGCAAAGTCATCAGCGAGCGGGAAGAAAACGCGTAGAATGGCAGCGTTTCTTTTTTTCCGGAGCCCGTATGCTGCTGCTGATCGATAACTATGACTCTTTTACCTGGAACCTCTATCAATATTTTTGTGAAGCGGGCGCAGATGTTCACGTCAGACGTAACGACGAGCTGACGCTGGCACAAATAAGCGAGCTAAAGCCTGAACATCTGGTGATTTCGCCGGGGCCGTGCACGCCCAACGAGGCGGGCATTTCTCTGGAGGCTATCCGGGCCTTCGCCGGAAAAATCCCGGTGCTTGGCGTTTGTCTGGGGCATCAGGCGATAGCGCAGGCTTTTGGCGCGCGTATTGTACGGGCGCGTGAGGTAATGCACGGTAAAACCTCGCTGATTGAGCATAATAACAGCGGCGTTTTTAACGGCCTGAATCATCCATTACGGGTAACGCGCTATCATTCGCTAATCGTCGAGGCCGCCTCGCTACCCGCCGACTTTGAGGTGACGGCCTGGTCGCTGCGGGACGGCGAAAGGGATGAGATTATGGGCGTGCGGCATCGTGACTTGCCGCTGGAGGGCGTGCAGTTTCATCCGGAAAGTATCCTCAGCGAGCAGGGGCATCAGCTGCTGAAGAATTTCCTCGGGCAATAAATTTGGTTGCCTTAAGGTGATTTTTTATGCATATTTTATGATTATAATTTCAGTGGCTCTGTAACGTAAAAAGATGAGGTCGGCAATGGCAGCGGATAAATTAGCGGTAACACGCTCGACGTTTGATGAAGTGATTTTGCCTGTTTATGCACCAGCACAGTTTGTGCCGGTTAAGGGAAAAGGCAGCCGCGTCTGGGATCAGCAGGGTAAAGAGTACGTCGACTTTTCCGGTGGTATCGCCGTTACCGCGCTGGGCCACTGTCATCCGGCGCTGGTGGAAGCGCTGAAAACGCAGGGTGAAACCCTGTGGCACACCAGCAACGTCTTCACCAACGAACCTGCGCTGCGCCTGGCCAGCAAGCTGATTGCCGCCACCTTCGCCGAACGCGTGTTCTTCGCTAATTCCGGCGCGGAAGCCAACGAAGCGGCCTTTAAGCTGGCTCGTTATTACGCGACTAAACGCCATTCGCCTTTTAAAAGCAAAATTATCGCGTTTCATAACGCCTTCCACGGCCGCACGCTGTTTACCGTTTCCGTCGGCGGTCAGCCGAAATATTCCGACGGCTTTGGCCCTAAGCCAGCGGACATCGTCCACGTGCCGTTTAACGACCTTAACGCGGTAAAAGCGGTTATCGACGACCATACCTGCGCCATCGTGGTGGAACCTGTCCAGGGTGAGGGCGGCGTGATGCCGGCTACTCAGGAGTTTATGCAGGGGCTGCGCGAACTGTGCGATCGTCATCAGGCGCTGCTGGTGCTGGATGAGGTACAGAGCGGTATGGGCCGCAGCGGCAAGCTGTTTGCGTATGAGCACTACGGCGTCCAGCCCGATATTCTGACCACCGCCAAAGCGCTGGGCGGTGGCTTTCCGGTCAGCGCCATGCTGACCACCAACGAGGTCGCCTCGGTGATGGCACCCGGCGTGCACGGCACCACCTATGGCGGCAATCCGCTGGCCTGCGCGGTAGCAGAAGCGGCGCTGGATATCATCAATACGCAAGAAGTGCTGAACGGCGTAGAGGCGCGCCGCGAGCAGTTTGTCATCGCGCTGAAAGCGCTGGACGCGCAGCTGGATCTGTTCAGCGAAATTCGTGGCAAAGGCCTGCTGATTGGCGCGGCGCTGAAGCCACAGCATGCCGGTAAAGCGCGCGATATTCTGAACGCCGCCGCCGCAGAAGGCGTAATGATCCTCAATGCCGGGACGGACGTCATCCGTTTTGCGCCGTCGCTGGTCATTGAACCGACCGATATTGAAGAAGGTATGAACCGCTTCGCCACCGCCGTGAAAAAACTGCTGGCTTAACTCGTCAGGCCGGAAGCCTCGCGCTTCCGGCTAAACAGGCGCGTCGTCTGCACCAGGCTGCTTACACGCGCCAGATTGCTTGATCCCAGATATTACAGTGGTCGGCAAGAGGCATGGGCCTGGAGTTCGTTTTTTCATAAAAAAAGTCTGCTCTTACCATTAATGTTTCCATAAAGGCCTCTGACCTTACGGCTTTATGCGCGTTGTGGAGAACGGCAATCAGGCAGGCATCACGCTCTGTATTAACAGCATAAACCAGATAGATATCACTTATTGCCTTTTGTGTTCGTCTGGTTCGGGTAGTCCATACGATCTTTGTACCAGCCGGGCCATAAGCGCTGGTGAAGATTTTGGCATCAGGTGAGAATGGCGAATTGAGGTGGTCAAAATAGTAGAAGGAGAGCGGAACGGCGTGTCTTTACCAAAAGAAGGATGGAAGCCTGTTTTCCAGTAGATTTTAAATGCTTCTTTAAAATCAAAAAGCTCTGTTGAACCTTTAGCCTGTTCGGCTTCCATTTTTTCTTTATAAAGCCTGTCCAGATAGACGCTCCCTTTCAGTGCCGTCATGCCAGATAGGTCTCATCATCCGAACTTTTTTCTTGCTGGCTTTGCTGTAAGGCCTCAATAAAATGAGCGGAAAGCTCCCGGCCCTTTGCATCAGAGACAGATGGCGTTTTTACGTAACTACGCGGCTCTGGCCTTTTTCTTTTTGTCTCCGCAGCCCATAACTTCTGTGCGGTGAGCGACATTTTATATGCAACAGGCATAAGTCCTCCTGAATTTTTTTACGCACTCACAGTATACATTATCACCAAAGGTAAACCCATCCTTATTGCTTTCTGCCATGGGAGAACGTTGCCAGCTTCCTGTTCATCTGCCACACGCGCCGAAAAACTTCTGCTCAGCATCATCAGGCTGATTTCCGTAAATGGCGCGACAGCCAGCGGCCATGATGAGGTCGGCTGCTCCAGGCCAACGAAGAAATAGTGTGCATCACGCCAAGATGTTCCAGGATGCGCTTTATGTGCCTTTCCATCACCGTCGTCGCGCCCTGCTGAAAGGGCGTATCCGTCTCCAGCACGTTGTTTGTAGAACTCGGCCCGTCGTACTCCAGCCGCTGCTGGCAGCGCTGTAGCGCAATCTCGCACGCCTGCAGATAGCGCTCGGCCAGCTGCGGTGTCAGCATGGTATGTTCACGCGCTAAAATGGTCATGGCGTTGATATGCTCAACGATAAACTGACTGTGCGTGACCCACAGTTTCATATCGGCCAGGTAGCGGTCGTCGAAACCCGGCTCCTGCATGGCCTGGTTCAGCGAGTTAAACAGCGCGTTGTGCGCCTGGTTAACGCGCATACGCTGCCAGGCAAGCTTCTGCGGGCTCTCTTCGTCCCCCAGCAGTTTCTGTAGCGCTTCCTGGTAGGTTTCCAGCGCGTCGTGCGCATTCTGCCGCAGCAGACCGCTTTGCCACTGCGGCCACAGCCAGATCATCCCGGCAAAGGCGATCAGGCAGCCCATCAGCGTATCCAGCAGGCGCGGCAGCAGAAAGTCGGCGCCGTTCAGCGACAGCAGCTGAAGCGAATATACCGCTGTAACGGTAAAGCCGATCGTCGCCAGACCATAATATTTGCGGATCACCAGATAGCCTGCCAGCGTCAGCGTCAGCATCACCAGCAGCACAGCCGATTCCGGCACCTGAAAGCGTAGCGTCAGCGCGGCCACCACCAGCCCGCCCAGCGTGCCCAGCGCACGATGCTGAATGCGTACCCTGGTCGCGCTGTAGCCGTTCTGGCTGACAAACATCACCGTCATCAGCAGCCAGTAAGGCTTGGGCAGATTAAAGGAGAGCGCCAGGGTGCTGGCGAAAGCGAGCATAACCGCAAACCTGGCAGCGGTGCGCAGCGCGGCGGATTTCAGCGACAGATAGCTTCTGATGGCAGATAGCAGCGGCAGTCGTTTCTGACGATCCGCCATCAGATCGCGCTGGTAAAGCGGACGCTGGGTACGCAGCACGCGGGCGATACGGCTGAAATGCCAGGCGCAAAAGTTGCCGACCGGGTTGGCGGGATGCTGGCGGGCAATTTTTTCCAGCGCCTGCAGCTGTTTATCCATGCTGAAACGTGTCGGCAGACGGTGATAGAGAATATCGTCCGCCAGCTCGCGCAGCCTGGCCGCGATGGTCTGCGCGTTCCAGCGGATCACCGCCTCGGCATGGCTCTGCTCCACCAGCTTCTGCACCTCTTCCGGCTGGTGCAGGCTGACGGCGATATGCTCCTGCAAATCCAGCGCGACCTGAAAAGCGCGGGTCAACCGCTTGTGGTGATTGTCATTGCTGGCGGCCAGCATATGCATTTGCTGGTAGCAGGTATTGATAAGGTCGACCGCTTTTTGCTGGCGTGCCAGCAGCGGCGGCAGCGTTTTTTCCGGGTCGGCAAGCTGCGTCAGCAGGCTGTATTTGGCCTCGCAGTAGCCGGCCAGTTCGCGATAAAGCAGGCTGAGCGTTTCCCGCATCGGCTGCTCTTTCCACAGCCAGAACCAGAACCAGTTAAAAAGGCCGTACCAGACCGTGCCCAGGATATAAAGCGATGGCGGCTGCCAGATGGGCATCCGACCGGCCAGGCTCAGGGTAAAGATGCCGGCAATCAGCGCGCCGGGCAGCAGTCTGCCATGCAGCGGGCTGATTTCGCCGGTCACGCCCAGCAGCATGGCCATGGAAAACAGGATGACGGGCAGGGGAACGGCATAGTGGCCAAGATACTGCACCAGAAAGCTGCTGAAGGCGAAAAGACCGCCGCCGATCAGCAGACGTTTAAAGAAGCGTCTATGCGGCGTATCCAGACCGGCAATATTGCAGCAGGCCGGCACCAGCGAGAACAGCAGGCCGTTTTGCAAATTGCCCAGCAGCCAGCCGACGGCGACGGGCAGGCAAAGCACCAGCGTCTGCCGCAGGGCGTAGTTAACTTCGGGATGGTAGATGAGTCGGCGCCACATTGCTTTGTACCCGCTGAAAAGGCGCAATGAAAGCATTGCGCCATGCAATCAGAGCGGTTTAGCGTGTACCGTAGACCACGATGGTTTTACCGTGCGCGGAGATCAGGTTTTGATCTTCCAGCATCTTCAGAATACGGCCGACGGTTTCGCGCGAGCAGCCGACGATCTGGCCAATCTCCTGGCGGGTAATTTTGATCTGCATCCCATCCGGGTGGGTCATAGCGTCCGGCTGTTTAGCCAGATTCAATAGCGTTTGCGCGATGCGACCCGTCACATCGAGGAAAGCTAAATTGCCCACTTTCTCGGAGGTAACCTGCAGACGGCGCGCCATCTGTGAAGAGAGACGCATCAGGATATCCGGGTTGACCTGGATCAGCTGGCGAAACTTCTTATAGGAGATTTCCGCCACTTCACAGGCCGTTTTTGCCCGCACCCATGCGCTGCGCTCCTGGCCCTCTTCAAACAGGCCAAGCTCGCCGATAAAATCGCCCTGGTTAAGGTAAGACAGGATCATCTCTTTACCTTCTTCATCCTTGATCAGCACCGCTACCGCGCCTTTGACGATGTAGTAAAGGGTTTCTGCTTTCTCACCCTGGTGGATCAGCGTGCTTTTGGATGGATACTTATGAATATGGCAATGTGACAGGAACCATTCAAGTGTCGGGTCTGTTTGCGGTTTGCCGAGAACCATTCGCTGTTATCCTCTGTTGTTATCGTGCCTAAATACAGGGGCAGAGTTCCCTGACAGGCGTTGAAATAGTCAAGCGCTTCCCATGCAGGAAAGTTATTCGGCTCTCTGTTGAGTGCCGGGCTCGTTATGTCGTCCCGTTTCGTCTGGTCTGTAGAGTACTGACGAAATACAGCCTTGTTTGTAGCACAGCTTTGCATGGGTGTCTTCTGTTGTCTCGCTTCAGCATAGCGGGAAATCTGCCGCGCTGCTGTTTTAGTTACCTTAAGCCCACGGCAGCTTAACTAAATGAATTAGAGGAATTTGTTATGCAAGCGAGCGTCAAATGGGTGGAAGGGCTGACCTTTTTGGGAGGATCCTCATCGGGCCATCAGATCGTGATGGACGGCAACGCGGGCGATAAAGCGCCCAGCCCGATGGAAATGCTGCTGATGGCGGCAGGCGGCTGTAGCGCGGCGGAAGTGGTTGCCATTCTGCAAAAAGGGCGTTTCACGGTAGAGAACTGCGAGGTGAAGCTGACGTCAACCCGGCGCGAGAAACCGCCGCGTCTGTTTACCCGCATCAACCTGCATTTTATTGTCAGCGGCAGCGGGCTGACGAATAAGGCGCTGGCGCGCGCGGTCAGCCTTGCGGTGGGGAAATATTGCCCGGTCGCGCTGATGCTGGGTAAGGGCGTGACCCTTACCCATAGCCATGAGATGGCCGTTACTTGATAGCTTTGCCTTCCATCAGGCGCTTGACCAGCGGCCCCATAATCAGCTCCATCGCCAGGCCCATTTTGCCGCCCGGCACCACCAGCGTGTTGATATGGGAGATAAAAGAGCCCTGCAGCATCGCCAGCAGATAGGGGAAGTCAATC
This sequence comes from Erwinia sp. 198, assembly GCF_003937915.1. GTDB lineage: Bacteria > Pseudomonadota > Gammaproteobacteria > Enterobacterales > Enterobacteriaceae > Erwinia > Erwinia aeris. The sequence goes on along the minus strand of NZ_RHUM01000010.1, from coordinate 24,275 downwards.
TGTTCCAGCGCCTGGAAATGGATAACCACAAAGCTCTCGTCGAGCGAAGGAATGCCGCGCGCGGCAAAAGGGTTGGACGTATCCACGGTAGGGACACGCTGAAAGTTAATATGGGTGCGGGAAAATTGTGGCGTAATGAAGTTAATATAATCGTCCATTGAGCGCACCACGGAGTCCATTACCGCCTCGCGAGAATGGCCGCGTTCGCTGGTATCGCGGATCATTTTTTGGATCCACTCCAGGTTGACGATAGGCACCACGCCCACCAGCAGATCGACATGCTGCGAGACATTGTTCTGTGGCGTCACCACGCCGCCGTGCAATCCTTCGTAAAACAGCACGTCGGTGGGTTCCGGCAGCGGCTGCCACGGCGTAAAAGTGCCGGGCACCTGGTTCCAGGGCACCGCTTCGTCATAGGTGTGCAGATATTTTCTGGACTGGCCGCTGCCGCTGCGGCCATATTCCGCGAAGGTTTGCTCCAGCAGCGAAAAATCGTTGGCCTCCGGGCCGAAATAGCTGATATGACGGCCCATATCGCGCGCTTTGCGGATCGCCATATCCATTTCGGGACGGGTATAGCGATGGAAACTGTCGCCTTCCACTTCCGCCGCGTGCAGGTTCAGCTGCTGAAAAATTTTGCGGAAGGCCAGGCTGGTGGTGGTGGTGCCCGCGCCGCTGGAACCGGTCACGGCAATCACTGGATGTATGGCGGACATAAACGAGTTTCCTGTGAACGTTATTCCGCCATTGTTATCACGTTTTGCTATACCGTGTCATCTTCTCCCGGAGTGTGCGTCTGGCAGAGGTTATTCAATAAAGCTAAGCGCGAACAGCGGTTTAGCTGCCAGGGAGAGGAGATCCCGGTCTTCCGGGTAGCTAAGCAGCAAAGGGAAGAACACGGCGCCGCCGATAATACTTCTGCCTTCATGGCTGCGGGTATGCAGCCCCCATATGTTCTGATAGGTCATCGGCACCGTTTTACCGTCCAGTTCGGTATTGCCGATGTAAAGCATGATATGGCCATCAATATGGATTAGCGTGGTAAACGGCCTGCCGTTTTTGACCAGATAAGCAAGGCGATCCGCCGGGCTTAATGCGCTGAGGTTTTTAACCCGACCGCTGGCCGCTTCTGCGGCGGAGTTGCGCGGCAAAAAGATGCCGAAAGGCATCAACAGGCTGCGCAGTTCCTGCGAGCAGTCATTGTAAAAGTTAAAGTCTCCCCAGCCATACTGTTTGCCCTGCATGGATTTCATCAGGACGGCGAGGTTAGCCGGTGTCATTTTCAGCGGCATGGGCGCAAGCGTATCCTTCTGCGCGCTTAGCCATTTAACCTGTGCGCTACCGTCGGGCTGCTTTACGGGTACAGCAACGCTTAAGCCGGTTGGCCCCTGACGTACGGGCAGGATAGTGCCCGGACGGGCGATGAAATGAAAGGTGTCGCCGTCATGGATGGAAACAGGTTCTTTGATATACGCGCCCAGCTGCCGATCCGCCAGTGTCCGCCAGTCTGCGACGAACGCATCGCTTACGTCAGCCACATCATCGCTTTTTACCCAGGCGACCACGGTCGGCGTCACGATAAATTTCCAGGCTTTGTCGCGGCTGGTAGACAGTATATAGACAGGCGTGCCTGCGCGTATTGCAGAAACCTGGATATTGTCAAACGGGTATCCCTCACCTGCCACAAGAGGATCGCTAAACACAGGATCAATGGCAGGCAAAGCTCTTGCCAGCGTTTCCCGAACGGTAATGGCGCGACCTGCGGAAGCATCAGGCAGCGTGACGGTGGCATTAGCTTTGACCTGATTTTTCCAGGCCGGGCTGAGCAATCTGAAATTGATCCCGTAATAGTTTGCCTTGTCGGATAAATAGTTTTTTATCTCATCATTAATAATATCAGTCGCTTCGTGGCTGCTGATAATTTTATCAATGCGGGCCTGATTCCAGGGCGATCCATCATTTTTACCTGTACCGAAGTAATGCGATTTAAGCTGCTGAAAATGACGCTGCTGGGCCGATTCATCAAGCAGATGGTTCTGGCTAACCACCGATGAGGGTGGGATCCATTTATCTATCTCCTGTGAATAACGCGTCAGGGGAAAAATGGATTTTTTCGCATCCACCGGTGTACTCTCAACTACAGAAGAAACTAAACTGCACTTCTGTTTATTCTCCACATTCCTTGAAGAGGCATCGCAGCCTGCGATTAGCAAAGGAAAGATAAAAATAGTATATTTTATTTTCATTTTTACTCCCTGGTTTTAGCGCGAAGAACAATAATTCCCGGCTTGTTTTTTACGTATTCAAGAAAAGGCGAATCTACGACTTTCCTGTTTTTCGATAACGATGAAGCGTTTCTGAACAGCGGCCCAAGGTCGCTGGCAATAAAAATGCCAACGTGGGTGACATCCAGCCCGGCGATATCCGTATAAATCCCGATAAAATCGCCGGTTTTTAGATTGGCGATTGTCTGGCGATCAACGGATTTGCCGGGGATCCAGATAATATTTCTTTTATGAATCTCTACTCCCGGAAGGTACTTACTGCCATCAGCCTTCTGGTTCAGGTATTTTATCTCTTGCTGATAGTGTGGGCTGACTGTAGCTGTGACATCTTTTGCATTGCGGAAAGGCAAAGCCGCCCAGTCGGTGAAAAAATGCTTTCTGGATTGAAATGTGATTTTCCCTTCCACATAGCGCGTCTTAATTAGCGCTGCATAAAATTCCGCTTTCGTCGTTGCGCGAGCCAGTGCATTGACATAATCAATAAAAGTGAAGCAGTCGACGCCGGTCAGATCGACAACCAGCTTTTCAGGCTGACTTTCGGAACCTATAAGCGTGTCGGCCCGGTATGGCGTTCCAATAAATTGTTCAGAAACAAGGTTAATCTTTTCATTGATGGGAAGATGAGGGTAGGGTTTAATTTGATCTTGTAGAATTTTTTCTATTTTTTGTTGTGAGTTATCGTCAGTAATTATTAATGTGTTATAAGAATGGGAACGACAGGATGCTAATAAAAAACAGGCAATAACGGCTGGCGCGGAAAAACACCTCATTATGAACTCCTTCTCTATGGGTCAGGAGGTTTTATTACGCGCGTGAAGAATTGGCAATATTTTATTTTATAATTAATATGGAAGTAATTATTAATTTGATATTAATAAGGCAGGTAATATTTTAAAGCGACAGGTATTACCTTCTCGCTTTATTTAAAAATTTGCTGCCGGCTCTGCGTGACCGGCAGCGGGATGCGTTAACGGATCTGACCTTTAGGCATGATATTGACCGTCTCGTGCAGCTCTGACCAAACCAGCACGGCCTCGCCGCTTGCCAGCTGGCGGCGAACGTCATTGACTTTCTGCTCCAGCGAGCGCTCCTGCTCGCCATAGTCGGTGCCTTCCCGCAGCACAAAGGCTTCAATCAGGTTAGCGAGCGTGTCCGGGTCCAGTTCTTTCCAGGGAATAATCATCGTTGTCCAGCCAGGTTGAAAGCCATTGCGGTATACGCTGCTCCAGCCACATTTGCGGCCTGCGCAGCGTTCCCCCCACGAATCCCACATGTCCGCCGTGCTGCGTCAGCTGATACGTTACGCAATCGGGCAGCCTGTCGGTCGCAGGAATGACCTCGTCGGTCATAAAGGGGTCGTCTTTAGCATGAATAATCAGCAGAGGCTTACGCACGCCGGAAAGCAGCGGCAGCGCGCTACAGCGGCGATAGTAATCCGTTGCGTCCACAAAACCGTGCGCTCTGGCGGTAATGGCGTCGTCAAACTCCCTGAGTCCCTTAAGCGCCTTAAGCTGCGTAAGATCGACAGGCAGCGTGCCGGGCCAGGCGTGCAGCTTGCGGGTGGCGTTCTGCTTCAGCAAGTTTAGCAGGTAGCGCTGATAGACTCGCGAGAATCCCTGCTCCAGCCGCTGGCTGCAGGGTTCAAGCATCAGCGGCGCGGAAACGATAACGCCGGCATCCAGCACACAGCTGTCGCCCTGTTGCCCCATCAGGCAGCCCAGCATATTGCCGCCGAGTGAAAAGCCTACGGCAGCTGTCGCCACCGTTCCCCAGGTTTCCCGTAGCCAGCGTAAAAAATAGCTGGCGTCTTCGGTTTCGCCTGAATGATAAATGCGCTCCAGACGGTTCGGTTCCCCGCCGCAGCCGCGAAAATGCATCACCACGCCCAGCCAGCCGCGCTGTCGGCAGGCCTGCAAAAGTCCGTGCGCGTAAGGGCTGTGAAAGCTGCCCTCAAGGCCGTGAAACAGCACCACGCGCGGCTTGTGGCTCGCTTGCGCCGGATCTTCGCTCCAGGCCAGATCGACAAAATCGCTGTCCGGAAGCGTCAGGCGCTGCCAGTGCGGCTGCAAAGCGATACGGCGACGAACCAGACGCGGCAGGATGGTTTGCAAATGCGCGTTGCTCATGCCCGCTATCGGGCGAAAAGTATTTTCCAGCGACCGGTCAAAATTCATCTTCTACAGGCTTCCCGGATCCTTGTCATACTGTTAGCTTCGATAAGTTTGTTGTTAAGTGGGGGTGAGGAGCGCCCGTTTCATATGGAACTGAAACTGTTTTTATCGATGCTGGGTTTTTTGTGGGTCGCTGCAATCACGCCAGGCCCTAATAATATGTTACTCACCGCCTCGGGCGCCAACTTTGGTTTCCTGCGTTCGCTGTGGCTGCTGATCGGCATCATGATTGGCATGCAGGTCATGCTGCTGCTGGTCGCGTTCGGCATTGGCGGCCTGATCCTGCTTTATCCTGCTTTGCATCTGGTATTGAAAATTGCCGGAAGCGCCTATTTGCTGTGGCTGGCGTGGAAAATCGCCACGGCGAAATATGAGCGGCTGGATACCGGCGCTGTCCCCACTGCACCAATGCCGTTCTGGCAGGGCGGGCTGCTACAGCTGATCAATCCCAAAGCCTGGCTGATGGCGCTGGGCGCGGTCGCCAGCTTCAGCCTGAGCGGTGAGGCCTGGCGGGGATCGGTAATGGCTATCAGCTGTGCGATGGCGCTGGTTAACCTGGTTTCCGGCCTGATCTGGCTTGGCTTTGGCACGCTGATTGGCCGCCTGTTGCGCAGCCGTCGCACCTGGACGCTATTCAATATGGCAATGGGCGTGCTGACGGCGGCCTGCGTGCTGCTTATCTGGCGCTGAGCAGAGTGCCAGCCGGGCATTGCTTCGGGCAAAGTGTTTTCCCATTCTCACTTCTAAGCAGCGACCTGGTTTACTCGCCACCGCCTATGCCGTTACGGCGGGTTTTTGAACCCGCTGCTTACGCTGCTGCCAGCCGCTGACGCCTTAAAGGCAATCCCATTCGGCGGCAATAAAATCCTGCTTTTCTTCTAAGGACTTATCGTTATAACCGATAATTTTTAATTACTTTATCGCGGCAATCGCTCTCGGTTACAAAGGCGTTGTTCACTTTATAACAATAACGACCGGAGCAAAGCATGGCGCATAAATTTACCCTTTCACTGCTGGCCTTCAGCCTTTCTTTTTCGGCGCTGAGCGCACAGGCGGTGGACGTTACCGTGGCGTATCAGACCTCGGCAGAACCGGCTAAAGTGGCGCAGGCCAATGACGCTTTTGCCAAAGCCAGCGGAGCAAAAGTGGACTGGCGCAAGTTCGACAGCGGATCCAGCGTGGTCAGAGCGCTGGCTTCGGGCGATGTGCAAATCGGCAATATCGGCTCCAGCCCGCTTGCCGTAGCGGCCAGCCAGCAGGTGCCGATTGAGGTGTTTCTGCTGGCGTCGCAGCTCGGCAATTCCGAAGCGCTGGTGGTGAAGAAAAGCATCAGGGATCCCAAAGATTTGATCGGCAAACGTATCGCCGTGCCTTTTATCTCCACCACTCACTACAGCCTGCTGGCCGCGCTTAAGCACTGGGGCATCAAGCCGGGCCAGGTGCAAATTGTTAATCTTCAGCCGCCCGCGATTATCGCTGCCTGGCAACGTGGCGACATTGACGGCGCCTACGTCTGGGCGCCGGCGGTGAATGAGCTGGAGAAGGAAGGAAAGGTACTGACCGACTCCGCGCAGGTCGGCAAGTGGGGTGCGCCAACGCTGGACGTCTGGGTAGTGCGTAAAGATTTCGCGCAGCAGCATCCTGAGATAGTCACCGCTTTCGCCCGTAGCGCGCTGGATGCGCAAAAGGCCTATCTGGATAGTCCTGAACAGTGGCTTAAGGATGACAATAACCTCGCCAGGCTTTCGCGTCTGAGCGGCGTGCCGAAGCAGCAGGTCCCGGGGTTGGTAAAAGGCAACACTTACCTGACGGCGCAGGAGCAGGTTGAACAGCTGGGCCAGCCGGTCGATAAGGCTATCGGCGATACCGCACAGTTTTTAAAAGAGCAGGGCAAAGTGCCGCAGGTTGCCAGCGATTACAGCGGCTTTGTCACCAACCGCTTTGTTAAAAATCTTACCCAGTAAGGAGCCGCCATGCTTTCAGTCTCGCATCTGACGGCCCGCTACGCCGGCCACCTCGCGCTTGAAGATATCAACCTGACGATTGCCGGGGAAGAGCTGGTAGTGGTGCTGGGGCCTTCAGGCTGTGGCAAAACTACGCTGCTGAATCTGATTGCCGGTTTTATGACGCCGGAGTCGGGCAGCATTACGCTGGACGGCCAGCGCGTAACCGGGCCGGGAGCCGAGCGCGGCGTGGTATTTCAGCATGAAGGACTGCTGCCGTGGCGCAACGTGCTGGATAACGTCGCCTTTGGCCTTCAGCTGGCCGGGATGGATAAAGCGGCGCGTCATCAAAAGGCCCGTCAGATGCTGAAAAGTGTCGGACTGGGCGGCGCGGAAAAGAAATTTATCTGGCAGCTTTCCGGCGGGATGCGCCAGCGCGTAGGTATCGCCAGAGCCTTAGCCGCCGATCCACAGCTGCTGTTGCTGGACGAACCTTTCGGCGCGCTGGATGCCTTTACCCGCGAGCAGATGCAGGAGCTGTTGCTGAACCTGTGGCGGGACAGCGGCAAGCAGGTGCTGCTGATTACGCACGATATTGAGGAGGCGGTTTTTCTGGCCAGCGAGCTGATCCTGCTGTCGCCCGGCCCCGGCAAAATTATCGAGCGCCTGCCGCTGGCGTTTGGCCGCCGTTATGCCGCCGGAGAAGCCTGTCGAAGCATCAAATCCGATCCCGCTTTTATCGCCACGCGGGAATATGTATTAAGCCGGGTGTTCCAGCAGCGCGAGGTGTTTTCATGAGCCTGTTATCCACGGAAAAAGTCGCTGTGCGCCGATTGCGGCTGCGCTGGCCGTTTGGTCGTCAGCTTACCCTGAGCGTGGCGACCCTGCTGGCGCTGTTGGGCATCTGGTGGGCAGTAACCGCTTTTGGCCTGGTCGCGCCGCTCTTTCTGCCCGCGCCACAGCAGGTTTTTCATCAGCTGCTGATGGTTGCCGGCCCGCAGGGTTTTATGGATGCGACGCTCTGGCAGCATCTTGCCGCCAGCCTGACAAGGATAGCGATAGCGCTGCTGGCGGCCGCGCTGATCGGCGTGCCCATTGGTATCCTGATGGGGCTGAACGCCACCGCGCGCGGTATCCTTGACCCGCTGATTGAGCTGTATCGACCGGTGCCGCCGCTGGCCTATCTGCCGCTGATGGTGATCTGGTTCGGGATCGGCGAAACGTCCAAAATCCTGCTGATCTATCTGGCCATCTTCGCGCCCGTGGTGATGTCCACGCTGGCGGGCGTCAAAAGCGCGCAGCAGGTTCGTCTGCGCGCCGCGCAGTCGCTGGGCGCCAGCCGCTGGCAAACGCTGTGGTTCGTGGTGCTGCCCGGTGCGCTGCCGGAAATTTTAACCGGTCTGCGTATCGGTCTTGGCGTCGGCTGGTCAACGCTGGTGGCCGCCGAACTTATCGCCGCCACGCGCGGACTGGGCTTTATGGTGCAGTCCGCCGGTGAATTTCTGGCAACCGATGTGGTACTGGCAGGCATTACCGTTATCGCGCTGATTGCTTTTTCGCTTGAGCTGGGGCTGCGAGCCTTACAGCGCCGTTTAACCCCCTGGCATGGAGTCACATCATGAATGAACGTCTGTCTGTTACCGCGCTTGGCCCCTATATCGGCGCGCTGGTCGCTGACGTGGATCTCAGCCGCCCGCTGAGCGACGCGCAGTTTGAGCAGCTTTACCATGCGCTGATCCGTCATCAGGTGCTGTTCTTCCGCAATCAGCCCGTTACGCCTGCCCAACAGCGAGCGCTGGCGGCCCGTTTTGGCGATCTGCACATCCATCCCGTCTATCCGCACGCGCCGGATGTGGAAGAGATTATCGTGCTGGATACGCATGATGATAACCCGCCGGACAACGATAACTGGCACACCGACGTGACCTTTATCGAGACGCCGCCGGCCGGGGCGATCCTGGCGGCAAAGCAGCTGCCGGAAACCGGTGGCGATACGCTCTGGGCCAGCGGCATTGCTGCTTACAATGCGCTTTCAGAGCCTTTTAAGGCTCTGCTTGCCGGCCTGCGGGCGGAGCACGACTTCACCAAATCGTTTCAGGAATTTAAGTATCGCGGCAGCGAGGAGGAGCATGCGCGCTGGCGGCAGGCCGTGGCGAAGAATCCGCCGCTGCTGCATCCGGTCGTGCGCACGCATCCGGTTAGCGGCAAGTCGGCGCTGTTTGTTAATGAGGGATTCACCACGCGCATTGTCGATCTCAGCCCGAAAGAGAGCGACGCGCTGCTGAATTTTCTGTTTGCGCATATCACCAAACCGGAGTTCCAGGTGCGCTGGCGATGGCAGCAGGACGATGTGGCGATTTGGGATAACCGCGTGACCCAGCACTACGCCAATGCAGACTACCTGCCTGCACGGCGGATTATGCATCGCGCTACTATTCTGGGCGACAAGCCTTTCTATCAGCCTGGCCGGGCATAAATGCCACGGCCTAATCGGCAGGCATAAGATTACGCGTAAAGTTGTGCACGTCGGCCTCTTTCCTGCGGCGGTACAGTTTGGCTTTGCGCGCGCCGGTAGCTACGCTCTCGCCCGTTTCCTCAAACATCTCTGAGGAATCAAAGCGGCGGATCAGGCTTTTCCGCTGCACCGGGCGGCCAAGGATGGCTTCGGTGGCTTCCTGTAGCTGAGTCAGCGTAAAGCGTTCCGGCAGGCAAAACACCGGTAGCAGCGTATACAGCGTTTTTTGCCGCAGCCGCTTTAAGGCGCTGGTAATAATAGACTGGTGATCGAAGGCGATATCCTTGCGCTGCATCACGGTGTTGACCGGCAGCCACGCGGCGTCGCTGACGTCACTGCTGTACGATCGACAGCTCTCCTGCGCAATCAGCGCATACCAGGCGGTAGTCAGGCTCCAGCCGCGCGGGTCGCGATCGGGGCCGGAAAAAGTTTCGAGCTGTTCCAGCCACGGGGGAACCACGCCGGTTTTCTCCTGCAGCTTCCTTAAAGCGGTGGCGCGCGTTGAGACATCATGCTGCATATCGATAAACCCTCCGGGCAATCCCCACCGGCCTTTTTGCGGATGATTGGCCCGCTGTACCAGCAGTACGCAGAGCTGTTGCTCGTGCAGCGTAAAAAGTACGCTGTCGACGGTCACAATGGGAGAGGGGTAGCGCGAGGCGTCGTAGCTGGCCAGATACTCTGATTCTGAAAGCATAAGCTTTTCCGTAAATAATTGTCGCTCAGACACATTAGCATTGCAGAGGGACAGCCTGCAATGCACGCCCAGCTTTCGGTTTTTTAACCATTATAAATCATTAACTTAAATGATTTATAATGCGCGGTGGTAAATTTCGCTTGCTAAATAATGTCACAGGGACAATTATATAAATGTCACAAGGACATTATTAGCCTGGGAGGAAACGATGCTGCTGGAACTCTTTCTTGATGGAAACAAAGTCGCGCTGGAAACAGGCCGCTTTCCCGATGGCGCAGTCCGCGTAAGGCTGCTGCCGCCGCGCCTTGCCCGGGCGGAAAAATTGAAGGTACGCGCCACGGCCATGCGCAATATGGACGATTTGATGCTGCTGGCGCAGGTTATGGACGCCGCCCGCAGCCAATACGATTTGCGATGGACAACGCTGGAGCTGCCCTGGCTTCCCTATGCCCGCCAGGACCGCAATATGCAGGAAGGCGACAGTTTCGCCCTGAAAGTCTTTGCCGGTTTTTTGAATCAGTTGGGCTTTGACCGGATAAGGGTGCTGGATCCCCATAGCGACGTGGCGGGGGCCGTGGTCAATAACATGGTGGCTATTCCGCAGCATCTTTGCCTCCGACACAGCGCCAACCTGATGGAAAAACTGCACGGCGGCATGATGCTGATGGCACCGGACGCGGGAGCGCTAAAAAAAATCCATGCTGTTGCGCAGCAGGTGGCGGCCCGCGAGTATGGCATCCTGGGGAAACACCGCGACCTGAGCAGCGGTGCGCTAAGTGGTTTTTCACTGCTACAGGGCGACGTGGCCGGCAAAGATGTGCTGATAGCCGATGATTTGTGCGATGCGGGCGGCACCTTTATCGGCTCGGCCGCGGTGCTGCGTGCGGCGGGCGCGCGTTCGGTCAGCCTGTACGTTACCCACGGCTTGTTTAGCCGGGATGTCGCCGCGCTGTTGCAGCAGGGCATCGATCATATCTGGACGACGACTTCAGTAGCCGATCCGGCGATAGCCGGCGAGCGGGTTGAACTGATTGATATTGAAACTATTTATAACAACAAAGGAGCGGCCCATGCGCATTAATCCCATTCTGGCTATCGACGGTTATAAAACCTCCCATCGCGAACAGTACCCGCAGGGAACCAGCCGCATTTACTCAAATTTTACGCCGCGCGGTAACCGCTTTTTTTCGTCGCCGCTGTCGGATAACCGGCTGGTGTTCTTTGGGCTACAGGGCTTTCTACAGTGGTTTATGGTCGATCTGTTTAACGAGGCGTTTTTTGCCCGACCCGAAGAAGAAGTCGTTACGGAATACCAACAGCTGATGGACAGCTATCTGGGCAAAGCGCGTATTGATGTGGAACACATCCGGGCGCTGCATCGCCTGGGCTATCTGCCGCTGGAAATCAAAAGCCTGGACGAAGGCAGCAAGGTGCCGATGCAGGTGCCGGTCCTGACCATTACCAATACCGTTGATGATTTTTTCTGGCTGGTTAATTACCTGGAAAGCGTGATGTCAGCAGAATTATGGAAAGCCTCCACTAACGCCACTATCGCTTACCATTACCGGCTGGTCTGCGAGCGTTGGGCGGCCCTGACCTGCGATGACCAGAGCCATCTGGATTTTCAGTGCCATGACTTTTCGCTGCGGGGCATGTCCGGGCTGCACGATGCCGCCCAGGCAGGCGCCGGCCATCTGCTGAGCTTTACCGGCACCGACAGTCTTCCTTCGATTCTTTATCTACGTCAGTACTACACGCCGCCCAAAGACTATTTTATTGCGGGCAGCATTCCGGCGACCGAGCACAGCGTTATGTGCATGGGCGAAGAGCAGGGAGAAATAGCCACCTTTCGTCGTCTGATTACCGAACTCTACCCTCACGGCTTCGTTTCCATCGTCTCGGATACCTGGGATTACTGGAAGGTGCTTACGGAATACAGTCGCGAGCTGAAAGCAGACATCATGGCGCGGCAGGGGCGTCTGGTTTTCCGCCCGGACAGCGGCGACCCGGTGGAGATCCTTTGCGGAACCGGCGACGATAGCGACAGCGATCCGGCGCGGACGCCACAGCAAAAAGGATCGGTAGAGGTGCTGTGGGACATTTTTGGCGGCACCGTTAATGCAAAAGGCTACCGGGTGTTGGATGAGCACGTTGGGCTGATCTATGGCGACTCGATTACGCTGGCGCGGGCTAACCAGATCCTTGCCCGTCTGGAGGCTAAAGGTTTCGCCAGCAGCAACGTGGTCTTCGGCGTCGGATCTTACACTTATCAATACAGTACGCGCGATACGTTCGGCTTTGCGATGAAGGCGACATGGGGCGAGGTGCAGGGCGTTGAGCGTGAGATTTTCAAGCAGCCAAAAACCGACGGCGGCCTGAAAAAATCCGCCAGAGGACTGCTACGGGTAGAGCGGGATAGCGCAGGCGACTACTATCTGTTGGATCGGCAGAGCCGGGAGCAGGAGCAGGGCGGCGAACTGAAAACCCGTTTTTTAAACGGCAAACTGCTTAACGTTGAGGATCTGTCCACGCTGCGTCGACGCCTGGCGGAGCGGTAATCAGGTCGGGAGAAAGAAACCTTTCTCCCGGCTCTGTTTATGAAGCCAGCATCGTTTCGAGCTGCTCCTGCGCATCCAGCCAGTCCATCTCGCACGCTTCCAGCGCGGATTTCGCTTCAGCCTGCTGCTGCAGCGCCGCCGTAAGATCGGCCTTGCGGCTCTGATCGTACAGCGCGGTATCCGCCAGCTTTGTTTCCGCATCGGCCAGCGTGGCGTTGAGTTTTTCCATCTGCTTTTCCAGCTTTTCGATCTGCTTGCGCAGCGGCTGCGTTTGCGTGCGCAGTTCCGCCTCGCGGCGCTTCTGATCCTTTCTGGCCTGCGCGCTGTTGCCGCTTTCCTGTTTCGGTTCGGCGGCGGCGCTGGTCTGCTTTTGCAGATCGCTCAGCCACTGCTGGTAGTCTTCCAGATCGCCGTCAAAGGCTTCTACTTTACCGTCGTGGACCAGGTAGAGATCGTCAGTGGTGGAGCGCAGCAGATGGCGATCGTGCGAAACCACCACCAGCGCCCCTTCAAAATCGATCAGCGCTTCAGTCAGCGCCTGGCGCATATCCAAATCGAGGTGGTTGGTCGGTTCATCCAGCAGCAGCAGGTTAGGGCGCTGCCAGACAATCAGCGCCAGCACCAGCCGCGCTTTTTCGCCGCCGGAGAAGCGTTCGGTCTGCTCGGTGACCTTATCGCCCTGAAAACCAAAGCCGCCCAGGTAGTCGCGCAGCTGCTGTTCCAGCACTTTTGGCGCCAGCCGCACCAGATGCTGCAACGGTGATTCATCCGCCCGTAAGAATTCCAGCTGATGCTGGGCGAAGTAGCCGAGCTTGATGCCTTTCGCCAGGCCGATATCGCCTTTCAGCGGGGCCAGCTCGCCGGCCAGCAGCTTAATCAGCGTGGATTTGCCCGCGCCGTTGCGGCCCAGCAGACCGATGCGCGAGCCGGGAACCAGGTTCAGCTTGATAGAATCCAGAATGACGCGATCGGCATAGCCCGCGCTGACTTTTTCCATCTTCAACAGCGGATTAGGCAGGCTTTCCGGCGCGCGGAAGCTGAAAGTAAAGGGATTATCGACGTGGGCGGGTGCGATAAGCTCCATGCGCTCCAGCATTTTGATGCGGCTTTGCGCCTGCTTCGCCTTGCTGGCCTTGGCCTTAAAGCGGTCGATAAAGCTTTGCAGATGCGCCACCTTCTGCTGCTGGTTTTCAAACATCGACTGCTGCTGCGCCAGTTTGGTGGCGCGCTGGATCTCAAACGAGCTGTAGTTGCCGGTGTATTCAAAGATCGACTGCTGTTCGATATGCAGGATTTTATCCACTACGGGATCGAGAAAGTCGCGGTCGTGGGAAATCAGGATCAGCGTACCCTGATAGCTTTTCAGCCAGCGCTCCAGCCAGATCACCGCGTCCAGATCGAGGTGGTTGGTTGGTTCGTCAAGCAGCAGCAGGTCGGAGCGGCAAATCAGCGCCTGTGCCAGATTCAGGCGCATCCGCCAGCCGCCGGAGAAGTCGCTGACGGGGCGCTGAAGCTGTTCCTGAGAAAAGCCCAAACCGTTAAGCAGGCTGGCGGCGCGCGACTGTATTGTCCATGCCTGAACGGCGTCCAGCTTGCCGTGCAGCGTGGCGATAGCGTGCCCGTCGTCGTTTTCGTTGGCCTTCGCCAGATCCGCCTGCAGCTGGCGATACTCGCGATCGCCATCAATGACATATTCGATAGCGGGCGTATTCAGCGCGGGCGTCTCCTGGTTAACCCAGGCCAGCGACCAGTTGCCCGGATAGGTAAAGCTGCCCGCATCGGCGCTTATCTCGTTCTTAAGCAGCGACAGCAGCGTGGATTTACCGCAGCCGTTTTTGCCTACCAGCCCCACTTTCTGACCGGGATTGATGGTGGCGGAGGCGTTATCCAGCAGGACGCGCACGCCGCGTCGGATTTGTAACGATGAGAAGAGAATCATAAGCGCCGTAATAACCAGAATATGTTAAATTGAACCATCATAAATGCTTTGCGGAATGCACGATTCCGCGGTGTCGAGCATGGTAGCGGAATTTCCCCGCCGTGACGACGATTTGGAGGGGATTGATGTCGCAGCCGCCCAAAGTTTTGCTGCTTTACGCGCATCCGGAATCCCAGGACTCGATTGCTAATCGGGTTTTGCTGGAGCCGGCTAAAGCGTTACCGAACGTGACCGTTCACGACCTGTACGCGCACTATCCAGACTTTTTTATTGATATCCACTACGAACAGCAGCTGCTGCGCGAGCATGACATCATTGTTTTTCAACATCCGCTTTATACCTACAGCTGCCCCGCGCTGCTGAAGGAGTGGCTGGATCGCGTGCTGTCGCGCGGCTTCGCCAGCGGCCCTGGCGGCAACGTGCTGGAAGGAAAATACTGGCGCAGCGTGGTGACCACCGGCGAACCGGAAACGGCCTACCACCAGGAAGGGCTTAACCGTTATCCGCTGTCGGCCATCATGCGGCCGTTCGAGCTGACAGCGCAAATGTGCCGTATGCACTGGCTGACGCCGATGATTATCTACTGGGCGCGACGGCAGACCCCGGAAGTCATGAAAAATTATGCGCGCGCCTACGGCGACTGGCTGTCGTCACCTTTGCCCTATGGAGGCACCTGAATGGAAGGACAAACCCTGCTCACGGCTGGCGTGGTCTATCTTTTTGCGGCGGTTATCGCCGTTCCGATCGCGGCCCGGCTCGGCATTGGCGCGGTGCTGGGCTATCTGCTGGCCGGTATCGCTATCGGGCCATGGGGGCTGGGCTTTATCAGCGACGTAGAGGAAATTCTGCATTTTTCCGAGCTTGGCGTCGTTTTTCTGATGTTTATCATCGGGCTGGAGCTGAATCCCTCCAAACTCTGGGAGCTGCGGCGCTCGATTTTCGGCGTTGGCGCGGCGCAGGTTATGTTCAGCGCGGCGATACTGGGCAGCCTGCTCTGGCTGACCGACTTCTCCTGGCAGGCGGCGGCGATAGGCGGTCTTGGCCTGGCGATGTCCTCTACGGCGATGGCGCTGCAGCTGATGAGCGACAAGGGCATGAAGCGCAATGAATCCGGCCAGCTGGGCTTTTCGGTGCTGCTGTTCCAGGATCTGGCGGTGATCCCGGCGCTGGCGCTGGTGCCGCTGCTGGCGGGCGGCGACAGCGGCCACACCGACTGGATGAAAGTAGGCATGAAGGTGCTGGCGTTTGCCGGGATGCTGGTCGGCGGCCGTTTTCTGCTGCGGCCTATTTTCCGTTTTATCGCCGCTTCCGGCGTGCGGGAAGTTTTTACCGCCGCTGCCCTGTTGCTGGTGCTGGGATCGGCGCTGTTTATGGACGCGCTGGGGCTGTCGATGGCGCTGGGGACCTTTATCGCCGGCATTCTGCTTGCTGAAAGCGAATACCGACACGAGCTGGAAGTCGCTATCGATCCTTTTAAAGGATTGCTGCTGGGGCTGTTCTTTATCTCGGTAGGCATGGCGCTGAATCTGGGCGTGCTTTATACCCATATCATCGAGATTTTAGTGGGCGTGGTACTACTGGTCGCGATCAAAGCGGGCGTGCTTTATTTGCTGTCGCGCATCTTTGGCCTGCGCAGTTCTGAGCGGCTACAGTTTTCGGCGGTGTTAAGCCAGGGCGGCGAGTTCGCGTTCGTGCTTTTTTCCGCCGCCTCGTCGGCAAAACTGTTCAGCGGCGACCAGATGCCGCTGCTGCTGGTGACGGTAACGCTATCGATGATGACCACGCCGCTGCTGATGCAGAGCGTGGATAAAATCCTGGCGAAGCGGTTTAACGACGGCGACGACAGCGAAGAGAAGCACTTTGTCGAAGATGACAAGCCGCAGGTTATCGTGGTCGGCTTCGGACGTTTCGGTCAGGTGGTGGCGCGTTTGCTGATGGCCAACGAAAAGCGGATCACGGTGCTGGAGCGCGATATCAGCGCGGTCAGCCTGATGCGAACCTATGGCTATAAAGTATACTATGGCGATGCCACCGAGCTGGAGCTGCTACGCGCCGCAGGCGCAGAAACGGCGCAGTCTATCGTTATTACCTGCAACGGCCCGGAAGACGCGATGGAAATCGTGCGGCTCTGCCAGCATCATTTCCCGCATTTGCAAATTCTGGCGCGGGCGCGTGGCCGCGTGGAGGCGCATGAACTGTTGCAGGCGGGCGTCACCCAGTTCTCACGTGAAACCTTCTCCAGTGCGCTGGAGCTGGGCCGTAAAACGCTGATGTCACTGGGGATGCATCCGCATCAGGCCTTCCGCGCGCAGCAGCACTTCCGTCGCCTGGATATGCGCATGCTGCGCGAGCTGATGCCGAACCACGGCGACAGCCAGCAGATTTCCCGCGTGAAAGAAGCCCGGCGCGAGCTGGAAGATATCTTCCAGGCCGAAATGCGGCACGAAAAGCGCCAGTTTGACGGCTGGGACGAATCGGAATAGGGCGGGGCGAAAGCTTCTTACTGAGCCGGCATCGCTTTGCGTTGCCTTTTATTTAATCGGAAAACCTATGCGTAAAAGATTTATTGCCGGGGCGACTTGTCCAAAGTGCCAGGCTAAAGATACCCTTGCTCTGTGGGTTGAAAATAATGTTGATGTGGTTGAATGCGTTAAGTGCGGTCATCAGATGCGCGAAGCAGACAAGCATGTTCGTGACGAAGTTCGCACTAATGAGCAAGTGATCGGAATTTTTCATCCTGAGTAGCGTTATGGCTCAGCTTTTTTTAAGCTGTATCTTACAGCGGCGTTGAAATTCATTACAATCAGCGCAAACTCAGAGCTTG
This sequence comes from Erwinia sp. 198, assembly GCF_003937915.1. Classification (GTDB taxonomy): domain Bacteria; phylum Pseudomonadota; class Gammaproteobacteria; order Enterobacterales; family Enterobacteriaceae; genus Erwinia; species Erwinia aeris. The sequence continues at coordinate 7,343 of NZ_RHUM01000010.1, read as the reverse complement.
CCGGCAAATCCGCCGATGTTTCAAGCTCTCAACGGTTAGGAGTAATCATGAAAGTAGCAAAAGACCTGGTAGTCAGCCTGGCATATCAGGTACGTACGGAAGACGGTGTGTTGGTTGATGAGTCTCCGGTGACCGCACCGCTGGACTATCTGCACGGTCATGGTTCCCTGATTTCTGGTCTGGAAAAGGCGCTGGAAAATCACGAAGCCGGCGACAAGTTTGAAGTGCACATCGCAGCTGACGAAGCCTACGGCCAGTACGACGACAACCTGGTGCAGCGCGTGCCGAAAGACGTCTTTATGGGCGTTGATGAACTGCAGGTTGGCATGCGTTTCCTGGCGGAAACCGATCAGGGTCCGGTACCGGTTGAAATCACCGAAGTGGAAGATGACCACGTGGTGGTTGACGGCAACCATATGCTGGCTGGCCAGAACCTGAACTTCAACGTGGAAGTTGTGGCGATCCGTGAAGCGACCGAGGAAGAGCTGGCTCATGGCCACGTTCACGGCGAGCACGACCACCATCACGATCACGACCACGATCATGACCACGGTAAAGGCGGTTGTGGCACCGGCGGCTGCGGCTGCAGCCACTAAGCTTAAATGAAAAAAGGCCACCGATAAGGTGGCCTTTTTTTTGGCGCAAAATCAATAGTGCGGCGGCGGCGTCTCTTCCGACTGCGAAGCGACCATTGACGGTGCTGCCGCCTTCAGTTTGTCGGTCAGCAGGCGCATCTGCTCGCGCAGGCGGGCCATTTCCAGCTCGTGATGAACCACCGTCTGGTTCAGCTCTTCGATAGTGTGCTCCTGAAAGGCCAAACGGCTTTCCAACAGCTCCAGGCGCTGCTCAAACACGGATTGTTGCATATTCTTTCCTCTTGCTGCCGTCAGGGCTGGATTGTTCCGATTCTAACGGCAAAAACCGGGCCAGCACAGGCATAGTCGGTTTAATTTCGCCCGTACCGTTGAAAAAAGCCCTGGTTACCTGCATCTTCATGGTGAAACTTTCGGACAGACAAGCGGTCGGAAGTAGTTAGTTTTCATTGCGAGGGTATGCAGTTTGCTCGCGCACGGTTGTTAGAGTACAGGCTCTGTCTGTAAAACGATTTCCGAGGTGAGAGGCTTCGGTTTTGGAGAAATGGATGAAATCACTATTTAAAGTCACACTGTTAGCCACCACCCTGGGCGTTGCGCTGAACGCACCGCTGGCCTCAGCAGCCGAAACCGCCGCGGCGCCATCAGCTCCAGCCGCACAGGCGCCACAGCAGGCACCGAAGAATGCCGCGTTTACAAACGAAGACCAGCAGTCTGCCTATGCACTGGGCGCATCGCTTGGCCGCTACATGGAAAACTCGCTGAAAGAGCAGGAGAAACTGGGCATCACGCTGGATAAGCAGCAGCTGATCTCCGGCGTCCAGGACGCTTTCGCCGGCAAGAGCAAGCTGTCCGATCAGGAGATCGAGCAGACCCTGCAGGCGTTTGAAGGCCGCGTGAAAACCGCCGCTCAGGCGAAGATGGAAAAAGACGCGAAAGAAAACACTGAGAAAGGCAACGCCTTCGCGACTAAATTCGCCAAAGAAAAAGGCGTGAAGAAAACCGAATCCGGCCTGCTGTATCAGGTAGAGAAAGAAGGCACCGGCGACGCGCCGAAAGACAGCGATACCGTAGTGGTTAACTACAAAGGGACGCTGATCGACGGCTCTGAGTTCGACAACTCCTACACGCGCGGCGAGCCGCTCTCTTTCCGTCTGGACGGCGTGATCCCTGGCTGGACCGAAGGCCTGAAGCACGTGAAGAAAGGCGGCAAAATTAAGCTGGTGATCCCACCGCAGCTTGCCTATGGTAAAAACGGCGTTCCGGGTATCCCGGCTAACTCTACGCTGGTGTTCGATGTAGAGCTGCTGGATATCAAACCGGCCGCGAAAGCGGACGCCAACGCGCAGGCACCGACCGAAGCGCCAGCCGCTACCCAGACCAAATAATGCCCGTGCCGCCACGCTCGTGGCGGCATTTCCCCTGCCTTTTCCTCCACCGCGCTATGTCCACAAGAAATACATGACAAAGGTCAGGACAGGCATTTCCGATATTTGCTAGACTGACGCTCTTCGAAACTAACCTGCGCGAGCCGCATACCGCGGGCTCTTTTAAGGGTGGTGTCTTAATGTCTGGTTCAATTTTTACCGGTGATGTGAACGATCTGGAATTACTGGAGCAGCATCCCTTCGAGCAAACCGATTTTGCTATTCTTAAATCTTACGAAGCCGTGGTTGATGGGCTGGCGATGCTAATCGGCTCGCACTGCGAAATCGTCCTGCATTCGCTGGAAGATTTGAAATGCTCGGCGGTCAGGATCGCTAATGGCGAACATACCGGCCGCAAAATCGGTTCACCGATAACCGATCTGGCGTTGCGAATGCTGCATGATATGACCGATGCGGAAAGTAATGTTTCCAGAGCCTATTTCACCCGCGCCAAAAGCGGCGTGCTGATGAAATCCGTTACCATCGCTATCCGTAACGGCAAACAGCGCGTTATCGGTCTGCTGTGCATCAATATGAACCTGGATGTGCCTTTCTCGCAGATTATGGCAACTTTTATCCCGCCGGAAACGCCGGAGATGGACTCTTCCGTCAACTTCGCCTCCTCGGTGGAGGATCTGGTGATGCAGACGCTGGAGTTTACGATTGAAGAGGTCAGCAACGACCGCAATATCTCCAACAATGCCAAGAACCGCCAGATTGTGCTGAACCTCTATGAGAAAGGCATTTTCGACATCAAAGACGCGATAAATCAGGTGGCGGATCGACTGAATATTTCTAAGCACACCGTTTATCTCTATATCCGCCAGTTTAAAAACGGCGACTTTCAGGGAAGCGAGCGCTGATGCGTTACACGCTGTTAGTTACCGGCCCGGCCTACGGTACCCAGCAGGCCAGCTCGGCCTGGCTGTTCGCGCAGGCGCTGCTGGCGGAAGGTCACGAGCTGGAAAGCGTCTTTTTTTATCGTGAGGGCGTACTTAACGCCAGCGCGCTAACCTCGCCGGCCAGTGACGAGTTCAATCTGACTCAGGCATGGCAGCAGCTGCATCGTGACCATCACGTTGCGCTTAATATCTGTGTGGCCGCCGCGCTGCGCCGCGGTATCACGGACGAGCAGGAAGCGAAAAATCAGGGCCTGCCCGCCGCCAATCTGGCTGAAGGCTTTCAGCTTTCCGGTCTGGGCGCGCTGGCGGAAGCCGCATTAAGCAGTGAACGAATGGTGCAGTTTTAATGAAGCGAATCGCCTTTGTATTCAGCCAGGCACCGCACGGCTCCAGCGCCGGAAGAGAAGGACTGGATGCGGTACTGGCCGTTTCCGCGCTTAGCGAGGACGTGGCGCTGTTCTTTATCAGCGACGGCGTGATGCAGCTGTTGGGCGGCCAGCAGCCGGAAAAAGTGCTGGCGCGCAACTACGTCGCCACCTTTGGCGTGCTGCCGCTCTACGATCTGGAAAATTTCTATGCCTGTTCAGCTTCGCTGGCCGAGCGTGGTGTTGACGCCGCCGCGTTAAAGGCGCTGCCGGTAGCGGTGCTGTCGCCCTCGGCGCTGCGTGCGGAGCTGGAAAAATACGATCAAATAATTTCTTTCTGAGGGAAGGTATGCTGCATACGCTGATCAATTCGCCTTTTAAGTGCGATTTCAACGCCATGCTGCGGCTGCTGGCGGAAGGGGACGAGGTATTGCTGCTACAGGACGGCGTGCTGGCGGCGCTGGAAGGCAGCCAGGCCCTTGAATCGCTGCGTGCCGCCCCCATTTCTTTTTACGTGCTGCAGGACGATGTTATCGCTCGCGGGCTTTCTGCTCAAATTTCATCCAGCGCGGTTGCAGTAGGCTATACTGAGTTCGTCGCGCTGACGGTAAAACAGACTCAACAAATGACCTGGTGAGTACGATATCCTGGTTATTTCTTGACACCTTTTCTGCTCAGCCCTAAAATTCCGCGTCCTCGTTATCTGACGAGGCGATTTATTACGTGTTTACGAAGCAAAAGCAAATTCCAGGAGCTATTTAATGGCAACAGTTAACCAGCTGGTTCGCAAACCACGCGCACGCAAAGTTGCAAAGAGCAACGTGCCTGCGCTGGAAGCTTGCCCGCAGAAACGTGGCGTATGTACTCGTGTGTACACCACTACCCCTAAAAAACCAAACTCCGCACTGCGTAAAGTTTGCCGTGTGCGTTTGACTAACGGTTTTGAAGTTACCTCCTATATCGGCGGTGAAGGTCATAACCTGCAGGAGCACTCCGTGATCCTGATCCGTGGCGGTCGTGTTAAAGACTTGCCAGGTGTGCGTTACCACACCGTTCGTGGCGCGCTGGACTGCTCAGGTGTTAAAGACCGTAAGCAGGCTCGCTCCAAGTACGGCGTGAAGAAGCCAAAGGCTTAATGGTTCTCCGTTAAGTAAGGCCAAACGTTTTATCTTAAATGTCATAATAAACTCGTAGAGTTTTGGACAATCCTGAATTAACAACGGAGTATTTCCATGCCACGTCGTCGCGTCATTGGTCAGCGTAAAATTCTGCCAGATCCTAAGTTCGGATCAGAGCTGCTGGCCAAATTTGTAAATATCCTGATGGTAGATGGTAAAAAATCTACTGCTGAATCAATCGTTTATACTGCACTTGAGACCCTGGCTCAGCGTGCTGGTAAAGGCGAACTGGAAGCATTCGAAGTAGCCCTGGACAACGTCCGCCCAACCGTGGAAGTTAAATCCCGTCGCGTTGGTGGTTCTACTTATCAGGTACCAGTTGAAGTCCGTCCGGTTCGTCGTAATGCTCTGGCAATGCGTTGGATCGTTGAAGCTGCTCGTAAACGCGGTGATAAATCAATGGCTCTGCGCCTGGCGAACGAACTTTCTGATGCTGCGGAAAACAAAGGTACCGCAGTGAAGAAACGTGAAGACGTTCACCGTATGGCCGAAGCCAACAAGGCGTTCGCACACTACCGCTGGTAACAGCTCAGTAGTTGTTATTAACCCAGCGGGCGTTCAGTTGACCCCGCTGGGATTTAACTTTGAACGTCCTAGAATCAGAGGAATCAAATGGCTCGTACAACACCCATTACACGCTACCGTAACATCGGTATCAGTGCACACATCGACGCCGGTAAGACAACCACTACCGAACGTATTCTGTTCTACACCGGTGTAAACCATAAAATCGGTGAAGTTCATGATGGCGCAGCCACAATGGACTGGATGGCGCAGGAGCAGGAGCGTGGTATTACCATTACCTCCGCAGCGACTACCGCTTTCTGGTCAGGTATGGCTAAGCAGTTCGAGCCGCACCGCGTTAACATCATCGACACCCCAGGACACGTTGACTTCACCATCGAAGTAGAACGTTCCATGCGTGTTCTTGACGGCGCAGTAATGGTTTACTGTGCAGTTGGTGGTGTTCAGCCACAGTCTGAAACCGTATGGCGTCAGGCTAACAAATACAAAGTTCCACGCATCGCGTTCGTTAACAAAATGGACCGCATGGGTGCTAACTTCCTGAAAGTAGTTGGCCAGATTGAAGCACGTCTGGGCGCAACTCCGGTTCCTCTGCAGCTGGCTATCGGCGCAGAAGAGAACTTCACCGGCGTTGTTGACCTGATCAAGATGAAAGCGATCAACTGGAACGACGCAGACGCAGGCGTGACCTTCGATTACGAAGAGATCCCAGCTGATATGCAGGAACTGGCTGAAGAATGGCGCCAGAAACTGATTGAAGCCGCAGCTGAAGGCTCTGATGAGCTGATGGAAAAATTCTTTGGCGGCGAAGAGCTGACCGAAGAAGAGATCAAAGCTTCTCTGCGTAAGCGCGTACTGAACAACGAAATCATCCTGGTTACCTGTGGTTCTGCATTTAAGAACAAAGGTGTTCAGGCGATGCTGGATGCCGTGATCGAATATCTGCCGTCACCAACTGACGTTACAGCGATCAACGGTATTCTGGACGACGGTAAAGATACGCCGGCAGTTCGTCACTCTGACGACAACGAGCCGTTTGCTGCGCTGGCGTTTAAAATCGCTACCGACCCGTTTGTTGGTAACCTGACATTCTTCCGCGTTTACTCTGGTATCGTTAACTCTGGCGACACCGTGTACAACCCGGTTAAATCTCAGCGCGAGCGTCTGGGCCGTATCGTACAGATGCACGCTAACAAGCGTGAAGAGATCAAAGAAGTTCGCGCAGGCGATATCGCTGCGGCTATCGGTCTGAAAGACGTGACTACCGGTGACACCCTGTGTGATCCGGATAACGTTATCATTCTGGAGCGCATGGAATTCCCTGAGCCGGTAATCTCTATCGCTGTAGAACCGAAAACCAAAGCTGACCAGGAAAAAATGGGTCTGGCTCTGGGCCGTCTGGCTAAAGAAGACCCATCATTCCGCGTATGGACTGATGAAGAGTCTAACCAGACTATCATCGCCGGTATGGGTGAGCTGCACCTCGACATCATCGTTGACCGCATGAAGCGCGAATTCAACGTTGAAGCGAACGTCGGTAAACCTCAGGTTGCTTACCGCGAAGCGATTCGCTCTAAAGTAACCGACGTCGAAGGTAAACACGCCAAGCAGTCTGGTGGTCGCGGTCAGTACGGTCATGTTGTTATCGACATGTACCCACTGGAGCCGGGTTCAAACCCGAAAGGCTACGAATTTATCAACGACATCAAAGGTGGTGTAATTCCTGGCGAATACATCCCTGCGGTTGATAAAGGCATTCAGGAACAGCTGAAAGCTGGCCCACTGGCGGGTTACCCGGTAGTAGATCTGGGCGTGCGTCTGCACTTCGGTTCTTACCATGACGTTGACTCCTCTGAGCTGGCGTTTAAACTGGCGGCATCTATCGCCTTTAAAGATGGCTTTAAGAAAGCACAGCCTGTGCTGCTTGAGCCTATCATGAAGGTTGAAGTTGAAACGCCTGAAGAGAACACTGGTGACGTTATCGGTGACCTGAGCCGTCGTCGTGGTACGCTGCGCGGTCAGGAATCCAACGTGACTGGCGTTGTGATCCACGCTGAAGTGCCGCTGTCTGAAATGTTCGGATATGCTACACAGCTGCGTTCTATCACCAAAGGCCGTGCATCTTACTCCATGGAATTCCTGAAGTATGATGACGCGCCAAACAACGTCGCTCAGGCTGTTATTGAAGCCCGTGGTAAATAATCGGGTTTAACCAATTGATCCCGTGCTCTCCTTTCCACAGGGGAGAGCACAGAAAGTAAGGAATATCGCCGTGGCTAAAGAAAAATTTGAACGTTCCAAACCGCACGTCAACGTTGGTACTATCGGCCACGTTGACCACGGTAAAACTACC